>JBDWSF010000027.1:0-304544 GCA_039985655.1 Algibacter sp. | reverse complement strand
GTACATGTTGCGGTGTTACCTGATCCATCTGTTGCGGTCAAGGTTATCGTTGTTGTTCCCAATCCTAAGGTTGCTCCTGATGCTGGGCTTTGGGTGATTGTTGGTGATGACGTACAATTATCAGAAGCAGTAACAGATCCTATTAAATTTGGTGCTGTTCCTTGACATGAGCCATTGGCCGATATATTACTAGGTGTACTTGCACAAACCGTAATTACTGGTGCTGTTGCATCTACTACAGTTTGATTTACTGTACATGTTGCGGTATTACCTGATCCATCTGTTGCGGTCAAGGTTATCGTTGTTGTTCCCAATCCTAAGGTTGCTCCTGATGCTGGGCTTTGGGTGATTGTTGGAGTAACTCCACTATCATCTGTTGCGGTTACCCCTCCAGTTAAGTTTGGTGCTGTACCCTGACAAGAAGCGTTAGCCGATATATTGCTTGGTGTACTTGCACATACCGTAATAACTGGAGCCGTAGTATCTGTTGCTGCTGCTGTTCCTTCAAGAACAAAAGTATCAAAAGCAATTTCTTCGTTTCCACTTGAACTATTCATTTCTATACGAACATTCATAGTTGTAGCTCCAGAAGGAACATCAAATGTAAAGGTTTGAAACTCCTCTTTTAGTTTAATTCCGTCTCCTATACCATCTAAGTCAGTATCTACAGCCAGAGTATCTGAAGAAACACTACTTTGAACCTCAAAAGCACCAATTAGAGCCCAAGCTCCTGTATTTTTGCTATCTGCATATATTTTTAGATATTCAAGGTCTGGTTCAAAAGTGAGATTCGCTCGAGCAGCAACATTTAATTTAAGCTTAACATCTGTATAGCCAGAAACATCAATAGCAGAAAAGTGAACTCCTGACGACAAAGGCTGAGATCCAAATTCTCCAGAGGTATTAGGATTTTCTAAAGGTCTATCCGTGTCTTCACCAGTATAGTAATATCCACTAATGTTCGTAAACGTTAATTGACTAGATGTAGTGGCAGCAGTACACATTGTATCTTGAACAATTCCATTTGCTCTTATAAAATAATCTGCAGATCCATCCGTGTAAGATCCAAATTCGGTATAACCATCTTGACAGATTTCAAAGTCATTACTAACAATGGTAGTTTGAGCTTTTAACTGAAAACCTAAAAAAAGGTATAATACTAAAAAAGAAGTCCTTGTAATAAGAGAACTTCTTTTTTTCAAAGAACAAAGTGTGTTTTTGAATTGATCTGTAAACGAGTAAGATTGTTTCATTTTGTAAGGGGTTGGTAAAATAATTTATGTTAATTATTAAATAACCGACAATACACATAATTACATCTATTAACAGCTTTAATAAGCATCAAAAGTAAGAAAAAAAAACATTTAATAAAAAATATACTTAGTTTTTAATTCTTTTTATCGGATTTTTTTACATATAAAGTCTAAAAAAGACAATCAATAGAATGATTATTCCTATATTTAAACATTGAAATTCTATAAAAAATTCACTCCAATTTAAACGCCAAGCTTGTGATTTAGTATTTCGAATAAATTAAATACTAAACTAAAAGCCTTTCTCTATTCTGATTTTTATGCAATTTAACTACAAGTTAAAAAAGCAACTATTTCTAAGGACAATTGTAATAAATTCACTTACTGATAATATAGAATAACTTGGTAAAATTTTCAACAATATTTATATGAATTTTCTTAAAAACAAATGGAATATTACTCTAATTCTCATTTTAATAATTAGTAGTATTTGCCTCTTCCCAACTCTACTTAATGGCATTGTAAATTATGATGATGATACTGTCATTTTTCAAAATACTTTAATTAAAAATTTCAAATTTTCAGATATATTCCAACTTTTCAAACAAGGTGTTGGAGGAAACTATCACCCTTTAACAGTCATATCATTTATTTTAAACTATAAACTATCTGGTGAATCTCCATTTAGCTATCATCTTATAAATTTAATTTTACATCTAATCAATACAGGACTCGTATTTCTTTTTATAAAAAAACTGACTAATAGCAACTTCAAAATTTCATTGGTTACTGCATTGTTTTTTGGTATCCACCCCATGCATGTAGAATCTATAGCATGGGTAGTAGAGCGAAAAGATGTATTATTTACCTGTTTCTATTTATCAAGTATACTTTTTTATCTCTCGTATAATAAAACAAAAAGCTTAAAAGATTACTTCTTGTTTACGTTATTAGGAATATTCTCATTATTATCAAAACCTGCTGCAGTAACTCTTCCGGTTATATTAATTGCAATAGACTATTTTCAAAACAATACAATTTCTTTAAAAAACGTTATTAATAAACTGCCTCTATTTATATGTTCTTTTTTACTGGGTATTACAACGATATTAGTTCAAAAAGATTATGCCATAGGTGAATTAGGAGAATTCTCAATCTTAGAAAGAATAAGTTATGGTTGTTATGCCTTGACTAACTATATCATAAAAGGAATTATTCCTTATGGGTTCTCTGTGATGCACCCATACCCTCAAAGCACAACAATTTGGGCGATAAAATTAATAACAGCTACAATATTCGTTGCTGTTATTCTCTTTTTTATAATAAAAAAGAGAATAACAAATAAATACATTGTTTTTGGAAGTGTTTTTTTTGTTGCCAACCTTATACTTGTATTACAGTTTTTTTCTATTGGAAGAGCAATTACCTCTGAACGATATACTTACTTACCATATATTGGTTTGTTTTTCATAATAGGATATGCTTGGGATTACGCATTAAAAAAACGTAAACTTTACAATACAGCTACAACCGCTTTCTTAATATCACTTGCTATTTATTGTTCTTTTTCCACCTGGCATCAAAGCAAAATTTGGAAATCTAGCGAGACACTTTGGTCTAAAGCAATAGAAGAATACCCCAATGACTGGTATGCTTACATAGGGCGAGGGAATTTTTATAGTAACAACAATGAGCTTAAAAAATCAATTAAAGATTATAGTCAAGCCATATCTTTTAACCCTAATAACTTTCAAAACTATTTCAATAGAGGAGATTCTTATAAAAAATTAAATCAACACCAAAAAGCTATTGCTGATTATAACACAGCTATTGAAATAAACCCTAACTACGCAAAAGCCTACATTAACAGAGGACAATTTTTGTATGAATTACAAAAATTCGATGAAGCTCTATCTGATTTTAATAAAGCCATACAATTAGATCAAACTATTCCTCAAGCTTATATAAATAGAGGTAATATACATTTAGTAAAAAACAATTACAAGGACGCTCTTAAAGATTACACCAAATCCATATCTTTAAATGATAATTTATACGAAGCTTGGTATAATAGAGGCAACCTTTGGTTAAATAGTAAAAATTACACCAATGCTATCTCTAATTTTAAAAAAGCCAATTCAATTGCTCCTGATAAAGTAAATGCATATAATAATTTAGCCAATGCATATTTTCAAAATAACGAATTAGACAATGCTATAAACACATATACCGATATGATTCATCTTTTTCCGGCTTTTATTGATGGATGGTACAATAGATCTATAGTTTATTTTCAATTAGGAGAAAAAGAAAATGCTTTAAAAGATGTTATGAAATCAAAATCTCTTGGAAAAAAAATTCCTCAAAGTTACTTAGAGCAACTGACCAATTAATTTTATGAGGCAACTTGCTTAAAGTTTGTTTTTTTAGTACAATAGCACAATCATCGTTGGTTTATAGAACAGGTCTTCAGGTTGATGAAAAAGAAAAGCTTTGTCATAAAGGACAGTGAACTGGAAACAGGATGGTCAATACGCAAACTCACCATCATGGTATTGCAAGGGGTCTTGAAAATATGTCAAATGATGATTGCTTATGGAAAAGAACAAAGCCAACCTATGACAGAAGCTACTGATTATCAACAAGTCAAGTGTTTATAAAAAGTTGAAAGGTAATACCTTAAAACCAAGAACTCGTACCCTAGAAACGTATTGAGTTGGGCTACTTGGACCATTGCTCGCTTGGGAGGATGGAATGGTTATAAGTCAGAAAGACCACCTGGCTCTATAACTTTAAAAAATGGATTAGATGAATTCAATTCTATACTTCAAGGGTGACTACTACTAAATTAAGATGTGTACACACGATAGTATTGTCAAATAGGGGATTATTTCCATTTCTATCATGTTTTTGCCTAGTACGTGCCGTTATAAATTTCTACAACTCGTTTTTATTTTCAAAAAACTTTAAATAAATTCAATTTAGCACTTCTTATTCCCCTAGTAAATCTTCAGAATTAGTAATTGGTCTTTGATGAAAACTCAAGGCACCTAAATTATTTTCTACCCCTGTCATTCATGGGCCATTATACACATCCTTCGTGTTTAAATAAAACATATTGGGCAAATATGTAATCTGATCAAAAACATTGATTTTTAAGATAATGTACCTTCCCTTTTATTCTCTCATTTTCACCGTAACGAATAGGCTGATTAAGAACGAATCTTATCTACTTAGTGTGTTGGGAATTAAAGTATGAGTTTGCCTTGATCCATTCTATAAAAAAAGCATTGAAAAATACACTTTAACAGATATACACATCTCTTTATTCTTTTTAAATAGTACCATTTGCTTTATTTTTAAGAATTAAATAACCCTGTTGTATCATATGGTACAACAGGGTTTAATTTAATTATTGCTTCACAAATTTTAATACTTTTTTACTAGAGCCTTTTTTAACAAAATACAATCCTGGGCTATAGGTAGAAACATTAATCTGTTTCTCTACGGTTTCCAATATTTTATTTCCTAGTACATCATAAATAAATAGAGTTTCTTTATTTTCAACTCCTTGAATTGTAATATACTCTGATGATGGATTAGGATAGGCGTAAAAATCAACACTTGCCTCCTCTTCTAATTCAGATACTGGTAAGGCTTTAGATACTGGTGTTTTAGCATTTGCCGCACGCGCTTGTTGAGCAGGATCGTCTAACCATGCCTGAATCTCTGCATAGGTGTCATATTCATCAGTCATTGGATATATGGTGTACGCATGATTTGAACGGACCATACCATTTCCGCCACCTGCATCAAAAAACGGTGTTACATGGGACCCCATTCCTGCTGAGTATTGATCTGTTCCTTCATTGGAGTTTAATCCGAAGAGAACTGGTGCTATATTCCATTTGGCACCATCTTCATCTACCATAATTGCGATGTAATTGGGACTTATCAGAAAAGTGAAGAGGTTACGAAAGTAAAACAGTTCGTCGTAAATTATATAGGAAGCTGAAACCTCTCCTATACGTCTCCTTACATCAATTTTACCATCCTCAATATGGATATTAAAAACAGTTTTATCACCAACCTGAAAGGCAAGTAAATCAGTTTTTTCTGATTCAGCATCAGCACCTGCCGCTACCACTACTGCAAAGACATCATCCAGGCGCTCTTTAAACGTATCTGAAAGAACAGTACCTACTCCTGCTGTACCTGCTATAGCGTTCGTATTAGGCAACCCTAATGCATCTGTCACATGGCTATTATATTTAATAGATCCAATTTGTGCATTTGCTTGTTTCATACCCAGTAATGTGACGCACACACACAGGGTTAATATATATTTATTTAAATACTTTTTCATTATTATATCATTTATTTTTTTAGTTAACTATTCACCTACTGCTTCCAAAATATTTATAATAGCGTCAGGTCTATCTGTAGTATAGACCGCATTACTCATACCTGGCTGCCTTAGAACGAATATGTGATTAGAACGTTTATCTGTATCGGTACGTTTCATGATCCACTTACTCCATCTACTAACCACTCCTTTAGAACCCAGAGGTTCTTCGATGAATATACCAGACCTTCGACCAAGGCTAAGTATGTATTCGGATATTGTTAGATTTCCCATTTCAGAAAATGGATTAAGTATCTCTTTCCAGTTCGAGCTATCGTCCTCGTCTGAAGTAAAATTAACCTCAATATAAAATACTCGTTCGCCCTCATCCACTAACCATTCATCAAGCCATGCTTTAATTTTAGCCCCATCAGGTGAACCACCTGTAACATACGTGTCATTTCTTGCAATGATAGGTATCCACAATACCTTATTGAATACATCTTCTGGCATACCTCGCTGGTTAACGAGTTGATCGTAAACCGTGGCATAATCATTATAGGTTTTGACATTTATATTCTTCGTAGCATCAACATCATTTGCTTTATTGATCGTCATAGCGACATTATCAAATAAAGACTTCATTTTGTTGTCATCATCGGCAAAAAGAGCAAGTTCATCACCATCAGGGTTATTTTCCAATCTCTTTACATCCATACATGCCATGCTATTCGTTTCCTTAACCAAATCAATGAGATCTTCGATGAACATAACTTTATCGTCTCCTAGTTCTTCACTTCTTGGTTTCTTTAATTGCAATGCTTCTAGTTGTTCTTTGCTTTGATCATACACGAAACCTGTTGTCGCACTTGTATACCTACTTAATCCATAATCGTGAAAGCAGGCCAAACCTGATGGGGATGCAAAATCATCACCTGAAGCATCAGTCGTGTTCGCCACACCATATGGTATTTGATCACTTTCAACCAAAAAGTACCCATCATCAATGGCCTTTGTCATAGAACCTATTGTATTCTCCTGAAATTCTACACCCCATATACCACGATGCGCCGCAATAATCAAATTGTTTTGTCCAAACATTATGTCAGCCAACTCTCCACAGTATGCTTTGAGATCACCATCAGTCGAATTTTGATAATCATAACAAGCGTGTTCTGGAAGAAAACTTGAAGTCGATTGTCCCAGTAATACTTCCAGATTATAAAATGGCTGTGCAGGAAGGTTGTCCTGATCATAGATAGCCTGCTCCACACCGTCATGAGATGATGCATAAGTCAAAGTGATAGATTTCGACACGTCCAAACCTGATGAAGGAACCAACTCTAATCGATCAGAAAATACAGATACCGAACTAACAGTCACGGTCATACCGTCATTTAATAAATCAAATGAGTTTGCGTTCACCGTTGATGAAGTATTCACTCCAGAGGTTGCTTCATTTGTAAATGGAACTACTACTTTATTGCTTGCTTCATCATATGCAATACTACCATCTGTCACAATAGGTCCATACCCATTCGTGCCTCCATAAAACGCCTCATCTATGGCCAAACTCCACCTTCTAGCGAACTCCTCCATATCAGGGTCTGATTTAAAATGAAGCCAATCTCCTTCTTCATCACTCGTATTGATGTCATAGGTTGCTGGTCCTAGCAGTGCATTACTGTTGGTGTTAACCACGTTGATTTGAGCTGCCCTGATATCATCCAAGCCACTGAAATTTGCATCTCCTATCTGCCCTACCATGACTTGCAATCCTGGAAAATCAGAGCTTACTTCATCGACAAAACTGTTCAGCCCTGAGGTGAAGTCTGCCAGAGTGGTATTGTTTTGTGCATCGGTTTCTCCTATAAAAAATAGAACTCCTTTTACCTTTCCTCCTACAGCGGTAATCCGTCTGCTCATAGAGCCATAGAGCGTCGATGCATCGCTATGATTCGTACTTGGCTGCCATTGAAGAATACTAGATCCTCCTTTTGCTGTTGGTACAAATGCAATCGGTACATCTTGATCGGCCATAAGCGTAGTAGCCACCAATGGCCATGCTGAACCATTCGCAATCGCATCGGAGCTTACCGCATCAATTTGGTTTACGTTATCATCTGATTTATCAGCGAGTACTTTCCAAACATCATCATTACCGAATAGTGTTGCGCTAAATGTAGGATGTGAAGCCGTGTTTAAAGTAAACCCTCTTCCCGAAGCATTGCTTTGTCCTGCTACAATGTAGATATCTCCAATACCTACGTTTTCTATGGATACACTTGTTGATGTCTCATTGGTAAAACGAACTTCCAATGTACCCATACCAGAACTTTGACCTGTTATAGTACCTGAGAAGGTACCTGGGCCATTAGCGTCTAATGTCAATGCTGTCCATACATCGGCGGCACTATTCCACCTAGCTTCGATTCCTGTAGGATTCTCAGTATAATTCCCTTCTATAACAATATCAGTTGTACCAGAATTATCTCTTTGGATTATCTGATAAGGGTTAATGTTACTCACATAAGGGTTGGTATCAAATGTTGCCTGTTTAAAGATTTCTACATCATCGATATGCATACCTCCAATCCCTCTACCATAACCAATCGTGTATTGGGTCGTCCCTTCACTATAAGTTCCATCGGTTGTCGTGATAACATTGGTAAAGGTCACCCCATCATCTGAATAATCAAAATACAGTTTAGTGCCATTCACCGTCGCTCTATACCAACGAGGAACATTAACACCTGATGCTGCGAGATCCGTACTTACTAACTGGGTGAACCCATCTGCATCTGAGGTATAAATCCTAAGATTACCGGTCGCACTATTCGCTTGAAAAAGATAACCTTGTTTAATTCCTTCAGCTATATCAAGGGTGTTTTCTCCGTTGGCTCGTAAGATAAATCCATCTCTTACAGCTATGGTATAGGTCTCTTTCCAGGTGATTGAATAATCTGACTCTACTGGAAATAAATCCATATCTGTTACCGCTGTGCCCGTTGTTCCAGTGGTTTGCCCCTTCAATCCTTGACCTTCTGAGGGATGAGCTTCAACTGTGAAAGTGCCATGAAGAACCGTAATATTGGACGGTATTGTACCGAGTATCTCTGTATCGAAAGTATAATCATCAGCCTTCGTACTTGAATCTGCTGGATTAGGGTCGCTCAGCACTACATCATCGATATACATCCCACCTACATCTGAACCATAGCCAATTGTATATTGGGTCGTCCCTTCACTATAAGTTCCATCCGTTGTCGTAATCACACTGGTAAAAGTCACCCCATCATCTGAGTAGTCAAAATATAGGTTACTTCCTTCAACGGTTGCTCTATACCATCGTGGTGAATCTCCTGATGGGGCTAGATCCACACTTACTAATTGCGTAAAGCCATCTGTGTCTGAGGTATAAATCCTTAGATTACCTGTCGCACTATTCGCTTGAAAAAGATAGCCTTGTTTAATTCCTTCAGCTATATCAAGGGTGTTTGCTCCATTGGCTCGTAAGATAAACCCATCTCTTCTTGCTGCGGTATAGGTTTCTTTCCAGGTGATTGAATAATCTGACTCTACTGGAAATAAATCCATATCTGCTGCGGCTGTACCTGTAGCCCCACCGCTTTGACAAACCAATCCTTTACCTTCTGAATGGTGTGTTTCTACTGTGAAAGTGCCCATATTTGCTGTGATATTCATAGGAGAGGCACCAACCGTTTCGGTCTCGAAAGTATAATCATCAGCATTCGTTCCTGATCCTGCGGGGTTAGGATCGCTCGATACAACATCATCGATATACATACCGCCAACATCTCTACCGTAACCAATCGTGTATTGAGTCTTTCCAAGGGAGTAGCTACTATCAGTTGTCGTGATGACCGTGGTAAAAGTCACCCCATCATCTGAATAATCAAAGTATAGATTACTTCCTTCTACGGTCGCTCTATACCAACGTGGAACATCAACACCTGATGCAGTTAGATCCGCACTTGCTAATTGTGTAAAGCCATCTGTATCTGAGGTATAAATCCTTAGATTACCTGTCGCACTATTCGCTTGAAAAAGATAACCTTGTTTAATTCCTTCAGCTATATCTAGAGTGTTTGCTCCATTGGCTCGTAGGATAAATCCATCTCTTCTTGCTGTCGTATAGGTTTCCTTCCAGGTAATTGAATAATCTCCATTGGAGGAAAACAAATCCATATCTGCCGCGGCTGTACCTGTAGACCCACCGCTTTGACCAACCAATCCTTTACCCTCTGAAGGGTGTGTTTCTACTGCAAAAGTGCCCATGTCTGCTGTTATATTCGAGGGAGAGACACCAACTGTTTCGGTCTCGAAAGTGTAATCCTGCGCATCAGAACCTGGGCTAGGGTCAGTAAAGTTCACATCATCGATATTCAAATCGCCAATGTCACCACCATACCCGACCGAGTATTGGGTAGTCCCTGCACTATAAGTATCGTCAGTTATAGAAATCAAATTCGTATACAATGTTCCATCATCTGAATAATCAAAGTATAGGTTATTTCCTTCTACTGTTGCTTTATACCAACGAGAAGAGGAAGCCCCCGATGCGGTAAGCTCCGTGCCTATCAATTGAGTGAAACCATTGGCATCGGACTTATAAATTCTGACGTCATTCAAGGAACTATTGGCTTGAAAAAGATAACCTTCTTTCAATCCATCAACGGAAACGTTTGTTCCATTGGCTCGAAGTATAAACCCACTTCTTCTCGCGGTTGTGTAGGTTTCTTTCCAACTCACCGAGTAATCTTCCGCAGAAGGGAATAAATCCAGATCTGCTACCGCAGTATTCCCTGAACTAACGGTTTCAGCGGACATTCCATTGCCCAAACCGGCTACACTGAAAGACACTTTAAAGGTTCCATTAGACTCCGTAATATCTAAAGGGGTATCTCCTGGTTCCTCTTCTTCGAAAGTGTAAATCTCCGGGCTTACGGCTGCCACTTCAGATATTACATTCCCAGAGGCGTAAGACGAATCTTCTATGCTATAAGCATCAGTAGCACTAAGGTTATACACATAGTCTCCGAACCCTAGGGCATTATCATTAAATGAATTACTTACAATGAAAATACCTTGTTGGTCATCTACATTTGGAAATGCAAGGTTTTCGACAACTATGTTGTGAATATAATCACCCTCTTCGATTGGATAATCACCACGAAATTCACTTGTGGTCCATGAAGTATTCGACCAATCATTACCTACAATTTCTACTTTAGCATTTTCTCCAACTTTTAGATATAGAGCAGCTGGTGCCAGTTCTCCATTTATCCATGAGAATTGAATACCTTCTATGGTAAGGTCATCGTTTTCTCCAAGTGTCTCGATGGCCATCGCACCAAAAGCACTTACTTCAAAGTTCGAAGAAGTTTCCGAATCTGCTATTCCAGATACCATGAAAATTTCATCCTCCTCTTCTCCGTATGATCGTATGGTTATTGAGGCTTCACGTGCATCGAACGTCAGGTAACTCGAAGTCCGTAAGGTTCCTTTAACATTAATAATCAGATTACTACCTGTAGAAGCTAACACATTCGCTGCTACAACTGCTTCTTGCAATGTATTATATGGACTATCAAGCTCGCCATTCCCTGAACTGAGCGCATCTACATCTACATATAATTCTGTCGTTAAAATCTCTATTTGTTCTATTATGATTGACTTGATCTCATTCTCAAAATCAAAGTCATTCAAACAAGCATCACTAGTTAAAACAACTGACTCTCCTTTAAAGTTTTTATCTTTGAATCCTGTAAGTTGGTAGCCTTCTGCTACTTGTACCGCTGAAATATCCTTTTTTTCAGCACCTAATGCTTCCAGATAACCCTCTGTAAAACTTCCTACACCCAATTCAACTGACCATCCCTCTAAATCACAATGATCGTATACCGTAGCGGCTACTTCGCTCTCCTCTTCTATAATAATTGACTTGATCTCGTTCTCAAAATCAAAGTCTTCTAAACAGGCATCTGCTGTTAGAATAACGGCGTCTCCTTTGAAGTTGTTATCCTTGAACCCGATGAGTCGATAACCTTCTGCTATTTCTACCGCTGAAATGTCTTTTTCTTCTGCTCCTAAGGCTTCCAGGTAGTCTTTAGTAAAACTTCCTGCACCCAATTCAACTGACCATCCCTCTAAATCGCAATGATCGTATATCGTAGCGACTACTTCGCTCACCTCTTCTATAATAATTGATTTGATCTCGTTCTCAAAATCAAAGTCTTCTAAACAGGCATCTGCTGTTAGAATAACGGTATCTCCTTTGAAGTTGTTATCTTTGAACCCAATGAGTCGATAACCTTCTGTTATTTCTACCGCTGAAATATCTTTTTCTTCTGCGCCTAAGGCTTCCAGATAACTCTCTGTATAACTTCCTACGCCTAGTTTAACTGACCAGCCTTGTAAATTACAACGATCGTAAACTGTGGCTACAGAATTGTTGGTTAGGGACTCTTCTAGGATAATTGACTTAATCTTATTTTCAAAATCAAAGTCATATAAACAAGCATCTGCGGTTAGAATAACTACATCTCCTTTAAAGTTATTATCCTTGAACCCGATGAGTCGATAGCCTTCTGCTACTTCTACCGCTGAAATATCCTTCTCGTCAGCCCCTAAAGCTTCCAACTCATCCTTAGTATAACGCCCTACTGTTAAATCAACTGCAAAACCAGTAAGGTCGCAATGATCATATACAGTAGCAAAGCTTGATTGTGCTGAAATTTCCTGAGTCATCCCCATAAGGAAACAAATAATCAGAAAAGAATAAACAATCTTATGCCATCGCTCTGGAGGTTTTATAATAAATCGATTTGTGTGGGTTTTAATTTTTTGTTGTTTCATTTTCATAAGTTTTAAATTTTAAATAATAGAAATGGTTCGACATAATCGAAAAAGGCATTTTGCTACAAACATGATATTTTCAACATCCAGTGTTCCAACCTAATTTAAAGTGAGAAGGCCTACAGATTGAACTATGCAAACTGAAGCTCATACTAGATGGCAATTTGTTGTTTTCGAAAATATCATTGGTCAATACTATGCTAAGTTGCAAATGTTACTATTGTATTTAAAGCATAATACATCGTTTTTAACTCAAGATTAGGTCAATCGCGAGTAACAATACTATGAATATAGGTGAACCTCTCGCCCTAGTTGGCACATAGTTGTAATGCATATTCTTTACATTAAAACCTTTGCGTATTAAATGTTTGAATTCATTTTCGGAGTAATTACCTTGAAGACAACACAGGTATTCTTCACGTATTTGATTTATAACAAGTCCTTTTTTTCTACCTGATTTTTGGCTTAAAAGTTCACTAATAATACCCCCGATAATACAACCAATTGGGGCACTAGATTTTAAGAATCCTTTAAAAGCATTTACAGTTGTTTCAGATAAGCTTTTTGGAATTACGAAAAAACTTTCAAGAGAACCAACGGTGCCTGAAACAGCACCAGTATCATACTCAAACAAAAGACCTCCAAGTTTGGTCACTAATGTGAGTTTAATTAAGTATTTTGGTTTTTTTGGGGCAAACATAATACTATATATTAATTCTATTTGTTAATTATTATGTACAGTTTAAACTAAATGATAGCAAAACTGTTACACAATTAATTCTATTCATCAATTTTATTTAGTTTGATTTGATAAAAAAATGATTCTATAAAATCTTTCATATTAATTCAGTGATTTTTATTCTACTTATTAGTAATAAACAAACAGCTGTCGCATTAGAGCTTAGTATTTTTATCCATACATTACTTGTCATTAAACCTTAAATAGTGTTTCTAAAGAGTTTCCTTCTTGAATATGGTAGGTTTGTATTCCTAATTTTTCAGCGGCATTAATATTATGAATAGAGTCATCAATAAACAAAGTCTCTTTTGGCTTTAAATTACTGTCTTTAAGTAAAAATTCAAAAACATCTTCATTAGGTTTTCTCATACCAATTTCATGAGAGTAATATGCTTTTTCAAATAAATCATTAAATGAAAAATTATTGGTTTCATTAACCTCATTTATAAACTTTTGTTGATGTATGCTATTTGTGTTACTTAAAAGATAAATATTGTATTTCTTCTTTAAGTCTAAAAGAATATTAATTCTGTCTCTTGGCATGTCTAAAATCATGGCATTCCAAGCTTCTCTAATTTGTAAATGTGACGGATTACTACTTGCTATACAAGAAAGTTTTTCTACAAATTCGTTCTCTGAAACCTTTCCTATTTCAAAATCATAAAAAATAGGGTCTGTATAATGATGACCTGTATCATTAACAATATTTTTTATTCCTAAACGCGTAAATTCAATAATGGTTTGAGGTACATTAAGATTCATAATGACTCCTCCCAAATCAAAAACAATATTTTTTATTTCATTCATTTTATAAATTTTAATCTTTCATTTTAGCATTCCAAACAAATAAGGCGCAGATAACTGACAGAATCGCTGCTCCCAACCAAAATAATTTTATAGTTGAAAAATCGTAACTATCCACTCCATTTAATATGGTATGATTGTTTCCTATTAGAAAGCCACTAACTATATCTTGAATACCAGCACCAATATAACTGGCTATTCCAATTAACCCCAAAGCTGCTCCTGATGCTTTTTTAGAAGCTATATCAACCGCCATTAACCCCCCAAGAAAAGTGATTAAAATCCCTATAGCAAACCCAAAAACAATCATACTTAAAGTGTCAACCCATACGTTTCCATCTGGGTAAAACAGAAATAATGCAATTGCAGTTACATTTAAAAGACCAGCTATTAATACAGGTATATTTCGACTTCCTTTAAATAACTTATCTGAAATTAAACCTGAAATAATAGTACCTATAATACCACTAACTGCACTAACTGATACAATAGAACTTGCTTCTAATGTTGTATAACCTTTTTGTGCTTCTAAATAATAAATTCCCCAACTTTCAATCCCATACCTACTTACATACATCAAGGCACTTGCCAATGCCAATATCCATATATAAATATTCTTCAATACATCTTTTTGAAGCGCACTCACCGATTTTCCTTCTACAGAAATAGCTGCATGGTCGTTCTTATAATCTGCTATGGAAGGCAATCCTTTACTTTCTGGTGAATCGTGTAGAAATAAAGCAACGATTATTGCCCCAACTAACCCAATTAAACCTGCACCCCAAAAGCCCCATTGCCAACCTGAAATACTTACAACAAAAGCAACTCCTACAAAGGTTATTGCTTTTCCTAATCCATGGCTCGCACTCCAAATACCATAATATGTACCTCGCTCTTTATTACTAAACCAACGTGATAAAGACACGACACTAGGTGCTGCCCCCATTGACTGAAACCAGCCACTAAAGCCCCAAAGAATTATAAATGCTGTAAACGATGTTGTAAACCCTAAAGCTAAATTGATAAGTGCTGTTAAGAGTAAACCTGTAGCCATAAAACGACGAATATTACTTCTATCTGCTAAAAACCCATTGGTTAGCTTCCCTATGGCATAGGCAAAAAATAAAGCGGAACCGACCATCCCTATTTCAGAATCTGTTAATATTCCTGCATCTACTATTGGTTTTTTAACAACACTTAAACTTAACCTACATACATAAAACAAACTATAACCAATAGTAGCTGAGATAAAGACTGACCACCTTAATCGTTTGTATTTTTTATCAACTTCATTTCTATTTTCAATGCTTATTCCTGAAGCTAGTGCAGCATAAAAATTTATTATTCTTTTAATCACGATTTAATATTTCATGTTAATACTCTCTCTTAAAAAAAAGTACAGCTATTCTGCTATACCTTTCTAAACTAAACTCGAACGTTTATAAAACTATGATTCTTAATTGTGAAGTTTTTTGTTTCTTAAATAATCTAATAATAACTGAGGCCTATCTGTTTGGATCATATTAACACCTTTTTTGATATACCAACCATAAATACTATCAGGGTTCTTAAGCGCCATATCATCTTCGTAACCCGCATTCAAGCTTTCCCATAAAGAATTTACCCAAACACTTGATCCATTTTTTCTTAAAGTTTTAAATGTATTCAACACTGGGGATTTTTCATCTTTAAAAATAAACTCAAAAGCTGTGGGTTTGTAGTTTTTCATATAATCTTCTATTATAATTTCAGAATCGGGAGCATCTAAATCAACAATTGGCATAAACACAACTTTATCTAAATAATTTCCAAATTCACTTTTAACTTTTGATAGTGAGACTTTCCCTTTCATAACCACATGGTCTGTAGTTTTAGTTTTTAGTAACACCTTGTATGCATCATCAAAATGGTTATAACATTTATCCAGATTAACAAGTATTTTTCCTTTAGCTGTTAACATTGCTTCTTCTAATGTTGGCACTTTATGCTTTGTTGGAACGTTAGCTCCATTTCTTAAATACAAAGTTTTAAGGCTATCTAAAGTCCATTCTGACAATAGACCTTTACCTGTGGTAGTACGATCTATTTTTTCGTCATGCATTAAAACCAAGTGTCCATCTTTGGTAGGCCTTATATCAATTTCTACTCCATCTACTCCCATATCAATACAGTTTTGAATGGCTTGTAAAGAATTTTCTGGTGCGTTTCGCCAATCACCTCTATGAGAAAAAACCATTATGTAATTGGAAGTTGTATTTTTTAATTGCTGTTTTGCTGTTGAAATATTTGAAACCGTTTTTTCTTTTACAATATTCTCTATTTTATTTTCATTCTTGCAAAATTGAAGCGTAGTCATTAAAAGAATGAGTATTAAAAATTGAATTCTATTTTTATTCATATTTTCTAATTTATTGATTTATAAAAATCAAATTATTCCTTAATTTTAAAATTGATATTTTCAGAATTTAGTATTAAAACTTATTTATTTTGTAGTGTATCACATTTGGACGTAAATTGAAATACATGCGCCTTATTCAGAGATTTTTAATCAAAAAAGCCTTGTTCAAGTTATTATGAATAGGGGGATTTACTCCCCCTTATTCATTTCAACTAAACTCAAACTAATCTAACAACTATTAATAAATTTTTAATACCCTGGGTTTGGAGTAATTGCAGGGTCTGTATCAATTTGACTTTGTGGTATAGGTAAAATAAGGTTATCAGCATCTATAGTCACATTAATGCTATTAGCTGTGAACCATGCATTCATAGTCTCAACCGCTGTTCCTATTCTTAATAAATCAAACCATCGATGTCCTTCTCCTATAAACTCAAATCGTCTTTCCATTTCTATAGCATCTCTTAACTCGCTTTGTGTAGTAGCCGTTGTATTTGCTAATCCTGCTCTATTTCTAACCATATCAAGATACGTTGCTGCATTAGCACCACCAGATTCATTCAATGCTTCAGCGTATTTTAACAATACATCAGCAAACCTAATCACAATATGATCAGAACCTCCATCATCAGTTCCTGTTGCAGATACCTCATACTTCAAAGAAAAATAAAATGGGTTAGCAACTGCATCTAAACCTATATAATCATCCTTACGCGTATCTCCTGATTCAAAAAGATTCACAAATTCTGTAGAAGGCAAATTATGCCCCTTTGCATTTGCTGTGGTACCTGATGGCCTGAATTGTGATGCAGCTGACTCCCCTTCGTCATTACCATTAACACCACTAGCAAACTGAACTTCAAATAAGATTTCTGAATTACCTTCGTTAGCAACACCAAAAATATCGGATGTTGTTGGCATTAATTCATAATCAGTAGCTGTAACAAGCGGTGTAAGCGTTGTAACTGCTTCACTGTATTTACCCTGATTCATCTGTACATCTGCTAATAATGCCTGTGCAGCTCCTTTAGCTGGTCTTCCTACTGATTTATTACTATCAGATTGAAGATTTTGTATGGCATCATTCAAATCTAATTCAATTTGAGCATACACCTCTGATGTCGAAGTACGACCTTGTCCAAAGAAATCAGAAGGGTTTGTTGTTTCTTCAATTGTTAATGGAACATCTCCATATAGTCTAACAAGATTGAAGTATAACAAAGCTCTTAGAAACTTCATTTCACCAATTCTGTTATTTTTTATAGTACTATCATCATATTCTACATCAGTAATTCGGTTAAGAACAATATTGGTTCTTTGAATTCCTTTATAAGATTCTCTCCAAATATCGTCTACTAAATCATTACTAGCATTTGTTGAAAAGTCATCTAATTGTCCAAATCTACCATCATCATTTGCGGCAATTTCTTCAAAAGCATCTTCTCCTGATATTTCCCCAACACCAATTAAATCAAGTCCGTAAAGTCCATTTTCTTGAAGTTGAGCATATGCTCCTATTACAGCAGTTTCTATTTCTTGTTCTGTTGAATAAAAATTACTTGCTGCTTTTTCGGTAATTGGATCCAAGTCTAATTGATCAGAACAAGATGATAAAACCAATGCCATTATGGCTATTCTTATAATATTTAATTTGATCTTCATTTTCGTTTTCTTTTAAATTAATTAAAATTTGATATCTAATCCTAGAGCCATAAATCGAGTTAATGGGCTTGCAGAATTAATATAACCACGACCCAACGATTGTCTTTCATTTGAACCATCTACTTGTCTAGTATCCACCGCTTCTGAATTATACCCTCTATAATTAGTGATATTAAAAATGTTGTTTCCTGTGAAGTAAATTCTTAAATTTTCAATACTTAATTTATCAGTTATATTATCTGGTAATGTATAGCCTAGTTGCAAACTTCTCAGTCTAAAATAGTCCCCATCAAGCACAGTAAGATTGGATTTGGTTGTGATTCTTGCCGCAGATGAAAAACTAGAAAAATCAGGCCTTCTAAAAAATCCATCAGGATTACGATCGCTGAAATAATTATCAACATAATATTGAGTAGGCACAAAGAAACCTTCTCCAGTTTCTGAACGATAAACTAAATTATCTACAACTTTTCGGCCTTCAACTCCAGTAAATTGTGCTGACATATCAAAACCTTTATAATTCATTGTAAAACCAAAACCATACGTGAAATCTGGATTAAAATCTCCCTGTGATGTTCTATCATCAGTTGTAATTACGCCATCTCCGTTAACATCTTCTACAATATAATCTCCCACCTCAGTACCAGCTAGCGGAGTTATTGGATCACTGTCAATTTCTGCTTGCGTTCTATAAACACCTATAACATTAACATTATAAAATTCAGCTACGGATTCACCTACTTTGGTAATAAAATCTGATCCTGTAGCACCAAATATTATTTGATCTTGTCCGTTACCAAGCGCTAATACTTCATTATTAGTATGAGAGATATTAGCATTGAAGCCTATCTTTAAGTCATCACCAATACTAAAGTTTCTACCTTTTAATTCTAACTCAAACCCTTTATTTTCTATCTCTCCAATGTTTTGCAAAGATTCAGAAAAGCCAGATTGTTCAGGCACAGGAACGTCAAGTAATAAATCGGTTGTATTAGAAATATAATATTCCGCAGTCAAAAACAATTGATTATTCATAAACCCAAGGTCTAATCCAAAATTTTTGGCTGTATTGGTTTCCCAAGACAAATCTGGATTTGGTGATGTACTAGTGTTTACTCCAGAAGTTAAGCTTCCATTTAACACATAATTGTCGGGTTCTATTAATGAAACTGAGCCAAAATCACCTATTTGATTATTACCCGTTTCACCCCAACTAGCTCTAACTTTTGCATAGTTTACAAAGGCATCTTCTGGAAAGAAAGATTCATTACTCAAAATCCATCCTCCTGACACTGAAGCAAAATTTCCATACTTTGTATTGACTCCAAAACGTGACGATCCATCTCTTCTTATAGATGCAGAAAGGGTATACTTATTGTCATAATCATATTGTAAACGCGTAAAATAAGATTCTAATGCCCATTTACTACTTTCAGAAATAGCGGTAATGGTTGTTCCTCCATTAACATTTCTTATGTTATTATCTGCAAAATCCTGACTTTCAAGATCTGTTTCGTTTCTAAATTCTTGTTGATAACTATGCCCTAACAATACATCAAATGTGTGCTTTTTGATTGTTTTCTTATAATTCAAAATATTTTCGACAATAAAATTCTCTCTCTTAGTATCATACTTAGCGCCCAAGGTTAGGCTATTAGCCACAGGTGTTCTGTAATTACCAAAAGTAGATGGCGCAAAGAATTCTTCTGTACTCGTGTTATAATCTCCTCCAAAGGATGTTTTAAATGTAAGATTTTCTATAGGTTCAAACTCAAGAAATGCATTTCCAAACACTCTAAATTCGTCTCTAGTAAAATCAGACAATAATACATGTGCTATAGTGTTTTCTGAAATTGGTCCATCCCAATTATCGTTATTATCATTAATTTGTTCAGCAATGTTTAAAGAACCATCAGCGTTATAAACACTATAATATGGTTGCATTAGCACCACTGAAAAAGCAGGATCGGCTTGCCTACCTCTACCCAATCGTGTTTCTGACCATCCTGTATCACCAGATGGATTAGTATCTGAATATGACGTATTTATATTAATACCAAACTTAACACGATCGCTAATTTGCGAGTTGAAACGGATATTATTAGTATACCTTTTATAATCAGAACCAACAATGATGTTCTCTTGATCTAGATAACCTAATGAAACAGAATAGTTACTTTTTTCATCTCCTCCACTAAGGTTTACATAATGATTTTGTTGATATGCACTTCTAAAAACCTCATCTAGCCAGTCTGTATTGGTAAGTCCAGACGTGCCATCAATATATCCTTGAAGATACGTTGGTATTCTACTTCGTTTTCCACCGCCATTAGCATCTCTAGTAGCATTATCATCGGTAATACTTCTACCTGTTCCTCCCGACAAATAACCAAAGTTACGAGAATCAAGATCAAACAATGCTGTATCATACGCATCTGCTAATTCAAAATTATCTATTCGGCTCTGAACACCAAGATAACCATTGTAAGACACTTTAAGTTCGCCCTTAGTTCCTTTTTTTGTTGTAATTAGTATAACACCGTTAGATGCTCTAGACCCATAAATAGAAGCCGAAGCTGCATCTTTTAATATATTAATAGACGCTATATCGTTTGTGTTTACAGAACTTAATGAAGATCCTTCACTTAATGGATTTCCATCAACTACGATTAAAGGGTTTGTACCTGCCGTTAATGTATTAAGCCCTCTAATTTGGATTACAGAATTATCGCCAGGGTTTTTACCATTACTTAATACTTGAACACCCGAAACTGTACCAGACAATGCCTGTTCAAAATTTGCAGAAGAAAAAGTGTTTAACTTTTTACTACTTACTTTTGACACAGAACCATTAAATTTTTCTTTGGTACTTGTACCATAACCTACCACAACTACTTCATCTAACTTAGAAGCATCTTCTACTAATGTAATAGTTAATGAAGCTTCATTATTTGGAGAAACTTCTTTTGTTACAAAACCGATATAAGAAACTACAAGTATAGCATCTTCACCAGCAACATTTAAAGAGAAATTTCCATCAAAATCAGTTTGTGTTCCATTGGAAGTTCCTTTTTCTATAATGTTTGCTCCTGGTAATGGTTGACCATTGGCATCTGTAACTATACCATAAACTTCATAATCTTGTTGATTAACAGCAGTCTCTTCAGTGAGTTTTTCTTTTATCAGTATAGCATTATTAGCCGTTACTGTAATGTTAAGGTTACCTGTTGACAAACTACGCTTTAATAGCTTATTTGTACTTATAACACCTTTTTTAACTTGAACTTTAGGAAAATTTTTAAATAAATCTTCTTCGTAAAAAAACCTATAATCTGTCTGATTCTTGATGAGTTTGAATACCTCATCAACTGTCAACATTTTATCTTCTTCAACTTTAATTTTAGAATTTTGCGATACAATATTATTGGGAGTTAATGCAAAGACAGTAGTGAAGAATAAGAAAATAAATGTCCTCATAATGATCTTTAAGAGCCGTTTTCTATATAAAAAACTGGCATTAATTAATTTAATTTCCATAAATTTGTGTGTTATTTAGTTAGTTAAATATTTTTAATTAATTGGTAATAATTCCAAGGGGATATAGTTTTAAACTTTTGCCGGTTAAACTTTATCCTCATTTTTTTATAGTGTTTTTATGTCATAGGCTAAAAAATTTTAGATGTTGTTAATACTTAAATTACTTACGAGAATATTAGACTAATAGTTTTCAACTCGTTTTTTCTTGTTATAAAAACCTTGGTTTTATTTTAGTGTTATTGTTTTATTTTTTATTTCATAATTATTTATTGAACTAGATTTCATAACTAATAAAATCTCTTCAATACTTTGAGATTTATCTAGAATACCATTGAATTTTACTGATTTTAAATCTTTATTTTCAAAAACGATATCTACATCATACCATCTTGATAAAACAATCATAATATCGTTTAATGTTTTACCTTCAAAACTAAAAATTCCTTTTTTCCATGAAATTTCTGATTCAACATTAATTTCAGCAACTATAATACTATTATTTCTCAGATCTAAATTTGATTGTTGATTAGGCATTAAGTTTTGTTTTGAAACACCATTGTTCACAACTACTTTACCCTCAACCAACGTTGTGTATATATTCGTTTCATCTTTGTAAGCTTTTATATTAAACTCTGTACCCAAAACTTCTATTTCTTGAGATCGATTTAATACTTTAAATTTTGCGCCTTTATGATTGGTACTAGGTGATACATCAAAATAGGCTTCTCCATAAACGAGTTCTACTTCACGTGTAACACCTTCAATAAATGATATAGGATATTTAAGTTGAGATTCTGAATTTAACCAAACCTCTGTTCCATCTGCCATAACCATATGAAATTCACCGCCTCTTGGAATGGTTAAATAGTGATGTACAATCTTTTTTGTTTTCTTATTACCGGCTTCATATATTATTTTTTCGCCATTACTATTAGCATTTTGGGTTTGGTACGTATTTCCCTTTTCTAACGCCACAACTGAGCCATCTTCTAGGGTTAAAGTTGCTTTTCCTGTTCCTGGCTCAATTACATTAGTATTTACAATTGTTGGAATAGACTCAACTGGTGTATTGAAAAAACTATTTTTAAAAAAATAGGTCGAAACCATTATTCCAACAAACACTGCTGCAGCTGCATATTTATACCACGTTTTATTATAAAGAACAAAAACTGGCTTTTCTCTTCTCTTCTCAGACTTCTTCTCTATTGATTCCCACGCTCTTTTTTTATTAATTGTAGCATATGATTCAATTCTATCTGTTAATTCTTCAATTTTAATTTCTTTTGAGAACGGGTATTCCTTATTAAATTTCTTTAATTCTGATTTTTCAGAATCCGTTAAAATTCCTAATTTTTTTTTGACTATTAATTTTGAGATGTGAAAAACTTCTATCATTCTTTTTGCAGTTTACATATATAGAACAACTAAGTTTTAATTAGGTACTATTAAGAATTGCTTTTTTTTATGATATAGCAAAAAATAGTCGTAAAAACTTACTGAATTCATAATTTCACAATAGATTTAACCTGTTAATAATAGACAACTTAACATATTAAATCTTTGATATTATGCTATTCTGAATAATAAAAAAAGAAAACAAAATAATAATTTCGATATAATAGTATTTTGGTTAATTACACTAATAAAAAGTAGATAATTGTATTTAATTCATGGAACTGTTCCCGTAATATTTTATAGGATTGAGATTTTAAAGTTTTAACGGTTTGAAGTTTTATAGCTAGTTCTTCTGCAATCTCACTATTCTTAAGACCTTTAAGGCTCAGTTTAATAATTTCCTTTTTCCTTTTCGGGAGTACTTCAATAGCTTTATGTAGTTGCCGAACAATTTCTTCTTCAAGTACTTGCTTTAAAAATAAATTATCATCTTCTAACGACTGAATTGTAGTTTCAGCATATTTATTTTTCACTTTATTATGCTTGATGATATTATAACATTTGTTACGAACTGCCTTATATAGATAGACCTTTAATGAAACCTCATCTGGAAACGTATTTTCCTTTTCCCAAAGACTTATAAAAACATCTTGAACTAAATCTTCACATTCGTCTTTTAAAAACAAAAATCGGTTAGCAAATTGCACGAGTGCTTCATAATATGTATTAAATATTTGTTTTAAGCCACTTCTACATATTTTATTACCTTCTGTCTCCAATAGAAACTATTTATTTGGATTCAATAATACGCAAAATAAATAAAACAATAAAAGTTAGTTAACTCTTTTAGTCTCTTTTACTACCTCTTTCCTGTTCATCGAAATTTACTAGTACTTAACATCAGACTCCGTAATAACAACATTAATTATTATAAAACTATTCTTATGTTTTAATTATTATAATTAAATATTTGCTTAATTCTTATTTCATTATAACATAGAATATTAGGAAAGGATTAGATAATTAAACCAAAAGAAGCTAACCCCTTCTCGTTTAAAAATTCATTTTAACAATGAGTAAACATTTTAAGCTATTCTATTTTTTCAAACACCTCTTCAATTGGATTCCTATTACTAGTATTTGGCAATGGTATATTTAATAAAAAGGAAATTGTTGGTGCTATTTGAGTTATCACGTATTTTTTCACAGACTCTCCTTTTGGTATACCTTTACCATACCATAATAACGGCACATGTGTATCGCTTGTATACATAGTACCATGAGTTGTCCCATAAGGTCTTTCTACCATCCAACCGGAATGAAAATGCATTATAATATCTCCTGAGTTTTCTAAATAAAAACTGTTATTAATTACGTTTTGTATGTTGTTTTTATACAAACTACTCTCTGGTACATTTGGTGCAAAAACGGATTTAATTCCTTTTATTGTTTTTAATAAAGAGGTCGCTTTTTTAATTATTAATTCTTTAGGGGTTGTCTTTTCATTAAAATAAACCTGAGTTTTATCGATAAAAGCAATATAGTCTGATTCTCCAAATTCTCTGGACAAATAGGTGTTCAGCTCTTCTTTTATCTTCGTTGGGGAATAAAATTCACCTGGTAATCTAGATTTTTCTAGAAAATATGGGTTATCACTTGAGCCATGGTCTGCTGTTAAAAACAAGGTGTAATTATTTTTACCCACTTCGCTATCTAAGGTGTTCAAAAGTGCTGCGATTTCACGATCCATTCTAACATAAGTATCTTCCAATTCTTTGGATCTAATGCCAAAATAATGACCTACATAATCCGTAGCAGAATAGCTTATTGTTAAAAAATCTGTTTCTTCTCCTTGACCTAAATTTTCTTTTTTAATAGCTTTTTCGGCTAATTGAGTTACTAATGTATTTCCATAAGGCACTTCTGTAAGTAACTTAAAGTTACCATTATCTTTTCTAAGTTTTTTTAAATTGTATGGTAGTATAGAAATTTCTCTGCCTTGGTAAACTTTTTCAAAAGCCGCATCATCTGCTCCACTGTGTGTGTATTTATCTATGGGCAAAAAAGTGTTCCATGTACCATTTAATAAAGAATCTGCTTTATGAGTGTTATTAAATGCCTTGAGCCACTCTGGAAGTTGCTTTGTATAATATGTACTTGATACAAAATTTCCGTTTTCAATATTATACCAATACGCTGCATCTGCCAAATGACCTGCTGGAAAAATAGCACCTCTATCTTTTAGTGAGATGCCTATAACTTTAGATCTGCCGTTGCTAAATAATTTTAGCTCATCTGTAATGGTTGTTGTTTTTAAATTTCTTGGCGATCTTTTTCCTATTGTAAAACTAAGTGCTTGCTTTTTGTCGGAATCTACCAATGTTACTGTTGTATCAACTGCACAATAGGTCATTTTTTTTAACGCACGATCATACCAATCATTATTTACAATACCATGATTTTCTGGTGTTGTTCCTGTATAAATGGAAGCATGTCCTGGTCCTGTTGCGGTTGGTATATAATTGTAGTGTATGTTTTTTACGTTAAACCCTTCTTTCAATAGTCTTTTAAAGCCTTCTTCTGAATAATTATCTTGAAAACGATATAAGTATTCTGCTCGCATTTGGTCTATAACAATGCCCACTACTAATTTTGGGTTCTTTTCCTGTTGGGCATACAAAACATTAAAACTAAAAAAACAAAATATAAAAAATAATCTCATTCGGTTGGTATTGTATTAATTATGTAATCCTTTTTTTCTTAAATATTCTAATACTATTTGGGGTCTATCTGTTTGGATAATCGTTGTTCCTTGATCTAGTACCCAATCTAAATGTGTATTTGGATCTTCTACTATTTTCTCATCAGTATGTCCTGCACTATGAAAAGGTTCTAATGTATTCATCCATAACCATAAGCCCTCTTTTTTTGCATTAGGTATCATTTCTAACAAAGAATCTTGTTCTGTTAATGCTCTTGTTTGCAGAATTACAGATTGGGTGTTCTTCAAAAAGGTTTTTAAGTATTTTTCAGGTCCTTTAGTATCATGTTTTATTTTAGGCATGTAGAGCACACTATCAATCAAGTTACCTGAAAGGTTTTTTAGTTTTTCATAGGGATAATAACTGCTAAAAATAGCTTGGTCTAAGGTTTTTGTTTTTTTCAAGAGAACATAAACTAAAGGCACATGGTCTTCTCCTTTATCTATATTAATAAGAATTTTTCCTTTTACCCTTTTTAGAGCTTCTTCTAATGTGGGTATATTTCTTCCTGTTAAATCGTCTATTCCATCTTTTAATTTACATTTTGATATAGATGCATAGGTATGGTCTTTTACTAGACCTTTACAATTTGTTGTACGGTTTAATGTTTTGTCATGCATTAAAATAGGAATACTATCTGCGGTTACTGCGATATCTATTTCTACAATATCAACACCCATTGCTATAGCCATGTCTATAGATTGTAATGAGTTCTCAGGCGCATTGCGCCAATCTCCTCTATGGGCAGCTACCATAACGTAATTTTCTACTGGTTTTTGGAGCATTTCTTTTAAGGAAGTGAAAGAACTTGTATTGGTGGCATTTAAAATGTCATGCTTGAGAAGGTTTTTAATTTCTAAATATTTTGCCGCATAGCGCGTTCCTAGTAAACGTTGCGATTTGCTATTAAAATGATGTTCATCAAAATTGGTAAGCCCGTCTGAAGACACTAAAAAAGCATTAGGTATGGTTGTTTCTATTTTTGAAATCTCATTGCGTATGTGTTTATATTCTGGATTCCAGAGTCCTAATTGCCCACATATAAATGGAAGGTCTGGGCTGTTTAAATCTGTTCTGTAGTCTTCGGTAAGTTTATTTAGGTTTGCAAGGTATGTTTGATAATTATTTCTGTTAGATTCGCCTTGGTGCCAAATAATGGCTTCTAATGTTGCGGAAGGATTGTTTTGTTGTACACCTTTTATACGATCAATTGTTTTTTTATAATACGCTGTAGAGTCACCTTTCATAAAACGCTCAATAGCTGTTCCTCCTCTTGCATTTACCACTAGTAAAATAGAATCTTTAGGATAGGCACGGTGTATTGCTTTTGCAAAAGAATAAGCAGGCCCTAGTCGTTGCCTGTATCTTTCTTTTTTCACGTTTGAATACAGGTTTAAAGGATTACGTGCTGGTATAAAATTATCATTGTCGTCTAAAACATACACATTGGGTATCTTTGCAAAATCTATTTCTTCAATGGCGGCTCTTCCTGCCATATTAGATTGCCCCGCAAAAACAAATAGTTTTTTTTGCGCATTTGTATTTTGCTGTGAGAACAATATAATTAGAACTATTATTCTAATTAAATTTCTATGTACTCTACTTAGTAAGTCATGTAAAAACATATATTCTTTATTTATTGTAATTATGTATTGTTATGGTAAGTGCTCTTTTCTGTTTTTTTTAAGAATATGCAACTAATTATGAATACTAGTTTAAAGGTTATTCTTTACAACCACAGTCCATTATTAACCTTTTTTGTATACTATGGGTGCTTCCTGTAATTTTTAATTTATAAACACCTGTAGGGGTTCTAAAACCTTTTGTATTGGTATCCCATGATATGGTAGTCGTTTCTTTTGTAATTTGTACTGTAGTAGATTTTTCTAATACACCACTTAGGTCATACAAAGCAAGTTTCAATTCATCATCTTCAGAAAATTCAGGATCTAAAACTAATTTAATAATACCCGCTGTTGGAGGTTTAGAATATAATATTTCGTTTTTCTCTTTTAAAGAATTCTGCGAAAAAGACAAAGAACTCAACATTAAAAAAACTATAAAAACAGCCATTTTACAAAACAGATATCTATCATTTATCATTCTAGAAATATTCATCTTTTTAAAGTTTCTATTTTTTTCAAAAGAAACAAGTGCTTTAATTTTATTTATTTGTCTCATATTGGTTCTTATTAAATTTATAAACCCGCTGCTTAATATACAGCGGGTTTTAAATTAATTATTATTTCTTAATAAATTTCAATACGCTTTCTCTTCCTTCTGTTTTAATAAAATAAACGCCATTACTAAATGTAGATATATCAATCTCTTTATCTGTGGTTTCTAAAACTTTAATCCCTAGAATATCATATATAAATAAAGTTTCGTTGGATTCTAGCCCCTTTATTTTTATAACTTCTGATGAAGGGTTTGGATAAACCATGGTATCAAATTTTAACGCTTCGCCTTTAAAATCTTTAGAGGGTGAAGATGCTTTAGAAGAAGATGAAGATGCTGAAATAATTTTAAAATCAACATAATCAGCATTATCAAGTGCATTTCCTACGATTGTATTTGTTACGCCATCATCAATAAAAGTTAATCTTTTACCAACTAAAGCCCCATTAGGTGCTTGTATAAAATAAGAACCAGTGGTTGCAGATTCTCTCATTTGAAATTGGGTATTAGAACCTACATCGCTAACATCAACCAAACTTATTACACCCTGAAAACTTATATTAATACGGCGTATACCAAATACTTCAGATGAAAAATCTATATGGTAATATCCATTTTCATTTTTAACAAACTTCCAGGAAGCATTAGCATATGATCCTGAAGCTGAGGTAGTAGTACTAATATCTGTACCAGACGTATCTAATCGATGCCCATTTGAGGCTTCTATATGATAAGACGTATTTGCTTGTGGCTCAAAAAAGCTTCCTACTTCGTTAAAAATAAAACTTACCCCAGAATTTGTAGATGCTGTAGTAACCATGTTAGTGTCTCCATTAGAAGCATCTAACTGTAACCTATTAAACCCACTCGTATCATCAATAGCTGTGATATGATAAGTTAGCGCATCTGTAAATCCAGTATTTTCTTCCATAACAAAATAGGTTTTAGCACTAGTAAATATGTTCTGAGTTAAAGAGGCTATGCCTGAACCGTTTGTATAAAGGCGTGATTGTTCTCCTCCTTCTACTAAATCTATATGATAACCAGTATTAGTTGCATTGGGGAAAAACCTCCATTCTACAGAAGCTCCTGTAGTGTTAACAGCAACGGCTTCAGTTTCTAATGCTGCATTAGTTTGCGAACCATCACCTGCCAATAAATTTCCTCCCCAAGATTCAATATGATATACTTTGGTAAGGTCTGGTACAAAAATTTCCGCTTCTGTTGCTGCTTCTACTTCAATAAATTCAAAAGTTGACCAAGTACCTGTAGAAGATGTATCGGCCATACCTGCAACTCCATTTGGATTTAAAAATAGTCTATTAAAACCACTCGTATCATCTAAAGCCGTGATATGATAGGTTCCGGAACCTGGACTTTTTTCTTGCAAAGAAAAATAGGTGTTGGTTCCTGTAAATATGTCTCTGGTTAAAGACGCTATCTCTGTACCATTTGTATAAATACGCGACTGAGTTCCTCCTGTATTTAAATCTATATGATAACCTGTACCAGATTCATTGGCTACAAACTTCCATTCTACTGAAGCTCCTATAGTGCTACCAGCAACTGAGGACGCTTCGTCTTCTATGACACTTGTTTCAGCATCTCCCGCCAATAAATTTCCTTGTATAGATTTTATGTGATATATTTTCGTGAGGTCTGGCACAAAAGTTTCCGCTTCTGTTGCTGCTTCCACTTCAATAAGTTCAAAAGTAGACCAGGTACCTGTAGAAGATGTATCGGTCATACCTGCAACTCCATTTGGGTTTAGAAATAGTCTATTAAAACCACTCGTATCGTCATTTGCTGTAATATGATAGGTTCCTGAACCAGGATTACTTTCTTGCATAAAAAAATAAGTGTTAGATCCAGAAAAGATGTTTTTAGTTAAAGAAGCAATCTCAGTATCCTTTTTTGTATAAAGACGCGACTCGTTTCCACCAGTATTTAAATCTATATGATAACCCGAATTATCTTCATGTGCTACAAATTTCCATTCTACAGATGCCCCTGTAGTGCTACCAGCAACTGAAGACGCTTCATCTTCGATGATACTTGTTCCCGCATCTCCTGCCAATAAATTCCCTTGCAAAGATTTTATATGATAAACTTTGGTCAAATCTGGTAAAAATACTTCAGCAAGAATTATCTCTGGGTGAACTGGAAGATGTTCAGGAAGTACTTCATCACGACCTTGTAATTTTAACATTTCGAGTGCATAACTATCTCCAAAATCTCTTAGAGATTGTGTATCAAAATGAGTTTCATCATATGTATTTAACTCTGCGGCACTTGCCACAGCAAAATGGTTAATAGCGCCTGAACTTACTAAATCAGCCAAATTAGAATTGAAAGGTACATTTGCTAAAGGTAAACCATCGTCATCAAGCTTTTCATGGCTAAGTTCTCCTACAACAAAAGGTAGGTTTTCATTATCAAAAGCTTCTCTAAAATCTGCAATTAATGCTGTAAGATTAGCTATATAACTAGAAGAATTTCTATCCGATTCTCCCTGATGCCATATGATACCTGCTAATTGGGTATTTCCTATTCCTATTGCTTCATTAACTCTGCTCACTGCTGCTTCAAAGAAACCATCAGTTGCTCCTTTTTCCCATTGACTAATTCCAGTACCTCCTTTTGCATTGACAACTAACTTTATTTCTTCTTCTGTAATGTGTTGCATTGAACCCCCAAATGTATAGCCCAAGTTATAGCCTTGTTGCTGTTGTCCTTCGCTTTTTTTTATGCTAGAATAGAAATTTAAATTAGGTAATGCAGGAATAAAAGCTCCATTATCATCTAATACACTAACATTCTCATAAGGTTCTAAAACATCGGGTAGTATACCTCTACCAGCAGCGTTAGACTGCCCTATAATTAAATATAAATTGCCTTCTAGTTCATCTAGTCTGCGCCCCAATTGTTCTCTTGAAGTACAAGAAATTGTCGGTTCTCCATCAAAAGCTTTTTCATTGGCACTTTTTTGAAAGTCATTACCACTAGAAAAATAAGGATTTTCATCATTAAGAAAAGTAAATGCATCTTTAGTATCTAGTATTTGAGAAACAGGGTCTCCATTAAAATACTCTTCCATAGCAGCAAGAAACATATCTGTTCTACAAACTTGTCGACCAGCAAATACCTGATCTGTTTGATAATCATAGCCATAAGTAAGATTGTATGATTTATAAATTTGTGAAGCATCAGCGTCGTCTTTGAATTCACCTTCCATTATTGAGTTTTCAAAACCATAATCAAGATACATACAATCAAACTTACCGTCTGGTGTTCCTATATAAATTCGAGTTTCTAAATCATTTACTGTTACCGATAATAATAGACTATCATCGTTAGAAATATCTTCAAACGGTCCTGTTTCTCTTGGCTCCCAAAATACTACTCTCCAAAACCCACCTCCTTTAAGTAACCTATCAATGTAGATTTCTTCATTCGCAGTTGTACCAATTCTCCATATTACAGATAAACCTTGATTTAATTCTGCAATGGCAGTGTCAGTTCCTAATATATTTTTTGGTATAAGAATATTGCTTAAACTAAATCCTCCATTCATACCGTTAAGTTCTGAGGAAAAAATATTATCTATACGACCAAAAACATCTGGAAGCAATGAAACCCCAAGAGAACTTGATTGTCTATTTCTATTCTTAAATGCAGTTAATTGATCTGGAAAATCTGTAATAATATAGCCATACCCTTTTTCATCTAGCCATTCTACACTGTTTCTTCTATCTTGAGTAAAGTCAACATATTTTCGTCTTGCTAGATTATCCCAAGTGCCTTCACAAGCCACTGTACCTTCTGAAAATATTCCTGAATTGATACTTATTTCTGTTCCATCATGTGAGTCTTTAGCTTCGTTTATATATGTTTGCAACTGATAGGTAACAGCCTCTCCATCATCTTTTTTTAGCCTTACCTCAAAACCTACAACGGTAGCAGGGTGAGGATTCTCTGCTGGCTTTTTTGCAATACCTAACCACGGATCCCAATAAACAGTATCATCACCATTATTGTACGTTTCTTCTCCAAACTTTGGAGTATACATAATACCTAAGCTGCTCTGATGAGAATTCATAATAGAAGTTACACTGGCATTTGGCCCTTCTAAATCTGTGTTTGTGGCATTTAACCCCCATATGGCATGATCCCATGCATATGTATTTTTCAAAAAAATCTGGTTATTAAGGTTGTACTCAAAGATAAGTTCTACAGCTTTTAAGAACATCATATTATAGACATCTGTAACAACATCACTCCCGTTTTCAATCCTGTTAGATAAAAAAGATTTATTGCTAAGGTCTAGGTTAATAGGTTTGGTTATATTATTGGAAGTTATAAATTGAAAAAAATCTTCTAAGGTCATAAGCGGCTCATTGGTTTCATTTCCAAACCTATCGCTTAATGTGTAACCAGACATATCATTATCATAAACCAAATCGTTATCTGCCCAATCACCTGCACTAATTAACCTATGCGGGTAATCATCATGAAAAATAATAGGCTGCAATGAGGCAAGAGACCCATTACTGTATAGTTGAATATTTGATGGTTTAACATCTATTTCTAACCAATCAATATTATTATCGTTTTGCGCTAACTGAATTGAAGCCTGAGAATTTTCTGGTACATTTTTATCTTCCCATTTACCTCTATGAGCTACATTTATTGGTAAATCTTTAGGATCACCATTGCTTTCATGATAAAGTTGAGTGTAATCTATTTTTTCGTAAAAAAAGTCTTGTACTATAGTAAACCTAAAGCTAACACCATCATCTAGTGTAAATTCAGTAGTTTTACTAACCTTCTGCGTTGTTAATTCAAGTCTGTTATTAACATGACCAGAATTTATAGTTGTTAAAAAATGTGCTCCTGGGAAATTTGTACTTTCTTCTATTTGATACTGTGTCCAGCTACCTTTAGAAGTTGAGGCTTGCATATCTGCCTCAGTTGTATCATCGGAACGTATTCTTGACCGTGTCCCTCCTGCTACTCTTTGTATGTGCCATAGTCCATTAGCATCTTCTTGTTCTACAAATTGCCATTCTACATCATCAGAAGAATTAGCTTCTGATAGGCTTGCTACGGTATACGCATCATTAGAGATGCCATCTGATGCTAAATACTGGCCATTTTCAGCTTGTATATGATATATTTCATCAGGGTCAGGAATAAATTGTTGGGCATTAACATAGACATAAGAAAAGGCTAAGTATAAAATTAAAATTATTTTTTTCATTTTGTAGGTGGGGTTTTATTTGTTATATATAATATTTCAATTAGCAATATTTGCTTTACTTGAATCAATTACAAATACATTACTTTGTTAAGTGACGCATCATAATTACTTCAAGTTATCTTTTTCTTTTTGTAAGGGGGGAGATTTGTTATTTATGATATTTGAATTAGTAATGTTTGTTTTACTTGAATTAATTATAAATACACTACTTTGTTAAGTGACGCATCATAAATATTTCAAATTATCTTTTTTAGACTAACTTATTCGTTTCAAGAACTTATTACAAAGGTGCTTTTCTAGAATAATATATCATTTTATTTAGTATCCTCATCTAAGTAAATATTATTTTCATTGGTAGTGTTAACTACCTAATTATGATTAAAAAAAGCGTAGCATAACTAAGTATGCTACGCTTTAAACAAACTAACTCAAACTAAACTAATTTTAAAATACTTTAAAAGGTTTTTTACAACCTAATTATAACCTTGATTTTGTGGTAACAAATTAGGGTTTGCCTCAAGCTCTATTTGTGGTATCGGCAATAATTCATTTCTATTGGGTGTAAAACCTCTATCAACAAATTCAGCTTCTTCAACTATATCGTTAATTACATCAGCAAGACCTAACGTCGCTAAATCAAACCAACGTTGTCCTTCAAATGCTAGTTCTACTCTACGCTCGTGAATGATCTCATCCCTTAAATCTCCTTGAGAAAGACCAACTAATTCTGGTAACCCTGCTCTATCTCTAACTAAATTTAATGGTGCATGACCGTCAGCATTGGTTTCATTCAATGCTTCTGCTTGCATCAACAATAAATCTGCATAACGCAATACAGGTACATCTAAAGTACCTAAATTAAAGGCTGAAGAAAAGTCGGTAGAAATAAACTTATAAAGAAATAAGTTTGTAGCAGTTCCAGGAGAGTTACCTCCAACAAAACCACCAACATCAGTACCATTATAAGTTAAACCATCAAAAGTAAGACCTTCATGCATAACGTTAACACTTAATCTTGGATCTCTTCCTACAAATGTATTATCTGCAGGATTATAATCTGAACCATCTGCATAGTCAAAAGCATCTGCAAAATTTTGATGTACGTACATAAGTAGCACACCTGCTTGCCACGAGTATCTTTCTTGATAAGAGTTGGATAAGTCAATAGAATTATATTTTACTGAAAAAATATACTCAGAATTTGATTCTCCACTTTCTGTAAATAATGATTTGTAATCATTTTCTGGAGTATCAGTATCAACTAAAGCATGTCCTCCACTATTAGCAGCTGCTATTGATGCGTTAATTGCGTTTAGTGCATCTCCCCAAGTTTTATTACCAAATCTAGCTTCATATAGCATTACTCTTGCATGTAAACCTAAAACTGCCTGCGATGTTAATCTTCCATCTGAAGATGTTGAATCTAAAATAGTTGCAGCATCAGCAAATTCAGCTATAATAAAATCAATAATGGTATCACGATCTGTTCTAGCTATTTGTAAAGATTCATCACGACCTATAGAAGTTGTAGTAAATGGCACATCTCCAAATAAGTATACCAATCGCATATATGCGATAGCACGTAATCCTCTTGCCTCTGCTTTAATAACTGCTAAATCGTTACTAGATATACCTGTTATTCCATCTGCATTATCTAATAATAAATTTGCGCGTTGTATTAAAACATAAGGATCCTGATAAAGATCTATAAATGTACGTGAAACCTCAACTTGATTACCAGCAGCAAATGTAGCAATGTCTGGTGCAAAGGTATCGTCGACTATACAATTATCACTTAAACCATCTAAAAGCACTTGTTCTCCATACATACCTTCAAGTTGTAGTGCATCATAGATGCCATACAAACCTGCATTTAAATTTTGAACTGTTGTATAAAAACTGTCGGCATCAACAGAATTTATAGGTGCTAACTCTATATTATCATCATTACATGACACCGTGGTAATAAGCATCAGTAATACGTATATTTTTATTATTAATTTCATAATATGTCTTTTTTAAAATTTTAAGTTAACTCCAAGTGTTACAACTTCAGCTTGCGGCAATGTAGCAGCAAAGTGATTGGTAAATGCATTTCTTTCTGGATCTAAATCATCTAATTTTGAATTGGTCCATAAATTTTGCCCACTTACATAAACTCTTAAGTAATCAACAAATAATTTCTCTGCAAGCTTTTCTGGAAAAGTATAGCCAACTACAATATTTTTTAACCTTAAATATTGCCTATCAATTATCCAATTAGAAGTTTGTGCAAGTTGACCAACACCTTCAATAGTGTTTCCATTCCAACCATCTCTGTCAACAAATATTCTTGGTACCGTATTACTTCGGTTTTCTTCAGTCCAACCGTTTAACCAATATTCTCTTAAACCTGAATGCCCAAAATTACCTGTATACCTATTTACTAATGAATTTGCAGTACCCTGACCTTGAAACAACAAGCTTAAATCCCATCCCTTATATTCAAAATCAAAATTAAAACCATATAACCATTCTGGATTTGGGTTACCTATTACAACCATATCGTCTTCGTTGATTTTGTTGTCATTATTTTGGTCCGTATATTTAATATCCCCAGGTCTTGGTGTATTACTTCCTAACCAGCTAAAATCTAAAGGCTCTAATAAATCACCATTAGTATCAAAATCTTCTACTTGGTAGATACCTCCAAATTCATGACCGAAAAAAGAATTAATAGCTTCTCCTCTAATCAACCAACCTTGACCATTTCGTCTTCGGTCATCTTCGCCTGCTAAACTAGGATCTACAGAAATAACTTTGTTCTTAACGTGAGTCACATTTAAACCCGTTGACATTTTGAAATCGCCAATATTATGATGTAAGTTAAGTGTCAAATCAAATCCTTTATTTTCAATTGAAGCAGCATTCACTGATATATTAGAATCAACACCTGAAGTGAGCGGATTGGCTAAATCTGTTAATATACCCTCACTTTCTTTAAAGAAATAATCTGCTTCAAGAGACACTTTTCCGCCCCAAAACTTAAGATCAACACCAACATCTGTAACTGTCGTTTCTTCCCATTCTAAATTTGGATTCCCTAGTTTATTTAAAGACCCACCTGATACTCCATTATAATCTGATCCTAAAACAACTTCTGAAGCGAATGGGTATAAGTTTGTACTTTGTACACCTAATCTACCCCACGACCCTCTTAACTTTACATGAGTAAGAAAATCACTTTTCCAAAAATTTTCATTAGAAATTATATATCCAGCAGATAGTCCTGGAAAAGTAGCCCATCTGTTTTCTGAACCAAACCTTGAAGACCCATCGCGTCTAATATTTGCTTCTAGCAAATATTTACCTTTGTAATTATAATTTAATCTACCAAAAACAGACTGTAAACCCCATTCTCCATCATAATTACTAATATCTACAGCTTCTGTACCTAAACCTGCTCGAACCAACGAAGTGGATCCAAATCCTTTTTCGAAGGTTGCAGTTCTTCTAATCTCAGAAGTTTCTTGATTAGCACCAACTAGGAAATTAAAATTATGATCGCCAAAAGATTTCTCATAATTAGCTTGTAACCAATTCGTTCTATTATATATTGTTGATTCTCTAGTAATTAACAAACTACCTTCTTCTCGAAGTGCTGATCTATTACCAAATCTATCATATTGTTCGTGCTCTAAACGTGTATCTTTGTAAGATTCTTGTTGAAAATTTATTGCAGATGTATACCTTAATTTAAGACCTTTAATAGGTTCATACTCTATAAATGCATTTCCTAAAAACTCATTTCTATCAATATCTACCCACTGATTATCAATTAATGCTTGTGGGTTATGACGTTGAGATCTTGATGACTCACCACCTGTACCACCATATCTTCCAAGTTCATCGAAAACAAAACCGTTTGGCGCACTCACGTTAAGTATAGTAAACAAAAAACTTCCTTTGTTTCCATCATCTGAAAAACTAGGAATTATTCCTTCACCTTCAGGTATACCACGCTGCGTGCTATTAGCAGGTGCATCATTTTTAGTTGCTTGTCTGTTATCACTATTAACAAAAGATAATGATGTACCTATCTTAACTTTATCATTTAATTTAACATCTAAATTTAAACGTGTATTTAATCGTTTTAAATAATAACCACCTTCTAAAAAACTATCTTGATCTAAATAACTTGTAGACCAACGGTACTTAACATTTTCTGTCCCTCCTGACATTGACAAATCGTGACTCTGTATTGATCCTGTATTAACAAAATCACCTAACCAGTCTTTAGACCCTAAAGCAGAAATTTCATCAATTAATTCTGGTGTAAAAGAATGATTTCTACCAGAATATGCAGCAGCTTCAACAAAGGTTTCTAAATAGGTTCTTGTATCTGTTACCGTGTTAGCTAAAACAGTTGGAGAGGTTATGCCGTAAAAAGAATTAAAAGAAATTGATGGTCTCCCTGTTTTTCCTCTTTTAGTCGTAATCAGTATAACACCATTTGCTGCTCTTGTTCCATAAATAGCAGCAGAAGCAGCATCTTTCAATACGTTAATAGTTTCAATATCGTTTGAATTGATACTGTTTAACGGCCCTTCTATACCATCAATTAAAACTAAAGGATTTGAGTTATTTAAGGTACCTATACCTCTTACGCTTATTGATGCATTATCATTACCTGGTTCTCCAGAATTAGTATTAATTTGGACTCCAGAAGCGACACCTTGTAAGGCTTGCGATCCTTGAGTTATTGGACGTTTATTTATAGCATCTCCTTTTACACTTACTACAGACCCAGTAAGATTCACCTTCTTTTGTGAACCATAACCAACCACAATAACTTCGTCTAATTTAGCAGAATCTTCAACTAAAGAGACATTAATTGTTGTTTGTCCATTTACAGAAATTTCACTTGTTAAAAATCCTAAATAAGAAACAACAAGTATAGCCTTTTCATTGGCTACTGTAATTGAAAATTCCCCATCAAAATCGGTCTGCGCACCGTTTGTTGTTCCTTTTTCTAAGATGTTTGCTCCTGGTAATGGTTGCCCATTAGCATCTGAAACGACACCTGACACTTGAAATTCTTGTATTTGATTTTTTACTTTGCTTTCGGGCTTTTCTTTTAGTAAAATAGAGTTATTAGCAGTTACTGTAATGTCTAGATTTTCCAGTGACAAACTTTTTTTTAATAACTTATTTGTACTAATAATTCCTTTTTTCACTTCAACTTTAGGAAGGCTATTAAATATGCCTTCTTCATAAAAGAATTTATAGTTTGTTTGATTCATAATTAAGTCAAACACTTCATCAACTGTTAATACTTCAGTCTTTTCTATCTTAATTTTAGAATTTTGAGATACAACTTCACCAGATGTTAGGGCAAAAACTGTAGTAAAACATAAAAAAATGAATGTTCTCATAATTATCATTAAAAACCGCTTTCTGAATAGAAAACAGAGACTAGTTAATTTAATTTCCATAAATTTGTGTGTTATTTAGTTAGTTAAACATTTTAATTAATTTGATAATAATACTAAGGGGGTAGAGCTTTATACTTTAGACGGTTAAACTTTATCCTCTTTTTTTAATTGTCTTTTTATTACATATGTTATAATTTTAGAGTTAATAAATTAGTTTTGATTTATTTTATTTAAGTATTATTGTTTTATCGACTATTTCGTAATTATTTATTGTATTAGATTTCATAATAGTTAAAATCTCTTCAATACTTTGATTCTTGTCTAAGGAACCTTTAAATTTTATTGATTCTAAATCCTTATTTTCAAAGATTATATCGACATCATACCATCTTGATATCACTTTCATAATGTCTTTTAATGATTTTCCCTTAAAACTGAAAACTCCTTTTATCCATGATATTTCAGAACTGACGTCAACCTTATAAACCGTAATACTATTGTTTTTTAGGTCTAAATTTAATTGTTGATTTGGTATTAAGTTTTGTTTAGAAACCGCATTACTTACGGCCACTTTTCCCTCAACTAAAGTGGTATATATATTGGTTTCATCTTTATAAGCTTTAACATTAAACGCTGTTCCCAAAACTTCTATTTCTTGAGATTTATTGAGTAACTTAAATTTAGCACCTTTATGGTTTGTGCTAGGAGATACTTCAAAATAAGCTTCACCATAAACAAGTTCTACCTCACGAGTTGCATCATCAGTAAATGATACAGGGTATTTAAGTTGAGATTCTGAATTTAACCAAACTTCTGTTCCATCTTCTAAAACTAAATGAAATTGCCCACCTCTTGGAATGGTTAAATGATTATATACAATCTCCTTTGTTTTCTTATTATTAGCTTCATATATTATTTTTTCGCCATTACTATTAGCGTTTTTAATTTGGTAGTTATTTCCTTTTTCTAATGCTACAATAGTACCATCTCCTAAAGTTAAAGTTGCTTTATCAGTTCCTGGAACAATAGTACTCCTATTTACAATTGTTGGAATAGACTCAACTGATGAATTGAAAAAACTGTTTTCAAAGAAAAAAGCTGAAACCATTAGACCAACTACTACAGCTGCAGCCACATACCTATAAATCGGTTGTTTTTTCAGTCTATAAACTAATGTTTTCTCTTTCTTTATTCTCAAAAACAAACGTTCTAGCGATTTTTTTGCATCTGGATTATTGACACTATAAGTTATTGCATAATGTGTTTGGATATAATCTTTGAAGGCTATTTTATTAGCAGGTGTTTTAATCCATTCAGAAAGCGTGTCTAAATCACTAGCTGTTGCCGACTTTGTTATATATTTTACTATTATTTTTTCAATTTTTGGAGACATCTTCAATACCTTAAGCTTTCCTATATTACAAGGTCAAATTAAATAACCCTTGCTTTTTTAATATTTTTTTTCAATTTTTATTATTATTTTATGATATTTACGCTATTCTAAATAAGAATTTATAGTTTTTAGTTATGTCTTATTCATATATTAATAATGCGGGATTTATTGAAAGCCTAAAAAAAAGAGATGAGAATGCTTATGTTTATTTGGTCAAAACATATCATAAACCGCTTTTTATTTATGCTATGAGCCTAACTAATGACTATGCGCAATCTGAGGATATTGTACAAATCGTTTTTCTAAAGACATGGGAATTTAGAAAACGATTGAATCCTGATTATTCAATTAAAAGCTTCTTATATAAGAGTACTTATAATGAGTTTATTAATCAGTATCATAAGAGCAGAACCCTTTCTGTACTAGAAAAAGTATATACGGAAACTCTTAATGAAACGATTGAGGACGATAACACGGAATTGCTTGAACGAAAAATTGCATTAATAACAGAAGGCATTAAAAACTTGCCAAAAAAATGTAAAGAAATTTTTTTATTAAGCCGAAAAGAGGGGCTTACCAATCTAGAAATATCTGACCACCTTAATATTTCATTAAAAACGGTTGAAGGGCATGTAACTAAAGCATTTTCTATATTAAGAAAAACCGCTTCTGAAAAAATGAATACTATATTGTTTTTACTAGTAGGAAAAAGACAATCTGAAATTTAATGGTTTACCTTTTTTAGATATTATTAAAATTATCTAATACTATAAAAAACTTAAATGCTTCTAATACCAATTCTAAATTAAAACAAACCGAATAAAACCCCCTATTTTTTCGATAGGGAGCCAAATAAAGTTCTCTTTCGTATGTTATACTAATTCTAGATTATCTAAGTATGGTTGCTAAATCACTAACGGCAATAACTTTTGTGCCATCTGGTGACGCGCCTACACCATCAAAATTTTCGATTGTAAAAGAAGATACTGAAGCAGTAAAAGATGCTCCACCATCAACACTTCTAACTATTCCGCCATCATCTCCTACAGCTATTATTAATTGATCATTAACGATTACTAAATCATTTAAATCATCAGAATAATCACCAGAAATTGCTACTGGATTCCAAGTAGTTCCTCCATCTGTAGTGTTGTAGATTGTTAGATCCTCTCCAGTTAACCAACCATTCATAGCATCTGAAAACCTAATTCTTTTTAAATCAGTTTCAGCAGTTTGCAAATCAGTTATTGTTTGATCGATCCAGGTATTGCCTCCGTCAGTTGTACCTATAACTGTACCAAGTTCTCCAACAGCCCAACCTGTATTCGCATCAATAAAATAAATATTATCAAAATCTATAGCGTTATAAAGACCACCAGCTTGGAGAGACCAACTAACGCCTCCATCAGTTGTTTTTAAGATAATTCCACCATCTCCAGAAGCCCAACCTGTATTGGCATCAACAAATGATAGGGATCCTATATATGTTCCATTAGCTATACCTCCTACGTCTACCCAACTATTCCAAGAATTTCCACCATTTGTTGTATAATGAATGGTTCCATCTCTTTGCCCAAGCCAACCTGTCATTTCATCAATCCAAAAAGAGTCCCAAAAAGTTTCAGTTAATGGTGTTGTTATTGATATCCAAGTTGCACCAGCATCGGTAGATTTTATTAAAATTCCATCTTCTCCAGTGATGTATACAACTGAATTATCTACCCAAAACACTCTAGTAAAATCTGCCGTAGGATCCACGCCTGGTATAGTAAGCAATTCTGCAAAACCAAATAAAATTGTAAAATCGGGACCAGCCGCAGTTTCACCATCTACAGTCACACTTATAGGTCCAGTTGTAGCTCCATCTGGCACAATAACTGTTAGTGCATTTGATGTAGCGATAGAAACAGTTGCATCTACACCGTTAAAAGATACTTGGTTTTCTGAAATTACTTCACTAAAATTTGTTCCAAAAACAGTAATTTCTGCACCTACACTTTCTGCAGGCGGGTTATATGATGCTACGGTTACTGCAACAATATCAGTGACTTCAAAGTCTACAGTAGTTTCTTGATTTATACTTGCAACGGTTAATGTTACAGTTATAGGACCAACAGAAAGACTTTCTGGTACAATAACTTCTATCGCTGTTGATGAAGCAGATACAATAGTTGCGGCTTCAGTTCCAAATAAAACGGTATTATCATCTATGGTACCCCCAAAATCTACACCAGAGATTGTCACAGTATCACCTCTATTAGCAGCAGGTGGATTTATGGATGTTATGGTTAAATTTGGAATATCTATATTTAATATATTACTTGTTCCTGTTTTACCATCTACTGTTACAGTAACAGGACCAGATATGACGTTAATAGGAACAATAACTGTTAATACATTAGTTCGTGCGTCTAATACTTGTGCAATAGCGTCTATAGTATATGAAGTTCCATTTAATGCACTTGAAAATCTCACTTCATTTTCTGATATATTTGGCTTAAAATTACCTCCTATCAGATTAATTGTATCACCGAGAGTGATGGCATCAGGAGCAAAATCTAATATAACAGGTATTGGAACAAAATCATTGTTGTCATCTGTACAAGAAAAAAGAATTGAAGCAAAAAAGAACGCTCCTATTGCCATTAATCCTAATTGTATTTTATTACTTTTCATATTGAATTGATATTTTAGTGAGTCAATTACAAATGTCGGGCTAAATGCAGATAACAAGGTTAGCAATGTGGGTTATATAACTCCTATCAGTTTTTATTTTAGTACTATTAAGCTACTCGTCTTATAAAATTAAGTAAATGAAAACGGTATTGGGTGAAAAATTTCATTTTAAAGCCTATAAAAAGCACCTTTTATATTTCGGTGTATTGGTGGCTTAATAGTTTAGTAAATAGCTTTTTAAATCCTCAGATTCATCAAGTTGCATTTTCTTTTTTATTCTATATCTTGAAGCTTGTACAGATTTTGGGCTTATATACAGATACTTTGCTATTTCTTTAGTTGAAAGATGCAGTTTTATTAGACTACAATGACGTAATTCACTCTGAACTAATGACGGATGTTCTTTATTTAAGCGATCAAAAAAACCTGAGTGCACTAAATTGAAATGTCTTTGTAATTCTAGCCATTCATCTTCTTGACTTAAATTTTGATTAATCATTTTAGTTAATGTTTTTAAACCTGTTATCACATTTTTAGTATCAAGAGTTTCATTCTTTTTTATGATAGTATTTAAATCTTCATGTATAAGTTCTAATTGTTGTTTACTTTGAATATTAGTTAAAGAAAGATTTAATAATTCCTTCTCTTTAAGCATTACTAATTCTTTTAGATCTCGAATATTGTTTTTAGCTTTAATTTTATCTTTAATTAAAAGTATTATAAATACAACCCCAATTAGTAACATTACCATTGAAATAATAAGTATGATATCGATTATAGTTTTTCTTGTTTTTAAGCTATTTAGTTCTTTATCCTGTTTTTCAATCTCAATTTTATAATTGAGATCTTTTATTTCATCTTTAAGTTCTATGTTTTGATTATCTTGATTAGATAAAAACGCTTTTAAATAACTTATATCATTGGTTCCCGATAATTCTAGATCAAAAACGCAGTCTGAAGTCCTTCCTTTTATTTGATGAACTTCAACAGCAATAATATTTATTCCATTTAAGAAATTATTTGGAAATAAAACTTTATTATGAAATTCATGCTCTGGACTTCCTTCTACTCTTTCTTCTGCTTTTGTTGTTCCTTCTATTTTATTAATATTAGGCATATTAGTCCTCCATACTTCTTTGCCATTGAGGTATACAATAGCGCCATCATCTCTTCTTATATTTAGATTATAAGCATAAAAATCTGACACTTTTTCTATGAAAAATGTTTTGTGGTAATAAGACGTAAGTGTTTTATTTATAGAGTCTTGCCCAAAACCTATAATAGTACCTAAATCATGCATATTATATCCTAGTGGTGCTTTCCCTGTTTTCCAATCGGATACTGGAAGAAATTGTTGTTCAATCCAATCTTTTTTATCTAAATAGTTTTCATCATGATAACTCCACTCATCTCCTTTACTTATTATATTTTGGGTAATATCTTCTTGCTCTTGTGCATATAATTGACTTGTTTGAGATAGCGTTAAATAGAGCGTAAAGGACGTTAGACCAAATATTAATTTAAAAAAGAAATTAATCATTTATAATGATGTTGAATTAAGAAATAAAGATAAAAAAATTCTTAATATCCCTATTAAAATAATTTTTCTCTATTGTTATTTTCGTCAACAATATAAAAAACATTCGCCTCCTTCAATAAAACAGTTATTATACCGTCTCTATGGCTTCTAGGATGTTTTAGATCTATAGCGATAATCCTATTTTTAAAAAACGTTTTAATTTTATTTTGTACCGTATGGCCTACTACAATAGTTTCTGAATTAAAGTGCTCAAGAATCTTTGAAACCCCTTTATTTCCTATATCATTTTTAAAATACCCGCGATACCATAACGGCCCTCTTTTGGTGTCGAATACTAATGAAGATTCTTGTATTTCTTTTCTATTAGGATTACCATAATATTTTTTTGCAATACGATTAATATCATCTAAAGTGTATTTTTCGTTTATCATATCTATACTTATACCTGCATGAACATAAAGGGTGGATCCAATTTTTACAACTGTATTTTTAGTTCTTAACCATTGTCCCAATTCTGTATTGTTCCCAAACATCTCTTTATAAGGTAATTTCAGCTTTTTAGAAAGGTCTAGATATTTGTCCTTAACGTATTTTGTACTACCTCTTAAATTCATGTTTTCATGATTCCCCATGACGAAGTGTACTTTCCCTCCATTTAACTCAGCTTGACGCTCTAATTCATAAATGAGCCATAAGCACTGGGTTACATTGTTACCTCTGTCAAAAATATCACCAACGAATACCAAATGACCTTCGCCAAAAATCCACTCGTAGTTCGTGTTCATTATTTTAGCACCAATCAATATTTTTTTAAAAGCATAAAAATTACCTTCTATATCTGATAGGGCCACCAGTTTTTTAGGGGCTTTATATATAGATTTCTGCTTTACAAATTGTGTTTGCGTTTGTACTTTGAAGGCGTCATTTTTATTAGATGAAAAAGGCACGACTGTAAAAGATAGTACTTCATCTTTTTTTAGATTTTGAATTTGTCTAAACTGAATATCAAAATCTTTGTTAAGGGAGTCTTTAGGAACAACATTAACAACGTTTATTGTATTAATGCTATCGTTCTTATAAAACAAATACGGACCATCTGTAGTTTGTGCTATAGCTATCGCGTTCGCAAAAAACAAGACTATGAAACTGTTAAGTATTTTCTTTTTCATTTTAAAATCTATAATTAAATCCAAACACATATTGGGCTCCATAATACTCTTCTTTTTGTAAAATTTGTCTTTCCCCAACATATTCGCGTAAGGCTTGATTGGTTAGGTTTTTCGCCTCTATAAAAATATTTAACTTGGAGTTTATACTGTAACTGGCATTAAGATCTAAAAACGATTTTTTATCCTCATATTCATCTTGAATCGCGATAACACCATAGCTATCAATAAATTCAGAAGTTGAATTAAATGAGGCAGTTATTTCAGCCTTTTTTACCTTGTAACTTAACGATACATTATAAGTGAAATCTGCGGTATCTGCTAAATTTCTCTTTTCGTTGCCTCTAAAATTTGTAACTCCAGTACCAGTATTACTTAAACTTGTTGTGAAGTCTGATAGTTCAGAATCTAACAGAGTAACATTACCATAAAAGTTTAAATTTTTAAAATGCCAAGGCAGGAAATCCAGGCTTCTTTGAAAAGCTAATTCCATACCTGTTATTTTACCTGTGCCAAGGTTTTGGTATTGTCTTATATCGAGTATTCTCCCATCTAGAAGTGTTTCAAATGAACTAACTGACCCAATAAAATTATTAAGTTCTTTATGAAAAACACCTACTGATACAAGCCCAGCTTTTCTTAAATAAAGTTCTAAACTAAAATCGAAATTATCAGAAATACGAGGTTTTAAATCGGGATTCCCTAATCTTATAACAGTATTATCTGTGATGTCGTCATCATCACCTCCAGAAAACCCGACTCTTGGTAAAAGCCTCGTATAAGTAGGTCTATTTAGCGTTTTTGCATAGGCTAAACGTGCAATTAAATTGGATTTAATTTTATACTTAAAATCTATACTTGGCAACAGATTATCATACTCTATATTCACGCTGTTTGGGGTAATAATATCTTCTAATTCATTATAGATAAAAGCGTTATAATCTCCTTGAGTAAGTTCCCAACGAAAACCACCTCTAACAGAAAAATTTTCAGAAAATTCATACTTACTTTGTATATATGCTGCCGAGCGTTTTTCTACAACATTATAACTGTTATCAAAATTATATTCAAAATTTTCTGTTGTTATAAACAATAATGGGTCATTAATGTCTAAGCTCCCAAGAAATTCTCTACTTGGAGAATCGAATGTTTCATAACTACTTAACTGACTACTATTGGTGTGATAGTTTTCTGTTTCTATGTCATTAAATGCATCAAAATTTCCAGTTATAGGATCAATATCAAAACTTCTGTTATCCTCCGAATGTCCGTTTCTTCTATATCTAGCACCTGTTTTTATATACCAATTTTTAAATGGAATTTTAAATGTCGCGCTCCCCTTAAAGGCATCATCATCAAGGTTCTGAAATGTCTCAGAGATGGTTCCTAAAACAGCATCGTCATTAAAATTTTCAATATCCGAAGTTATCCTTGGACGATTAGGATTTCGAGCATCAATAAATAACGTCGATTCACCTTCAATAATGCGATAATCTATAGTTCGCCTTGCTCTTCTTTTTTTGGCGTTAGAATAAGACAAACTCCAATCTGCCTCAATAGATCCAATAACATGCTCTCCGTAAAGTTTATTATTAAAAACATTTTTTCGATCTAAGCGATAATTATTAGGCTTACCTTCACTAGATCCGCCTCTTGTATCTGTTCGAACAAGTCCTTCTGAAACAGCTATACCGTCTGGAGTAAATTCTTGAGGAAAATCAATACTAGTATATCGCGTTCGGTATCTGTTTTCAAAATCATCTCTCGAGGACAGCGACGTTTTTAAACCTATTAATGAGTTTTTAGAAAATTCATAGTCTAAACTCAAATTTAAGTTTTTTCTATCTCTTCTTACCCAATACCGTCTTACTTCAAACTCATTTAAAAACCTTGTGTTATCGTTAGGATTATCAATTTCTCCAGTATCTGCAAAATCCCAATCTATTTCTATACTATTAGATTGAAATGATCTACTATCTGAAGACCCATTAAAAGCAACTCCTAAACGTTCATCAAAGAACTTTTTTGAGATACCAATAGCTGTATTGTAGTTTATTTTATCCCAAGTGGGCGTGATACTGTAATTTGACCTCAGACTGAATTTTAAGTCTTTACTATATGCTGCTCTAGTTATTAAATTGACGACTCCGCCTGTTGCCTCTCCATCTAAATCTGCAGAAGCACTCTTAGTAACTTCAATGTTTTGAATAACATCGGCTGGTATTAAATCAACCTCAACGGATCTAGAATTAAAGGAAGTCGCTGAAACTCTATCTCCATTTACCAATATTGTTGTCGATTCTGAACCTAACCCACGAACGCTAACACTTCTAGCTTCACCTTGATCTGTTTGTATTGAAATACCAGAAACTCTTTTTAGTGCATCACCTATATTAGAATCAGGAAATTTACTTGCCTGCTCCAACGAAATAACGTTTACAATGTTATCAGAATTTTTTTGAATATTTAATGATCTTACTTGCCCTTTAGATCTTGCATTTACAAGAACATCGTCTAAACTTTCAACATCTGGTTGTAATATTATTTTACCAACATCTGTCGTTGCTCTTTTGATTACAGTAATTAATATACTTCTTTCTTTATAGCCTAAATATTTTATGCTTAAATTTTGACTTCCTTCTGGAATATTAATGATATTAAATCTGCCGTCAAAATCACTTGTTCCTCCTACAAACCTACTCTTTATCTTAACATAAATTTCTGCTCCAGGAAGTGGAACGCCAGATTCGTCAACAATAATACCCGATAGGTTACCATTTTCTTTTTGTTGAGCGCTTATTTTTAAAGCAAATAACAACGTAAAAAAAATAAAAATTAGTGGTTTTAGCATATTATTAAACATCTTGTATTAGAATTTATATTATTAAAATATTCGGCGAAAATATAAATTTATGTGGTTTAACTTCATGGTTTTAAGATGATAATCTAGCCCTCATAATTGATTTATATTTTAATGATCTATCTTACTTTAGAAACATGTCTATAAGTATTGAGAATAATAAGGCTGTCTAAAAAGTCTCTATTTTTGAGTTTGTCAGGTTGAACTTATCAAAACCTTTTTTATTAATTACTAGTACGTTGATCCATTTCGACAAACTCAATATAACTACTCATTTTACTTTTTTAGACAGCTTGATTAGCAAGTTTTTACTTTACAATTTTCTTTTTTAAAGTTTTGTTATCTTGAACTACTATTAAAGTATATAACCCAGATTGGATGTTTGAGATATCTATAACGTTGCTTAATGGTAATATTGTTTTATAAACTTCTCTCCCAGATATATCATATAATGCTACATCTGTATGCCCTTTATGTTGAGGTTTTATATTTAGTAAGCCATCTTTTATTGGATTAGGATAAATGGTAACTCCAATTAATATATTTTCGTTTGTACTAAGTGTTGTTCCAGATACAACTTTTATGTTATCTAATTGATAATCTTCGCTAGTGCTGTCGTTACTTGCTACTATTCTTAAAATAAAATTAGAACTTGTTAATCCTGATAATGTTTGAACGAACTCTTGATCTTCATTAGTACCAAATCCACCTATTGTAGAACCACTATAGGTATGCCCATTACCATCATCTTGAGCCAAAGTAAATGTAGTACCACCATCTAAAGAATAGAATATGTCAATAAAATCTTCAACTTCATAAGTAGTTTCTCTAAAATTAATATCTAAACCAAAAGTAATATCAGGTTGCCCAGCAATATCAATAACATCTATATCAAAATTCACAGGTTGATTATCGCCAAGATCGTTGAATTCTAATACGTTATTACCCCCCTCATCTTCTACCCTGACAAAATCTCCAGAATTTTCTAATTGTCCATCATCTTCAAGAATTAATGTCCAAGGCACAGTAGGATAGTCTCCAGAATTACTAAACACTTCAGATCCTGACCCTATAACTCCAGATGGATCTGCAAAACCAGAAAAATCTTGAGTATATAAATTGACTCCTCCTCTAGACACCGTGATGTCATCTAATATAAACTCTTCATCCCCGCTATCATTAAAAGCTCTAATTTCTAGAATCAAAGACGTTGCAGCAAGAGGATCAATAATTTCAGAAAAAGTAAAATTAAAACTTGCGCCTTCAGCAGGGGTTGTAGTAAGAACAAATGTGCTAATTGCATCTCCATTCCCCATGTGGTTAGGGACTAAAACAAAATTATCGCCACCGTCTAATGAATAATAGACATCAAGATAATCATCGGTTTCCCATTCAGAAGTTGTAGATCTCATACTAAAATCGACTGTTCCAATATTAACAGTTATATTCCCTGTTTGCGAAGAAATATCTACAGCATCAAAAGTAATAACACCTTCTCCTTCCAAATCTCTTAACTCTAACTGATCATTTGAAATAACGATATAATCACTAGAACTGTCACTGAAATCTAGATCTTCACCATCAATTATAAAAGGGGTGCTAACTGGATAATCTCCAACATTCACTGCATCTATACCGCGTATTCCTGTCTGGTCTGCATAACTTTCAAAATCTTCTTCGAATAGAACTGTCTGAGCGTTAATTAGCGTAATTGAAGTCATTAAAATCAACGTAAATAGTAGTTTTTGTTTCATAAAATATGTCTTTTAGAATGATTAATTAATTATGACATAAAATTAAATTAACGTATACTTTCTAGACCTAATTCATATACCATATAGATACCATTAGCTTTGCATAATGTTATATAAAACTCCTTTTTTGGAGATTCTTTCAGTAAATACATCGAATTGTTAATATAAAAGTGCAGAATTCCTCTAATTGAAAAACCTTTTTACGAAATCAAAAATGTGAGGCAATAAGGATTAATTATACGTTCAAGAATGAAAAACATCTATCCGTTATCATAAATATGAAACTGATCATAATTTAATTATTTTCTTATAGAATTCTTTTAAGAAGCATTTGCCAACTAGATAAATAATTACACCTTGAATAACTCCCAAATGAATCTAAATTTAGAATAAATGGTCTTTAATTTTTCTGCTAGGTTACTTAAAAACTTAACTTGAGATATTAGAAACTAAGTCGCATTATTCCCGTTTTTATTAATTTCAAGAACTGTATTATTTATAATGCTCTTTACTTTTTCAATTTCTTCATTAACCTCTAAATAAAATTCTTTGGATAAATCAGAAACCTTTTAAAGCTTCAACACCTTCAAACGAACCATTAGTTATAGATGAGTATATTTTATTATTCTTTTTTATAATCTACTAAATCACCAATCAAATAGATTGCATTATCTCTTTTCTAGAGATAAAATTTTAACCTTAGTCCATAAAAAAAGACCTTAAATTTCTGTAAAGCCTTTCTCTTACTAAGCTCCTTCTCTTGGGCTTTCTTCGACTTCGCTCAGTATAAATTTCTCTCCCAATTCAATCCACAAAAAAACCCGATACTTTCGTATCAGGTTTTTTTTGCTCCTTCTCTTGGGCTCGAACCAAGGACCCTCTGATTAACAGTCAGATGCTCTAACCAACTGAGCTAAGAAGGAGTGTGCTTTTTTACTTAGCGAGTGCAAATATATATTATTTTTTAATTGCCACAACTATTTTTTGAAAAAAATTTAATCAAAAATGGCTTTAAAAATATCATTACCGTTGGCAAACAAAACTAAAGCGATTAAAATAAAGAAACCAACCATTTGTGCATACTCCATAAACTTGTCTCCTGGCTTTCTTCCAGATATCATTTCATAGAGTAAAAACATAACATGTCCACCATCTAAAGCTGGTATTGGTAATAAATTTAAAACCCCTAACATGATAGATAAAAAGGCTGTAATACTCCAAAACACTTCCCAACTCCATGTGTCTGGAAATATATCGAAAATAGCTTTAAAGCCACCTACACCTTTATAAGCACCTGTACTCGGACTAAAAATCATTTTTAACTGACTAAAATACGATGTTATTTGACCTGTAAACTTATTGTAACCTACACCAAAACTCTCTGCTAAAGAATACTCTTTTTTGGTTATAGCCAAATATCCTAACTCTTGAAATCTATTATACGTTCCTGTTGGATTTATACCAAAAGCACCGTAACTATCTACTTTCAACTCTTTTTTAAACGACTCTTTATCTCTTATAACATCAACAGATACTGTTTGTCCTTTTAATTCTGCTAAAACAGATTTAAACTGATCAAAATACTTAATTTTTTGACCATTTATACCTGTAATCCAATCATTCTCTTTTAAATCGACCCCTTTGTTGGCAGAAGTATCTGTTAACTTTCCAAAAAGAAAAGGCATTCTTATTTCAAAAAGACTTCGGTCTTTACTTGAAGATAACTGACCTAAAAAGTCTTCGGGCATTTGAATTGTTTTTTCAACACCATCTCTCTTATATGTTATCGACTCAGCACCTATAAAATTTCCTTTTATATCTGAAACATTTTCAATTTTAACATCGCCAACAGCAACAATATCGTCTCCTGTTTTAAAACCTAAATCTATTAATAACGGATTGTCAATAGCATAGCCATCTTGGATACTTGAAGCAGCAATATCGGTATCACCATAAACAAACGATGCAAAAATGTATATCACTAAAGCCAATACAAAATTTACAAAAACACCACCTAACATAATAATAAGACGCTGCCATGTCGGTTTAGAACGAAATTCCCAAGGTTGTGGCTCTTGCTCCATTTGCTCAGTATCCATACTTTCGTCTATCATTCCTGCAATTTTCACATAACCTCCTAAAGGCAACCAACCAATACCGTATTCAGTACCACCAATCTTCTTTTTAAATAGCGAAAACTTGACATCAAAAAACAAGTAAAACTTCTCCACCCTCGTTTTAAATGCTTTTGCGGGTATAAAGTGTCCTAATTCGTGTAAAACAATTAGTAACGAAAGACTCAATAAAAACTGAGATATTTTAATAACAAACTCCATATATTCTTCGGTCAAATTTTGATAATCGCACAAAAGTAAGCTTTTAAACCAACTTTAGAAAAGACAATTTTAGAATGCCATTGTATTTAACAGGATTTTATACTTCAATAACATTCTACAAAACTAAATTTCATTGTATTTTTGTTCAAATTTAAGTTCCAATGTTATCCATTCTCAAAGCCTATAAAGTTTTTATAATTGTTTTTACAATCATCTCCGTTATTATTGTAACGCTTATTTATAATACCTTAAATATTTACCAACCTTTACCAATTTATCAGCCTGCAATGGTAAGTACAGAGTTGGTCGACAGTACAATTCAATATCAAAAAAAATATCATAAAATAGCAGACTTTAGTCTTATAAATCAAAACGGAAAAACCATTACCCAAAACGATTATAAAGACAAGATTTATGTTGCCGATTTCTTTTTTACGACCTGTCAAACGATTTGTCCGATAATGACAAACCATATGGCCGAAATACAAAAAGAAATTATAAACGATGATGCCGTTATGTTACTCTCGCATTCAGTAACCCCTAAAATAGATTCTGTAGAACAGCTAAAGCGTTACGCCATTAAAAAAGGAGTTAACGATAAAAAATGGAATTTGGTTACTGGTGATAAAAAAGAAATATATCGCTTAGCGCGGAAATCTTACTTAGCCGTTAAAGACCATGGAGATGGCGGACCGTTTGATATGGTACACACCGAAAACTTTATACTTATTGATAAAAAGCGTCAAATTAGAGGGTTTTATGATGGCACCGATGCCGATGATATAGATAGACTGCTTGATGATATTGAAATTTTAAAACAGGAAAGATAAAGTATAGCGTTCTAAAAAATAATTGCGCTAAGGCGCTAAGACGCAAAGTTAAAACAAATCATTGAATAAATATTATGGCGGGTTTTTATAAAAAATAAAAACCGCGCTATCCGTTACTAGTTTTGTAAAACCTTAAACGGAAGTTTTACAAAAGCTAACCACTACTATCGCTCCCGCACCTACCCGCCAAGATCGTTTTATTAAGGAAGCATTATTTCTTTTCTGCTTTTTATATGGCTTTTTAAGGTTTGTAAAATATCACAGAGACAAACATAGTTGCTACATTAGCCACAAAAATTAGTTAAACTATCGCTCCACTTTTGCATTATCCCTTTTTGCCTTTTTTCTCTTTTCTCTACTCTTTCCTTCTTAATTGATAAACTTTTAACTGAAAACTGAGACTGAAAACTTTTTTACTTCTAAAGTTTAGTTTACTTTTGCTTCTTTAAAATCAATCTAAATAAGCTTGCAAGACACTTTAGCACATCTTAAACGCGGGGAACACGGTATTATTACTGATGTTTCGTCTGTTCATATTCCATTAAAACTTCTTGAAATGGGATGTCTACCAGGTAATTCAGTTAAACTATTACAGCTTGCTCCTTTTCAAGACCCCATGTATTTAAATATAAATGGGACGCATTTAGCAATTAGAAAGGAAACCGCAATGCATATTCTAATTGAAAAAGTAAATGAGTAAGCAAATAAATGTAGCTTTAATAGGCAACCCAAATACAGGTAAAACCTCTGTTTTTAATGCCTTAACAGGCTTAAACCAAAAGGTTGGCAACTACCCAGGCATAACTGTTGAGAAAAAGGAAGGCATTTGCAAATTGCCACGCGGTGTTAAAGCCCATATAATAGATTTACCAGGTACGTATAGCTTAAACGCATCGTCTCTTGACGAAAATGTGGTGATCGAATTGCTTTTAAATAAGAATGATAAAGATTTTCCTGATATAGCTGTAGTTGTTAGTGATGTTGAAAACCTAAAAAGAAACCTACTCCTTTTTACTCAAATTAAAGATTTAGAAATTCCAACCATTCTTGTTATTAACATGGCAGACAGAATGCGTCATAAGGGCATTTCTTTAGATATCGATTACTTAGAAGAACAATTAGAAACCAAAATAGCTTTAATAAGTACCCGTAAAAATGAGGGAGTTGATAATCTAAAAACTCTTATTGCTAATTATAAAGATATTTCTGTAACGCCGTGTTTAGATCCGTCAGAAATAGATAAAGCATATTTCGATAATCTAAAAAAAGCCTTTCCCAATCAACTCATTTATAAACTTTGGTTGGTTATTACTCAAGATGTTAATTTTGGTAAAACCGATAGAAACGAAATTGATGCCATTGCCAGTTTCAAAACCAAAAGTAAAGGCGATTTAAAACGCTTACAACAACGAGAAACCATAAAACGGTATCAATTTATAAACAACGTTCTTAAAAAAGGACAAACTATTGATGCCTCACAAGCCAAAGATTTACGATCAAAACTAGATCGTATTTTAACCCACAAAGTATGGGGTTATGTTATTTTCTTTTTTATTCTATTAACCATTTTTCAGGCTATTTACGATTGGTCTGGAGTACCCATGGATTTTATAGATGGCATTTTTGCCTCTTTAAGCGAATGGACAAAAAATCTATTACCCGCTGGTGCGTTTACGAGCCTATTAGCCGAAGGCATTATTCCTGGTTTAGGCGGTATTGTTATATTTATTCCGCAAATAGCCTTCTTATTTTTATTTATTGCTGTACTCGAAGAAAGTGGCTATATGAGTCGTGTGGTTTTTTTAATGGACCGTGTTATGCGACGTTTTGGCTTAAGTGGAAAAAGTATTGTCCCATTAATTTCTGGTACGGCTTGTGCTATTCCGGCAATTATGGCAACACGTAATATCGAAAGCTGGAAAGAGCGCTTAATCACCATTTTAGTAACACCATTTACAACCTGTTCGGCACGTTTACCTGTGTATTTAATTATAATTACTCTAGTCATTCCCGAAGGCCGATTTATTGGTTTAAGCTATCAAGCATTAACATTAATGCTTTTGTATTTAATTGGTTTTGGAGCTTCTGTGCTATCCGCAGCTATTTTAAATAAAATATTAAAAATAAAAAGCAAAACGTTTTTTGTAGTAGAAATGCCAAACTACAAATTACCCATGTTTAAAAATGTAGCCCTTACCGTTTTAGAAAAAACAAAATCGTTTATTTTTGGAGCAGGGAAAATCATTTTAGCGATTTCTATTGTTATTTGGGTTTTAGGCTCTATTGGAATCAATAAAAAATACGACAATGCCCAAGACATTGTAAATAAAAATATTGCTACAAATGGTTTTAGTAAGATTCAAGAGTTCTCTTTAAAAAACAAAAAAGAACGCTACGCAAATAGTTTAATTGAGGATTTTGAAACCATTACAGAAAGTCAAATATCAGATTCTATAGCGTTAAAGACACCCGCGTTTAAAAAATCTGTAATTAACGATGAAATAGCATCGCTTAAATTAGAAAATTCTATTTTAGGATACATAGGAAAAGTTGTAGAACCAGCAATAAAACCACTCGGTTACGACTGGAAAATTGGTATTGCCATTGTAAGTAGTTTTGCCGCTAGAGAGGTTTTTATTAGCACATTATCTACCATTTACAGCGTAGGAAGTGAAGCCGAAGATGAAGAAAACAAAACGATTAAAGCCAAAATGCAAGGCGAAAGACATCAAACATCAAACAAAGCCGTTTTTACCTTTGCTTCTGGTATTTCTCTTTTATTATTTTATGCATTCGCTATGCAATGCATGAGTACGCTTGCTGTTGTAAAAAAAGAAACCAATAGCTGGAAATGGCCCATTTTACAGTTAGTAATTATGACGGCTTTTGCGTATATTACAGCTTTAATAGCCTATCAATTTTTGAAATAATCATATTTCCTATTGAAAGATAACACGTAAATTACCGACTAAGAAACAATGAATACCATTATACAAAACATACTCGTTTTTACTGCTCTAGCTCTAGCCATTGGATATATTGTAAAAAAGTACATGTGGGCACCTAAAAAGAAAAAAACCAAAGCTTGCGGCGGAAACGATGGTTGTGGTTGTCATTAAAACCCTTTTATAACCTTGAGTTCGATATAAAAACGACTCCATTTATTTAAAAATCAATAATTATGTTTTTTATCTGGTGGATCCCAAGGAAACAAACACCTTATACCAATTCTAACATGAATTTTTATACTTAAAAAAGACTAGTTCTTATGTAGAAAATTAGGTTTTTAACTTATCTACTTAAAGTTTAAGTAAATAATTCCGAAAACTATTTCTGATAGTTATCTATCCTATTTTTTATAATTAATTTAATGCTTTGTAAAACAAACTATTAAAATAATTCATTAAAAATGAAAAAAACACATGTCCACGTATTAACACTTTTACTACTTGTTACAAGTGCTCTAAACGCACAAAAAAAAGGTAAAACAATAGAATTACTTGATGCAGATTTAAGTCATTTTGAGAAATGGATAGGCATACCACATACTACAGTAAAAGGTTTGTCGGAGGGCACATTCCAAACAGACAAGGTTACCAAAGGCACTCCACTAGGTTTAAATAATGATTTAAAAAATGTTTTCACAACGACAACTGAAGATGGTGAAACGATACTAAATATTTCAGGAGAAATATATGGATGTATATCTACTAAAGAAAGTTATAGCAATTATCACTTAAGTGTAATGTTTAAATGGGGCGATAAAAAATGGGAACCAAGATTAGACGCTCTAAGAGATACTGGTATTCTATACCATGCCCATGGTGAACACGGGAGTTTTTGGAACACTTGGAAAGCGAGTTTAGAATACCAAGTACAAGAAACCGATTTGGGCGATTTTATTCCTATTGGCGGAACTACAGGAAAACCTAAAGTAGAAATTAGAGGTTCTAAAGGTGAAAAAAGAAATAAATACAACCCTAATTCTGAGGTATATTTAACCAAAATTGGTTACACAAGTGCTTTTACAGAACCAGACGCTCCGCATGGAGAATGGAACCATTTAGAAATTTATGTCGTTGGAAATGATGCCGTGCATGTTGTAAACGGAGAAGTTGTTATGGTCGTAGAAAATGCTAAAAAAAACGATGGAACTATTCTTAATGAAGGGCAAATTCAAATACAATCAGAAGCTGCAGAATCTTATTATAAACAACTGACTTTAACAGGAATTAAAAAATTCCCAAAGAACATCAGAAAACAGGTTCGATTTAAATAATTACCCTAGTTTTTACAATTTCTTTAATCGTTAAAATATAAACTCAAGTAAATTCTTAAAATGAAAAACAAATACATCTTTGCATTAACACTAGGATTACTATTTACATGTTTCATATCTGCTCAAAAAAAAGGAAAAACCATCTCTTTATTTGATAAAGAAATGACTCATTTTGATGTTTGGTTAAGTATTCCACATACTTCTGTTAAAGGATTACCAGCAGAAACGTTTCAATCAGACAAGCTAAAAGGAGGAGATCCAATAGGTCTAAATAATAACTTAAAGAATGTCTATTCAATAATTGAAGAAAACGGGGAGCCCGTTTTAAAAGTGACAGGCGAAATTTTTGGAGGACTAACCACAAAAGAAACATACAAAAACTATCACTTAAGCATCCTATTTAAATGGGGCGATAAAAAGTGGGAACCAAGATTAACAGAATTAAGAGATAGCGGTATTTTATACCACTGCCATGGCGCACACGGTAGTGCTTGGAAGACTTGGAAAGCAAGCTTAGAATATCAAGTTCAAGAAACCGATTTAGGAGATTTTATACCTATTGGCGGAACCACAGGTAAACCCCAAGTAGACATTAGAGGAACTAAAGGGGATAAAAGAGATCAATACGACCCTAATTCTAACACATATTTAAACAAAATCCGTTATACAAGTGCTTACACAGAACCCGATGCTGCACATGGCGAATGGAATCATTTAGAAATTTATGTCGTTGGTAACGATGCTGTTCACGTTGTAAACGGCGAAGTTGTTATGGTTGTAGAAAATGCCAAAAAAAAGGATGGAACTATTCTTGATCAAGGAGAAATCCAAATACAATCAGAAGCTGCAGAATGTTATTATAAACAATTTACTTTAACAGGAATTAAAAAATTCCCGAAGAACATCAAAAAGCAAGTTCAATTTAAAAAATAATCATTATTAGCTCACTTTTACAAACAAATTATTTGCAATCATATTAGAAATGATAAGCGCTTTAGAGTTTACAAGTATACTTACCGAATTATCAAAGGGCTCTTTGTGAACCACTGTTAATTCCACCCCTAAAGCAATTCTGTTTTTATCAAGGTATTTTAAAAATTCTGAAGAAGAATCATTAACCCCAACACAAATACAAACATCCCCTATTTGAGCTTGAGATAACAAAATTTTATCGATGCTTTTTATTTTTCCATTTTCGTCTGGAATGGGGTCTCCGTGAGGATCGTGAGAAGGGTATTCTAAAAAAGCATCAAGCTGCTTAATCAGTTTTTCAGACTTTATATGCTCAAGCTGTTCCGCTACTTCATGAACCTCATCCCAAGAGAAATTCAATTTTTCAACTAAAAACACTTCCCATAAACGGTGTTTTCTAACCACATTAACACCTATTTTCTTTCCTTTCGTAGTTAAAGTTACACCTTGATACTTTTTATAATCAGCATAGCCTTTTTCCGAAAGTTTTTTAACCATATCCGTCACAGAAGAGGCTTTGGTTTCCATTTCCTTAGCAATAGCATTCGTACTTACATTATTCTCTCCTTGCTTTCCTAAGTGATAAATAGCTTTAATATAATTTTCTTCCGTAAGGGTAATCATAGTCGATTTATTAGATGCATCACAAATATATAATAAATAAAATATAAATTAATTTTTAGCCTAATCTAAAAATTAATTTATATTTGTAAAAAAATTAAAAGATGAGAACCCTAACAATAGGCATATTAAGTTTATTAAGTTTTATGATAAACGCACAAACCATAACAGGAAAAACAACCACAGATGGAGAGGCACTACCTTATGTAAATATTTACTTAAAAGGAATTCAAAAAGGCGCCGTTTCAAATGATGATGGCACATTTAACATTAAGAATATTAGTCCAGGAAACTATACTGTTATTGCTTCGTTTACAGGATATCAAACACAAAAAAGAAACATAACAGTATCTACAAAAGATATATCTATAAATTTCAATTTACCAGAATCTGAAATGTTAGACGAAATTGTAGTTACAGGAACATTAAAAGCTGTTTCTAGACTAGAAAGCCCAGTACCAGTAGAGGTTTATTCGAATGCCTTTTTAAAAAAGAATCCAACTCCAAATATTTTTGAAGCTTTGCAAAATGTAAATGGCGTTCGACCACAAATTAATTGCAATGTTTGTAATACAGGAGATATTCACATTAACGGTTTAGAAGGACCTTATACCTTAGTATTAATAGACGGTATGCCTATAGTTAGTGGTTTATCTACCGTTTATGGTTTATCTGGAATCCCAAATTCTTTAATAGAACAAATTGAAATTGTAAAAGGCCCTGCTTCATCACTTTATGGAAGTGAAGCCGTTGGAGGGCTGATAAACATAATAACTAAATTACCCGAAAACGCACCCCGTTTTTTTGCCGATAGTTATGCCACAGGTTGGGGTGAACTAAATTTAGATTTAGGTTTTAACACCAAAATTGGAAATAAGACCAATCTTCTTTTTGGGGTTAATTACTTTAATTACAACAACCCTATTGATAATAATGGTGATAATTTTACCGACCTAACGCTACAAAATAGAATATCTGTTTTTCAAAAATGGAATTTTAAACGAAAAGAAAACAGAGTCTTCTCTTTAGCTGGACGTGTTTTCTACGAAGACCGATGGGGCGGAGAAATGCAATGGAATTCTTCTTTTAGAGGTGGAGATGACGTATACGGAGAAAGCATTTATACAAAACGTGGTGAGTTTTTGGGAAAATATCAACTTCCCATTAAAGAAAAAGTATTGTTTCAATTTTCATATACAGATCATGATCAAAATTCTGTCTATGGCGATGTTTCTTATTTAGCAAGACAACGTATAGGTTTTGGACAATTTACTTGGGACAAACCCCTTAAAAATCACGATTTACTTTTTGGAACTGCAGTTAGGTATAATTATTATAATGACAATACACCTGCCACAATTGAAGCAGATGAAGTTGTTATACCTTCTCTTTTCGCGCAAGATGAAATAAAACTAAGTGAAAAACACACCCTTTTATTAGGCGCCCGTTACGATTATGATAAGAGACACGGCAACATATTTACGCCTCGAATTGCTTATAAATTCAAACCAACGTCAGATGATATCTTTAGAATAAATGCAGGAACAGGCTTTAGAGTTGTTAATATTTTCACTGAAGAACACGCTGCACTTACAGGAGCTAGAGATGTTATAATTGCCGAAGCCTTAAAGCCAGAGCACTCTTATAATATCAACTTTAACTACCTTAAAAAGTTTTACACAAAATCTGGAGCCATTATAGGTCTAGATGCATCAGCGTGGTACACTCATTTTTCAAACTTAATCTTACCAGATTATGACACCAATCCCAACGAAATAATATATGATAATCTCAACGGTAAAGCCATCACAAAAGGAGTCAGCGTAAATCTAGACGCCATAATTGCAAGTGGAATTAAAGTCCTTATTGGAGGAACCTTTCAAGATGTATCACAAACAGAAAATGGTATAAAAGAACGCCAGATTTTAACCGAACGCTTTACAGGAACATGGGCAGTTTCATACAAAAACTACAAACACAACATAACCGTAGATTATACAGGTAATATTTATGGACCTATGCGACTACCGTTATTAGGAGAATTAGATCCTCGAAATGAGAATTCACCTGTATGGAGTATTCAAAACATACAACTAACCTACGATGGCATAGACAATCTAGAAATTTACGGGGGCGTAAAAAACCTTTTAAATTGGACTCCTAACAAAGGAAACCCTTTTATTATTGCCAGAGCAAACGATCCATTTGACAAAGCAGTTGATTTTGATGCTAGTGGAAATGCTCAAGTCACAGCAGATAATCCATATGGACTAACATTCGACCCTTCATATGTCTACGCTCCAAACCAAGGTATTAGAGCCTTTTTAGGGTTAAGATATTCATTCAAATAATCAATTCCTTTTTAGTAATTTTACAACAAATTGAAATACATGAAAAAACACATCTATATACTCTTTATTAGTTTAGCTCTTTTTAATTGTAAAGACGAAAAAAAAGCTAACGGTAAATTAAATGTAGTCACCACAACCTCAATGATTACGGATTTAATGAAAAATATTTCAGGAGACCATATTAACCTCAACGGATTAATGGGTAGTGGTGTCGATCCGCATTTATACAAAGCCAGTGAAGGCGACGTTTCCAAACTTGCCAATGCAGATTTAATCTTTTACAACGGACTCCATTTAGAAGGTAAATTAGTAGAAGTATTCGAAAAAATGCACAGTTCGAAAACAAAAACCATTGCTATTTCTAGTGCCCTAGATAAAAACACCTTAATCGAATCAGAATATTTTGCATCAAATTACGATCCGCATATTTGGTTCAATGTCGATTATTGGATACAAGCCACACAGTTTATTGTAACAAAACTTTCTGAAGCCATTCCAAATCAACAAGCAGTATTCCAAGCAAACGGAGCCAAATACATCACAAAATTAAAAACCTTAAAAACAAAACTAGAAACTACTATAGCAACGCTTCCAAAAGAAGACCGGGTTTTGGTAACGGCACACGATGCTTTTAGTTATTTCGGAAAAGCATTTCATTTCGAAGTTGTAGGTTTACAAGGTCTATCAACCGCTACCGAAGCAGGCGTACAAGACGTTCAAAAACTAGCAGCCTTTATCATCGAAAAAAAGGTAAAAGCCATTTTTGTAGAAAGTTCGGTACCAAAACGCACTATCGAAGCACTACAAGCAGCCGTAAAATCTAAAAATCATGAAGTAACCATTGGAGGCACCTTGTATTCCGATGCATTAGGAAACGCAGAAACCATAGAAGGCACATATATTGGCATGTTCGAGTACAACGTAAATACCATAGTAAATGCTTTAAAATAGAAGTATTAGAAGCTATTTCCTGCTATCCGCTGTATCTTTTCTTGTGCTAAACTTGTTTCAGTATCACATTAAGTTAAATACACATAGTAAAATTCAGTTTTTATTAAATAATTTTAGGAAAGCACAAAAAAAGGATGCCGCTTCTATCAGGGCTAGATGATCAGCAAACTTGATTTTTAAAAATTAAGTTAATTGTTTTCCAGCAAGGTTTATGAAACACAAGTACTCAGAGACAAAATAATAACAGAAAAAAGAATTAATTAACCCATACTTAGTTTAATTTTTCCTAAAAACATTAATTAAACACGCTCCTCACTTTGTTCTAAAGGGAGGACAATTTCGATTTAATCGAAATTAGGAGGGTTAAAAAATAAAACTTAAAAGAGATTCCTTCCTCTACAGGAAGTATTGGAGTAAAAAATAGAAACTTAAAGCTCGTCATTCCTACGAAGGCTGGAATCCATTACCAACTTTAAGTTTCAATTAAAAAGATTCCTAATTTTGCAGGAATGACAATTAATTATGAGTAAAAACATAGCAGTAAAAATAGACGATTTAACCGTAGCCTATAACTACAAACCTGTACTTTGGGATATCGATTTAGAAATCCCCGAAGGCGTACTTATGGCCATTGTTGGTCCAAATGGCGCTGGGAAATCCACATTAATAAAATCAATTTTAGATATTTTAAAACCCATTGCTGGCAGCGTAACCATTTTTGGCAAACCCTACCATAAACAACGCCATTTAGTAGCTTACGTACCACAAAAAGGAAGTGTAGATTGGGATTTTCCAACCACAGCCTTAGATGTTGTTATGATGGGGACTTACGGCAGTTTAGGTTGGATAAAACGCCCAGGGCAAAAAGAAAAAAAAGCAGCACTTGAAGCTTTAGAAAAAGTAGGCATGCTCCCCTTTAAAGGCAGACAAATAAGTCAACTTTCTGGCGGACAACAACAGCGCATATTCCTAGCACGCGCCTTAGTACAAAACGCATCCATTTATTTTATGGACGAACCCTTTCAAGGTGTCGATGCAACAACCGAAATAGCGATAATCAACATTTTAAAAGAACTCCGAAAAGCAGGTAAAACAGTTATTGTAGTACATCACGATTTACAAACCGTTCCAGAATATTTCGATTGGGTTACCTTTTTAAACGTAAAAAAAATAGCAACAGGCCCCGTTAAAGATATTTTTAACGATGATAATTTGACAAAAACTTATGGTATTAATTATAAAGTAAGTGTACAGGAGTAGAGCAGTCAACAGTTGACAGTCGCAGTTTTCAGTGCTAACTCAAACGAAAATAAAAAGAAGGTTGACACGACTTAAAACCTAGCAATGATACAGTTAGCAAAAGTGATTAATCTGAAAGTAAAAGCATAAACGAACAACAAAATATTAATAAAAAGGAACTCCTTTCCTATTTTAGGAAAGGTGGGTTTCAATTTCCCAAGAAATTGAAAGTCGGAAAGGTAAAACACCACAACAGTTATTAAATTTAAAAGAAAATAATTAATGGACATAAGCGAATACTTTTCATTAGTTTTTACAGACTACACCCTAAGAACCATAACCCTAGGAACAGCTATACTCGGCGCCGTTTGTGGTATGCTTGGAAGCTTCGCTGTACTCAGAAAACAAAGCCTTTTAGGCGATGCCATTTCGCATGCAGCACTACCTGGAATCGCCATCGCTTTTTTAATTACAGGCGCAAAAGACAGCAACATATTATTATTAGGCGCTTTGGTTAGCGGACTTATAGGCACCTTCTGGATTCGCGGAATTATTAGTAAAACACATTTAAAATCTGACACCGCTTTAGGTTTAATTCTATCCTTATTCTTTGGATTCGGCATGTTACTTTTAACCTTTATTCAAAAGCAACCCAATGCTAATCAAGCGGGTTTAGACAAATATTTATTTGGTCAAGCCGCAACTTTAGTGATTAGTGACGTATGGCTTATGGCCATTGTTACAGGCATATGCGTTTTTGTGTTACTACTCTTTTGGAAAGAATTCAAAATCCTTCTTTTCGATGCCGATTACACAAAAACTCTTGGATTCAACACCAAATTTATAGATATATTAATCACGACTTTTATTGTACTTGCTATTGTTCTCGGACTTCAAACGGTTGGCGTTGTTTTAATGAGCGCCATGTTATTAGCTCCAGCTGCTGCTGCAAGACAATGGACAAACAGTCTTGGCGTTATGGTTATTTTAGCAGCTATTTTCGGTGCATTCTCTGGTGTGTTTGGAACTGCAATTAGCGCTAGCCAAAACAACCTATCTACAGGCCCCGTAATTGTAATTGTTGCCGGTGTGTTTGTTTTTGTGTCATTTATATTTTCACCAAGTCGCGGACTCCTGTTTAAACAAATACGATTTATTAAAAATCGTCGCGATTTACAATTGCATAAAACCTTAGCCTTTATGTATAATATCGCTGAAACGCATGATAATATCTCACATCCACACACCATAAAAATCTTAAATAATTTTCAGGGCTATACCAAAAACACACTTCAAAAATTAGTTGATAAAGATTATGTTACTCTTAATGGTAACAAATGGAGTTTAACGCAAGAAGGCTATAAAACAGCCTCAAATTTGTATAACCAACAAACAACCGAGACTAATGAGTAACGCACAAATAGAAATACAGCTTATTGCCAGTTTGGTTGCTATAGCTTGCGCCATACCAGGTACTTTCTTAGTGCTCCGAAAAATGGCTATGATAAGTGATGCCATTAGTCACTCCATTTTACCAGGTATTGTTATTGGTTTTTTTATCACACAAGATTTAAATTCACCATTATTAATTCTATTAGCAGCGTTTACAGGAATTATAACGGTTGTTTTAGTCGAATACATTCAAAAAACAGGTTTAGTAAAAGAAGATACCGCTATTGGATTAGTCTTCCCTATCCTATTTAGTATTGGTGTTATTTTAATTGCCAAAAACGCCAACGATGTCCATTTAGATGTCGATGCCGTTTTACTGGGAGAACTCGCTTTTGCGCCATTCGACAGGTTATTTATAGCAGGAACAGATGTTGGTCCAAAAGCCTTATGGGTTATTGGATGTATTTTAATCGTTACCATTATCCTATTAATAGCATTTTTTAAAGAACTTAAAGTAAGCACGTTTGATAAAGGTTTAGCGGCTTCTTTAGGCTTTTCACCAGCTATTCTTCATTACGGACTTATGAGCGTCTCATCGGTAACCACCGTTGGTGCTTTTGATGCTGTTGGTGCTATTTTAGTTGTTGCATTAATGATTGCGCCTGCTGCTACCGCTTATTTATTGACAACCAATTTAAAACGTATGCTTATTTATGCAGTCTCCTTTGGAGTATTTAGTGCCATTTCGGGATATTGGTTAGCACATTACGTAGATGCTTCCATTGCTGGATCTATTACAACCATGCTCGGGCTCCTATTTTTAGCTGTTTATTTATTTGCCCCAAGTAAAGGTGTTATTGCCGTTATGTACAGAGAAAGACAACAACGTACCGAAGTATCGCTTCTAACTTTTTTATTGCATTTAAGAAATCATACAGAAGAAAGTGAGCGCCATGTCAATCATCTTAACGAGCATATTAATTGGCAAAAAGTACGCTCTAAAAACGTTTTAGATTTAGCTCTAAAAAACAATATGATTAACATTGATGATGATATTGTTTCACTAACTGATAAAGGTGACGATTTTACGAAACAAGCTATCGATTACATTATAACTAACGAGGATAGTAAAATTGAACATATGAAGGATGACTTCTTTTTATTTAGAGGATGATTTAATAATATTGATAAAACTAGGCTAGACCTGACAGGTTTTAAAAACCTGTCAGGTCTGAATAAAATAGAAGCCTTATGGCACAACACAACGAACTCGGTAAAAAAGGAGAACAACTCGCAGTCGATTTTCTATTGAAAAACGGTTATGATATTATAGAACGAAATTACCGATTCAATAAAGCCGAAGTTGATATTATCGCCCAACAAAAAGATACGCTTGCTATTATTGAAGTAAAAACAAGGTCGACTTCCGATTTTGGGAATCCGCAAGACTTTGTAAAACCTAAACAGATTCAGCGTTTAGTTAAAGCCGTAGATGAATATGTTAATGTGAATAATTTAGACGTCGAGGTTCGGTTTGATATTATTGCTATTGTAAAAGAAGGAACTGGTTTTAAAATTGAGCATTTAGAGAATGCTTTTTATCATTTTTAAAATTTTTGTAACTAATATTATAAACTTACTTTATAATGAACTCTGGTTAAAAAAACAACTTAGCAAATAATCCCGCAAGAAGGATTGAGGCATTTGTTGAAGCTCCTCGCAGAGAGCGACTGCCGAAAGCCTGTTTGCCATTTTTTTATGGCAACTTGCCCAAAAACTATTTATTTGGACAGGCAAGTTCTGTATGACGAAAAGTTATTTTTATTTTTCATCTAATTCTTGCGCTTCTTTTTCTTTCTCACCAAAAAAGGCTTTTACAGCTTCCAAATCTTCTGGTCTGGCAGCAAGTTCTTTATTCTTATTTAAAATAAAATATGTTGGAGTCCCTGTTACGCCATAAGCTTTACCTATTTCATTATCCCATTTGCCTTCTCCATAAACGTGTATAAACTCAGGGTAATTATAGGTTAAATCTTTCCATTTATAAGGCTCGTCTTCTAAACCTATCGCTACAACTTGAACTAATCCTTTTTCTTTGGTTTTAAGATACGTTTGTAACTGCGGAATTTCTTCTAAACAATGGGAACACATACTACTCCAAAACACCAAAATATAACTTTCGGCAACATCTAATTCACTCAATTTTTTAGTGACTAGTTTGTCTTTTTCTTTTATTTCAATAGGGAAATCGGGCGCTTTATTTCCTATTGATATGTTCTTATACAATATTAAAGCATGTAAAAGTTCTTGATCGTTTAAAGAAACAGCTAAATCCATTAAAGTCTCTTCTGCAATAAAATTAGCAACACTTTCAAAATTCAAATCTGCCATTTGCTGCCACAAATCGATAAATAATTGTTTTTTAATTTTCGCAGGAGCTGTTTTAATAATAGTTCCAAACGTTTTTATATTCTTAATGTAACTTGTGGCTTCATCTATAGAATCCGCAGAGACACCAAACACATAATTAAACATTCGTTCGATTAAAAAATCGGAACTTTGAAGCGTTTCATTTTCAAAATCTACGGCATCAAAATAATGCGTTTTTAAATTCCCTACATAGGTTGCAGCGTCTTCAACTTGATTAGGAATATAGGGTTTATTGGCCTTAATAAAATTAAGTGCAATCGTTCCTTTTGCTGCCTCTTCGTAATTAGATTGTGTTTCACGCTGCGTTTTAAATATCGCCGATAGCGCTAAAGTATCTTTAGCTTCTTCTCTAAAGAACTTCCCGATACTACTAGTTACCATATACATACTATTGGTATATGACGCCAACAACGTGTTTTCTACAGAAGATTGAAATTTTACGCCTATTTCAGAGTTGAAGGTTAACTCAACATCTTCATTTCCGTTATAAATCACATCAAAATTATAATCTTCTTGAGGAATGGCATATACCAATTTATAAATACCTTTTGTTATTGTAGAATCTAATTGAAATTCGAATTCTCCCCTTCCATTTATTTCAGCATTGTTGACATAGGTTGAAACTTCTGGAGTTACTTTATACAATAACACAAACTTATAGTCTTCTGGTGGTGAAAATGTACCTTTAATAGTGTGTTGTGCAAATAGAACACTGGGCAATAAAATAGCTAGGGCAAAAAGACGTTTTAACATCGTTAAAAATTTATTTAGATTCCCGCCCAAGCGGGAATAACATTTTAAAATACACCCTTGATTTAACACCAAGGAATCATTTTTTTATTAGACAATAATCAAGCCACAATGGGCTGAATAGCTTTTAATGCTTGGTTTACAGATTTAATATTCTCAAACGTTAATAATAATCGTAAACCGGCACGCGTTTGTTTTTCTTTCATTTTACAGATATTAGAATTTGTTTGCACAAACTTTAACACCTTTGTAAAACCACCACTTTGATAAAAATTACTTTGTTGATCGTTTATAAAATAACCGACAAACTTGCCTTGTTTCATAATAATTTTCTCAAAGCCTATTTTACTAGCAAGCCACTTTATTTGGACACTATTTAATAAATCGGTCACTTGTTTTGGCAACTCTCCAAAACGATCGACTAATTCTTTCTCAAAAGTAAGCAATTCCGCTTCCGTTTTTAAATTATTAAGCTGTGTGTATAGATTTAGTCGTTCAGCAATATTATTTACATAATCGTCTGGAAAAAGCAGCTCGAAATCGGTATCAATCGTAACGTCTTTTACATAAATTTTATCCGCTTCAGACTCATCGTATAAATCTTTAAACTCGTTTTCTTTAAGTTCTTCAATAGCTTCGTTCAATATTTTTTGATAGGTATCGAATCCTATTTCATTAATAAACCCGCTTTGCTCTCCACCCAATAAATCTCCAGCACCACGAATTTCTAGATCTTTCATAGCGATATTGAAACCGCTACCTAATTCAGTGAATTGTTCTAAAGCTGAAATCCGTTTTCTGGCATCATCTGTCATTGCAGAATATTCTGGAGTAATAAAATAACAAAAAGCTTTTTTATTGCTTCGTCCAACACGACCACGCATTTGGTGTAAATCGCTTAGTCCAAAATTATTAGCATTATTTATAAAAATGGTGTTGGCGTTTGGCACGTCCAATCCACTTTCTACAATGGTTGTACTTACTAAAACATCAAAAGCACCATCCATAAACTGCAACATCAATTGTTCCAGTTTTTTACCGTCCATTTGCCCATGCCCAATTCCAATTTTGGCGTCGGGCACTAAACGCTGAATCATTCCAGCAACTTCTTTTATATTTTCAATACGATTATGAATGAAAAATATTTGTCCGCCACGTTCAATCTCATAACTCACAGCATCACGAATATCTTCTTCGTTAAACCGAATAACATGACTTTCTATAGGATACCTATTTGGCGGTGGTGTGGTAATAACCGATAAATCTCGAGCTGCCATTAAACTAAACTGAAGCGTACGCGGAATAGGCGTTGCCGTTAAAGTCAACACATCGACATTATCTTTTAAAGTCTTCAATTTTTCTTTTACGGCTACGCCGAATTTTTGTTCTTCATCAACAATTAAAAGTCCTAAGTTTTTAAAATTTACACTTTTGCTAACTAATTGATGTGTGCCAATAAGGATATCGACTTTGCCTTGCTCAAGTCTTTCTAAAGTTTCACGTTTTTCTTTAGCGGTTCTAAAACGGTTTACATAATCTACGGTAACAGGAAAATCTTTTAAACGTTGTGCAAATGTTCTGGAATGTTGATATGCTAAAATGGTTGTTGGCACTAAAACAGCTACCTGTTTACCATTATCGACCGCTTTAAACGCTGCACGAATGGCAACTTCGGTTTTACCAAAACCTACATCACCACAAATTAAGCGATCCATCGGTCGGTCGCTTTCCATATCAGCTTTAATATCGGCCGTAGCCGTGGTTTGATCTGGCGTATCTTCATAAATAAAAGATGCTTCCAGCTCGTGCTGCATCGAACTATCGGGATTATACTGATAGCCCTTTTCGGTTTTTCGTTTGGCGTATAATTTTATTAAATTGAAAGCCACATGTTTTACACGTGCTTTCGTTTTTTGTTTTAAGGTTTTCCAAGCCGTACTTCCTAATTTATGAACCTTAGGAGCTTTACCGTCTTTACCTTTAAACTTTGTGATTTTATGTAACGAATGGATGCTTAAATACAAGACATCTCGTTCTCCATAAACCAATTTTATAGCTTCTTGTTTTTTACCTTCAACATCTATTTTTTGAAGTCCGCCAAATCGTCCAATACCATGATCTATATGCGTTACATAATCACCAATATCTAAATTTGTAAGTTCTTTTAAAGTGATGGCTTGCTTTTTAGCGTAACCATTTTTAAGACTAAACTTATGATAACGCTCAAATATTTGATGATCTGTATAACACAGAATTTTATTATCATGATCTACAAACCCTTGGTGTAAAGACACGACAATGGTTTTATAAGACACCTCTTCTTCTGCATCCTCAAAAATATCATGAAACCGTTTTGCTTGTTGCGCACTAACACAAGCTATATAATTGGTATACCCTTTATTATGATTGGTGTTTAAATCTTCAATTAATAAATTGAATTGTTTATTGAATGTCGGTTGCGGCGTTGTTTTAAATACAATTTCTTGGACATCGTCTCGAGGCGTTTTTGACGAAGTAATCTCACCGTTAGAAACAGATGACTTCGCTCCGTTCGCAACGACGTAATTATTTAAATCTGTAGAACGCTCAAATTCAATTATTGAAAACTCTTGAAATTGATGTTTTAAAAGTTTCGAATCACAAAATAATTCTTGAGGTTCGGCATGTTTTATATCTTCCGATAGGGTTTTGAAAGCATCCTCGGCTTTACCATAAAAATCGTCTATTCTAGAAAAGAATAAATCAGCATTTTTAAAACAAACCACTGTTTTTTGAGCGATGTATTTTAGGAAACTCTGTCGGCTTTCATCCAACAATTTATTAGCAACATTAGGGATGATATTAATTTTTTTTATCTGATCGATAGACAATTGTGTTTCTACATCAAAGGTTCGAATACTATCGACCTCATCACCAAAAAACTCAATTCTATAAGGCTCATCGTTCGAAAATGAAAATACATCTACAATACCACCACGCACCGAAAACTCTCCAGGTTCGGTTACAAAATCCACACGTTTAAATTGATATTCAAACAAGACTTCGTTGACAAAATCTATAGATAGATTATCGTTAACCTCTATTTTTAAAGTGTGTCTTTCTAATTCTTTTCGAGTAACCACTTTCTCGAAAAGCGCATCAGGATAGGTTACTATTATCGCTGGTTTTTTACGTGAATTTATCCGGTTTAAAACCTCAGCACGCAAAAGCACATTGGCATTGTCGGTTTCTTCTATTTGATAGGGCCTACGATAACTCCCTGGGTAAAACAACACATCTTTTTCGTTACCGAGTTGTTCTAAATCGTTTAGATAAAAAGCAGCTTCTTCTTTATCATCAAAAATGATTAAAAAAGGTTTTTCGGCATCTTTAAAAGCTTGGGAAATTATGAATGAAAAAGATGAACCTACAAGCCCTTTTAAATGGGTCTTACTCTGAGTTTGGGCAATAGCAGTCCGCAGATTTTGCATTTGCAAAGTCTGACCATAAGACTGCGAGAGGTTAGATTTACTCACTATATTTTATTTTACGAGTGTAAATATACGGTTTAGAATTATTTAGAGAATATTTATTTAGATTTATTGAGTGATCTCTTAGTGGTTATTTAAATTTCCATGACAAGAACATATACTACTCCAAAAAATTAAGGATTATTTCAGAGATCTCCTTTGGTTTTTCTTCTTGAATAAAGTGTCGTGCTTCAAGTAAGTGTATATTTTCTTTAGCTATTTTTAAGTCTTTAATAACGTTTTCGCTTTGAGGTGTCCAGTTTAAAAACGAATCGTTTTTTCCCCAAATGACAGCAGTTGGTATATCTATTTTAGAAATAATAGATTGATAATTTGTTAAGGTATTACAAGTTTGCGAAAAGAAATAATACATGCCGTTTGTTTTACCTTCTTTAAGCGGTGTTTTATACCCTTCTAAATCTATTTTATTTAACGTGTTCTCTGTTAATCCAGATTTAAATAAACCTTTAAGCATGGCATTTGTGGTAATACCATTTCTATAGCTCCACATGGTTGTGCGTGCTAAAAACCCTTTTTTAAAACGAATGGGTGGATTAAAACCTGTTTCGTAAATTATAGTATTTAATACAACAAGCTTTTCTATACGTTTTGGCGCTTTTTTGAACAATTCCCAAGTCCATAAACCTCCAGCATCATGCATAACATGTGTCCAGCTTTTTATATTTAAATGATCTAACAATGCTAACAAACGTTCAGCATGTTGCGTTTCTGAGTAAATGTCATAACCTTTAGGAGAATCGCTAGAACCAAAACCTAGCATATCAGGAACAATAACACGATAGCGGGCCTCTAAGGTGTCAATCATATGTCTATATAACCAACTTGATGTAGGTACGCCATGCAACAAAACAATAACGGGCCCTTCGCCTTCATCTATGTAATGCATATTGCCGTCTTTTGAAGCAAATACGTTTTGTTGCTCTCTAAATTGATGATAAGTTATTTGATTGGAATCAATCATTGCAGTTCTACACGATATAAAACAACATATAAATAGTAAGTAATGCCATTTCATAGCTTTTTTCTACAATAAAATATTAATATTTTTCTAAGGTTAATGTTTCACCATCAAAAACACCGTAGGTATAATATTGAATCCAATCCCCTAGGTTTATATATTTAGAATTATTGCTTTGAAGCTCTATGTTTAAAGGTAAATGGCGGTGACCAAACACGAAGAAATCACGATGTTTTGTTTCTAATTTACGTTTGCAATATTGTACGAGCCATTCATTGTCTTCGCCTAAGAATTTAGCATCATCGTCACCAGAAATTAATTTGTTTTTTACTGAAAGATGTTGTGCCATTCTCACACCCAAATCTGGATGTAACCAACGAAACAACCATTTACAAAACGGGTTTGTAAATACTTTTTTCATACGTTTATAGCCTTTATCATCAGGACCTAGTCCGTCGCCGTGACCAATAAAAAAGGTTTTATCGTTAAAAGTGAATTCTTTGGGTTTGTGATATACTGGTATGTTTAATTCTTCTTCGAAATAACCATTCATCCAAAGATCGTGGTTCCCAACAAAATAATAAATTGGGATGCCTGAATCTGAGATTTCGGCAAGTTTACCAAGTGTGCGCGTAAAACCTTTTGGAACTACGGTTTTAAACTCCATCCAAAAATCGAATAAATCGCCTAACAAGAAAATAGCAGCAGCGTCTTCTTTTACTTCGTCTAACCATGCTACGAATTTCTTTTCGCGCGGGCGAGATGCTTCGGCTGTTGGTGCACCTAAGTGATTGTCCGAGGCAAAGTATATTTTTTTTCCTTTTGGAATTTGCATGCTGTAAATATAATATTTTTTTGGTGAGAAGTTCGTCGTTAGAAAACCGAAGATTACTAACTAGAAACTCTATTTGTCGGATAATGTGTTAGAGATTGCAGCCGTTCGAATAACTGTTGATATTCTTAACCTTTTTTAAACTTGGGGGCTATAAATTGAACTCAGAACTAAAATTTGACAGATCGCCACGTCGCTCACTCCTCGCGATGACGTTTTAATAAAGATATAGCCTTTCGACTTTAATTTATGCTGAACGGAGCCAAAGTGCTCAAGACAGGCTGCAAGCCCAACCACGATTTTGGGCGTGGTAACACCCAAATCCTAAACGAATTTACTTTCTATAATAGCCATAAAACGTGCTTCGAATTCTTCTTTTTCTACCCAATTATTGTAATCTGGTTTAACAATATCTTCTATTAAATGTTTGGCTTCGTTAAAAGAAACGAGCGTGTTTAATTGTGATAAAACGCGATCGTAATCAGCATTTTGTCCATCGAATAAATGCTTTACAAAAGCTATTTTATCGTTTAAACCAATATTAAGTCCGCCAGTTTTTATGGTATCGTTCAACGATTTTTTTTCGTTACTTTCATCTTTTTTAGTTTTAGAAACGGGCTCGAAAATGGGCATCTCTTTATACCCAGAGGTAAGATCTTCTAAATCGTTTTTTATATATTTTTTTTGAGGTAAAACAGCATCTAACATATCGTCTACCTTATGCGTTTCATCAGGCATTTGTGCTACCATGTCTTTAATGGTTTCCATTAATGGCTCGGTAATGTCATCTTCGTCCGTATCGTCCAGATTTACATAAATTTTATCTTCAACTTCAATATTATCACTAACTTTATTATTAAAAGCAGTGTCTAACATGTCAAAAAACGACGAATCATTACCAATGGTTGGTATGTCATCTTCAAAGTTTTCGTGGGCAAATTTTAACACAGAAAGTTTCTCGAATAACTCTTTTACTTCGGTATGCATTTTAACAACATCTTCTTTTCCTTTTAACTTAAGAATTCGATGTGCGATACTAATTAGCTCGGACTCTAACTTCTTCTTCATTATATTTTATTTTAAATTAATGCTGTTTAGCCTTTTGTTTTTTAATAAATTTGCGCCACCTTTATACGAACGATTATTAGCTTTGTTTTAGTGTTAAAATTACAAAATGTTTCTTGAAAATACCGTAAATCATAAAGAACAATTTGGATGGATAGAAGTTATTTGTGGCTCTATGTTTTCTGGAAAGACCGAAGAATTAATTCGTAGACTTAGGCGTGCCCAATTTGCAAAGCAAAAAGTAGAGATTTTTAAACCTGCAATAGATGTACGTTATGATGAAGAAATGGTAGTATCTCACGACGAGAACGAAATTCGATCGACGCCTGTTCCAGCAGCAGCTAATATTCCTATTTTGGCAGATGGTTGCGATGTAGTTGGTATTGACGAAGCTCAGTTTTTTGATGATGAAATTGTACGTGTCTGCAACGATTTAGCGAACAAAGGTGTACGTGTTATTGTTGCGGGTTTAGATATGGATTTTAAAGGCAATCCTTTTGGGCCGATGCCTAATTTAATGGCTACTGCCGATTATGTGACTAAAGTACATGCTGTTTGTACTAGAACAGGGAATTTAGCTCAATATAGTTACAGAAAATCCAAAAGCGATAATTTGGTGCTTTTAGGCGAAGTTGATGAATACGAACCGTTAAGTAGAGCGGCTTATTTTAAAGCAACAACTCGCGATAAAATTCGTAGTATGAAGGTGAATGAAGCCGAAGAATTACCCTCTAAAGAAGATGAGTCTGATGTCTAAAGCTCAAGAAACTATACTTGAAATAGATTTAAAGGCTTTAAAGCATAATTATAACCACTTAAAATCTAAACTTAAAAACAAGTCCAAATTCTTGGCTGTTGTAAAGGCATTTGCATACGGGAATGAAGCTTCTGAAATTGCCAATTATTTACAAAACCTTGGTGCCGATTATTTTGCCGTTGCATACTTAAACGAAGGTATTGCATTGCGAAACGCTGGTATAACCAAACCTATTTTAGTGCTGCATCCGCAAACGGTAAATTTTAGAAAACTCATTGCATATCATTTAGAACCTAGTATTTATAGTGCAAGAATATTAAAGGAATTCATTTGTGTCGCTTCCGCGGAAAAACAAACGAATTACCCTATTCACGTTAAATTTAATACAGGCTTAAACCGATTGGGTTTTTCGCATAACGATATCGGTTTTATAACACGTTTAGTAAATGAAACCAAAGCTATAACTGTTACATCCATTTTTTCGCATTTAGCAGCAAGTGAAGATTTAGACGAAAAAGTATTTACCTTAAATCAAATTGAAACCTTTAAGACTATTGCTGAAAATTTCCAAAAAGAAATGGGTTATAAGCCTATGCTTCATATATGTAATACGTCTGGAATTTTAAATTATCCCGAAGCGCATTTAGATATGGTTAGAAGTGGTATTGGTTTATATGGTTTTGGTAATTCTGAAACGGAAAACAAAAGTTTAATCCCGATTGGGAGTTTGAAAACTGTAATTTCTCAAATTCACAATATAGAAAAAGGCGAATCGGTTGGTTACAATCGTGCGTTTAAAAGCGAAGTCATCCAAAAAACAGCAACACTTCCTATCGGACATGCCGATGGTATTTCTAGACAATACGGTAACGGCAATGGGTTTGTTATAATAAACAGTAAAAAAGCGCCAATTATAGGTAACGTTTGTATGGACATGATTATGGTTGATGTAACAAACATGGATTGTAATGAAGGTGACGAAGTTATTATTTTTGATTCTAATACTACAGCAGAAGATTTAGCCATGACTGCCAATACGATTTCTTACGAGCTTATTACAGGTATTTCTCAGCGCGTAAAACGACGTGTTATTAATTCCTGATTTTATTCATTATTATTCAAATGGTGACTTTTTTAACTATCTTAGGGTCTAAATAATCATTAACCATTAACTAAAAATTTAAAATTATGCTTAAAGAATTTAAAGAATTTATTACAGGCGGTAATGTTATAGAATTTGCCGTCGCAGTTATTATGGCAGGAGCTATTGGCACTGTTGTAAAAGGTTTTGTAAGTAATATAGTTATGCCAGTTGTTGGTGTATTTACAGGAGGTGTTAGTTTTTCAGAGAAAAAAATTGTTTTATCAGAAGCTATTGTAGATACTGCTGGTAAAGTAACTCAACCTGAAAACGCTATGTTATATGGTGCTTGGATCGATTCTATTATTAATTTAATTATTGTTGGTTTTGTAATGTTTATAATGATTAAATCATATAACAAAATGAAAAAGAAAGAAGAAGAGGCTGCTCCAGCGCCACCAGCAGGACCATCTCAAGAAGAATTACTTTCTGAAATCAGAGATTTATTGAAGAAATAACAACATGTTAAATATATAACAACGTGTTATTTGTTGTTAAAAAGCCCTTATTTTATGAAAATGAGGGCTTTTTTAATTTGTCAACTAGAATTAATACCTAATTTTGCCTACTCAATAATTATTACAAAAATTAAAAAGATGAAAATAGCTGTAGTTGGAGCCACTGGTATGGTTGGCGAAGTGATGCTAAAAGTATTAGCCGAAAGAAACTTTCCGGTTACCGAATTATTATTGGTAGCATCTGAACGATCTGTTGGAAAAAAATTAACGTACAAAAACGAAGAGCATACTATTATTGGTTTAGCTGACGCCGTTACAGCAAAGCCACAAATTGCTATTTTTTCTGCAGGTGGAGACACTTCTGAGGAATGGGCACCAAAATTTGCCGCAGTAGGCACTACTGTTGTTGATAATTCTTCTGCTTGGAGAATGGATCCTACTAAAAAATTAATCGTTCCAGAAATTAATGCGAACGAATTAACTAAAGACGATAAAATTATAGCAAACCCCAACTGCTCTACCATTCAAATGGTCATGGCGCTAGCCCCTTTGCATAAAGCTTATAAAATGAAACGTGTTGTTGTTTCGACTTATCAATCGGTTTCTGGTACAGGTATAAAAGCTGTACGCCAATTAGAAAACGAAATTGCTGGTATAGAAGGTGAAATGGCATACCCTTATCCAATTGGTAGAAATGCATTACCACACTGTGATGTGTTTATGGAAAACGGATACACTAAAGAGGAAATGAAATTGGCTAGAGAGCCTCAAAAAATATTTAACGACCGTTCATTTTCTGTAAGTGCTACTGCAGTAAGAATACCAACTGCAGGAGGACATTCTGAATCTGTTAACGTTGAATTTGAAAATGATTTTGATTTATCTGAAGTTCGTAAAATGTTAAGCGAAACACCTGGAGTTGTTTTACAAGATAACACAGACACAAATACATATCCAATGCCAATTTATGCGCATGATAAAGATGATGTTTTTGTTGGTCGTTTACGTAGGGACGAAACACAACCCAACACATTAAACATGTGGATTGTTGCCGATAATTTACGTAAAGGTGCTGCAACAAATACGGTACAAATAGCAGAATATTTAGTTGAAAATAACTTAGTGTAATTTTTATATTAATTAATACATTTTAAGAGGCTGTTTAAAAAGTCTAAATTTTTGAGTTTATCAGGCTGAGCTTGTCGAAGCCTATTATTGATTATCCGTAAGTTGATATATTTCGACAAGTTCAATATGACTACTCATTTTACTTTTTAGACAACCTCTTCTTTTATAGTATCAATCTTGGTTTATAAAAAATAGTGTTTCAGAAATTGTTGCCTTATTTAAAATAGTTTGAAAAACATATTCGCAAACAAGTTTTTCACCCGCTAAATTTATTAAATCTAAAGTATCTTCGGGTGTGTGATATTGCGGATGACCTCCTGTATGTAGTCCTAAAACAGAGATATCTTTCTTGTAAAAAGAAACATGATCCGACCCGCTTACAGATCCGGCATGAACTATAGGATTTAAGCCCAATGATTTTCCTAAATTCGTCATAAAATCTACACCATCTGGAAATGTACCCGCACCACCCGCATACACATGTTTTTTAGCATTTAGCCTGCCAACCATATCCATATTAATCATTAGTTTAATTTTCGAAAGCGGCACTAGTGGATTTTCTGTAAAATATTTACTTCCTAATAAACCTTGTTCTTCTGCTCCAAATGCAATAAACAACACGCCTCTTTTTAATTGATTTTGTTTTGACTTCAATTTTTCTGCAATTTCTAAAAGCGCTGCTATGCCGCTTGCGTTATCATCAGCTCCATGATAAACCACGCCTCTTTTATCAGATTTAGAAGACGGCCCACCAAAACCCAAATGATCGTAATGTGCTCCCAAAACAATGTACTCCTCTTTTAACAAGTTATCATTCCCTTCAATAAAGCCAACAACATTACAAGTTAAGACTTCGGGCTTTTCATCACTAGTTTTATCTACACGCAAATGCGCTTTAAAAACCTGTTTATAATTAGAGTCAAAAGGCATTACTCCAATGTTTTTAAACTCTTTTTTAATATACTTTACAACCCTTTTTGCTCCTTTCCCCCCAGGAGATCTTCCTGCATTCTTATCTGATATTAAAAACTCGATATGATCTTTTATTTCGCTTTCTGTAATTTCAACTTGAGAATACACAGTAAAACTTGTAGTGATCGCTAATACGAGTAGAACAATTTTTTTCATCTTTTGTTGTTTCAATGCTATTGTCAAATATATCATTTAGTCGCACTTAAATTCAACTATTATTGAATAAATCTAGAGCTTTAGATTATGTTTTTTACGTATTTTTGAATGATTATTATTTTAAGTCATGAAAAAAATATTAACGTTATTCTCATTAAGTATACTAATAGCCTGTGAAAATAATAAAACAGAAAAAAAAGACATTGTTGTGAGTTACCCAGAAACAAAAACTATAGATACTATTGATACTTATTTTGGTGTTGAAGTAAAAGACCCGTATAGATGGCTAGAAGACGATAGAAGTACAGAAACAAAGGCTTGGGTTACATCTCAAAACGAAACGACAACCCAATATTTAGATGAAATTCCGTTTCGAGACCAATTAAAAGAACGTCTTTCTTATTTGTGGAATTACGAAAAAGTAGGTGCACCTTTTAAACAAGGAAACTACATCTATTTCTCAAAAAATGACGGTTTACAAAATCAGAATGTTTTCTATAGAAAAAAAGACGATGGCCATGAAGAACTTTTTTTAGACCCGAATACATTATCAAAAGACGGTACAACCGCATTAGGTCAGCTTAGTTTTTCCAAAGATGGACATATGTTGGCGTATTCCATTTCAGAAGGCGGTAGCGACTGGCGAAAGATTCTTGTAATGAATACCGAAACCAAAGACATGACATCAGACACGATTGTCGATGTAAAATTCAGTCATATATCTTGGTACAAAAACGAAGGTTTCTATTACTCTAGCTACGATAAACCCAACGGTAGTGAATTATCAGCAAAAACAGATCAACATAAAGTCTTTTATCACAAATTAGGAACACATCAAAAAGAAGATGTTTTAATTTATGGTGGCTCACAAGAAGAAAAGCACCGTTATATATATGCTTCAGTTACCGAAGACAATAAATATTTGGTGATTACCCCACGTATTTCAACTTCAGGAAATAAATTATACATCAAAGACCTTTCAGTTTCAAATAGTGAATTAATTACTGTTTTGAACCATACTGATTCCGACACCTATGTCATAGAAAACGAAGGCAGCAAACTCTTTTTAGTTACTAATTTAAACGCACCTAATAAAAAAATTGTAACGGTTGATGCTTCAAACCCTACACCAGTACATTGGGTCGATTTTATTCCAGAAACAGAACATGTTTTAACCCCAACAACAGGGAACGGATTTTTCTTTGCAAATTATATGGTTGATGCACTTTCTAAAGTAAAGCAATTCGATTATAATGGCCATTTTATCAGAGACATAAAATTGCCTCGTTTAGGAACAGCTTCTGGCTTTAGTGGAAAAAAGAAAGACAGTACACTATACTACTCTTTTACAAATTACAATACGCCCTCAAGCATATGGTCCATAAATCCCAAAACAGGGGACACCGATTTATACTGGAAACCTACTATCGATTTTGATAGTGAACAGTATGAAAGTCATCACGTATTTTACAGTTCTAAAGACGGCACGAAAGTCCCGATGATGATTACCCATAAAAAAGGCATAGACCGCCATGGAAAAAACCCAACTATTTTATATGGTTATGGCGGATTCAATATTAGTTTAACACCTGCTTTTAGCATTACCAATGCTATTTGGATGGAGCAAGGCGGCATTTTAGCAGTTCCTAATTTACGTGGTGGTGGCGAATACGGTCGCACATGGCACGATGCCGGAACTCAGTTAAAAAAACAAAATGTATTTGATGATTTTATCGCTGCCGCGGAATACTTAATCGTTCAAAATTATACATCTTCTGAATATTTGGCTCTAAGAGGTGGCTCTAACGGTGGTCTTTTAGTTGGCGCAACGATGACGCAACGTCCAGATTTAGCTAAGGTAGCACTGCCCGCAGTTGGTGTTTTAGACATGTTAAGGTATCATGTGTTTACAGCAGGAGCCGGTTGGGCATACGATTATGGCACATCCAATCAAAGCGAAGCGATGTTTAAGTACTTAAAAGGGTATTCACCTGTCCATAACGTTAAAGAAGGCATTGAATATCCTGCTACATTAATAACGACTGGCGATCATGACGATCGCGTTGTACCTGCACATAGTTTTAAATTTGCTGCCGAATTACAAAGCAAGCAAACAGGAGCAAACCCCACTTTAATTCGTATTGAAACCGATGCAGGTCACGGTGCAGGAACACCTATAAGTAAAACGATTGAGCAGTATGCTGATATTTTCGGGTTTACGCTCTACAACATGGGATTTAAAACGCTTCCAAAGACTTTAAAGGAAAAATAATAGATTGATTTTTTTAAAAGACCTGTCAGGTTTTTAAAACCTGACAGGTCTAATTACAACAAGATGTTACAGGTAAAAAAACTATCTTTTAAATATAAAAAAGACTCGATTTTAAAAAACATTAGTTTTAATGTGAGTCAAGGCGAGCACTTTTCTATTATTGGAGAAAGCGGATCTGGAAAAAGCACCCTTTTAAAATTACTTTACGGAACCTACGATTTAAATACAGGTCATATTTTTTGGAAAGACAACGAAATTTTAGGTCCGAAACATAATCTAATTATCGGTCCAGAATACATGAAATATGTATCTCAAGAATTCGATTTGATGCCTTTTATAACGGTTGCCGAAAACATTGGAGCCTTTCTATCTAATTTTTTTCCTGAAGAAAAACAAAAACGCACTAACGAGCTTTTAGAAGTTGTAGAATTAACGAAGTACGCCAATATTAAGGTTAAAGAATTAAGTGGCGGACAAAAACAACGTGTGGCACTTGCAAGAGCCATTGCCAAACAACCTGAAATTATTTTATTAGACGAACCATTTAGTCATATCGATAATTTTAAAAAGCAATCACTAAGGCGTAGTTTATTCAAATATTTAAAAGAAAAAAACATCACGTGTATTGTTGCTACTCACGATAAAGATGATGTGTTATCCTATTCGGACAACATGATGGTTTTACACGACGCTAAAATAATGGCTAGCGGCACGCCTCAAGAATTATACAACAACCCAAAAGACAAATTAGTCGCTTCGTTTTTTGGAGAATTTAATGTGATACATAGCACTATTGTTTATGCGCATCAATTAAAAATTGTTGGACAGTCTGATTTAAAAGGCATTGTAAAACAATCGTATTATAAAGGGAGTTTTTATTTGATTGAAGTTGATTTAAATGGAGAATCTATTTTTTTTGAACACCTATGTAAATTAAAAAATAATATCGAAATTTATTTTAAAATTGATCTTTAATTAAGCCGTTAATAAATATTCCAAATTAAACCTAACATTAAATTTATCCTCTTTTTTTTACGAAAATATATTCATGTAAGAAATTACTTTGTTTGTCTTGTTCCAATGTTATAAACAAAAAATACCATGTCATAACGCTCAAAACAATCATTTCTCCACCATCTTCTAGTAAAACCATAATAAAACTCAAAGTTTCATTCTCTGATAATAACTGATGCAGTATATCTACAACTACTCCAAAAAAAAGAAATACTGAGAAAATTAACCCAATATCGATATTAATCTTTCTTATTTTTTTATCTCCAAAATAAAAACCTAAAATTAAAAATAACATTAATCCAATTCCAACCACTGAAACGAAAGTTAGCTCTCCTAAATCCTGAGCACGCAATCCAAAAGCAGGAGAATAATTAAATTTTTGTGCAATCCATCCACCGCAATTCTCATGAAGTTGCATAGAATCATCTAACAGTAAAAAAACAAAAACAAATAACCAAGAGAAATAATGATACTTCTTCTTTTTATAAATAAGACTAATTATAATAATTATAATTATAAAATATTTAAAATATTGAAACATCTCAGGATAGCCATTGTCAAAATCTACTCTAATTGAACTAAAAACGGCCCAGCTAATTTGAAAACCAAAAAATACTAGACAAACAATCAATATATGAGCAAATATAAAAAGGCAATCCAATAATATTAAAAAATTAAGTAATTGGTTTGATTTTTTTAAACTAAAAATATTTCTAAATAAACTAAATTTATTCATCCAAACAGAATTATTTTTACCAAAATATAAAAAAATAAAATTATTTACAAAAAAATAAGTTGTATAGTGAACATTTACAAGTGATTAACACAATGCATCTATATTAATCTTTGTTGTATATCAGCTTTAAAGATTAAAATACATTTTTAATTACAAACTCTTGTTCTCTAAAAGTAATACTATCCCTAACCGTTTTACTCATTAATAATTTCCCAATGGGCGTATTTGAAGAAATGGCATAAAACTTCTCGTTTTCAACAGTTAATTCACCTCTACTTATGGCTATAAAATAATTAGCCTTCGACGTATACACAACACTTCCTAAACTCACTTTTTCTGTCGATTTATAAATATCAATTTTAGAAAGTAATTCTTTTGTTTTTTGGATTTCGGATAATTGATTGCCTGCTTTTTCACGCTCTAACTGCAACATAGCGCGACCTGTTTCGTGCTTATCTCCAGCACTACTTTTGGTTTCGGAAGTTAATGACATTTGGATTTCGTCTATAGTATGTTTTATAACTTGAAATCTATGTTCTATAGATTCTGAACAGGCATTAAATAACGCTTCTTTAATCTTTAACTGTTTTTCCATTTTCCTTAGGGTAAACTAATGCTCCAAAATACACCATTTGTTTTGTAATCCAAACGGTTCGCCCTTGAATATAATTTGATCTTGGGTTTGCTTTATAAACTCTTGGGTTTGGTAAAATAGCTGCGATAGCCGATGCTTCTATTTTAGATAAATTATTTGCCGACTTTTTAAACCAATACTTAGACGCGGCTTCTGCTCCATAAATGTCATTTCCCATTTCAATACTGTTTAAATAGACTTCCATAATCCGTTCTTTACTCCAACATAATTCAATTAAAAATGTAAAATAGGTTTCTAAGCCTTTTCTAAGTCAGCTGCGGTCTGACCATAAAAAAACGTTTTTTGCGGTTTGTTGACTTATGGTACTTGCTCCTTTAATTCGTTTTCCTTTTTTATTATGTTCAAACGCTTTTTCTATGGCTTTAAAATCGAAACCATTATGATTCAAAAAATTTTGATCCTCACTACAAATAACGGCTAATTGCATATTTTCAGAAATACAATCTAAAGGAACCCAATTGTGTTTCCTAATCGTTTTGGTTACTCCGCTTTTAGATTCAAAATACCTAATGACCATAAGTGGCGTCACTTTTACCGGCACATATTTATATAGAAAAACCATGCTTATTGAAAATACAACCAACCAAAATAAAATTTTGAAAATGAATTTGAAGACCCGATTTATTAATTTCATTTATTGTTTTTCATATACCTATAAGGTTTTAAAAATATAGTGTTTGGAAGTTGAATACTTTTATGTTTTTTTATACTTTAACCCTCCTAATTTCGATTAAATCGAAATTTTTGGCCCTTTAAAACAAAGGGAGGAACAAGTATAATTAATATTTTCTACAAAAATTAAACATGAGTAAATTAATCCTCTTTAATTAAAATAGATTCTTGCTTTCGGAGGGACAAAAGCGTTACACTAAATCGGCTAATTCTTTACCAACCAAACTACCAATAGCAACGCCCATTCCTCCAAGGCGAACGCCACAATACACATGATTACTTATTTGTTTTACAATGGATTTCTTTTGACCTCCAACACCCATAATGCCACTCCAACGCTGTTCGACCTCGAAAGGGGTGTTTGGTAAAATTGATGCCCTTAAAAGGGCTTCTAATTTGTTTTGAATTAATGCGGTTTGTTTTAATTCGGTTGTTTCTTCGGCTTTAAAATCTAAATGTCGTCCACCACCTAAAAGAATTCTATTATCAATATTTCTGAAATAGTAATAGCCTTTATCTAAATGAAATGTGCCTTTAATATGTAAATCGGATATGGGTTTAGTTATTAAAACTTGTGCTCTTGCAGGCTTTACTTCTTCTTTTAAAAGTTGGGATGCAAAGCCATTAGTAGCAATTAGCATATTTGATGTTGAAAATTCAAACTGATTGGTTTTTATTTTTACGGAGTTAGCATCATCTGAAAAAGATTGGACGCTACAATTATTTAAAATTTTTACGCCTTTAGATTGTACTTTATCTAATAAAGCCTCCATCATGTTTCCCGTATCAATTTGCCCTTCGAACGCATTGAATACATAGTGTTTTTTTATATTTTGGAAGTTAAAAATATTATCTTTTAAAGTGAACGTTTCGGTATTTAAAACGGGTTGAAGCATTTTGTTTACCGCTTTCATTTTCGATAAACACGATTCGAATAAAGCGGAATCGCTTTCTAAAAACAACTCAAAGCTACCGTGTTTTTTATAGTTTATATTTTTTAAACCAACCGTTTTAAGTAATAAATTTAAACCATCCACACGTTTCTTCACAAGCTCTATAACCGCTTCTTCTGAATGTGTTTCTAAATCATCCAGTATTTCACTTAGGCTACCAAAACAGGCAAATCCTGCATTTTTTGTACTTGCTCCTTGTGGTAACATACCTTTTTCGAGTATTAAAATTTTGGCATTTGGAAACCTATTTTTTAATTGCAACGCACAATTTAAACCGACAATACCACTACCTATGATAGTGAAATCGATATCTGTTAACCAGTTTTTTATTTCCCAATAGGATAGATTCACTTTTATTAGTTATTGGTTGATGGTAAAAATAACGATTTTATTAGTTGAAGTTATCTTTTGTGTTAGAGATTGATACGGCATCCTTTTTTGTAAATCCAAAAAAGCGTCATTTACGAGGTACGATGAAATAATTTCTCTAGGTTTAAGAGATTGCCACAGCAAATAAAAATTTGCTTCGCAATGACGAACAAAAAAGTTATAACCTTTTGACTCCGATCAAGACATGCTACAAGCTTAATTTTTGCTTTTTCGACAAAAGCAACACCATAAAAAAACTCCGAAATTGCTTTCGGAGTTTGGTGTTATTCTTCTATTATTTTTTTCATTACGAAATCTTCCATAAACTTGGTGGTATAGTTTCCTGCCAAATAATCTGGATGATCCATTAACTGCCTGTGGAACGGAATGGTAGTTTTTATGCCTTCGATAACAAACTCGTCTAAAGCACGTTTCATTTTATTAATCGCCTCTTCTCTGGTTTGCGCCGTTGTAATTAACTTTGCAATCATTGAATCGTAATTTGGCGGAATGGTATAATCTGCATACACATGTGTATCTAAACGCACACCGTGACCTCCTGGTGCATGTAATGTTGTGATCTTCCCTGGTGATGGCCTAAAATCGTTATAAGGATCTTCGGCATTAATTCGACATTCTATAGAGTGTAATTTAGGAAGGTAGTTTTTACCTGAAATTGGCACACCTGCAGCTACTAATATTTGCTCGCGAATTAAATCGAAATTGATAACTTGTTCTGTAATCGGGTGCTCTACTTGAATACGCGTATTCATTTCCATGAAATAGAAATTTCTATGCTTATCTACTAAAAACTCAACCGTTCCAGCACCTTCATATTTAATAAACTCAGAAGCTTTTACAGCTGCATCTCCCATTCTTTTACGAAGTTCTTTCGTCATAAATGGAGATGGTACTTCTTCGGTTAATTTTTGGTGACGACGTTGCACGGAACAATCTCTTTCTGATAAGTGACATGCTCTACCTGTAGAGTCTCCAACAATTTGAATTTCTATATGTCTTGGCTCTTCGATAAGTTTTTCCATATACATATCGTCGTTACCAAAGGCCGCTTTAGATTCTTGTCTTGCAGAATCCCAAGCATCTTTAAGGTTTTCTGGTTTAAAAACACCACGCATACCTTTACCTCCTCCTCCAGCAGATGCTTTAAGCATAACAGGATACCCTGTTTCTACAGCTAGTTTTTCGCACTCTTCAAAATCTTTAATAATACCTTCGCTTCCTGGTACACATGGCACGCCAGCAGCTTTCATGGTTTCTTTGGCGTTAGCCTTATCTCCCATTCTATCAATCATATCAGCCGAAGCGCCTATAAATTTGATACCATGTTCTTCACAGATTTTTGAAAATTTTGCATTTTCGGATAAGAATCCATATCCTGGGTGGATAGCATCAGCATTTGTAATTTCTGCTGCTGCTATTACATTTGACATCTTAAGGTAAGATTCACTACTTGCTGCAGGGCCAATGCATACAGCCTCGTCAGCAAATTTCACATGTAAACTTTCGGCATCAGCAGTAGAATATACAGCTACTGTTTTAATACCCATCTCTTTACAGGTTCTAATAACACGTAATGCTATTTCTCCCCTATTCGCTATTAATATTTTTTTAAACATAACGTCTTAAATTAAAAATTACAAATTCCAATCGCCAAATTCCAAGTATTGGACTTTGAGATTTGTGTATTGGAATTTTTAATAGGTTATGATGGATCTACTAAAAATAATGGTTGATCGAATTCTACAGGAGAAGAATCGTCTACTAATATTTTTACAATTTTTCCCGAAACTTCAGATTCAATTTCGTTGAAAAGTTTCATAGCTTCTATAACACAAAGTACATCACCTTCTGCAATAGATTGACCCACTTCGACAAATAAAGGCTTGTCTGGTGCTGGTTTTCTATAGAAGGTTCCTATAATAGGTGATTTTATGGTGATATATTTTGAATTTTCGTCTGCTGCTGGTGTTACAGCTGCCACAGGTGCTACTGCATCTGTAATTACAGGTTGTGCAGCAATTGGAGCTACAGGCATTTGAGCTGCAGGTATTTGATGCACAATAGTTGTGTCTGACTCTGAGCCTGTTTTTATGGTGATTTTAATATCATCCATCTCCAATTTAACCTCGCTTGCTCCAGATTTAGCAACAAATTTGATTAAGTTTTGAATCTCTTTAATATCCATAATTTAACTTATTAAATAATTGGTTAGTTAATTGTTATATGCCCATTTTAAATAAATAGACCCCCAGTTGAATCCGCCTCCAAAAGCAGCAAAAATAACATTGTCCCCTTTTTTAAGCTGAGATTCGTAATCGTTTATAAGTAATGGAAGTGTTGCCGATGTGGTATTCCCATACTTTTCTATATTCATCATAACCTTTTCAGGTTCTAATTCTATTCTTTTTGCAGTGGCATCAATAATACGCTTATTTGCTTGATGTGCTGCCAACCAGTCTACAGAATCTTTTGTTAGGTTATTCCGTTTTAATATTTTTTCGGCAGCATCAGCCATATTAAATACGGCGTTTTTAAATACAGTTCTACCTTCTTGAAACGCATATTGCCCACCTTTTTCCATAGCTTCTGGCGTTAATGCATGCGATGAACCACCATAAGTCGCTTGTAAAAAGTCTCTACCTGTACCGTCGCTTCTTAAGAATTCATCCTGCAAGCCTAAGCCTTCGTCATTGCCTTCAAATAAAACAGCACCCGCTCCATCTCCAAAGATAATACAAGTTGCTCTATCCTTATAATTAATAATAGAAGACATTTTATCTGCGCCTATTAATAATACATTTTTATAACGTCCGCTTTCAATATAACTCGCTGCAACAGACATACCGAATAAGAAACTAGAACATGCTGCATCCATATCGAAAGAAAATGCATTTACAGCACCAATCTCAGATGCTGTATAAGAAGCTGTTGAAGCCGCTTTCATATCTGGAGTTGCCGTTGCAACAATAACAAGTTCTATATCTTTAGGATCAATGCCTTTTTTATTAATAAGGTCTTGGGCTGCTTTGATAGCTAAATATGAAGTTCCCTTTCCATCGTCTTTAAGGATTCTACGTTCCTTAATACCAGTACGGGATGTAATCCACTCATCATTCGTATCAACCATGGTCTCAAGAATTTGATTGGTTAATACGTATTCAGGCACATAAGCACCTACAGCTGTAATTGCTGCTGAAATTTTACTCATAACTTTATAGTTAATTCGACCAAAAAATCATTAAAATCTGACTAAAATGCTCAAAATTCGGTGAAAACTAATGAATTTTGAATTAATAACACGCAAATTAAGTCGTTTTTATTTTCTATAAAAATTTATCACAAAAAAAACGCTCACATGTGAGCGTTTTTCTATATGCATGCATACTATTTATGCTAAATTTTCTGCTACTTCAGAGTTGTCAATTAATACTTGACCTCTGTGATATAACTTTCCTTCAAACCAATGTGCTCTGTGATATAAGTGCGGCTCACCTGTTGTTGGGCAAGTAGCAATCTGTGGCGCAGTTGCTTTGTAGTGTGTTCTTCTTTTATCTCTTCTTGTTTTCGAGATTTTTCTCTTTGGATGTGCCATTTTTTATAGTTATTTATCCGTTAATAGTTTCTTTAATGTATTCCAGCGAGGATCGGTATCCTCTTCTTTTTCTTTTTCGTCTTTAAGCCTAGGGCTTAGCTCTTCTAATTTTTCAAGTATTTCCGAATCTAATGTACCATCTTCAATTCCAGGATGTATACGCTTAATCGGTACACCTAGTACCGTTAATTCATAAATGTACTGCTGAATATTAATCTCGTATGTCCCATGCGGGATAATAAGAATATCAATATTTTCATCATTATATTCATCACCAAAATTAACGACCAAATCAAACGTATTTTCAATAGTCTGATTATAAGGCTCGTTAGTTAAATCGCAATTAATATTAACAAATCCTGAAATTTCAAAATGTAATTCTAATAAAGTAGACTTTTTTTCTAAAAGAAGATCTACTTTAACGTTTACATCGTTAAAATCCTCATACTCAAAATGTTCAAAGAACGGTTTTTTAATATCAAATTCAAATTGATGTTTTCCAAGCTTTAACCCTACAAATGGAATTGTAAACTCTTTTAATGGCTTCATCATCACTTCTAATTTGAGCCTGCAAATATATAACTTTTTATTTATGCAACATGACTTATAAACATTTTTTTGTTTATATCTTAAGTTTGATTGTATTTATATTTTTTCTATAATAAAAATCACTGACACGCCTTTTAATTTGAATCCTCTAAAACACACTATTTACGCTCATTCCGAGGTGATTTCTTTAATGGGTTTGAAGTAATTTCTTTATAATCAGATCTATTTTTTAAAATTTGAATGGCCGTAAAAACAGCTTCTTTAAAAGAATTTTCATCAGCTTCTCCTTTACCTGCAATCTCATAAGCTGTTCCGTGATCGGGAGAGGTTCTAACTTTATTTAATCCTGCGGTATAATTTACACCTTGTCCAAACGATAAGGTTTTAAAAGGAATTAATCCTTGGTCGTGATACGATGCAATTATAGCATCAAAGTTTTTATAATTATTGGATCCAAAAAAACTATCGGCAGCATAAGGGCCGAATACTAATTTACCTGATTCTTTTATTTTTTGAAGCGTTGGTCGCATAACATCATCATCTTCGCTACCTATAACACCATTATCTCCTGTATGTGGATTAATTCCTAAAACGGCTATTTTAGGTTTTCTAATTTTAAAATCTTTCTCAAGGGAACTATAAACGGTATTTATTTTTTTCTCTATTAATTCTGAAGTTATGTGAGTTGTTACATCTTTAACAGGAACGTGGTCTGTTAATAAACCAACACGAAGCGTATCTGTTACCATAAACATTAAACTTTCACCTTCTAATTCTTGAGCTAAATAATCTGTATGCCCAGGGAATTTAAAACTTTCAGATTGTATGTTATGTTTATTAATTGGTGCTGTAACCAAAACATCTATCTTTTCTTCTTTTAGGGCTTTTGTAGCAGATTCTAGAGATTTAATAGCATACACTCCAACTTTTAAATCTTCTTGTCCAAAATCAATATTTACAGGTTCTTTCCAAACATTGAATACATTAACCTTTTCAGATTGAATCTGACTTAAATCATTTATACTGTTTAAATTAATACCAGATTTAAAATGATTTTTAAAAAACGCCATTGTTTTTATTGAAGCAAAAATTACTGGCGTGCAAAACTCTAAGATTCTAGAATCCTCAAATGTTTTTAAAACAATCTCTCCACCAATTCCATTTAAATCACCTATTGATATACCAACTACTATATTTTCTGCTTTCTTCATTAAGAATGATAACTTTTGTTCGTAATTTTGATGCAAATTTAACTAAATAAACAGATAATAATATGTTTACTGGAATTATTGAAGAAATTGGTGTTGTTTCAAACTTAGAAAAAGAATTAGACAACCTTCATATTTCTATTAAAAGCAATATTACAAATGAGTTAAAAATTGACCAAAGCGTTGCTCATAATGGAGTTTGCTTAACGGTTGTTGCTATTAATGATGATGAATATACAGTTACAGCTATTAAAGAAACATTAGACAAAACGAGTTTAGCCACTCTAAGCATTAATGATAACGTGAATTTAGAGCGTGCCATGAAGCTTGGTGATCGATTAGACGGACATATTGTTCAAGGCCATGTCGATCAAACAGGAATATGTACTCATGTAAAAGAAAAAAATGGAAGCTGGGTTTTTAGTTTTAGTTATGATTCTAAACTAAACAATATTACGATAGAAAAAGGTTCTATTACTGTTAATGGAACAAGTTTAACGGTTGTTAATTCTGGAAAAGACACTTTTAATGTGGCTATTATTCCGTATACTTATGAGCATACCAACTTTAATACATTTAAAAAAGGAACTGTTGTCAATTTAGAATTTGACGTTTTAGGAAAGTATGTATCTAAACTCGTTAGCTTAAACAACTAGTTGTTGCTCTTTAATAATTTCCTAGCACCATAGGCAACAGCAAAACAAGCGCCTAACAATACGCCTCCATCTATTGGAAGTGGTAAACCTGGCCCAGTTGGTGGTCCTGGAGGTGGTGGGTCATCATCAGAGTTTTGAGCACTAGAGACTAAACCCATTAATACAAATAAGACCGAGACAAATATTCTTTTACTTTGTATTATCATTTAATCACAAAAATATTAAAAAAAGCGAGCTAACAAAATTTAAATGGCTTTTTTTTTACAAAAAACATCGTTTAAAAGCGAAAAAAAGCGTTTAAATACATTTTTATTTGTTTAAAGGCTACACTTGAAACGCATTTTACTCTAAAAAAGTATGTTTAGTATAAAAATCAACCCCTCGTTTTTTATTCTACCTACAAATATATTGAATTAAAAAAAACTGGAACGTTTTTTAATGCCTAATTAATCTGAAATTTAAAGCGTTAAGGTTTTCAAAAAACAATCACTTACAGTTAAAGTCCATAATACAAGGTTTTAAATAAAATAAAAGCCTCACTAAGTGAGGCTCTATATTTTAAATTCATTCTGCTATAGCAGAATTTTAAGTCTAATTATTCAAAGCTTCTGCTCCACCAACAATCTCTAAGATTTCGTTAGTAATAGATGCTTGACGCGCTTTGTTGTACGTTAATTTAAGCTGATCTCTTAACTCTGTTGCGTTATCTGTTGCTTTGTGCATCGCTGTCATACGTGCACCGTGCTCACTTGCAAAAGAATCTCTAATACCTTTATACAATTGTGTTTTTAAAGACTTAGGAATTAATTGCTCAACGATTTCAACTTTTGAAGGTTCAAAAATATAATCTGCATTATTAACGGCTTCACCTTCTACAGGAACAATTGGTAAAAATTGCTCTGTCATTATTAATTGCGTAGCCGCATTTTTAAACTTGTTATAAACGATTTCGATTTTATCGAACTCACCTTCAACAAATTTATCCATTAACATTTCAGCAATTTCAGCAACATTATCAAATGTTAAATCATCAAAAATATTACTTTTATTAGCAACAACTATATCTTGTTTAGCAAAAGCATCATTCGCTTTTTTTCCTATTGCAACAACAGAGACCTTTTTATCTGCATACACATTACTTATTAAGTTTTGTGTTTGTTTGATAATGTTAGAATTAAAAGCACCACACAAGCCTCTATTTGAAGTAATCGCAACTATTAATACATTATTAACATTGCGTTGTGTAGCATATTTACTTCCTGAATCTGCATCTAAAGTAGCACTTAAACTTTGTAAAAGCTCAGTTAACTTATCCGCATAAGGACGCATTGCTGTAATAGCATCTTGTGCCTTCTTTAACTTTGCAGCCGACACCATTTTCATGGCACTGGTAATCTGCATCGTTGAAGATACTGATGATATTCTGTTACGTATTTCTTTTAGATTCGCCATTCTTTATTTTTATAAAGACTCTTCGACTGCGCTCAGAGTGACATTATTTTTATACTTTAAGTTATAAATTTTGAGTAAATAATTCTTAACTCAAAATTTATAACTCTGAACTTTTTAAGCTAAATATTTATCTGATAAATCTTTTGCTACAGTTGATAATGTATCTGTAACTTCATCAGTTAATTTCCCTGCTTTTAAAGTGCTTAATACATCTGCATGTTTAGCTCTTAAAAACTCGATAAAATCTCTTTCGAATTCTTTCACCTTATTTACAGGAACGTTTTTTAATAAGTTTTTAGATCCTGCATAAATAATAGCAACTTGATCTTCAACTGTAAACGGATCGTTTTGACCTTGCTTTAAGATCTCAACATTACGTTTTCCTTTTTCAATTACATTTAAAGTAACAGCATCTAAATCTGAACCAAACTTAGCGAAAGCTTCTAGCTCACGGTATTGTGCTTGGTCTAATTTTAAAGTACCAGATACTTTTTTCATTGATTTAATCTGTGCGTTACCACCAACACGAGATACAGAAATACCTACGTTAATTGCTGGACGTACACCAGAGTTAAATAAATCTCCATCTAAGAAAATTTGCCCATCTGTAATAGAAATTACGTTTGTTGGGATATATGCAGAAACGTCTCCCGCTTGAGTTTCAATAATTGGTAGCGCCGTTAAAGAACCACCACCTTTTACGATTGGTTTTAATGAATCTGGTAAATCATTCATTTCTTGAGCAATCGCATCATTATTAATGATTTTTGCAGAACGCTCTAATAATCTTGAGTGTAAATAAAATACATCACCAGGATACGCTTCACGTCCCGGTGGACGACGTAATAATAAAGATACCTCACGGTAAGCAACGGCTTGTTTTGATAAATCATCAAATACAATTAAAGCGGGTCTACCAGTATCTCTAAAATACTCTCCAATAGATGCTCCTGTAAACGGTGCATAAACTTGCATTGCAGCAGGATCTGATGCATTTGCAGCTACTATTGTTGTATAGGCTAAAGCACCTTTTTCTTCTAACGTCTTAGCAATAAGTGCTACTGTTGAAGCCTTTTGACCTACAGCAACATATATACAATATACAGGCTCACCTGCATCGTAAAATTCTTTTTGATTTAAAATCGCATCAATACAAACTGCTGTTTTACCAGTTTGTCTATCTCCAATTACCAACTCACGTTGTCCTCTACCCACAGGAATCATAGCATCAATAGCCTTAATACCTGTTTGTAATGGTTCTGTTACTGGTTCTCTATAGATAACTCCAGGAGCTTTACGTTCTAAAGGCATTTCGTAAGTTTTACCAGAAATAGGACCTTTACCATCAATAGGATTTCCTAAAGTATCTACAACACGCCCTACAATACCTTCACCTACATTAATAGATGCGATACGCGATGTACGTTTTACTGTAGATCCTTCTTTAACTCCTACTGAACCACCAAGTAATACAATACCAACATTGTCTTCCTCAAGGTTAAGTACAATACCTTCTAAACCACCTTCGAATTCTACTAACTCACCATATTGAGCGTTAGCTAATCCGTAAGCACGTACAATACCATCACCTACAGTTAATACAGTTCCTACTTCATCTAATGAAGCACTAGCTTCAAAACCCGAAAGTTGTTGTTTTAAGATTGCTGATATTTCAGCTGGTTTTACTTCTGCCATCTTTATTTAGATATTAGACGTTAGATAATAGATTTTAGACCTATCTAACTTATAATTAATTTAATGTAAATTCTTGTTTTAATTTGTTTAGTTGATTTGCAATACTTGCGTTGTATTGTACATCTCCTACTCGTAGAATGAAACCACCAATAATACTTTCATCTACTATATTTTCTACCTCAACATCTTTTCCAGTAAGTTCTTTTGCTTTTGATAAAACTTTCTTTTTTAATGCTGCTGTTAAAGCTATTGCTGTTGTTACTGTTGCTAGCTCGATTCCTTTAGACTCATCGAATAATTGATTATATTTTATAGCAACATCGCTTAAAATATCAATTCTATTATTAGTCATTAAAAGATCAATTAAGTTTAAAGTTGTTTTATCAGCGTTTTTGAAAACCTCTAATAAAATTGACTTTTTAATTGCTGAGCTAACTACAGGGCTTTTAAGCGTATCGCTTAAGTCTTGACTTTGCGCGATAGTTTCTGCAATTAACTTCATATCACTATTAACAGTATCAGCTGCTTTTTGATCTGATGCTAAACTTAAAACCGCTTTTGCGTAACGTATTGCTGCTCTTGCTCCCGCCATTATTTCTTAGTTTAATTTTGCTTCACCTAACATAGACTCAACCAATGCAACTTGTTTGTCTTTATCAGATAATTCTGCACGAAGTACTTTCTCTGCTATGTCGATAGATAAGTTAGATACTTGTGCTTTTAATTCAGCAATAGCAGCTTTCTTTTCTCCTTCAATTGCAGCTTGTGCTTGTTCTATTATTTTAGATGCCGTTTCGTTAGCTTCAGTTTTAGCGTCTTCAATCAAATTGTTTTTCATGTCGCGCGCTTCTTTAAGCATCTCTTCACGTTCAGCTCTAGCTTCTTTTAATAACTTTTGGTTATCAGCTTGAAGATTCTCCATCTCTAATTTTGCTTTTTCAGCAGAATCTAAAGCATCTTTAATACCTTCTTCTCTTTTCTCAACAGCTTCAAGAATTGGTTTCCAAGCAAATTTTCTTAAAAGTAAAACCAATCCAACAAACAAAACGAGTTGCCAGAAAAATAATCCTATTGAAAACTCATTAATTAACTTATCCATTTATATCTATGTTTTTAATAAATATTTAATTTTAAAAAAACAGCTTTAACCAACCGTTAAAGCTGTTTTAATTTTTTTAAGATGCGAATAACGCAGCAAATCCAATACCTTCAATAAGTGCTGCTGCAATAAGCATAGCAGTTTGGATTTTTCCTGAAGCTTCTGGTTGACGTGCAATAGCGTCCATTGCTGAACCACCAATTTTACCGATACCTAAACCAGCACCGATTACGATTAAACCTGCTCCTACAATACTTGGAATTGTCATAATATATATATATTAAATTAAACACTCATTTTTAGTGATCGTGATGTGGCTCTTCCACAGCAGATCCAAAATACAAAGCAGATAACATCGTAAAGATATATGCTTGTAATGCGGCTACTAAAAGTTCTAATAATGATAAAGCGAATGCTAAACCAAATGACAAAGAACTTCCTAACCAGCTTTTAAACACGAACATTAAACCAATAATACTCATTAACACGATATGTCCTGCAGTAATATTTGCATACAAACGAATCATTAAAGAAAATGGTTTAATTAACGTACCTAGCAACTCTATTGGTGCCAAGATAAGTTTCATTGGTGTTGGTACTCCTGGCATCCAAAAAATGTGACCCCAGTAATTTTTGTTTGCTGTAAATGTTGTTAGCACATAAGTAATTAATGCTAATGCAAGTGTTACAGCTATATTGTTTGTTACGTTAATACCTAGTGGCGTTAAACCTAATAAGTTTATAATCCAGATAAAGAAAAATACCGTTAATAAATATGGCATATAACGCTTGTAGTGCTTTTTACCAATATTAGGAATAGCAATATCGTCTCTAATATATAAGATGATTGGTTCTAAACCACGACCTACACCTTTTGGTAATGCGCTATTTTTATATTTTTTAGCCATTCTGCTAAACACAACAAACATAAGTAGACCAATTATAAAAATGGTAAATACGTTTTTAGTGATAGAAAAATCTAAAGGTTTAGCGTTTGTTGCATGATGATGATCGTCTAAATGAATAGCTCCAGAAGCATCTGTTTTATATATTTTTCCGTGGAAAGATTTATAATAATTACCATTAGATTCGGCAACTGATTCTCCATGATGTAATTTTGAAGAAGAAAACACTTGTAATCCGCCATCCCAAAGAATAACTGGAAGTGGAAACCCAACATATTTATGTTCACCGGCTTCTGTTGTATAAGAAGTCAAGCTAAAATCATGAGAATCTAGCAAGTGATGGTTTATATATTCTTTAATTTCTTCCTTAACACTTTTATCTCCTTCAACCTCCGAGGCAATTTCTTCTAAATGCATCTCTTCTTGAGCCAATGCACTAATAGAAAATAGGGTACTTAAAAAAAAGAGTAAACAAATCGTTTTTACAGAAATAATATTTTGCATATCACTTATTATAAATAGTGGCTTAAAAATCGGTGCAAAGGTATGCTTTTATCTCAAAAGCCAAAAAGAAAATTTAATATTATTTACCTGCTTCAATTTTAACTCATTATAATTATCTAAAGCACTGAAGAACAAGACTGTTTTTTATGTGTTTTCATCATAATCTTAACAGAAATTGGTTTACCAATTAATAGAGATCTGATTATCTCTATTTATGTATTAGATTGATTTTGGAAACTATCACGTGAAGTCTTTTAAACTCTTACTTTATGAAAAAACAAAAAGCAAACTATTCAATACAACTATACTCTTTCAACTGCTTAATAATGATCCAAATCATTAAAAAATTTAGACAAAATAACACCCTCTGCAATCAAGCTAATTACATAAGGAATAAAGAACGTTAAAAATTCTAATCGGCTTAAGTCACCATCAGCATTATAACCAGGATAAAAAAGAATAAAAAAGAAAACAAACTTAAGCATACTTGTCCCCATAAAAACAAAACCAAGCTGATCTCTAAGTTTTTTTTTAAGTAAAAAAATAAGCGTAATAATTCCAATAGCTAAAAGCGCATTTATACCATAAGAATAAATAAGTTGATTAACTTCAATAGATTCTGCTATAAAGTTATTAATAAGTAGATGAATAAAAAATGCGACCGTAACAACAATTAGAAGCACAACACATTTTACTAGAATATTTTTAAGAATCAAGGATTTAACTTGTTTATTTGTTTTAAAACAGCATATAAAGAAATGGCAACTCCAAACAATGTGCAAATAATTAGAAATGCTTTTCCGGTAGGGTTAAAACTAGTATCTAGCCATTTGCCTAGCAGTACAAAAAGATAAATAGTTATACCCATTTGTATAGCAATACCAGATAAAGCAGCAATTTGTTTAAGTTGTTTTCCCCGATTCTGGTTTTCTTTGTTGTCCGCCATTGTTCATTTCTTTTACGGTGCCTTTCATTACGCAAGTTACATTAAACGTTGCGTCAGGTTCTACAGCCAGTTTACCAACAACAACTTCGCCTTCAATATGTGCCGAAGACTTTAAAGTTAGTGTACCAGAAAGTGCAAGTTTACCAGAAAACTTACCTTCAAAATAGGCATCAGTTCCATGCAAAGTTCCTTTTACAACCCCAGATTTACCTACAACAATTTTTCCAGATGTTTTAATATTTCCTTCAATGGCACCGTCTATTCTAAAATCGCCTTCACTATTAAAATCACCAACAATTTTTGTGCCTTGGGCTATAATATTCTGACTAGATGTACCTTCAGTCATTTGTTTATCTTTTTTGTTATCAGAGAACATAATGCTATTATTTAATTGCTTTCTTTATTTAAATAATCTTCTAAATTCTTATGAATTTGAATGATTTGATAATTTGCAGATGATACTACAAAATAGGGTTCTTTTATTTTTCCTTTATCTTCTTTTTCAAATAATTGATCAAACGTTCTAGCCACTGCGGCATTTTTTAAACCGTGAACCAAAACAAACGTTTCTTCTTCGTTATAAACATCAACTGATGTATCTAACTTATAATATTTAATATGCGTTAAAACCGAGTCTAATTCATCATTAAAAGCCAACATACTTTCGGCTTCCGAATTTTTAAATTGATATACGACTTTAAAATTATTTACTATACTATCGTTTACAAAGGCTTTGCTTGCTACTTTGGGTAATACATTTTTTTCTATATGCTGCGCTTGCTTACCTTCTGCTGTGTTTGCATAGGTAACCGCTAAATGATTAATGCCTTTTTTATAAGCTTCAAAACCTTTTAAACGACCTAATGCTGTTGCTTTTAATAGTTCGAATTTAGGAACAATAGGTTCGCCATCAAACGTATTTATATAATCGTCGCATTTAGCAATTACTTGAGCGTACTTTTGTGCTTCGTGCAATGCATATGTGATTTCGTATAAACTTGTCGGGCTGTTTTCATCTTTCAAATTTGCCAATTCTGGATTCGTTAAAATAGTAGCATATCTAGATTCTGGGTAGCCTTTTATAATATCTTCTTTCGCTATTGAAGCTTCGTCATTCTCTCCCAACAACTCATAAATTTTATACAAATTATACTTTGAAGGCAATATTAATCGCTCTTCTGGATTACTTTTTAGTAAGTTTTGAAATTTATCCTTTGCTAATTCGTACTCCTTAAATTTCTCTTTATAAATTAACCCCAATTGATAATAGGCGTAATTTCTATCTTTAGAAAGACTATCAATTTCTTTTTCTGTGGAAGGAATTTTAGAAATATAAAACTGAGGATCGAATAATTCCTCATTTGAAGCATTTGCTGTAATAGCATTATTTAAAGAACTATTAGATCCTCCTATTGATGCTTTTTTAACCGACCAACGCCAATCGTCTTCTAAGGTTCTGTCTCCCCAAATTTTAATAAACTCGTTTTTACCATAAGCCACCGTTGTTGGATTATAAAAGTAAAATGCAGCTGCTTGGGTTGGTGAACCACTACGTGATACATTTTGCTGACCTCCAATATTATTATTTACCGTTGCAAGCCCTTTATTACGTTCTGCAACCTTTAATCTTTTTGCTTCTTCTTCGGCCTCCTCCTTTAACGTTTCAACAAAGCCTTCAAAATAGGTAAGTCTTTCTGCTTCTGGTAAATTAACAAGATGTAAAATACTGTCATTAACCTTCGCTATATCTTCGTAATAAATAACATCTTCTAAATTATCACGTTTCCTTTTTATTACTCGGTACGGTTTCGAGTTAAGTTTTAACTTACCCATTGTGCTATCGTAATAAGCTCCAGCTTCTCTATAAATAGAAGCGTCAAAATCCATATCACCTAATATCTCGTAGTTTCTAGCCATTAAGACATTGTCTTTAGAATTGGTACGCAACGATTTATTATAATAGGTTACCGCCGATGAATCTGATGAGTTCGTTAAATAGTATTCTCCAATTTGATGGTATATTTTATCTAAAAACGGTCTATTTTCTCTGTCTTCTTCAAGTTCGGTAAGATGTTCTAACAATTCGAATTTGTTACCATTCTCATAATCGAAATTTTTAATTTTTTCGACATAAGCACTTATCATATAAATTCGAGGCGTTTTACGGTTAAGTTCAATCACCCGATCAAAAGCATAATTCGCACTGTCTTTTTTTCCTAACTCGTTATAAAGTTGTCCTTGTATAAAACGATAACGTCCACGCTCGTCGTTACTTTTTGTATGGTTCGATGCTATTTCTAATTGTGTAATCGCACTGTCTATAGATTTTGTATTTAAATAAGCTTGTGCTAAAATGGATGTCGCATCTGCTAAATCTTGATCGTCTAATTCTTCTTGAATTAAAAGACGTTTTAAGTTTTTAATGGCCAACTCGTCGTTATCCAAACGAATGTTGGTTTTTTCCCGCCAAACTTTAGCTTGATTAATTTTATCGCTCGACGGATATTTATAAAGAATGTAATTGAAAGCTTCTAATGCTGGCACAAAACGCTGATCGAAATATCTGGATTTCCCTAATAGTAAATACGCTTCATCTATTTGAGGGTTTCTTTCTTTCCCATCAATATTCATACTATGTTTCTGAATGGCTTTTACTGCTTTTTCTTCTGCTCGCGTAAAATCCTCGTTTTTAGATTGCCCTGGAAGCACGACTTCTTCCATAATTTGCATGCGCTCGATTGGTAAGACTTCCCAATAATTATCAAAATAGTTATCGTTAAGACTTTGTCTCCCTCTATCTAATGCTATATAACCATTATACAGCGTGTTAAACTCTGTGGTTACTGCATGAAAATTTCTATTAATAAATTTGTCTTTTTTGCGAGAACAACTGGTTACCACAACTGAGAAACCGACAAGGACGAGTATAACTTTTAAAGATGTTTTCAATACCTGCTTATTTAATATAAGTAAATAACTATAAACTCTTATTTATAGTATAATATGCCAGTTAATAATTTGTATTTACTGACCTAAGAGGGTAAAAATAAGCATCTTTTTTGATTAAGGGTTAGATTCCGAAGACAAAATTGGAGTGTTTAGATGTGGAGGTGCTTTGTTGTGGTTTTAATTTTTTATTGCTTCGCTGAAATTTTCGGGGTTGCGCAAAAGAAGTTTGATTGGAATGGAATGCTTGATTTTGATTGATTTTTTCGGACACGGATTGCTCGGGTTTTCACGAATGATATTCTTTATAAAAAAAATAGAACGCAATGTGGAGATTGAATACTATTTATTTTGCCGAGATACCCTGAGTTTACACAGAGTTGTACTGAGGACGTTTGATTGGAATGGAACGTTTAATTTTGATTGATTTTTTTGGACACGGACTGCTCGGGTTTTCACGGATAATATTCTTTATGGAAAAAATTAGAGCGCAAAGCGGATATTGAAAAGGTTCTTATTTCACAAAGATGCTCGGAGTTTACACTGAGATTCGCAGAAGGAGCTTGATTGTAATTGAATACTTGAGTTTTATTGATTTTTTCGGACACGGATTACTCGGATTTTCACGGATGATATTCTTTATGGAAAAAATTAGAGCGCAATAACGGAGATTGAAATACTATTTATTTAGCAAAGATGCTCGGAGTTTACACTGAGATTCGCAGAGGGAGCTTAATTTAATACAAATTCCATGGGATTTCTTGGACTATCTCTCTTCGTGGGAAAAAATTAGAACGCAAAGCGGATTTATTGCCTTGTTAAAACTTACATATAAACCCAATGAGAAAGCCGATCCTGTGACTGAAGACTGCGTAGTAAAAACTGTAGACTAAATAACCTCAGTTCCCGAAAAATGTGTTTCTAATTCTTTTAAAGTCGCTTCGTTGGTTGCTAAATCTTTAACAATTTCGCCTTTTTCTAAAACGACAATGCGCTCGCAAACATCTGTTACATGTTGCAAATCGTGACTCGATATTAACACGGTAACACCCTGTTTTTTCGTTAAATCTTTAATAATTTCTTTTAATCGTATTTGCGTTGTTGGGTCTAAATTAGCAAAAGGTTCATCTAAAATAATAACTTCAGGATTTCCTATTAAAGCAGCAACAATGCCTACTTTTTTCTGATTCCCTTTACTTAAATCACGTAAATACTTTTTTTGATTTAATATTTCACCATGAAAAAAATCTAAAAACTGCGCTACCAATCTATCAACATCGGCTTTATTTTGATTTCGTAATTCGCCAATAAAATAAAAATACTCTTCAGGTGTTAAATATCCAATTAAAAAGCTTTCGTCTATAAATGCTGATGTAAAAGGCTTCCAGTCTTCACTTTCGTGGACTAACACATCGTTATTTATAATTTGCCCAGTTGTTGGTTGAATTAAATCTAAAAGCAAACTAAAATAGGTTGTTTTTCCGGCGCCATTATTACCAACTAAGCCAAAACTTTGTCCTTTAGGAATCTCAAGAGATTCAATTTTAAGCACTTGTTTTCCGTTATATTTTTTCGAAAGATTTGATGTTGTTATCATAATGATTTTTTAATTTTCTTGATCGAATGCGTTAATCATTTTATATTTTGAAGCTAAATATTTTCGAGTAATCATCTTCATTAGCTTTTGATGAAAAATAATGCCAAAAACTCCTAATATCGCCATAACTAAACAGCCAATTTCAAAATTAAAAACGGCATAAAAGATACCAAAAATCAAAGCAGGAACAATCATTATAGGAATACCTATTAACCATTGTACTGCACCTGTACCTTGATAATTAAAAGCTGCTTTTTTATCTAGATTTATTTTTTTTCTATTAAAAGCGCCTCCATACATAATAACATGTGTATTTACACCAATATTATATATGGCAGCAGCAAGATGTGCTAACAAAATTTTCCAACCAAAATAAACATACGGAATACTTAAAACAAACATAATAACCACACTAATACTCATTAGCATAAATTTTGAGTTTAAATATTTTTCGTATTTAATATTCTGACTCATTAATAATTTATAATAACTACTGTCCCAAGACGGAATAAACTGTCCAAAGTTCATTAAAAACATTCCCGACGTAAAAATTCCAATAAAAATATAGAACCATGGTTTATCAATATATTCTGGGTTTGGATAGAAAAACAAACCATAACACAAACCTAAAACCAGCATCCAAACAGTAGATTTAGTACGCTTATTTCGCCAAATCAATTTTAAATCTAGTTTCATAAATGGTGCTATATCTCCAAAACTTTTAGTCCACTCTAAATTAGAAGTATTAACTTCTTGTTCTTTGGTTTTTAGCGAACTATCTAGAAACAACTTTTTACGTAAAATTTTAAAATTGACACAATATAGAAGAATTAAAAGAGCCAATGGAATTAAAACCAAAACAGGGTTTTCTGAAATAGCCATAACACCTTTTGAAAGCACTTCGGAAAAATTAATAATATTAAAATGATTCAAACCATAAAGAGAACTGGCTAAAACAATTATTGGTAAAAAAGAAAGTTCTGATTCCGCCGAAAAACTCTCAATAATAAAATTGACAAAATTATTAATTAATGTTAGAAGTACTAAAGTTAATGTCCAAATTAAAATAGTTGAAATACTAGTATTACCATTAGTAATGAGTTTTATTCCGAACGGAATAATAACAAATAATGGTAAAAAATTAATAAATGATAATGTCGATTTTCCTAAAACAAAATTAACAATGGAACTTCGTTTTACTGGTAGTATCAATAAAGGCTTAACGCTCATAACTGGTAGTTTCTGAAAGAAAAACCGAACTAACAAATCTCCCAAAACCCAAAAGAAAATAAATCCATTAAAGGTCACAAACGGATCTAAATTAGGATATAACTTTTCGAGAATTTCATCCATAAAAAAACCAAAAAATAAAAACATTGTCATAAAGCTGAGTCCGAAAAAACCCATTAGTATTTTTACACCAACGCTTTTACCAAAACTGGCCGATCTAAAAAACGATTTCCACTCTAAACTTACAAACTTCTTAATCATAAGATTAATTATATTTCTGTGCGATTGCTTGCACTTCTATACCCCAAGATTGACCAAAAGACATCGCTTTCTGTGTTAACCCCAATTGTTTTTCCGCCAGTTTTTTGCCCAAATCTGTATTATAGAATTTTACTAACTCTTTAATATCATCTCTAGTAAACTCTTCCATATAAAGCTTGGCCATTTTACTATATAATGGATCTAAAGTTTTATTAGCTTCTATTAAGTAAGCTGCTTTACTCTCTGCAGGAACCATCATACCTAATTGATTAATCCCACTTTCGAAAGCAGCGCCAGCACCTGTTAATTTAATAAACTCAATAGTTTCTTTTTCAAATTCTGAAGTGTCTTGAGCTTGTATTGTTACTGCAAACAATAAAGTGAATACTAGTACTACTTTTTTCATTTTTTAGATTTAATAGGTTATTCTAATTATTAATATATGTGTGATAAAACGTTGAAATGTTACAGGGTTTTATGGCTTAATTATGTTTTTTTTGAAAAAATTTTTAATTGATTAAATTAATGATGGCTTACGGTTAACTTTCATGTAACTTAAATCATTTGTTTTCTCACTCTTTATATAATCATCTCCATAATTAGATCCAAATCTACCTGCGTCAAAATTTAAATGAATCGCCCCACATTTGCAGTTCCAATAATCATTATGGGAGACATTCATTTCACTTCCACATTCAACACATTTATATATTATATTTTCACTTCTACTCCGACCCTTTTCATTTCCAAAGACCTTTGACCCTCTTCCAAGAAATGTCATTCCTTCAATATCTAAATTAAATTTTGGGTTTATTCTTTTATTCATATTTATAAATATTAAACCCTAAATTTAGGATTCACCAAAGCACGCATTGTTGCAATATATTGTTCTAATTCATCAAGCTTATTCACCGTTTCTTTTGTGCCTTCTTCGGTAAGTTTATAATATTTACGCATTCTATTATCAACCTTTAAAACCTCAACATCTAAAAAACCTTCAGCTTCTAACTTGTGTAATGATGGATAGAGCGCACCTTCTGTGATTTTAAGTTCGCCTTTAGTCAGTTCTTTTACCTTTTGAGTAATTTCATAACCATACATTTTATCATGCTCGTTTAAAAGTTTTAAAATAATAGTAGTTAAGCTACCTTTATATAAATTAGAGTTTTTCATAACGCATCAAATATACATAAGATTATTATGCATAATAATCTTAGGTATGTATTTTTTAAAAATTTATATATGCAAACTGTAATGGCTTCACTATTTTTGTGAAAATTTTACATATGTCTGGATTTCAAAAACTAACCATAAAAGATATTAAAAGAGAAACTAGCAAAGCGATAAGCATTAGTTTCGATTTACCTCAAGATTTAAAGGATGATTTCCTTTTTAAAGCAGGACAATATATTACTCTAAAAACCGAAATAAACGGTAAAGAAATAAGACGTGATTACTCGTTATGTTCGTCTCCAAAAAGTAACGAATTAAAAGTTGCCATTAAAGAAGTTCAAGACGGAACGTTTTCAGCTTATGCAAATAATACTTTAAAAGCTGGTGATGTTTTGGAAGTCGCTTCTCCAAAAGGGCGTTTTACATTTACACCAAACGATTCTAAAACTAAAAACATCGCAGCTTTTGCAGCAGGAAGTGGTATTACACCTGTTTTAAGCATTATTAAATGTGCTTTAGAAGAGGAAGTACATAGTAAAGTTATTCTTGTTTACGGAAATAAAACCACTAAAGACACTATGTTTTTTGATGAACTATTAGAGCTTCATCATCAACATAAAGACCGTTTTTCTATTCAATTTGTATTTAGTCAAGAAGATGAAAACGATGCTATTTTTGGACGTATTGAAAAAAGCACGGTTAACTATGTAATGAAAAATAAGCACAAACATATTGATGTGGATGCGTTTTTCCTTTGTGGTCCAGAAGCTATGATTCATACGGTAAAGGATGTTTTAACAGAACATAGTATAGATGAAGATACTATTCACTACGAATTATTTAAAGCATCAAAACCTGCGGAAATAAAAGAAGAAGGGTCGGTCTCATCTGGAAACACTCAAATTACTATTATTGTTGATGACGAAAGCACGACGTTTGAAATGTCGCAAAAACAAACAGTACTTGAAGCTGCTCTGGATAAAGATTTAGATGCGCCTTATTCTTGCCAAGGTGGGATTTGTAGTAGTTGTTTAGCTCGAGTTAAAGAAGGTGAAGTTACTATGAGACAGAATAACATTTTAACAGATAGCGAAGTTGCTGAAGGATTAACACTGACTTGTCAAGCACACCCAACAACTCCAAATGTGGTTATCGATTTTGATGATGTTTAACCGATAATTTAATTAAACGATTTACTATTATTATAAATAGTAATTAAAAAGCATTAAAAAATCCCGTATCAAAAAAAATGATATGGGATTTTTAGTATAAAATATTTTTAATCTAAATGTTAGCTTTCATAAGCTCACGATTCATTCTTGCTATGTTGTCTAAAGAAATTCCTTTAGGACATTCCACTTCACAAGCTCCAGTATTTGTACAATTTCCAAAACCTTCTAAATCCATTTGAGCTACCATGTTTTGCACACGGTCCGTTGCTTCAACTTGACCCTGTGGTAATAATGCGTATTGTGATACTTTAGCACCAACAAATAACATCGCAGAAGAGTTTTTACAAGTGGCTACACAAGCTCCACAACCAATGCAGGTTGCTGCATCCATGGCTTCATCAGCAGCATGCTTAGAAATAGGTAATGAATTGGCATCTTGAGTATTTCCTGATGTGTTTACAGAAATATAACCACCTGCTTGTTGAATACGCTCGAAAGCCATTCTGTCTACAACTAAATCTTTTATTACTGGGAATGCAGCTGCTCTAAATGGCTCGATTGTAATCGTATCGCCATCCTTAAACATACGCATATGTAATTGACATGTTGTTACGCCTCTATCTGGCCCGTGAGCCTCTCCATTTATATACATTGAACACATACCGCAAATACCTTCACGACAATCATGATCAAACGCTACAGGCTCTTCTCCTGTATTAACTAATTGTTCGTTCAAAACATCCATCATTTCTAAAAAAGACATATGTTCTGAAATTTCAGTAACTTTATAATCGACCATCTGACCCTTAGAAGAAGCGTCTTTTTGTCTCCAAATTTTAAGTGTTAAATCCATAATGTCTTTATTATTTGTATGAACGTTGTTTTAGTTCAATATCATTAAATTCTAATTCTTCTTTATGTAAAACTGCTTCTGCAGGCTCTCCTTTATATTCCCAAGCAGAAACGAATGCGAAATCATCATCATTACGTTTTGCCTCTCCTTTTTGAGGACCATCTATTTCAGCAGATTCTTCTCTAAAATGTCCACCACATGATTCTTCACGCGCTAAGGCATCTTTTGCAAATAACTCTCCTAATTCTATAAAATCGGCCACACGACCTGCTTTTTCTAATTCTGGATTCATTTCCTCTAATCCACCAGGAACAGAAACATTTTTCCAGAAATCTAAACGTAGCGCTTTAATTTCTACCATGGCTTCTTTTAATCCTTCAGCATTACGAGACATTCCACATTTCTCCCACATAATTTTACCTAATTTCTTATGGTAATAATCAACTGAGTTTTCTCCTTTATTGGTTGTGAAAAATTCTAAACGTTCTTTTACTTCTTTCTCTGCTTCATCAAACTCAACAGTGTCTGTAGCAATTTTTCCTGTTCTAATATCATCAGATAAATAATCTCCAATAGTATAAGGCAACACAAAATATCCATCAGCTAAACCTTGCATTAAAGCAGATGCTCCAAGTCTATTTGCACCGTGATCAGAAAAGTTAGCTTCTCCAATACAATACAATCCAGGAACAGTCGTCATTAAGTTATAATCAACCCAAACGCCACCCATCGTGTAATGTACAGCTGGGTAAATCATCATAGGTGTTTTGTATGGATTCTCATCAACAATTTTCTCATACATTTGGAATAAGTTTCCGTATTTGGCTTCTACAATAGCTTGACCTAATTCGTATATTTTTGCTTCTGAAGCATTTTTTATATTATGAATTTTAGCTTGCTCATTACCATAACGATCTATGGCCGTAGCAAAATCTAAATAAACAGCTTCACCAGTAGCATTAACTCCGTAACCAGCATCACAACGTTCTTTTGCTGCTCGCGATGCCACATCACGAGGCACTAAGTTTCCGAAGGCAGGATAACGACGTTCTAAATAATAATCTCTTTCTTCTGCAGACAAATCAGTTGGTTTTTTACGACCTTCACGAATTGCTATCACATCTTCCATGTTTTTTGGAACCCAAATACGACCATCGTTACGTAAAGATTCAGACATCAAAGTTAATTTAGACTGATAATCTCCAGAACGTGGAATACATGTTGGGTGAATTTGTGTATAACAAGGATTTGCAAAATACGCTCCTTTTTTATGAATTTTCCACCCTGCAGAGACATTAGATCCCATGGCGTTAGTTGATAAGAAAAATACATTTCCGTAACCACCAGAAGCAACAACAACAGCATGTGCTGAATGCCTTTCTATTTCACCAGTAATTAAATTACGAGTAATAATACCTCTAGCTTTACCATCAACCTTAACAACATCCATCATTTCATGACGGTTAAACATTTCAATTTTACCACGAGCAATTTGTCTATTCATTGCAGAATAAGCGCCTAATAATAATTGTTGTCCTGTTTGTCCTTTAGCATAAAATGTTCTAGACACTAAAACACCACCAAACGAACGGTTATCTAAAAGTCCACCATAATCACGAGCAAAAGGAACTCCTTGAGCAACACATTGATCGATGATGTTTGCAGACACTTCAGCAAGACGATATACGTTTGCTTCACGCGATCGGTAATCACCACCTTTTACAGTATCATAAAATAATCTATATGTAGAATCACCATCACCTTGGTAATTTTTTGCGGCATTAATACCTCCTTGCGCAGCAATTGAGTGTGCACGTCTTGGAGAATCTTGATAAGCAAATGCTTTTACGTTATACCCTAGTTCGGCAAGGGTAGCTGCGGCAGAACCTCCAGCTAAACCTGTACCAACAACTATAATATCAATATTACGTTTGTTTGCAGGGTTTACTAAATCGATATGATTTTTATAGTCTGTCCATTTATCTTTAATTGGACCTTTAGGTACTCTTGAATTTAAAGTCATAATTATCTAAGATTAATGGTTAAAATGATGATAAAGCGCAATAATTATAAATCCTAATGGAATTATAATTGAATATGCTTTTCCTATACTTTGAAGTCTTTGTTTTCTTCCTGCTGTAGCTCCCATAGATTGGAAAGCAGAAGTGAAACCGTGCATTAAGTGTAATGCTAAAAACACAAATGCAATGACATAAGCGCCAACTCTAATTGGGTTATGAAATTTTTCTACCAATTCTGGATAATATCTAAAATGCCCATCATGCATTCCAGACATATCGCCAACAATGTACTTTGTGTTTATTTCTGGAAACCAAAAATCGATAAAGTGTAATACTATAAAAGCTAAAATGGCAACACCACTGTAAATCATATTTCTACTCATCCAAGTAGAATTTGCAGCACCATTGTTTTTAGCATAAGCCACACCTTGTGCCTTTTTATTTTTAAGTTCTAAAATAAATCCCATTATAAAATGAAATACAACACCAAATATTAACACCGGTTGCAACCCATATTGTACTAAAGGATTCGTTCCCATAAAATGGGATACTTCATTAAATACGTCTGGACTAAAAACAGACATCATATTTATCGCAAAATGTTGAAGTAAAAAGAACATTAAGAAGAATGCAGAAAGCGCCATGGCCACCTTTCTTCCAATCGAAGATTTGAAAAATCCACCCATTATCTTTAATAATTTTTAATTTACACAAAGATAGGTTAGCAGAGATATATAGACAAATAACAATTGTCCTGTTTTTATTATTTAGAACGACTTTAAAGAACTTGATTAAAACACTTAATTATTGCAGTAATTGCACAAAAACAACCTTAAATTGATGTTATTACTGGAAATAACCATTTATTTTGAATAATTGATTGTATTCAATAAAAACAGATGCTTTAAAAAACTAAGTATTTAGTGTTTAAAAAGTGTTTTTCTATTAACTTTTAAAATTAAAGACAGCAATTAACAACGTAAAATATAAGTAAAAATACTTAGTTAAATTGTAGTTAAAAGTAATAGAGATTGTCTAAAAGGTCTAGATTTTAAGTTTGTCAGGTTGAGCTTGTCGAAACCTATTATTGATTTATCGTAAGTTGATATATTTCGACAAGCTCAATATAGCTACTCATTTTACTTTTTAGACAGCCTCTTTACTTTTTTAATCTCTAGCTATTCTAAAATTATTTTTTTAGTAATCATTCCATTATTAGAGTGAATGTTCACAAAATATAAACCTTTCGATGCTCCTGATAAATTTATCGTTTTCGTTTTCGAATTATTAGATAAATCAATATTAGATATTAATCTACCACTAATATCGTAAATAATCGCTTTTTCTATATTCACAGATGATTCACTCTCTATGGAAAACCACCCTGTAGTTGGGTTAGGAAAAAGACTAATTGCTCCTACTAACCCATTGTCATCAACACTTAAATCACAATTTCCTGAATAATTTGTCATTTGAATTGCAGAACAAATAGTTGTTGTTGTACTAAGATTTTGAATGATTCCTCCTGCGGTCACATCATTCGAACTTAATGTTCTTTGAACTTCAAAGTTTTGAAGCGTATAATGCATAACATTATCTGTGTTAATAACATGTCCTAATTGATGAGCATGCCCTAATTCATGAAGAGCAACACTTTGAAAGTCCCATTGTTCAAATGCAATTCCATCAGGGTCACTACCAAAATACCACGATTCAGCTGCAAGAGTATCTGGGTCATTAATATCTTCACTAAATATAATATCTAGTTCTCCAGCTAAAATTCGAACATCTCCACAACTACCAGTAATAAACGAATACCTTCCTAATGTGCCATCCGGAAGCGAACCAAACGAAATAACACTAGTATCATCAATACCAGCTTCACTAATTGATGTATTATCTCCTACTACCCAATTCACTCCAGTTTCACACCTCCATAAATCAAAGGCCCTTAAAAACGCCTCCTTAGCTAATGTATTAGCATCAAATGCAGAATTCATTTGCCAAACAATACTCCCATTTCCATTCGCTGGAAAATCTAAGGGAGAATAATGTTGAGTTCTAAAAGCATTTGTACCATCATCGCCATTTAATAAAGCATAAGAAATTGTTAATTCTCCTCCTGACACACCAATAGTACCATCATTATGAATAACTCTAACATCTCCTGTTCCTGCTCCTGATGGGATCTGAACAGTTATTTCATTATCATTCCAAGTTAATATTTGACTATCTAAAGCATCTATATATACTGGGTTAAACAAAGGAAAACCATCATTCCCACCTAAATCAGCATCTCTAAAACCAACTGCCCCTTTAGTCTCTCCAAATCCGGACCCACTAATTGTTAATGTATTTTCTGTTCCTGCCGAAGCAGTGGTGGGAGAAAAAGTAATATTTATTGGTGCAAGCACACTTTTTTCTTGAGATAATTTAGAATTAACATCATCAAGACTAAATTTACTCATTTCGATATACTTGGATTTAGTTAAATTCTCTATTTCATTATAGAATGAATTTGAAGTCCCGTGACTTCCTTTAAATGAATTCGTAACAACATTACTAAAAACATTGTATTTATAAAACCCTTGTAAAGAACTATAAACATTATATTTAGGATCTAAGGTTTTAGTTTTTTTATTCAATTTAACATCACTAGAATATAGAGTAAAAACACCTATATCACCAACTTTCAATTTTAAACCAGGAATAAAGGTTTGTGATACTCCATCTACTTCACCTCCACTAGTAATTATTTCGATTGTATTTATAGAATTCCCTTTAAACACCTTATAAACTTCAACTAAATTAACACTATATATATTGTTTTTTTCAGCATTCCAAAAAGATTTTTTATCTATAATTTCCCCCTCAACTACTAAGCTCGATTTGCTTATTTGTCTTTCCAAAGAAATTTCTTTAAGCATCATTTGAGCGTTAATACTAGGTATAATGAATAAGCAAATTAATCCAGTAAAAAATAATTTATGAGAGGTAAAGATTTTCATTTAATAAAAATATTTTAAGATAACTAGGTTGTAATATACGTAATTTATTGCTTTTTGGATGTTTTTATGATGAATCCTAATATAATATTATCTTTAACAAAAAATTAAATTTGTAATTCAACTTCATCATATACACTATGAAATATCATCCTATAAACTCATCTCTTTTTATTAAAAACAGAAAAAGATTCGCAAAACAAATGCAACCTAAGAGCTTAGCTGTTTTTAATTCTAACGACATATACCCAATTAGTGCAGATAGCACGATGCCTTTTGAACAACACCGTGATATTTTTTACTTAAGCGGTGTAGATCAAGAAGAAAGTATTTTAGTTTTGTTTCCTGATTGTCCGAAAGAAAAGCATCGTGAAATTTTATTTTTGAAAGAAACCAACGAGCATATTGCTATTTGGGAAGGCGAAAAACTAACAAAAGAAAAAGCGTTTAAAACTAGCGGAATAAAAACAGTGTATTGGTTACAAGACATGGAAAAAATCATGTTTGAAATCATGACACAATGTGATACCGTTTACATTAACACGAATGAACATTATAGAGCATCAGTTGAAACTGAAACACGTGAAGATCGTTATACAAATTGGATCAAGGAACGTTTTCCAGCGCATCGCGTAGCAAAAAGCAACCCTATTTTACAACGATTACGTTCTGTGAAAGATCAAATTGAAATCGATTTAATTCAACAAGCTTGTGATATTACAGAAAAAGGATTCCGTAGATTATTAAATTTCATAAAACCAGATGTTTGGGAATTTGAAATTGAAGCTGAGTTTATGCATGAACTTTTAATTAATCGTTCAAAAAAATTCGCATATACACCAATTGTAGCCTCTGGAAACAACGCAAATGTGTTGCACTATATTGAAAACAATCAACAATGTAAAGCAGGCGAATTAATTCTTATGGATATTGGAGCTGAATATGCCAATTATTCGAGCGATATGACGCGCAGTGTACCTGTTTCAGGGCAATTTACTGATAGACAAAAAGCAGTTTACAACGCCGTTAATAGAGTGAAAAACGAGGCTACTAAAATGCTTACTCCTGGAACCGATTGGAGTGATTACCATGTAGAAGTTGGTAAAATTATGACTTCAGAATTATTAGACCTAAACCTATTGGATAAAGCCGATGTGAAAAACGAAAACCCAGATTGGCCAGCTTATAAAAAATATTTTATGCATGGCACTTCACATCATATGGGATTAGACACACATGACTATGGTATTTTAACTGAGCCTATGCAAGCCAATATGGTGTTTACTGTAGAGCCAGGGATTTATATTCCAGAAGAAGGTTTTGGTATTCGCTTGGAAGATGATGTTGTCATTCAAGAATCTGGAGCCCCATACAATTTAATGAGAAATATTCCCATTGAAGCTGATGAAATTGAAGATATCATGAATTAATTTTTTAAACAAAAAAGAAAAGGGTCGTTTTAGAACGACCCCTTTTGCTAATAGCTTAAAATTTTATAATTTACAGAGTGACTAATTCAAATAAATAATCATTTAACTTTCTTAGCGTTTTTACTTTATCGTTTGCATGTACTAACAACGAGATATTGTTATTACTTCCTCCGTAGGAAATCATTCTTATTTTAACATCTTGTAATATTTGAAATAACTTATACGTTTCTGAGTGATTCACTATAGAGTGACCAACTAAACAAACAATACTTTGATTAGTATCAACCACAATGGTTGCAAAAGCTTCTAATTCTTCAATAATTTTATCAAGATTTCTATCATCATCAATAGTTAAAGAAACAGCAACTTCCGATGTCGTAATCATATCGATTGACGTTTCATAAACTTCAAAAATTTCAAATACTTTTCTTAAGAAACCATGAGCTTGCAGCATTCTGCCCGACTTAATTTTAATAGCCGTAATACCATCTTTTGCAGCAAGTGCTTTAATCCCATTTTCTGGCGTTTCACTAGAAATTAAAGTCCCATAAGCTTCTGGATCCATCGTGTTTTTTAAACGTACTGGAATATTATCTGCTCTTACTGGTGTTACCGTTTGCGGATGCAATATTTTTGCTCCAAAATAGGCTAATTCGGCTGCTTCATCAAAAGATAGATTAGAAATTGGTCGTGTATTTTCGACATATCTTGGGTCGTTATTATGCATCCCATCAATATCGGTCCAAATTTGTACTTCTTCAGCTAATATAGCAGCTCCAATTATAGTTGCTGTATAATCACTTCCACCACGTTGTAAATTAGAAACAACATCGTTATCATCTAAACAAATAAAGCCTTGTGTAATATATATCTGAGCGTCTTTAGTGTTATCAAGAACTGTTTCTAAATTAGATTTTATATATTCTATATTTGGTTCTTTAGCCTTATCAATACGCATAAAATCTAATGCTGACAACAATGCAGAATTAATACCTTCTTGTTGCAAATACCCATTAAACATATATGTAGAAAGCAATTCGCCTTGCGCAACAATTTCGTTTTCTAAAGCCTGCGAATAGTCTTTATATGTGCATTCTAAAAGAAAATTAAAAACACCAGTAATATAATCTTTAACATCGGTGTTAATTGTTTCATTTTGAAGAAGACTATCTACTACTGTAAAATACTTTTCGTGAAGTTTATTTATAGTTTCGGTAGCTTCATTTACTAATTTCTCTGCAATATTATTTGCAACAGAAACCAATGTATTGGTAGTTCCAGACATTGCAGATAATACAATAACTTTTTTTTGACCATCATTAATAATATTCTTTACATTTTGAATATTTTCAATAGATCCAACCGAGGTTCCGCCAAACTTTAATACTTTCATTTACTAATTACTTTTAATCTTTTTTATTTCTCTTTTAAAGAGAATGGTAAGCAAAATTAGAGTTCGTAACTCTATTAATACTATTTATACAAAAAAATGTTTATTTTAGCACAAATTGTTAAATAATTAACATGAAGACCGTATCTAACTGTGTAGAAGACATTTTAATAACGCAACCTTACCTTGAGGAAGCCTTATCAAGGAATATTATAAACTTTAGTGCTTTGGCTATAGAATTAACCGAGCCTATTAGCAAAATGCTTAAAAAAGAAGTGAAACCAGGTGCTATTATGATGGCGTTAAGACGTTATAATCCACCAGTAACATTATCTAATTCTGTAAAAATGAAACGGGTTATACAGAATTTAGGTGATATAACCGTAAGATCTAACCTAACCGATTTTACTGTCAGAAATTCCGAAACTCTAATTGATAATCACGCCAAAATACTTGATAGAATTAACAACGAATCTAAACTTTTTTACACGTTTACAAGAGGCATACACGAAAGCAACATTATTGTATCGAGTAGTTTAAACGACTTTGTTAGAAGTCATTTAAAAAACGAGAGTTTTATTGTTATTCAAGAAGGATTAACTGCTATTAGTATAAATCTACCTCAAGACAACTCAAAAATCGCAGGACTTTACTATCACTTCTTTAAGCGTTTAGCTTGGGAAGGTGTTGTGCTTTACGAAGTCCTTTCTACCACAAATGAGTTTACTATTTTAGTTGAAGATGAATTTGTAGACAAAGCGTTTACGGCTATTAAAAAAGTTAAAAATTAGTGGTTATTATATTTTACCTGTGGTTATCAAAATGAGATATGTATTTCTATTAATAATATTTTGCCTTATTGGATGTAATTCTGGAAAAAAGAAAGAGAATACTACTATGACAAAAGCAACTACTCTTTTCGTAAATACTATTAAAGACAATCCTAATTGTGAAATTTTTACAATATATAATTGGGACAGTGAAAAGCCAATAGAATGGAAAATTAAGCCTACTTCATTGCAAATTATACCTAAAGATGAAGGCCATTATTTAGTGAAAGCATATTTGGTAGAAAAATCAGGATTATATAAATCAGGATTTGTAAATGTAAATACACCAGAAAGAATTATCGATTTTGTGATATATAATTTAAAAGAACCTCAATATTCATACGCTTATGATTCTATAGAGTTAGATATTATCCCAGCAGTAGCATCGGATTGTTTTGGATCTTATGAAGTATATTATTCAAGAAATAATCCTGACTTGTCAATAGATATATTGAAAAAAGGTTTAAAAATCAGTAAAGAAAAAAACGTAATCGCCGAAGATTTGGGATATATTTTAAGAGACGAAAACAGATATAAAGAAGCATTAAATTACTTTCTTATATCTGAAGAAAATAGGTTTTCGACACAGGGATTTATTCTTAACGAAATAGAAAGTCTTTATCGCCTACTAGGAAATATTGAAAAAGCTGATGAATATAAATTAAAACAACGCCAATTGTAATTGGCGTTATCAGTTTTTAGTTTTATTATACTTATAATCTTTTCAAAATTAACGTTATGAATTGATAATCAAGCTTTTATTTTTAACCCTCAAGTTTTATACATAGTACATTTATACTAATTACGTGATATACGACTATCCTCAGCGTGAGCGATAGTAATGGAAAACCCACACAAGTGTGCGAGCGCGGACTTGTATTGAATAGCCCGCCCCGAAAAAGAGCACTCCAGAATTATAGTTTCTGTTAGTTTTATTGACGCGATGAATTTATATTTGCCCGAAATAAATTAAAAAATTTTCTTTTTTAAATGATTTTAGAACACAAAGGCATAAATATTTTTTACACCGACAAAGGCAAAGGAAACGCGCTCGTCTTTCTTCATGGTTTTTTAGAAAATAGTAACATGTGGAACGCCTTTATTCCAGAGTTAGCAAAAAGAAACCGTGTTATTTGTATTGATTTATTGGGGCACGGAAAAACAGAATGCCTAGGTTATGTGCATACTATGGAGCTTATGGCCAACGTTGTCGAAGTTGTACTTAAACATTTAAAAGTTAGACGCTCTACTTTTATTGGGCATTCTATGGGAGGTTATGTAGGGCTCGCTTTCGCGGAAAAAAACCCAGACGCATTAAAAGGCTTGGTTTTAATGAACTCTACTACCGTAGCAGATACAGACGAAAAGAAAAAAAACAGAGCTCGTGCCATTTTAGCGGTTAAGCAAAACCACAAAACCTTTATAAGGATGGCGATCTCCAATTTATTTAGACCAAAGAATCGTAAACTATTTACCAAAGAGATAAAAATTATTATTAAAGACGCTTTAGAAACACCTTTACAAGGTATTGTTGCTGCTTTAGAAGGGATGAAAATTAGAGACGATAGAGAAGTCTTACTTCATTTTACACCTTATAAAAAAATGATGATTATTGGAAAAAGAGACCCCGTTCTTGATTATAATTCTTTAATTGAACAAACCAATAATACAGAGGTAAAACGTATAGAATTTCCCGATGGACACATGTCTCATATCGAAAACAAAGATGAATTCTTACAGTCTATAATGCATTTCATCGAAAAAAAGTAACTTTTTATCGCTTATATCAGTTTTGTTTTTATATTTAGCGCAACCAAATTAACAAAATCATGCAGAAAACCACTAACTCTCCTGCTTTTATCCCAAAAATGTATTGCAATCTTTTTGGACATGATTATCAAGTAACTAAGAAAGTAACGTATCATGTTAAAGAGTATACTTGTAGTCATTGCAAAAAGCAGCTCACCACAAACAGTAACGGTAATTTAATAGAGCTAACACCTAAATTTAAAGAGATAAACGCTATTTTAGAGCGCATACACGAGAAAAGAACACGTCGTTCAAAGCAAAAACTTATCCCTTCATCGATTTACTAGTGCAGAACAAGCTCAAATAAAATCATTTTCATACTTTAATAGGCTCTATAATAATTAATTAAGGCATTAAAATGAAAAACATCCACTGCAAGATGTTTGGACATGATTTTAAAGTAACAAGAAATGTTACCTATCATGTCAAAGAATACACTTGCAAAAATTGCAAAAAAGAGCTCACTACTAACGGTAGCGGTGATTTAATCTTACTGACTCCTAAATTCAAAGAAATTAATGATGTTTTAGAGCGTATTCATCTTAAACGCATAGCAAAATTAAACATCAAAAAGAATTCAAAAAAAACAAGTAATCTTCGAATTGCTTAGCTTTCTAAATGTTTCCAGCCTTGTGCTTTTAATGCTATTCTAGAGTCTCCTCTAGTTACTAAATGTGCTCCTGCTTCTTTTTCTCTGATATGCCCAATTATAGATAAATTCGGATTAGCCTTCACTTTAAGAAAATCTTCTTGAGATATTGTAAATAATAGCTCGTAATCCTCGCCTCCATTTAAGGCAACCATCGTACTATCAATGTTAAATTCTTCGCAGGAAGATATTACCATTGGATCTAAAGGTAGCTTTTCTTCATATAAATCACAGCCTACATCGCTATGCTTACATAAGTGTAAAATTTCAGAAGACAATCCATCGCTAATATCAATCATAGCTGTTGGTTTTACACCCAAATCTTTTAACAGCTTAATAATATCCTGCCTAGCCTCAGGTTTTAATTGACGCTCTACGATATAAGAATACGCTTCTAAATCTGGTTGACTATTAGGGTTTACTTTAAACACTTCCTTTTCGCGTTCCAAAACTTGCAATCCCATATAAGCACCACCCAAATCTCCAGTTACGACTAACAAATCGTTTGGTTTTGCACCCGATCTATAAATAGCATCATCATTTTCAACTACACCAATAGCGGTTATCGAAATTATTAAACCCGTTGTAGACGAAGACGTATCACCTCCAACAACATCAATATTATATAAATTCGCAGCCGTTTCTATTCCTGCGTACAAATCTTCAAGAGCCTCTAAAGGAAATCTATTTGAAACAGCAACAGATACTGTAATTTGAGTTGCCTCAGCATTCATAGCATAAACATCAGATAAATTAACAACAGCAGCCTTATAACCTAAGTGTTTTAATGGCATATAACTCAAATCGAAATGCACACCTTCAACAAGTAAATCTGTAGTTACAACAATCTTTTTATTTTCGAAATTCAACACAGCAGCATCGTCGCCAACACCTTTTATTGTTGATGAATGGTTGATTTTAAAATTTTTAGTTAAATGATCTATAAGTTCAAACTCACCTAAAGTACTTAAATCAGTTCGTTGTTGATTTTTATCTTCTATCATTTTACAAAAGTAAGAAGCCTATTTATAAAAAAGGGCAAAGTCATTAGATTAAAAATTAAAAAGTATTCACGAACTTGTGTTAAATCTATAGATTAACAATCTTAAAATCGTTAAAACACAAACTTCTTAATTTAATTTCACTTAATTTTGATTAGGAATGTAATAGCAATATTAATTTGTAAATGCACGTTCTAATAATAAGTCTATTTTAAATTGTAGAATATATAAATATGATAATTTATAAAAAACACAGCCCCTTATTAAAGCTTTTTACTATAGGATGTATTTGCTTCGCCTTAAATTTGTCGTGCAAAAATGAATCTATTGACAACGACCCTATTGAGAACATAGATGACATTGATAACGACGACATTATAGACTCTTTAGATAATTGTCAATTACTTGAAAACCCAAATCAACTCGATACCGATGCTGATGGCTTAGGAGATTTATGTGATGACGATGATGATAATGATAATATTTTAGATGCTGATGATAATTGTCCTTTTCTATTAAATCCAAATCAGGATGATGACGATAACGATGGCATTGGAAATTTATGTGATAGCGATTATATTAATCCCACAACTCCTTTATCTGAATGCGTAAATGGGTTTGCAGGGATTTACCCTTGTTCCAATTATAACTTAATGGCACAGTTACCACTAGATACGTTTGGAGCAGCTGCTGGAAATGATTCTTGGGGATGGACAGACCCTACAACAGGAAAAGAGTATGCGCTAATGGCTACAAATACAAATGTTGCTTTTATAGATATTACAAATACTGCCGCACCAATTTACCTAGGCAGCCTACCAACAGCAACGCAAAACAGTTCTTGGCGCGACGTAAAAGTTTATAAAGACCATGCTTTTATTGTTGCAGATGTTGCTGGTAATCATGGCATGCAAGTATTCGATTTAACCAGATTGAGAAACGTAACAAACCCACCAGAATCTTTTACTACAGATACACATTATACGGGTTTTGGAAGCGCTCATAATGTGGTTATAAACACCGCAAGTGGTTACGCATATATTGTAGGAACTAATAGAGATGGAATTTATGAAGGAGGCCCTTTATTTATAAACATACAAGACCCTAAAAACCCAATTGATGAAGGCGGTTTTGGAGAAGGCGGCTATTCGCACGATGCACAAGTAATAACCTATAATGGACCAGATACAGATTATACAGGGCACGAAATATTAATAGGCAGCAACGAAGACGAAGTCGTTATTGTCGATGTCACAGATAAAGCAAATCCAATTAAAATTTCTAACATTAGCTATTCTAATGTTGGATATGCTCACCAAGGCTGGTTTACTGAAGATATGAATTTCTTTATTCTAGGCGACGAATTAGATGAAAGAAATATTGGAACCAATACGCGAACCATTGTTTTTAATTTTTCTGATTTAGACAATCCTTCATTTCATATGGATTACTTAGGACCTCACCTAGCCATAGATCACAATGGATATGTAAAAGGAAACACTTTTTATCTAGCAAATTATACAGCTGGTCTTCGTATGATTGATGTTTCTCAAATAGCTAACGAAACTATGACCGAAATTGGTTATTTTGATTCTCATCCTGAAAATGATGGTGCAGCATTTGATGGCGCTTGGAATGTTTACCCTTATTTTCCTAGCGGAAATATTATTATTAGCGATATTAATAGAGGTTTATTTGTTATTAGAAAAAAGAGATTATAATCAAATTTACAGATGCTAATACTTCAAATAAAATATAGGTTAACATATTTCGCGTTGGCAGTTTCATTGTTTAATTGTTCCAACGATAATACGGTGCAAGAACCCGACGATGATTCTCAAAACGAAGTTAATTCAGTTCAAACTTTTGGAGGCTCTTTAAACGATAGCGGAAAATCTATAGTTAATGCCATTGATGGTGGATATGTTATTTTAGGGCACACACAAAGTACAGATGGCGATGTTTTAAATAAACAAAACAATTCGTTTGATTATTGGTTATTAAAATTTGATAACGAAAGCAACTTACAATGGCAAAAAACGTATGGTGGTACAGATGACGACAGAGGGAATTCCATAATACAAACCAACGATGGCGGATATGCCATGCTAGGATATAGTCAAAGTAATGATGGTGATGTTTCTGAAAACAATGGGTTTAACGATTTTTGGATATCAAAACTAAATGCCTCTGGAGATATATTGTGGCAAAAAACGTTTGGCTTTTCTGGGGCTGATACGGGCATTTCAATAATTCAAACACATGATAACGGGTTTTTACTATCCGGTATTTTAGATGTTTCAGCCTCTGGCGGACAAGGAAACAGCAAATCATCAAGCACGAAACATGCTGGTGGCGATTATTGGATTATTAAATTAAACGCAGATGGTACGAAAGAATGGAGTCAATTTTACGGTGGCACTTTTACCGATACACCTAATGGTACTATCCAAACCACAGATAACAGCTATATAATTGTGGGTTCGTCAGATAGCGACGATGTCGACATTAATAATAACAAGGGATCTGATGATTTCTGGGTGGTGAAAATATCAGAAACAGGACGATTAATCTGGGAAAAATCTTTTGGTGGTTCCCAAATTGATGAAGCTTACGCCATTACCAATTCTGCAGACGGCAACTATATAATAGTTGGAGATACGCGAAGTAACGATTCAGACATAACAAACAACAAAGGCGCTGCCGATTTATGGCTGATAAAAATAACGACAGATGGAACCCTAATATGGGAAAAAACATTTGGCGGGACTAGTTTTGACGCTGGACGTTCTATTTTTAAAACCCAAGATAATGGGTTCATCATTTCTGGAAATTCTAGAAGTACAGATGATGATGATGATGTTTCATCTAATAACGGTCAAAACGATGCGTGGATTTTAAAAGTTGACACCAATGCCAATTTAAAATGGCAAAAAACTATTGGAGGTTTTAATATTGATTTAGCTTTCGATAGTGTTCAACTTAGTAATGGTGATATTATTACTACCGGCGAAACCAGTAGCGGTGATTTAGATATTATAGAAAACAAAGGTTTTACAGACTTATTAATTATAAAGACAACAGAATAAAATGATTCGTTTTATCCCCATATTACTCATTAGTTTTTTCCTTTTAACATCTTGCCATAAAGACAGTGATGACGATATTGTTTTAACAGATATCACGTTGAATTTTTCTCATTCTTGGAATGACACGTCTATTACAAATAGTGATTTCAACGACATTAAATTCACCAACGCAAAAGGCGATTTATTAAGTATAGAAAGGCTTCGCTATTTAATTTCTAAAATTACATTTCACAAATCTGATGGCAGCACATTAGTACTTGAAGGCTATAACCTAGTTGACCTTACAAACAACGAGAACCTGTCTTTTACGCCAATAACAAAAATCCCTTTAGATAGTTATAGCGATGTAACATTCACTTTCGGATTTAATAATGAAGATAATATTGACGGCGCTTATAACGATTTAAACGCCGCGTCTTGGAATGTTCCAACGATGCTAGGTGGAGGGTATCATTACATGCAGTTTGATGGAAAATTTATAAATAGCATAAATGAAGCACAGGGTTTTAATTACCATGTCATTCGTGCTGCCGATAACGCAGGAGATAATCCCACATTCCCACAAGACACGTTTTTTACAGTAAGTCTTGGAGCTACAACGATTACAAATAATACCGCTTTTAATGTTGAAATGAATATTGCTGAATGGTTTAAAAACCCAAACACTTGGGATTTAAACGTGCTCAACCAAATGTTAATGCCTAATTCGGCAGCGCAAATCATGATGTTCGAAAATGGACAAAATGTGTTTAGCTTAAAACCTATAGAATAAAAACATTGAAAAAGTGGCTATCATATAACTTAATACTCGGTCTAATTTGTTTGTCTTGTTCAAACGAAAGCGTAGAGACTGCTTATGTGCCAACGCCTAGCCCATTACAAATCCCACAATTATTCGAAGCCAATATTTTAGCACCTGTAATTCCAACAGACAATCCTCAAACTCTTGAAGGTATTATGTTAGGTGAGAAATTATTTTTCGATCCTATTTTATCAGCAGATAACACACAAGCTTGCGCCGATTGCCATGCACCAGAAAACGCTTTTACAGATTCCGATAGATTTAGCGATGGTATAAATGGTTTTTTAGGAGAACGAAATTCGATGCCTCTATTTAATTTAGCTTGGAATTACGACGAAAAATTCTTTTGGGATGGGCGCGTTTTTAGTTTAGAACATCAAGCCTTTCAGCCCGTTACAGACCCCATAGAAATGAATAGCTCTTGGGTAAACGTTGAAGAAAAACTACAGCAAGATTCAGAATACCCAAACTTATTTAATAAAGCGTTCGGCACATCAAAAATAGACTCAACCCTAATAACAAAAGCTATTGCACAGTTTGAACGTACTTTAATTTCTGCTAATTCAAAATTCGATAGGCATTTATTAGGCACAGAAACACTTACACCAGAAGAATTAAATGGTTTTAATGTTTTTATGGACGAAACTAAAGGCGATTGTTTTCACTGCCACGGCAATGCTAATAATCCGCTTTGGACAGATAATTTATTCCATAATAATGGTTTAGATGCTCTTTTTACAGATTTAGGTCTTGGAACAACAACTGGAGACCCTGCCGATAACGGAAAATTCAAATCACCCTCCCTTAGAAATCTTGCTTTTACGGCGCCGTATATGCACGATGGAAGATTCGAAACGCTCGATGACGTCATTAATCATTATAGTGAAGGATTACAAAATTCTTCAACCATAGATCCTTTAATGAAACAGGTTGCTCAAGGTGGCGTAAAACTATCAACAGAAGATAAATCTGACCTAAAATCGTTCTTATTGTCACTTACCGATCAAGAATTTACAAATAATTCCACTCTCAAAACCAATTAGTTACACGATTTTTTAATACATTTTATCGAAATAATTCATTTTTTTGTAAGAAATAGCTTTTTATTTCTTAGCTTTATGTTTCTTAAATCTCCCTATTTATGAAAACAAAAAGACCTATAAACCCATTTTGCATCGCTTTTGGACATAACTATTTTCTAAAGAATGACGAAGCAACTCATAGATCTGAAATTTTTTGCAAATGCTGTAGCAAACAATTTAGATATAGCCCAAACGGCAACATTGTAGAAGCTTCGAGTAAACAATATGCCTTATTTCCAAACCTAAGACATCTACACATATAAACACTTCTATTTTAAGGTGTTCTAAAACAAATAAACAATTAATGCTTTATGACGATTAACACCTTCATATAAACTCCTTTTTTAGTTCAAATTTCGATCTGACAACTATGGCGTTCCATTAACGCGAACGCATGCCATAGAAACTTTCTTCGTTCAATAAAAAAAATCGATCCAACTATATGCTAATATAATGTTAGGTTCTATGGAAATAGATGACTTATATTGTATATTTGCACTCTATTTAGAAACCGTCTTAATAAAAATTAAGAGGTATTTGTTTAACCAAATATTAGGTTTTAGTAAAATAGGGTGACATGCATGATATTTATAATGGCATGAAAAACTAAATAAAAACTATGATTAAAGTTTCGGAAATAGCAAAAAATAAAGTTATCGAACTTATGCAAGATGAAGGCTTTAACGCTACCACTGATTTTGTTCGTGTTGGTGTAAAAAGTGGTGGTTGCTCAGGTCTTTCGTACGATTTAAAATTTGATAAAGAACAAAAAAATGATGATAAAGTTTTTGTAGATAATGGTATAAAAATCATTGTAGACAAAAAAAGCTTTTTATACCTAATAGGAACAACTCTAGAGTATTCTGGTGGATTAAGCGGAACTGGTTTTGTTTTTAACAATCCAAACGCTAACCGTACTTGCGGTTGTGGAGAGTCGTTTTCATTATAAAAAATTAAGAAAGAATTATGTCGAAGTATACCGAGGATGATTTACGCGAAGAGCTTAAAACTAAAGAATACGAATACGGTTTTTATACCGATATAGAATCTGAAACATTTCCTATTGGTTTAAATGAAGATATTGTACGTGCTATTTCTAAAAAGAAAGATGAGCCACAATGGATGACCGATTGGAGATTAGAAGCCTTTAAAGTTTGGAAAGAAATGACCGAGCCAGAATGGGCAAATGTAAATTACGAAAAACCAGATTTTCAAGCCATAGCTTATTATTCAGCACCAGTAGCTGTAGACCCTAATAAAACATTAGACGATGTAGACCCTGATTTACTTGCCATGTACAAGAAGTTAGGAATTTCTGTTGATGAGCAGAAAAAGATGAACAATGTCGCTATGGATATTGTTGTAGATTCTGTTTCTGTAGCAACGACATTCAAGAAAACGTTAGGAGAAAAAGGCATTATTTTTATGAGTATTTCTGAAGCTATTAAAGAGCATCCAGAACTTGTAAAAAAATATTTAGGAACCGTAGTGCCAACAAAAGACAACTTTTACGCAGCATTAAATAGCGCTGTTTTTAGTGATGGGTCTTTCTGTTACATTCCAAAAGGCGTACGTTGCCCAATGGAATTATCAACCTATTTTAGAATTAATCAAGCCGGAACAGGGCAGTTCGAAAGAACACTTTTAATTGCAGACGAAGAGAGTTACGTAAGTTACCTTGAAGGCTGTACAGCGCCAAGTAGAGACGAAAACCAATTACACGCTGCTGTGGTAGAACTCATTGCTTTAGATGATGCCGAAATTAAATACTCAACAGTACAAAACTGGTACCCTGGAAACGCCGAAGGAAAAGGAGGTGTTTACAATTTTGTAACCAAAAGAGGTTTATGCGAAAAAAATGCAAAAATCTCATGGACACAGGTTGAAACAGGATCTGCAGTAACTTGGAAATACCCATCTTGTATTTTAAAAGGTGATAATTCAGTAGGTGAATTTTACTCCATTGCAGTAACAAACAACTACCAACAAGCGGATACAGGAACAAAAATGATTCACTTAGGTAAAAACACAAAGTCAACCATTATTTCAAAAGGTATCTCCGCAGGAAAATCGCAAAACAGTTACCGAGGATTGGTGCAAATTAACTCAAGAGCAGAAAATGCACGTAACTTTTCGCAATGCGATAGTTTGTTAATGGGTAATGAATGTGGTGCACATACCTTCCCTTATATCGAAGCTAAAAATAAGTCAGCAAAAATAGAACACGAAGCAACAACGAGTAAAATTGGTGAAGACCAAATTTTCTATTGTAACCAACGTGGTATCTCTACAGAAAAAGCCATAGCATTAATTGTAAATGGGTTTAGTAAAGAAGTCTTAAACAAGTTACCTATGGAATTTGCAGTAGAAGCGCAAAAACTATTAGAGATTAGCTTAGAAGGCAGTGTAGGATAATCTTTTTGTCATTCCAAAGTTTATACTGAATGTTAGTCGAAGTAAAGGCAGAAGTCTCATTAATTGAAACCAAAATATTAATTAAAATGAAAAAAGCATTTTTTATCGTATTAATTCTAACAGCATTTGTAAGCTGTAAAAAAGAAACAAAGACTCAAACTGAAGAACAAAACAATGTGGTTTCAGTTGATGGTCAAAAAAAAACAGCTAAACAAAACGATGGCTTAACCTTATTAAAAGGTGAGTTTGTATATTATGAAGGTGCTGCAGTTTTACAAACGCATGCCGAAATATATGGTGTTTTTGTAAACGATAAAATGCTAGAATTAAACAAACTAGCAGAAAAATATAAAGCAACACCAACCGATATGGTTAATATTGAAATTAGAGGAAAAGTCAGTAATACAAAAGACGATAAAATTCTTTGGGAAAACAAAGTTGAGGTTGTAGAAATAATAAACGTAACCCAACCCAGTAAAGAAAACAACAACGCAATAAAATTAGGAAACGAATAGTATGTTAAAAATAGAAAACTTACACGCAAGTGTTGAAGACAAGGCCATTTTAAGAGGTATTAATTTAGAAGTAAAGCCAGGTGAAGTACATGCTATTATGGGTCCTAATGGTTCTGGAAAAAGCACACTAGCATCTGTAGTTGCAGGGAAAGAAGAATATGAAGTAACAGATGGGTCAATAATTTTTAATGATGAAGACATTAACGATTTAGCAGCCGAAGAACGTGCTCATGAAGGAATCTTTTTATCGTTTCAATATCCAGTAGAAATCCCTGGAGTATCTGTAACCAATTTTATAAAAACGGCAATTAACGAAACTCGTAAAGCCAAAGGATTAGAAGACATGCCTGCTAAAGAGATGCTAAAACTAATTCGCGAAAAGGCAGAATTGTTAGAAATAGATAGAAAATTTTTATCCCGTTCTCTTAACGAAGGTTTTTCTGGAGGAGAGAAAAAACGTAACGAGATTTTCCAAATGGCTATGTTAGAACCAAAATTAGCAATATTAGACGAAACCGATTCAGGATTAGATATCGATGCGCTTCGTATTGTAGCCAATGGTGTTAACAAACTAAAAAGTAAAGACAACGCCGTTGTAGTCATTACACACTACCAACGTCTTTTAGATTATATAGTTCCAGATTTTGTTCACGTATTATACAATGGTAAAATTGTAAAATCGGGAGGAAAAGAACTAGCTCACGAACTTGAAGAAAAAGGATATGATTGGATTAAAGAAGAAGTGAACGCTTAAAATTAGTTTGCAGTAACAGTTTGCAGTTGTTCACTCAAATCCTGATTACGCTTACTATTGTATTCAAAAATAAAACAGTAACAAATTACACAGATTTAGTAATGCTTTTTGACAGCTTACTAAAGACTGACCACTGAAGACTGAGACAATGGATTTAAAAGAAAAATTACTATCATCCTATTTAGTATCAGAAGATCAATTACATATTGATACTTATATACAAGATATTAAAAGCGATGCCATAAAATCGTTTGAAGAAAAAGGCTTTCCTTCTAAAAAAGAAGAAGCTTGGAAATACACCTCTTTAAATAAAATATTAAAAGAAGATTATTGTGTATTCCCAAAACAAGAAAATGCTTTAGATTATAAAGATGTAAAAAAGTATTTCATCCACGATATAGATAGCTATAAAATTATTTTTATAGACGGCAAGTACTCGTCACACCTATCCGAAACCACACATGATGGTATAGACGTTTGCCTAATGTCTGCCGCATTAACAAAGCCAAAGTACCGTATCATTGTAGAAAATTACTTTAATAAAGTAGCAACTGCAGATAGTCTAGCATCACTAAACACAGCATTTGCAAGCGAAGGCGCTTATATACACATCCCAAAAAACAAATTGGTAGATAAGCCCATCCAAATTATAAATTTCTCTACAGGCAACGAGTCTGCAACCATGTTACAACCACGTAATTTAATTGTGGTCGACGAGAATTCGCATGTGCAAATTATAGAAAGACACCAAAGTTTAACAGACAACCCCGTTCTAACAAACAGTGTTACCGAAATTTTCGCAAACAAACGTGCCATTGTAGATCTATACAAAGTACAAAACGATAATGCCAACGCATCACTTATAGACAATACATTTATTAAGCAAAAACGCGAAAGTATAGCATCCGTTCACACCTTTTCATTTGGTGGAAAATTAATACGCAACAATCTAAATTTCTATCAAAACGGAGAACGTATCGATTCTATATTAAAAGGCGTGACCATTTTAGGAGATAAACAACATGTAGATCACAACACGTTGGTACATCACATCGAACCAAATTGCGAAAGTCATCAAGATTATAAAGGTATTTTTGGAGACAATTCAACAGGTGTTTTCAACGGTAAAATTGTTGTCGAAAAAGAAGCTCAAAAAACAAACGCATTCCAATCTAACAACAATATTTTGGTAAGCGATAAAGCATCAATAAACACCAAACCACAACTAGAAATTTTTGCAGACGATGTAAAATGTTCTCACGGTTGTACCATTGGTCAGTTAGACGAAAGCGCTATGTTTTATATGCGTTCACGTGGTATTCCAGAGAAAGAAGCCAAAGCACTTTTAATGTATGCCTTTAGTAATAACGTACTAAATTCGGTTAAAATTCCAGAAATCAAACAACGAATCACCAAGATTATCGCCAACAAATTAGGTGTAAATATTGGATTTGACCTATAGTACTGAACTTGTTTCAGTATAAATAAAAATATTTGAAGTTCATCCCGCTTTCGGCAGTCGCTCTCTGCGAGGAGCTTCAACAAATGCCTCAATCGGGGCTAGACATAACACGATGTTCAACGTAAACGACATAAGAAAAGACTTCCCTATACTTTCACGTAAAGTAAACAGAAAACCTTTGGTGTATTTTGATAATGCAGCAACATCACAAACCCCACAACAAGTTATAGATGTTATTGTAAATTATTACTCAAATTACAATGCCAACATACACCGTGGCGTACATACTTTAAGTCAAGAAGCAACCGATTTATACGAACAAGCACGTATTAAAATTCAAAATCATTTCAATGCAAATCATACGCACGAAATCATTTTAACCTCGGGAACAACACACAGCATAAACCTTGTTGCAAACGGATTTTCAACCTTACTAAAAGAAGGTGACGACATCATCGTTTCAGCATTAGAGCATCACAGTAATATAGTGCCATGGCAAATGCTTTGCGAGCGCACAGGTGCAACACTTAAAGTGATTCCAATGAACCAAGAAGGTGAATTGGTTATGGAAACCTACGACAATCTGCTTTCAGAAAACACAAAACTAGTTTTTGTAAATCACATTTCAAACGCTTTAGGAACTATAAACCCTATAGAATATATTATAGAAAAAGCACATCAAGTAGGTGCAGCAGTTTTAATAGATGGCGCACAATCATGTCCACATATAAAACCAGATGTACAAGCTTTAGATGTCGATTTTTATGTAGTCTCAGCACATAAAATGTGTGGACCAACAGGTGTTGGTATGCTTTACGGAAAAGAAGAATGGCTTAATAAACTACCTCCTTATCAAGGCGGTGGCGAAATGATTGCCGAAGTGAGTTTCGAAAAAACAACCTATGCCGATTTACCTCATAAATTCGAAGCAGGAACACCAAATATTTGTGGAGGTATCGCTTTCGGCGCAGCCATAGACTATATGAATAGCATTGGCTTTAAGTCTATTGCAACTTACGAAAACGAGTTACTCGACTACGCCACAGAAAAATTAAAACAAATAGACGGATTAAAAATTTACGGAACCGCTAAAAACAAAACATCTGTTATTTCGTTTAATATAGAAGGTATACATCCCTATGATATAGGTACTATTTTAGACAAATTAGGCATCGCCGTTCGTACAGGACATCACTGTGCGCAACCTATTATGGATTTTTATTGCATCCCCGGAACCGTAAGAGCATCCTTTGCCTTTTACAATACCAAAGCAGAAATTGATACGTTAATAGAAGGTGTTAAAAAAGCAAAAATGATGCTGTCTTAAATTAAAAAGATATTTCTTAAAATTAAATTTCGATATTCTCGTTTAATTATCATTCCTACGAAAGCAGGAATATCAAAGTTAAATCCAATTATTTACGTTTTGGCTTCCTTTTTGTATATTCAATTATAAACTCACAAATTCGATGTATAAATGAAATCTATTTTAATGGTCTTCAGTATCGTTGTACTAAGGTGCTGTTGGGGACCTACAGATCTAGGTTTAATGCTTAACCTTCAAAACGACAATACACTTTTGAAAGAACTTAACGGTAACTACAATATAACAGGCTTGAATAACGAAGATGTTTCATCTTTTAAACTCAACATTGCTTTTAATAAAGAAGAAAACCAAGTCTCTGGTTTCTCTGGCTGTAATCGCTTTTTCGGAAGCTATACATTAGGTACGCATAATTTAAAATTTGCGCCTTTAGGTCTAACTAAAATGATATGCAAAGGAGAGCAAAATGATATTGAAACAAAACTTCTAAAAGCATTTGAAAAAGCCAATTTAGTTTTATTTACAAAAAATGGTTTTCAGATATATAACAAAAAAAAGTTATTAATTACAGCTATTAAAGAAATCGTTAATGATGCTTTAGTCTTCGAATATTCAACCTCGACACGTGGGGCTTACAAAGCTATAAAAATAGATAGCTCTACGATATCTATAAGTAATAAAAGAAGCTCAAAACCTATTGGGAAAGATTATTCTAAAGAAAAATGGGACACTCTTTTAATTCAACTGGAAGCTATAGATTTAGACGGTCTATCTAGCTTAATTCCACCATCAAAAGACCATCAATTTGACGGCGCAGCTTTAGCACATTTCAAAATCACAAAAGGCAATAAAACATACGAAGTGCAGCCTTTCGACCACGGAAAACCACATCCAGTTATAGAACCACTTGTTAAAGAAATGGTATCAATCTCCGAAAATATTGAATAGCAACTTTCGATGTTGTATTTTTGCATAAAAATTTGTGATAGTGAGTATTGAAGATATACAAAACGAAATAATTGACGAATTCTCAATGTTTGAAGATTGGGAAGAACGTTACCAATATATGATTGATTTAGGGAAAGATTTACCCTTAATTGACGACCAATTTAAAACCGACAGCAACATTATAAAAGGTTGTCAAAGTAAAGTTTGGGTACATGCCGAATTGAAGAACGATAAAATAGAATTTACCGCAGATAGCGATGCTATTATTACTAAAGGCATCATTGCTATTTTAATTCGTACGTTTTCAAATCAACACCCCAAGGATATTATTAATTCTAATACTGATTTTATAGATCAAATTGGATTAAAAGAACATTTATCGCCTACAAGAGCCAATGGCTTAGTAAGCATGGTAAAACAACTTAAACTGTATGCCATTGCATACCAAACACAATTAAAATAAAGTTTAATTGTTTTTTGTTTAACCGTTTATAAAGAAACAATTAAACAAATAAACGTATAAACATTTTCAAAAAATGAGTGAAACAATAGATACTGCCGAATTAGGCGAAAAAATAGTAAACGTACTTAAAACGATTTACGATCCAGAAATACCTGTAGATATTTACGAACTAGGATTAATTTACGATGTGTTTGTAAATGAAGATTACGATGTAAAAATTTTAATGACATTAACAACACCTAACTGCCCAGTAGCAGAAACATTGCCTTTAGAAGTTGAAGAAAAAGTAAAATCGCTTAACGCTGTAAAAGATGCGGAAGTTGAAATTACGTTCGACCCGCCTTGGACTCAAGACTTAATGAGTGAAGAAGCAAAGTTGGAGTTGGGGATGCTTTAAAAGAGTTTGCAGTAATCAGTCGCAGTATTCAGTTACTATAGCATCGTCTAATTGTAATACATTCAACTAAACAACAAATAAACGACTTACACTTTTGAAAGACGAAATCATAAATCGCGTAGCGAATAGTAAACTAATAACTTTAAACCTTGAGGATTATTACCCTGAAGGTAAACGTGTCCTATTCGATATTAAAGATTGGTTATTTGAAGGATTTGTATTGCGCGAAAAAGATTTTAGAACTCAAGCTGCAGAATTCGATTGGTCGCAATATCAAGACAACTATGTCGCATTAACATGTAGTAGCGATGCTATTATTCCAGCTTGGGCATTCATGTTACTTAGTATCCACTTAGAACCTTTTACTAAAAAAACACTTATAGGAAGTTTAGAAGCTTTAGAAACATCAATATATCAAGATATTTTAAAAGATATAGATGTTTCAGAGTTTACAGATAAACCTATTATTATTAAAGGCTGCTCTAAAAAGCCTGTACCACAAAATGCATATATCATGCTTTCCAATAAATTAAGACCTATTGCAAAGTCTATTATGTATGGAGAAGCATGCTCTTCTGTGCCTTTATATAAAAAGAAATAACCTTTCTTAATTTAGCGTGACCAATTTGTGTATCCGTGTCTAACTTTTATATTTGCAAAAACTAAAACAAACTTAAAATGAAAAAATTATTGCTTTTACTTATGGTTTTTGTTGGAACTATTTCAACAAACGCACAAACAAAAGAAGAATTAGAAACACAAAAATCTGAAAAACAAGCAGTAGCTGATGCAGCTCAAGCAGAAGCAAATGCTTTACAAGCTAAAATAGACGCACTTCCAGGATGGAGAAAAGGTGCTTTTGGGACTATTGGTGGTAGTTTATCTAATTTTAATAATTGGTATTCTCAAGGAACACCTAACAACTCTTCTGGAAACATCGGGTTTACAGTTAACGCTTTTGCTAATTTAATTCAAGATAAATTCTTTTGGAGAAACAGCTTAACTACAAATTTAAACTGGGTAAAATTAGACAACAAAGATAATGGAACTGATGAAGATGATAGTTTTGAACCTTCTACCGACGTATTTAATATTTCATCATTATACGGTAGAAATATTGCTAAGAATATAGCTATCTCTGCATTAGCAGAATACAGAACGACTATACTAGACAACTTTAATGACCCAGGTTATTTAGACATTGGTGTTGGTGCTACATGGACACCAATTGAAAACTTAATTGTTGTTGTACACCCTTTAAACTACAACTTTGTATTTAGTGATAATGATGCTGTATTCGACTCGTCTTTAGGAGCTAAAATAGTTGCAGATTATACCAGACAAATTGGAGCAATAAACTTTAAAACAAACTTCTCAACCTTCCAATCATACAAATCTGGCGACTTATCCAACTTTACATGGACAAACTCTTTTAGTTATACACTGTGGAAAATGATTGGTGTTGGTTTTGATTTTGGTTTAAGAAACAACAAACAAGAAGCTTTGAATTATGCTTTAGCTCAAGATCCAGTAACCGCTACATCTTTTGATGATGTTGATAACGATTTACAAACATATTATACGTTTGGCTTAAGCTATAAGTTTTAAGACTTAAACAATAAATATAATTTAAAAATGCGTTTCTAGTTTAGAAGCGCATTTTTTTTGGGCAAATGGCAAGCCACCTCACTATCCGTTACTAGTTTAGGCTCGATGCGAGCCTCGCCAAAAGCTAACCACTACTATCGCTTTTGCAAGCACTTACTAAGTGTTGTCTATTTCGGATGTTCTTTTATGACCCGCAAAGCAACTACAATAAACTACCTCGACGCAAGCATACGAGGCATTAAACCTAAAGATCCCGCTAAAAAAGTGGGATTAGCTCAACTACCAATTTTGAAAACATTGCTTCGCAACTTTTCAAAATAGAGTTTCACTAATAAAATAGTGGTGTTTTAACACTTAACTTAAAAAGAAACTTGATTTAATAGTGTAACAAATTTTCTAATAATTATACTTATAACCTATCACATAACTAAATTAGCAATAATCATTTATGGAAGAAGCAAAACAAAAAAGTTGGTTTGGTAGAAATTGGCCTTGGGTATTACCTGTAGGCGGATGTCTTACACTTATTATATTATTTGTCATAGGTATTGGAGCTGCTGTTTTTGGCATTACAAAAGCTGTCTCGGGATCTGAACCTTATGAATATGCTTATGAAAAAGCGATACAAAATGAATACGTAATAGAAGCCTTAGGAACCCCTATTGAAAAAGGTTTTGTGGGCTCAAATTCAAGTTATTCTCTAAATAATGGAGAAAGCAGAGTGTCACTGACTATACCTATAAATGGCTCTTTAAATGATGCTTTTATTTATGTAGAAGGCATAAAAGAGAATGATGAATGGGTATATACGAAGCTATATGTAGATATTAAAAATGATGATAATGACGTTAATTTGTTAGACACGGATATAGAAGATGTTCGATTTTGAGTTAGAGGTTTCTATGGTTTAAACAAATACATAAGTCAGTTTTTATATACTCTAAATTAACTCATCACTTGACTTTATCAGAAAAAATATCGAAATTCGTTTAGTGTCAGATATAAAACATTGAAACGATTTCATATCCGAATAGTTGTGTACAATTACTCAATTGACTCAAAAGAGGAATATAATTTTGAACTGAACATGAGAAAAATTGAATTTATTAAGGAACCTAAAAACAAATAGAATATTGAATAAGTATTTGAAATTAAAAAGAATCTAGACTAAAAAATGACAATACCAAAAACAATTAAAACAATCTTACTTATCTTTCTTATCTGGACATTAGTTGCTGGACTTTTGATAACTGAAATATTGAAAGACGATGGTCTTTTTGCTCAAATTGCAATCCCATTCTTTTTTGGAATTATTCATCTTGCAATTACCATTATTGCAGTATCTCAAATTTACTTTACCTACAAATTATCTATTAACAAGGAATTAAAAGTGATATTCGGAATTTTATTAGCAATACCGATTGGAATTGCCTTTTGGAAAATCCCATTATTAAATACTATTTTTTAAAAATAAACGGTACACACAAGTTGTATAAAAATAATGCTTAAATTAATATTTAATCAAAAGTAAGGGATTGATACCGTTCGAATAGCTATTGATATTTTTAACCTTTTTTAAACTTAATTAATAATGAACTTTATATAGAACTCAATTTTAACAGATTGCCACAGTCGTGCCTCCTTCGCAATGACGTGTTTTATTTTAAAAAGATATAGCCTCGACTACACTCAACTCAAGACAGGCAGCAAGCCGCCCCGTGCGATAACTTCCTATAGCGTATTTAACGCATCTTCGATTACTTGATATATTTTTTCTAATTGTTTAGTCGCTATTACATACGGTGCTTGAATGTAAATGGTACTACCCAAAGGACGAAGAAAAATGCCGTTAGCCATAAAAAAGTTTAATAATTTATCACGGAGGTTTCCGTAGCGTTCCATTTCTATATTTAAATCGAGGGCAAAAATAACGCCCGTTTGCCTGATCGATTTCACCTTTGGATGCTTTTTTATGTGATTACCAAAACCTTGATGCGAAGCAATAATACGAGTTATATTGTTTTGAATGTCTTCCGTTTGTAAAAGTTCTATACTCGCCAAAGCCGCAGTACAAGACAATGGGTTAGCAGAATACGTGTGTGCATGCAAAAGCCCTTTAGCCATGTCATTACTATAAAAGGCTTCGTAAATATCTTGTGTGCAAGTCGTAATAGCCATAGGCAGTAAACCACCCGTAAGCGCTTTACTTAAACACATTACATCTGGTTTGGTTTCAAGATGTAACGATGCAAAATGTTTACCCGTTTTACCAAAACCTGTCATAACCTCATCCGCAATAGTGATAATTTGTTTTGATTTACAGAAATTTAAAATGGCGTTTAATCCTTTAGAATTGTGCATTTTCATGGCTGCAGCGCCTTGTACTAAAGGTTCATAAACAAAACCTGCTATATTGTTGTTACTCGTAATATGTTCTAATTGATTTAAAATGTCTTGGTGATTTTCTCCATTTGGTACAGGAATCCGTTTTACATCAATAAAGAATTCTTCGAAAGGCCCATTGTAAACCGAAAGTCCCGAAACACTCATGGCTCCAAAGGTGTCGCCATGAAATCCGTCTTCGAAAGCGATTAATGTATTCCGTTTTTCACCTTTATTAAAATGATATTGTAGCGCCATTTTAATTCCGATTTCTACTGATGTAGACCCGTTGTCGCTAAAAAATATTTTATTTTGGTTTTCGGGAAGTATTTTAATGAGTGCTTCGGATAATTTTATGGCCGGTTCGTGTGTGAATCCGCTAAAAACAATTTGATCTAATTTTTGCATTTGTGCAGCAACGCGGCTCGTAATATAATCGTTGCAATGTCCGTACATGCACGTATACCACGAAGCAATAGCATCAATGTATTCGTTTCCATCTTCATCTGTTAAAACACATCCTTTTGCTTTGGTAATGGCAATAGCTTCTGGATGCAGTTTGTGCTGAGTTAGCGGATGCCAAATGTGATTTTTATCGCGTTGGTTTAGTTTCATAGTCGTGTCGTCATGCTGAACTTGTTTCAGCATCGCATTATATTAATAATCTAAAGTTTTTAAAGTTGGATTTAATGTCTTAATCAAATTAAGTTTCCATTCTTTATGCCAATTCTTTAATTGTTTTTCTCTTGCAATTGCTTATTCAATATCTGAAAACTCTTCAAAATAAATTAAATCTTTAGTGTTATATTTCTTAGTAAATTTTGAAGCTGTTTCGTCATAATGTTCTTCTAAACGTTTTGAAAGGTTTGCCGTTACACCAATGTAAAATGTTGTTATGTATTTATTTGTTAACATGTAAATGTAAATAGATTTCATCTATTTGATGTGACCCTGAAATACTAAAATAAATTCAGCACATGCAAGTTCAGGGTGACACGTTATAATCTTTCTTTAAACAATTCAGCATATTCCCTAACCACGTTTTTATCAAAATAAGATTCTTCATCAATACGTCCAATGACTGGGACTTTTGTCATTTCTATAATAATACTTTCTGTTGTTTTATGTTCGTTTCCACTAAAAAGAATAGACACATCAAAACCTTTTGCTTTTAATAAATTAACAGTTAAAAGTGTATGATTGATACTTCCTAAATAATGTCGAGACACGACTATAACTTTGTAATTGGGTTTAATAAGATCTAAAATAGTTTCAGAATTATTTAAAGGCACTAGCAATCCCCCAGCACCTTCAACGACCAAATTATTGTCCGTTTTTGGTGGTATAATTTTCGATACATCTATTTTAACACCATCGATATCGGCAGCAGCATGTGGACTCATTGGTGTATTTAACGCATAACTATTAGGATGAAATTTTGATTTTTTATTCGATACCAGTTTTTCTACTTTTTTTGTATCGCAATTATCAAGCTCTCCAGCTTGTATGGGTTTCCAATAATCTGCTTCTAAGGCTTCAGTTATTATTGCTGATGCTACGGTTTTACCAACTTCGGTAGAGATCCCTGTAATAAAATATATGTTCATTTTATATCGAATTCTGTGTTACAATCTTCACACCTATATTTATGTTTTGAGTAAAGCGGAAGCGTAGAAACAAAAAGAGTTGTAATGAATGCAAAAATAAGAGCGAAAAACGACTTAGCATCTTTTATTGTTGAAAATAATTCTATTTTTTCACTATCACAATTTGGACAATTTATAGCATCTCCTTTATCATTAATAGAATATTTTTTAATAGACTTTAAAATACCTTCTGCCTCTGTAGCTTGGTGAGATAACACTTTTAACTTTACACCACCAATGGCATTACTAATTAAAGGATCTGTATCTATCGTTAAATTATCCGAAAGAAATACCTGAATTCCATCTGCCTCTAAACGGCCTTTTATAATTTGTGCTTCAGAAGAATATTGAAATCTTGCTATGGTTTTAAATGTATCGCTCATATACTTACAAATGTAGCTAAGAGTTGTAATACTTTAATAATTTCCTCTTTAGAATTATAACGATGCAAACAAAAACGTAATCGTTCTTTGTTTTTAGGCACCGTTGGCGATAAAATAGGTTTTACATTAAACCCATTCTCTTGAAGTTTATTGGCAATTAATTTTACTTTTTCGTTACCCGAAATAATACAACAATGAATAGCTGAATCACTCTGAATAAAAATGCTTTCAAGTTGATTTTTAATGAGTTCTGACTTAAAAAAAAGAATATTTTGATGCAATTTCTGAATTGGAGTTTGCGATTTCTCTCTGTTATTCGAAATAGCTAATTGCTTGTAAGCGACATATATAGTTACCAAACTATGTGGCGACAATGCTGTAGTATATATAAAACTACGAGAAAAATTAATTAGGTATTGGGTTAACGTTTTACTTCCTAAAATAGCGGAACCGTGGCAACCCAATGCTTTTCCGAACGTTATAATACGCGCAAAAACAGCTTGTTCTAATTTTAAATCTTGAATTAACCCAACGCCATGCTTACCAAAAACACCTATAGCATGGGCTTCATCAACGACCAAAAAAGCATTATTTTTTTTACTTATCTGAGATATTGCCGCTAAATCTGGAGAATCTCCATCCATTGAGAAAACCGATTCGGTAATAATGTAAATATTAGTTTCTATTAAACTTCGACTGCGCTCAGTTTGACATTTTTTTTCTAAATCATCTAGATTATTATGTTTGAATTTATAAGCTTTAGCATTGCTCATTGAAATACCATCACGAATAGAAGCATGGATATACTCGTCATACAAAATGATATCCCCACGTTGCGGAACAGACGAAAAGAAACCAATATTAGCATCGTATCCAGAATTAAAAACTAATGCCGATTCGCTATTATGAAACTCACAAAGTTGAGCTTCTACGACATTATATAATGGATGATTACCAGAAAGTAAACGTGACCCTGTTGCTCCGTTTTGAGAAACCTTATTAGTTTTAAGGTAATTGTGCGTATCGTTAAAAATAGTTTCGGACTTTGAAAACCCTAAATAATCGTTAGAAGAAAAATCGGTTAAATTAAAATTTTCACCCAATTGGCGTAAAGCATTATTCGATTTTCGATCTTCTAATTTTTGTTTTAGTTTTTTTGGAAACATAAGTTCAAAGATACTAAAAAGACCTGTCAGGTTTTAAAAACCTGACAGGTCTAAAATTAAAATATTTTTCAATTAAAATTATTGTTTTTCGATAATTTTTGTATATTTGTTATTGTTAAACGATAATAATTATGACAAAAATTAAAATACTATTAGGCTTTTCAATTTGTTCAGCTTTAATGAATTTGTTTCATTTAGCTATGCAAGTTATTCTTTTTGACTTTTGGAAAAATTTTAATAACAAGCGATCAGAAGACTTCTTTTTCGGAAAGTCAAGCTGGTTAATTCAAAACGTACTATCTTTCATTCTTTTATTAGGTACAATATATATTTGTATAGCCCTTTTTAGGATATTGAAAAATGGATATTTTAATATGAGAACCTCTAATAGTTTTAGAGTTGGAGGCCGATTCTTGTGTCTTGTCGCTATTTTAAGTATGATTTTAGTTGCGCTAGATGCGACAATAACAAATCATTTTGGTAATCTAACAACTGCAATAATAACTAATATGTTGCTTTTTTTAATGGGTTTTGGCATATTAACCATTTCACAGATAATTAAAAACGGATTATTGTTAAAACAAGAAAACGACTTAACCATTTAATTATGTCAATAATTGTAAACCTAGACATTATACTTGCTAAGCGACAAATGAAAAGCAAGGACTTAGCCGAAATTATTGGAATAACGACAGCCAATTTATCGATACTAAAATCAGGTAAAGCCAAAGCGATTCGATTTTCTACATTAGAGGCTATTTGTAAAGCATTAGATTGTCAACCTAGTGATATTTTAGAGTACGTTGAAGATTAATTTGAATAATTAAGCTGTATTTTTGAGACTGATTTTAACTTCATTTTATTTGTTATGAAAAAGTGTCTCTTAGTTTTAGTACTTCTTATATCTTTTATTGGATTTTCTCAAGATAACCATATTGTAAAAACTGAAGATGGACGACGTGTTTTACTTAAAGCCGATTTTACTTGGGAGTATATTGATATAAATAGTCCCGTTATTGATACTGCAACAAAAAAGGATTCTTGTAATATTGAAGAGGGGTTTGAAGAACCTAAATTAGACAGCAAAATTCAATCGCAATTAAAACGAGGTCATGCTACTATAGATCATGTAAAAAAGAAAGTAGCCAAAGATTATAAATGTGATGTAACAGATGTTTTACTATTGAAATTTTCTGAGCAAAAAGCAAAAGCCGTATATCACTTTTGTGCAAATGGTAAAAAGGCAACCTATAAACGTATAGGGAATTCTATTATAAAAGCGCCAACGTTTTTATAATGTAAAAAGAGCGATAATCTTATCTTAGATATAATTTATACCTCTAGTAAACAACCTCGATGCAAACATACAAAGTATTCAATAGGACATGTTTTTTTTTAAAGGTCCGAAGCAAGCTTCGAGGTATTAAACCTAAAGATCCCGCTAAAAATCGGGATTAGTTCAACTACCAATTTTGAAAACATTGCTTCGCAACTTTTCAAAATAGAGTTTAACTAATAAAAGTAGCTTTGTTTTCTTGATAAACAAAGGTGTCAAACAACACTTTTTATTTTTTCTATAATCGTTTTAGGCAAAATACTCGCCGAAGCTTTTTCATAACCCTCAGGATATACATTCCCATAAATAGAAGTTGGTATCTCTGGAAATTGTTCTCTACTTGAAAGTAAAGCGTAATCTTCGGGTTGATTAAATGGTGAAAAGCCAGCATACGGATGTGTAACACCCCAAATAGTTATAACTTTCACACCTAACATGGCAGCTATATGTGCGTTTCCAGAATCCATAGAAAACATCACATCTAAATTTGAGATAACATCTAACTCATCATTCAGCGTTAGTTTTCCTGCAACATTAACCACATGTTCAAATTCAGTTTCAAAGGTGTTTAAAATAGTTATTTCCTTTTCTCCGCCGCCAAATAAAATAACAGCATATGCTTTTGAAAGTGATGCAATCACTTCTTTCATCAAATTTAAAGGATACATTTTACCGTCGTGTGCAGCAAAAGGTGCAATACCAATTCGTTTCTTAGAAGTATTCCCTAATACATCTAAAAGTTCATTTTTTAAAACTGGTTTTTGAGGAAATATGGGATTAGATAAATCTATTGGAAATCCAAGCTTTTCAAAAACATCGGCATATCGTTGGTGTGTTGTTTTTAATTGCTTGAAATTTTCACCAGAAACTAAAGCTTTCTTTTCTGATCTCCCCTTATCAATTTGAATGTATTGTTTTCCGAAGAAAAAAAACTTTAAAATATGACTTCGAAGTACATGATGTAAATCGGCAATAGCATCAATTTTTAATATTTTTAATTCTTTAGAAAGTTTATAAAGCCCTAAAACTCCTTTATGCTTACCATTAACCTCAGCAGAAAAAACAGTAACATTTGGTAAGTCTCTAAAAAAAGGTGCAAAAAAACCACGCGTTAAAACCGTGATTTTAACATTGGGATATTTTTGGTTTAATGCATTTAAAACAGGAACAGTCATAGCAACGTCTCCCATAGCAGAAAGGCGGATTACGAGGATGTGTTTAGGTTGTTTTGGCATAAACTTCAGTTGAAAAATCTTCGACAAGCTCAGACTGACTTCACCATTAAAATTTGGCTTTAAGGTTTTTAGTTCAGAGACTCAACTTATAGGATGAGATCCTTGTCTACAAAGGAATTTTACTTCTGACCTCTCAACACAGGGTTAAGCTCGTCATCATTATACATTTTCATTTGCTTATACACTTTCATGTATTTATCACCTTTTTCAATATCGCTTAAAAGCGTATCAATCGCTGTAGATAAATCAATTCGTTGCTCTAATAAAATATCTAATTTTTTTTGGCAAGCAGCTTTGTGTTCCGCGGAAGCGTTATTACGTGTTGCTTCCTCGTTCATATGATACACTTTTAGTGCTAAAATCGATAATCGATCTACACCCCAAGCAGGACTTTCTGTGTTAATTGTTGCACCATCTTTTGCCTGTTTTGACTTGTATTGTTCAAGAAAATAACTATCGATATACTCAACCATATCGGTTCTATCTTGATTCGACGCATCAATCTTACGTTTTAATGTTAATGCAGCAACAGGATCTATTTGTGGATCGCGAATAATGTCTTCGTAATGCCATTGTACTGTATCAATCCAACACTTTCTATATAACAAATGCTCTAGTAAATCGCTTTCCGCGTAAGCATTTTCAAAAGACTGATCTACGGTATTAATGACGTGATATTTTTCTATAACGTCTTGAAATATTTTGTTGGCTTTACTTGTAAACATATTGTAATAATTTTAAAGGGTAAATATACTTCATATTTAGTTAACTTTACTACTGAAAAACAAGTTGAACGCTATGCATATTCACAATATATCAAATCAAAACTCCATTTTAAATACCTTTTTATCGGAAATCAGACACGTTGATATTCAAAAAGACAGCATGCGCTTTCGCAGGAATATTGAACGCATTGGTGAAATTTTAGGTTATGAAATGAGTAAAGCTCTAAACTATAATACGTCAACAATAAAAACACCTCTGAGCGATTGTAATATTAATTTATTTGATGATAAAATTGTGCTTTGTTCCATTTTAAGAGCGGGTGTACCGTTACACAACGGGCTTCTAAATTATTTTGACACTGCAGAGAATGCTTTTATTTCGGCATATAGACACCATAAACATAATCCAGAACGTTTTGAAATTATTGTTGAATATTTGGCTTGTCCAAATTTAGAAGGCAAAACACTTATTTTGGCAGATCCCATGTTAGCAACAGGACAATCTATGGTTGCTACTTTTGAAGCTTTAAAACCTTTTGGGGTGCCCAAAGAAGTTCATTTAATGAGTGTTATTGGAGCTCAAGAAGGGGTTCGCTTTATTGAAAATCATTTTGATGCAAACACACATTTATGGATTGCTGCTATAGATAAAACTTTAAACAACAAAGGTTATATTGTTCCTGGTCTTGGCGATGCAGGCGATTTGGCATTTGGTGAAAAACTACAACAATAAAAGCATAAAAGGAACGAGAATTAAAACCGCTAAGAAGACCTCTTTAAACCAATTTTCATCCATAGTCTCAATATAATTTGTAATAATTATTGCCAAAGGCGAAAAAAGAAAAAGAAACTCACTTCCATTTTTATCTGGTGCTAAAACTACAATTACAAATGCTACAATTACAGCAAAAAATATCGTTTTAAACGATGGTCTAAAAGATTTCTTTTTATTTTTAATCTCACGGAGATAGAACAATGAGGACCAAATACCAAAAGACAACAATACCGTTAATGCTATTATAAACGGTGTATTATTATGAACACTAAAATCTAAACTCGTAGTTGGTAAACTTTTAAAAACTTCAAAAAAGCTATCGTAATATACTATAGAGAAACCTGTTGCCATTACAAAAACTGTAACCATGCCTGCAAAGGGAATAATCCAATGTTTTACTTTATTATCTGTATACATTAAAAGTTTAAATAAAATAAGTACACAAAATAAAATAGACCAAAAATAAAAAAGAGCAGCAATGGCAAACCAAAAAGCAGAATCGAACAGCTTTTTATTGACACTTTTTTGAGATCGTAAACTTATTAATCTGCGTAAACCCAATAACACAAAAAGGTTTGAAAATATAATATTATTGTTACTTAACGATAACGGAATAGCCACTAAAAATAAAGCATACAATAAAATTTCGTAATTATTATTTTGAGTTAACTTATTCTTAGTAACAATAAAATTCAATACTAAAATGGACACATAACTTGCAAAAAACAACAAACCTAGATACAGTACATAATCGACCTTTATGGGTTTGTCTATCACCTTTAAATTGGCTAGAAAAAAAGCCAAAAACGTGATAAAAAAAACAATAATAAAAATTATCGGTTTAGATTTACTGAAAATACTTGTAATCATTAACTCTTTTTGTATTTTTGCCTTGTAAATATACCACTATGAAACCGATATAATTAAAATCTTTATTTTAATATTGAAAGTTACATGTGACATTAAAAAACAATAATAACTACCACATGAAAGATTTCTTTTACTCGATACAGGATTTATTTGTTAACGTACTTTTTGCTCCTATGGACACATTAAGAGCCTTAGAACTTGAAAATTGGTTTGCTGCAAGCACAATTTCTTGGGTTTTTATGCTTATTGGCTTTGTTGCCATGGTGTATTGGATGCTTCAACTTAAAAAGTTTGATGACAACAACGAAGAGGATAAAAGCATCTCTTCTCATTCGTTTTTGTAAACTACTTTCTTTTTAAATTAGTTTAAATCGAATCCTATATCTTTACGATAATTCATCTTATCAAAATTTAGTTTATCTATATTTTGGTAAGATTTTTTTATGGCTTCTTGATAAGTATTTCCATAAGATGTAATTGCCATAACACGACCTCCAGACGTTACAATTTTTCCATCTTGTAGTTGTGCCCCGGCATGAAACGCAATCGAATCCTCAATAGCATCAACACCTGTAATTTCTTTTCCTTTTTCGTAAGCTTCAGGGTAACCACCAGATACTAACATAATAGTTGTAGCTGCGCGCTCATCTATTTCAATATTAATTTTATCTAAAGTTCCGTTAGCCATAGCTTGTAGGATTTCAACAAAATCATTTTTTAATCTAGGTAAAACAACTTCGGTTTCAGGATCTCCCATTCTCACGTTATATTCAATAACCTTAGGATCGTCTCCAACTTTTATAAGTCCGATAAAAACAAAACCTACATATGGTAAATTATCGGTTTTAAAACCAGCAATAGTTGGTTTAACGATACGCTCTTCAATTTTACTTAAAAAGGCTTCTGTAGCAAATGGTACAGGAGACACGGCTCCCATTCCTCCTGTATTTAATCCCGTATCGCCTTCGCCAATACGTTTATAATCTTTTGCTGTTGGAAGAATTTTATAGTTTTCGCCATCACTCAACACAAAACAACTTAATTCAATACCATCTAAAAATTCTTCAATAACGACTTTGGTACTTGCTTCACCAAACTTAGCATCAACTAACATGCTTTTTAACTCCGCTTTAGCTTCATCTAAATCATTAAGAATTACCACACCTTTCCCTGCTGCTAAGCCATCTGCCTTTAATACATATGGAGCGTTTAAAGTTTCTAAAAACCCATAGCCTTTTTCTACAGTTTCTTTTGTGAAACTTTCGTAAGCAGCCGTTGGGATATTATGTCTATATAAAAATTCTTTAGCAAATTCTTTACTTCCTTCCAGTTCAGCTGCAGCCTTTTGTGGACCAATAACCGAAACATGTTTTAAAACGTCATCATTTAAAAAGAAATCATGTACGCCTTGCACCAAAGGATCTTCTGGTCCAACAACAACCATATCAATATGGCTATCTACAACTAATTCTTTTATAGCTTCAAAATTAGTCACACCAATATTTACATTAGTTGCAATTTCTGCAGTTCCCGAATTTCCAGGCGCTACAAATAACTGTTTACATAAAGGACTTTGAGCTATTTTCCAAGCAAATGTGTGTTCTCTTCCGCCAGAACCAAGAATTAAGATATTCATTTTGATATATTTTAGACTCTCATTTTCATGAGAATGATAAGATAAATGTATTTTCGAATGCAAAAATAAGTTGTTTTTGCGGTTAGCGACGAATTGTAACTCCTTTTTTTCTTATTTTTTACTTAATGAACTTAAAAAACTGGATTTATCTTTAGCTTTGTTTTTTTAGTCTTAATAAATATAATTTTCAATTGAATTTATTCAACCTTTCTTTAAAGTTTAGTCGTTTTCCAATGGATGAAGCCAAAACTCTCTTGAAAACGATTCGGAATAAAAATGAAAATGAATTTAAAAATCACATTGAAAATAAAAGACAAGACATTGTTAGCTATCATTTAGAACATAATCCGTTTTACAAAACCTTTGCAAAAAATGCGAATGTATTAGATTGGAAAAGTATTCCTGTAATGACAAAACGCCATTTACAACAACCTTTGCAAAACAGACTCTCTAAAGGCTTTACTACGAAAAATATACATATTCATAAAACGTCAGGATCCTCTGGAACGCCTTTTGTTTTTGCGAAAGATAAATTTTGTCATGCCTTAACTTGGGCTGGTTTTATTAATAGGTATTCTTGGTTTAATATTGATTTGAATACCTCTAAGCAAGCACGGTTTTATGGTATTCCGTTAAACACGTTTGGCTATTTTAAAGAACGACTAAAAGATGCTTTAAGTAATCGTTATCGGTTTTCAGTTTTTGATTTAAGTGATTCTCAATTTGAGAAAAATGTAAAAAAGTTTGAGTCTACTAAGTTTGATTATATTAATGGCTATACGAGTTCTATCCTACAATTTGCTAAATACTTACAACAACAAAACATCCTACTAAAAACTATCTGCCCCAGTTTAAAAGGGTGTATTGTAACTTCTGAAATGCTTTTTAAAGAAGACAAAACGGTACTAGAAACTCAATTTGGTATTCCTGTAATTAATGAATATGGTGCTGCCGAATTAGGTTTGATAGCATTTCAAAATAAGAAAGGTGATTGGATAATAAATAATGATGATTTATTTGTTGAAATTCTCGACGAAGATGATACTGTTTTACCTTACGGTGAAAAAGGACGTATTGTTATCACCTCGCTTTATAACAAGGCGCATCCTTTTATAAGATATGATTTAGGTGATATTGGAAGCCTTTCGGAACAAAGCACGCTAAAAACGCCTATTTTAAAATCTTTAATTGGTCGAGCAGATGATATTGTAATTCTACCTAGCGGAAAAAAAGCGGCAGGATTAACATTCTATTATATTACTAAAACCATTATTGAAGATAACGGCAATGTAAAAGAGTTTGTAATAGAACAATTAAAGCTTGATACATTTAAAATAAAATACACGAGTCACATTGAGATTACAGAGGACAAATCACAACAAATAAGACAAGCTATTGAAAGGTATTTAGAAACAGGTTTAACTATTGTTCTTGAAAGGAAAGCGCAATTAAGCAGAGCCAACAGAGGAAAATTAAAACAGTTTAAATCTTATCTAGATTAATTGTTTGTTTAGATTTCACAAAGAAATGCTCAATCAAAAAACGCATCAAATGATAGGAAGATTTTAAAGTAGAAAAACTTAACCCTTTTTTATAAACCCAATAATTATGTTTTAATAAACCAAATTTATTTGAAGACATTGAGTTTTTTCTAACTCGGTAATACGCCAAAGATTCTTGTATCCCGTGAGCTGGCTTTCCAGATTTTTTAATAGCAGCCAACCACAACAACCAATCTTGTCGTTTACGTAAATTTGGAGTCATTATTTTGCCTAATACCTTAGCATTATATATACCTGTTAAATTGCCAACGTAATTACTTTTCAAAAGCTTTCTATAATTCAAAACGGGTAATGCTTTAACACGTTTGTTTAACCGTTTTCCTTCTTCATTAATTAAATCATAACAGCAAAAACAAACATCGCAATTTTCTCTTTTCATAAAAGCCAATTGTGTTTCTAACTTTTTAGGTTTCCATAAATCATCGGCATCTAAAAACGCGATATAATCACCTTGTGCTAATTCAATGCCAAGATTTCTAGATATTGCAGCACCTTGATTGACCTTATTTTTTATAAGTTTAATATTTGAATTTTGATTCATAAATGATTCTACTAATACTAGTGTATCATCATTTGAATTGTCATCAATTAATATGAGCTCCCAATTACCATACGTTTGATTAAGAATACTATGCATGGTTTCTGAAATAAATGCTTCAGAATTAAACATCGGGGTTATTATGGAAATCATAATATTAGATTAATATGCTTTTTCTTCTCCTTTTAAGGCATTTATAACCGTTTGAAGAATAATTTTTAAATCCAAAAGAATCGACCAATTTTCTATATAGAAAATATCGTATTTTACACGGTTGATAATGTCTTTATCTTCTTCAATTTCTCCACGACACCCTTTTATTTGAGCCAAACCAGTAATTCCTGGTTTTACATGATGCCTGAAAATAAAATTATATTTATCAATCTTTTTCGAATACTCATCCGTATAAGACAACATATGTGGACGCGGTCCGACCACACTCATTTCCCCTTTAAAAACATTTATAAATTGTGGCAATTCATCTAAACTAGTTTTACGCAAAAACTGTCCAATTTTAGTAACTCGTTCATCATTATTTTGAACATAAGTTCCTTTAACCTCCTTTGTTATATTAAGTGATCTAAATTTATAACAATAAAATTCTTTATAATTTATCCCGTTCCTTTTATGCCTGTAAAACAAAGGTCCCTTTGATTCTAATTTTATAAGAATAAATAATATTATAGACAACCAAGAAAACACAAAAACCATTATTAATAATGAAAAAACAACATCAAAAACACGCTTAAAAAATTTATTTAAATCACTGTTAATAGCTACTTCTTGAATTGATAAAACAGGAAGATAATTGTAATAGTCTGTTCTAAGTCGCTTAGTAAAAAGTTTAGAGTTATTTGGAATAAACTTAATATTACAATGATTTATATTAGCATATTTAACATACTCATTAACTTGTTTTTCTGTTAAAACGTCAATAGCGCAATAAATTTCATCAATATTGCTATTTTCTTTTAAAAATTTAAAACTGTCTTTAATAGTTCCAGCTATATCTTTTTCCTTTAAAATACTAAAAACGGCCTCTATTTTATAACCAAGCTCCTTATTTTTGGTAAATATGCTCCTAAGCTCATCTACATTTTCCCCATTTCCAACTATGATAACGCTTCTTAAATTCCCTTTTAAATATGAGCGAAAAGATTTTAAAAAATAAAAACTTAATATCTTAAAAAATGAAATGGCTAATAATGAGTACAATAAATACTTAAAAATGATAAATGCCTGTATATCAACACTTCTAAAAAATCCAACAAAAGCAAAAACAATTATAGTATACACTAAAAATTGTTTAATTAATAGTGACAAAATATTTAAAAACGAAGTATATCTATATACCTTATAAAACTTTAGTATAAACGCAGATAAAAGCCAAAAGGAAACAGAATATATGGCATATAATACGTATTTATCATTAAACAACTTAGTTGAAAAAAAATATAACTTTTCATTATTAAAACTTAAGAAATAATAAGCGAATATATTAATGATAAAAACATCATACAGTATTAGAAAAGGTCTTAATAACCATGAATACCTACCACGAACATATTCCATAAGCTAATTATTTATATAGCCTGTAAAGTCCTTATGCTCACTTCTGTAAAGCTCTTCTTCTGTTAAACTCTTAAAGTAATCAAATGTTATTTTCATTCCTTCTTCTCTATCAACTTTTGGCTCCCATCCTAATATTTTTTTAGCTAAAGTTATATCTGGTTGCCTTTGCATGGGATCGTTTACAGGTAAATCCTTATAAATAACTTTTTGAGTAGTACCTGTCAAATTTATAATCTCTTCAGCAAAATCACTAATTGTTATCTCATGCGGATTACCAATATTTACAGGCTCTGAATAATCACTGAATAATAATCTATAAATCCCTTCTACTTGGTCATCCACATAACAAAAGGAACGTGTTTGTGAACCGTCTCCGAATACTGTTAAATCTTCTCCTCTAAGTGCTTGCCCCATAAACGCAGGAATAACCCTTCCATCGTTCAGTCTCATTCTAGGTCCATATGTATTAAAGATACGTACTATTCTAGTTTCTACTCCATGAAACCTATGATAAGCCATAGTTATTGACTCTTGAAAGCGTTTCGCTTCATCATAAACACCTCGAGGACCAATGGTATTTACATTACCATAATAATCTTCCGTTTGAGGATGAACCAAAGGGTCTCCATAAACTTCAGACGTTGAAGCTATAAGCATTCTTGCTTTTTTAGCTCTAGCCAGACCTAATAAATTATGCGTCCCTAAAGATCCAACTTTTAATGTTTGAATTGGTATTTTTAAATAATCTATTGGACTAGCAGGTGATGCAAAATGAAGAATATAATCTATATCTTCATTTAAATCTATAAACTTAGAAACATCATGTTCAACGAATTTAAAATTAGAATTACTATTTAAATGACTTAGGTTTTTAGGGTCACCAGTAATATAATTATCCATCCCAATAACTCCGAAACTTTCTTTAATAAAACGATCACACAAATGAGATCCCAAAAAACCTGCTGCTCCAGTAATTAATATCTTTTTCATAAATTATTTTCTTCCAATTGAACTATAATAAAACCCTTCTTTTTTCATTTCATCTACATCAAATAAATTTCTACCGTCAAAAATCACGGGCTCTTTCAAATCTGCCCTTAATTTATCAAAGTCTGGCGTTCTAAAAAGACTCCATTCTGTACATATGATTAATGCGTCTGCCCTTTTTACTACTTCATTTTTATTTAAAGCATACTCTATTTTATCTCCAAACTTTCTTTTAACATTTGGCATAGCTTCAGGGTCAAAAACTTTAATTTTGGCACCTTTATCAAGTAATTCTTGAATCATATACAAAGCAGGCGCTTCTCTAATATCATCTGTTTCAGGTTTAAAAGCTAAACCCCAAATAGCAAAAGTTTTACCCTTAATACTGTTATTATAATAAGCTTCAATTTTTGGAATTAAAGCTTTTCTCTGAGTATCATTAACTTTAATTACTGATTTTAGTATATCAAACTCATACCCCTCATCATTACCCGACTTATATAGAGCTTTTACATCTTTAGGAAAACAAGACCCTCCATATCCAATTCCAGGAAACAAAAAACGTTTTCCGATTCTAGAATCAGTTCCCATTCCAGCTCTTACCTTGTCCACATCTGCTCCAACTTTTTCGCAAAAATTAGCTATTTCGTTCATAAATGTAATTTTTGTTGCCAAAAACGAATTCGCTGCATACTTAGTTAACTCCGCCGATTTTTCGTCCATAATAATAATTGGATTACCTGATCTTACAAAAGGTTTATACAATTTTTCCATTATGCTTGTTGCTTTACTGGAATTAGACCCAATAACTATACGTTCTGGTTTCAAAAAATCGTCTACAGCATATCCTTCTCTCAAAAATTCTGGATTAGAAACCACATCAAAATCGACATTTGTTTCACTTGAAATAGCTTCTCTTACTTTTTCAGATGTTCCAACTGGAACTGTACTTTTATCAACTATAACCTTATAATTCTTTATTAACTTTCCAATTTCTTTTGCTGCACCTAAAATATAGGATAAATCAGCAGAACCATCTTCATCTTCTGGTGTTGGCAAAGCTAAAAATATTATATCTCCATGTGCAAGACCTTCTTCTAATGATGTAGAAAAATGTAATCTATTTGCTTTAATATTTCTATGGAATAAAACATCTAAATGAGGTTCATATATTGGCACTTCACCTTGTGTCATTTTTTTGACTTTATTCTTGTCTATATCTATACACAATACATCGTTTCCTGTTTCCGCTAAGCAAGTTCCTGTCACTAAGCCTACATAACCTGTTCCTATTACTGATACTTTCATTTAATTTTTATAAATTTTTAATACGCTTTATCTTCTCCCTTTATTACATTCAATACTGTTTTTATAATAATCTTAAAATCTAAAAACAAAGACCAATTTTCAACATAAAAAACATCATACTTCACCCTGTTGTGCATATCTAAATCTTTTTCAATATTTCCTCTATATCCACTGACTTGAGCCAATCCTGTTATACCTGGTTTCACAGTGTGTCTAACCATAAATTTATTTATTTTGTTTTTAAAATCATCAGTGTGACTTAGCAAAAGAGGTCTTGGGCCAACTACTGACATACTTCCAAATAAAACATTATAAAACTGGGGTAACTCATCTATACTCGTTTTTCTAATAAATTTACCAATTTTAGTAACTCTCATATCATTCTTTGCTGCTTGGACTTTATCCGACTCATTATTAGCTCTCATAGAACGAAATTTATAACATGCAAAAAGATTAAAGTCAGTTCCGTATCTCAATTGTTTAAAAAAAACAGATCCATTAGATTCTAACTTAATTAATATTGCGATTATAGGTATAAACCAAGATAAAAAACCAATAATTACTATTAATGAAAAAACGATATCAAAAGTTCTTTTAACTACACTGTTTAAATTGTCTTTTAAAGGAATATTACTTAACGAAAGAATTGGAATTAAATCATAATTTTCAAATCTTAATTTTTTTGAAAAAACGTATTTGTTGTCTGGAATAAACTTTAATCTTTTTAAATTATTATCAGCAAAGTAAATAAGTTTAGACATTTGATCGTTAGATAAACCTTTAACAGAACAATAAATTTCATCAATATTTTTATCCATTATAAAACCAAAAGATTCATCAATATCACCTAATTTTGTTATTTCATCCTTATTAGTGAAAAATCCAATATATTTGTAATCATGATTAGTATTATTTTGAAAAAACCTTTCAAGTCTTATTGTTCCTTCATTCAATCCAATTATTACTACTTTAGTATAGTTATCTCCAGTAATGACCTTATACTTTCTTATTAAAATAAGTATTGCTATTCTCCAGATGTTTAACAAGATGAAAATCAATAAAAAAAATATAAAAATACTATGATTAGGTATCCTGAAATCTATTATATAGAAATAAGTGAACACTAATAATAAAAATATAGAAACTCTTTTTAGAATAAGCATAACTACCCTTATTATTCTAATAGTTCTGTATATATCTTCAAAAGAAAAAATAACAGATAAAACTATCCAAAAAAAGTTTAACGGAATTCCTTTAACAATATCATTTGTTAAAAACAAATGTAAAAGAGAAGATACAATTAAAAAATCCACAATATATAAAACTGGCCTTAACAACCGAGTATAAACTCTCTTTTTCATATTATACTTTAAACTTATTATTACGTTTATTATTTTTCAAAGATAATTGAATCAACATAAAAGAACTAAATTGATTATACTCATTTTGAATAAAAATATCACTCCAAAAAAACTATTCTTTTACTAATTTAACTAATCGATCTTGAAAATTAGATAGCACCTGATCAATTGAAAATTTATTTACGATATACTCTCTAGCATTTAATCCTATTTCTTCTATTTGTTTTGGTGATTTAATCAAATTATCAACAATTAATTTACACTTATCTAAATCATTATCTGTAATGTAAAATCCACCGTTAGCTTCTTCCATAATTACCCTTACTTCAGATTGAATATTCCCAGTTACTAATGAAGGCTTAGCACTTGCCATCATTCCCAACAACTTAGAAGGCATTACTGAATCAACTACATCCTTTTTTTGAAACAAAATATGCATATCTGCACTACACAATAAATTAGATAAATCTTTATATTCTATAGGCTCGTAGTATTTTACATTTTTTAAGTTCTTAATCTCATTGCATAACCATTCTTTTTTAGCACCATCTCCCACCAAAATAATTTCTGCATTATAAAGTTCTATCCCTTTTGCAAATAATAAAAAGAAATCCCAATCCTGTTTTTCTCCAATATTTCCAGAATATAAAACCTTGAAACTAGACGATTTCAAATAATTATGCTGAACAAGCTTAGAAGGATTTATTTTATTAGCATCGATCCAATTAGGAAAATAAAAAGTTTTTTTTTGTGATTTACTTTCAAGTTTTTCTAACATTTTATAACTTATAGTGCTATTCACATCTCCTAAATTTAAAAACTTGCTTTCTATTTTAAAAAGCAAGTTGAAAATTATACTTTTTATTTTACTTTCTCCAGAAGAAACACCTGTTTCTTGAGCTGCATCGAATTCAAAATCTTGGACATGAATCCATAATTTTGATTTTCTTCTTATTTTTAATACCCACCCAAGTAAAATCGTGCTAGTATAAGGAACAACACTTATAACTAAATCACATTCTTTTATTTTTAAGACATTAATAAATGATCCAATTGTAAAATCTATAATTAATAAGATTCGTTTAAAAAACGTTGGTTTAGAAGGTACATATTGTTTGTACCGAAACACATTAGTGTTATTTATTTTTTCAAAAAAAAATGTTTTTTTATTTTTATAACTATCTCTAATCCTCCATTGTGGATAATTAGGAAAACCAGTAATCACGTTAACGCTATACCCTTTGTTCTCAAGGTACTCAACCATTTGTGCATTATACAAACCAACCGCCGTATCCTCTGGGAAATAATATCCACTAATTATTGTTATTTTATTCAATCTATCTGTCTTTTATTGGTTTTGCTGGATTTCCAATATATACTTTCATTTCTTGTAAATTATTAAAAACACTACTCCTTGCTCCAACTATACATCCTTTTTTAATAGTTATTCCAGGAGCAACGAAAACATCGGTAGCTAACCAGCAACTGTCTTCGATAGTTATTTTTTTTGCTTCAATTGGAAAATCTATTTTTTTGTAATCATGAGTTCCAGTACACAAATATGATTTTTGAGATACTACTGTATTTTTTCCTATTTCTATTTCACCTAAACTATATAAAACTACATCATCTCCAATCCAACTATAATCACCAATTTTGACTTTCCAAGGGTAAGTAATCTGCACATTAGGTCTTATAATTACTGACCTTCCAATCCTAGCTCCAAAAATTCGCAAAAGAAAACGCCTCCAGCCATACAAAACTTGTGGTGATGGTTTAAAAAGCAAAGCATGTACAACCCACCATGTTTGCACAAAAATTTTAGATCGTCCTCTAAAACCTCTAGGTGTCCTATATAAGTTTAGATTTTGCATAAAAATTTATCATACTAGTTAACCAAATCTTTAATATTTCCTTTATCAAATATTTTTAGCTTGCCATTAATTGTGTAATCAATTATAGGAATGTTCATTGAATCAAAATAATCTTTCGATATTTCATATAATCTTTCACTTCCAAATAAATCTGGCAAACCCCAATACTGGTTTTTAAAATATTCCTTACTAAAATGATTAACATCATCTCCTCCGATTTTCTGAACTAATGGTCCTTTATCTTTATCATAAACAAAATTGTGGTCAACCCCAACAATGCTAACAGATTTCGGATTTAAATAAGCTGCTATTTGTAATGCCGTAAAGGTTACAGTACAGCCAGTAGATAAGGATTTTTCTATATTAGATTCTACTTTATCTTGATCTTTTAGATTAACAAACAATACATTTTCCCTTGGTTTTATTCCTAAATAAAATGCTTTTATCGGTAATATTAAAACTATGTCTGTTTTATTAAAATACTCTTTATTTTGATTAATAACCAAGCCATTAACACAACTTATAATATCTGGTCGCCAAGAACTTGTTTTATAAATTAAATTTATTTTATTCATACCAATAGAAACAAAAGATTCCTTTATTTTATCTAAAGGAGTTTTATTTAAACTTGGACCATTTCCAACAATTAAAATTGGTTTGTCTGTATACTTTTTTAAACTCTCCCAATTATTTTTATTCTTTAAATAGAATTTATAAATAATTTTATCGAGAATCTTTCTAGGATAATATGTTGTTATTCGTAATAAATCTAATATTTTTTCTTTCATCTTGGGCAAATATAATTGATAGTATTGTAATAAAAAACATGGTTGGTTCAAAAGAATAAAATGATGGAATTGACTCCGTTATGCCTACAAGTAATAACATAACAATTAATATAGTAAGAATAGACGACTTTAATTGTATTATTAAATTAAGTATTTTAAAAAGGACCATTAAAATAATTAAAATCCCAAAAACACCAAAATCTATAAGGTTTTGAATTATAAAATTATGAGATGTTTGTAAATGTTGGTCATTAAATGTTTCTTTTGTCGATTCCAATATATTATTTTTAAAGCCGTTTAAACCATGGCCGAATAAAAGGTGTAAATCATCAAAAATAACTTGTATAGCGATAGTCCATATCTCAATTCTAGAAATTGCCCCGCCGCCGCTTAGCTCCCCAGGGCGTTTAAATCTATCAAAAAAGTCTGTATTATAAAAAACATATAAAAATCCAAAAATAAACAAACCAATAATCCACCAAGTATTTTTGAAAAAAGACAAAACTTTTTTTAATGAGAACCAAAAAATAATTGAAAAAATAATTGACAATAATAATATTAATCTTGAATCAGCCAATACTAGCATATAAATATAAAAACCATATATAGATAAATAAAACAACCTTTTACCTGTGTTTTTGAAAAAGTAAAGAACAATTAAAGCATTTAAACCCAATTGAGATGTAAAAATATTAGCTCCAGATGCTAGTGGAAAATAAATTCTTTTTCCAAATACTCCAAAACTAGCCATTATACTATTAATTCCAAAAAATTGATCAGCAAAGTATAACTTAAAATACAAATAATTTGCAAAATTAAATATAAGAAAAGAAATAAGAACAAACCTTAATGACTCATTTAGAGTCTTATCTCTAAAATAAGTAAACGTAAAAACAAACCAAATCCAATAAGTTAATAATACTGCTATATCTCGAATTAAAACTTCTCCGAAAATAAATCCGTGAAACATAATTAATATTACTAGTGCTAACGCGTAAAAATTGTACTTGGAGATCTTATTAAAACTTTTTATTGACACTCTATTGAATGAGGAAAACGAGATTAAACCAAATGTAATAGCAAAAGCTACCATTTTAAAAGGTCCTTCTATGTAGGCAACAATTCTTAACAAGAGCACATAAAAGTATATCATCTATCTTATTTTATTATAGTTTAGAATGGCATAAAATCCTTGTACCACCATAAAGCTAGTCATAACCACTAAAAGCCAATTTTGTTGATTAAATTCTTTATTAATTATAGGAAGCAAATATAATACTATCATTATAAAATACTGACTAAAATTTAAAGCTCTAATATTAGCAAATCTATTATTATAAACTAAAATAAAAACTAATGGTTGTATTAATAAAAAAAGCAACCCAACAAAAGACACTTTTACAAGTAGTGTATTGTACTCGATATACTTAGGAAAAAACCAAGTCAAGATTTGCGTGTTAAAAATTATAATAATAATAATAACACTTAATACAAAAGGAGAAATTGTTTTTATAATTTTTAAGTACATTTTATTAAAAAATGTTTTATTTAATTCTCCTTGTGTCTTGACTGTTATTTTTGATTGAAATCCAGAAATAACAGACATTGTTAATAAAGTAAATACATTATAAAACTGATACATAATATGAGCATATGCCACAAAAATATCTCCGAAGTAGATTTGACCTAAATATCTAACAGCAAAATTTGATAGAACTTCATTCCCTCTTAAAAAGGAGTAATTAATGCCTAATTTAAAATCTGAAATAGAAAAATCTTTTATATTAATTTTGTATGTATTAATCTTTATATTAAACTTTCTTTTGAATAAAACTAAACAAATTACCGCAGTTATAATGAGGCTCAACAATAAAGCAATAACTATAATTTGGAAACCATTATACACATAAACTCCGACAACACTGAACACAAAAAAAAGGACGTAGAATAGAACATCTTCTACAAAAATTGATAAAAACAATGAATTATCCACTTTAGCAAACTCAGATAAATTTCTTATTATTATATAAAGAAATAACGATGGTATTATTAAAATAGTTGTTATAACATCATCAAAAATAAACACAGATACAATAGTTATTATTAAACTAAAAAATATCGCAGTGATAATAATATTACTCGAAATTTTTAAAGGCCATTTTTTATCTAAAGTTAAGCTATCTCTTATTTTATTAAAATAGATAATATATAAATTATTTGCAGCATAAAAAGTAAACATCCTCAAGCTTGACCAAAAAATAGCAAAACTGGCAAAATCTTTTACAGAGAGTTTATATGCAAGAAAAGATATTAATAACAAAAAAAACACCCTCCCAAAAGATTTTCCAAATAAGTTTATTAAACCTAAATTATTTTTTATATATGTATTAAAAAGCCTTTTCAAATTATTCTTTTATTGATTTTTCTTGATTACTAAATAATACAATCAACATAAAAGAAAAAAACATTAACCCCCAATGCCTAGATAAAATATTCTCTGTTAAAAAGTTTATTGTGGTTATTATACAAAATGTTAGTTTTAGTATATCGAAGGTTTTAATAGACTTTGAAAATAAAAATATTATTGTAGCTAAAAAAGCTATTAAGCCTGTTATTCCAATCGCTAATAAAAAAAACAAATAATTATTATGTGTATTTAATTTTCTATCTAATGCATCTTGAAGTAATTCCTTATTGTTTTTCACATAATTAGTTAATTGACCTTGCTCTAATTGAGCTCCCCATAGGTATAACCCCTTCTGTTGCCAATTTTCAAATACATAATCCCCTGTCTTGTTAGACAATCCAATTAAAGCTAAACAATCCTTACTTAAGTTAACAGATATATAACACCTATACCAATCATCATTTAGTTTCTTAATTCCAGCATGCATTGTATTAATTTTTTTAATTATTGTTCCGTTTTCAAGGTTAAAAACAACTCTTTGGTTAATTTCACCCAACCTCAAAACTAAACTTCTTGAATTTTCTGTTTTTGCAAAAACAGAAAAAGTGTATAGTCCTTCTTTATAAATTTTAATATTAGAAGATAAATTATGTGATTTTTCGGCGTGGTCTTCACGAACATATACTAATTCTGCTTTAAGTGTTTCGTCAGGCGAAGTCATTTTATTTGAAACAACCTCGATGTTATTCTTGAACCAAAACATATTATCAAACTCCTCTGTAAAATATAGAGAATTTATACTTTTACTGTAATTTAATCTGTCTTGATACTCATCACTTAATTTGTCTTGTACATCACCAACTCCAAATCCAAATATTTTATCAGCTAAACTACTATTCTTAGCTATACTGGAATATGACTTATAAATTTCTATCCTAACATCATTAACCTCATATTCTTGGTTATTTATTGCCGACTTAACAAAATTAATTCCTCTTTGAACATCAATATCATTCGACTTTATAATAATAAATAAACAACTAACAGTTGAAAATAAAACAATTGAATATAAAAAGAATTTCTTACTTAATTTATAATATAGCAAAAACAAGACGCTAAGTAAAAGAGCGATTACATTAGGAAATGAAAAGGCATAAAACACCCAAGTAGAGAAATAAATAAATACTGATAAATACAAGATCTTAAATAAGACTCCATATGATGGGAACGTATTAAAAAACTTATTTAAGCAGAATATGGCACTAAAAACAAAGCCCATGGAAAAGTAAGCTTTATGAACAAATAACTCATCATTCTTGATACTTTTATTGAGTATAAACTGAAACTTATCATAATCAAATAAAAAGTGACTTAAGGTATAATCCCAATTGTCTAAAGTAAAAAGAAAAACAATAAAAATAACCAATGTATAAATTAGGTTTGCGAGAATAAATATGTATAAAACAATAGCTTTAGTTTTAACACTAATTTTATCTTGAACAAAAGATAATATAAAGGGTACAATAACTAACGGGGATAATTGTATTATTCTATTTACGGCCTCTTCCTTATTTAATGAATAAGCTATTGAAATTATTAATAATAAAAAATAAGCAGATAAAAGGATAAAATTTAATAATGTGTCTTTATTAAATTTTATCCTTTTATTTTTTATAGCAGTAAAAAGAAATAATGCACAAAAGCCAATTAAAGCCATTGAAGTCCAATTAAATCTTAATAACGGGTACAACCCTAGAATAATTAAAAAAAATATTTGTATATTTTTTATATTAGCTTTCAATCTTTAAAAGCTTTAGCAAGTTGTTTACAGCCATCGAACCTTGTCTTTGAACACTTTGATAAGTTCTTGAACCTACATGTGGAGTAATTATAATATTATCTACACCTCTTAATACCTCTTCGTCTAACATAGGTTCATGGGCTAATACGTCTGTAAGATATCCTTTAATCTTTTGAGTCTTTAAACCTTCTATTAAAGCCATTGAATCTACCAACATTCCTCTAGCTGTATTAATTATAATAGGGTACTTTTTCAATTTATTAAAAATAACATCTCTACTAATTAAGTGTTCGGTTTTTGGTGTGTGTGGTAAATGCAAACTGATGACATCTGCTTGCTCATAAATTATTTCTATTGAGTCTACAAAAGTAACCTCATTATATTTAGATAAAAAGGCTTCGTCTTTATACAAATCAAAGCCAAGAACTTTCATTCCAAGGGCACCAGCCTTCTTTGCTAGTTCTTTCCCAACGGCACCAAGACCAACAATACCAATAGTTTTTCCTTCAATCTCATTACCAACCCAACGCTTCCAACTTCCAGACTGTACTGAGTTATATTGTAAATGTACATTTCTTTCAAAAGTAAATAATAACGCCAATACATGTTCTGACACTGATATTTGATTTACTGCAGGACAATTTGTAACAGGCACATTATACTTTTTTGCAGCTTTTAGATCAATTCGATCTAACCCTACTCCATATTTACATAAATATTTAAGCTTTCCTTCTACTCCTTTTTTAATTACGGCTTCTGTATATTCATCATCACCACAGATTACTGCGTCATAATTTTGAATAATTAGCAACAATTCTGCTTCTAAAATTGGACCTCTTAGAGTATCAACCTCAAAACCTTGACTATATAATAATTCTTGATGAACTCCTGGTGTATCTTGAAACGATGTTGTTGTTAATAATACTTTCATAGTAATTACCATTAAATTTTATTTTTTAGAATGATTTCTTCTAACTCAAAAAAATCTTTGAACCTATCTCCTTTAAAATTAATAAAAAGACCTTGATTCTCTTCATTTACTCTAAGCGCAAAATGTAGTTTAGAAAACGATGCAGCATCTTGATCTGTTGTTGCATCACCAAGAAATAAAGTTTCTTCCCGTTTTAAATTATGTTTTTTCAGTAAATGTTCTGTCCAATAACGCTTATTTTCAGGTGATCCATGAATACCAATAAATGAGTCTGTAAGCCCTCTTTCCTTGGCTATAATCTCTATTTCAGAAGTAGGGGTTCCTGTTATAATCCAAAAACTCAAAGTATTGCAATATTTTTTTATAAACGCATTAACACCTGGCACTTCATCAGAATCTATAACCCTTCTTAAAACTAATTTAGAAAATTCTTGAGCCATCTCCATAACTCTTTCATCGGATATATCTTTTCCAAAAAAAGTTTTTTCCCAATATCTAAACTTATCATATCTAGAAACACCTCCATGGTTAATATGATAATCGACAACTTTATTCGCTATTTCATCACCATATTGTAAATACATTTCTCTAAAAGCATCCGTTTTTGCACTTACTGACTCTGCAATTACACCATCAAAATCAAAAAAAATATTCGTTATTTTCATATTCATTTACCAACTATCCAATTTAACTTAGAACTCAAAAGCTTAGATATAGGAAATTTCTTTCCTTCTCCATTAATCACTTCATCAAATACTTTTATTTTTTCTTTTCCCTTAATTAAAACAATTATTTCTTCACAAGCCAATAATGCTGAAAAGGTTAATGTTACTCTATAACAATCGAGTTGTGGAATATAATTTTTCACCAAAAATTCTTGCTTCTCATTTAAAGCTTCTGTATTTGGGAATAATGAAGCAGTATGCCCGTCATCACCCATTCCCAAAATAATCATATCGAATTTTGGTTGATTCTGCTTTATAAAACTTAAATTCTTCTCAATTTTCTTTTTATATAATGAAACCATTTCATCTAAAGTAGAATCTTCTTGTAGTATTGAATAGCTTTTACTCGAAATGTATTGATAAAATATGTCGTTAATATTTTTGTAATTACTTTCTGAACTATTTAAATTAACAACACGTTCATCTACTAAATAAAAATTAAACATGCTCCAATTAAGGTTAAACCGCTTAAGCATATTAAGAATAGGTAGAGGTGTACTTCCTCCTGATAGAGCAATGTTTAAAACCTTCTTATTAACCATTCCTTCCAATTTATCTTTAATAAAATTAGCCGAAAATGTGTTAAATTCTTGAAGATTAGTATTAATTACGTTTTGATCTTTATCTTTCATTTTTATGAACTGATCTAATACACTCTAAAAGCCCTTGCCCCATATCTATATGAGGATTTGCTATAAGCTTTCTGCTTAGTGAAGGTTCAAAAGAGTAAGGAGTAAATTTATAATGATTTTGAGACTTAGATTCGCTATAATTAATTTCAATTTTATTGTTTAAAATTTCATTTATTATATCAAACAACTCAGACCTCTTCATCCTTTCTGTTCCTGTTAAAATTACATGTACATTATTAAATGTATTACATTCAATTACATCGACCGATAATTTCGCAGCATCACCAGCATGAATATATTCTCTTATTTCATTACCATCGCCTTTATGGTCTATTTTTTTTTCTAAAACAGCATTTTTCACTACATTATATATATAGTTATTATCATAATCTCTTTCAGAATATACCGAACCATATCTTAGAATTGTAAAATCTAAATTATATTTTTCATGATACTCTTCTATAATTTTTTCGGAAGCCAATTTACTTATACCATAAAAAGATCCCTTATTACTCATTGCATATGCACTACTTGCGTAAACAAATTTTTTGACACCTGCTTTAACGCAAGCATCTAAAACATACATGTTACCAATAATGTTAAGTTTCATTGTTTTTAATGGTTCTTTAATGGCAAAATCTAAATTAGCAAAACCAGCTAAATTATATACAATATCATAGCTTTGGTTCTCAAAAACAGCTTCGACTTGCTTCTTTTCAGAAATATCGCAAGAAATATACTTTACAACATCTACAAATTCATCATTGCTTTTAATATCAGCAACAATAACATTATAATCTCGAGAGATTAATTCTTTTAAAAGATAATATCCTAAAAAACCGAAACCACCAAAAACTAACACGTTTTTCATATTATAATTTCCCCTTTAGTAAATCCATTTCCTGCCTTGCTTTATCACCTAAAAAGAAAAAATCTATACTAAACGCTAAAAACGAATATCCTTTATTAATTTTCTCTAAAGTTTTAGAATGGTCAGAATCAATAACATGAAACCCTAATGGTTTATTTAATTTTTTTGCAATCGTATCAACTTTTCCTAAAGCATCTTTCACATCTTGTCTATCATATTCTCCTGGATACCCCATAGAGGCCGATAAGTCATAAGGACCTACGATAATACCATCGATTCCAGGTACTGAAAATATCTCTTCTAAATTATTCACTGCATCTATATGCTCAATTTGAGCTATTACAACCGCAGAGTCTTCAACCCAGTCTTGGTATGTGTCAAAAGCGGTACCATACTTTTGCGCTCTGTTTAAACCTACACCACGTTTCCCTAAAGGCGGGTATTTAACATAATTGACGGCTTCAATAGCTTCTTCTTTATTTTTTATCATTGGGACAATAACCCCATCTGCACCTGCATCAAGAACTCTTTTTATTGGAACTTCTTCATTTTTACATACACGAACTAATGCCTGCATGCCATTACCTTGAATATGACCAATCAAATTCATAATAGTTTCGATGCTTATTGGAGAATGCTCCATATCTATAGTCAACCACTCAAACCCAGCAGTACTCAAAATTTCAATTATTGCTTGATGAGGAATTGTTAACCAAGTGCCTATTGATAGCTCGCGTCTTTCTAGCTTCCCTTTAAGAAGACTTTTACTGTGTGAAAAATTTTTCATTGACTTTAATTACTATTTTTTTTATTTTTTCTACCTTATTATTTACCGCAAATTGTGGATTATGAATGTCCTGATTAAAAAAAACCCCCATGTAGCTAGGTGTTAGAATAACTTCTGCATTTTTTTTTGCGATTGCTTTAAAAAATTGACAATCATCGTCATCAGAATAATTTCTTAATGTTTCTACATTTTCATTAAAAAATAATTTAATTTTTTCACTTCCAGAAAGTAATATTTGAATATCAACCTCCTTTCTGTGATTTTCAATAATATCTGATTCTATTTTAGTTTCATAAGTCATAACTTTAAAATAATAATCTTCATTCTTAAAATGAATTCCATTAGTTGTTTCTAAACTTATTTTCTTTAAGTCTTCAAATATTATATTAAAAATATCATGCTTAAAATATGTCTTCCAATTTTCTATTTTGTCAAAAATCATCTCAATAATTTATGTAAAGCTTCCGCTATAATAAAATCCTCAGGTTCATCAATATCAGTAGACTCAATCTTATCTATCTCGTACATAAAAGGTTTAAGACCTATTCTACTATCGTTATTTAAAAAACTTTTTTTTGTAAATATATAAAAACAAGAATTCTCCTCGAAAATAGGAGCTAAATGCTGAGTTACTAGCATTCCTGGGTCATGATTCATAGGCGTTGAGTCTTCATTGTAAAATCTTTTTTGAACTTTGGAAACAGAAAAAACAGAATCATTTTGACTACTATCTTCTAATATCTTAAGCATTTTTTCTAAAGCGTTATCTATCGTTTCCACTTTTAGTAATGGGTTTGTGCTGTGAGTTTGAATATAAATTTCTGACTCTATAATATTTATGTCTTGCTCAAGTACCTTGTTCATCGAAACATAATTACCACAAACATCTTCATTCCTATCTACTACAGTTACTTTCTCATTATAATTTAATAAAATATCTGATTTTAAAAATTCACTATCAGTATTTACTACAACTTCTTCAATATACTTGGATTTTAAAAGAGTTTCCAAAATAATATGATACAATGGTTTTCCATTAAAAAGTTTTAAGTTTTTATTAGGAACTCTTTCAGAAGTACCCTTCATAGGTAATAACGCAACTATTTTTTTCATAACTGATTTTAACTATTTGTTTTTCGTTTATCTAAATACCAATTATAAACAGTCTTAATTCCTTCTTCTAATTCAATGGTATGTTTCCAGCCTAAATCGTTTAATTTTGAAACATCCGTTAGCTTCTTCATTGTTCCATCAGGTTTGTCTGAATTGAAAACTAAATTACCATTAAAATCAATAATTTTCTTTATGGTTTCAGCTAACTCTTTTATAGATATATCTTTTCCAGTTCCAATATTAATATGGGTATTTCTAATTTCTTTCTGCCCTTTTAAAAATGTGTCTGAAAAATTTCTGTTTTCCATTAAAAAAACACATGCATCAGCCATATCTTCACTCCATAAAAACTCACGTTTAGGTTTTCCAGACCCCCATATTTCTACACTACTAGCAGACACCCCAAATGTATTTAAATACGCTTTTGCTTCATTAATATCGCTTATCCCTAAATCTTTAATAACCTCGTCATATTTTTCTTCCGACAATAACTTAGATAAATATACCTTTCGAATCAAGGCTGGTAATACATGTGATTTTTCCAAATCAAAGTTATCATTGGGACCATATAGATTAGTTGGCATAACAGAAATAAAATTCGTTCCATACTGCAAATTATAACTTTCACACATTTTAATACCTGCAATTTTAGCAATGGCATAAGGCTCATTAGTATATTCTAAAGTATCTGTTAACAAATACTTCTCTTTCATTGGTTGAAGAGCGTTTTTAGGGTAAATACATGTGCTACCTAAAAATAAGAGTTTTTTTACTTTGTTTAAATAGCTATGATGAATAACATTATTTTGAATCATCATGTTTTCATAAATAAAGTCAGCCCTATACACATTATTTGCTATAATACCTCCAACTTTAGCTGCTGCCAGAAAAACGTAATCTGGTTTTTCTTCATCAAAAAAGTTATAAACAGCTATTTGATTAGCCAAATCTAACTCTTTATGTGTACGAATAACAATATTATTATATCCTTTAGATTTAAGGTTTTTGAATATTGCACTTCCTACTAAGCCTCTATGCCCAGCTAGATAGATTTTAGAGTTTTTATCCATTAAAATTATTCAAAATAATTTTTAATCCTATATCCACCATCTTTAAGATATTGCTGCTTTTCCATAAGAATAATATCGTTTACCATCATATCTTCTACTAAGTCTGCTAAATCATATTTTGGAATCCAACCTAATTTTTCTTTAGCTTTGGTTGCATCACCAATTAATAACTCAACCTCAGTTGGTCTAAAGTATTTAGTGTCTACTACAATTACTTCTTTACCTATTTCAATTTGATACTTACTATTGCTACAAGACTTAACATATCCTTTCTCGTCTGCGCCAGTGCCCTTAAAATCTAATTCTACACCTACATGTGCAAAACACATTTTAACAAAATCGCGGACTGTTGTAGTTTTTCCAGTTGCAATAACCCAATCTTCCGCTTCATCAGCTTGAAGAATCATCCACATCATTCTAATATAATCCTTGGCATGCCCCCAGTCTCTTTGGGCATCAAGATTTCCTAAAAATATTTTTTCTTGTAAGCCTAATGCTATTTTAGATGTTGCTCTAGTTATTTTTCTGGTTACAAAAGTTTCTCCTCGTATGGGAGATTCATGATTAAACAAAACCCCATTACACGCATACATACCATAAGCCTCTCTATAGTTTACCGTAATCCAATAGGCATACATTTTAGCAACTGCATAAGGACTTCTAGGGTAAAAAGGAGTTGTTTCTGTCTGTGGTACTTCTTGTACCTTACCATAAAGTTCAGATGTCGATGCCTGATATATCCTAATTTTCTTTTCTAAACCAAGTAGTCGTATTGCCTCCAAAAGCCTCAAGGTACCTATACCATCAGCATTTGCAGTATACTCAGGCATTTCAAAAGACACGTGTACATGACTCATCGCTGCTAAATTATAAATTTCGTCTGGTTGAACTTCTTGGATTAACCTCGTTAAGTTGGTACTATCTGTTAAATCTCCATAATGTAAAAAGAAATTTTGATTTTCAACATGTGGATCTTGATATAAGTGATCAATTCTATCAGTATTGAATAGTGATGATCTCCTTTTTACACCGTGAACTTCATATCCTTTTTTCAATAAAAACTCACTTAAGTATGCTCCATCCTGCCCCGTAACACCTGTAATTAATGCTATTTTTTTCTGCATTTTTAAAATACTAATATTTTTATAAATTTTTCAATCTGTTAAAATTGAATTCTTTGGTCGTCTTGCAAAAGTATGATAATTCTTTGCTTTGGCAAGTTTTACTTTATTAGATAAATTATTTTCTTTTAAAATCTGTTTTGTAAAATTATACCAAGTCATAGACTTTTTGTCACAAAAATGAAATATTCCAAAATTTTTACTATTCGAGTTTATTAATTTAATAATAAACTTTGACAAATTAACTGTATCGGTAGGACACCCAATCTGCTCAGTTGTAATATAGAGTTCCTTTTCAACTTTAGCTTTTTTCAATATGGTCTTATAAAAATTATTTCCATACTTTTTACTATATAACCAAGATGTTCTTATAATAAAATAAGTCTCTAAACTATTTTGAATATATTTTTCTCCTTGCAATTTAGATTTCCCATACTCATTTATTGGATTAGGTAAATCTTTTATAGTATATGGTTCTATTTTTTCACCATCAAAAACATAATCGGTTGAAATATGTATCAGAACAATATTATTCTCTTCACAAACATCAGCCAAATTTTTTACAGCCTCTGCATTTATTGCATAAGCAACACTTGGTTTTTTCTCTGCTTGCTCTACATTAGTGTAAGCTGCACAATTTATACAGTAATCAAATTTTTGTTCTCCTAAAACAATATCAACTTGTTCCTGATTAGTTATATCTAAATCTCCTTTACTCAAAAAAACAAAATCTATATTTAGGCTGTTTTTCGAAAACAATTCTTCAATTGTTCTTCCTAATTGTCCATCAGAACCAGTAACTAAAACCTTTATATTACCCATTAAAAAAATCCTTAAATGTTGGTAATAGTTTATCTTTATCTGATAAAATTAATTCTTCGAAAGATAATTGCCAATCAATGTCTAAATCTATATCGTTATAAATAATGCCTCGTTCTGAGAACTTCTCATAGTAATTATCGCATTTATAAGAAAAAATGGTATCATCCTCTAAAACAACAAAGCCATGAGCAAACCCTTTAGGTATATAAAGTTGTTTATTGTTAATACCGTCTAATATAATTGAAAAATGCTTACCGAAAGTTGGAGATTCTTTTCTAATATCTAAGCAAACATCAAGTACCTTTCCTTTAACAACTCTTACTAATTTAGATTGTGCAAAATTTCCTGTTTGAAAATGCAAACCTCTTAAAACACCTTTTGTAGAAAAAGATTGATTGTCTTGAATAAACATAATACGATCTCCAATAGCTTTATTAAATTTTTCTTGATTAAAACTCTCAAAAAAACTACCTCTATTATCGTTAAAAACTTTAGGCTCTACAATAAAGCAACCTAATAAGTTCGTTTCAATTGCGTTCATCTATTCTTTTTAACTAATCCTAATAAATTTTTACCGTACCCGCTTTTTAATAATGGTTGTGCTAAATCTTTAAATTGCGTTTCAGTTATATACCCCATTTCAAAAGCTGCTGCTTCTATTGAACCTATTTTAAGACCTTGTCTTTCTTCTATAACTTCTACAAATTGAGAAGCCTGCATAAGGGATTGAAATGTTCCTGTATCTAACCAAGCAGTTCCTCTATCTAAAATGCTAACATTAAGTTTCCCTTTTTTTAAATACTCCCTATTGACGTCTGTAATTTCAAGTTCTCCTCTATGGCTTGGTTCTATATTCTTGGCAATGCCTACTACAGAATTGTCATAAAAATAAATACCTGGGACAGCAAAATTAGATTTAGGGTCTTCAGGTTTTTCTTCAATAGAAATAACTTGTCCATTATCATTAAACTCCACAACACCATACCGTTCAGGATCATGCACTCTATAGGCATAAATGATACCACCATTTGGAGACGTATTAGCTTCTAACAATTTAAAAAAACCAGTCCCATAAAAAATATTATCTCCGAGGATTAACGCCACTTTATCATTCCCAATAAACTTTTCCCCTATAATAAATGCTTCGGCTAGTCCATTCGGTTCTTCCTGTGCGGCATACTCAAACTTACAACCATATTTTTTGCCATCACCCAGTAAATCTTTGAATAATGGTAAATCTTTAGGTGTTGAAATGATTAAAATGTCGCTAATACCTGAATACATTAAAGTAGACAATGGATAATATATCATTGGTTTATCATAAATAGGCATCAGCTGCTTACTTATTGATAGTGTTAAAGGATGTAAACGTGTTCCTGAACCACCTGCTAATACTATTCCTTTCATGCTCTTTTAAACCTAATTATATCATTTTTGGTAAATAAGATTGGTATTTTCCACTTGCAACATTATTTAACCAATCTTCATTGTTTAAATACCAATTAATTGTTTTTTCTATACCTTGCTCAAAAGTTACTGTAGGTTCCCAGCCTAATTCATTCTTTATTTTTGAAGCATCAATGGCATATCTTAAATCATGCCCTAATCTATCTTTCACAAATGTAATTAATTGTTCAGAAGTTCCATGCGGTCTTCCTAATTTAATATCCATTTCTTGACACAGTAACTTCACTAAATCAATATTTTTCCATTCGTTACAACCTCCTATATTATATGTTTCAAAATTAACTCCATTATGAAATACTAAATCTATAGCAACAGCATGATCTTTTACATAAAGCCAATCCCTAGTATAATTTCCATCTCCATAAATAGGTAATAATTTATTATGAATGATATTATTTATGAATAAAGGAATTAACTTTTCGGGAAATTGATTTTGCCCATAGTTATTTGAACAATTTGTAATAACAAAAGGCAACCCATATGTTTCTCCATAAACTCGTACAAAATGATCTGAACTTGCCTTAGACGCAGAATATGGAGAATTCGGATCATAAGACGTGTTTTCAGTAAACAAACCTGTTTCACCTAATGTCCCATAAACCTCATCGGTACTGACATGATAAAAACGCTTATTTAAAAAATCATCTTTCCAATACTTCTTACAGGAATTTAGTAGATTCATAGTTCCAATAACATTTGTTTTAACAAAAGATAATGGATCCTTAATAGACCTATCAACATGGGATTCTGCAGCTAAATGAATGACACCTTGAAACTTATAAGTACTAAATAAGTTATCTATAGATTCTTCATTCGTTATATCCCCTTTTATAAACGTATAATTGGAATTACTTTCGACATCTTTTAAATTCTCCAAATTTCCAGCATATGTTAATGCATCAAGATTGTATATATGATAATCTGGATATTTCTCAACAAATAACCTTACTACGTGTGAACCTATAAATCCAGCGCCTCCTGTTATTAAAATTTTCATATTACGATACTTTGTCCCTATACTCCTCTAAAAACTTAATAAAATATATACTCAACAAAATTATACAAGTTAACATCATTAAAATTATTGTGTAATAAACCTTAGAATCAATCATTACCCCGAAAAACTCCTTAGAATTATCAATTGTCCCTTGATTTTCTTGACTTGAAATCACTTCTAATATGTTTCTTTTATCTTCTTTCTTACGTTGAATTTTAACGAATTCTCTTCTTAGTTCAACGTCACTATTATATAATTCGAATTCTTTTGTCTGATATTTATCTTCAGTATTGTCTATTCTTATACTTGCTTGAATTCCTTTAGTATCATCATTTAACGGAGCTGTTAAAACATCTTTATATACCTCTTGTAATTCCTTTGAAGCACTTATTGATTCTAAAATAATTTTTTCTAAACTTATTAACTCTTCTAAATCTTTCTTTTGTTCTATCACAAAAAACTTTGTTTCTGTGATTGAGTTTACGATTCTATTAATTATCGGCTCAAAAACATCTTTTTCTTTAGCCTTAATCATTATTCTTTGATTTGGGTATTGATACTCTTTTGAGTTATTAACATACATTTCTAATGTAACATTCGAAGCAAGTACAGAGTCAAGACTTTTAATATATAAATCATACTCCACAAGTTTTTCGTTTTCATTAATAATGGCTTCTATACTTAACCCAATAATAGAAGCTGCTTTAGCAGAGTTAATTTTGAAAATATTACCTAATGTTACAGAATCTTCTTCTGAAATTAATTCATTATAATAATCAATAGCCCTATATAAGTTTTCACCCGTTTCATAATTTTGCTTAATAACCGTAGTAGACTTATAAACTGGTTCTCCTTTATTTTGTTTAAAAAACCCATACCCCATACCAATAATACCAGCAATTCCAATTTTTATAATATGCTTCTTAACAAAAAACACCATCCAAACAAAGGCTAAAAACACTTTATAAAAAATATTACCAATAAAACGAAATAATCGTTCGAAAACATTTCCTATAAGCTTAAATAGCTGACCTAAATCTACTTCTTCAGATTGCTGGGGTGATTGCAAATCTTTATTCATAATTTTAATTTAATATTTGTTCTAATATCTTTCTAGTAATTACATATGTTGGCCTTACTCCCGATGCTCCCAAGCCTCCAGAAGCTAAAGTACTTCCGGTCTCTAAAGGATTATCGCTTGCATAATATGCATACCTAACTTTCACATCTCTACCTATACTTCCTCTTACTTTTGAGGCTGCTTGAATTGCTTTTTGATAATGTGCGCCTTCCATTTCTAAACCGATAACATTCCAAGTCGAATTATAAAAAAACTTAAGAATATCTTTATTCTGTAAAGACGTTCCTAAAACTGTAATCATAGCTCCTTCATAAACATTTACCCCTTGACACTCCAAATCTTCTTTTTTTAATTCGTTTTCAAATGGATAATTATCAGCTGTTCCTTCGAATATATGCGCTGAAGGTATCATTATATCTCCTTTACCTCCTTCCAAAATTCCGGCTTTACCCATTATTGATAAAGATTCCACATTTAAATATACTTTTCTTTCTTTTTCTTGGTAAGGCTTCAATAATTCATCAATCGTTTCATAAGCCTGCTCACCAAAAGCATAATCCATTACTATAATAACGGGCTTCTTTCCTTTTAAAACGGTATCATCTACTTCTATATCCGTTTTAGCATGGTCAATTTTGCTTGTATCAAAAATCTGTACATCAATATTTGCCCCAGAAGCATCTTTAATATATAACATGCTTCTTTGCAACGCTTCTTTCGTTACTTTATTGCGTAAATCTTCATTTTCATTATTACTCAATAACTCATAAACCTCAAAAATATCTTTTTTAGCGACTATAGACTTTAATGAATTTGGAGCAAAAAGCGTATTCATAACACTGTGCATATTAGCACTTATAATATGAATTGGTCTTTCTAATAAACTATTTTTATGCAACGTTTCTTTTACCGAATTAGCCCAAATCTCGCCATGGATATGATGTCCAATACGCTCTCTTAAAACTGGGCTAAAAGTTATAGTCCGTTTATTATTACTAATTTGCTCTTCAATGGCCAATTTCCCTAACCAATAAACAATATGTAAAAGACGTTCTGGTTGCGTTGGTGTAGCAAACTCGCTATAAACATTAATAAGTTCGTTAAAAGTTCTTCCTAATATATTTGCTGTATGAGAAATTGCAATTTCACGCTCTGGCTGTGTAAATTTCTTTTTAGATAATACGGCTTTTTCAAGTTTTATCCAATCGCGTGTCGTTTCTCCTTCATCATTTATTAAAACACGATTACTTATTTTATGAGATTCAACAAATATAAAGGTAAGATGCGTTAAAATATCATAGATTTCCGAACGCCCTCGGGTAATCTCAATATTCATTTGCTCATCATCTATGCGATAACAGTTTCGACGTCTTTTTTCTGGAATAATAGGTTTAAAATGAGATTCCGAATACCCCTCGTCACTTGTTAAATTAATAAAGGAACATTCTTCAATACCCACAGGAAGTCTATCAATCACATAAAGCAACCCTTCTAATTCTGCTTTCTCTTCACCTATAGAACCATATATTTCTGGTCGTAGCAACAATAAAGAATTCCTTAAAGTTTCGCCCGAAATACCCATTGGCTTATAGAACCCGCGATTAAATAAATGACGCATAGTAATATACATCCTTTCAATAGCGTTAGAGCTCTCTTGGGCTCGCGTTCTTTCGTGATGTTTTTTATTATTACTCATTGTCTTTTTTTAATTCTTGCTAAATGTAGGACTATTTAAATTAATTAAAATCAAGAAAAATTTTAACTTTTACTTCTTTAAGTAAAAAAAGTTCGTTTTTTTACTTAAATATTTATACTTTCAGAATAAAAATATAAGTATTTAAAATATTTTTTAATATATCTACTTATATTTTATAAGCCTTAACATAAAAAACTAATTTATTCGTCAAATAAATAAAGCATAACAATATAAAAGTTATAACAGGAAATATTAAAGAATACTTATTCAAAAAACTAGAATCCTTTGCTCCTACGGTTTGAAAAGAAGCTATAGTCTCAAAATAAGTATCTTCTTCCACTTTTTGAGACTCTAAACGATTTAAAGCAGTTCTTAATACGAGTTCTTTATCTAACAGTTCAAACTCTTTCGTTTGTACACGTTCTTGAACTAAAGACATGCCATCTTTTAATGTTACTTGATTACTATTAGAATTAGATTCATTTCGCATGACTTCTAAATAAACACTTTTTAAAGAATCTATCTGAGTTAAAGAAGTCAATATTCTTTGTTTATCAAGTCCGATTAAAGAATCGCTCTTTTTCTTTTTCTTAACAGAATACTCATTAAGAAATGTTTTATTTAAGCCCTCTTCTAAAGGTTTAAAAATATTTTTTGAAAATGATTTCACATTAATTTCAAAAATACTTCCCGAATAAATACTACGACTTTCAATAAAATCGTCGAAACTAATGTCTTGAGCTCTTATACTATCTATAGCCCCAATAAACTTTTCATATTGAAGAATACGATCGTTTTCAGTTTCTGGCCCTGGCTTAATTTCAAATTCAATTAATTGCTCAGACATTCCATCCATTTCGAATAATTCATCCAATTGAACATAGTCTTTATCCTCAATTAAAGCATTATAGTAGTTAATGTTTGTAACAAGTTGAAATTTTGAATCAAAATAAGGTTTAACCAACATTTGAGATGTAAAAACATCACGTTTAATTTTTTCTAAACCATAACCTAAAGCTCCTGCTATAACCATACAAAGAACTATGAGTTTAAAATTATCTATAACCGCTTTAATTGAAAAAATTAAAATTGAAAAAACAAATTCAAACTTAGATTGAATAAATTGATATAAACGATCAAAAAGATTGCCAATTAATTTAAATAATTGCCCCAGATCTACTTCTTCAGATTGAGGATTTTCTGGTAATTTTTTACTCATAATTAAATACAGTTAGTTAATAGCATTTTTAACAACAATTCTAAGATTCAAGCATTTTAAAAAAATGTGGTTAAACTCAAATCCAGCACAAAGATATAGAATGTGTTAATTTACACATGCAAAATTGTCAACAATTTTTCTATCGTTCGAAAGCCTTGGTATTTTATTCTGCCCTCCTAATTTCCCTACCGATTTCATATAGTCTTGAAAACCGTCTTTTTTCACCTTGGTGATTTTTAAAGGTTGCAAAACTTTACCCTCAATTAAATCGAAATAATAACTGTTTTGTTTTTGTAAAGATGCATCAATTTTTTCTGCTAAAGCGGAAAAATCATCTGGTTCACTTTCAAATTCTACAAACCATTCATGATACGGTAGGCCTTCTTCTGGGTTTATTTGAGGTGCCACGGTAAACTCTGAAATTCTTATATTTGAATGCTCTGTAGCCTCCTGCATGGCTTGTTCTACTTCTTTTCCAATAACATGTTCGCCAAAGGCCGAAATAAAATGTTTAATCCGTCCAGAAACAATAACGCGATAAGGTTTTGTAGACGTAAATTGAACTGTATCTCCAATATTATATGCCCAAAGGCCTGCATTTGACGAAATTATCATGACATAATTTACGCCCACTTCAACAGCTGCAATTGTATTCCGTTTTGGATTTTTATTGAAAAACTCATCTGCTTTTATAAATTCATAGAATATCCCTGAATTTAATTGAAGTAGCATTCCTTTTTCATTCTGCTTATCTTGAAACGCAAAAAAACCTTCACTTGCTGGATATAATTCAATACTATCTACTTTTCTTCCTATTAGATTTTCAAACTTAGCTCTATAAGGTTCGTAATTCACTCCTCCAAAAATAAATAGATTGAAGTTTTTAAAAAGATCACCTACTTTTTTTCCTGTTTTCTGCTGAAGTCTTTCAAAATACATTTGCACCCACGATGGAATTCCAGAAATAATCGTCATATCCTCTGGTAAAGTTTCATCTACTATAGCATCAACTTTAGTTTCCCAATCATCAATACAATTAGTTTCCCAAGATGGTAATCTGTTTTTTTGAAGATATTTTGGCACATAATGCGCAACAATTCCAGACAAACGCCCTAACTGAACTCCATTTTGTTCATTTAAAACTGGGCTTCCTTGCAAGAATATCATCTTACCATCTACAAACTTCGCATTACCTGTTTCATTAATATACATTAAAATGGCATTTCTAGCCGCTTCAACATGGCTCGGCATACTTTCTTTAGTAATAGGAATATATTTTGATCCTGAAGTCGTTCCAGAAGTTTTAGCAAAATAAAGCGGCTTGCCTTTCCAAAGAATATTTTCTTCTCCTCCAACCACTTTTTCAACATAAGGTTTTAGGTCTTCATAATCTCGTATGGGCACCCGTTTTACAAAATCTTCATAAGAATTTATGCTAATAAAATCGTGATCTTTTCCAAACTCAGTACTTGCTGCTGTTGATATTAATTCTTGAAAAACACGCTCTTGAGTCTCAATGGGGTTATTTGCCCATTTTTGAATCTTTTTATAAACACGTTTCGCAAACGGTTTTGCAAGCGCAGACTTTAATGATATCATATTTATTTAAAATCTATAAAAGTTGAGGGATTTATAGGGTAACCATCATTCCAAAGTTCGAAATGTAAATGAGGTCCTGTAGATAAATCGCCAGTATTTCCAGATGTAGCAATCACCTCGCCAGCTTTTACCAATTCGCCTTGTGCTTTTGTTAAGGCTGCATTGTGTTTATAAACCGAAATTAAACCATAACTGTGCTCTAAAATAATAACATAACCTGTACTCGCTGTCCATTCTGCAAAAATCACAGTACCATCAGCAGTTGCTTTTATTGGTGTATCTTTTGGTACAACTAAGTCTATCGCGTAATGTTTCTCTTTAAGGTTATATGGTTCACTTACCGTTCCGTTTACTGGCGGAAATAACACAAAATTAGCAGATGATGATGCCGACTCAAATAAATTATATTTATCTTCTTTATCCACTTTTTCACGTAAAAGAGAATCTTCTTGAATAGGGTTTAAATCTACCTCGCTAATTTCTAACTTAACAGCTTCAATAATAGAGTCTCTATTGAAATTGACTTTGCTAACATCACCCTGAAGCACTTTTTTAATAGAACTATAATACCGTTCGTTTAAAGCAATAACGTGTTGCAGCGAATCAGTTTTAAAATGAAGTTCTGTAGCTTTCTTTTTTAATGCTGTTGACGAATAGCCTGGAATATATTCTTTTAATGATGTAAAAGCGATTAACATTAAGGTGAATACCACCAAAAAAATACTAGATAAAGAGACTAATACAAACACGTTTAATCTCGTTAATTTAAAAGACAATCGTTCTTCAAAAGTATCTTCGTTTAATATAACCAACCGATACTTATCGAGTAATTTCTTCTTTATCTTTTTAGGCTCCTTTTTAGTTTCACTCATGTCAATCACAAAATTAATTAAAATAATCTCAAAAGCATCCGTTTTCTTTATGCTAAAATTATGTTTAAAACGATATTATTGAACTTTAATTATTAACTTTGTCTCTTAAAATACATTCATCATGAGTTTATACATGTTACCCCTAGTTATTGGAGCACCGCAAATAATTTTAATTGTAGTTGTTGTTTTATTATTATTTGGAGGTAAAAAGATACCTGAATTAATGAGAGGCCTTGGCAGTGGAATTAAAGAATTTAAAGACGCTAGCAAAGAAGAAGATCAAGTTGAAGACAAAAAAGATTAATTATATCTTTTCTTTAAAATATAAAACCAACACAATGTGTTGGTTTTTTTATGTCTTTATTTTCTGAAAATATTTTAAACCATAATTAGTATTATTGAATTTTAATAGATTTAATTATGGCTTCCAGTTCGAACATATAATTACGTTTAGATATTGATGGCGCATAAGCAAACCCTTCAACAACAATCCACCTTTTATTAATCTCGTCTTCAATAGCATAATTAACATATGGGCCTGCCATAAAAGCATTTTTGACTTCCCAAAGGCCTTTTGTTTCTAATGTTGGTTTATTATCAATTATAGTTTGAGTGTGAAACGGTGTGTATTTATTTTCAGTTATCATATACGATCCTTCAACGGGGCCTTCAATATATTTTTTGCCAATAGAATCTCTAATTTTCACAATTTGAGCAATCATATTTGTGTCTTTTTTTATCGCACTTAAAGGTAATTCATATAATAAAAGATTAACATAACCTGTTGGAATATCTCTTTTAATCCAATAAAACTTATCAGCATCTGTTGCAATGGTTTTACCAACTCTATATGCCGTTGGGAAATTAAGATCTAATCCTAAATTCTTCTTTATAACTCTAGTATTGTATAACGACTTTTTAATAAGGCGTTGTTTTTCTTTTAATTCTATGCCTTTAAAGGTTTCCATTATTTTAGCAGAATTATCATTTAATACCTTTATAACATCTTGTTTTGTCTGCCCAGAAACCACAATTACTTTTTGAGGCTTTGCATACACATTATTGTTAAACGAAATGCCTGTTTCTTTACCCGTTATAACCTTCAAAACTGTTCTGTTTTTTGTTATAAAACCTGTAAAAACATGTGGAGGAATTTGATTGATGTTAAATGTAGGTTCATCTTGAGGCAACCCATAAATAGGAGCTGCTAAAACATCTCGAACGGCTTCGCCTACAGAACCTTTCCATGCTTCGTTATCTACAACTACTGATATGGTATTCATCGTTCCTGTAGAGTCTAAAAGAATTTTTTCGTTTGAAGATTTACCTTCTCCGCAAGACATTACAAATAGTGCTAAAGCTGAAACTAATAGAAAATTTTTCATGTTTGATATACTATTTTTTGATGATTAGCCCTTCGAAATCTTAAGTTTCATTCCGGGTTTTAAACTTGTACCACTAATACCGTTCCATTCTTTGATGTTTTGAACAGAAACTCCAGAAAATTTTTGAGAAATGCTCCAAAGTGAGTCGCCACGCTTAACCGTATAGGTTGTAATATTTCCTGTTAAAGGTTTTGTTATTGTCTTTTTTGCCGTGCTTGACGATGAAGCTACATAAGGTTTACGAGGATAAACAGTTAATCGTTGACCAATTTTTAAATTGTTACTTCTTAATCCATTCCATTGTTTTAATTGGCTAACTCTTACGCCATATCGTCGCGATATTTTTCCTAAATAATCTCCAGACCGTACTCGGTAAGTGACTTTATCCTTCGCATTAAAAAACTGAGGCAGTGGTTTTTCACGTTTATCAAATTCTGATTTTGCGAAAGCATAAATTTTGTCTTCGTTATTGACAAAACTTCCAACAACATGTCTTGGTAATCGAAGTGTGTAGTTTTCGTCTTTTATAAAAGGAATGATATCTAATTTATACGACGGATTTAAAAACTGAAGTTCTTCTATGGGCACATCGGTTACTTCGGCAACTTGATCGAGCGTAATCATGCGTTTTATTCTAATTGTATCGGTTTCTATATAAGCAAATTCTGGTTTTACTTTTTTAAACCCATGTGCTTCAGCAAACTCGAAAATATACATATTTGCTAAAAAGGCAGGTAAGTAACCCGCAGTTTCTCGCGGTAAATTAGGTCTAATATTCCAATAGTTTTGATAACCTCCAGAACGCCTTATGGCTTTCGAAACATTTCCTGGTCCCGAATTATAAGCTGCCAAAGCCAAATCCCAATCTCCAAATATTTTATACAATCTCGCTAAATATTTTGCAGCTGCTTCGGTAGATTTTATGGGGTCGCTACGTTCGTCCACATAACTACTGACATCCAATCCATACTCTTTTCCTGTTGCAAACATAAATTGCCACAACCCTGTTGCACCTACTCTAGATTTTGCGCGTGGTTTTAATGCCGATTCTACAATGGCTAAGTATTTTACTTCTAAAGGAATATCGTGGTTATCTAATTCGCGCTCGAACATCGGGAAATAATATCCGCTTAGCGTAATAAGTTTTTGTAAATGTTTCCTTCTGTTTTTTAAATACGATTTTATAACGCTTTCTAATGACGGGTTATAATCGACATTAAAAGGTGTTCGGGCATCAAGTTCTTTTAATCGCGCTTTTAATGTATCTGTTGGTAATTCGGGATAATCTATCTCTTCGAAAGTAAGTTCGGTTACAGACTTATAAATGGTATCGAATAAGGTGTTGTTATACAGTTCTTCAAACCATTTTTTATCTATTTCTGAAGCAAACTCATTATCTTTTAAATCTTTTATGGATGTACTGTCTGCAACCGCTAAAATTTCTTTTACAGGCTGAATGTTGCCGTCTATTAAAGAATCTGAAGTTGTTTTAGTTACAACTAATTCATTAGAGATTATACTATCTGTAACAACCTTAATTTCTTTTTTAACAGAAATAGAGTCTTTGGTTTGTGCCACACAAACATATAGATTGCAAATAAAGAAAAGTATAAAAAAACGATTAGCCATAGGTCTCGGTTCAGTTATTAGTGAACGATAGTATGGCTAAAATCGTATTTTTTAAGGTAATTTGAAAACTTAATTACTCTTATTGTATATTATGTCTATATTTTGAATGATTAAAAACCTGTTCTCGATACATCCCGATAAAAAATCGGGACACTCGAACTGACATTTAGTTTCATCAAAACAAGTCGTTGTTATTTTAAAATAGCAGCGATTCCAGGAAGTGTTTTCCCTTCTAAGCTTTCTAACATAGCGCCACCACCGGTACTTACGTAGCTTACTTTTTCTGCAAATCCAAATTGCTTAACTGCTGCAACAGAATCGCCACCTCCAACTAAAGAAAATGCGCCGTTTTTGGTTGCTTCTGCAATTGAATCTCCTAATGCGATTGTTCCGCCAGCAAAACTTTCCATTTCGAAAACACCAAGCGGTCCATTCCAAAGAATCGTTTTAGAATCCATAATTACTTTATGGAAAATTTCTCTAGATTTTGGTCCAGCATCTACACCTTCCCAACCATCAGGAATTTCATTAATATCTAAAATTTGAGTATTTGCATCGTTACTAAAATCATCAGCAGCAATAACATCAACAGGAATATGAATTTGTACGTTTTTCTCTTTGGCTTGCTTTAAAATATCTAAAGCCAATTCCATTTTATCATCTTCGCAAATAGAATTTCCAATTTTACCACCTTGTGCTTTAACAAATGTAAAAGACATACCACCACCAATAATTAAGTGATCTACTTTATCAAGAATATTTTCTATAATGGTAATTTTTGATGATACCTTAGCACCACCAAGTACAGCTAAAACTGGCTTTTCTCCAGTTTGCATTACTTTATTAATGCTTTCTATTTCTTGCGCTAATAAATTTCCAAAGCATTTTTTACCTTCAAAAAATTGAGCAACAATTGTTGTTGATGCGTGAGCTCTGTGCGCTGTACCAAAAGCATCGTTTACATATATATCTCCTAACTTAGAAAGTTTTTCTGCAAACCCTTCGTCTCCTGCAGTTTCTTCTTTATAGTAACGTAAGTTTTCTAATAATAAAATTTGACCTGGTTCTAAACTTGCTGCAGCAGCTTCTACATCTGCACCAATACAATCGGCCACTGTTTTAACTTCAACGCCTAAAACATCTTCTACAGTAGCTGCAATGTGTTTTAATGAAAACTCGTCTTGAAATCCTTTTGGACGTCCTAAATGTGACATTAAAATACAGCTTCCACCATCTTCTAAAATCTTAATAATTGTTGGTTTAGCAGATACAATTCTAGTAGCATCTGTTACTTCAAACTTATCATTTAAAGGCACATTAAAGTCTACTCTAATTAGTGCTTTTTTATTTTCGAAATTAAAATCGTTAAGCGTTTTCATTTATTAATCTATTTTTATTTTTAACTATTTGATTCACAAATGTAAGTAATTATAAAGCCATTTAAAATCTGTTTTTTAACGAAAACGATGTAGCTTATAAATTAATTTAGATGAGCTTTAAAAACGGATAATATTTAAAGGTTTTGGGCAAGTTGCCATAAAAAATGGCAAACAGGCTTTCCGCTATATCTTTCTTGTGCTCAACTTGTTTCAATATCTCATTAAAACAATTTTACACATCATGTTTCTGCTTATATTTAAAATAGTAATTAGCACAAAAAAGGATGCCGCATCAATCCTTCTTGCAGGATAATCTACTAAGTTATTTTTCAAACTAAATCTTGTTTTTATTTGTTGTGGGAATAGTATACTTTTGAGAAAACACAAATAATAAAGATTGACATTTATAAACTTGGAAACATTAATTACTCACAATCAAAATGGTTAATAAAATAGAATTTCTTGAAAATTTAAAATTGACACAAAGTTATTGTGAAGAAAAAATAGAAGATACATCAAAAAGTCTAGCTTCTATTCTAAGAACGATAAATCCTTTAATAAATGGAAAACAAATTTTTGATTATGAAAAAATCGGATATTTAACTTTGACCAAGTGGAATTTACCCGAAGAAGAGTATTATGCAGATAAAGTCATAGACTTATTTAATAAACAGCTATTAGAAAAGAAACAAATAGTAAAAACATCTGAAACGAAATCAAATGGAAGAATTTTAGTCTCAGAATATCAATGTTCAATAACTGACGGAGCTTCTGAAGATGTAGCTCAAGGAATGATAGATATTTATGATTTGTCTCCTATAGATACTTGGTTTTACATTGATAATAAAAACAATCTACTTTTTAGTTGGATTCCAGAAAAGTACATAAGTTTAATTGACCAAGCTGTCTTAGTTAATTGTGTTGAAATACTTAATTGGATGGATACAGAATATAAAGAACTTTATTTATCAATTTTTGGGCAAGAATCAATTGTTCAGAATTTTGTAGGTTCTTCATTAACAAACCAAAATGTAAAAGAAAAAAAGAGAAATTGGTTTTGGGAAATTTTCAAAAAATAAAAAATTAGCAGATAAATGTGTTAAAGATTTTTATGTTTTAAACAAATGGATAATCTTTTTATCGATTATTCTAATCTATTACAAATTAACACATCGCTTGATTTTGTCAGAAAAATTAGCTAATTTTGTTTGATAACTGATAAAATTCATTGAAATGGAACTTTATCTTTGTATTTTCAAAAATAAAGAAGAAATGGACACATTTAAAGTACAAATAGAAGGTCCTGATTTTGAATATTCCTCAAATGATATAGATTTAGAAGAACATTGGAAAGAAGCTAGTAAAATATTTGAAAAATATCAATTTGAATATCAAGAATCTAAAATAACTTTACACTCTGATTTTAACGATATTTTTATTAAAGCTAAAAAGCACAATGAGTTTTGGGGTGGAATTATCGAAATAAAAATCACCTATGATGATTCTAAGCATATTTCCAATAAAGAAAACATTGAAAACTTTATAATTACAAGTTTCATAGATGTTTTATTCTTATGTCTAAACTTATCATTACCCGGTTCAATGGCTGTAAGAACCCCTATAATATTTCATAGAGAATTTAAAGATAAAATCAATCTTTCTGCTGGATATTTACAAAATTCCTTTGATGTCTCCAATAAATTAGGAGGATGGCCAGATATTAAAGTTATACCATTAAAACATGTTGTTAAATGGTATAATTCCTTAAATATTGGTTTGAAAATAAAAGCCGAAAATGATATAGAAAGAACTCTATTTTCATTACTCTATTTTTGTAACGATAATCACTTTGGGTTTAATCCAACATTAATCGTTTGGATTATCCAAAGTCTAGAGTCATTTTTTGGGATTAAATCAAATGATTCAATTATTAGGACTTTAAAAAGTAGAATTTTTATGCATCTTGGAAAAACACTCCAACCAAAAATAGTAAATAAAAAAATTAATGCTTTTTATGATTATAGAAGTAAATTTGTTCACGGAGATATGGAAATATTGAGATATGGCTCTGATAAATTTTTAACAGCAGACACAATCAACGAATATTACTTTGAGCTTATTAAATTATGTGATTTTGGAGCAACTCTGATAGTTTCTTCTCTGCAAAAAATGATCATTAATGATTCAAATAAAATCGAATTTAAAGAAACTATCGTGTATAAATAATTGGCCATTCTGTGTATACTCGGAAAATCTAGCAGATTGACCCCCGTTAGAGATTGAAGCCGTTCGAATAACTGCTGATATTCTCAGCCTTTTTAAAACTTTGAAACAATAAATTTAGTGTAGAACTATAAATTAACAGATTGCCGCAGTCGTTCCTCCTTCGCAATGACGTTTTAAAAAGATATAGCTGAAAGCCCGACCCTTTTTTAGGGTAACGCCAAAAATATATAACTACTGTTTTTGAATTGTAAAGCCAGAATCGATAAGTAAAAGGAGCTCTTTAATGTTTTGGGAAACATTCTTTTTTAACTCACGTTTCATAAGCGGTTTCATGATTACCCCAAAGGGTTTAAAATCGGCAAATATTTCTATATTTAATTTAGTAAAACCATCGTCTAACTGCTCTAAAACATAATAGCTATTTAAGCGCTTCATAAAGGGTGCGCTTGTTGTAGATTCGGCATAAACCAACTGGTTTTTATTTACTGATGCTTTAATGGTAATAAAGTCGACTTCTTGATTTTTGTTAATCAAACACTTATGTTTTGCTCCCGCTCTGTTTACTTTATTTTTTTCGTATTCTATTTTATCGACGCCTTTTGTCCAGAGAAGTTTGTAATCGAAATTACTTATGACTTCGTATAATTCTGTAGCTGGTATTTTTAGAGTTTCTGTTTGATCGAACAATTTATGCTTTGGAACATCATCTGGAATTGGATCTATTTTAGGCAGATTCTTCTTTAAATGTGACAGCGGATTATAGGTAAATGTAATGTTTCCAAAATCGTACTGAGCAACTAATTTATTATCTTGATTATTACTCGTTAGCGGTAGCACATTTTCGGTAAAAAGAGCGTATTCCTCTAACGGCACATCATTTTTTAATAAGCGATGCACTTGTATAACGTGACTGCCATAAGGCTTTTTAGAATCTTTTACTTCTATAAACTCTATTTCGCCGTGATGCACCACAAACTTTAGCTTTAAGTTGTAGGCTGACGAACAGGCTCCGCAATGGCAAATGCGCTGATATTCGTAACGCTTTATATGTTTATGAAACGCCAAATACATGGTTTCTATTTGTTGTTCGAGTTCTGCAATATTTACTTCGTTTTCTAATTTATAGAGGAATAAGGCATCGCCTTCTATTTCGGCTAACTCCAAGCCAATGGTATTGCTATCTATTAGAAGTTCTAATAATTCGGATATGATATGACGGCTATGGTTAATATCTGTATGGTGTACAAACTCTGTAAACCCCGAAATATCTGGAATAAAAAGTATAGCGTTTTGGCTCATTTTTTAATTTAGAAGCTATTTGTTTTGTTATAAAAATAAGTCGATTTTTCTTGAAATTGTTACAAGATAATGTTAAAAACATAAAGTATATTTGTTCTATGTTATTTTCTGAAGTTTTAGGTCAAGAGCACATTAAAAACCATTTAACCACTAGCGTTGATAATGGTAGAATTGCACACGCCCAACTATTTGTTGGTAACGAAGGCTCTGGCACATTGCCCATGGCTATTGCTTATGCGCAATATTTACTGTGTACCAATACTGGTGGAGAAAACAATTCTGGTAACGATGCGTGTAACCTCAAGTTTAATAATATTTCGCATCCCGATTTACATTTTGCTTTTCCTGTAACTACCAGCGACAAAGTGAAAAGTAAACCTGTTTCTAGCTATTATATGGAGGAATGGCGCCAATTGATAAAAGAACAACCTTACGGGAATTTGTTCGATTGGTATAAGTTACTTGGTGTTGATAATAAACAAGGGCAAATTGGTGTTGAGGAAGCTCATAATATTGTAAAATCACTGACCTTAAAATCTTATGAGGGCGGTTACAAAGTCATGGTGATTTGGATGGCAGAAAAAATGAACATTGCTTCTGCTAACAAACTTTTAAAGCTTATTGAAGAGCCTCCAAATAAAACTATTTTTATACTTATTACCGAAGATGAAGAACAAATTATTAATACAATACGCTCACGTTGTCAAATATTACATTTTCCGCCATTGGCAGAAGGTGTCATTAAAGATGCTTTAATAAAACAGTATAGTTTAAAGGTTTCTGTTGCTACTAAAATAGCGCATCAATCTAATGGAAATTACAATAAAGCTTGTGATTTAGTCTATCAAGATTCTGAAGATATTCAGTTTGAAACTTGGTTTATTTTCTGGATTAGAAGTGCTTTTAAAGCAAAAGGAAATAAAGGTGCTATTCTCGATTTAATTAAATGGAGTGAAGACATTGCTAAAACAGGACGCGAAACTCAAAAACAGTTTCTTAATTTTTGTATAGATTTTTTCCGTCAAGCCTTACTTTTAAATTATAATGCAGAAGACCTTGTTTATTTTGAACCTAAAACCGAAAAGTTTAAACTTGAGAATTTCGCGCCTTTTATTCACGGCGGTAATATTTTAGAAATTAGTGACGAGCTTCAAGATGCTATTTACCATATTGAACGTAACGGAAATTCTAAAATTATTTTGACAGACTTGTCTATAAAATTAACGCGGTTACTTCATAAAAAATAAGGGCAATTAAAACCTTTTAGAAAAGACAATTAATTTATTATTATAAATTCGGTTTCGAGACCTTGAAACATGAAAAAATCCTTGTAAAAAATTTCTTTTACAAGGATTTAATATATTGAATTACAGTTAATTAAATCTATTCTTCTTTTTTATAATCCGCATTTAGCGCATCTAAAATAGTATTAGTTAAATCGCTAGCTTCTTCACCGTACATAACTGTAGCAGCTGCATCACTAGTTCCTAAAATATACGTGTACTTGTTTGTTTTTCCGTAACCTTTTACAAAAGTTTTAACCGTGGAAATTACAGAATCTATTTCAACTTGAAACGCTTGAGTCAAAGCTTGTTGCTCACCTTGCATTTGTTGTTGCAGTTGTTGTTGTTTCTGTTGTAAACCAGCCATTAACTCTTCTGCTTTCTTTCTGTTATTTTTTTGCGCTAATTTTTGAGCTTCTGCTTGACCTTTTTGTGCTTCTACTTGAAACGCTTGACCTATACTATCTGCTTTTTTTCTAAACGCTTCTTCTTTTAGTTGAAATTCAGCTTCGATATCTTTCTTTTCTTGATAATCGTTAATAAGAGTTCCGTTATCTACAAAACCTATTTTTTTTTGTTGACATGATGTAAACGTGATAAATGCTAAAGCAACATAAATAATATTTTTCATTTTGATTTTATTAGTTGGTTATTTAATTAATTTTTGAATCGGCACAAATGTAATAAAGTATGTTAAAAAACAAAGCCGAATTATTTTGATTTTAACATATAACAAATATTTATTTTAAAAAACAAACTGATAATTAATTCCTATTAAAAACAAGCTCAAATAAAGGACTCTAAGAGCGTTTTAAAATTTCAGTTAGTGTTTGTGCGTTTTTAAAACGAAGCAAAGGTAAAACTAAATAAAAATAAGATTTAGTTGTTTTTAATACTGTAAATTAAAGATGAAGCCTCTTTGGTAGAGATTGATTTAATATTTGAAAGTAATCCAATCCAAAATCCTTTAATAGGATTCATTTTGCCCATCTTATATTTTTCTGAAAGCAAGCTCACATAAAACGCATCAAACAACATCGGTTTTATATTTATAACGTTCATGGATTCTTTTCCAACTAATTTTGAAATAGATGCTCTATTAAAATGCCAAAGGTGTCTTGGCACATCTAAAGCTGCCCAAAAGTTTTTATAATGCTTGGCATCAAAACTTTTATAATTTGGAACGGCTATTATTAAAGTTCCGTTTGGTTTTAATAGTTTTTTAAAAGTTTTAATATGATCTTCTAAATTTGGTAAGTGTTCTAAAACATGCCAAAGCGTAATAACATCAAAACTATTTTCTTTAAACTTTAAAAGCTGTTCTGTTTCAAAAACAGAATCGTTTGTTTTTTTATTCGCTATACCTCTCGCTTCTTCATTTGGTTCTATACCAGAAACAGTCCAATTGTTTTGTTGAGCTATTTGTAAAAAATCACCTGTCCCAGATCCAACATCTAATAAGCTTTTACTTTTTTCTGAGTAGGAATTAATTAAACTCAGTTTCTTTTTAAGTGAAATTTTCCGAACTAAATGATATATCTTTTCAAATAGATTTCTTTGCGAATCGGTATGGGAAATATAATCTTCACTTTTATAATACTCTGGTAATTTATCTGAAGATGGTTGCGGTGTAGTTTCTAAAAAACCATATTCTGAGTTTTCAATAAGTTCGAATTCTTCTCCGGAAACAGAAAAGTCTTTTACTTTTAAATGGATGTTATTTTGATTTTTGATTGACACGAATTCAAGACTGTTTAATATAAATTAATTGTTTTTTTGCGGATGATTGAAAAGCTAATTCAGCTTTTCTGTAAATGCTACTGTCGCGATTACTTGATACTTTTAACTTCTTTTAATGTTTACACTTGACACTTCGACAGGCTCAGTGTGACAGTATTGTTTCTAATTGGCTACGTTATTAATTATCATATTTTTAGTTAAAATCATCATAATAATCATTAGTCAATCGAAATGTTATTTTGTCTGCCTGAGCTTGTCGAAGACTTTTTTATTTTTTGAAATGCTTATGTTTTTTTACTTCGACAAGCTCAGCACGTCATTACGTTTTATAATTGACTGTAATATTAACACCATATTTCTAGTTTAAAAAACAACATGTTCCACGTGGAACGTTATACTAAATATTCTAGAAACTTAAAACATTTTAACAATGAGATTCCTGTTCTCACAGAAATTTATCGCCCCATATAAACTAACAATACAGAAACATCATTTGGCGAAACACCACTAATTCTTGAGGCTTGCGATACTGTTGCCGGTTGTATTTTTTTAAGTTTTTCTCTAGCTTCAAAACTCATAGATTTAATCTGAGAATAATCAAAATTATCAGGAATCTTAACGTATTCTAATCGCGTAAGCTTGTCAGCATTATTCTTTTCTTTTGCTATATATCCAGAATATTTAACTTGTATTTCTGTCTGCTCTATCACTTCTCTATCCAAATTGTTTTCTTGAATATAAGCTTCTACACGCTCCACCTTTCTAACATCATCCATTTCAATATTAGGTCTTGAAAACACTTTAAACAGTTTTCCAGATTGATTAACAAGTGCTGAATTTTTAGATTCCAAAATAGGATTTATGACTTCTGGTTTCACACTTTCCTTTTCAAAAAAGCTAACAAATTTCTTTGCAGCCTCATGCTTTTCCGTCATTCGTTTTAAACGTTTTTCACTAGCTAAACCTAATTCAAAACCTTTTGGTGTTAATCTTAAATCCGCATTATCTTGTCGTAATAAAGTTCTATATTCTGCCCGAGATGTAAACATTCTATAAGGCTCTTCAGTTCCTTTAGTAATTAAATCATCTATTAAGACACCTATATAAGCTTCACTTCTTTGTAAAGTAAAAGGTTCTTTTTCCTGTGTTTTTAAACTGGCATTTATACCAGCCATTAAACCTTGAGACGCTGCTTCTTCGTAACCAGTAGTTCCGTTAATTTGCCCTGCAAAATACAAGCCGTCAATCAACTTCGTTTCTAAAGTATGTTTTAATTGTGTTGGTTGAAAATAATCATATTCTATGGCGTATCCTGGTCTGAAAAATTTCACACCTTCAAAACCAACTACTGAACGTAATGCTTTAAACTGAACATCTTCTGGCAACGATGTAGAAAATCCATTGACATAAACCTCACAGGTATTCCACCCTTCTGGTTCGATAAATAATTGATGACTATCCTTATCTGCGAACCTATTTATTTTATCTTCTATTGAAGGACAATAGCGCGGCCCTAAACTTTTAATCCGACCATTAAACATTGGTGATCTATCAAACCCTTCTCGTAACAAATTATGCACTTCTAAACTCGTATAAGTCATATAACATGACCTTTGATTTGTTAACGGTTTGGTCGTGTCTAAATACGAGAATTTCTCTGGATTTATATCTCCAGGTTGCTCTGCCATTTTAGAATAATCTAAAGAACGACCATCGACTCTTGGAGGTGTTCCCGTTTTCATTCTGCCAGATTCAAAACCTAAACTAATGAGTTGTTCTGTTATTCCTGTAGAGGCTCTTTCTCCTGCCCTACCTCCACCAAAATTCTTATCACCAATATGTATTAATCCATTTAAAAAAGTACCATTGGTTAAGACAACAGACTTCGCTTTTATTTCTATCCCTAAAGCTGTTTTTACACCAACCACTTTATGATTTTCTACAATCAATCCAGAAACCATGTCTTGGTAAAAATCAAGATTTTCTGTCCCCTCTAAAAGCATTCTCCAATCTTCTGCAAAACGCATTCTGTCACTTTGAACCCTCGGACTCCACATGGCAGGACCCTTAGATTTATTTAGCATTTTAAATTGAATAGCCGATGTATCTGAAACAATACCACTATAGCCACCAAGCGCATCTATCTCTCGAACTATTTGTCCTTTTGCAATACCACCCATGGCAGGATTACAAGACATCTGTGCGATGTTTTGTAGATTCATGGTAACCAACAATGTCTTGCTTCCCATGTTAGCAGCTGCAGCTGCGGCCTCGCTTCCTGCGTGACCTGCACCAACTACTATAACATCATATACCTCGTTAAACATAATTTAAAATTTTATTCAGTTGTTCCACGTGGAACACTGTTTATAAAAGCGTGCAAATATACAACCTTTAAAAAGACTTTAAAAGCACACTTAAGTAATGGTTCTCTCTGTCTCTCATAACCTTAGCATCATCATCGGTCTTGTCTTTATAACCACAATAATGCAATACGCCATGTACAATAACTCTGTGTAATTCATCTTCGAAAGAAACACCAAAATCTACAGCATTATCTTTTACGCGTTCTATAGAAATAAATATATCGCCAGAAACCAATTTACCCATTGTATAATCGAAACTGATAATATCTGTTAAGGTATCATGGTCTAGAAATTCGACATTCAATTTATGTAAATATGCATCATCACAAAACACATAATTAATTTCGCCTTCTTTATAATTTTCATCAGAAATAACATTGGATATCCAAGAAGAAATAGACCCTTCTTTATCTATTGAAAACTCCGTTTCGTAATTAAAATCAATCATTGTTTTGTTTAAAATATTTTTGCACTTTCTTTTTATAAATTGGGCGCAAAGGTAATGCTTGTCTATTTAATATTTCAGTTGTTTTAAAATATTGTTTAGCGGCTGGAATCTGATTTTTAGAATTGTTATCAAACTCTTTTTTATTAGATTCAGATTCTCGTTTGTTATCTTCTCCTTGTTGGAATGTTGCATTTTCTAACTTCAATAATTGATGTTTTAAATCCATCATTTTTTGAAGTGTTTGATTCGTGAACCCTTTGTTTAATAAATCCATTTCTATCTCTTCCATTTTTCGTACTAATTTACCACCAACGCCACCTAGACCTTCTTTCTCTAAACGTTCCTGTAAAGCTTGTCTAAGTTCTTGTTGCTTTTGATAAATTTTATACAACTCTCCAGAATTCTCTTCACCTAATCCATCACCACCTTCTTTACCATTTTCTCCTTCTCCTTTTTGTTCTCCACCTTTTCCGTTCTCACCTTTACCGCCCTCTTTATCTCCTTGCTTGTTTCCTTCTTTACCTTTCTCTCCGTCCTTACCTTTTTCACCTTCTTTTTTACCTTCGCCATCTTTAGGTTTTCCTTTCTCACCTTTTTTCATCCCCTCTTCCATCATTTTATTGAGTTCTTCTTGACTCATAATAATGTCTGGTAATTGTTGTTCACCTTCTCCCTTGCCTTTAGACATAGACATACTTTCTTGCATATTATCTAAAACATTACTCAGAAAATCTGCCAAATTATTTGCAGCAGTTGTTGCAAATTGCTGTTTAGAAACACCTTGGTACAATTGATTTTCGGCAAGTAGCTCAATGGCTTTATCGATGTTGAAATACACCTCGGTAATTTCTTTATTTACTGTTTCTGATAATTTTGGTTGACGTAGCGACATCGCAAACAAACTATCATCTATATGTTCAAAGTGTTCTTTTAAATTATGTTGCTTTCGCAAATAGGACGCATACTGATTATGGTTAACTTCAATGGATTTAAACTGATCCATCAACGCTTCTTCATCAAAAGAAAACAACACCAAATTATCTAAAACTTGACGGAGCATTTCGGTATCTTCTTTCATTTGGTCACCTCCACTAGCAGACATAGATGCTCCCATTTTCTGACTCATCTCCTTCATTTTTTGAGCCGCTTTTTTCTGATTCTTTTTTGCTTTAGATTGGCTTTCTTTCTTTTCTTGATCTGATTGTGATTCTTCTTTCTTGTCTAAATTTTCAGACGCTTCTTTTTGTTCCTTTTCAACTTCTTTTTCATCAATTTTATCACGAGGAATATCCATTGGTTTTCTTAAAGCCTTATTATCTTTTTCGAGTTCTTCTATTTCCTTTTTATAATCTTCAAACGCTTTATTAAGTTCTTCTTGTTTTTCTTTGGTATTATTTTCTTCAGATTCTTCAGAAAGCTTTTCTTGTTCTTCCGATAGTTTTTCTAAATCATCTTTAAGTTTATCTAATTTCTTTTCGACATAAAAACGTTTTGTTAATTCTAACAACTGTTCCAAACTTAGTTTCTTATTTTTATTTTGTTTGGCTAAATCTTCTAACTTTTTTCCTAGCTCGTCTTTATTAATTTTATCAGTAATCTTTTCCAACTCTTTCAACAACTTTTCATCCTTTTTAAGCTGCTCTTCATTCTCCTCTAAACGCTTTTTTAGATCTTCTTTAAATTCATCTTCCTTTTCATTTTCCTTTTGAAATTCATCTAAATTATCTTTTAACTTTTTGTTGAAATTTTTCATCATCTCGTCCTGTTGCTTCTGACGTTTAAAAAATGACTTCAACTTCTTTTTATCATTAAAATTTAGAGTACTTTTTTCCTTTTGAGTTTTAGTTAATTCCTCCAATTTTTTATCCTGCTCATCAAACTTCTCTAAAGACTTGTTTAAATCTTGAATGGTTTCGTTTTGTTCTTTAAGCTGTTTCTCTTCTTCTTCTTCGTTCGTTCTTTTTCTATAAGTAAAAACACTGCTTTTTACATTTTTATATTTATTAACGACATCATTATCAAATACTTGAAAATATAAATCATAAGAAACACCTGCTACAATATCTAAGGTATTTGGAAAAGCAGTAATGAATTCTGAAATATTCGAATTCGATAATTTTATAGATTTAAATTCTTTATTCTTCTCATTATCAGATGGATAATACACCAATTGTAATTTGGTAAAGCCGTAATCGTCGCTCACTTGTCCATAAAAATAGAGACTTTGTAGATCTAAACTATCCACCTTCATGGTCACATCTAATTCTGGATATTCATCTTTAACCACATCAATTCTAAACGCTAAGTTTTCGTAATCTTTAAGATGAGTATTACTGGTAGTAACCGCATAATCGTAATTATTAAAAATACGTTTCGATGCTTCAAAGGTTCCAACATTATCAGATCCAAAAGCTATGGTATCCTGTGCATAGATTTTAACGGCATCGGTCGTTTTAGTTTTAACACGCCATTTTATAATCGTTCCTTCTGGTACTAATGCATTACCAGACCCTTTTAAAGTTTCATCCTTCCGCTTTGTATGTTTTGGATAATCTAAAGCCATTTCAAAACTTAAAAGTGATGGCACCTCAACAACATCCAACTCATATCGTTTGGATGTCACACTATTTGCCAAAAGTTGAAATTCTATATTTTCTTTTGGTTGTGCAAAAACATACTCAAACTCCCCTATTGCCTTTTGCTGTAAAAAATAAGTTTCGCCGTTATATTTAATTTGTGCACTTTCTGGAGTTACATCTCCAGCCGTTTTTACAATCAATTTATAATCTTTATTCTCTATAGCTTTTAAACTATCGTTAACAACAAAAAACTGAAATGGTGCTGGTGGTTCATAGGCCGTTTTATAATTCGTGACACGGTCGTAGCTATCGCTAAACCAATTAGAATTTCCTGTTATAAAAATTATTCCAAGTATTAAAACGGGTATAGCAGCATATTTTAAATAGCTGGCATTCTTTTTAAAATTGATCGCCAGTTTAAACGGAATTGGCTTTAACTCAATACTCTTTTGTTCGATACTGGCTAATAATAATTCTGACTGTGTTTTACTTTGTTTAAGTTGAAGTACGTTTAGTAATTTATCATTCACTTCAGGGAAATGTGTGCCTATTATTTTTGAAGCATCTTCAAAATTGATTCCTTTTTGAAGCTTGAATAATTTTGCCAAAGGCAGAAAAATAAACTTGACTAGCAACACCATTTCTACCACAATAAAAAGCCAAAATAAAACGGTTCGCGATGTGGTATTTAACCATAAAACCGATTCAATAAAAAGCGTGAATAGAAAATATAACAAACCAATGGCAAAAAACAGAATGGCACCTTTTATTAATTCATTCGTGTAAAACCGACTTATGAAAGCTTCAAGTTTATCTTGAATATTTTTAAAATTACTCATATTATTTTTCTCATTCTAACATCAAATTCCGCGAAAGCGAAAAAAGACAACCTACAAATAACTTACTAAACTACAATTTTAATTACAACAGCCTTTAAAATTATGTGTTAATTGTATATTTGCCACAAATTCCTGAAACAAGTTTAGGAAGACCCTTTAAATGGATACATAAGCGTAGCATTTAAGAATTAATTTTAATTACAACATGACCAAAAATGTTCGTGTGCGTTTTGCACCAAGCCCAACAGGACCTTTACATATAGGAGGCGTTCGTACCGCCTTATTTAATTATTTGTTTGCTAAAAAATACAACGGAACTTTTGTTCTTAGAATAGAAGATACCGATCAAAATAGATATGTAGAAGGTGCCGAAAATTATATAGTTGATGCTTTAAATTGGTGTCATATGCCTTTTGATGAGGGTCCAGGAAAGAACGAGAAATTTGGTCCGTACAGACAAAGTGAACGTAAACATTTATATAAGGCTTACGCCGAAGAATTAATAGCTTCGGGTAATGCATATTATGCCTTTGATACTGCTAAATCTTTAGATTTTCACAGAAAAGACCACGAAGCTAAAGGAAAAACCTTTATTTACAATTGGCATAACAGACTTAAATTAAGCAATTCTTTATCACTTAATGAGGAAGAGACTCAAGCTAAATTAGATGCTGGTGATGATTATGTAATTCGTTTTAAATCACCTCAAGATGAAACCTTGCATTTAACTGATATTATTCGTGGCAATATGAAAATTGACACGAATGTTTTAGATGATAAAGTGTTATTTAAAAGTGATGGTATGCCAACCTATCATTTAGCAAACATTGTTGATGATCATTTAATGGAAATTAGTCATGTTATTCGTGGTGAAGAATGGTTACCGTCTTTAGCATTGCACTTTCAATTATACAAAGCTTTTGGATGGGACGCTCCAGAATTTGCACATTTACCACTTATTTTAAAACCTACCGGAAAAGGAAAATTAAGTAAACGTGATGGCGATAAATTAGGCTTTCCTGTTTTTCCTTTACAATGGGAAGACCCAAAAACAAACGACGTATCAAGAGGTTATAAAGAAGATGGCTATTTTCCTGACGCTATGATTAACTTCTTAGCTTTTTTAGGATGGAACCCTGGAACAGAACAAGAAATATTTGATCTAGACGAATTAATAAATGCTTTCGATTTAAGCAGAGTTAATAAATCTGGAGCACGTTTCGATCCGGATAAAATAAAATGGTTTAATCACCATTACATGCAAGAGCAAAATAATGATGAATTAGCTGAAGCTTTTAAACCTATTCTAGACGAAAAACTTAACGTCATGGCGAGTGAAACGAAGCAACCTGTTAATGACATAGATGTACAATACATCGCTATGGCTGTTGGTTTAATTAAAGAACGTGCTACGTTTATTTCAGATTTCTGGGATTTAACGCATTTCTTCTTTACCGCTCCTACTTCTTATGATGAAAAAGCATCTAAAAAAGCGTTGAAAGAAGGTACAGCGGACTTAATGAATGAATTAATAAGCATTATTAAAGCTAATACAGATTTTACTGTAGAAACGCTTCAAACTGAAATTAAAGGTTGGATAACAGCTAAAGAAATTGGTTTTGGAAAAGTAATGATGCCTTTGCGTTTGGCACTTGTTGGTGCTTTACAAGGCCCTGATGTTTTTGATATTATGTATATGATTGGAAAAGTTGAAACGGTAAAACGTATTGAGAATATTGTGAAGACTATATAACAAGAATAATAAAATACTTTAAACAAGGTTTCTAAAAAGTGGTTTTACTTTTTAGAAACCTTTTTGTTTTTGGTATTATGTGTGATTGTGAAAAATGAAACGGTTAAATTTATTCAAAATGTTATAAACTCTACATAGAATACAGTTTTGCCTTTATGAATAATTTCGTCTACTTTAGCTTATCAACTGACAATTTCATTGAATTAGAACCTCATATGTCAATAAAAATATATTTTTGAAAGACCTCTCTTTATTTTTGACATGCTCAGGAATTAGCACTATTCTTTTTCTAATTATGCTTCTAAGTCGAACTTGGAATAAACGAGAAGCCAATAAAATACTTATAGGTATTCTATTCTGTTTTTTACTCTTGTTTCTTACCTATACATCTTTATATTTAAAGTGGGAGTTTTTGAATCTTATAGTATCTCCCATAGGTATTATTATTCCTTTTGCGCTAGGGTCTTTCATTTTTCAGTATATTAATACTATTTATACTTCTAAAATTGACTTCAAAACCTTTAAACAAAGCCTAACTCCTTTTGGGGTTGCTATTCTTTTTTATAGTATTCCTCAATATATATTTGGATTGACTTATGATAATAAAATAATTATTTTTAAAATTATTTCAATCTTAATTCCTTTTCTAGGCATATTACACTTGGCCTACTACCTTATTCTTAGTTACAAACTACTGAAACGTTATAGAGAATTGGTAAAAAATAATTATTCAGATATAAACACGTTAGACTTAAAATGGCTCTCCATATGGGTTCGAGGTTTTATTTTATTCTTAATTATAGATATGATTAGCGGACTTTTACTCATTGCCTACCCTATTTCTACGATTCTGTATATTAATCTCTTTTATTTGGTATTCCTTATTTGGTATATTGGTTACCATGGTGTAAACCAAGCACAAATATTTTTAGTAGATGAAACGCTTCCAGAATCTATTAATGATGAAAACCCACAACAAAAGACTATCAAAAACACATCTTTTTTCAATTGCGAATCAGAAGAGTTTACAGAACTTAAAACTCAATTAGAAATTGTCTTTATAGAACAAGAACTTTTCAAAAGACAGCATCTTTCTTTAAAAGAAACGGCAGATATTCTAAACATTTCAGATAAGAAGTTGTCTCATTTACTCAACATTTGTTTGGGCTCCAATTTTTACGAATACGTTAACACTTATCGCGTAAATTATTTTAGAAAAAAATTGAAAGAAGGGGCTGCCGATAAATTAACATTGCTTGCCATTGCTTTTGATTCTGGATTCAACTCCAAAGCTACTTTCAACCGTGTTTTCAAACAACAGATTGGCATTACACCTATAGAATACAAAAAAAGAGCTAGAAAAGAGTCTCAAAGTATCCAGTGAGGCGATTGAGATATTATTTATCAGTTCATTTGCTTAGCATATAATCAGATAAACAATACCTCATGGACACAACCAACAACAAACAATCTCAAATACAAAACTCAGTCAGCCCTATTCAAAAGACAAAAAAGTATATTCTTTTAGTTCTAGGTATCTCTTGGGGTTTTGGATTTACCACTAAGACACTTTTTGATTTTTCAAATCCTATTCCAAAAACAATTATAATGTTTGTATTTGGTTTTATCCCAGCAATCTTAGCTTTCGTTCTCAACAAAAAAGAAAGAGGTTCATGGAAAGACTTAAAATTTTTTAGTCCATCATTAAAAGGCGCCTTTGGAGCTTTTCTTATTCCTGTTTTTTATTTTGGAATCATTATCAGCACGGAAATACTTTTAGACATTAGAACGGAACCAGACTGGTCCAAGATAGGTTCTCCATTAAAAGCGACTCTTTTATTAGTACTTGGATACCCTGTCACTGCACTACTTATTCTTGGGGAAGAAATTGGCTGGAGAGGCTACTTACAAGAAAAAATGATGGATAGTTTTGGAGATTTTAAGGGCATACTTCTTCTAGGGTTAGTTTGGGGAATTTGGCACATGCCCATTGCTTTACAAGGTTATAATTTCCCCAATCATCCATATATAGAAGCTTTTGTGACTTATCCTTTGGTAGGTATAGCACTTTCTCTCATTATCGCTCATTTAGGTTTTAACAGGTATTCTATATTCATAGGAGCATTACTCCATGCTAGTAATAATCATTATGGAGGCATACTTCTAGCTATAACAGAAACTCAAGATGAATTTCTACATGCCATGATATTCAACGCTTTCTATTTGTTAATCATACTAGTTTTCTGGTATTTATGGTGGAAAAACAACGCCAATTCATAAAATTTATTTGCTTTAAATTTTAATAAATTAAAACCCACAATAACAACCAAAAACCTATTCTTTCATAATTTTTAAGAGCTCATCAATTTTATTCAATCTTGGAATAATTTCTTTTTTAACTCCTCTTTTATTCAAAAAATGAATAAAAAATCCTAACCCAATCATCCCCAAAAAAGTTAATATTAATCTATGCATAGGAACTCCTTTAACACCTATAACGAATAATAACATCCCTATTAAAAAAGGTAAAATATACCAGTAGAACATAGAATCCGATAATTTTTTTTGAATAAGAAGATAGCTCCTCGTCTTTTGCAAATAATCAAAATAATTCTCAGTGAAAGCACTCGGCTTGTTTTTCTTAGATTTTAAAAGTTTGATAACCACATAAATCACCCAAAGAATTATCCAAATTGATCCTATTTTAGTTAAGATAAAGGGAATTGTGAAAGCAAAATATGTAAATATTGGAATCACTATAAATGCCGCTATTATTTCACTCGAATCTCTAAAATTTATTAATTTTTCAATTCTATTTAAGCTTGACTTTAGATCAATAATTAATCTTGCCTTTTCAAATTTAGCACGTTCCATATCATTGGAAGATTGCCAAATACTTATTAGCTCTTCTTCTATCATCTTGTTTTATTTATACAGTTCAACAATTTACTTTTAATTCGTTTTAGCTTAACCGCAATATTATTTTCGGATAAACCGGTAATATTCGAAATCTCTTTATACGGTAATTCTTCTAAGTAGAGCGCAATAATTGCTTTATCAGCTTCATTTAATGTTTTAATACAGTTTCTAAGGCTTGTTAATTTCTCATTTTCCGCATTGTTTTCTGTTTGTGCCTTAATATTAGCCATATAGACGTCATCCTTAATTATGAATCGGCCTTGTTTCCTTATATTATTAGATCGGAAACGAAGACAAACATTAAGGGTTATGCGATACATCCACGTTCCTATAGAAGATTTAACTTTAAAACTTGACATCGATTGCCAAAGATGGATTAATACTTCTTGAAAAAGATCTTTTGTGTCTTCTGCATCCTTCGCGTAAACAGAACAAATTCTAAGAAGCTTCTGCTGGTCTTTTTCTAATGCAGTTAAAAATATGTTTTCTAGTTCTTTGTCCATGCTTATATCTTGTCTCTATTATTTTAGTTACACCAACTTTAAAAATATGACAATTTATTTGATGCTTTTTTAAAAGATACTTGGTAAATAGTAGATATAACTTGTTGTGTCTTTTGAGTAAAATTTGTCAATTCGAGTGAATTTCATTCATTTTTTTTGAATGAAATTAGTGCTTCGCCAAGCTCAGCAAAACTATCGAGAATAAAATTTTCCGATATCAAAACCTGTTCTCGATACAATTCCGACAAAAAAGTCGAAATCGAACTGACAGTTAGTTTAGTCTAAAAAATTAAAATACACAACAGCTTGTTTTATAAATAATAGCTTATATTTAAAATCCGCAGCTTATCTAAAATCATTTATAATGAAAAAGAGTATTACTACTATCCTATTTCTAGTATCGTTTGTATTAACATCGTATAGTCAAGACATTCCAATTGAAAATCTAGAAACATTACTGCATGAAAATACGCAGCAATATTCTAAAACTATTTTAGAAAACGAAATTAAAGGTATTCATGTCGATCACGTCTCTATTACAAGTGTTAACGCCATTCTAGATTATCAAAAAGAAGGTTATAAAACCATCTATTTATTTGTAAAAGGTAAAGGACAAGTAACTGCAGCCAACACAGATTACGAAATTGTTCCAGAAACGATATTACTACCTAATGCCATTAAAAACATTACGATTAAAACAGCAGAGAATGACACGTTACACTACTTAAAAATATCGAGTAAACTTACGGCTCAAGACCTTTTAGATTTAAAAGAATTTCCTGCTAAAAATACGCAAAATGTATATTATGCTAAGTTTACAGATTGCAAATCGTATACCGAGCCCATTAAAAGCCCTAATACAGTAAGTCGTACCATACTTCCTAATAAATACATTCCTAGAATAGCCATGGGAACAGTCCAAACTAAAGGGCCAGACCGCGTTGGTTTTCATGAACACCCGATGTTAGAACAACTGTTTTTAGGTCTGTCAAAAAACAATTCTATTGTTTATGCCGATGATGCTAAAATAGATTTTCCGCAATATTCTGTGCTTCATATACCGTTAGGCTCAAGTCACTCGGTTTCTGTAGAAAAAAATGAAGTCATGTATTATGTTTGGATGGATTTCTTTTTAGACAAAAAAGGTGAAGATTGGCTAAATACTCATGAAGAGGAAGGTGATGATAAGTAAACTTAAGTAAATATAAAATACACTTTATTTTGTAAAAAAAATCAACTAATTTCGCTTCTTAGAATATAAAATATTCCAACAATTTCATATCCTTCATTTAGACAACAGTCAGAATAAAAAAGTAACAAATGAGAAATAAATTTATTTTAATAGTATTTTTTGCATTAAGTATTAGCGTAATATCGCAAAACAAAAAATTTAGTATTGATATAAATTATCCATTAGCCTTATCAGACGGTGAATTTGATGAAATTAGCGGAATTATTGATGGAAGCATTAAATATCGATTTAAAGAGACTGATAAAATGTACTTAGGAATATCATATACATTCGACTTACTAAAAGAGAAAACTACTATTTTTGTTAACCAACCAGACTTAAACAGGAATTATACATTTCATCATTTAGGTTTTTTTGAAGAATTAATTATGAATTCAAATAGTAAGTTTCGTCCTTTTATCGGATTAGGATACTCAATATTATCAGCTGAAAATGAATCTTTTACTGGAAATACTGAATCACTCAATATAATTAGTGAAAAAAATAATAGTAGTGGATTCAATTTTAATATAGGTACAAGTTACGATATACTAGACCATTTTTTTATCCAAGCTTATTTCCACTATATCAGAATTTTTAGAAAAAGTGCAATAACTGATAAAAATATCGGAATTAATTTTAACCAACTGAAATTAGGATTAGGATATCGGTTTTAATAACGTTACCTATGCTATGCCTTGTAAACACAATAACAGTTGAAATTCCTTAATCAAAAATTCAAAAAAACACTAAGAGTTCTAGACAAAACCATAGGTATTTTATAATTTAACCCTAATGCTTCAAAGGAATCACCATATTCCAAGTGTTTTCAAATTTCCAAGCTTCTGGCCCACTACCAACTGCGGCGAATAAATGTGTTGGTTTGCCGTCTTCAATTAAAACAAAAGGACGTTCAAAGTGATTTTGATGCGATCGTGTACCATCATCCCATAGAATATCTCGGCTGTAGGCTTTAACATTATCGAATAAGTTCCATTTTACACCATCTTTAGACCAGACGTGAATACCGCCACCTTCTTCACCACAAATTTCTCCTGATCGATCTTTAATAACCGCTTCATATTGATCGCCTGCCCACCAAATGTATGGATCTTCTACATCTATTCTATTATTATCTGCGGTTTCAAAACGAAAAACAGGTTCTTCACTTAATCTTTTATACTCTCCTCTTGGACTAGACGCCATAGAAACTCCCAACAATAACGGCGGTTTTCTGGTTACTGACGATTTATACATTAATAATATATTTCCTGTTTTTGGATCTACCGCAGCAGCAGGGTTTGATGTAATAGATGCATCCCAATGTCCAGCACGAGGTTCTATCACAGGTGTATCAACACGTTCCCACGGTCCATAAACCGAATCGCTAATTGCTAATCCTATGCGTTTATTCAGCCAAGCTTTATCCCAATTTTCACCAGAAACTTTAGGGTTTTCTTTTGTTGGTTGCGGAAAATCATACGTCGTTCCAAAATGATATAATAAATACTTGTCTTTATATTTTATAATTCGAGGATTGTGTGTGCACATACCATCAAAAAATTCTTTTCCACGAACGGGCAATATGACTTCTTCAAAAACATAAGGACCTACAGGCGTATCTGATACCGCTCTAACCACTTCAGAGTTTGTAACCCAACTACCAAAACCAACATCTTTAGACCATCTCGACGCAAACATATGGTATTTACCATCTTCACCTTTAATAACCGAAGAACCCCAAATCCAATAATCATCATCTCTAAAACCACCACCTTTAGGTGCTGGTAAAATGCGATCTATAAAAGCTGTAGGTGGTTTGTTATTGGAAGCACATGACAACAAACCTGTTGTAGCCAAAACTGCTGATCCTTTTAGGGTTGTTTCAATAAATGTTCTTCTTTTCATGTCTTATACTTTTAAAATGAAAGCATGGCACCAAACACTAACATAGTCATATTTCCTTTAAAACGTGAATCGCCACCAGATGTATCTATGTCTTCACTTTCAAGCTTTTTTAATAGGTTAGTCGCTCCATAAATATAATGTGCTCTCAATTTTAAAAACTTAAACCCAGCTGTAATACCTACGGCTCCGTTTAAATTAAATTGAGAAATATTGCTAATATCGCTTGCTAATAAATTATCGTAATTATTAATAAAATAAGATTCTTGAGCTTCATTATCAATTTCTAATCGGCTATTGTATTGTAGCATGGGTCCAACATCTAAAGTCACATAACTGCCTGCCAATTTTATATGTCCCATTAAGGCTAGTTGTGCCGCAAAAAGTTTATAATCTACAAATTCATTTATTGTACTAGAAGCTGTGGGTCTACCCAAAATACTAATCGTACTTTCTGATAATTGCATTCCGAAACTCATGTTATACCATCTGTGCGGAATGTCTACCGTAGCGCTCATTCCACCCATAAAACCATCGCCTTGTGTAGTTATAAAATTATCTGTAGTGATATCGATTTTAGTAATACCACCAAAAATGCCAAATCCATTTACAATATCATAACTTCCCTTTTGAGAAAAAGATTTTGTAACAAAACATAGCATTATAGCTACTAATAAGAAAATTCTACTGTATTTCATTTAAGTTTGGGTTATAAACAACCAAATATAGTATAATTTTAGTATCTTAAATTTTCTAATCTTTTTAATAAAAACATTATGACTTTCATTTTCATCCCCATTATTATTTTCGGATTATTTATTTTAATCTCGTCATTCTTTGTTGTTAAACAACAAACCGCAGCTATTATAGAACGCTTTGGTAAATTCCATAGTATTCGTCAATCTGGTTTACAGTTAAAAATTCCGTTAGTAGATCGAATTTCTGGTAAATTGAGTTTAAAAATTCAACAACTAGACGTTATTGTAGAAACCAAAACTAAAGATGATGTATTTGTGCGTTTAAAAGTATCTGTACAATATAAAGTTATTAGAAATAAAGTTGAAGATGCTTTTTATAAGTTAGATTATCCACACGATCAAATAACAAGTTATGTATTTGATGTGGTTCGTGCCGAAGTACCAAAAATGATTTTAGATGATGTGTTCTTAAAAAAAGATGATATTGCTATTGCTGTAAAAGCTGAATTAAATGAAGCGATGCAAAATTATGGTTATGATATTATAAAAACTTTAGTAACAGATATTGATCCTGATGCGCAAGTTAAAGAAGCCATGAACCGAATTAATGCTGCCGATAGAGAAAAAACAGCCGCTCAATATGAAGGAGATGCACAACGTATTTTAATTGTTGAAAAAGCGAAAGCTGAAGCTGAAAGTAAACGTTTACAAGGGCAAGGTATTGCAGATCAACGTCGAGAAATTGCTCGTGGTTTAGAAGAGTCTGTAGATGTTTTAAACCGAGTTGGTATTAACTCACAAGAAGCTTCTGCACTTATTGTTGTTACACAACATTACGACACATTACAAGCTATTGGTAGCGAAACAAACAGTAATTTAATTTTATTACCTAATTCACCACAAGCTGGAAGTACCATGTTAAACGATATGGTTGCTAGTTTTACAGCAAGTAATCAAATTGGTGAGGCGATGAAAAATCAAAAGAAGAAGGAATAGTAATTTTTAAATCGGGGCTGTCTAAAAAGTAAAATGGGAAATCATATTGAGCCTGTCGAAATATATCAACTTACTGATAATCAATAATTAGATTTCGATAAGCTCAACCTGACAACTCACTAATCTAGACTTTTTAGACAGCCTCTTTTACTTTTATAATTTTTGAAACTTTGGAGCTTCTTCTTCCCTATGCTCGTCTTCCTTTTCTAATTCTTTATTTGTTCTCCCAGGAAAACTCAACGACGTACTTGCAAACGATGTTCCAAAATTAATATTGGCAAAGTACACTTGACTTACAGCATCTTTAACTTGATCTTCTGATAATTCTTTTAGAGGGTGAATAAAAACAGACCACAGCACACCATCTGAAACCGCATACTTAACATCTAAAGCGGTATGGAAATTTGCGACTAAAGCTGCCTTAATTAATGCTTCATTTAAAGTATTAGAATCTGCTATTGGAGAAATAATTCGCATTCGATTATGATTCTCATCAGTTACTGACATTATAGGGATCTCTTTTACAAAAAATTGCCATCCACCAAAATCACCTTGAATAGAATCGCTTACAGAAGTATAAATCGTTTGAAGTTTTTCGTTATTCATATCCTGTGAAAACGACAAAAAAGGAATAAAAAATAAAAGATAGACTAATTTATTCATGATGTGTGTTTTTTCTTTAAGTCGAAAAAATACAGACATCCAAACATAGAATATTAGATTTAAAGTTTAAAAGGATGGCGCTCTTCCCAATCTTGATTTGGATTCATCAACTTAAAAACCTGTTTTAAAATAGCATTAATAAAACCATTGGTATGTTTTAAATAAACACTCATAGCTTCTGGCTTGGCTCCTACTGAGCTTTTAATTTCCATAGCAGTTCGCGCGTAAACAATTTTTGGAAATTTATTATCAATAGCAAACGCAGCCATATCATAAAGCATATTTAAATACAACTGATTTGGGTATTGATGTTCGGTATCATAACCTAAAAAATAGGTTTCTAAATAATCATTGTTTAAAATAAGCGTATAAAAACCAATTAACTCATCATCTAAATAATATCCAAAAACCTTAAAATCATCTTTTAATTCGTGTTTTAAATGATAAAAATGGTTTTGAGGAAGAATAAACGTGTTAAACTTCGCATTATTAGAAACATTTAAATACAACTGATGTAACTGTTCTGAATTATTTTGAATCGTTTCTAAATCCAATTCTTGACAGGCGATAGCTCCTAATTTCTTTTTAGCGCGCTTATAGCGAGCTCTGTATTTTTTAGTTAAACTAGAAACGTAATCTTCAATTTTTAACCAATCTATTTTTACCGACATGATCATATTCGGTTGTACAAAAACATTATGCAGTTTATTGGCTAGGAAAAGGTTTTTATGATTATGAATAGGATCTTCATTAAAAAAATCCTTCAGCATAATAACTCTAATGGTCTTTTTCTGAGTTTCTTTAATTTTGATTTTAAGCGCATTTAACGCATTAAAAACAACTTCTAGATATTCTTGTTGCGATATGTTATTTTCTTGATAAAACATGCCATGCTGTCCTGTATGCATTAAATTACCAACCACTAAAATGTTTCCTTTTAATATTTTAGAAACCATGCTTTGAAAAAATGTTTTAAAACAAGAAACCGTTGTTTTTCTAAACATATCTTTTAAGTACAACTGCACACGTTGAATGACGGCAACTCCAACTAATGCTTCATTTTTGAAAACACCCACATAAAAAAGTTGAATATTTTCAGGCGATGCTTTTTCTAAAGCTTGAAAATAATCGGGCTGTAAAAAAATATCATGTTCAGTAATTCCCTTCCAAGATTCTGGAAGTTCGTTAAAAGAAGAATAAATTTGAAATGTTTTCAATACTAAAAGAAAAAAGACCGAAGTTAAATACCTCAGTCTTTAATTATGTTAATTGTTTACAAAATTTTATTGCCAGCCACAGATAATAGCACCCATTATACCAAGAGTTACTATCCAATAACCAGAATTAACTAATATGTATTTAGCACTTTTACGCTCGAATAAAGCATTGGTTCCTAAAATAGGTAGCGCCACAAAAATACCAGCAAAAACACCATGAAGTGCACCATGTTTAAAGGTTCTAAAGTGCGCTCCGTAATCTGCCATAAAAGCTGCGTAAGATGGTAATGCTTGTGTAGAGTCTCCCCCTACTAAACTTAAAGCTCCTGTTTGGTGAATACTCATTTGCATCATCGTCATCGCTAATAAAAAAGCAAAAATGAAGGCCATAATAAAAATCTTAGCCATGTTTGCGCCTTTCATACTTTCTTCGGTCATGCCGGCTTCTTTCATCCAGATCGTTCCAAATACTTTTGGGTTATACCAAATAAAGCCAACAACTAAAGCCGAAATAGCGGCCACTAATAGTGCAATAGGGTTTAAATAATCCATAATTAAAAAATTTAGTTAGATATTAAATGTACTAAAAAAATTATAAATATTTAAAGCCCTTTAGTCTCCGCAACTAACAACGCACTCTTATCTTCTAAAGCTTTAGTAATAAAATCGTTTATAACCTCATTTTTAGTCTGACCATTTTCAATTAAAACACCTAAAACAAGTGCTACAGCAATACGGGTGCCTACTTTTTTAACTGCGGTATTAAAAAGTGGTTCCAACTCTTCGTAACTTACATTTTTAGCAAGTTCTAAAATTTCTGCTTTTACTTTTTGTTGTTTTTCTTCTGGTAGATTAGTATACTTCTTTCCTAATTTTTGAATAACGTCAATAGCTTTTCTTTGCGATTGTTGTTGATTTTGATTGTTATTCTTTTGAAGTTGGTTTTGTGGTGTCTTAGGTTTTTGTTTTGCCCAAGAATCACGTAAACCCACCGTTTTATTAAATACTAATTTGTTTGAAACCGAATCCTTATCCACATTAAAATAGCCTAAACGTTGAAACTGAAATTGTTCTCCCGCTTTAACGTTAGATAAACTAGGTTCTACAAAAGCTTCAATAACTTTTAAAGAATTAGGGTTTATAAATTCCATAAAGTCTTTATCTTGATAACTATCTGGCGATTCGTCACTAAATAAACGATCGTATTCTCTAACTTCGGCTTTTACTGCATGTTTTATAGAGACCCAATGTAAAGTTCCCTTTATACGGCGGTCAGTATCTTCAGAATAGGTACAATGTACTTCTGTAATATGACCATCGGCATCTTTTAAGACGCTATTTGCTTGAATAATATAAGCATTCTTTAAACGGACTTCACCTCCTAATTTTAATCTGAAGAACTTATTACTCGCTTCTTCTTTAAAATCTTCTTTTTCTATATACAATTCTCTAGAAAATGGTACTTTTCTAAAACCCGCACTGTCATCTTCTTGATTATTTTCGGCATCAAACCATTCCTCTTTTCCTTCAGGATAATTTGTAATAACCACTTTTATAGGATCTAAAACAGCCATAACACGTGGTGCTCTTTTGTTTAAATCTTCACGTATACAAAATTCTAAAAGCGATACATCAATAGTATTATCACGTTTGGCAACACCAACGGTTTCTACAAATTTTCTAATCGCGTTTGGCGTATAACCACGACGACGCAACCCTGAAATGGTTGGCATACGCGGATCGTCCCAGCCATTAACAATTTGATCTTCTACCAATTTAAGCAACTTACGTTTACTCATAATGGTATAACTTAAATTTAAGCGCGCAAACTCACGTTGTTTTGGACGCTGTTTATTAGGATCTACAATTTGATCTAAAAACCAATCGTAAAGTTCTCTATGTGGTTTAAATTCTAATGAACATAACGAGTGTGAAATTTGCTCGATATAGTCGCTTTCGCCATGCGTCCAATCGTACATAGGATAGATACACCAGTCGTTACCCGTTCTATGATGATGCTTTTTTAATACACGATAAATAATGGGGTCGCGCATTAACATATTTACATGTTGCATATTAATTTTAGCTCGAAGAATATGTTCTCCTTCATTAAACTCACCATTTTTCATACGGTCGAATAAATCTAGGTTTTCTTCTATTGTCCTATTTCTAAAAGGCCCATCGACTCCTGGTTGTGTTGGTGTTCCTTTTTGTTCAGCCATAGCTTCGCTAGATTGAGAATCTACATAAGCTTTTCCTTCTTTTATTAAAGTAATTGTCCAATCGTAAAGTTGTTGAAAATAATTAGAAGAATACAATTCTTTATCCCATGTATAGCCTAACCATGCAATATCTTTTTTAATAGCATCAACATACTCCTGTTCTTCTTTTGCCGGATTTGTATCATCAAAACGAAGGTTAACTGGTGCTTTATATTTTTCACCTAAACCAAAACTAATACCTATAGCTTTTGTGTGCCCAATATGTAAATAACCATTAGGTTCTGGTGGAAAACGAAAACGTAATGCCTCTTTAGACATCCCATTAGCTAAATCTTCTTCTATTATTTGTTCTAAAAAATTTAATGATTTTCTTTCTTCAGACATACTTCTAATCTATTTCCTTAAAATAAGCTCCAAAATTACGGAAATTCAAGTTATTTTAGCTTAATAAAAAAATCTATTAAAAGTAATCGTGTTAAAGAAAATAACTAAAGTTAAATAGTTTTTTTATTTAAGTTCCCGCTTTATTCACTGATTCTTAATTCAAATTAATGAATCTTCGATTTCGCGAGAATGACAATTTTAAAGGCTATTTTGATAAAATGTATCGAAGAGTCCTTTTTCAAATAAGTTTAAGAAGCGTAACAAATTTTAATTAGTAGACACTTATTATATAATAAGTTATTAATTAAAATTATTTTTAAAATGAAAAACATAAATTATAGTTGCCCTAAATGCTCTAATACGAAATATGAAGTTGATGAAATGCGAGCAACAGGCGGAACATGGTCTAAAATTTTTGATGTTCAAAACAAAAAATTCACTTCTATAACTTGTACACGGTGTACTTATACTGAATTTTATAAAGCTAAAACGAGTGCACTGAGTAATATTTTTGATTTATTTACAAATTAACTAATGGGAATAATTAAAGTTGAAAACATTCGCGTATTTGCATACCACGGATGCTTAAAAGAAGAAACTAAAATAGGAAGCGATTATCGTGTAGATTTAGAAGTTAAGGCTAACTTACAACCTTCATCTAAATCTGATAAATTAAGTGAGACTGTTGATTATGTGTTTCTTAACCGTATTATAAAAGAGGAAATGAATATTGCGTCGCATCTATTAGAAACCGTTGCGAAACGCATTTTAAATCGTATTTTTAATGAAGATAAATTGGTTAAAAAAGCCACTGTTTGGGTTAGTAAATTAAACCCGCCAATTGGTGGAGATGTTCAGCGTGTTACTATAAAAATGACCGATAAACGTAAAAAGTAATTTAATGTGTTGAAAACTCATAAATTTTTATACATTTGTATCAACATTTAAGGTGTCGTGGCCGAGTGGCTAGGCAGTGGTCTGCAACACCATCTACAGCGGTTCGAATCCGCTCGACACCTCTAAAAACCTTCAAGTTAATACCTTGGAGGTTTTTTATTTTGTAAATTTTATAGCTGATAAACAATTCTAGAAAAAGCATTCAATTTACAAAGAAAGCCTTTCTTTTATAGGATTTATTTTCTCTAGTTTTTCTTTATTCTTTTCGTATGTTTCTGGAAATAAACCTTGTATAAGTAATACGATTCCGAAACCTAAAATAACAAGTGCTATTACTTTTTTTGTTTTAAAAATAAGTCGGGGTGTTAATTTATCTTTAAGTCGCTTTGCAACAATAATTTTAAACAAGTCTGAAACAAAATAAGCGATAACCATAGTGACTACAAAAACAATTTCTCCATTTTCTGAAGTGGTTAAAGAATCGCCAAGTACTATAAAACCTAGCCAACCTAATAAAACGCCAATATTAATAAAGTTGAGTAAAAACCCTTTTATAAAAAGCTTACCATAATCTTTTTGAATTTCTACTTTATGATATTCTTTAACTATAGACCGAAATGACTTTGATGTTTTTACAAAAGAAATAATACCATAAACGATAAGTAAAGCACCACCAAAAATTAAAAAACTAGGATCGTCCTTTATTTTTCCACGTAAACTATTGGTGCTATAAAAAGCAATGATTATAAAAAGAATATCGGCAAGAATAACACCAAAATCAAAAATTAATGCGCTTCTAAATCCTTTTGTAGCACTAGTTTCTAATAATACAAAAAAAACGGGGCCAATGGTAAAAGCGAGTATTATACCAAAAGGAATTGCCGTTAAAATATCATCAAACATAAACGCATCTAGGATTTACACAAAGAAAAGAAATATTTTAAAAATCTTGAAGTTTTATTTTTTTATAAATAGGCTTAAAACAAAAAAACCACTTATAAAGTGGTTTTAATTTCAATAAATCATATGCTTCAACTTTGTCATTCCTGCGAAGGCAGGAATTTATAATAGATTGAATGTGGATTCCTGCCTTCGCAGGAATGACAAACTATACTACAAATTCAGTACGACATTTATATTACTTATTATTACAATTTTATTCTTTCACCCGTTTAATACGCCCACCAAGCACTTTACTTTCGTCAACACGTTCTGGGTTACCGTAAATAGTTATATCACCTCCTGCTCTTACTTTAGCATTAACCAATGTTGATGCATTTACATATGCTTCGCCAGCTATTCTTATAGAAACATCTGTAAATTCTGTTTTAAGATTTTTTCCTGCATAAACACCACCTGTAAAAATAGAGACATCTTGATGTTTTGCAGTTCCTGTAGTTCTTACATTTGCTCCTGTAACCGATCTTACATTAAGATAATTGACATCTAAATTTACTTTTATTTTTCCACCTTCTTGAGCATTTAAACCCACTTCAAATTGTTTAATTATATCTTTAGAATGTACATATGCCCCTTCGTTAACATCAATAACATCAAACGCTGTATAATATAAAGTTATTCTAGTATCGTTACCATCAAAAGCTTCTTCTAGCTTCATTTTTATCTTTAAGGTTCCGTTTTTATTATTAACCAGAACATCTTTATTGTTTTTCCCAGTAATAACAATTCTGTTTTGATCTGATTTAATAAGCTCGACTTCTATTAAATCATAAACTTTTAATTCTTTAAATTCTCCAATTGTTTTTTCAATTGGTTTTTGAGCAAATACTACTGTGGTTATAAGCAGGACAAATACTTTTACAAGTGTCTTCATTAAACTATGTTTTTTATTTTAACGTAAAATTATCAATAATTATTCCGTTACTTATTCTCTTTATGAAAAAATTATAATAAACGGTTGTTATTTATGCCACTTTTACTGCAGTTCCTGTTATAGAAACCATAATTAATCCAGATGTTGGCGATGTTTCTATATCTAAAGAAATGCTCTTACTAAACAATCAAATAAAAGGAAATGATTAAAACCTTTACACATCTACTATAACGTGTAAAGAAAATCGATTTTTCTTTATATGAAATATTGTATATTTGTAAAACATGTAAAGAAAACTTAGAAATCTTTACACGAAATAAATAATGTGTAAAGAATTACGAACAATGTTATCATGAGCTGGAAACCATCTTATTTACCATATGATAAAGATTTAGAAACTAGAGGTGTTCTTAAAAAACTAGCAAGTGCCCACCGTGCACTAGCAGAATTGAAGGGAATAGCACAAACTATTCCTAAACAAGAAATATTAATTAATACCTTAACCTTACAAGAAGCTAAAGATAGTTCTGAGATAGAAAATATTGTTACGACTCATGATGAATTATACAAAAGTTCATTAGGGTTAGAAAAGTATGTTTCTCCTGCTACGAAAGAAGTGCAAAATTATATTTCTGCTATAAAGCGGGGTTTTTCAATTGTTTCAAATCAAAAAGTATTATCAATTAATCATATTATTGAAATACAAGAAATTCTAGAAAAAAATAAAGCTGGATTACGTAAAGTCCCTGGCACAAACCTAAAGAATCAACAAACAGGAGAAATAATTTATGAGCCTCCACAAAATGCCAAAGAGATTAAAGACTTAATGCAAAATCTAGAAATATTTATTAATGATAACTCGCTTACAGATTACGATCCAATTGTAAAAATGGCAATTATTCATTTTCAATTTGAAAGTATTCATCCATTTTATGATGGTAATGGAAGAACAGGAAGGATTATTAATATTCTATATTTGGTTTTGAATGATTTATTAGATATTCCTATTCTCTATTTAAGCAGATGCATTATTCAAAACAAAATGGCGTATTATCAAAACCTACAAGACGTACGTGATAATGACAGTTGGGAAGTGTGGCTTATATACATGATATCTGCAGTTGAAGAAACAGCGAACGATACCATTCGCTTAGTGAACAACATAAAAAATGAAATGATGAAAATGAAAAATATATTACGTAATAATTATAAATTTTATAGTCAAGAATTACTCAATCATTTGTTTAAACAACCTTATACCAAAATTGAATTTTTACAAAATGATTTAGGAGTTAGTCGTGTAACTGCTGCTGTATATTTGAATAGGTTAGCAGAAGATAAAGTAATTTATAAATACAAGTTAGGAAAAACAAATTATTACATAAATATAGCTTTAATGGATACTTTATCCCTTGAATAAAAATAAAATACTAAACTACTTTTACTGCAGTTCCTGTTATAGAAACCATAATTAATCCAGAAGTTGGAGATGTTTCTATATCTAAAGAAATACCAATAATCGCGTTTGCGTATAATTTTGTAGCATTATTTTTTAACTTTTGAAAAGCAGCTTCTTTTACTTCGTTAATCTTATTCTCGTAAGAGGCGTAATATTTTTTCATGCTAAAAGTTAGTGTCGCTTTTGGCATGTTTACATCAACACCAGTTACAATACCTAAATAATCTTGAATAACATGGTTTTCTATTGAATTGGTTGTGGTTAATATCATTATATTTTTTATTTTATTTATTAGTACTTAAAATGGTGTGATGTTACACTTTTTTTACTGTTTTTTTAAAAAGGTGAATGATTAGAAAACTTGACCTTCTAAAAAATTTAGGATAACTTAAGTCGTTTAACCTCGGATTTATATACACAAAACTATTAAATATAAGTATAGCTTTAAATAAGGGTTAATGTTTTTAAATCTTTATTTTTAAAAATAAATTAAAAGAGAGGGTCATAGTATGTTATATTTAGTTAGCGGAGCATCAAGAGCAGGAAAGACAATAATTGCAAGAAAAATATCAGAACAAAAAGGCATCTCCTATTTCTCTATTGATTGGTTTTACAAACGGGATTCCAGAATATGGAATTCACGACTTACTCTTTCCAGATGAGATAGCGGAAAAATCTTGAGATTTTTTGAACGCAATGTTTGAAAATATGATATGGGGAAATATTGATTATATTATTGAAGGCGAAGCCATTCTCCCTGAATTGATAATTAAATTATTGAAAAAAAATAATCTAAAGTATTTTGATGCATCAAAAAAATTCGTGGATACTATTGAAAATGCTATAGATTATTTATTGGAAGGATGATTAAATACGTGTTCGTGTTACGTTCTTATTTTATAAAAATTATCCCAAGTAAATACTATACTTTATTATAGATTCCTGCCTGCTCAAGAATGACAAAAAACAAAAGATATAATGGAAAGCCCTCCCCTTACTTCTCGATATAATTCTGATTAAAAAGTAAGAATCACTAGAAATTGAAAAAGCCACAAATTATTAAATAATTTGTGGCTTTTAATATTCTACTAAAATTTAGCAGATTGCTTCGTCGTGAAAAACCCCTCGCAATGACAGGTTAAATGACGTATTAATTAATCTTCTGGTTTTCCTATAAGATGAAAATCGAGATGTTTTTTAACTAAATCTGCATTTTTAACTTTTACAATAATTTCTTCGCCAAGTTGGTATGTTATTTTATTTTCTTTACCAACCATAGAATAAGAATCTTGATCGAACGCGTAATGATCGTCTTTCATATCACGGACACTCACCATACCTTCACATTTATTTGATATAATTTCTACATAAATTCCCCAGTCGGTTACACCAGAAATAACACCTACAAATTCTTCATCTTTATGATCTTGCATAAATTTAATTTGCATGTATTTTATAGAATCGCGTTCTGCTCGTGTTGCTAAACCTTCCATATTACTGGAGTGTTGGCATTTTTCTTCGAAAGCGTCTTCGCTAACCGATTTTCCACCATCTAAATAATGCTGCAATAAGCGGTGGGCCATAACATCTGGATAACGACGTATTGGAGACGTGAAATGACTATAATAATCAAACGCTAAACCATAATGTCCAATATTTTTGGTCGTATATTCCGCTTTACTCATACTTCGAATGGTTAAAGTGTCTACTAAATTTTGCTCTTTTTTACCATTTACTTCTTTTAGTAATCCATTAAGGGAAGCTGCTGTCGTTTTACGATCTTTAAAATCGAGTTTATAACCAAATTTAGAAACTATACCTTGTAAATTAGCAAGTTTACTATCGTCAGGCTCGTCGTGTGTTCTATAAACAAAAGTCTTTTTAGGATCTTGTTTACCAATAAATTCTGATACTTTTCTGTTGGCTAACAACATAAACTCTTCGATAAGTTTATTAGCATCTTTACTGGTTTTAAAAAAGACACCCACTGGATTTGCTTGTTCGTCTAAATTGAATTTAACTTCAACTTTATCAAAAGAAAGTGCTCCAGAAATCATACGTTTACCTCGCATTTTTTTTGCAAGCTCGTCCATTTTTAAAATAGCTTGAGCTATTTCCGGACTTGTTTGGTATTCTTTATCAGTTAATGAAACTTCTGATGGAATGGTTGTATTGATTGATGAGATTTCTGCTTTCGTAGGAATAACAAGACCTATATTATTTTCTATAATCGCTTGGGCTTCTTCATAAGCAAAACGCGCATCACTATACGTTACTGTTCTACCAAACCATTCGTTCTTTATTTCGCAAGCATCATTCATTTGAAAGACTGCCGAAAATGTTAATTTCTCTTCGTGCGGACGTAAAGAACAGGCATTATTAGATAATACTTCTGGAAGCATGGGTACGACTCTATCTACCAAATAAACCGATGTGGCTCGCTCGTAAGCTTCATCGTCTAAAACAGTGCCTTCTTCTAAATAGTGCGATACATCTGCAATATGTATTCCTATCTCGTATAAGCCATTATCTAAAACTTCGAATGATAAGGCATCATCAAAATCTTTAGCATCTTTAGGATCTATCGTAAAGGTTAAATCTTTACGCATATCTCTACGCTTTGCTATTATATCTTCTGTTATAGTGGTATCTATATCATTTGCATAAGCTTCTACTTCATGCGGAAACTCGTTTGGCAAACCATATTCTGCCAAAATAGAATGGATTTCGGTATTATGATCCCCTGGTTTTCCTAAAACCTGAATCACTTTTCCGTTTGGAGAATCGGCTTTTTCAGGCCATTCTTCAATTGCCACTAATACTTTATCACCGTCTTCTGCTTTATTTATTTTATTAATAGGTACAAAAATATCTTTGTACATTTTATTACTATCGGCAACTACAAAAGCAAAATTCTTTTTCTCGTGTATTTGTATAACACCAACGTATTCTGTTTTTTCGCGTTTAATAATATTTATTATTTCGCCTTCCATTCTTCCACGTTTACGACGTTTGTAAACATAAAATTCTACTTCATCACCATTTAAGGCTTTATTTATATTGTTGGATGCTATAAATACATCATCTACAAATTCGTCACAGATAATATAACCCGATCCTTTTGCTGATAAATCTAATCTACCTGTGTGATATTCTGCATTTACAATAGCTCTAAACTTGCCTCGTTCTACTTCTTCAAGTTCTTTTTTAGCTGTAAGTTTTGCTAATGTTTTAATTATTTGGTTACGACTACTTGCATCGTTAACACCAATTTTAGCAGCTATTTGTTTGTAGTTAAAACTTTGATTTCTCTCTTTTTTTAAAATACTTAAGATTGTATCTGTAAGGTTGGAAATTCCTTTTTTAGGATTTCTTTTTTTCTTTCTTGTCATTTAATTGTTTAATCATATTCATTTCCTAAGATAATGGAAATTTTGTTACTAAATAGCTATGTTTTAGGAGAAGATTTGCTATTTATTTTTGACAAAGCTACGTTTTATATATTAAATGGTATTTTCTTAAGGTTAAATCTCTATTTCATAATTATTAATAAGACTTAAATATTTACAAAAATGATTTTTTAAAATTCAATTTTAGAGTTATCCACATATATATACATATAATCAGTTTTCTTTTAAAATTTAAAAAAATAAATGGTGGTTATTATAGTGTGTTAATAGCGGTATAACTTTATACGTTTTTACTTTGTTTTTAAGTTATAGCTATTAATAAGGCCTTAATTAACAGCTTAAAATTTATTAAAACCTTAATAATTAGCTCTTTTAAATTTACTATTAACAGTTGTTAATAACTCAAAAATACTGTTAATTATTAATAAGTATTTTAATTTTGGTGTTTATATATGTATCATTTTAGTCTTAAAAGATTGCTAAAGAAAAGTGCTTAAATTTTAGGTTATTTAGTTCGGGTTTTTGATTAGAAAATTAATTAGATATTCCTAATTTTAGTTTTAAAAAATAATCAACAGTTATTAACAAGTAATGAAACAAAAATGTTTGAGTAATTAACAATCCATTTATAGGTACGCGTTAAACGTTATAAAATTAAAATAATTAAACATCTTAAGTCTTTATAGTTATTATAGTTATGACTTATTATTAACTTTGTATTTTTAATAACAACATATATATTATGAATATTTCAATAGGAAACGATCACGCTGGTACTGAATATAAATTTGCAATTAAAGCTTTATTAGAGTCTAAAGGTATTACTGTTAATAACTATGGTACAGATGCTAATGATAGTGTAGATTATGCAGATTTTGTACATCCTGTAGCTAAAGATGTAGAATCTAATACATCTCAATTTGGTATTTTAATTTGTGGAAGCGCTAATGGTGTTGCTATGACGGCTAATAAACATCAAAAAATACGTGCTGGTTTATGTTGGAATAAAGAAATAGTTACTTTAATAAGACAACATAATAATGCTAATATTTTATGTATTCCTGCGCGTTTTACAGCGGTACAACAAGTTTTAGAAATGGTAGAGGTGTTTTTAAATACTGAGTTTGAAGGTGGTCGTCATCAAAATAGAATCGATAAAATACCAGTATCATGTTAAAATAAATGGGGCATAACCATACGCACAATCACACACATGTTCATAACGACCTAAAAGGACGTAAACTTCTTTGGTCTATTTTATTGAATATTATAATAACGGTTGCGCAAGTCATTGGTGGTTTGCTTTCTGGAAGTTTAAGTTTATTAAGTGATGCACTTCATAATTTTAGCGATGTTATTTCTCTTATAATTAGCTATATAGCTAATAAGTTATCAAAAAAAAAAGCGTCTTTACAAAAAACATTTGGTTATAAACGTGCCGAAATATTAGCCGCTTTTATTAATGCATCCACTTTAATAATAGTGGCTGTTTTATTAATTATTGAAGCTTTAAAACGTTTTAATAACCCACAAGAAATAGAGTCTCATTTAGTTATTTGGTTATCTGCAGTTGCTATTTTAGGAAATGGTTTAAGCGTTATTTTATTAAAAAAGGACTCTGAGTCTAACATGAATATGAAAAGTGCATATTTGCATTTATTAACCGATATGATGGCGAGTGTAGCTGTTTTAATTGGTGGTTTGTTAATGAAGTATTACCAAATGTTTTGGGTAGATAGTGCATTAACTTTTGCTATAGCTTTATATTTAATTTGGATGGGTTTCGATTTATTAAAAGATGCTACAAAAGTACTCATGTTATTTACTCCAGATGCTATTCCCTTAAAGCAAATTGTTAATGAAATAAATGCTTTTGATACTATTAAAAATGTACATCATGTGCATGTATGGCAATTGAATGAAGATGAAATTCATTTAGAAGCGCATATCGATTTTAATGAAGATATAACACTCTCGCAGTTTGATATTATTTTGCATGATATTGAAGATTTGGTATTAAGTAAATACGATATTAATCATGTAAATATTCAACCAGAATTTGGTAAAGATGATGCTAAAGATGTGATTGTTCAGGATTAACGTCATTGCGAGGTGTTTATTCGCGATGAAGTAATTTTTTCAATTGAATTTTTACTTATTAATAACATACTATTTTCGTTAATAAATAAACAGATTGCTTCGTGCCTCCTTTAGATTAGTAGAATTATATTTTACATATCTTTTAGCTTAGAAAAAGAATGGAGTGAACTTGTCGTTCCGCAATGACGGCAGTATGCCGATTAAAAGAATAATATGATAAAAATAGAAGTTAAAACTTTTGAAGTGCTCACTAAAAAAGAGTTATATAATGTATTACAATTACGTAGTGAAGTTTTTGTAGTTGAGCAAGATTGTGTGTATCAAGATCTTGATGGTAAAGACGAAAAATCGTTGCATGTTTTAGGTTTTAAAAATGATAGAATAGTTGCTTATACGCGTATTTTTAAACCTGGAGATTATTTTGAATTTTCTAGTATTGGTAGGGTAGTAGTCGCTAAAAAAGAACGCCAATATAAATATGGTATCGATATTATGAATGCTTCAATAGAAGCGATTAAAATGAATTTTAATGAAACAAAAATTAAAATTTCGGCGCAATGTTATTTAAAATCGTTTTATAACAGTTTAGGTTTTAATGAAATAGGTGAGGAGTATCTTGAAGATGATATTCCGCATATTGCTATGGTAAAAGGATAGTTTATCGTTTTAAAGTAAAATGTCCATTTAAAACTTCCCCAGAATTAAAAATTATGTTGTACCAATAATCATTATTTGGTAAAAGTTCCCCATTAAAAGTACCATTCCAGCCTTCAGAATTTATATTTAAGTCTTTTAAAAGTTTACCATAGCGATTAAAAATATAGATGTTTGTAATGGTGTTTGTACTGTCGTAAACCTTCCAGTAATCATGATTTCCATCGTTGTTAGGCGTGAAATATTTTGGAATAAAATAAGGAGTATCGGTTATTAAAATATTAAAACTAGATTCGTTATTAGAACAAACCGTTTCGTTATAAATGTAAATGGTTTGCGATGTAGAAATAACATCTCCTGTGTTTAAGTTAATACCGTTTCCGTCAGTGGTTGTATAATAATTTCCGTTAGTAAGTATAGGTAACGTATAACTTGGTCCTATAAAGTCATTTAAGTTATCAACTTCAGGTATTATAGCTTCAGAATTTTCACAATCTGTTATAGAATTATAAAAGGTTGCGGTAGCATCTTTATCTGTCCAATTTGTGTTACTATAATTTATATCATCAACTATAATACAGGTTAAATTTGGATTATTATCTGCGTTAAAATTAGTTATAAGCATATTGGTGCCGTTTTTAGCATTTATTCTGCATAGTAAATTATTTGAGCAGTCAAGAATTCCTAATTTGTTATTATTGCTAATATCTAATTCTGTTATAGTATTAAAATTACAGGTTATATGTATGAGTTCTAAATTGTTTGATGTATCTAATACTCTTAATAAATTTCTACTACCTCTAAATTGTGATAATTCACGGTTATTACTAATGTTAATGTCATTTATTTGATTATCAGCAAACATTAATTGTTCTAAATTAATATTATTGGTAACATCTAATTCTGTTAAGTTATTTCTAGGACATGTTAACGAGACTAAATTTAAATTATTAGTAACATCTATAGTTCCTGTAGCATTATCTCCACAATTTAATATGGTTAGGTTACTATTATTAGACGTGTTTAAACTGGTTAAAAAATTGTTTTGACAGGTTAAAACATTTAAGACCGTATTATTTGAGACATCTAAATTTATTAAGGTATTATCTTCAACTCTTAAAGAAATTAATGCAGTGTTTTGACTCACATCAATATTTGATAAACTATTACTAAAGCACCATAAAATTTGTAAATTAGAAAGTGAAGTCACATCTAAATTTGTTAATTGATTTTGAGAACAATCCAGTTTTGTTAGTGCAATAAAATCTTCTATTCCACTAAGGTTTGTTATGTTTAAATTTAGAATGTCAAGATCTAAAACAGTATTTATTTTGTTAGTTGGTACGCTATTATTTAAAATACCATCACCCATACTATTTGTATTTCCTAAGGTTACCAAATTAAGATTAGCATCGTGTGTTTCTAGGTAAATTTCAAAATTATTATCAGGAATAGGTGTAGTTTGAGACCAACTAATAAAAGGTATTAGAAATAAAAACGTAATTATTAAGAGACTTTTTTTTCGCAATTAATTAGTATTTAATCATACAAACATAGGGTTTGTAAATTAATTACCTACATAAGTAATTATTATCTCTACACGTCTATCAAATTTAGGGTCGCCACCCAATGGAAATTTACGACGCATACCTAAGTAGCGCATGCGTCTTTTATTGACGCCTTTTTTAGCAAAATATTCATAAATATATTTCGCTCTAGCTTCTGATAAATTACGTTTTTTCGTTTTTCTATCTATAGCATCTCTACTATATTGTGTACAGCATACATGCCCTTGTATGGTAAAATAAATATCGTCGCGCTCTACAAGAGATTTTGCTATTTCTGTTAGTGTTTTTACAGACCCAGGAACGACTTTACTATAACCCGTTTTAAATAAAATATTTTCAAAAATTATTTTATCGCCAACTTTAAGATTATCGGCTTTAATACGTTCTGGAATTGTTTTCTCTTTTAAAGTATCTTCAACTATTTCTTTTGGTTTTTCTACTATAATAGGTTCGGGTGCTTTTTCTTTGACTATAATTTCAACTTTTCTATTAAGTCCGCGGATTTTTAATAGATTTTTTTCATTAATTATTTTTAAAAGTATTTCTCCTTTACCATCTACATTCGTAATTAAATCTTCACTAATTTCATTATTAGAAAAAATCATTTTTATAGCATTTGCACGTTGTTGCGATAGTTTTAAATTATAAGTATCTGCTCCAATATCGTCACAGAAACCATAGATAGAAATGCTGTCTATGTCTATATCTGTGAGCGTAGAAATGAATAACAATAAGCGGTTTTCTTCTGTATTTGGTACTACAAATTTATCGCTATCAAAATACACATCGTGGGTGAATTCTTTTTGAGAAAAGACCACATTACAATTGAGTATTAATAATATAAATACAATAAGTTTATTCATTTTTGGGACTTAAACTATTATGATAAAGATAGTGTTTTCTATATTTTTACTTTAAGTAGCTTAAATAACTGCTTTTATTTTGAAGAATTTCTGAAGCTTTTTTTATCTCCGGATTATGAATTTTATAGTAATCGTATAATCCTTCTCTATACACGTATCGTTTTACTATCTCTTCTGTTAATAACTCTAATAAATAGGTTTTATTCTCATCTATAGCACTATTCTTTGAGTTCTTTAAGTTTGAAAGCAAGACATTATAGTCTTTATCAATATTATCGTTTAAACCTTCTAATTGTGCTGTTTCGTATGCTTTTAAAAGTGCTTTTTCTGTTTTGGTTTCGTATGAAAACTTATTCGTATTTAAAAAGTTTTTAAAGGATGTAAAATCTGAATTAGATAACTTAAAACTATTAATATCTTCTATTTTATTTTTATAATAATAATTAGTCGCATAGTTAAATATTAAGTTGCTGTTTACAACCGCTTTTAATATTTCTGGATTTTTATTAGCGCCTAAATTTTCGTCAGGAAAAACACCACCACCATCAAATACTTTACGACCATTTTTAGTTTTAAATGCGTTATAATTTTCTTGTTTCACACGAACAGCCTCGCCTTTATCGCTTCTATTCCAATAATCTAGAGCTTGTATGCAACGTCCAGAAGGTGTGTAATAACGTGAAATCGTAATTTTAACCTGTGTGCCGTAAGTTAAAATTTTAGGGCGTTGTACTAAACCTTTTCCAAAACTACGAGAACCTACTACAACGGCACGGTCTAAATCTTGTAAAGCACCCGATACAATTTCACTGGCCGAAGCACTACCACCGTCAATTAAAATAACTAAAGGGATTTCTAGATCTATAGGTTCATTTTTTGTTAAATAGGTTTTATTGTATTTTTTTACTTTAGATTTTGTGGTAACCACCAACTGCCCTTTCGGAACAAAAAGATTTACAATATTAATGGCTTCGTTAAGTAATCCGCCAGGGTTGCCTCTTAAGTCTAAAATAATTTGTTCGGCACCTTGAGCTTTTAAATCTCGTAAGGCATAATTTGTTTCGGCTGATGCTTTTCTGTTAAACTTCTTTAAAACGATGTAACCTGTTTTATCGTCAACCATAGAGAAATGCGGTACCGCTTTAATTTCTACTTCGGCTCTTTTTATAGTAACAGTTTGTGTTTTGCCTTGGCGGATAAATGTAACTTCTACATTAGAATCTGGAGCACCTTTAAGTAAATCGCCAGCGGATTCTTTATAACTTTCTACAAGGGCATCGCCTACTTTTATAATTTCGTCGCCCGCTTTTAATCCTGCTTTATCTGCCGGATAATCTTTATAAGGTTCTACAATTAGTAATTTATCTTTAAACGTTCTAACTCGAGCTCCAATACCTGTATAATCGCCCGTATTATTAATTCTTGCTGCCTCTACATCTTGCTCGTTCATAAAGCGTGTGTACGGATCTAAATCTTCTAGCATGCTTTTAATAGCCGTATCCATTAAATCACCAGGATTCGTTTCATCAACATAATTCATGTTGAGTTCTTTAAACAACGTCGTAAAGATTTCTATTTGTTTCGCGATTTCGAAAAAATCGTTTTTAAAAGCGGTTCCCGTAAAAAAAATGGTGCAAGCCAAAACAGGAATGAGTATGTTTTTTTTAAAGATATATTTCATTATTTTTTCTTTTTTCTAAGCCTTTTTTTAACAAAATAAACAATAATTATTGTTAATATTATAAATGGCCAAATGTATAATATACCTAAGAAAAACACAGATAAACCATTAAAACCAGATTTAACAGAATTCCACATTTTTGTGCCGTAAGATGTGCTTACTGGTCCTTCGGAAGTATATTTATAAAACTCGACATCTATAGTACTCAACGAGACTTTATTTTGAAGATATTTTAAACGTCCTTGTTTGGCTTCAATTTCCTCTCTAATGTTTGAAAGTTCACGTTCTATTTCAAGAATTTCTTTTACGTTTTTAGCTTTAGTTAATAACTCTAAATAACGTTTTTCTAAAGTCTTTTTAGCTTTTAAACGGGCTTCTATATCTATAAATTCTTCGGTAACATCTTTAGAAGAAATACGTTTTGTATCAAAATATTCAACGCCTTTACTAATAGAATCTAAGGTGTTTTGAAATGCATGAGTTGGAATTCTAATAATTAAATGTCTTGTAATAGTATTATAAGATTTATTAGAATTATCATTCTGAATAAAGCCTTTGTTGTTGCTTATGGTTTTTTTAATTTGAAGATATGTATTATCTAAATCTTTAGTTTCAAATCTTAAAAAGGATTCTTTTATTATTTTTTGTTGAGTAGCATCTGAAGGTGCAACATTGAAGTTTTCAGTTATAGGTTGAACTTCTCTGTCTATTTCCATTAGTCCAATTTCCGATGCTTCATAATTTGAAGACTTATCTGAATCTATAGAATTACAAGCTAAAGCAATAAAAAAAATAAAAAAATAAAAGATCGATTTCATAAAGCGTATTTATTTTTCTGAAATTTTGCTTGAAAATTTATCAAACAACTGTTTCATTTTTAATTCAACTTGGGCGAATGTTGGTTTTTCTTTGCCAATGTACAAAATCATAAACGCATGCGATGTTGTTAAATTGTTAAAATAAACCGATTTATTTAGTCGATAAGATTCTCTTAATAAGCGTTTTATTCTATTTCTATCTACAGCAGTTTTAAAATTTCGTTTGCTTACAGATACGCCTGTTTTAGTAATTAAATTGTCATCAAAAACGGTTGGCATATAAACTAAACGCAAAGGGTATGCCGAAACAGATTTCCCTTCGACAAACATTTGGTCTATGAGTTTTTTACTCTTAAGTTTTTCTTTTTTGTTGTATGTGAATGTCACAGAATCGATTTAAGAAATCAAAGGTAATGAAATAAAAAAACCACTTGGAGTTTAAGTGATTTTTTGAGTGGGTTAGTTTATATGTTGTAAAGCGTTTTAATTATTTAAATTTATAACCAAGTGAGAGACTAATTACTGAGTTTTTATAGTTTTCATTTTCGAAAATTTCAGCAAGACCGTAACCATATCTTGCTTGAAGAAACATACCTTGTTCTAATTGGTAACCAAAGCCTCCAACAATTGCGGTATCTAATGTTTTTATTTCGGGTCTAAGATCGTTTCTATTAAACTCTGTTTCTTCCGATATTTTAAAACCGATTTGCGGCCCAATTTCAAAAGAGAATTTGTTACCTAAATATATTTTTGCAAGAACAGGAATATCTATATAGCCAATTTTTGAAATTACGTTACCTAAAAAGACATTTGAATTGTCTTTAATAGTAAAACTTCCGGCTTTTTGATTAAACAAAAGTTCAGCTTGAAGATTAAATTTATTAGAAATTGTATATTCAGCTATTCCCCCGAGATTAATTCCAAATTCACTACTGAAAGTAGAACTTCCAGTATGAAATCCAGTGAAGTTTCCACCAATTTTCATTCCTAAGGTCATTTTGTTTTGGGCAATCGACAATGTTGAAATCATTAAGAAACACATTGTTAATTGTAATACCTTTTTTTTCATAATAGTTTCAGAAAAACGCTTGTTAGTTCTTTGGTTTACTCTATAATTTCGTAGTCAATACTTAACTTTCGAAAAGCTCTTAAAGCAGAACCAGAGTTTTTATCTTCCACCTCAATATCTACAGGGTCTCCTTCTAAGAGTATATCTGTAAGTTCATTTGCTAAAGATCCGTTAATGTTAGAGGAAACTTCTGAAATACATTTAGCTATTGCTCTTTTATCTGGCCGCTGAGCATCACAAGACAATAAGTTTAATTTCATAAGAATAGTTTATTGGTGTAATATACAAGAATTGAGAGTAGGTATGGAGTTATATTTATCTTAATTCATTTTTATATAATTCTATTGCTTTCAGGTAATTTATTGCGCCTTTCATTGTTAGGTCGTGAATAAAACCATCAAATTCTGGGTGGTTTTTGTTAATCCAACTCACTAAAGAATCTCTTTCTTTTTGCCAAATGTTCCAATCAGCGTTTATAAATTCCAAATCTTCAATTTTTGAGATTTTACCAGAATTAAAAGAAATTTTGAACTTACATGTCAAAGGATTGTTTTTTAAAAACTTATAACGTAAAGATTTTGAGGCTACAGAGGCAATAATCTGATTATCTTTTTCTTCTAATTCAATTATTTCATAAGATGGTTTAAATATGGAATCCCATTTAAATTGTTCATAAAAACTATCATGGGTGAATGGTATGATATAATCTCCTCCAATAATTGTAATGCTATCGCTTGTAACTGTTTTTATTTCATTAAAGTCAGCTGAATTGAAGGCTTTATAATATTTAGTCACTGTCTCTTGATGCGTTAATTTCTGATTGTTGCAGCCCGTTATGGAATATAAAATAAATAGTATGAGAAAGGTGTGTTTCATTGGTTTTTTAATGTTTTGTGTATGATCAGTTCTCTAGTTAAGCACCTAAATTTAGTAAATAAAAACAGAATAGAATATTCTCTAGGATTTCCGTAAGTAGGTTTAGAACTTTAAATTTTTATACAGTAGTTTTAGTCTAAAAAGCTCTTCACCTAAGAGTTTTTTTATATAATTGAATACCTAATAGGTGGATTAGATTTGTTTGTTGTTTTACTTTCTAGATTTTAATCTAAAAGAATTTTCCGAGGCTTTCCCAGAAGATTATTTAATCAACCCCAAAATAATTACTATCCCAATCTTTCCAAACCACTTCGTAACCTTGATTTTCAATCATCTCTTTAATGGCATTCGTATCGTGTTCATCCGAAATCTCAAATTGTTCTAAAGTTTCTGGATACAAGGACTTATCCACGAATATTTGTTTAATACAGTTAACCCCTAATTTGATAATCTTAATTATAATTGTATCGTATTATTTTAACTTTTTAGGGTTTTTCAAACTTTTTTTTTGATCACTCTTTAAGCGTCTATCAATTTTATTGATGTCTTCTTCTGGTGCGATATTTTCTGGTTTAATTCCTCGTGAAATTAAAGTCTTTCGTACAGATTGGTTGTTGGTAATATGCTCTTTTGAAATCTGACTTTCAGTTTTCATATTATTTCCTTTGGCATTAAATATTGTAATCTCAGTAGCAAAATCTTTAGCTTTTAGAAGTATTGTAGGCATAAAATCAGCTAACGGTTTGTTTTTAATACCCCAGCTATCCTTCATTTGTTGAGTTGTTTTACCAAATAAAGCTGTATCTCCTTTACTTCTAATTAATGCGAAATTTCTATTACCTCCAGTTTGTTCAAATATAATTTGAGATAATTCCTTTTCAGTAGATTTTAATTTCTCTCTGGCTAAAACTCTTTCGTGTTCAAGCATTTTCTGCTCAATAAGTTCTGCTTTTCTTGTCTGAATAGCAAAATAACGTTGAGCAAATGCTATAGTCTTTTTTCTAGGGTCTCCATTTTGAGCAATTAAATAACAAGCAAACCTTGTTAGCATTATATCCTCAATTTCTCTTTCACTCCCAGAGCCCAGAGTGACCATTTTGTTGACGTCAACAAAATGGTCATTTATTTGTTGTTCAGAAACTTCACAAGCTGTTTTAGCCTTGTTAATTACTAAATTGAAATTCCTCCATTCTTTATAACCTAAAAGATGTTGTAAGTCTCTAGCCATCCAAAACTCAACGCCATCAGAAGTGTTATTTGTATGAGCTTCAAAATTTTCTGTAAGGCTATGTATTATGGATGTTTTCATGCTTTTAAAATTATTGTTTTAATTAAGACATTATCAATCTTAAAATGTTACAAAGTTTTTTTAAGGGTAATAAGTTGTTAGAGAACTTCATTTACGAAGTTAAACAATTTTAGCTGAAATTTTTTACACAGTAAAATATTGTTATTCACGTTTGATAAACTTTAATCGTTACAAATTAATGAGACTCTAAAATAAATTCAGGGTAATATTTTTAGTAATTATTCAAACCTAATCACCCCCAAATAACCCCGATCCCAATCCTTCCAAACCACTTCGTAACCTTGATTTTCAATCATCTCTTTAATGGCATTTGTATCGCGTTCATCCGAAATTTCGAATTGCTCTAAAGTCTCTGAAGCAACGGCATAACCACCAGGGTTTGTTTTAGATTCTGCGCTAATAGAAGTAATACCTAACTTAATAATATTATTTCTAAAGGTTTCGTTTTCGCGTGTAGACATAGAAAGCTCGACATCTTCGTCTAGTAAACGATAGGCACAAATAAGTTGTACCAAATCAGAATCTGTCATTTCAACTTTGGGTTGTACGTCGCCTTGGTGTGGTCGCAGTCTTGGGAATGAAATGGAATATTTTGTTTTCCAATAGGTTTTTTGCAGATATTTTAAATGCAATGCGGTATAAAAACTATCGACACGCCAATCTTCTAAACCAAATAAAGCACCGATGCCTATTTTATGAATTCCTGCCTTTCCTAATCGGTCTGGCGTATCTAAACGGTAATCGAAATTCGATTTTTTCCCTTTCGGGTGATGAATTTTATAAGTCGCTTTATGATAAGTTTCTTGGTAGACTAATACAGCGTATAAACCAGCTTCAATAAGCTGCTCGTATTCATCTTGATCTAACGGCTGCACTTCAATACTGATATTAGAAAAATGCTTACGAATTAGTTCTATAGCATGTTTTATATAAGAGACACCAACGGTTTTATTGGCTTCGCCAGTAACCAATAAAATATGATCGTAACCTTTGGCTTTTAAGAACGTAACCTCTTTTAAAATTTCGTTATCTTTTAATGTTCTACGCGGTATTTTATTCGTCATACTAAAGCCACAATAAGTACAAATATTTTGGCATTCGTTAGACAAATACATGGGTACATACATTTGTATGGTATTCCCAAATCGCTTTTTTGTTAACGCGTTGCTGCGTTGTGCCATTTCTTCTAGAAAAGGTTTTGCGGCAGGAGAAATTAAAGCTTTAAAATCTTCTAAATTGATTTTTTCTTTATCAAGAATTTGTCTGACATCATGAGATGTATAGGCATAAATTTCTTGTTCTAAAGTATCCCAATCGTAGGTGTCAAAGGTGTTTTTAAAAGACATTTTTTAAGCTTTTGGCTTTTAGCAATTGTTTTCTAGTTCAAAAAAGCTGTTAATGGGCTACTAGCTTCTGCGTGTTTTTTTACGGATGCTAATTTTGCATTAAAAGCCATGCGCCCCGCTTCTACAGCCATTTTAAATGCTTTTGCCATTTGTATAGGGTTTTGAGATACGGCAATGGCGGTGTTTACCAAAACAGCATCAGCTCCTAATTCCATGGCATAAGCGGCATGTGACGGACTCCCAATACCAGCATCTACAATAACAGGCACGTTGCTTTGCTCTATAATAATTTCTAAGAAGTCTATGGTTTTAATGCCTTTATTGGTGCCAATTGGAGCACCTAAAGGCATAACGCATTGTACACCTACATCTTCAAGTCTTTTACATAAAACAGGATCGGCGTGAATATATGGCATCACAACAAAACCTAGTTTTACTAATTCTTCAGCAGCTTTTAAAGTTTCTATGGGGTCTGGTAATAAGTATTTAGGGTCTGGATGAATTTCTAATTTAATCCAATGTGTTTCTAAAGCTTCGCGGGCTAATTGCGCTGCAAAAACAGCTTCTTTAGCATTTCGAACTCCAGACGTATTGGGTAGTAAATTTACATTTGGGCGTAAAATACTTTGTAGCATTTTATCCTGTTCATTATCAACATCTACACGTTTTAAGGCTACGGTAATTAATTCACTTTCCGATGCCATTAAAGCTTCAGACATTAACGTATTGGAGCTAAACTTTCCTGTTCCTGTAAACAATCTCGAACTGAAAGCTTTATCTTCTATTTTTAAAATATCATTCATAATTAAAGCTGTTTGCTTTTAGCTATTTGCTAAAGGCTGAAAAATGTTTATTTAAATGTATGGCGCTGTTCTTGTGTTGAAGACGCATTTAGCAATTCGTTAAATGTTTTTATTCTATTAAAATTGCGAGTAATAGCTCCAGATACGGCAACTCCAGAAATTCCTGCTTCTAATAGGTCAGTAACATCTTCTAGTGTTATCCCGCCAACACCAATAATTGGAGTTTCTGTTTTTAAAGCTTCTATGATTGCAGTATAGCCATTTAAACCTAAAACAGGACTTAAATTGTCTTTGGTTGTTGTAGATCTAAAAGGCCCTAAACCAATATAGTCGACTTGTTTATCAATTAAAGTTTCGCAATCTTCTATGGTGTTTGCGGTACCACCAATCATTTGCCAAGTGTATAAATGTTTTCTAACAATAGTAGGGCAGGTGTCTGTTTTTCCTAAATGCACACCATCTGCTTTTACGTCTTTTGCTATTTTATAATGATCGTTAATAATCAATCTGGTTTGAAAATGAGAGGTGATTTCTCTAGCTTCTTTAGCCAAATTTAAAATCTTTTTTTCTGAAACCTTTTTTAAACGAAGTTGCACTAATTCGACTCCAGATGTACACGCTTTTTGGATGTTTTCTAGATGCTCTTTTGGAGAATCTCCTTGTGATATATAATGTAGTTTTGGTATAATCATTTTAACTTATTATTAGTTTTTTATGTGTTCCTAGCAAGCTTTTATTGCTGCGTAAAAAGTTTTCTATATAGATTTTTGCATGTGTTGCCGCCTCATCAATAGCATAACCTAAAGTAATGTAAGAGGCAATGCTTGAAGCAAAAACACAACCACTTCCATGTTTTTCATATACAGTTTCGTAAATGGGAAAAAGATTGGTTTCGATATTTTTATCAAAATACAATGCGTCTAAACCTTTTTTATCTTCTCGATGTCCACCTTTTAGATATAAATTTGTTTTAGATTTTATAGTGTTAACAGCCTCTTCAATACTTTTTTTGGGGTATAATTTTTGAATTTCATCGTAATTTGGTGTCACTAAATAAACTTTCTCGAAGATACGGTCTAAAATACTCGAGTCATTTTCAAGATGAAAATTAAATTTAGAACTGGTAGCTTTTATAATGGGATCTAAAATAACTTTTACATTAGAATTTAATGCTAGTAATTTATCTAATAAAAGGCTTATTTTTTCCCAAGATTGTACAATACCTATTTTTACGACATTAATATCAAACCGATCGAAAAGTGTTTCTATTTGAGAGATAATAACATTAATATCAATCCAAACGCATTGTTTAAATTTGATATCGTTTTGGACTGTTATAGCTGTACAAACAGATAAACCATATAAGCCATGAGCTTCAAAAGTTTTAATATCTGATGTGATTCCTGCGCCGCTTGATGGATCAAGGCCTGCGATGGTTAATATGTATTTTTTATCGTTTTGCATTGTTCAAATTTTTAACCTTGAATTTATTTTCAGAATCTCACATTGTCTTTTTATCTTTCAACCTAAGTTCAATATAACAGGTTTTCTAATCCTTTTTATATCCAAAAGTTGTTAATTAATGCCAGGTTGAACGCAGTCGAAACCTATCATTTTTTCCGATTTTAAAGACCTTTCGACTGCGCTCAAGGTGACAACAAGTTTTCAAAGTGACTTTTCATTTTTTTGAAAACTTCTATAGGTTCGTTACTATTCCAAATACCACCTAAAACACCAACGCCATTAAATCCTAATGCATCAAATTTAGTTAGGTTTTCTGTTGAAACACCACCCATACCAATAATTGTTTTATCAATATGATTAACATTAAAACTACGACCTTTATATTCTGCTTTTGATATGGATGAAAACACCGGACTTAATAAATGATAATCGAATTCGAAATCACATTTTTCTATGTCTTCAGGTTCGTGAAATGATGAACTTATGGTTTTACCAAACATATTAAGCCCTTTAAAGTATTGCCCAGGATTATTTATGTGATCTATTCGTTTTTGTTCTTGAAAGTGAATGCCTTTTAAATTGAATTCGTTTATTAATTCATGAAAATAATGCACCACAATTCTGTTGTGATAGTGTTTGTCTATTTGATTTAAATAAGCAGAATGTTCTTCATAGTTTTTATGTGGTTTTCTAAAATGATAGTATTGTAAACCGTCTTGAAATAACTGATTGAGTATTTCAATTTCGTTTGGAACATCATTTTCGGGTGCTATTACGACTATCATTTTTTTTGAGTTAGGGATTGTAGTGAAAATCCTTTTGCTTTTTCTGCAAAAGATTGTAACGTAAAGCCCGCCGCCGCTTTTTTTAAGCGGGGGAACTTCCTTATACCGTATTAACTTCAAAATAATCGACTAAATTCGTTTTTATTTCCTTTATATTTCGACATAAAATAGAACCGTAACTCAGGCTATGATTATATTTTCTGTATTATCTAAAGAAACTATAATTCAAATTTATTATCAATCATTTTAAAATTCATATGTATTTATTATTTTACAAATATACTTCAGATCCTTTAGCTTTAAACTCTTTTGATTTTTTTTCGAACCCTTTTGTTATAACTTCATTGTTAATAATGTCGTTTTCGGCAGCGAAGTCTCTGACTTCTTGAGAAATTTTCATGGAACAGAATTTTGGTCCGCACATAGAACAAAAGTGTGCAATTTTAGCACCTGCTGCGGGTAGAGTTTCGTCATGATATTCGAGCGCGCGCTCTGGATCTAATCCTAAATTAAACTGATCTTCCCAACGGAATTCGAAACGTGCCATACTCAACGCATTATCTCTGTGTTGCGAACCGGGATGACCTTTGGCTAAATCGGCAGCATGGGCAGCCAGTTTATAAGTGACCACACCTACGCGGACATCTTCTTTATTTGGTAACCCTAAATGTTCTTTTGGGGTGACGTAGCATAACATGGCGCAACCGTACCAGCCTATCATAGCGGCACCAATACCTGAGGTAATGTGATCGTAACCTGGAGCAATATCTGTGGTTAAGGGTCCTAAGGTATAGAAAGGCGCTTCGTCGCAAACTTCAATTTGTCGTTCCATATTTTCTTTAATCATATGCATAGGCACGTGACCTGGGCCTTCAATGAAACATTGTACATCGTGCTTTCGTGCAATTTGTGTTAACTCGCCCAAGGTTTCTAGTTCTGCAAATTGCGCTTCGTCGTTAGCATCGGCTACAGAGCCTGGACGTAATCCGTCACCTAAAGAAAAAGCAACGTCGTAAGATTTTAAGATTTCACAAATATCTTCGAAATGTGTGTATAAAAAACTTTCTTTATGATGTGCTAAACACCATTTTGCCATAATAGATCCGCCACGAGACACGATTCCTGTGACACGTTTTGCCGTCATGGGCACATAACGTAATAATACGCCAGCGTGAATGGTAAAGTAATCGACACCTTGTTCGGCTTGTTCTATTAAGGTATCACGAAAAATTTCCCATGTTAAGTCTTCGGCAACGCCATTTACTTTTTCTAATGCTTGGTAAATCGGCACGGTTCCAATGGGTACTGGTGAGTTACGAACAATCCATTCTCGGGTTTCGTGAATGTTTTGTCCTGTAGATAAATCCATAATATTATCTGCGCCCCAACGGCAAGCCCAAACGGCTTTTTCTACTTCTTCTTCGATAGATGAAGTGGTGGCAGAATTACCAATATTGGCGTTTATTTTTACCAAGAAATTTCGACCTAAAATCATAGGTTCTGCTTCTGGGTGGTTTATGTTTGATGGTATTACAGCACGACCTCTTGCAACTTCGGAGCGTACGAATTCGGGTGTTATTTTATCTGGAATTGATGCTCCAAAATGTTCGCCTTTGTGTTGCTTTCTAATTTCGGTCATTTCATCTATGCGTTGATTTTCACGAATAGCGATGTATTCCATTTCTGGGGTAATAATCCCTTTTTTAGCGTAATGCAATTGGGTGACGTTTTGCCCTTTTTTAGCGCGCAACGGTTTTTTAAGCTGACCAAAACGCATGTGGTCTAAACTGGCATCGTTTAAACGTTCATTACAATATTCTGATGAAAAACCATCTAATTGTTCTACATCGTTACGATCTAAAATCCACTGTTCTTTAATTCTTTCTATGCCGTTATGAACGTTGATGGCTTTATTCGGATCGGTATAAGGTCCAGAAGTATCATAAACCGTAATAGGCTCGTTAGGCGTCTTCTTTTTAGTCATCGAATCCGTCGTATCGCTCAAAGCAATTTCACGCATCGCTACTTTAATTTGCGGATGGATCTTTCCTTGTACGTAGATTTTTTTTGAATTAGGAAACGAGTTTCTAGTAATTTGTCCTTCTTTTGGTGCTGTGTCTTTATTTTTCATTTTTTTAAGGCTATTGGCTATTAGCCGTTGGCTTCTAGCAATTTGTACTTGTTTTTTTGCTAAAAGCCAGAGACTAATAGCTTAGGCTAATATTAACCGCCTTGAGTGGCTTGAATTATTAAAACTTGATCTTGATTTTCTAACTGTTGTGTTTTCCAATTAGATTGCTGGATAATGTTTTGATCTATAGCAACTGCTATACCTTTTAATGGCGAGTTTAGGTGTTGCAATAATTCTAATACAGTTGTATTTGGATTCAGCTGGACCTCTTTTTTGTTTACGCAAATAGTTATCATATACAGTATATTAAATATGCTGTAAAGCGTCGAGGTAAAAAACTTTGAATAGTTATATAGTCGTGATTACGATATATAAAATAGAAATGCTGTAAACACATATTACAATGTGTTTTTCAACTTTTCCCTTCGACGGTACTAACCGCATCAGGTTCAAAGGGTCTTTCTCAGTTCGATTTAACGAACACCCCTAAAGTTTACTTTGTAAAGGTATTGAAAAAAATAAGTGCGTGGTAAGTTGTTAGGTCTTTCTTTCGAATTTTTTTAATTCTTTAATAATCCCTTTTAGCATTTGCGGAACAATTAATTTATGAAATGGTTTTACGGGAAAAAAGTATAATTTCCCAAACCAATTGTTAAACTCAACAACTGTGGTAATTGTCAGTTTTTTGTTTTCGAGTTGATTATTCTCTTTTAATAAGGAAATTCGGAAATTTAAGTGTTTATCATCTTCTCCTAAAATCACTTCATTTTTTGTTTTAGCGTAGATGTTGAAGAGCCCTAAATTGCTACCAACTTCGCATGTGAAATTTTTGATTTGCTCTTCTCTATTTATATGTTTATCGGGTGTTTTAAGCCCAAAAACAGAAACGATTTTGTTTCTTAAATTGAAAAGCTTTTCGGTCCATTTTGGTGCTGACGAGAAAAATGCTTTTGCTATATCTACTGATGAAATTGTATTGTTTTTGTCTGTGTAAGTGGTTTGATAACTATCTGAATATTCATAAGTTTTGTCACCTTTTAATAATTCAGATTCCAACGGGATATTAACTTTAATAACAGGTGTTTTCATGTTGATATTACCCCCTTTTTTACTAATATTTCTTCTTTGAATAAGGTCTAGTATTTTATAGTTTTACCTTCTTCTAAAAGTTTTAGAGCGACCTTCCAATTAGGGAGCGTATTGGCTTCTATCGTTATGGTTCTAATTTCTTTAGCTATTTGCTTACTTATTTTCATAGCTTCTAAGTATGCACCGCTTCTTGCAAATTCCTTAAGTTCTTCTTCGTTATTCCAAAGGGTCATGGTGTAATGTTTTGTCCAAACTCCTCTTTTCTTGAAGTCTTTATAGTTTGTTGATTTTAATTGTTTTACAATTTTTAAGGCTTTGGTAGATAAGGCAAAGAATTTTAAAGGCCCTTTTAATTCTATGGAAGTAATCGTTGCTTTCATTTTTTTTTATTTATCTGACCAAACAGCTAATTCGTTACCTGATGGATCTAAAAACTGAAACCGATGTCCTCCAGGAAATGAGAAAATAGCTTTAGAAATAATACCATTAGCAGCTATTATTTTATCTTTTATACTATTCAGATTTTCATGATATAAAACAACAAGAACGCCATTTATAATGGGTTTGTCTGTTTTTTCGAATCCGCCATCAAGACCACTTTCCGTGAAAGCGATATATGTTGGACCGTAATCGGTAAACACCCAATTAAAACACGTTGAGTAAAAGGCTTTTGTCTTTTCAAGATTTTTAGCTTTAAACTCAACGTAATTTATGTGGTTGTTTTTTATATCCATAGGTTTTATTGCCTATTTTGAGTTATTCGTTTTATCAATATCTGCCATCATTTCTGTGGGATCTATTTGAACAGATTTCACAGCTTTTGAAGTTTCAAAACTATAGGTCGGATATGCCCAAGCCCAATCTTTTATAACGGTTGCTGAGGTTGGTTTTTCGCCACGCATCATTTGTAACGGAATATAAAAGTCTTCGCTTGTACCGTCTGTATAATTTACTTTTAAGTCTATAGGCATAGGCATTAAACCGATGCGCTCTAAAGTAATTGACTTGCCTTCAAAAGACTTAACACTATAATCTATAGTATTTGTGGTTTGTCCAAAATCCATTAAATACCAATCGAGTTCTAAACCAGTAACCTTTTCGGCAGAACGAACAATATCTAATGGTCTTGGGTGTTTAAATGCAAAATCGTTAAAGTATTTTTTAATGGTTTTTTTAAGATTGTCTTCTCCAATAACATAGCCTAATTGCGCCATAAAAACTTCTCCTTTACTGTAAGCTGCAATACCATAAGCTTGATTAGTCGCGTAGCGATCTGAATGTGTAGTCAGTGGTTGTTCTTTACCAGAATTCACTAAGTAATAATAATTTCTGTATGCGCTGGCTGCTGGGTTGCCTTTCTTTTCTTTAAAGATATCGTTCATAGCATGATCGCTTATGTAGCTTGTAAAACCTTCGTCCATCCACTCGTGTTTTGATTCGTTGCTAGCCAATAAAAACTGAAACCAAGTATGTGCCATTTCGTGGGCTGTTACACCAACTAAACTCCCGTAAGATCGTTTCCCTGTAATTAAAGTACACATCGCATATTCCATACCGCCATCTCCACCTTGAATAACAGAGTATTGTTTGTATGGGTATTTGCCTATGTTTTCACTAAAATACTCCATCAATTCAACCGTTTTTGGTTGCATCTTTTTCCAGTTATTAAGGTTTTCTTTTTCTAAATTATTTTTATAAAGAAAATGAAGTAAAGGTCCATTTGGAACCTGCTTTGTATCGTGAATATATTCTGGATCTGCAGCCCATGTAAAATCGTGTACGTTTGGTGCTTTAAAATGCCATGTTAATTTATTTGAATTGGGTCTGTTTACTGTTCCAGTTTCGTAGCCGTAACCAATTTCGTTTGGGTTTTGTAAATAACCAGAACCGCCAACGATGTAGTTTTTATCAATTGATAGTTTTACGTCGAAATCGCCCCAAACACCATGAAACTCTCTTCCAATATAGGGATCGGCATGCCAGCCTTCAAAATCATATTCCGCTAATTTAGGATACCATTGAGACATGGACAGTGCTACACCTTCCTTGCTATTTCTCCCAGTACGGCGAATTTGTGCAGGTACCTGCGCATCAAAAACCATATTAAAAGTGACTTGTTCTCCTGGCTGAATAGGCTTCGCTAAATTGACTTCTAAAACAGTTCCAACAGTTTCATAATTAAGTTTGGTTCCGTTTTGTTTTAATGAATTGACTTTAATATATCCTATCTCGTTTGGTTCTAATTTGCTAATTCTATCTCCAACGCGTTTATCTGGATCTGGAACGGTAAGCGAACGTACATCCATTTCACTACCAGGTTGGAAGGCATTAAAGTATAAATGATAATATACTCTTGTTAATACATCTGGCGAGTTATTTGTATAAACTAATTCTTGTTTTCCTTTGTATTGATAGGTGTTTACATCCATATCAATTTCCATTTTATAATCTACATGTTGTTGCCAATATGTAGCATTAATAGAAGGTGTAACAGGCGTTTGTGGCGTAGCAACCATTGGTGCTTTGCTACCAATACAGGACCATAAAAAAGAAAGGCAAAAAACTGAAATAAAGAAACGATTCATAGCACTAAAATTGTATTAATTTAAATTGTAATAAAGACTCACTTTTATTTTGACATTTTAGCAGCCATAATTAAAGCATTGTAAGCATTTACTATTTTAGTTGATTTCCCTAAATCTTTAAAAGGCTTTACATTATTAGTATCGCCACCAACAACAACTTTTGCTGGCACAGCTAATCCAGAATCCATAAGAATTTGTTTTACTTGGGATGCTTTTAAGCTTGGATATTGAGATCTAATTAGTGCCGCAATACCTGCTACTCCTGGTGCAGCCATAGACGTACCTCCTTTAGTATCGTATTCATTTTCTGGAGTTGTCGAATATATTTTTGCTCCTGGTGCAAATACATCTACATTTAGTTTACCATAATTAGAAAAACTAGCAACCATACTAGATCCATATTTAGGCTCTAAAGCGCCAACGGTTACAAAGGTATCAGATACTTCAGAATTATTATCAATGGCATCGTTTGGAAATCCATTTTTTGAATCTAAATCAAGACCTTCGTTTCCTGCAGCATTAACAAATAACACATCGTTTTTTCCTGCGTAAGCAATAGCATCGCGTACCCAATCGCTATGTGGTGAATAGTATTTACCAAAACTACCGTTAATAATTGAAGCACCATTATCTACAGCATAACGAATGGCTAAAGCAATATCTTTATCGTACTCATCTCCGTTTGGTACAGCTCTAACACTCATTATTTTTACATTGTTTGCAACACCGTTTGCGCCTTTACCATTATTACGTTCTGCTGCAATAATACCGGCAACGTGTGTGCCATGACTTTCACTTTTCTTAACGGGTTTTACATTACCATTTCCATAAAACTTAGTCGACATATCGTTAGCATCATCTCCGTTAATACGACCTTTAAATTCCGTACTTAAGTTATAGTTTAAACGATCTGTAATGCTTTCTAATCCGTCAGATAACTCTTTTTTAAATTCTGCAGCAGATTCCATATCTATACTATAAACATATTTTATTATAGATATGTATTTTTGTAGCGTTTCGTCTTCTGTTTTAATGGCATTTACCTCTGCTTTTGTGTAGTCGGTTTTGTTTAAATGTTTAGAAAGACCATCATCTGCAGTGGTTATTTGTTGTAATGTTTGCTCGTAATTCGTTTTATAACCTGTGTATTTTTGATACTCTTCGTCATATTCTGCTTTTGCTCTTGCGTAATCTGGATGATTCGTGTCTTTACTTGCTAGAATACGTACAAATTCTAGTTGCTCGTTATAACCATCTCCTAAAAAATTCCAACCGTGGATATCATCTATATAGCCATTGTTATCATCATCTATTCCATTATTAGGTTTTTCTTTTTTGTTAGTCCAAATAACACCATCTAAATCTTCATGATCAATATCAATACCCGAATCTATAACTGCAACGATTACCGTTTTTCCTTTTTTGCGTTTTATGATGTCGCTATAAGCTTTATCAACACTCATTCCAGGAATGGTGTCTTTTGCTAAATCTAAATGGCCCCAATTATGTTTTTCGATTTCAGTTAATTCTGAAACTTTTAATGGTGTGTTGTCAATGTTTTCTACTGGTGTTGATAAAATATCACCTGTGCTACCGCAACTAGAAATTAAAAGTGCAGTAACTGCAGATAATGTTAATGTTTTAAATGTTCTCATGTTAATATTTGAATTAGTCATTTTTTTTAATTGAATATGTCTTTTGTAGAATATATGTTCTCTAAACGAACCCCTTTTTCGGTTTGTTTTACTGTTATAATTTCGTTGTGTGCATCATGTTCTAAAAACAGATAAAAATTGTTTTTAGCAGCCATTTTTAAAAACGTATCTTTTTCATCCAATGTTAATAAAGGCCTAGTATCGTAACCCATTACATATGGAAGTGGTAAATGTCCAACTGTTGGGAGCAAATCGGCCATAAAACAGATGGTTTTTCCTTTAAAATTTATCATAGGAATCATTTGTTTATCGGTATGTCCGTTGGCGAAAAAAATATCGAAACTTAATTCAGAATTTTTTAAAATGTCGCTTTGCGGAAGGCTCGTAAATTTTAATCGTCCACTGTCTTCAATAGGGTTTATGTTTTCTTTTAAAAACGATGCTTTTTCTCGGTTATTGGGTTGTGTGGCCCATTTCCAATGGTCTTTATTACTCCAAAAATGAGCGTTTTTAAAAGCGGACTCATAACCTGTTTTGTCTTTGTTCCATTGAATAGCGCCTCCAGAATGATCGAAATGAAGATGTGTTAAAAATACATCGGTAATATCATCACGATGAAAACCATGTTGTTTTAAAGAACTGTTTAAGTTGTGATCTCCCCAAGGGTGGTAGTAACCAAAAAACCTGCTAGATTGTTTACTCCCCATACCAGTATCGATTAAAGTTAATCGATTACCATCTTCAATAAGTAAACAACGGGCAGTTAAATCAATCATATTATTGTTGTCAGCAGGATTGGTTCGCTGCCAAAGAGATTTAGGTACTACGCCAAACATAGCGCCGCCATCTAGTTTAAAGTTACCTGCATTTATGGGAAAAAGGTTCATACGGGCGTAAAATTAAGAAAAACGCAACAATAATAACGAATTGTTAAGAATTTATTAAGAATAAAATATCAGTTAATTCTTTATTTTTTAATTGTTTTTTGATTTAGTTTTGTAAGCATACATATTTTATTTTTTAATTGAAGACTTATTTATCATATATTTTATTTTTAGCATTGGCAATCAGACCTTTATATAATATTGGGTACGTGGCTTACTTTGAATTGAATATAGATTACATTGTTGAAAATTATTGTGTGAATAAAGAAAAACCACAATTGCAATGTCTTGGTAAATGTCATTTAGCAACACAATTGGCAGTTAATACGTCTAATTCTTCAACAGATTCTTATTTAAGCTCTATTTTTGAAGTTTTTGTGCCTGTCTATTTTCAAGAGTATAAACTAGATTTTTCTTTTAGAGAAAGCCAAGTTACTGTTAAAAATAATTGGGCTTACCTCCTTAAATCTAGCAAGGTTTATATAAACCGCTTAGATTGCCCTCCGCAAGTTTAATTTAACCTGTTGTGCATTTTGATTTGTTATGAAAAACTAGATATCAGTTCGAGTAATTTTCAATAAGAAATTGTATCGAGAACAGGTTTTGAAATAGAAAAGTTTATTCTCGATAATAATTTCACTCATAAAAATGAGCAAATTTCACTCAAAATGCACAACGGGTTTAATTTAATCTTTACATCTAAAAATTAAATGCGTTTGAGTTAGCTCCCAAACCTTATTAACAATTATATTATACAATTGAAAGCGGTTTTCTCGTACATTCTATTCTTCACATTAGCTATAAGACCTTTATACAATATGGGTTATGTGGCCTATTATGCGTTGAATATAGATTATGTTATAGAAACGTATTGTGTTAATAAAGAAAAACCAGAATTTCAGTGCAATGGTAAGTGTCATTTAGCAACACAATTAGCCGTTAATACGTCTAATTCTTCAACCGATTCTTATTTAAGTTCCCTTTTTGAAGTTTTTGTGCCTGTATATTTTCAAGAATATAAACGATGCACTCTTTTAAATACTAACGTATTTTCAAAAGATAATAATTGGAACTATTCAAAAAGCTTAAAACTCTTGTTTCTAGATCGTTTAGATCGGCCTCCCAAAGTGTAATATAATCTTCTCGATTTTAAAATAAGTTCATCTGGGTTTTCTTGATCGAACTAATTACTTATTACATTAAAATTTACAAATGAAACATATAATCATACTTGCTATGGTATTAGCGAGCCTTTGTGGCTATGCCCAAAATACATACACTGGTAAAATTACCGATATTAATAATCAACCTTTAATACAGGCAACAATTCAATCGAAAACGAATTTAAATAATGTGATGCTTTCTGATGAAGATGGCAATTTCTCTATAACTCTTATGGACGGAAATCAAGTTATAGTAAAATATATGGGTTATAAAACCCTTATTAAAACCCTTTTAAAAACGAATACTATTATTGTTTTAGCTGAAGATGACGAGCTTTTAGACGAAGTTGTTATTTCAGCAAGTCGAGAAAAGCAGCTGCGAAAAGAAGTGCCTGCTTCTATTTCTGTGATTTCTTCCAAAGATATTTCGGAAATAAAAGCGTTTGGCATCGACCAATTAGTTAATACCGTCCCAGGCGTAAACATGACCATGTCTAGAGCGGCCGGTAACGAGCAGCACATGATGTCTGTACGTTCTCCAATATCAACAAAATCGTTGTTTTTATATGTCGAAGATGGTTTGCCAATTCGTCCAACAGCAGTGTTTAATCACAATGCGCTTTTAGAAATGAACGATGTGTCTTTCGAGAGAGTAGAGGTTCTAAAAGGGCCTGCATCTAGTATTTATGGTAGTGAAGCCATTGGTGGAAGTTTTAATTTTATTACAAAAAAACCAACTAGAGAATTGTCTGGAGGTCTTGGTTTTCAAATTAACGACATGGGTTTAACAAAATACGAATTGGAGTTTTCGCAATATGCATCTGAAAACGTAGGTTTTTATTTAGGCGCACAATATATACAACGAAAAGACGGCCCTGTTTCTCATAGCGATTATGAAAAATTTGCCTTAACCTTTAAAAACGTAAATCATTTATCCCCATCACTTAACTGGGTGAATGTTTTTGATATTATTGAATATCGATCGGATATGTCGGGCTCGTTAAGTGAAGAAAATTACTCGGCTGGAAACTATCAAAGTGATCAAACGTTTACAGAACGCGATGCTTTTTCTTTTCGTTTTAGAAGTACATTAGATAAGCAATGGAATGCTAATAATAAAACAGCGCTTAATGTTATTTTTAGACGAAATATTATGGATCAAATTCCATCGTATCGTATTAGCCAAAGCAATGCAACAGGAGAAATTAACAGCAATAAGTTTAAAAGTTATGTGGGTTTATTACAACATAAAATAGATTTCGATTTTGCGAAGTCATCTTTAATTTTAGGTGGAACTCTAGATTATTCGCCACAAGATTACGAAGCCGAAACTATTTCTGTAACTATAGATGAAGTAACTTCTATAAATACAGATTACTCCGTTAATACAGGTGATTATATTCTTAATTATGATGCTAGTATTTTAAATTATGCAACGTATTTACAATATGAAATTAATCCAATTGAGGCGCTAAAATTGACTGCGGCTGTACGTTTTGATAAATTTGAATATGATTATGATAATTTAGCGGAAGGTGTTGCAGGACCAAGCGATTCTAAAAACACGTATGATAATGTTTCACCTAAAATAGGAGCGAACTATAACCTCTCAAAAAGTTTAGGGTTATACGCAAACTATTCAAACGGATTTACGCCTCCACAAACTTCAAGTTTATATAGAAATAGTTTTTTAGATGAAGGAGATGATGTGTTCGATTTAAAACCGAGTAACTATGATAATTACGAAATAGGAACTTATTTTAATATTTCAAATACATTTAAAGCTGATGTTGCGATTTACCTTTTAGATGGAAAAAATACATTAATAAGTATACGTGACGAAAACGATGATTTTTTCAATGTTAATGCAGGAAAAACGCAATCGTATGGTCTTGAATATGGCTTAAAATATATACCTATGGAAGGTTTAAGTATTAGCCATAATGGAAGTTTTTCTAAGCACAGGTATATTGAATTTTTTGATAGTGATGTCGATTATTCGGATACCGATAGAGAATCCGCGCCATCGCTTATTGGGACTTCTAAAATTACATTTGTGCCTCAAGGTTTGAAGGCTTTAAGTTTGAGTCTAATTCATGAAATGGTTGGAGAATACAACACGAGTTACGAAAACCAAGTTGAAAATGATGATGCAACATTTGGTACGGCAATCTACAAAGGGCATAATATCTTTAATGTTTTAGTAGCTTATAAATTCAAAAATTTTGAAGTTTGGGGACATGCCTTAAATCTTTTTGATGAGTTGTATTCTCCAATGGCCTCTTATAGCCAATGGACTAACGCAAACACCTATACCGTTGGTAATCCGAGGGCGTTTCATTTTGGGGTTAAATATCATTTTTAATTGAATTAACAAAAAAAAGAGGCTGTCTATACAGTAAGTTGAGGGAGATATTGGGCTTGAGAAAGGTTTTTTATGCTATTAATTAATTTTAATTTCGAAAAGATCAATATTATTAAAGACTTACTTGACAGCTTCTTTATATTTTAAATATTATGAAGAATAGAAAATTAAATCAATGGCTTTGGAAATGGCATTTTATTGCAGGCCTTATCAGTTTGCCATTTGTTATTTTATTAGCAATTACGGGTGGTATTTATTTGTTTAAAGATAAGTACGAAGCACCAAAACAAGCACATATTAAAATGGTGAAAGTTGAGGGCGAATCCATTTCTTTTGATGCGCAATGGGAATTAGCAAAACCTGCGCTTCACAAACCGCCTTATACTCTGATTATTCCAACAGAAGCAAATCAAGCAACTTCGTTTTCTTCAGGGATGTTTAGTCATAAAAACAATGTTTTTGTAAATCCATATAAAGCTGAGGTTTCGGGAAAAATCAGTCCGAAAGATTCCAATATGCATATGGTTAGAAAACTGCATGGCGAATTACTTTTAGGTAAGTTTGGTACCAAAATAATAGAGCTCATCGCTAGCTGGATGATTGTACTTATTATTACCGGTGTTTATGTGTTTTGGCCAAATAAAAAAGAAGGTATTAAAGGCTTTTTTATGATTCGTTTTAAACAGGACAAGCGAACACTATTTAGAGATTTACATACCGTTTTAGGGTTTTGGATTTCTGTTTTATTATTAATGACATTGGCTGGCGGTATGCCATGGACTGATGTTTTTGGCTCTAATTTTAAATGGTTACAAGAGACTACAGACACAGGGTTTCCTAAAACTTGGAGCGCTAGAGGCATACAATCTGAAATAAAAGGAGAAGCCATTACTTTAGACGATATGGTGGTTCTTGCAAAATCTATGGATTTAAAAGGCGAAGTCAGTATCGGTTTACCAAGTAATCCAAAAGGTGTTTATAGTATTTACAATACCACCTTCGATTTGGGTGCGCAAAAGCGTTTTCATTTCGATCAATATTCTGGGAAACAATTAGTAAATTATAATTGGGAAGATGTTGGTGTTTTAATGCGAGGTCGTATGTGGTTTATGGCATTTCATCAAGGACAATTTGGACTTTGGAACTGGCTTTTAATGCTAGGCGTTGCACTATTATTAGCTTTTGTAGCTATCGCAGGTTTAGTGTCGTATTTAAAGCGTAAAGAAGCTAAAAAATGGGGAACACCAAAAGTACCGGCATCGTTTAAAGTGGGTTATGGCGTTGTTGCTGTAATTGTTGTGCTTGGTATTGTGTTTCCTTTGTTTGGAGGTAGTGTGTTAGTTATTATTTTGGTTGAGTTTTTGAGAGGGAAGAGAAAACGAAACAAGTAAAAGTATAGAAATTATTAACCTGCAAGGACTTTATAACTTTGTAGGTTAAATGGTTTTTAGCAGTCTAGAATTAGCAATAAATTATATAATTTGTTGCTATTAGGGCTTTACCTTTTTAATATTTCCATTTCACTCCTTGATTTTAATCTTTTAGTTAAAGAAAAAATTATTATTGATAGAATTATAACATAACCGATAATATTTTTGACAATTCCAAAATTTGCCAAAAACAAAACAATTCCGATTATACTACGACCACTGCCTATAATAGTGTACTCAATACCACTTTCAATTTGAATTGCTAAATAAAGAGACCATAAAAAAATTCCTGTCATAAATAATAACGCAAAAAATTGTGGTTTTCCATAATTCAGGATACTTGGAATTTTAGAAACATAATGGAAGTTAGGTAAATCAATTTTCAGAAACTCAAAAATTTCGTGTTTAATACTTTTATCTTTCACAATTATTTCATCTTCAGAACCATTCCCGTAATATATTTTGATTTCATTCTTTCCGCTCTGATTTTCAATTCTTTTTATGTATGAATATGGAATACTAAAAAGATTTTCTATAAAATCGAGGTTGGTTGATTCTGAATTCAGTTTGTTAAGTTCTTCTTGTTTTGGGTTTCCTTTGTAAATAGTTTTATCTTTTATGAAAATCAATTTATTAGATTTAGAATCACTTATTTTCCAAAATTTTTGCATTATTTGTTAGTTTTTCGATATTAATAGGAACAAAGATATATGATTATTATTACAAGAAAAAAACGAAGCTTTTATTTAAAACATAAGACCCAAATAAACCCGAAATAAGGATTGATGTCGTTCAAATAACTGTGGATATTCTTAATCTTTTAGGCAAAGTCATTATGTTTGATAGAAGTAAGTACTTATGGTATTTCAGAGCTTTAGATGGGATACTGAAACAAGTTCAGCACAAGAAAAATATTTTGCGATAATTTTGCTCATATGTGAAGCCGTAATTTTAGAAGTGATAACAACCTTTGAAGACACTGCATCTACTATCGCATGACGATCAATTTGAAGAATCAAAATTTAAAGTTATTAGGTCTTCAAAAAACAAAAGGATGTTCGGTTTAGTACCGAACATCCTTTTGTGTCTTATAAAAAGCTAGAGGGTTTTAGGCCTTAGTTCTTTTGTAGTATGTAACTATACTCGCTTTTTCTAATGTGTTACTCCATAAATAATAACCCACAACGGCAGGGTTAGTATTGGCGCCTAGTTCCAGTTTGTCCGTTTTTAAAGCGTGAATAGTAATTATGTATTGGTGCAATCCGTGTCCTTCTGGAGGGCAAGGTCCTCCATATCCATTTGCGCTATAATCGGTTATACTTTGAATGGCTTCTTTGGGAGCTAAATTGAGTTTTATGTCTCCTGCACCTGATACTAATTCATTGATGTTTGATGGAATATCAAAGACTATCCAGTGCCACCATCCACTACCAGTAGGAGCGTCTGGATCGTACATTGTAATTGCAAAACTTTTAGTGCCTTCTGGAGCATTTTTCCAAGATAGTTGTGGGGATTGATTTTTTCCAGTACAGCCAAAGCCATTAAATTCTTCGTTTATCGTAGCTTGTCCGCCTAAATCTTTACTCGATAAAGTGGATGTCTTTTGGGCAAATAATGTACTTGAAAACGTAATTAATATTGCTAAAATAAAATTTGATTTTTTCATAAAATTTGTCTTTAAATTATAAGTGCAAATCTATGAACGGAACCGAGGAATATTGTGTTTGGTTTAGCTCAAAAAATAGTGCTAAAAGTTCAATTTGATTGATATTGTTTTGGAGTTACTCCAAATTTTATTTTAAATGCTTGAATGAAATTTGATAGGTTTTCATATCCAATTTCTTCAAAAATGTCTGATGGCCGTTTGGATTTGTTTTTTAATAGAAAGGCTGAATGTTCAAGTCTTTTCTCTTGAAACCACTTACTTGGTGAGCTGTGAAAGTGTTTTTCAAATTCTCTTTTGAATGTTGATACACTCATATTAGATAAAAACGAAAGTTCCTTTATTGTAAGTTTATTTAATTGATTACTCTCAATGGTTTGAATGAATTTTTGATTTTGATTATCACTAGTGTTAATTAAGGAATAAAGAAAGTCTACGCCTTCAAATTCAATAAGATAGAGCATGATTTCATCAAACTTAGTATCCAAAATGTTTTTTTGAGCCGATTTTGAAAGTTTAGAGATGTCCAAAAGGCTATTCACAAATCTTTTTATAAATGCATCGTAATTAAATGAGTAGGTCGAAAAGTAGGGGTTAGATGCCGTTGGATTTAATTCAAATTTTCTTATAAATTTTAGTACCGCTTCATTAGAGAAAAAGAATAGAACACTTCTATAAGATGCTTGAATGTTAGAAAGTTTTTCAGTCATTAAACAATGTCCAGATTTCATCAATAGAAATTGAGAGTTGTTAATGGCATATGAAGAGTTGTCAAAAAAGACTTCCTTGGTGCCTTCTTGAAGAAAGCTAAAGGTGTTTTTATTGAGTACGATTTGTTGTTTAGAAATTTCTTGAGTACTCTTATAATCATAAACCTCAATAGACAGAGATGAATTTAAATTTAATTCATCTGATAAAATAATGGTCTTCATTGAGTTTTAATAATTAGCATTAGCAACCTCTTTTAAACGCTTTCCGAAATCGAACAAGGCTTTAATTTCTTTGACACTCGCCAGTCGTTCTTTGCCAAAAATAAGTAAAGCGTTTCCGTTAGATTCTACATGATAATAAGGGTTACTTTCAAAGAAATGCGTGACATCATCATTAAAAAACTTAGCAATTCCTGCTTCGTTATCTCCTAATAAATAAAAGCGTTTAGAAAAATCGTCATGGTTTTCAATAGGAATATCTTTAAATCCTGCAAAGGCCGATACTTTTTCTAAAAAGCCTTCTCGATCTAAAGTAAATTCTGGAATTACACGATTTAATTCGATATGGAGCATGGTAGAACGCACCACTTCTTTTGCAATAAATTCACCTTCAGAAAACTCGATATCAAACAAGTTAATCGCACTATTTTTTTCTGATAACGCGTTATAAATGTGATTGATATGCTTGGTGTTGAAAAACGAAAAATTGGTTAAAAATGAGATTTCTTTTTCCTTTTTAGAGGTGTAACTGTATTCGTAATCGGCTGCTAAACTTTCCATACTTGTTTGGCGTCTCGTCAAGTTGTTTTTAATAATTTTTGGTACAGGAAGCATGCGTCTTAAGGCAAACGGGTGTTCAGAATCGGTGTCGTGCATGTCCAATCCAATAACTGAAAAATGACCACCACGTTTACTAAACAATTCTTGGTAACTGTGCATGTTTTCCATAACCGTATGGTCTACAAATTCACAAAGCGAAAAGTCTACAATAACATCTTGGTCTTCGGGTACATCGTCTAATTGTTGCTTAAGTTTATAGTAATTTAAAAAGCTACAAAAGTGTTTAACACTGACATAAAAATTATGTTGCTCTCCTTCTTCTTGATACATTAAAACATTTGGTTTTAATACATTTCTAATAAAAAAACTAGCACTTTTATTTATAATAATATGAATAATAAGTGTGGCCATAACGCCAGCAATAATGCCTGTTATTAAACCAATTTTTAAGGTAACGATTAGCGTTACAAAAAAGATAATAAGCTGCTCTTTGCCAATAGAAAATATTTTTGTTATAACGGTTGGCGATGCTAATTTATAACCTGTATACACTAAAATAGCCATTAAAGCAGGTAGAGGTATTCTGGTAAGTTGCGTGCTAAATAATACAATAAATAACACTAAAAATATAGCGTGAAAAAAGTTAGCAGACCTGTTCGTTGCTCCGTTATTAACATTTACCGAGCTACGTGCTATAACGGTTACCACATTTAAACCACCTAACAGACTACTCCCCACGGTTGCCAAGCCTAAAGCTTTTAAATCTCTATTGACATTAGACCGTCGCTTTTCTGGATCTAATTTATCAACTGCTTTAATGCTTAAAAGCGATTCTATACTCGAAATAAGGGTTAATGCTAAAACGCTACCCCAAAACGAAAAACTCCAAATACCACTAAAATTAGGGATTGGTATATCGGCTATAATATTTTGTATGGTTGGTATGCCAGAAATCATATATTCTTGAGCAATAGGGTTGGGTTCGTGCAACCACATTTCGAAATAATAGCTAAAGCCAATGGATAATAAAACAATCCACATGGGCGCAGGAATAAGCTGTAAATATTTATTTCTGATTTTAGAATAAAACAGCATAATAGTCAAACTGATAACACCTGCTAATGCCGCGAAAATTAAGCCCTTGTTTCCGTAATGTATAGCGTCGTTTATAGTATACGGTATCTCGATGAGGTAATCTATAGTATCGTTGCGTTTAATTTTGTGAGCCAACATAATATGAAATTGCTTTCCTAAAATGATGAGTCCGATGGCGGCCAACATCCCTTGAATGGCAGATGATGGAAAAAAATCGGCAAGCGTACCCATTTTAAAGAAGCCTAAAAGCATTAAAAGCACACCAGAAAATAGGATAGCGATATACGCATTTTCTATTCCTAATGTCGTAATAGCAACTAAAAGCACACCAACTAATCCGTTTCCTGGTCCTACAATAGTGACGTGACTGCCTCCTAAAATAGAAACCATAACACCTCCAACTACAGCAGCTATAATACCTGCTATTGGTGGTGCGTCACTAGCCATAGCAAGTCCTAAACCTAAGGGTAATGCTATTAAACTAACGACAAAACCCGAAAATATATTTTTGGGTAATGTGCTAAAAAAGTGTTTTATATTATTCTTTTTTGGACTCATTGTAAAATTAACACATCGGTTGGTAATTCGGTTAAAATATGTTCTATATCGTGCGGGAATAAACGGTCCCAAAAGGTCATTTTAGATGGCGCATTCATAACTAATAAATCTGCTCGAGAAATTTGTGCGTAATGTCCAATAGAATACCCTTTTTTACCAAAAATGGGTTGCGATTTTATTATTATATCCTTAGTGTAAGCTTCAGGAATATGCTCAATAATATCTTTAATTCTTGAGTTTTCTCTAAGTTTTATACGTTCTTTTGCTATAGTTGCTCTTCTAAGTGATTTATCATCTTCAACGGTAACCTTTACTTGTTCTTGGTTAATTTCTTCTACAATCGTAATTTTTTTGGCATTAAGCTTTTTGCCAACATAAAAAGCGGTTTTAATAGTTTGTTCTGTTTTTGGATCTTTCAAACCATTTACAACAATATGTTGACATGGTAAACGTTCTACCGAAGGTTTAATTAGTAGTAGGATAGAACATTTTGCTTGTCTCGTAATTTTTCTAGCAATCGACCCGACATAATATTTTAGAAACTGTTCGCGTTGTACAGCACCAAGAATAAGTAAGTCTATTTTTTTTTCTTCGGAAGTTGATAAAATAACATCAACTGGATCTCCTTTTTTAAAAACGACCTCATAATCGAGTTTGTCTTTTTCAAAGGTTTTAAGGGTAACACGAAGCATATTGATTTTATCTTCTGAAGATTCTCCAACGTGAATTAAAAATAATTTCGCTCCAAAAAAGACAGATAGCCTTGCTGCCTCAAAAAGGTTTGCTTTTAAGTTGGGCGAATAGGCCACTCCAATACCAATACTTTTAAAAGGCTTTAAAGACACTGTTTTTACGATTTTTTACTTGAAGGGGTAATATAACATTTTTTAAAGATGAGTTCAAACAATAAATCATCAGTTTTACTTAAATTAGTCTTTTTTATAGAAAAAACCAAGGTATGTTAGAGTTAGCAGGAATCATTATTTTAGGAATATTAGCCCAATGGGTAGCGTGGAAATTTAAAATACCAGCAATTTTACCATTAATTTTAATTGGTTTATTAGTTGGTCCAATTGCTGCGGAGTTTTTAAGTGATGATGGCTCCAAATGGATTGAACCTATTTGGAACGGAGAGAAAGGGTTGTTTCCTGGTGATGGGTTGTACTATTTTGTATCGTTGGCCATTAGTATTATTTTATTTGAAGGTGGTTTAACTTTAAAACGTTCAGAAATTAACACGGTAGGTCCTGTTATTACAAAGCTTATAACTTTAGGATCTGCCATTACTTTTTTTGGAGCAGGTGTCTTAGCTCGCTTTATTTTTGGTTTAAGCTGGGAATTATCCTTTTTGTTTTCAGGTTTAATTATTGTCACTGGTCCAACGGTTATTACGCCTATTTTACGTAATATTCCGCTTAAAAAAGATATTTCAACGGTATTAAAATGGGAAGGTATTTTAATAGATCCTATTGGTGCATTAGTTGCCGTATTAATGTTTGAGTTTATTAGTGTTGGCGGCGATGGCGGTTTTACAAAAACAGCATTAACTGAGTTTGGAAAAATTATTTTATTCGGTACATCTTTTGGGTTTACGTTTGCTCACGCTTTAGCCTTTGCTATCAACAAAAAACTTATTCCGCATTATTTATTAAATGTAGTTTCGTTGTCTGTTGTTTTGTTGGTTTTTGTTGAGTCTGAAATCTTTGCGCATGAATCTGGTCTTTTGGCCGTCGTTGTTATGGGTATGGTTTTAGGAAATGGAAAGTTAGAAAGTATTAAAGAGCTTCTTTATTTTAAAGAATCGTTAAGCGTTTTGTTAATTTCTATTTTATTTATCCTTTTATCAGCAAACATAAATATTGAAGATTTAATGTTACTCTATACGTGGAAAACAGCTGTGCTTTTTGCGCTTGTTGTTTTTGTTATAAGACCTGTGGCTGTATTTTTAAGTACGTCAGGTTCTAAATTGCAGTTTAATGAAAAGCTTTTTATTAGCTGGGTGGGACCACGAGGTATTGTTGCTGCGGGTATAGCATCTCTGTTTGGAAGTAAATTATTAAAAGAAGGTGTTGAAGGCGCCGAATATATTACGCCTTTGGTTTTTATGATTGTTTTAGGAACCGTATTACTAAATGCAACTACAGCACGTTTGTTTGCAAAAATAGTTGGGGTTTTCTTAAAAACGTCGGAAGGTATTTTAATCGTTGGCGCATCCAATGTATCACGTTTAATTGGTCGTTATTTAGAAGATAATGGTAGGCATGTGGTTTTAATAGATAGCAATCAAACCAATATTCAGTTGGCACAAGATATTGGTTTAGAGGCTTTAAATACCGATATTTATTCTGAAACTCTACAGGATAATATCGAATTGAACGATGTTGGTTTTTTAATGGCGTTAACGGGGAGTTCAGATATAAATAAGTACGCCATTGATAAGTTTGGCAAGCAATTTGGTGAAAACGGATCGTTTAGATTAATTACTATTGAAGAAATGCAAGATGCTACAAATAATCCAAAAGAAGGCTTGTTTTCGCATACTGACGACTTTATTTTAATTGCTGAAGTGGCACGTAAATATCCCGAAATACACGAAATAGAAATTAATGATAGAGCCCATTACGAATCGCTTATAGAAATGACTAATAAGGACACCAATATGATTCCGTTGTTGGTTAAAGATAAGAAAGGTGTGTTAGAAATAATTTCCTCTTATAACAAGGCTATTGATAATGTAGAAGAAGGGTATAAGTTGGTGTATTTAGGAAAACGAATGAAGTAGAAAGTCTAATTTAAAACCTATATTATTTTAATAAATTAATATAGGTTATTTAAACTAACTATTAAAGTGCTGAATGACAATAAGATTATTAAAGCACCTATAAATATAAATAAGCCGCCTAATTTTTTAATATATTCATTTGCATTTTTATAGTTTGTTGGGGAAATAAGATTTTTGGGGCTAGGTTTTCCATTGAATAGGGAGACTACAGTTTCTAAATGGTCTTTTATTAAAATACCTAATATAATCCATATTCCTCCTTTAAGTGATGAATGAAGTCAAAGATATAGAAAAGCATTTACTGAGTAATGTTTTTTATTTTAAAGAATACTATATGAAATTTAAAAGAATGCAAATGACGTTAGAATTATAATGAAAAATAAAGAAGAAAACGTACTATAATAAAAAAAGCTTCTTTGATTACAACATCAAGGAAGCTTTTTATAACACGAATTGTTATTCGGTTTTTAATTCTCTGGCATAATCTTAAATTCTTTTATTAAAAATGATTCTATGTTATGAGGTTCCAAATCATTATGCACAGTCTCACCATCTTTTTTTATTAAAAGATCATGTACTGAAGCGTTGAACCTAAATAATTGTCTTAGGTAGTTATAATCATCTTGAGGTATTCTAAGAGAATTTTTAAAACCGATTTTTTCAACAGAGGATTTATATTTTTCTATGGATGACCTATTGTCGTTAGTAATGTTTAGAAACACAATATCTTCGTTATTCTCATATTGCTTTCGTCTTTTTTTCATTTGCTCTAAGCTTTTTCCTTTGTAGTATGAATGTGGCTCCCAAAATTGAACAACTACTATTTTACCTTTATAAGGCATAATTAATTTTTTAAAAATGGCTGTTCCATATTCGTTTTCCGGAAGGATATAAAACTCTGGTTTTGCTAATTCGTTTTTAAATAAATCATCGCCCAATTTTATAAGATGAGGACTTTTAATATCCTTTTTTAATTCAGTCCAATACCAAGCTTTGTCACTAAAAGTATTAGATTCCATAATAAAATTTAATGTTCTAGACTTTATGATTTCGTAAACTAAATTATTTTTTATACCTAAAGTTGTAGCTATTGAGTCTTGTTCCTTCCACTTTTTTTCAAAATGTTTTTTCAAAGCAACCTCTCTTCTCTCTTCGATAGAATTTATATATTCTTTTCTAAAAGACTCATATTTTTTGTTGAAAGCACTCATTTTACTTGTTATATCTATAGGTAATTCTAGCTTTTTATGCCGTCCGTTTTGTTTTACCCAATTAGATATTTCTTTTTGATAGGTTTTATAGAGCTCTTTTTCTTTTAAACTTACCGTTACATTTTTACTTTCTAAAAACGCTAAAAAATCATTTGTGCCCAATCCCGTAGTTACTCTTTCATTTTTTGATTGTGGTTGCAGTGGTGCAGCATATTCTAGTCTATTAATAAAACCACCAAACCTCTTATTTACCAATATAGATTGCTTGTGTAATGGTAGATCTTTTATAAAATTGTAATACCCCTCAGGAAGCGTGTCATCAATATTATTTGCCTTTCTTTTTCCTCCTCCATATCTGGGAGAATGCGTGGAAGAATAATAATCGAATAAATAGTAATACGTTTCGAGTATAATATCATTTTTTAATAATTCGCTTGTTTTTTTATCAAACTCACCACTCTGCTCATAAGCTTTTACCTCATTTAAAGCATTGGCTTTAAATTGAAGCATATATTCTTTAAAAGGAGCAGGCTGCATAATACCTTCCTTTTTTTGGAAACCTCCTGAAGGGTAATCTGGTTTAAAATGTAGCAAATCGGTATTTATATTCCCTAGAGGTCCTTGATAAGTAACGTTTTTTAAAGGGTACGAAACACGCCTTGGTTGTTTTATATCTTCCCAGTTTAAAATAACAGATAAGTTTTGTCCTGGTTCTAAATAAAAGGGTATTACCTGACTTTTAATTACAAAATAGTTTTGCATAGGGTACTCCAATGGCAATTCAAGCTCAAAACGCCCATCTTTATGAATTTCTATAACACGGGGTTTATTTTCTCGTGTTAATTGGTTTGTATAATAAAATAGTCCTGTTTTTGCTCCTAATGTTTTATCATACCCTTTTATGTAACCAATAATTTTTGCTTTTTTACTGTTATAAAAAGCTGGTGTTTCAAAGTTTTCTAATATTGTAGTTGTGCTGTTTGCTAATTCTGCTTTTAACCACTTTTCTACTTCTTCGGGTATTTGGGTGTCATTTACGATTTCCAATGTGCTACAATCCTTTATTGGACTTCTTGCGCTGACAATTACAGTTGTTAACGCAATGCATATTACTGTTAGAATTTTTTTCATAATACTTTGGCTTTTATTGATTGATATAAGTTTTTATGGCTTCTTTATAAGTTCTTCCCGATGTAATAATTGTTTTTTTATGATCGAGTAGGCTAATTACATATCGATTGTTAAAATACTTTTGAAATTCTTTTACATAATTCGTGTTTATTAAAAATCCTCTATGTATTCTTAGAAAATTATTCGGTAGTTTTTCTTCCAATTGTGTTAACGATTGTTCTATAATTTCGCTAGTTTGTTTAGCATAAAGGGTCACATATTTTTCGGTAGCTTCAAAATGACTGATGTCGTCTAGAGCGACGAAAATGATTTTATTTCCTTTTTTTACGGCAACCGAGGTTATTATTTTTTTCGATTTGGCTTCAGTAATATTTTCAATAGCTTTAAAAATTTGAACTTCGGAAAAATTTGTTTTTAGTTGTTCTATTTTTAACACGGTTTGTTGCAAACGAGATTCTTTTACAGGCTTAATTAGGTAATCAATACTGTTAGTTTCAAATGCTTTTAAGGAATAATCTTCATAAGCAGTACAAAAGATAACCATAGGTATTTTGGTTAGTTTTCTTAGTAATTCAAAACCTGTTAAGCCCGGCATTTTGATGTCTAAAAAAATGATATCGGGTTGTAAACCCGTAATTAATTGTTCGGCTTGGTAAACATCGGCAGCCTCCCCAATTATAGTAAAAGTTTCTGTAAATTTTCCAATCATCCTCGAGAGGCGTACTCGGGCTAAACGTTCATCATCAATAACTAAAACAGTATATGGTTTTTTCATGATTAAACAGCTGATGGTATTAAAATTGAGATGCTTTTTCTGGGCGTATTGGTCCAATTTAAAGAGGCTTGATCTCCATAACTTAATCGTAACAAATCATAAACCGATTGTAGTCCGTAACCGCTATACATGTCTTCTGGGAAGTCAACGCCATTGTCACTAACAATAATTTTTATATTTTGGTTTTCAGGTATAATATCTAAATGAATATTCCCTGCCGTTTTCATATCCGAAATACCGTGTTTTATGGCGTTTTCAATAAGTGGTTGTAAAATATACATAGGAATGTCTTTGTTTAAAATCTCAGCGTCTGCATTAATAGTGAATTGCAAGCGTTCTTCAAATCGTATATTTTCAATTTTTAAATAATTTTCTACCATAGTGACCTCGTCTGCAATGGTGCTCATTTGTTTTTCTTTTCGGTTTATGGAATATCTAAATAAATCAGATAAAGAGACAATCATATCTTCAGCTTTGCTAGTGCTTTCGTGCATTAATCCAGCTATAGAATTTAATGCGTTGTATAAAAAATGGGGATTAATATGTGCATGTAGCGATTTCAATTCATTTTTGGCATTCAGTGCCTTTAGCTTATTTAATTCGATGTCTTTTTGCAGTACCAAGGACTCTGAAAAATAATTCAAATAGATTAATAAACCGCGTCCTAACGTGAGTGTTAGGAGAACGAAAAATAAGGGCGTATATAAGAGCAATATTTTATTAATGTTACCAATTAAAAAATAGCCAAGTAATAGAGGCAGTTGTAAAGCAATAAAAGTAATGACTAGCTTCATGACGAATTGATAAGTAAAACCGATGATTTTATTTATGATCTTTTGCTCAATAATATATAATAAAAATGATACTATTAACGCTGATGCTAAAACATACAAAGTGATAATAATGTTGGTTTTTAAGGTATAACTCGGTAATTGAATATTTATAAAATAGCTATAAATACCTTGTAAATTAAGCAGCCCAAAAAAGACAACTGTTACAGGAAGCATGTAGTCTAAATATTTTGTTTTTTTAGTGTTAAACAGCGTAAAAGCTAATATGAATACGAGTAAACCCATCAACCCTATTAGTACATAAACCTTTAGGAATGCTATCTTTTTGTTCACAAAAAGATTGGCGTAGCGCCATGGATAGGTTTTGTACATGTAATTCGAAAATTGATTTTCAAAATTATCGGCATAAAGCTTTTGAATTAAAAAATTATCAATGTCTGTGAATTCTTTATCTAAAATAGTATAAGTAGGATCATTAAAAATAGCTTCCGTTGGGTAGGTAATGTTTAAAAATGAATTATTATCGGTTTTAATAAAACAGAGAGTTCGTAATAGCTCGTATTGAATGTGTTTTTTTCGATCAGCTATTTTGGTGTCTTTTTTAAAACTAAAATAAAGGGATTTTGTATCGGTGTTTGCTCCTTTTTTATTTCGATATTCGTTGGTTTCAAAATTTATTTTTAATACCGATGCCACGATTTCAGAATACGAATAGCCTTCAATTTGAATATCTCTAAGGGTTTTATCTTTTGTAAACTCTGAAAAATTATATTTTGTAAAACTTGAAAATAAGGACACAGTTTTATGAGGGATGACTTCTTTTAGGTCTTCGAGAATAGATTTTACCGCTAATATATCTTTTTCAGTGGGGTTATTTAAAGCGATTAAAATAGGTCCTAAAAACTTTTTAGCATCTGTATGCGTTCTATTTATTTTACCTTCAAAAAGTTTGTCTTTTACATATTCCCAATTGATGTTTTTTTCGCGTTTTGAAACGTCATTTTCTTCAACTTGAACCAATAATGATGGATTAGAAGAATTAATCATTCTTAAAAACAAAGGTGTTATCAGCACTATAATCAAGAATATTTTTTTCATCTTCAATTGAATTTCATTACAAAGAAACCTTATTATTATGTTTCTGAAAACATTTTTCCGATGAACGGCATATTTTGAATAAAGCCTTTTAAAGGCAATAGTTTATCCCAAAAAAAACCTCTCTTTATAAAAAGAAAGGCTTTTTGGGGATTCAATATATTTTATTAAACTCTTACCCTTTTATCTGAAGGTTTGTAAATTCTTTAGAAATAACAAGTGTGTTGTCTTTAAATTTAAGGTCTTTTAAATCGACATATTCGTTATCTAATTTTATAGATTTCACTTTAAAAGGCAATCCAAATAAGTTAATTTTAAACGTACTATAAGACGTTAGGTATTTGCCTCTTTTATGAATTCTAATAATTAATTTATCTTTAGATCCGGCTAAGTTAAATTTCTTTAAGCTGTAGCGTCCTTTTGTGTAGTCGTAACCATCATCAGCATCTTCGTAGAGTTCAGAATCTTCTTTACCCTTTTTGTAATAGACATCTAAAGTTAATTCTTCAATCGTTTTTTCTCCAACATATTGCTGAATAGGATATTTAGGAATAATAGCTCCTGCTTTCACAAAAATTGGCATGCTATCAATATCTGCATCAACCCATGTTTCCTTACCGCCAGTAACTAATTCTTTATTCCAGAAGTTATACCATTCGCCTCTAGGAATGTACATACGTCTTCCCTTAGCGTTTGGTTCGTTTATAGGACAAATTAATAGTTTGTTACCACAAATAAATTCATCAGTTCTATAATGCGTCTGAGTATCTTCTTGATCAAATAATACCAACGATTTTAACATGGGTACATTGTCGGTAGAATATTGATAGAATGATGTGTATAAGTATGGTAATAACTGGTATCTAATTTCGATAAACTTTCTAACAACATCTGTAATTTCTTCATCAAAAGCCCATGGTTCTTGATCGCCATGATCTCCAGAAGAGTGTGTTCTACAAAATGGGTGAAAGGCACCTAATTGAATCCAACGTGCATATAACTCACCATTGGGTTGCTCAGCAAAACCACCAATATCCGATCCTGCAAAAGAGAATCCAGACAGTGCTAATCGTTGCGCCTGTATGTTAGCTATTTGTAAGTGTTCCCAAGTCGCAATATTATCTCCCATCCAAGTCGATGTGTAACGTTGTGTCCCAGAATAAGCAGAACGTGTAATGACAAACGGACGTTTTGGATAGTTAAATTTCTTCAATCCGTGGTAAGTCGCACGAGCCATTTGCATACCGTAAATGTTGTGTGCTTTATTATGACTACAAGGGTTTCCATCGTAATCGTGACGTACATCCGACGGGAATGTTTTTCCTGGAACGTCCATTACTGCTGGCTCGTTCATATCATTCCACACGCCTTTTACGCCTATGTCTTCTATCAGTTCTTTAAATAAACCGGCCCACCATTCTCTTACTTCTGGTCTTGTAAAATCTGGAAAATAGCACTCACCAGGCCAAACTTTTCCTTTCATGTAAGGGCCATCGGCACGTTTACAGAAATAATCTTTATCTAAACCTTCTTTAAAAACACTGTACTCGTTGTCAATTTTAATTCCTGGATCAATGATTACAACTGTTTTAAACCCGTCATTAGCTAATTCCTTAACCATACGTTTTGGGTTAGGGAAATAGTCTTCGCTCCAAGTAAAACATCTAAACCCTTCCATGTAATCGATGTCTAAATAAATAGCATCACAAGGGATTTTTAAGTCTCTAAATTTTTTAGTAACCTCTTTAACATTAGATTCTGGGTAGTAACTCCATTTACATTGATGATATCCCAAAGCCCATAAAGGTGGTAATTCTGGCGTTCCTGTTAAATCGGTATAACTCGTAACGACATCTTGCATTTTAGGACCGTAAAAGAAATAGTAATTCATTTCGCCGCCTTGTGCCCAAAAACTGGTTACATTTCTGCGTTCGTTGCAAAAATCAAAATAGGTTCTAAAGGTGTTATCGAAGAAAATACCATAAGATTTTCCGTTATGCAAACCTGTGTAAAATGGAATGGCTTTATAAATAGGATCGGTATCTTTTCCATAGGCATAAGAATCTGTTGCCCAATTTTCGAAACGACGTCCTTTTAAGTTTAAGTGTTGTGGTTTATCACCTAACCCGTAATAGCTTTCGCTGTTTTGGGCAGACTTACTCATTTTTACAATATCACCACCTAACTCGTAACTTTCTTCCCAATGAAATCCTTTTTCATCTTCACAAATAATGGAATTATCTATAGCGTCATAAATAGATTTTCTTAAATCTGTTTTAAAGATGTGACAAATTAATTTTGAAGTGGTAACGATGTATTTTTCATCATCATCAGAGATTTCTAAATGATTGTAACCTCTGCTTGCATTTTCATCAATAGCATACGAAAAATCATTATCGAATTTCCCAACTGTAGTGTATCTAAACCGAAGGACACTATCTCTTAAAATAGTAAGTTGAAGTATTACGTTATTTTCTGTTGAAAAGTGTAATACATCTATATCTTTTGTGTAGCTTTTTATGGTAGATGGGAACATGTCCCCTTTGTATTCTAACTCTGTATTTAATATCATAAGTTGAGAGGTAAATTAATTGTCGAAATTACTAAATATTATATGTTTAAAGGGTCTGTTTTTATTAAAAAAACAGACCCTATTTTATGTAAAGCTCAATGTTACAGGCAGATAATTGTTAAAATCTCAAATTCTTATTATTTGAATTGAAAAACGGTAATTCCTAAAGGTGATAAAGTCACTTGGGCAGAAAAATCTTTGCCATTCCAAGGTGCTTTTTTAATAGTGATATCTTTTTTGTTTGAAATACCACTGCCACCAAATGCTTCAACATCACTATTAAAAATTTCTGTTAATTTTCCTTTAATAGGAATCCCTATTTGATAGTGTTCTCGAACAGTAGGAGACATGTTGCAAACGACAACAACATCGTTTTTAGCAACCTTTCCTTTTCGAATATAAGATATCACACAATTTTCATGATCGTCGTAGCTTATCCATTCAAAACCATCATTGCTAAACCCTTTTTCGTATAAAGCAGGCGTTGTTTTGTAAAGGCTGTTTAACGCTTTAAAATAGTTTTGAAAGTCGCTATGCGATTTATATTCTAAAAAGTTCCAATCTAAACTATTTTGAAAATCCCATTCGCTAGATTGTGCAAATTCGCCACCCATAAACAGAAGTTTGGTACCTGGATGCGTAAACATATAACCATATAGTAAACGCAGATTAGCAAAGCGTTGCCACTCGTCTCCAGGCATTCTACCTAAAATAGATTTTTTGCCATAAACCACCTCGTCATGCGATAGCGGTAACATAAAATTTTCTGTAAATGCGTATGCTAAACTAAAGGTTATATCGTTTTGATGGTATTTTCTATATACAGGATCTTTGGCAAAATACTCTAAAGTATCGTGCATCCAGCCCATCATCCATTTCATACCGAAACCGAGTCCGCCAAGAAATACAGGCTTAGAAACACCTGGAAATGCTGTAGATTCTTCGGCTATGGTTTGCGTATCTGGAAACGATGCGTATATTTCTTGGTTTAATTCTTTTAGGAAGGCAATGGCATCTAAGTTTTCTCTTCCTCCAAATTCATTGGGCTCCCATTCACCGTCTTCTCGGGAATAGTCTAAAAACAACATAGAGGCTACTGCATCAACTCGCAAACCGTCTGCATGGTATTGATCCATCCAATACACCGCATTACTGATTAAGAATGATTTAACCTCGTTACGTCCGTAATTGAATATTAAGCTTTTCCAATCTTGATGGTATCCTTTTTTTGGATCTGGATGTTCGTATAAATTCGATCCATCGAAAAATCCTAGGCCATGAGCGTCCTCAGGGAAATGTGAAGGGACCCAATCTAAAATAAGCCCAATATCGTTTTGATGTAATTTATCAACTAGATATTTAAATTCTTCAGGATAACCAAATCGTGATGAAGGCGCAAAGTAGCCCGTTAATTGATACCCCCAAGACGGATCGTAAGGGTACTCCATAATAGGCATCAATTCTACATGTGTAAAATTCATGTCTTTTACGTAGGTTACCAATTCATCAGCTAATTCGAAATAAGATAAAAAGCGATCCTCTTCAATTTGTCTTTTCCACGAGCCTAAATGAACTTCATAAACCGAATATGGCGCATCTAAAGCGTTATTTTTTTTACGCTTTTTCATCCATTTGGTATCTTTCCATTTATAAGAATCGTCCCAAACGATGGATGCTGTTTTTGGTGGATGCTCGCAACGACGTGCATACGGATCTGCTTTTTCTGTTGTTATGCCATTATTGTGGCTTTCAATTTTATATTTATAGGTGTTGCCTTTTCCAACTAAAGGAATAAAACCTTCCCAAATGCCGCTCTCGTCCCAGCGGACATTTAATTGGTGTTCGTTTTCTTTCCAATAATTAAAATCGCCAATTACAGAAACTGTTTTTGCGCTAGGTGCCCAAACCGCAAAGTAGACGCCTTCAATACCATCGATGGTAGTAATATGCGATCCCATCTTTTCATAAAGACGATAATGTTTACCTGCTTTAAATAAACTAATATCGAAGTCTGAAAATAAACTATGTGCTTTTACATACGCCATATTTAGAGTACAAAGCCGTTAGGAATTACAGCGTCTTTTTTAACAACTACAATCCCGTCTTTTACGGCGTATAAATCTGTTTCTGTATCTTCTAAATGAGAACCTCCATTTAGTCTTACATCATCTCCTATAGAGCAGTTTTTATCTAAGATAGCATTCTTAATAAAACAGCGCGCACCAATGCCTAAAGTGTTAATTTTTGGATTACTAACATCGTCTAAATTTTGATAATAATCGCTTCCCATCATGTAAGTATTAATAATGTTAGAGTCGTCTCCTATTCTTGAACGAATACCTATAACTGATTTTTCGATTTTAGATGCGCTAATAATACAGCCTTCAGCTACAACCGCTTTATTAAGTGTTGTTCCAGAAACTTTTGTTGTAGGCAACATCCTAGCTCTAGTATAAATACGTTTAGATTTGTCGTATAAATCAAAATCAGGGATATCGTCTGTTAAACCAATATTGGCTTCAAAAAAGGAATCGATATTACCAATATCGGTCCAATAGCCTTCATATTGATAACTTATTGTTTTTTGTGTATCTATATTTTGAGGAATTATTTCTTTACCAAAGTCAATAGTGCTTTCATCGTTCATTAACTTGGTTAATAAATCTCTATTAAAGACATAAATACCCATTGAGGCTAAGTAATTTCTACCTTCACCTTTCATCTCATCACTCACATCCGATGTCCAATCTGGTAATAAACTCGCATCTGGTTTTTCTACAAATGATGTAATTACATTTTTATCGTCTGCCTTTAAAATACCAAAAGAAGTGGCATCTTTTGCATTAACAGGAATAGTGGCTATAGATATTTTTGCTTTACTTTTTATATGCTCTTTAATCATCAATTCGTAATCCATTTGATACAATTGATCTCCAGAAAGAATTAAGAAATAATCGAAATCATGCTTTAAAAAATGATGCATACTTTGACGAACGGCATCTGCTGTACCTTGAAACCAACCTTTATTTCCTGGAGTTTGTTCCGCTGCTAAAACATCAACAAAAGCGGAGCTAAAAAAACTAAAGTGATAGGTGTCTTTAATATGACGATTTAAAGATGCTGAATTAAATTGCGTTAATACAAACATGCGTTTTATATCTGCATTAATACAGTTAGAGATAGGGATATCTACTAATCTATATTTACCGGCAATAGGAACTGCTGGTTTAGAGCGAGTTTCTGTTAATGGATATAATCTTGAACCTTGACCGCCACCTAGTATAATGGCTAAAACCTTACTGTTTATCATAGTTTTTTAGTTTATGTTGTTATATAAATTGATGTATGCATTTGCTGAAACATTCCAAGAATGATCGATACTCATAATTTGTTTTCTTATTTTCTTATATTTTAATTTATTTTGATAGAGTTTAACGCCTCTTTGTATGGCTTCTGTTATTTCTGGAACGGTAACATGATCATGACAAATTCCGAAACCATTTTCTTCTGAAATATCAGTGATAGTATCTTTCAATCCTCCAATGCTTCTAACAATAGGAATGGTACCATAACGTAAGGCATACATTTGGTTTAATCCGCAAGGTTCAACCCGAGACGGCATGAGTAAAAAATCTGCACCCGAATATATAATGTGCGATAACCTCTCGTCGTAACCTATAAAGGCATTGTATGTACCTGTGAAATCTTTTTTTAAGGCTTCCAATTGTACTTCTACGTCATCATTTCCAGACCCAAGCAATAATATAGTCGCATTATTTTCTTCGAGCGCCTTTTTAAAAACTTCTGGAAATAAATCGGATCCTTTTTCGCCAACCAAGCGTCCTATAAAAGCAAAAAGAGGTTTGTCTTCATCTAAATTAAAAGTGTCACACAAATATTTTTTATTGCTTTTTGCTCCAGATTCTACGGTTTTAATCGTGTAATTTTCAACAATATAATTGTCGGTTTCAGGATTCCAAACATTCCAATCGATACCGTTTAGTATCCCTGAGCATTTGGCATGTTCTGCGTTTAATAAATCTTCTAATCCGTTAGCTTCCAATTTTAATTCTTCCATATAGCTTGGCGATACCGTAGTAACTCTCCAAGCACATTTAATGGCTGCGGCCAATGGGTTTATTTGCCCCCCCCAATCTAGTAAACCTACATGATCAAAATTAAAACTAGGTATTAAGTTTACGTTATCATGCGAAAACGAACCTTGATATTGTGCATTATGGATGGTTAATATATTTGGAATTTTTCTAAAGGCTTCATATTTAAAACTTTCTTGGAGCATAAAAGGAATTAACCCTGTGTGATGGTCGTGACAATGAATAATATCTGGGTGTTTATCCTCCCACGTTAACATCCAGTCTAAAGTGGCGATTTGAAAGGCTAAAAAACGTTCAGTATCATCAAAAGAATAGACATAATCCTTAAATAGTAATTCGGGGATGTCAACAAAAAAGACATCAAAGTCCAGATGGTTTTCTTCTAATACTAAAATATTAAAATCGAATGCTGTAGTGTCTAAACTTAGTTTCGATTTATAGATTGAAGTAAACGAATTGGCTTGAGTAAATTTATTATCATAAAAAGGCATGATAACTTGAGCTTTTGTCGTTGTATTACTTTGGTATTTAGGTAATGCCCCAACTACATCTGCAAGTCCTCCGACTTTAGCAATAGGATAACATTCTGCGCTTATGTGTGTAATATTCATTTATAATGGACTAGGCTTATAAACATACAAAATTATTGTCAACATTATTGTATCTATACTGTTTTTAAAGAAAATATTGTATAATGATAATTAATTGAAATTATCAATAATAAAAAATCAAAAAAAGGCACATTTAATTACAATCGTTCAATCGAATTTGTGATTACTTCTAGTAAGGACTGTTAGAGTTTGTAGTATTTAAGTATTCATTAAACTTAATTTTAACCAAATTTATCAGTATTGACTTTTAAACTTTGGAGTTACTACATTTATTAGGACATAGGAATACAATATGTTTGAATAGTATTTTATCAAATGAAAACTAAGATACAGGTCTTTGTCCAACTTTTTTGTTAGTCTAGATTCTGACGTTTTTGTTAGGCAACAGACGTTAAAAAAGTATCATGGCATTTCTCAAAATTTAGGGGCTATACATCTACGCTTAATTCTTACTTTTGTTTTCTTACTGTCAAAAAAATATGCAAAAGTATCTTTCATTTATATTGTTATGTATTCTTACTTTAAATATAGATGCTCAAAACAGTGTATTTAAACAACAACTAGATAGTATCCAGGAGTTAAGACGACTTTGTAATAATGAAAATTTAGACTTAGAAAAAAGAGTTGCTTATGCAAAACAAGCGGTTGTACTGTCTGAAAAGACGAAAGTGGATTCTGTTATTTTAAGATCAAATAGAAATCTTGCTTGGGTTTATTTTAATGATATAAAATATTATGATCAAAATAAAAGATTACTACATAAAAATTTAAAATTATCTTATCAAGCTAAGAGTTCCTTGAATATTGCATACGCAAGCTCGTATCTAGGGCATATTCATGAGCTTTCTAGGGTAACAAAAGATAGTGCTTACTATTATTATTACAACACCCTGACATTTTCTAAAAACTTAGAAAGTCAAAAAAAATCAGAATTTCAAGTTAATACATTTATAAATATAGCGGCCTTACAACGTGACGGATGTGATTATATTGGAAGTCAAAATACCTTAATAAAAGCTATCGGCATACTACAAACTCTTTCTGAGAGTACAAAAAATCTAGAATCATTATCAATTGTCTATAGTGCGTTAGCTCTAAATCTATTTAACCTCAAGGAGTACGACAAAGCTCTAAATTATTATCAAAAATCATTAGAAATAAATTATAATACTTCTATGTGTTTTATAGATAAAATACATACAAAAATAAATATAGCTGAGGTATATAAAAATACTCATAATTACAAAAAAGTCTTTAAAATATATGATGAATTACTTAAAGATGAAAAATTATACGAAAAACACCCAAATGGTTATGCTACTATATTAAGTAATATAGCTTATGCCATGTTTTTATCTGGAGATAAAAATTACTCTAAAATAGATTCTTTATTTACTAAGTCACATCATATTTTTGAGGAGTTAAAACTATATTATGAGTTATCTGCTAGTGGAAATGATATGTCTGAATTTTATGCCGCTACAAATCAAAAAGGAAAAGCTATATTTTATGCTGAAAAAGTATATGAAATAAGTAAAACCACTCGAGAATATGAAGAACAATTACGTGCTCTAAAACAGCTTTCTAAATTAAAAAAGGGAGATACAGGAAAAGCGTATTTATATGAATATATAGCTCTTGAAGATAGTCTAGTAGTTAATGAGCGTACCAATAGAAACAAGTTTGCCAGAATACAATTTGAAACCGACCAGTATATAAAAGACACCAAACGTTTAAATACTCAAAATATACTAACGTCCATTCTTGCAGGTATTATTATTATAACCTTAGGGCTATTTTATTTTATTAGAATCCAAGATTATAAAAATAAAGTCCTTCTTTTCGAAAAAGAACAGCAAGAGGCTAACCAAGGTATTTATAGTTTAATGCTTAAACAACAAGCCAAATTAGAAGATGTCAGGCTCCATGAACGCCACAGAATAGCCGAAGATTTACATGATGGCATTTTAAGTCAATTATTTGGTGCTAGAATGGGTATAGGGTTTCTTGATGTTAAAGGTGATGATGACACCATAAAACAGCATCATATATTTATTGATGAATTGCAAAAAATAGAAAAAGAGATAAGAGATGTATCTCATGAGCTTAGACAAGATGAATCCTTTTCAAAAAGCAGCTTTGAATCTATTATTGATCAGTATATAAAACAACAATCTATTCGTGGTAACTTTAAATACAATATAACTAATACACACATTCTATTTGATGCGATTAGTGATACCATAAAAGTTAATCTTTATAGAATTGTTCAAGAAGTCATTCATAATATTATTAAGTATGCTAAAGTAAAACATGTTGATATTCATTTTTATTTAGAGTCAAATAATTTAAATGTAATTATAAAAAATGATGGTGTTGGTTTTCATGATCAAACTAATAAAAAAAGGATTGAATTAAAAAATATAGACTCTAGAGTTAAAAAAATAAATGGTACGGTTAAGATAAAATTTACGCCTAATAAGAACACCTTAATTTATGTTATTATCCCGCTTTAATTTGCTATATGATTAAAATACTTCTGTACATCGTTTTCTTATTTATAACGCTTAGTTTAAATGCTCAGAAGGACTCTTTCGAACAGCAACTTGATTTTATACAAGGATTAAGAAAGCTTAGTGAAAATGAAAATTTAGATTTAGATAAAAGAATCATTTATGCAAAACAAGCAGTTTTACTATCTGAAGAGACGAAGATAGATTCTACAATTTTATATTCGAACATAAAACTTGGACGGGTTTATACATGTGATGAAAAAGATTTTGACCAATCAAAAAAAATACTTCAAAAAAACTTAATACTAGCATCTGAATTGAATGATCTAGATAACTCAATATACATAAATAATTTATTAGGATACTTGTATGCCTTTTCAAGAATAAAAAGCGATAGTGCTTATTACTATTATTATAACTCTATAAAGGTTTTTGAAAAAATAAAAAAGATAAAAAAGACAAACCTCGTTTTAGAGATAGGAAAAGCTCAAATAAATATAGCTCACTTACAAAGCCATGAACGAGATTTTACTAGTAGTCAAGCAACAACAGTAAAAGCTATTAAATTTTTATTAAAACAACCTAAAAGTGAAGGCGTACTTCAATTATTATCTAATGCCTATGAGCAATTGGGGCTAAATTTAGATTATCTTAAAAAATATGATAAAGCTTTATACTACTATAAAAAATCATTAGATATAGGAAATAAATTGCACAATAATTATCAAGATAAGCTTTTTACAAAAATAAATATAGCTGAAGTTTATAAACAAACTGGTGATTATAAAAAAACCTATGAAATTTATGATGAATTACTTAAAGATAAAACTATAGAAGAAAAAGGGCTTAATAGTTATGCTACTATATTATGTAATATAGCCTACACGAAGTTTTTATCTGGAGATAAAAATCACTCAGAAATAGATTCTTTATTTACTAAAGCGCATCGTATTTTTGAAGATTTAAAGCTATACTACGAAATAGCTGATAGTGGAAATGAGATGTCCGATTTTTACGTAGCTACTAATCAAAATGGAAAAGCTCTGTTTTATACTGAAAAAGCTTATGAAATAAGTAAAAGAACAAGAGAGTACGAAAGTGAACTACATGCATTAAAACAACTTTCTAAACTAAAAAAGGGCGATGCAGGAAAGCCCTATTTATATAAGTATATAGCGCTTAATGATAGTTTAATAGCTAACGAGCGCACTAATAGAAATAAATTTGCTAGAATTCAATTTGAAACCGACCAATATATTGAGGAAACCAAACGTTTAAATACTCAAAACATATTGATTTCTAGTATTGCTAGTGTACTTATAATAACGCTGTGTCTGTTGTATTTTATTAGGCGACAACAAGATAAAAATAAAACCCTTCTTTTTGAAAAAGAACAACAAGAAACAAACCAAGACATTTATAGCTTAATGCTTAAACAGCAAACCAAATTAGAAGGTGTTAGAATGCAAGAACGTTACCGAATTGGAGAAGGTTTACATGATGGTATTTTAAGTCATTTGTTTGGAACCCGTATGGGGATGGGTTTCTTAGATCTAAAAGGAGATAAAAAAACTATAGAAACCTACAAGGTCTATTTAGACAAAATACAAAGCATAGAAAAAGAAGTAAGAGATGTATCGCATCAATTAAAAAGTGATACTGTTTTGCCAAAAACGAACTTCGAATCTCTAATTAGCCAATATATAAGTCAACAAAGCCTTATTGGATGTTTTAGTTATAGCATCACAAGTAAAGCTGTACAATTTGACGCTATCGATGACAGTATAAAAGTTAATCTTTATAGAATTATTCAAGAGTCTATTCAGAATATTATAAAACATGCCAAAGCAAAACGTGTAATGATGCAATTTTATATAGAAACGAATCGTTTAAATTTGGTTATAGAAGACGATGGCATTGGTTTTGATGGTAAAACTAGTAAAAAAGGCATTGGACTAAAAAACATGGCTTCTCGAGTTCTAAATTTAAATGGCATATTTAAAATAGATTCTGTAACAAATAAAAAGACTTTAATACATATAATTATCCCTATATAAATTTTTAAAATTTATGAATTCGTATAATGTTTTAATAATTGAAGACCATCCACTTATAATAGAAGCATATAAAAGCGCTTTATTACAAATGAGCTCTAAAAACCCGGAGTTAAGTTTTAATATTGGTATTGCTGAAGATTGTGATTCTGCCTATTTAAAAATTAAAAACGCTTCAAAAAAAGAAGGTATAGATCTTGTTTTTTTAGATATTAAATTACCGCCTTCTAAGAATGGTAAGATAATTTCTGGTGAGGATTTGGGCGTTAAAATAATTCAATTACTGCCTAATTCTAAAATAATTGTGGCAACAACCTTTAATGATAATTATAGAATCAATTCTATTTTTAAAAGTATTAACCCATATGGGTTTTTAATAAAAAATGATTTAAATCCTAGAGAGCTTATTTTAGCCATTGAATCTGTTATTTACGAAAGGCCTTATTACAGTAAATCTGTTATTGAATTAATGCGTAAGCTAGCATCTAATGATTTATTTATTGATGATATAGATCGAAAGATCTTATATGAATTATCGAAAGGTGTTAAAATGAGTCAGCTGTCAGCTGTTATACCGCTTTCAATATCTGCATTAGAAAAAAGAAAACGTGTGTTAAAAGAGCTTTTTAATATTGATAAAAATGATGATAAAGACTTATTTAGAGTTGCAGAAGAAAAAGGGTTTATTTAGTTTTTCATATTTTCTGTTTCAAGTCAAGCCATAACTCAAAAATTATCGGTTTTAAGTTTTTACCATTACTAAGAGGGGTAAAGTTCTTTTAACAAATTCTTGATCTAGAATATGGGGTTTAGCGCTTTTATTCAGAACGTTATTTTATTGTCAGGTTGAGTACTTCGGCTACGTTCAGCATAAACTAAAGTCGAAACCTCATTATGATTTGAAGAGCTTTCGACTGCGCTCAAGGTGACGATTACAATTTGTACATAAACAACTTCCTATTAGCTAATTAATTATGCAACTCTGGTTGTAAGATCATAACAAAAAATAATTATAGTAATTTAAAACTTGATTTTTTTACACAAACGCCTTACTTTTTTTACGGGAAAACCTTTCTTGGCTTAATGGTACTTTTTCTAGATTTGAAAAAAATTATGTTATCTGCTCTTTTAATCGGAGCATTAGGTTTTACATCATGCGGTAGTGACGATGATGGTGGTAGTGATTCAAATGACAATTGTGTAACTTGTGCAGGTTATGAAATACAAGGACAAGCTGTTCCTGCTCAAGAAGTATGTAAAGGGGAGAATGGAAATGCTTTTGTACAAAATATTGATACAACTATTTCTTATGACACTTATATAACATCATTAGAAATTTTTACAACTTGTAAATAAATTAAGGGTGGTTTTTAATTAAAAAGAGTGATCCGAAATTTTGGATTGCTTTTTTTTTGTTTTTCGAGAAGCAAGTCAGAATAAAATTATTCAAAAAGAGGCATCATAGATTTAACTTGCTCTTCTCTTTCTTTAAAATTTTCTTTCAAAATATCAATATTCCTATACCATTCAAACATGGTATTAATATCGGTGTATTTATCTAAATGAATAGGCATGTATTCATGAATAGCATTTAAGTTTTTATCAACGATGCTATTAAACTTATCAGTAGAAAAAGCGTTGTCGTTTATTAGTTGTACGTACCTATTAGTAAACTGAGCTTTAAAGTCAGCGTCACCATATAAAACATTAAATAGGTCCGTAACAGGGTTTTTTATTCCGTTTTTTCCTGAGTGCATTGATGGAATTTTTATAAAATCTAAAGGATGATCCTTAATTTTTCTAGTATTTACCAAATCTAAATCAAACATTACAAATCTAAAGGGTTCATTGCTTATAGCATAAAACCGTACATTGTTATAAGGCCAATCTATATTAGCAATATAAGATTGAAAAAGCATGTAATCAATAAAATTGCCTATATCGACTTCCTGTTTAAGGTAGTCTAAATTTTTGTCATCTATAGCGTTTAAAAAGTTATCAATTCTATCAAAATCACCATCTTTTTTTTCTACTTCACCAGGGGTGTTGATTTTAGCTAAAGTGATGTTCTTCTTTTTCGTATCATTTAACCTAGAGACCCCATTGGTATTAGCTTCAGATCGTAAATTCATGATACCCGAAAATGTATTGTTTATAAATACAATGGCTGGTTCGTAATAGGTTAAATCTATATCTAATCCAGCATCAATGGCCAATTGTGTATATGAAATATCTTTAAGTAAGGTGTCTTCAAAATCGTTACCAGAGTTTCGTAATCTAAAGGCTTTAATTTCTTCAAGTGAATGATTTTTGAGTGTCTTTTCTGGGTTTAGTAATACGTTGTTTTCATTATCAAAGGTGTCATCAAATTTAATTCCTAAAGATTTGAGATTAAAAGCAGCAGATTTAGATCCTTTGATTTCAATCTCAACTAATTCATCCGAAATTAAAAGGGTGTTACTTCTGTATAAGTTTAAAAAGCCTTCAATTTCAATGTCTTCTTCATAATTTAAGTACATATTATCAAACTCTTCTTGATTAACAGTAATATCAATTACAGGAAATTCGGTGTTAAAATCAGAAATAGTTACTTCTTCAGAACTTAAGAATTCTTTCGTTAAATTTTCACTAAATCTAGAACAACCAAGAGTAAGTGTGAATATTAAGAAGAAATAAATATACTTTTTTTTCATGACTAAAACAGTTTATAAGAAACTCCTAATGATATATCTGTATTGGGATGGTTTACTAAATAGAAATCGGGAATGTTAGATACATTTTGTTTAATTATTAAAAGAATATCAAGATTCTTCCGAAAAGCATAAGACCCTTTTAACATTAAAGAAGTTCTTGCTATGTCGTTTGCTCTATAACCAAAATCATTAAAATCTCGATTATTACTTATAACAGCTCCACCAGCGACACTTATTTTTTTTAAGATCGGATAACCAATAACAAAGGGTATATTTAACCGAAGACTAGTTGCTTTAAAGTTTGAAAACGCAGCACTTCCCGAAGTAAAATACCATTGCGCACCAACACCTGTTTCTGCAAAAAAACGTTTGTAGAGTTTAAATTTATAGTTGGCGTTTATTTGGGTAGTGAAAATGTCGTGTGCTTCAATTTCTTGGTTTGCTAAAAATAGATCTCTGTTAAACCCAAACCCCGTTAGTATTTCGGTAGAAAATTTCTTTTGACAAAAGCCACTTATACTGATAAATATTATGAATAAGAGTATGACTCCTTTTTTCATGATAATGATCTTGTTTTTTAATCATTCAACTTTAAAACCGCCATAAACGCTTGTTGAGGTATTTCTACATTACCAACTTGGCGCATACGTTTTTTACCTTTCTTTTGCTTTTCAAGAAGTTTACGTTTACGTGAAATATCACCACCATAACATTTTGCTGTAACATCTTTACGAAGTGCTTTAATCGTTTCTCTCGAAATAATTTTAGCACCAATAGCGGCCTGGATAGGAATATCAAATTGTTGACGTGGAATTAGTTCTCTTAACTTCTCACACATTTTTTTACCTATATTCTGAGCATTATCAGCGTGTATTAAAGCCGAAAGTGCATCAACTGGTAGTGCATTTAATAAAATATCTAAACGAACAAGCTTAGAGGCTTTCATGCCTATTGGATGATAGTCGAAAGAGGCATAGCCTTTAGATACTGTTTTTAAACGATCGTAAAAATCGAATACAATTTCTGCCAAAGGCATTTCGAATGTTAATTCAACACGCTCAGTGGTTAAATAGGTTTGATTTAATACAAGCCCTCTTTTTTCAATACAAAGCGACATGACGTTACCGACAAAATCAGATTTAGTGATAATGGTTGCCTTAATATATGGTTCTTCTACACGATTAACAGTAGAAGGGTCTGGTAAATCTGATGGATTATTGACTATAAAAGCCTCATCAGGATTTTTATTTGTAAACGCATGGTAAGATACATTGGGAACCGTAGTAATTACAGTCATATCAAACTCACGTTCTAAACGTTCTTGGATGATTTCCATGTGCAGCATCCCTAAGAACCCACAACGGAAACCAAAACCTAAAGCTGCTGAACTTTCTGGAGCAAAAACTAACGACGCATCGTTTAATTGTAGTTTTTCCATGGAGTTTCGAAGCTCTTCGTAATCTTCCGTATCAACAGGATAAATACCTGCAAAAACCATAGGTTTTACATCCTCAAAACCTTCAACAATTTTCGTAGTTGGATTTGCAAAATCAGTGATTGTATCACCAACTTTTACTTCTTTTGCAGTTTTAATACCGGTTATTAAATAACCAACATCACCAGTTTTAACACTCTTTTTTGCGATTTGTTCTAATTTTAAAGTACCAACCTCATCGGCAAAATACTCTTTATCTGTAGCAACAAATTTTATTTTTTGTCCTTTTTTAATTTCACCGTCAAAGACTCTAAAATACGTTTCAATACCTCTAAAGGTGTTATAAACAGAATCGAAAATTAAGGCTTGAAGCGGTGCTTCAGGATCTCCTTTTGGAGCAGGAACACGATCAATAATAGCTGTTAAAATGTTTTCGACACCAAAACCTGTTTTTCCACTAGCGTGAATCACTTCCTCTGGGTCGCAACCTAATAAGTCTACAATATCATCGGTGACTTCTTCTGGATTGGCACTTGGTAAATCTACTTTATTAAGAACTGGAATAATTTCCAAGTCGTTTTCTAAAGCTAAATATAAATTAGAAATGGTCTGTGCTTGTATGCTTTGTGCGGCATCTACAATAAGTAAAGCACCTTCACAAGCAGCAATAGATCGAGATACCTCATACGAGAAATCCACGTGACCAGGTGTGTCAATTAAGTTTAGAATATATTTTTCGCCATTATGCTCATAATCCATTTGGATGGCGTGCGATTTGATGGTAATACCACGTTCGCGCTCTAAATCCATACTATCTAGTAGTTGAGCTTGTTGCTCTCTAGCGGTTACCGATCCAGTAAAATCTAATAAACGGTCTGCTAATGTGCTTTTACCGTGATCTATATGTGCAATAATGCAAAAATTTCTAATGTTCTTCATAGTCAATAATCTTCTTAAAAAAGATTCAGCAAATATAGTTGATTTGGTTGAGCATTAAATTATAGAACATATGTAATTTACAATGTCTATGTGCAGTTCACAAGAAAAGTGTTTTATCTAATGCGGTATTAAAGTTTTTTTGTGGTATAAATATTTAAATTTACCACAGATGAAGAAATCATTTTACTTTTTACTATTTCTAGGAATTAACGCTTTTGCTCAAGAAGCTGAAAATTTACCAGACGCTCTTTGGGAAGAGATTATTGAGATTGACAACAATGAATACAGCGATATAAGACAATGGAATACAGATATAAATGTTAAACTTGAAGGTAACTACACTATACAAGATTCTTTGCGTGTAGCAAATGTAATTACTAAACTTGATTCATTAACAGAGGTTATTTCTATTCAATTTTCAAAAAACGAAAAATCTAATTTTAAAATCATCTTTCTTGATTCAATAAGATATGCTTCAAATAATAAAGGTAATAATTGGCTTCATGGAAGAGGCTCGGTAAACCCAAATAAACAAAGAAAAAGTGAATTATATGTTTATAATGCTAAAACTACAAAGCCTAAATTTCGTAACAGTTATTCTATTGAAGCTAGAATTACAAAAGAATTAATAGGTGGATATTTTGCTATTTCAAGGGATCGAGAATTAATTAGAAATCATAAAAGAGAAAGCATTTTTAACCCAATTGAGTATCCAAATACTTTAAAGAATGAAGATTTGGCTATTGTAAAAGAAGTATATACTTTATTGTTTTTTGCGAATTTAGAATCTGCTAAAAACAAATATAAATATGTATTTGATGAAATTGATGATCAACAAATAGAATCTCGAAATAGAAACCTTTGGTGGGTAAAAAACCCAATTTCCATTATCTTTTTACCTACCTTAATATTACTACTGTTGTTTTTGTTCATTATTAAAAAAATTAAAGCACACATAGCTTCGGTAATTAAAAATGACGGGCTATTTTTTATTGCTATGACATTCATAGCTTTATTATTTTTAGATATTATAATTGTTTTTTTTGTGTCTTTTTATGATTTTTTAATCACCCCGCCAAATTACGGGTACAATTTAATAAGATATGATACCGTTGCAACTACAACATTCTCTCTGCTTCTTTCATTATTTCCTATAACTGTATTTCGGATGATAGAATTGAAAATACAAAAAACAAAAAAGAGCATATTTACAAAAACAACACTGATATTTTTGTCAACTGGTTTTTTGCCTTTTTTAATTGTTTTAAGCCTTTTTGTTATTATACAATATGTGAAATCTGATGGTGAATTAGAGTATTTGATATTATCAAAATTATTTTTATTTTTTATGTCAATTGCTTCTGCGCGAGCTTTAATTGCTTATTTCTTTTTCAAAGAACGCAACATAATTGTAGATAACGAAAAGAAACTTTCTAATTTAAGAGAGCTAAAAGCCAAAGCAGAATTAAAATCGTTACACGCCCACATCAACCCTCATTTTTTATACAACGCCTTAAATTCCATCGCAAGTTTAGCACCTTCAGATTCTGAAAAAACTCAAAAAATGGCGTATTCGTTGTCTAACTTGTTTAAGTATGCTATCGATAGAAAAGATAATAAGATGAGTAGCATAAAAGATGAAATCACCATGGTTGAAAATTATTTAGATATAGAAAAAATCCGATTTGGAGATCGTTTAAAATTCCGTGTAAACGTTGATGAAACTCTAGAAAATATAGAAATTCCCATGTTTATTATTCAACCTTTGGTAGAAAACGCAGTAAAGCATGGTCTTTCTAAAATTGAAGGGCAAGGAGATATAGAACTAAAAATAAAAAAAACGAAAACAGGCCTTTTAATAGCAGTTTCAGATAATGGACCTGATTTCCCTGAAGGCTTAGTAAGTGGTCATGGTTTGCAAACCGTTTACGATTTGTTAGACCTAAGTTATGGAGCGCGAGCTTCGCTAAATTGGCAAAATACGCCTCATAAAAGTATTACCATTAACATCACTCAAAACAGTTTAAATAAATGAAACCGTATTTAACCCTTATTATAGACGACGAGCCACCAGCAAGAGCAGGATTGTTAAACTTACTAAGAAATTTTCCCGAAACGTTTCAAGTTATAGATATGGCTCAAAACGGCACAGAAGCCAAAGAGAAAATAACAAAACTAAAACCTGATGTTATTTTTTTAGATATTGAAATGCCTGGGCTTACAGGGTTCGAATTGTTAGAACAGTTAGAAACTATACCTATGGTCGTTTTTTGTACGGCATACAATCAATATGCTTTAAAAGCATTTGATACCAATAGTGTTGATTACTTAGTAAAACCGATAGAATTAAAACGCCTACAGCAAACGGTGAACAAATTAAAACTCTTTAAAGGGAATCAAGATTCACAAAGTATTTTGGATGCCATAAAAGAAATTGCTGCACAAAAAGAAACTGTACAAATGACTTCCGTTACGGTGAAAAAGGCTAATAAATTAATGTTTGTAAAATTAGAAGCCATTTCTCATTTTGAAGCTGATGAGAATTATGTAACCCTGCACACCAACACAGGCAATCACATAATAGATCAGTCTTTATCGCAATTAGAGCATAAATTACCAGTACATTTTTTAAGAGTACATAGGAGTGTTATTATAAACACAAATGATGTAAAAGAAGTACAAAAATATTTTAATAGTAGGTTTATAATCACTTTAAACAATCAAAAAAAGAGCAGTATAACAACGGGTAGAAGTTATAATGAAGCTATAAAAAGGTGGATGGGTGTTTAATCGATGAGAAGTTTTACTTAGGTTTCGTAAAAAAGAGAAAAAAACCTGTTCTTTTTTTTGTAATATTAAACCCTCAAGCACTTTTGCGGTCTAAATTTTTATGATGTTGAATATTGCTTAATCTGATAAATTAAATTTAAATATGATAAAAATATTGAATATAGTTGTGGTAAGTTTTTTAATGATAACAACTTCTTTATTGCAATTTCAAGAATCACCTTCAGATCCTGAAAAAAAAGCGTCATTACCTCGAATAGAAAAAATATACTTACATACCGATAGAACGTGTTATACGCTTGGCGAATCTTTATGGTATAAGGCTTATTCTGTTTACGCTTATACGAACTTACTTTTTGATAATAGTAACGTTCTATATGTAGAATTAGTAGATTCAGATTCTAAAATAATTAGTCGTAATAAAACAAGATTAGAAGGTGGTTTAGGTCATGGCGATTTTAAATTGAAAGATTCTATTGGAGTAAAGGCAGGAGTCTATCAAATAAGAGCTTACACTAATTTTAATCGTAATTTTGAGGATGATTTTGTTTTTAGGAAAGAAATTGAAATTATTGATGTTTTTGATGGAACAGTAAGAAAATCCAGTGGAACAAGTCCTAAAACAGTAATTAATAAGGTTATTAAGCGTACAGAAAAGATGTTTAAAACACAGTTTTTTCCCGAAGGCGGATCGCTTGTAAACAATATTCAAAGTGTTGTCGCTTTTAAGTCTGTCGATAATAATGGTAACCCTATTTCGGTTCAAGGTAAAATATTTGATTCTAGTGGCGAATTGATCACCTTTTTTGGAAGCCTGCACGATGGTATGGGTAAGTTTCAGTTAAAACCAGTTAAGGGCGAACAATATTATGCAGAAATAACCTTTAATGATAATCAAATAAAAGTACCCATTCCTAATGCAGAAGATAGAGGTTATATATTGAGTTTTAAAAAAGTTAAAGGAAATGATATTTTATCCATTAAAACCAATCAAGAAACATTGTCGCAACAAACCGATAACCAAGTGGTTTTAGTTTGTAAAACAAGAGGGGTGACTTATTTTAAAGGAGCGAATGTATTAACAGAAACTACGTTATCTTTTGAATTGCCTAAAACTGATTTTCCAGAAGGTATTAGTCAAATAACGCTGTATGATGCTAATTTAAAACCTCAAAGTGAACGATTAGTATTTATTGAAAAAGAAAATGATTTACAGGTTACATTGTCAACAGATAAAAAAATATATACACCAAGCGAAAAGGTAACTGTAAACGTTACATCTAAAACGAAAACAGACGATGCAGTACCTGCTAGTTTTTCTTTAAGCTGTATTGACACAAATGGGGTTGAGAATGCCAAAGATTATGGCACCAGTATAAGTTCTTATTTTTTAATGGAGTCTGATATTAGAGGAAAAGTGCATAATCCTGGATATTATTTTGATGATAGTAACAGGATGAAATCTGAGCATTTAGATTTATTACTTTTAACCCAAGGGTGGCGGGATTTTTTATGGAAAAAACTACCAAAAGTTGATGAAAATCTTACTTATGAATTAGAAAAAGGACTTACCATTTCAGGAACGATAAAACAACTTTTTGGAGAGAAACCTAAGCCTAATAATGCTGTTAATTTAACATTATTTGGTAAAGGTGGTATGAAAGGTTTTAATACTATAACAGATTCAGAAGGAAGGTTTGAATTTGATCCCATGGTGTTTACGGGAAAGACATCAATGTATTTAAATACTAAAAATAAAAAAGGCAAGGGTACAGGTAGAATAGAGTTAGACGCGCTTAGTGAGCCACCGATGCTTGTCGACTTCAAACCGAATAGTATGGGTGTCACACAAGATATTAGCGTTTTAAAAGAAGCTGTGTTTAAAAAGTATACTTTAAATGGCGTAGCACCCGATAATATTTTAGATGCAGTGGAGGTTACTGCAAAAAAGAAAGACTATAGGAGTGCCTATGGATTGGTAGATTTTGTATATGAAGCAGATGATGAAGAGTCTTCTCCTCATACAGATATTTATCAATTAATTCAATCTGAAATCCCTGGAGTGGAATTAGTGTATTCAGAGGAGGATGGTAGTGCAGCTCTTAAATTTCCTAGATTTGGAGGTTTTGCAGCTGTTTTTATTGATGAGGTCCAATCGTTATATCCTGCAACTGATTTAGAGGCTATTCAGCCCGACGAGGTTGCTAAAATTAATGCTTATCAATCTCAAACAACCATGTTTGGTTCAGAAGGAGCTAATGGAGTTATTTCTATTTATTTAAAAGAGGGAGGTTCTTTTGGCGGAGCAAAAAAAGTGTTTAATTCTATAAAAGAAAAAATAGAAGGGTTTTATGATGCGCGTATCTTTTATTCAACAGATCCAAATAGCCCTTCTTTTGAAAACGATAATAAACTTGCAGTACGTAATACGTTGTATTGGAATCCATACATTCACCCTGATAAAACAGGGAATTATCAAGTGTCATATTATAACAGTGAAGTTCAAACAGATGTTAAATTAACCTTGGAAGGGATTACAGCTACTGGCATTCCAGTAGTCGTTAAAACAAATTATACTATTGAGAAATAGGCTGTCTTTGTAATAAGCTATATCATTTTTAAAGTTTAACTCACTATGTCTTAGCAATTATAAATTAAAAGATAAAGATTGTAGAATGATTAAACCATTAAGTAAAAATATAAGATTAGATTTTAATTGTTTCCTAGTATTTTTTATTACAGTTTCGTTATTACAAGCACAGGAGGCTGTATCAAAACCTAAAGCACAAAGTTCAATTCCAGATATTGAAAAAATATACCTGCATACAGACCGTTCTTATTATAATTTAGGAGAATCTTTATGGTATAAAGCTTATTCTGTATACGCTTACAATAATGTGCTTTTTGATCACAGTAATATATTATATGTCGAGTTGATTTCTCCCAACTCTAAAATAATTGCACGTAACAAAACGAGATTAGAAGAGGGTTTAGGGCATGGTGATTTTAAATTAACAGATTCAATAGGCGTAAAGGCTGGTACATATCAAATTCGAGCTTATACGAATTGGAATCGCAATTTTGATGATGATTTTATTTTTAAAAAAGAGATTGAAATTTTAGATGTTTTTGATAAAAAAAACGATGTAAAATACAACTTGGAAAACAAAATAAAAACAGAAAATACTTTAGAAAAAAATGAAAAGGCATTTAAAGTCCAACTTTTTCCAGAAGGTGGGTCGCTTATAGAAGATGTCATTAGCGATGTCGCTTTTAAAGCTGTTGATAATAATGGTTTACCTATAGCAGTTAGGGGGCAAATTTATAACTCTGATGACAAATTAGTGACTATGTTAGTCAGTCTTCACGACGGCATGGGAAAATTCAAATTAAAACCAGCTAAAGGAGAAACGTATTATGCTATAATTTCTACATTAAGTGGCGATGAGTTAAAAATCTCTATTCCTAAAGTTAAAGAGCAAGGGTATTTATTGAGCACAAAAAAACTTGACGAAAGAAAAGTGTTAGTTGTTAAAACAAATAAAAAAACTTTAGAAAATTATCAAAACAAACCTGTTATAATTACTAGTAAAACGAGAGGTATTACTTATTTTGAAAGAGAACTTCCTGTCGATAAAACAACCATTTACTTTGAATTTCCAAAAACAACCTTACAAGATGGTATTGCACAAGTAACTTTATATGATGCTGTTAAAAGACCACAAAGTGAACGTTTAATTTATATAGAAAAAAATGAAGATTTAAATATTACTATGAGCGCTAACAAAGCGATATATAAACCTAAAGAACAAGTTGTCGTTAATATTTCTTCTAAAACTAAAGCTGGTGAAGCAATGCCAGCTAGCTTTTCTCTGAGTAGTATAGATCTAAATGGAGACACCGAAACGAAAGATCTCGACTCTAATATTTCTTCTTATTTTTTAATGGAATCCGATATAAAAGGAAAAGTTCACAATCCAGGATACTATTTTGATTCCTCCAACCCAAAAAGATTAGATTATTTAGACTTACTTCTCCTAACACAAGGGTGGAGAGATTTTTTATGGAAAGAAATACCTCAAATTAGAGGATATCGTCTGCCATATAAAGAAGAAAAAGGCATTTTAGTAAAAGGTAGAGTAAAACAACGTTCTGAAAACAAGCCATTAGCGAATAGTAATATAAGCTTAACCTTATTTAATAAAGGGAAAATGAATATGCTTACTAGTCTGTCAGATGCTAACGGCAGATTTAATTTTGAAAATTTAGTTTTCATGGGGAAAGCAACTATGATGATAAATAGCAGAGGAGAAAAAGGCATAAGCAAAGGCGTGATTTTGTTAGATTCGCTTAGCGAACCAGCAATGGAGGTCGATTTTATAAAAGATAGTATCCCTATTTATACACCAGAGGTTAGCGCTATTAGAGAAAATATGTATAGAAAAAATATAACATTTGGTATTACAGGAGAAACGGTATTAGATGAGGTAGAAATTATTGCAAAAAAGAAAGAAGAGAATAATATAAAAAGTTTATACGGAGCGCCAGATTACAGTTATGTTATTGACGAAAAAACGCAACATTTTTCAAGTATTTATCTGCTTATTCAATTTAGTATACCAGGAGTAAGAGTTGTTAACAATACAATTAGTTTTGCCAGAAATAATGGGCCTGCTCAAATAATAGTTGATGGTTTTCCAACGGAACAGGGGGAAATTGAGTTTATGCAAACCGATGATATCGCTAAGATAGAGTCTATGAACGGTCCAAGTGCTGCAATATTTGGTTCTCAAGGAGCAAATGGTGCCATATTAATTTATACTAAAGAAGGTGCTTCAAATCGAAAGACGAAGACGAAAAAATTACCACATTCTATAACAAAACAAATAGAAGGGTTGTATGAAGCTCGTGTTTTTTATTCGCCAAATCCTAATGAAGAATTTTTTGAAACCAAGAATAAGTCTGCTATAAGAAATACACTATATTGGAACCCATACATTCATCCAGACGAAACGGGAGATTCGAAAGTGTCGTATTATAATAGTGAAGTTGAAACTAATGTAAAAATTACACTAGAAGGAATTACAGTAACTGGCATTCCTGTAGTGGTTAAAACAAACTATATGATAGAGAAATAGAACTCTAAACAAGCCATAATAGTTTTAGTGTTTAGCAACTGAATAATATTTTCTTGAGAAAATTAACCTGAGGGTTTTTCAAAAAAACAACCAGTCGAGAACTAATTAAAGCGTTCAAAGTAGCACTCAGAATAATGCTAAGTTTGTTATTAAAAAGGCCGTTAAAAAGTAGATAGAGCTTCACTTAGTTTTAAAACAGACCTGCTAGGTTTTTTAACCTGACAGGCCTTTTCATTAAAAAACACTAATTTTGCGCAAAATTAGATACTCTTGGTAAAAATAGACAATATAGAACTTCCCGATTTTCCATTGCTTTTAGCGCCTATGGAAGATGTTAGCGATCCACCATTTCGTGCCCTTTGTAAAGAGCAAGGTGCAGACGTTGTTTATACCGAGTTTGTATCTAGTGAAGGTTTAATACGTAACGCTCAAAAAAGTGTTATGAAACTCGATATTTACGAAAAAGAGCGCCCCGTAGGCATCCAAATATTTGGAGCCAATATGGATAGTATGCTAGAAACGATCGATATTGTTGCAGCGTCCAAACCTGATATTATCGATATTAATTTTGGTTGCCCCGTAAAAAAAGTGGTGAGTAAAGGTGCAGGAGCAGGTATTTTAAAAGATGTGTGTCTTATGGAGCAGCTTACTGCCGAAATGGTAAAGCGCACCAGTATTCCTATTACCGTAAAAACCCGTTTAGGTTGGGATCATGATTCTATACGTATTGTTGAGGTTGCTGAACGCTTACAAGATGTAGGTTGCAAAGCCATTGCCATTCACGGGCGTACACGCGCGCAAATGTATAAAGGCGATGCCGATTGGAAACCTATTGCTGACGTTAAAAATAACCCACGCATGCACATTCCTGTATTTGGAAATGGTGATGTTACCACTCCAGAGCGGGCTATGGAAATGCGTGACGATTACGGATTAGACGGTTGTATGATTGGTCGTGCGAGCATTGGAAATCCGTGGTTTTTTAAGCAAGTAAAACACTTTTTTAATACAGGCGAACACTTAGCGCCAATTTCTTTAGAAGAACGTGTAGAAGCCGCGCGTCGTCATTTACAGATGTCTATCGATTGGAAGGGTGAAATTTTGGGTGTTTTTGAAACGCGCCGCCATTACACCAATTACTTTAAAGGCATTCCGCATTTTAAAGAATATCGCATGAAAATGGTAACCAGTGATCATTCCGAAGATGTTTTTGCTGCTTTTGATGAGGTTCTGGAAAAATTTGCTGGACACCAATTTACAGAATAGTTTTAAGACACGGATTATACAGATTTTCACGGATTAAATATTCTTCCCTTGAGGGGATTTAGGGGAGCAAAGGAAAGAACTTACCGTGCTATTCGTTTTAAACGTCATAGCGAGGACGCTGGACGCGGCTATCTGTTTCTTTATACATACTTAAAGACTCTTTTTTTTAATTTGTACGATCTTTATTAACCTGTAAGTTATTTTAATACACTAACTAAGGCCAACGCTAAGTTATTCTTTGTGGAAAAAAAATATTTGTTTTTTTTGTTTACCATTACTATGAAAAACATAGAGATATTAGGGGTTAACCACGGTTTTTTATTCGATTAACAATTAATTTCCAATCCTTTTTTATCGCACAAGCCAAATTTATTATACTCGTAATTCCCTTTCCGTAAATCATTCCAATTTGGCAACTTATTTAATTCTTTCGGGATTCCTCCATCAAAAGATATAATACAAATAGTTCTGTGACCATGATCTATCGTTCCAATAGGTAGTATTCCATTCCAAATCACAAATTTTATAGTTGCTTTTATATTAATGGGTTGATCTAAATTATCCGAATTTATGAGACAATTGTATTTTTTCGGAATAGTCGCATCACAATATCCATACCCGCAATAGGTGATAATTTCGTTTTTTGATTTTGTTCGTTTAAAAAAAAGCATCAATTATATTTCGGTCAATTTTGTCATTCCCTTCTATAAACTTCAGAATTGATTTTTTTGAAGGTAAAATATCTTCAGAACCTTCAGCGATTATAGGTAGAACTCTTTTTTCTCTGAGGCAATTATTTTCATCGAGCATATTAAATGGGGTTAACAATTTTAGATAAGCTAATCTTGGCACTTTTGTTTCCTTAAAAGGATACCATTCCCACAGCAAATAAAAACAAGATTTCGATTGAAAAACAACATAGCAAATAACCCCGCAAGAAGGATTGAGGCATTTGTTGGAGCTCTTTTTGTGTTGTTGCGCTTATGCAACACAAAAAAGCGACTGCCGAAAGCCTGTTTGCCATTTTTTATGGCAACTTGCCCAAAAATTAAATATCTTGTAATAAGTTTTTGTTAATACGAACCGAGGCTATTTTGGAAGCCATAATACCTAAAATCGAAATGGTTATAAAGACAATGATAATGTTTTCGAATTTTATGGTGACTGGGTAGGGAAGTGATGGTGTGATGTAGATTTTTAAAATTTCGGGGCCGTAAATTTGTAAAACGACCAACATAAAACCAATACTAATGCCTAAAACCCCTCCTAAAAGGGACATTAAGCTGCCTTGGTAAAAGAATATTTTCCGGATGTCTTTTACGGTTACTCCAATGTTAAAAAGCGTATTGAGTGTTTTCTTTTTATCTAAAATCATCATGATTATTGAGCCAATAACATTGAATAATGCGATGATTAATATGAGTGTGAAAATGAGGTATAACGCCAACTCTTCGGTGTTTAGCATTTTGTAAAGTTTGTCGTTTAGTTGCTCTCTGTTTTTTATAATCACAAGATTACCTAAAGCGGCTTGAATTTGTGCTTTAACATCGGTTTGGTTAGCGTTATCATTTAACTTGAAAGCTATGGCCGATATTTGATTGGGTTCGTAATTTAACAGTTTTTTTACCAAATCTATGGGTGCAAAAACATAAGTATCGTTTAGGTCTTCGTTAATATCGAAAATGCCGACATTAACTGTTTTTACAGTGCTAAATGCCTTTTTTGTTGAGCTTATTTGTCCTTTTCCGGGTTTTGGAACATAAATATTAATGCTTTTTGCATAATCTAAAACACTAAAAGAGAGGTTTCTAGAAATACCCCAGCCCACGACTATTTGGTTTGTTTTTTGCTCTAACCAACTACCAGATGCTATAACAGAATCTATGTCTACAACGCTACTATAATGTTGATCTACACCTTTTATAATACCGCTTGGATAGGTTTTGCCTTCGGACGATATGAAAACACGTTCTTCAATAATTTTAGAATATTGAGCAATCCCTTCAATGTCGTTTAATTTAGAAATAGCATCGTCTGTAAGCGAAAACGATTTACCGTTTGCTGCTATGGCTTTTAATTGAGGGTCTACAACAGAAGTGAATTGTAGCGTAAAATCTTTTAAGCCAGCAAAGGCAGAAAGTACAATAAATAAAGATGCGGTGCCTATTACAATGCCAGCACCAGCAATTATGGTTATAATATTAATAGCATTGTTACTGCTTTTAGAGCGTAAATAACGTTTTGCTATATATAACGGAAAATCCATACTTTAAATATAAAAAGAAAAAATAAGGATTAATTTAAAGTACACTGTTTGAAGATTTTTTAATCGATTAAGATAGTTTTCTTTTATCTAGTAAGTCTGGATTGTTAATAGGGTTTTCTTTTCCTTTTAAAGACTGCTCTATTTTATCGATATATTCTAAAGAATCGTCTACGAAAAATTCTAAATTAGGCATGCGCCTTAATTGATTTCTAGTACGTTGTGCCAATTCGTGTCTTATTAAAGGCGTGTTAGATTTTATACCGGTTAGTAATTCTTGAGCTTTATCGTTAGGGAAAATGCTTAGATATACTTTTGCAACCGATAAATCTACGGTTACTTTTACTTTAGATACCGATATTAAAACCCCGCGCATACCGCCTTGTGTGGCTGCACCTTGTAATACTTCAACTAAATCTTGTTGTAAAACGGTTCCTATTTTTTTTTGTCTTTGACTTTCCTCTATATCACTCATTGTTAATACCTATTAAAGGTTTAGTCTGCAAAAATAACGGTTATTTAAAGATTATCTTACTTTTAGATTGCTATTTTAATATATTGAGCTAACTTTTAGGTTTAAATTAAGAGATTTCCACTTTTGAGGGAATAATAAAATACCATTTTCAATGAATAAAATTGAACATATAGGCATAGCTGTTAAAAACCTTGATGCGTCGAACGTTTTATATTCGAAACTTTTTGGGGAGCAGCCTTATAAATTGGAAGCTGTTGAGAGCGAAGGGGTGAAAACATCGTTTTTTAAGGTTGGCGATAATAAGATTGAATTACTAGAGGCTACGAATAAAGAGAGTCCTATAGCAAAATTTATAGAAAAGAAAGGTGAAGGCATCCACCATATTGCTTTTGATGTAGATGATATTGAGTCTGAAATAAAAAGATTATCCGCCGAAGGTTTTGTTGTTTTAAACAAAAAACCAAAAAAAGGTGCTGATAATAAGCTAGTTGCTTTCTTGCATCCAAAGTCTACAAATGGTGTACTCATAGAGCTTTGTCAAGAAATTATTATAAACGAATAAATTACTTGTAGAGTTTTAAAAATAATACTAAATTTGCACTCCAATTTCGGTCCTATAGCTCAGTTGGTTAGAGCACCTGACTCATAATCAGGTGGTCCATGGTTCGAGTCCATGTGGGACCACTTAGGAATTGTAAAGCCTCACAGTAATGTGAGGCTTTTTTGTTTTAGGAAACTATAGAACAACTTCATAAATCAATCGTGTGATAGTTTAATGAGTTCTCAGGCTGTAGAGGACTGCATTATAATCTTGAATCTTCCATTTGTAAAGGATTCATAAAGGTTTTAAGTTTTCAGAACTTAAATAGATACTCTGACTTTAAAAAAAATCACCCAAAACTTCTTAATATGACTTGAGCTTGCAAATAATATTTACCAGTTCTAAAGTTTTTTTTCTTTTCAAAATTTAGGTTAATAACTTCGCCGAATTTTGTTTGTTGTTCTAAATGATGAATTAACTTTAATATTGAGTTATACTGCCCTTGAATTGTAAATTGATAGGTGTTCTCGGTTAAATCATCATTCTTAAGAATATGAGGTTCTAAAAAACTCACCACTTTTAAACTGTTCGCTTCAGAAAAGATATTAATTGTTTTTAAAAGGTTGTTTTGAATAGAACTTCCTTTAATTTGGTATTTGTTTAAGATGGAATCATAATACTTTTGCTTTTGTTTTAAAAGCGATAATTGTTTGGGTGTATTTTTTGATAATAGTGCTTCTTGTTTTAAAGAATTATATTCTTTTTTAAGGCTAAAGGTTTTAGAAATAGCTAATTTATAACACAGTATTAATGTCAAGATAAATCCTAAAATCAACAATATGTTTTTAGTTTTATTTGTCATTTGTCAAGTTTATTTTTATACTAAAATTAGATGAAGATTTAGAATCACTATAGTCTAAGATTTCGATAGTCTCAATCCAATTCATGCTTTCCAAAGTGGAAATCCATTTTGAATATTTATTACTATTATTAGAGCTGCCAGATACAGTCATTGTATTTTTTTGTAAACTAATTGTTTTCCCTTCTTTTATTTTTTTTTCTAATGGCTGATAGTTTATTTGTGATAATAGTATCGAATTAGGAAGACTGTTTGTTATAGCATTTATATAAAAAGAGCTTTTAGACGCGCTACTCTTAAGCATATCTTCTGTCATTTTTTTGGCTTTTGTTACAGACTCATTAAGTTTTAAAATTTGCTGCTTTGTCGTTTGGTTTATTTGTGAGGTTTCATTTAATGTTTGTGTTTTTTCGAAATAAAAATTAAAAAATATAAAATTGATTAATAAAGTACTGAGAATAAGAATCAACCCCATTTTTACAAACTGATTAAAAAACCGTTTTTGTTTATAATCATTAATTAAATGAGATGTCTTATCAAGGTAATTTATTTGTGGTTTATAACTATTAAGGAGTGTGCCTAATGCACCCGATACTGTTAACACATAATTATTTGGGGTATCGATACCATTTATATTATAATGAGCTTCTTGTGAATTACCTGTTATATCAATAGATTTAATAACCTTATTAGAAATAGAGACCGATGCGTTAGAGGTAAAAATAACGTCATCATCCAGGTAATTAACAATATGGGTTAAAATGGAATGACCTAAAGAGAAGTTAATTATAGATAAACCTTTTTCAGCATATTCTTTAATAAGGTTATCAATATAAACTTGTCTACAAATAGATATAAAATAAAGATCGTTTTGTTTAATTATTTCATAATAGAATACAGAAGTATCTGTATTGGGAAATGCTGTGTTTAAAAGTTTTAAATCATCATTTTCTTGACTACTCAATGCTTTTGTTAAAACATGATCGTTATTAATAATGAGAAAAATATGCTGATTTTTTGAAAGTTTTTCGGCAATACTTTTCGTTGATGACAAAGAAAAAATCTCTTTAATATCAACTTCTTTTTTAGACTTTTTTAAAACGGTAGCGTAAATAGCAGGAGCACCGTTTTTTGTGGTATGTTCTATACCACAAAATTGATTACCGAATAGTAAATATGTTTTTAGAGACTCAAGCATTAATAGATGATAGTTGGCTTAATAAATACGGTTAATTTGGCTTTTGAAGCTTCTCGTTTACGCGAACTAAATAACCATTTTATAATAGGGATTCGCGCTAAAAAGGGTACACCAGAGCCCGAATCGTTTTTAATCTGTTCTTCAAGGCCTCCAAGTACAACGATATCTTGATCTTGAACGCGAATAATAGAACTAAACTCCCGTGAGCTTATGTCTGGCGGGGCATTTTCATCAATACGACTTCCGAAGCTAGATTGTATAACGAAAATATCTAAGGTTACCTGTCCATCACCAGATACCAAAGGTTTTATGGTTAGCCCTAACTCAGCATCAATGGGCGCGTAATTTGTGATTTCGGATGTTTGTGGGTTATCTGTTCCGTAAATATTACGTTCAGTTATGGTATAATATGATGTTTCTCCATTTGAAAACGTTGCACGATGCCCATTTAAGGTTGATAATTTTGGAGTCGATTTAATTTTTAAATTTCCATTGCTTTCCATCGCTTTTACTGTAGCGAAGAAATTAGGAACAACTTTGCCTAAGTTAAACCGATCAAAACCGCTAAAGCCATTAATAACTTTATTTATGGTATTTGCTCCTAATGTGAAGTCTGTTTTAGGAAAAAGTACCCCACTGGTTTCCGATGGCTCGTCTCCTATACCCCAAGTTACACCAGATTCGATTGTATTATTTCTATTAACTTCTACAAACATCACTTCAATAAGTACAACGGGCACGGTTTTATCAATATATGTTATAAATTCTTTAAGACGTTGTATTTTAGAGCTGGTACCTGTTACGTATAAACTATTAAGTTCGTTATCAATTTTTATATCTAAATCTTGGGCTATTTCATGAGGAATAAGTTCATCTATGGTTTGTGATGCACCTCCTCCAGAAGATGAGCTCCCATTGGTGCTCGAATTATAATTAGAGGACGTACTTTGATTCCTATTTAAACTAGAATTAGAACTACTTAGAGAAGAGTTATTGTAATTAGATGCGTTATTATAATTCTGATTATTACTAGAATTGTAGCTGTTGTTATAATTGTTGGTTCCATAATTACTTTGCCCTACAGTTCTGCTTGAAGAACTTCCTCCTGAAGGAGCTGAAAGTAATTCTACCGATCGATGCATCAAATGAATAACTTCTACTTTACGAACGCTAAGTTGGTCTTCTGTACCAAAATAATAGATGTTTCCTTCTTTTTTAAAGGTGAATATTCCATTAGAATTAGAAACAGTAGCGTTAGCCTTTTGGTTTTGTCTATTATCGCGATTATTGCTAGTTGTTGCTCTAGGGTTTTGTGTTGGAGGTGAATTAGAAGATGGTGCTTGAGACTCAAATATTTTTGTTAAAAGGGTGTCAAAAGTTATTGCTTTTGCTTTAAAGGTTACATTACCAGCCTTACTTAATGGTGTCGCAGTAAATAAGCCAATATTAAATGCTGTAGCAAGATTCGTGATAATGGTAGCAATTGGTGTATTATTAAAATCGACATCCAATAATTTGTTATCAATGTCTAATATTTTATACGTTGGATTTTCTCCTTTTCGCTGCCTAGAGTTTGATTGATTGGTATCTGAAGACAGGTTATTATCTTCAAAGACATAAAAATGCTCTTTTGTTTTTTCTGCATATAAATTATTTGATAAGGCTAAGTTTTCCATCGCAATATCAAATGGCATATCTTTAATATAGGAGGTCAACATTTTACTTTCTAACCCCGGAGTAAATACCAAATTTTTAGCACTTTCGTCCATGATACGTTTAAAGACATCATACAACTTATCATTCTTAGCATCAATCGTAATGGTGTTATTGTCTGGGTTGTAGTTAACTGGTATAATACGTTCTATAGGAACAGCTATTGGGGTCGTATATTTTTTAATTGACAAGATACTCCCTGTAAAGTCTATCGTTAAATGATATTCTTTACATAAAAACACTAATAAATCTGCTACGGTTACATCAGAGAAATTGTTGTTAGAAATTGTAATTTGATTTAATTCTGGCGCAATATTTATATTAACGCTATGCGCATTAGAAATGGCTAAAATAAAGTTCGACAAAGAAATATTGTTTACACTTATTTCGGTTTTCGCCTGTTCGGTTAGCCCTATGTTGTCTACCGAAAGTAATTCTAATTGATTTTTTATAGTTTCTATACGGTTATCTGTTTGCGAAAACAGTATAATGGGTAAGAAACAAAAAAGTGTAAACAGTATTTTTTTCATTCAATTTATATTTTAAACTATAATATTTTGAGGGGCGTATTTGTATTATTTTTTGCTTTTTAAAAGCAAAGCAACTTGTTTTTCCAATACCTTTATTTTCTCTTGTTGGGTGTTAAGCTGATTGTTTTTGTCTTCAAGGTTTTCTATACGTTTTTCTTGATTGATAGTGTAAAGCGTTAATTCTTCAATTTTCTGTAATAATTTAGCATTCATTTCAGCTAAAAAGAACCCGTTAATTTTTACATCATCAGCACTAGGAATGTTTTGTAAATGCCCTTTATCTTTTATATGATTTTCAACTTCTTTAAGGGTTGGTAAATTATAATCTTTATTAAATACAAAATCTGACCAGTTTGCATAGGTGGCTACTTTTACTTCTTCTGCTGCTATTTTTCCAAGAACGCCTAGCTTGAAGCCTTTGGTATTTGTAGTGCCGATGCCCAAATTACCATTATTATCCAATCTCATATATTCTGATAATAAATGTTGACCGTCAGAGTCATAACCATTATCTTTTCTAAAAAGCCATCTAAAACCATAATTAGATCCTTCAAAAACACCTTTACTTGTATATTTATTTCTTCCGAAATAATTATCTTTAGTCTCGTCATTATTTCTATAAGCATTAAAACCAATATATCCTGCCCATTTGCCTGCACTTCCACCCCAATTAGTTTCATAAGTCCAGTCTAAATTTAAAACTCCAGATTTACCTACTGCAGCTCTTCCTTCAACTTGTAGTTTGCTTAGCGTAGATGTAGTACCAATACTCAAACTTCCACTAGGAATTCTAACATCACCAGTTGGAGTAACTTGAAATTTCACAATGCCGCTTTCAAAAAAACGAAGATGACCAGCGTAATTGTCTATATACCATGGATTGTAATTAGAATTACTATTCATTAGTTTAAGCTCACCACCTTCAACATCAGTGTTTTGAGCAGGAGCAATCAAAGTCTGTGCATTTAGAGTAAAGACAGTAAATAAACTGAGTAAAAAAATAATTAGTGAATTTTTCATAGATTTTAATGTTTAGCGGAAATTAGTAAAGACTCTATTTTTTGCAATCTTGATTCTAAACTTTTATTAATCGCTTTCTGATTTTGAAACTTATCTCGAAGAGCATCAACTTTATTTGTTTTATTTTTAAGATCTAATATTTCTTTTTCTTGCTGAATCGTATAAAGCGTCAATTCTTCAATTTTTTGAAGGAGTTTAATATTCATTTCTGCTAAATGCAATCCGTTTTCTTGCATGTCTTTTTCTGATGCTATTTCCGGCAAGTGTTTGTGTTCTTTTATAAATTGAGATACTTCTTGTAGTGGTATTAATTTATAATCATCGTTAAACACAAAATCGGCTCCTGCATCTATAGTTACTTTAACTTCTCTAGCATGTATCTTTCCTGCTACTGTTAGTTTTGAATCTGGTGTTGTGGTGCCTATGCCGATGTCTCCATTTGGTTTTATTGTGAACTCTGGTAAATGTACAATTGTTCCACTAGCATCTCTAATAGAATTATTTTGACTTATATAAAAATCAGATGTAGGAGATCCTCCATTGTAAAGTAATCCTGTATTCCATATATAATTGTCATTTTGACCAAAACTTACCACAGCAGCATCTCTACCTTCACTACCTCTATCAACTTTTAAAATAGTATTTCCACGAGTATTGGGAGCGTTTATTTTTATTTCAGAAATCACTTCTAATTTTGAAGAAGGATTAGTTATGCCGATGCCAACATAACCATTGGTATCTATTCTTAAAAAAGATTGAGCGAAATTATTTTGTCCAAAATCGAATCCGTAACCATCACTAATTCTTATTCCATAAGTGTAGGCTTCTGTATTCCCTCCACCATGTTTAATAGATAAATAATCTCCGATTCCAGATATCCAACCAGATTGAATTAAATCTCTATTATATTGACCATCGGTTAATTTAAAGGAGAAATCTGTGTTTATAATACTCACTCTGCCTGAAGAAGATGTAGAAACTTGAGCATTCAAATAAACGGTCGCTGATAAGTAAAAAAGAAATAATAATTTTTTCATAATGTAGTTACTTTGTTTTTTGTAAAAATGTTTCAATTTGTAGTAGTCTATCTTCTAAAACTTCAACTTTATCAACATCCTTTTTTAAGGTTTTTATCTCTTTTTCTTGTTGAATCGTATAAAGTGTCAATTCTTCAATCTTCTCAAGAAGTTTTAAGTTCATTTCTTTAAGAAGAAGTCCATTAGTTTCTGCATCTTTTGCAGAAGGGATGTTTGGTAAGTGTCCTTTTTCGTTAATATACTGTTCTACTTCGGTTAAGGTTTTTAGTTTATAGTCTTTATAAAACACATAATCAGGCATTACAGCCCCTAATAAATCTACTTTGACTTCTTGAGTGTGGATGTCACCTTTTACGGCTAGTTTGGCGTCTGGATTTGTGGTGCCTATGCCTACGTCACCATTAGGTAATAAAGATAATTTTTCAACCAATGGATTATTGTTAGGGTTTATTGTACTATTATCTTGAACGAAAAAGCCAAGTCTATCGCCAGCATTACCACTACCATTCATAATAGAGGAGATTTTTGAAGTAGCCACGGTTTTATAAGACCCAGTTTTAAACTCTAAAGAAGTAGACATATTAGAACTCCATCCAGAATTTGTTAGCCTTAAGCCCACTGCATCTGTGCTACTGTTCTTAACTATATCTAATTTTGCTTTTGGATCATTTGTCCCAATACCTACGTTACCAGAATTTGGCTGAAGAGACAAGTTTCCTCCTCTATATATTCTTAAATGTTCAAAATCTGTGGTCTCAGTATTGGTCATAAATTGCAAATAGTTATCACTACCATTATATTTTATAAACGCTCCTGATTTATTAATTGAATTTTCCCCATATTCATTCCATCTAATAGCTCCACTATCCTCTTGATTAGCTGTGCTATTATTTAAATATATATCACCTTCATAAGAAGATATATTTCCAGTTACCTGTAACTTTTCAGAAGGAGTATTAGTGCTAACTCCAACATTACCATTAACAATAAAATCTCCATTATCTTTATATTCTAATTGTTTAGCCCAATCCCAACTTCCATTATTTTTTGGAGCTATATATAAACGATCTGCTCCTGAAATTCCTTTTACATGAAAAAGGAATTGTTTGTATGGTCTATCAATAACAATATTTCCAGAAATACTAGCGCTACCGTTAACATCTAATTTTTCAGAAGGTGTTGTAGTTCCAATACCAACATTATCACCTGTTTCTGTAATTTGTGCAAATGCCATATGACTTATCATAAAGCTTAAAAAAAATAATTTATTCATAATATTTATATTTAATATATCTATAAAGTGTTCTAATCAATTAATAAAGCATACACCTCATCAACCGAAGTAATACCTTGTTTTATTAAATTAATGGCGTTATGTTTTAATGTAGAAATATGATTTTCCTGTAAATAGGCATCTATTTCTAAATCGTTTTGTTTTATATGAGGTACTAAAGTTTTAGTAATAGGTATAATTTCGTAAATGGCTTTTCTTCCTGTATAACCCGTATGATAGCATTTAGGGCAACCCTTAGCCACATGGTGTTTAAGTAAGTCTTTAGGGATTTGAAAGTTTTCAGGAAAAATGGTTTTTGTTATGGACTCTTCTTTTTTGCAGTCGTTACATAATTTTCTAACCAATCGTTGTGCAATACTGACATTTAAAGTACTCGCAATTAAAAACGGCGGAATACCCATATCTATCAATCTAGAAACGGTAGCCCAAGCAGAATTAGTATGTATCGTAGATAAGACTAAATGCCCAGTTAAAGCTGCGCGAATAGCCATATTTGCGGTTTTAACATCACGTATTTCACCAACCATAATAATATCAGGATCTTGACGTAAAAAGGTTCGCAACGCACTAGCAAAATCTAACCCTATATTTTCTCTTAGTTGCACTTGATTAACGCCTTCTAAGGTGTATTCAATAGGATCTTCGATGGTAACAATATTGGTTTTGTCATCATTAAGAAGTTTAAGAGTCGCATATAACGTTGTTGTTTTTCCCGACCCTGTAGGTCCAGAAATAAGTACAATGCCATTTGGGTTTTTAACCGCTTCTTTATAGCTTCTTAATTCATTATCGGTAAAACCTAAATCTATTAAGTCTATATGATTGGCATCCTTACTTAATATACGCAATACTATTTTTTCGCCATGTAAAGTTGGTAAACTAGACACACGAATATCGAATTCATCATGTTGGGTTTTAACCGTAATACGTCCGTCTTGTGGTAAACGCTTTTCAGAAATATCTAAACCCGCTTTAATTTTTAATTTATTAACTATTACTGGATATTCAGATAAAGCAATAATATAATATTCTTTAAGTTTTCCGTCAAGTCGAAAACGTACCCTACATTTATGTTCGTAAGGCTCAAAGTGGATATCACTACTCCCTATATCTTTTGCAGATAGTAATAGTTTTTCAAGAAAATCGTTGCTATAATGTAAATCTTCTGTTTTGTTAAAATTTCGCTTTCTAAAATTATTAGAGAGGTATAGATTAATATTCTCGGTAGTTTCAGAAATAAGTTCGATTTCTTTACCAAAAACAACACGTAATTCTCTTTTGAGATGTTCTGAAGTATCATCACATTTAAATGTAAGCGTTCCGTTTTGCGCTTCAATAGGGATGATGTTATAATGATACGCTTGTTCGCTACTTATAAGTTGTTGTAATGTTGTTGGTATGTTATAATCTATAATCATAATAAAATTAAATCGTATATAAATTAGTGATACAACCAGACCAATGTACGGCATAGCTCGCTAAAAAAAAGACGCTCATATACCCTGCTAACGGGACGTTTGAGGGCATTTTTTTTCTAGATAAAAACAAGTGAATGACTAACGAAAAGATAAGGGCGCTTATAAATATAGTTATGAAAGATAGTGTCGAAAATGTTACAGATAAAGCTAAGAAAAGAAATAAATCACCTAGTCCAATAGTGTTTAAAATATTAGTATGAAGCTTAAACTTTGCATAAACAAAAACGATAAGGATTAAAAGGGATACGAAAGTTATATTGACAATCGATGCCATTAAGAACAATTCGGGGAGTGTGTTTTTATAAAACAAAAACCCAGCTAAAAGCCCTATTATAGGAAACAAAAACCAATAGACTTGTCTTTCTTTATAATCTTGAAGAAACACCCAAATAAAAGTAATGGATAATATGATTTTTATAATTAGCATCAGTCTTTAACAATTTGTTTAGGCGTTCCATTTTCGTCAATTTCCCAAACATTAAAAATACCATCGCCATCAAAATCTGTTATAGCTGTCGCTCTAGCTTTAAAGCTACTATTGTTTGCATTTAATAGTTCGTAATTATAGTTGCTAGTCCCGTTTTGGTTTACTGTTTTTGGTGCTTCGAAGTCAACTTCATTTAAATCATTCGAGTATTTAGAGTACATATACCTATATGTGGTTTGCGAATTGTAGATATACTTTAATTGTGTTTGGGCTTCAATACTCTTTGTTTTACTTATTAAAGGCATTAAATTAGGTAAGGCTAATAAAAGTAAGATGCCAATTATTACAAGAACAATTAATATTTCTTGTAAATTGTAAGAAGGCAATTTAGTTCTGATGTTTTTTTTAGTGAAATTCATGATTTGGCAATTGTATTAATTATTATGCAAGATACGTGCTTAAATAAAATTTTCGATAAGGTTTGCGCTTACAAAAAGTAAGGGTTAATCTTTTTTTTTGTAGGGGTAAATAAAAAATTATATAAATCCTTTTCTTCTTGCAACTGTTATAAGCGTCTTGTCTCCTTTATTACTCGTGTCAAAAACATCTTTTAGATGCCTTTTTCTTCTTTCTATACCTCCTAAAGATAAGTTTACTAGCCTAGGGAGGTCTTTCATTTTTGTTCCTTTTTCGAGATGATAAAGTATTGTTTTGTCTGTTTCGTCTAAAACAATATCATTGATCATTCTTTTTCGCATAAGGTTTGCAATTGTTTTACTATAATAAGGGGTGTCGTTAATCACGTTTGTTATCGCTTTTAATAAATCGCTATGGGTAAATTCAGATTTTATTAAGAACCCTTCTGGATTCAAGGATTTGAATACATTATTTAATTGATGATTGTTGTTATTAGACGTTAGAATAATCAATTTTACTTTTTTAAAAGCTTTTTTTATAGATAGCCCAAGGTCTACACCTGAAATTATTTTGGAATTTGAAGATGGTGGTAAACTGAGATCTAACAACACTAAATCTAACGGAGATGTTTTTTTTGCTTTTCTAATTTGTATTAAAGCAGAATCACAATCTTCCGCAGAAAGTATTTCGAATTTTAAGTTTTCAAATTTTGATTCTATGGTCTTTATCGCCAGCGTATATACATTTATTATTACAGGATGATCGTCTACTAAGAGCACTTTGAGGGAAAGCTTCATGGTATATAAAATTTAAATTCATAAATAATTAATTATTACGATAAGTTAATAATATGCAATATAAAACGAAGTATTTAAATTAGGGTAAGGTTTTGCCTTATTAAAAGTAAGGTTTTTGTTTATTTAAAAATAAGATTTTGTGTCATAATGAAATATTTATTAAAGGTATTGGTAATCAGTGAGTTAATCTGATGTTTTTCTTGTGGTAATTAACCTGTTTTTAACTAATCTGCTTAATAAAAGCTATCGTTATTTTAAAAAATGGTCTTTAAAATAAGGTGTTGTTTTATTTTTATTACGTCACACAACCTCTAAGCCTTACAAAAAAAAGTGAAAAACCTTAGTTTTTGTAAGGGCAAACCTTAGTCAATTGTTAAAAATAAATCTTAAAATTGCTAGAGTAAATAAATAAGAGATTTTTTACGGAATAAATTTCGGGTTAAAAATATTTATATATAGGTGATTAAGTTTAAAAGGAATAGTGTTAATAAAATAGTTGTGTTAGTCTTTATGATTTTTGCAAGCTTGTGTTTAAGTGCGCAAACAAGTGTTTATGTAAAAGGGACAGGGCTTAATAATAATAGTAGTAGACAAGTAAAACTTAATGGGCAAGGTATTGCTTGTACAAATAGTAGAGGGTTGTGTCTTACTATTATTAATGCTAATACACATCAATATATCTCTTCAAATGCTTATGATACCTATGGAAGCACAATTGCATCAGATGCTTTAGCTGACGAGCTTAACAATCTGAAAAGCGGTGAAATAGGTGTTTTAACGTCTTATGATGCTTGGGAAAGTAATGTAACAGAGCATTTGAAGGACGCAGCTAGAAGACTGGGACTCTATAAATTAGGAGGAGGTATAGATTACAGTTCAAGAAGGCCATATGCTGCTATTTTTAGAGGTTCAGGATCTTCAACAAATAACCTCCAGCCAAATCATATTGTATATGAAGTTATGCAGTCTAATAGTTCAGGGTCAGAATACGCAGTTATTGCGACTTGGTTAATAGAAGATGCTTTTATAGGAAGTAACCTTTCTAATGCTTTAGTTTCAGGAAATGGTACCATATCTGGATCTTCTGTATTGGTCGATGATTTAGGCAACGTTGGCATAGGCACCACAATCCCAGACTCCAAACTCACCGTAGCAGGAAACATACACGCACGCGAAGTAAAAGTAACCATAGATGCAGGTGCCGATTTTGTATTTAATGATGATTATAAATTACCACCGCTACAAGAAATCTCTCAATTTATAAAAGAACACAAACATTTACCTGAGATAGCTTCGGAAAAAGAGATGCAAAAAAATGGATTGCATTTGGCAGAAATGGATATAAAACTACTTCAAAAAATCGAGGAGTTGACACTTTATACTATTGATCAAGAAGAAAAATTAAAGATAAAAAATATAGAAGTTGAGGGCTTAAATGAAAAATTAAATTCACAAGGAAGGCGTCTCAGTGAAATAGAAGAATTAATTAAAAATAAGAAGGATGATTAGATTTTATAATGTTTTAATTTTTATGTTGCTTTTGTCGTTTTCAATGTATGGTCAGGCGGTTGTTGAAACAGTATCATCTGGTACGTCTGGAGATGCAACTCTAAAGATAGAGGCAGATACAGATAATAATAATGAAAATGATAATCCTATAATAATTTTATCTCAAGACGGAGGGTTAACGAGTGGATCTATTGGATTAACTGGAGATGCTAATTCCTTTTTTACTAACTCAACGGTTAATAGTTTATTTGTAAAATCTCCAGGGTCATTTAATTTTCAAATAGCAACAAATAATATAGCACGATTTACTGTAAATAATGATGGTAATGTTGGTATAGGCACCACAACCCCTAATGGTAAATTAGATATTTACGGAGCAAACTCAAACACCACCAATTTAATTTTAGCAGCTAACTATATAGATAAGTATAGATGGCGTTTCAATACTATAGATAGAGGCTATGCTATAGATATGGATATTACTGCTTCTGATTCTAATGATAATCCAGAAGCTGTTTTAAAATTATCAAGATCAAGCTCAACAAGACCAGAATTTCAACTATATAATAATGCTATTGTCGCAAATAATGGTAAAGTTGGTATTGGTACTGACGATCCTATAGAAAAATTAAGTGTTTTAGGTAATGTTTTAGCAAGTGGATCTAGTTCTACTATAAAAATTGAAGGAACAGGAACAGGGAATTATGCAGGAGGTAGTTTAGTGTTATCGGCATTAGGTGTAAATACAGACAATAATCATGCCTCCACTCTTTTTGTTACGCATAGAGGTACAGATGGTAATGGTACGTTAGAGCTTCAAAGAAGAGATGCCGCATTTGCATATAAGGGAAGTTTATTAGTTTATAAAGATGGATATGGATGGGATTTTAAAACAGCTAACGATGTTACAAGTGCTGGTACATCTACCATGCTTTCAATAAAAAATTCTGGCTATGTCGGCATAGGCACCACAAATCCCGATTCCAAACTCACCGTAGCAGGAAATATACATGCACGCGAAGTAAAAGTAACCATAAATGCAGGTGCCGATTTTGTATTTAATGATGATTATAAATTACCACCGCTACAAGAAGTCTCTCAATTTATAAAAGAACACAAACATTTACCAGAAATAGCTTCGGAAAAAGACATGCAAGAAAATGGATTGCATTTGGCAGAAATGAATATAAAACTACTTCAAAAAATAGAAGGGTTGACACTTTATACTATTGAACAACAAAAGCTAATTGAAGAACAGTCAGAGGCTTTAAGTAAACAATCACAAATAATTAAACAAATTCAAGAAAAATTAAAATTATGAAAAAAATACTCATTTTATGTTTATTTTTTAATTCTACTGTATTTTCTCAAAATATAGGATCTACTGGAAATACCTGGTATAAAATAAACTCAAAAGGAACCTATATAACTAAAGTTAAAGCTTCAGGACATTATGCAGAACATGACGTTATTGTACATATAATTAATAATTATTGGAATACTGCTGAAGTTCAGTATATAAGTGAGTTTAATTACAATCATAATAGGATTAAATTAGAATGGGGACATATAGGAAGTGGTTCTAATAGATACATGGCAGTTCGAAATGTTCCTGTAACAGCCAATTATGCTTCTAGTTTTGAACTCACCAATATAGCTGACTCTAGTTTTGATTATGCTCTGGAAGCAATAGACGCTTCATTAGTTACAGTCATTACACCAAAAACGCAACTATTTGTAGATGAATGGACTGGTAATGTAGGTATTGGGAGAACGCCTGGTACTAATAGTAAAATAAAGTTAAGTGTTAATGGAGGAATTCGTATTAATGGTGCTAATGCAGAGGATAATAATTCACCTGCCTTAATGTCTCATGAAAACGATGACTTCTTATATGATGATCAATATATAAACAGATATGCTGTGGGATTTCACAACTATCAAGACCCCTCAAGTTCTGCAAATGGTCTTAATACTTACATGGCAGGCTATTTTGGATTAGATTTTTTTACTACTAACTCAAATAGAATGCGAATTAATCATAATGGCAACGTAGGCATAGGCACAACCACCCCAGACGAAAAACTAGCCGTAAACGGAAATATTCACACCAAAGAAGTACGTGTTGACCTTATTGGTTGGAGTGATTTTGTTTTCGATAAAAGCTACAATTTACCCTCTTTAAAACAAGTAGAAAATCACATAAAAGAAAATGGGCATTTAAAAGATATACCATCAGCTGAAGACGTTGCTGAAAACGGTATTCTTTTAGGAGATATGGATGCCAAGCTTCTTCAAAAAATAGAAGAGTTGACACTATATACTATCCAACAAGAAAAGAAAATAGAAACTCAAGAAAAAACGAATCAAGAATTAAAAAAACGCCTTTTAAGGCTAGAACAATTGGTGCTAAACCAATAACCAGCAACTAAAAACGATTAACCAAATTAACGAATAAACTATATAAATTACATGAACAAATTCGGATTACCAGTATCTCTAATAGCCTTAGCAGTAAGTATCTTTTCTATTTTTAAATTACAATCGTCGTCAGAACAAGTGTATGTCGATGTCAATAAACTTTTAGATGGTTACAAACGTACAAAAATTGTAAGAGCAGCCTTTGACGAAAAAGCAAAAACGCTAAATGCCAATGTAGATAGCTTAATGAACGATTGGCAAACGGAGATAAAAACGTACGAAAAAGAACGCTCTAAAATGAGCAAAAAAGAATTAGAATTAAAACAAGAACTATTAAGTAATAAGCAACAACAAATTAACAATTACCAACAAGCCATACAAAAGCAAATACAAGAAGAAGATAAAAAATCGACCCAAACCGTAATTAACGACATTAATGATTATGTAAAAGAGTACGGCAAAAAAAACAATCATAAAATTATATTTGGAGCAAGCGGAAGCGGCAATATTATGTATGCTAGTGATGCAAGCGATTTAACCGAAGATGTTTTAAACGGTTTAAACGCCGAATTTGAAAGGAATAAATAATTTAATAAATCTAACATAAAATAAATAATGAAAAAGGCAATTATTATATTAATAACAATATCAGTATTACCATATGTAGCTTTAGCACAAGGTATAAATGGGACAAGTTATCCAACAAATGGAAGTACATATTATGGTTTAGGCACAAGTAGTTATCAATATTCAACTTATTTCGGTGATCATGCAGGGTCTTGGTCCTCAGGGTCTTACAATACATCTGTAGGTCAGTATGCAATGCTTACCTCTGTTGGTAGTAATAATACATCGATAGGTTCGTCTTCGGGAGAATCATTGGACGGTTATAACAATACTTTTTTGGGAGTTTCTTCGGGAGTATCTGTAATAGGCGATTCTAATACTTCTATAGGTTATTATTCAGGTAGTGATTCAACAGGGGATAATAATGTTTTTTTAGGAAGTCTTACAGGGGCGTATCGTTCAGGAAGTGATAATACTTTTTTAGGAGATGGTTCAGGAATGTTATCTTCAGGAAATGGCAATGTCTTTTTAGGAAAAAGCGTTGGGGCAAATATAAGTGTCGATAACACATTGTATATAGATAACAGTAGTACATCATCACCTTTAATATACGGTAAATTCGATACCGACCAAGTGGGTATAAATACAAATTATGTTCCATCTGATTATACTTTTGCTGTAAATGGTAAAATGATTACAGAAGAAGTTTTAGTGCAACTTCGTACGGTTTGGCCAGATTATGTTTTTGAAAACAACTACAACTTACCAACGCTTACAGAAGTAGAGCATCATATTAAAGAAAATGGGCATTTACAAAATATCCCATCCGCTACCGAGGTTGAAGAACATGGCATCCTATTAGGCGATATGAATGCAAAACTTCTTCAAAAAATAGAAGAATTGACCTTATATACCATTCAGCAACAAAAAGAATTAGAATTACAACAACAAAAATTAGAACTACAAAAAGACAAAAATTTAAGTTTAGAAGATCGGTTAAATAAGTTAGAGCAGTTAGTTCTTAAATAAATCTGTTGTGCATTTTGATTTATTTTGAGAAACTAGATGTCAGTTCGAGTAATTTTCAACAGAAAATTGTATCGAGAACAGGTTTTTGAAATGAAAAACTTTATTCTTGATAGTTCTGCTGAGCTTGGCGAAGCACTAATTTCACTCATAAAAATGAGTAAAATTCACTCGAATTGACAAATTTCACTCAAAATGCAAAACGAGTTAAATAATTAAAAAATGAAACACATACTTATTTTAATATTCGTAATGCTTGCAGTATATACTACAAAAGCTCAAGACACATCAACAGCTTTAAAATTAGCAAAAAC
>JBDWSF010000026.1:0-20785 GCA_039985655.1 Algibacter sp. | reverse complement strand
ACAAGAAACCGACAACTAATAACCAAAAACTTAAGGTGGTTATAGCGATGGGGCTCACCTCTTACCATTCCGAACAGAGAAGTTAAGCCCATTAGCGCCGATGGTACTGCATTTGTGGGAGAGTAGGTCGTTGCCTTTTTTGAAGAGTCTAATTACGTGTGTAGTTAGACTCTTTTTTTTGCACTAAACTCTAGTGGATAATGAGTTTAGCAGATAACAGCGGGAGCTATAGCAGTGGATCAACTAGTATTTATGATTAGCTTTTAAGGTTTCATACCAATTCTAAATTAAAACAAACCTAATAAAACGCCTTTTTTCCTTTCTATTTCAGAATAGAAATAAACCGTAGTTATACTATGCTTAATTTATATTCATTATGTAAAGAAAAAAATCATCATTTTATTTTAGGCTCATTTTTACTTCGAATTGGTATTACAAAACTAGTAACGGATAACGTAGTTTTTAAATTGCTATAAATGACCTAATAGACACGGGCTGCTTTCCTTTTAATTTCAAATTTAAAAACCCGACCAAAGATATTTTATGATGCTTTTCTTGTAAGGTTCTTTATTTATAAAGACTTATATAAATAATTTTTAAGTTAAATATATTTTGTTAATTTAGTCTTCATGAATATAATCATCCAATCTACTTTAAAAACACTTCAAAAGGCACAATCGTTATTAAATAGTTTATCGGATAGTCAGCTGTGTGACTCGTCTGTAACTCCTTATAATTCTAGTATTGGATCTCATATAAGACACATATTAGATTTTTATAATTGTATTTTTAGTTCTGATGGGGTTGTTGATTTAACTGCGCGGAGCAGAAATAAGGATGTGGAATCTAAATGTTGTAATGCTAAAAACTATTTAGAAAGTATTATAGTAAATCTTGATCATTTTAATTCGGATTTGGATGCTTCGGTTATTGTAATTGATGATTTGGGCTTAGGTCATGTAGAAATGAAGTATACTTTGAGCGCATTGTTTTCTCAGGCAAATAGCCATACAATTCATCATTACGCTATTATTAACTACATTTTGGAAGGATTGAATATTGGTTTTGATGATTCAGACTTTGGATATAATCCTACTACTCCCAAAAAAGTGTTGATTGATTAATTTACTTCTTTTTAAACATACTATTTAAAATAGTATTTAGGCCTTTAAATATTAGTAATATTGCTAACGCACTTATTAGTATGGCTATAATGAGTAATGGGATATAGAGTTCCTTTTCTTTGTTACTTAATGCAATATGTATGAGAGTGGGGCCTAGGAAAAGACATGCCAATGAAGCTCCCATTGTTTTTAATCCTTTTGCAAGTACTTCTTTATCTGTTCTATCTGTTTCCATTATTGAAATTTTGAATAGCTAAACGCACATTACCATATTCTGTTAATAATGATTTGGCTTTATGTTCTGGAATATTTAGTTCGGACATAATCATTTTCGTGCCACGATCTACTAATTTATTATTACTTAATTGCATGTCTACCATTTTGTTTCCCTTTATATGACCTAATTGGATCATGGTAGACGTTGTAATCATGTTTAAGATTAATTTTTGAGCGGTTCCTGCTTTCATTCTAGAACTTCCAGTTACAAATTCTGGGCCAACAATGGCTTCGATTGGAAACTGAGCGATTTGTGATAACGGACTGTTATGATTGCATGTTATACAACCTGTTATTATATTATTTGTATTGCAATTCTCAAGAGCAGAAATAACATAAGGTGTTGTACCAGATGCTGCAATACCAACAACAACGTCTTTTGATGTAATGTTATTCTTTAATAAGTCTTGCCAACCTTCATTTTTGGAATCTTCAGCAAACTCTACTGCTTTTCTTATAGCTGTATCTCCCCCTGCTATTAATCCAATAACGAGTTCGTGTGGAACGCCAAATGTTGGAGGACACTCTGAGGCATCTAAAATACCTAAACGACCACTAGTACCTGCACCAATGTATAATAAGCGTCCACCATTTTTTAGTTTAGATACAACTTGTGTTACTAATGCTTCTATTTGTGGTAATGCTTTTTCAACAGCTTCTGGTACTGTTTTATCTTCGTTATTTATATTTTTAAGTAATTCTGAAATACTCATCTTTTCAAGATGGGAGTAATTAGAATCTTGCTCGGTAGTTTTAGTGAAATCCATACCTCAAAAATACTAATTAATCATAAAGAACATCTTCAACTTCTATTTTTTTATCATTTATAAAATCATAAAGTGTAAGTTGCCTCAAAATGTAGTAATCAATCCAAATGGAGTTAATTTACTCGGACAGAGTTTTAAGACTGTTTAATAAAAATAAATATCTTAGAATAATGAAAAAATGAGTTTACAGTACTGAATTTAAATCAGAAGCAGTCCGATTAAGTTATCAGCGAGAAAACATTAAAGAATTAGCAGATGAGCTAGGAGTTCATGTGCAACGTATTTATAAATGGAGAGCAGGTCAAAAATCAAGACCAGTTTCAAAGGTTAGTATTTATTAACTATTGTTCTTATGCCGTCTACAAGAGAATACTTAATTTAGCTTTTCATTTTCTACAAAGCAATATTAATGCAACACTATAAAGACTCTTCAAAAGATAAAGCAATAGCAAAGCCAAAAGTGACTATGGCTAAAGCGTTTAAAACCATTATTTGGCCACGACGTAAATTGGTGTTTTTAGGTTTACTATTAATTATAATACGGAGTTTGTCGGGGTTAATATTACCATGGCAAAGTAAAGTATTGTTAGATGAAGTCGTTCCTAATAAAGATTACTCACAATTAAAATATTTAATAGCTTTTGTTTTATGCGCTATTTTGGTACAAGCGATTAGTTCCTTTTTATTAACCCGAATTTTAAGTGTACAAGCGCAGTATTTAATTAGCGAGTTACGTGCACAGGTTCAAAGAAAAGTATTGTCGTTGCCCATTAGTTTTTTCGATAACACAAAATCTGGAGCTTTGGTGTCTCGTATTATGAGCGATGTTGAAGGCGTTCGTAATTTAATAGGAACAGGTTTAGTGCAATTGGTTGGCGGTACGTTTACGGCCATAGTATCTCTAGTTATTTTAATAAAATTAAATCCGTGGATGACACTTTTTGTGTTTGTTCCGATCTCTATATTTGGTTATATCGCTTTGCGCGCCTTTAAATACATTCGTCCAATTTTTAGAACACGCGGAAAAATTGCTGCGGAAGTAAAAGGAAGGCTTACAGAAACCTTGGCAGGTGTTCGCGTTATAAAAGCCTTTAATGCCGAAGAACAAGAAAATATTGTTTTTGAAAAGGGCGTAGATAAAATTTTTCAAAATGTAAAAAAGAGTTTAACAGCGACAGCGTTAATGACAAGTTCCTCAACTTTTTTAATAGGAGTTGCCACAACAGGTATTATGGGTATAGGGGGGTATTATATGATGTTGGGAGAAATGACAACAGGAGATTTCTTATTCTTTACCTTAATACTTGGTTTTATGATTGCACCTATTGTACAAATGAGTAACATTGGCAGTCAGCTTACCGAAGCCCTAGCTGGTTTAGATAGAACTGAAGAGTTGATGAATATGACAACCGAAGATGAAAACGAAAACCGTACCCACCGTTTAGAGAGGATAAAAGGAGATATCGTCTTTGATAATGTCTCGTTTTCTTATGAAGAAGGCAAAGAAGTGTTACATCATATTAATTTTATTGCGCCAGCAGGATCGGTAACGGCATTAGTAGGAAGTTCAGGTTCAGGGAAATCGACTATTGCAGGTTTATCAGCAACATTTTTAACGCCAAAATCAGGTAAAATAACTATAGATAATCAAGACTTATCTAAAGTGAAACTGAATAGTTACCGCCAACATTTAGGTGTGGTTTTACAAGATGAATTTTTGTTTGAAGGCTCAATACGAGAAAATATCATGTTCCCAAGACCAAATGCGAGCGACACCGATTTACAAAACGCTGTAAAAGCAGCCTATGTTAACGAGTTTACCGATCGATTTGATGACGGTTTAGATACGTTGATAGGGGAGCGCGGTGTGAAATTATCAGGAGGACAACGCCAACGTTTAGCGATTGCACGTGCTATTTTAGCAAACCCTAAAATAATTATTTTAGATGAAGCTACATCGAGTTTAGATACCGAAAGTGAAGCGTTAATTCAGAAAAGTTTAGGAGAGTTAATAAAAGATAGAACGACGATTGTTATAGCGCATAGACTAAGTACAATTAAAAAAGCAGATCAAATTCTAGTGGTAGAATCTGGACATATTGTTGAGCGTGGTACACACGACGAATTGATAGCGCTTAATGGCAGATATTTCGATTTATACACTTATCAAGCAAAAATTTAAATTTATAATGATGATAGTTAAAGACTTAAAACAAAACGAATACAATTCGTATTACAGTACCTATATTAATAAAGTACCCAAAGATCTAGATTTAATTGAAGGGTATATAGACGGAGGCGCACATGTTCTTCAATTTTTTAAAGCCATTCCCGAAGAAAAATTAGAATTCAGATATGCCGAAGGAAAATGGACTATAAAAGAAGTGTTTCAGCACATAATTGATAACGAGCGTATTTTTACATACCGTTGCTTTAGAATGGGAAGAAGAGATAAAACGTCGCTAGCGGGTTATGATCAAAATGATTATGCAGAGCCATCAAAAGCAAATGAAAAGTCTATTGAAACCTTGTTGGAAGAATATGAAATAGGGCGTAAAAACTCAACATTATTAATAAAAAGTTTAAGTAATGACGACTTAAACTTTATTGGTAATGCAAGTGACACTAATATGTCTGCTAGAGCTGCTGCATTTATAACACTTGGTCACGAAATGCATCATATAAATGTTTTAAAAGAACGCTACTTATAATTAAATTTAAGCACTGGTCGTACTAACTAACGTTTTTTTTAATAAAACAAAAACAAGCACAGAAAGCACACCAAAAACAGAAAAACCAATAAATAAAGGTAGTACAGATGTTTGTACAAAGCCACCAATGTAATTAGCAATAGGAACCGCCAATACCGTAGAAATAAAACCATTTATAGCGGCACCAATTCCTGCGATATGTCCAAGAGGCTGCATCGCTAAAGCTCTTAAGTTCCCAAAAAGGAACCCTACAGCAAAAAATTGTAAAGCAAAAAAGCCAATTAAAACGCCAATGCTTGGGTTGTTTCCAGACGAAAACAGTAAGACATACAAAATGGAAATTGCGGCATAAGCAATTGCAGCTATGTATGATATGCGTAACATGCCATATTTAACAACGAGTTTACTATTCATAAAAGTAGCTAAACCTACCGAAATAGCTAGACTTGCAAATATGTATGGAAACATATCGGCCAAATCATATTGTTTTTGAAATATTTGCTGAGACGTACTTAAATATACCATAAACGAGCCCGTTATAAATCCAGAAACAAAAGTAAAAGCCACAGCCTCTTTATGTTTAAAAAACTCTTTAGTACCATTTATAAATAAGTTTAAAGAGAATTTAACCCGCTTTTCTTTTGGTAATGTTTCGGGTTGTCTGAGCCAAAACCAAATCATAATAATGATTCCAAAAATAAGGTTGACATAAAAAACAGATTGCCAGTTAAATAGGTTAATAAGTAACTGTCCTATACTTGGTGCAATCACAGGAATTAAAATAAAAAACATAACCACAATAGACACTATTTTAGCCATATAATTTCCGCTATAAGAATCTCTAATCATAGAAAGGCTTAAACTTCTAGGGGACGATAATCCAACACCTTGTAGAACTCGACCAATAATCATCATTTCAAAGCTTTTTGTAGTCACACAAATAATACTAGCAATAATAAAAACAACAAATCCAACATAGACAATGGGTTTTCTTCCAAAACTATCCGATAACGGACCAAAAATAAGTTGACCAAAACCTAAGCCAAGAAAAATCATGGTTATTAGTTGCTGGTTGTCATTTGGGTTTGTAACGCCTAATGTTTTTCCAATTTCTGGTAAAGCAGGTAATAAAGCATCAATAGATAAAGCTACAATAGACATTAATGAAGCCATTAAAGCAACAAACTCTAATTTAAACGTATTCTTATTTTGCATAGCGCAAAAGTAAATGAATTAAATGAGCAAAAGAGTGAACTTAATCTAATAAAGCAATGCTATTATTGTTAAATTTGATACATATAATATATGCTATGTTAACAGATGTTTTAATAAAAATATTTAAGCGCGATTTAAATAAGTTGAAGGTTGAAATAGAAACCTATAGCGACGAAAATAATATGTGGTTACTTACTGATGAAATTAATAATTCTGCAGGGAATTTATGTTTGCATATTATAGGGAACTTGAATCATTTTATTGGAGCGGTATTAGGAGAAACAAGATACATTCGAGAAAGAGATTTAGAGTTTTCATTAAAAGATGTTGCAGCAATGGACTTAATTAATCAAATAGACGAGGTTGAGTTGGTTGTAGAAATGGTGTTAGCAACTTTAACTGTTGAGAATTTGGAAAGCCGTTACCCAATAGATGTTTTTAAATCGTCGATGACAACAGAATTCTTCTTAATTCATTTAACGACACACTTAAGTTATCACTTAGGACAAATTAATTATCACAGACAATTATTAGATACATAAAATGACTCAAGAAAAGGCAAAACCTATATTAGATTATATTAGTAAATATGTCGCGCTTACAGAAGAAGAGGAAACGTTTTTGTTATCTAAAATTTCATATAGAAGATATTTAAAAGGACAATATATTGTTCAGCAAGGAGACGTTTGTAAATATGAATGTTTTGTTGTTTCTGGTTGTACCAAAACCTTTTATATGGATGATGAAGGGCAAGAACATGTGGTCATGTTTTCAATTGAAGATTGGTGGACTTCGGACATGGGAAGTTTTATAACTCAAACCCCAGCAGATTTCAATGTGCAATGTATAGAGAATACAGAACTCATTATGTTTTCTAATGATATTATTGAAGACTTATATTCCGAAATCCCAAAGTTAGAGCGTTTCTTTAGACAAATTATAGCAAAAGGATTTGTAGCTTCACAAAAGAGAATCGTTAGAAGTTTTAGCCTTTCAGCAAAAGATAGATATATTTATTTTAGCAATCAATACCCTAAAATAGAACAACGCATCCCGCAATATATGATAGCGTCTTACCTTGGTATCACTAAAGAGTTTTTAAGTAAAATTAAGAGCCAATTAATTATAGAGCAGTAAATGTTAATCTAGATTAACATCATTTCATAAACTACCTTATTTTATTATTAAGGGGTCTTGTAGACCTTTGTATCATAATATTAAAACACCTGTTATGCATACTGTCAGTTCGAGTGATTTCGACTTTTTTTGTCGGAATTATATCGAGAAGAGCTTTTGAAATATAAAAATTTTATTCTCGACAGTTCTGTAGAGCTTGTCGAATTGACAAATTTATTTCAAAATGCACAAGGGGGCAAAACATATAATTATGAATACATTAATTGAAAAGATCAGCACCATAAACGATATGATTCTTCAAGGAAAAGCGTTAGAAGCTTTTGATGAGTTTTATCATGACGATGTTGTTATGCAAGAAAATGATAATCCTGAAGTTTTAGGAAAAGCACTAAATAGACGAAGAGAAGTCGATTTTTTTGCTTCCATTACCGATTTTAGAGGCGCAAAACCATTAAAAGTAACCGTTGGAGAACGTACAACTATGGTAGAGTGGCATTTCGATTACACCCATAAAGATTGGGGAATTAAAAACTACACCCAAGTAGCTGTGCAAGATTGGAAAGATGGAAAAATTATTAGAGAAAAATTTTATTACGGATCATAAATTATAAATACTAAAAACAATAAAAATGAAGAACACAATTAAAAGTTTAGCAATCGTAGCTCTTGTAGCATTATTTACATTTTCGTTCACAGTAATTGATGGCGGAAAAAAAGAAGTTAACACAGATAAAAGCTCAGTAGTTTGGAAAGGGTATAAAGTAACCGGTTCTCATGTTGGAGCAATTTCAATAGAATCTGGAAACTTAATCTTTGATGGGAATACATTAACAGGAGGAGAATTTGTTATAGATATGACGTCTATTACAGTGACTGACTTAGATGGCGAATACAAAGGGAAATTAGAAGGTCATTTGAAATCTGATGATTTCTTTGGAGTAGCAAATCACCCTAAAGCAAATTTAGTATTTAAAAATGTAGAATCTAGTGGTAAAAATTCATATACCGTTATTGGAGATTTAACTATTAAAGGGAAAACAAATTCAATTGCTTTTAATGTATCTATTTATGGTAGTAAAGCGAATGTTGCTTTAAAAATAGATAGAACAAAATATGGCGTAGAATATAATTCAACTAGTTTTTTTGAGAATTTAAAAGATAAAGCTATTTACGATGAGTTCGATTTAACTGCAGATTTGGAGTTTTAATTAACAAGAATTAAGAGAGTTAATCATTGGTTTTAACCGAAATTGTTATTCTTATGAAAGTGAAAATTTAATTAAGAAAGATTAATAGTTTATAGGCACTCAAAATTTGAGTGCCTTTTTTATTTTCAACTATATTTGCATCAAATTTAGAATCGCAATTATGTCGTTTAAAAAATTAATAGAGCCTTTAAGAGATAGTTTAGAACATAAAGGTTTTGAAGAGCCATTAGCTTTTCAGAAAAAAATATTATCCAAAATTAAAGGAGGAGCTAGTATGTTTGCTATTGCACCAAAAGGTTCTGGTAAAACAACGAGCATTGTTTTAAGTGTTATTCAAAAATTAAAAGGTAAAGCCTTTGAAGATGCGCCACGTGTATTAATTTTTGTAAAAGATAAACAGGCTGCTTTAGATTTAGAGTTGGAGTTTACTGCTTTTAAACGCGGAACAGACTTACGCGTGTATTGCGCTTACGAAGAGAAAAGTATTGACGACCAAAAAGATGAAATTTATTTTGGAGCAGATATCGTTATTGCCACTCCAAAACGATTAAATAAGATTTTTTTTATTAACGGAATTAATTTGAATAAACTACAAATGTGCATTGTAGAAGATGCTGAGTTTTTATTAGGAAATAATAGCTTTTCTGAAGTCACTAGAACACCAGAAAGTATAGGTAAATGCCAATACTTAGTTTTTGGCGATAGATTTGATAAACGTTTTGAACGTTGGCAAGATACATTTATGTATAATTCTCAAATTGTTAAACTTTAATTTTCATTACTCAATGTCTTCAAAAAACATTCAGCTTTTTATAACGTTATTTTTCGTTTCTATATTTCTTGGAAATTCGCAAATTAAAAAAGAGAATATAAAACTAGGGTTGGCTTTTGGAACTGGTACCCAAAGTAGTTTTCCTTTTAATGCAAGTGATTATACGCATGAAGTCAAGTTTTATAAAGCGGTGGTTAATTATAAATTAAAACAGAAAAACAAATGGAACTATGAAATTAATATAGAACCTAGTTTTAATGTCGTAAAGCATCAACTTAAAAATAAATGGTTCGTTAAACCAGAAGATTACGATAATTATTTAGAGTTAAGAGATTTATATACGCAAGAAAGAACACTTAAAGAGTATGTGTTAAATATTGGGTTTATAACACGATATGCACTTTTTGAGAATGCAAGTATGTATGCTCTAGGTAGTGTAGGACCTATGATTGGTGATATTGGGACAGAACGATTGGCCAAAGGGTTTGCATTTTCCGATGTATTTGGGCTTGGAACTTCTTATGTTGTTGGAAAAACACAATTAGATTTTAGGTATTCAGTAAGACATACTTCTAATTTACAAATGAAAATTCCCAATAATGGCCATAATACTACTAATATCGAGTTCGCTGTTTTACTCCAGTTGTAGAGTATTACATCTTATTTGAATAAGAAATACACTTCATTCTTTTTGTTAGAAAATATTATTATTTACATTTGTCATGTAATATTTTTTAACTCTCTCTCCTTTGGCTAAATTTAACAATGGCTTTTGTAATGTTATTGCTTTGCTTTATTGTAGCATTTTCTTTTCATCAATAGTTGGTTTTAGTCAAAATAATAACGATTATATCCGTTTTATCGATTCTGCCGATAATTACATTGATCAAAGTTCAAAAAAAGCTTTAGTATTCTTAGATTCTATTCCCAATCCCGTTGAAGATTATATCGTAGGACGTATTGGTGACTATTATGCTTTAAAAGCTTTAATACATGATCATTATAATGAAACAGCAGAAGTATATCAAAATTATATACTTTCTTATAAATATGCTGTAAAAGAAGAAAATTTTAAAACAGCAGGCGAAGCATGCTTAGAGATCTTTTCTTGTGTTTATTTTGCTAAAAGAGATTCAACAGCTTACGAATATTTAGATAAAGCAAAAGACTACTACCAACGTTGTAATTATAAAAATGGATTAATAGATATAGATCAAATAGATTTATATGTTAAGTTTATTAATCGTGAATATGAATTATGTAATAATTTAATATTACAAAAAATGGATTCATATAAAGCAGTAGAAGATGATGCGTATTATGAAATGTTTGCTACTTATATGCTTATATTGAATTATATTTATTTAGACGACTTAGAAAAAGCACATTTTTACTTTAGAGATTTTGAAAAGATAAAAGAAAGGAGATCAATAGTTAAGTATAACTATTTGTCGTTTAAAGCAACTATAGAATTTTGTTTTGCCGATATTTATTTTGAGAAAAAAAAGATGTATTCTACTCGGTATTACCTTTCTGAATCATCTAAACTCCGTGATTATATGGGGGAAGATGTCGTAGAAGATTTTTATGGTTTATACGCAGATTATTATAACCATTTGGATGATTTAGAAGCATCTAGAGCTTACCTCGATTCGCTGCGAATTTTTCAAAATAAAATGTATAATGGTATTGTTGATGCAAGTTTTATATTAAATGATAAACTTTTAAAGGCTGAAAATGAGATTGTAAATGCAAAAGAGAAAGATTTTTTTGAACGGTTTTGGATTGTTTTGTTACTTGTTTTTTTGATAACAATGAGTAGTGTTTTCGTAATTCGAAATCGAAAATCTAAATTAGAAATCACTGAATTTCAGAAAAAAAATGATGAATACTCGTATTTAAAAGTTAATCATGAAAAGCTGAAGTTACGAGTTCATGGTTTAGAAGAGTATATTACTGATGTGAAAAAGGAAGTGAAATCTATATCGTCTATTGATGATATGTCGGAACAAAGAAATAAAATAAAAGAATTATACAAAGATGTTCATCTTAATTCTTCTACAGTTTTATCTAAAGAAGAAAATCATTTAGAGTTGATAACCGATTTGAATGTGGATTTTTTCTCTAAAATATCTTCTGAATATCCTCAACTTAATGATTCAGAAATTATTATATGTTATTATTTGTTTACGGACTTTAAGAGTAAAGAAATTGCCGTGTTTTTAGGAACTTCAACTAGAGCCATAGAAAGTAAACGCTACCGAATAAGAAAGAAATTAAAAATTCAACCGCTCCATTTATCTTTGCATGATTTTCTTCATAATACCTTTGGAGATTTAAAAGACGTTTGATGCATTTTAGTAGTACAAACTATTCAATCTTCAAATTTTGTTGATTTGCGTAGTGGGTGAGTAGTCTTTATTGGTGAATAGTTTTAAATTTTACGCATATTTGTTTAGCTATTAATTCTATCATAAACATTCATTTTTAAAAATGAAAAAAGCATGATACTTTTAAGGTGTTATTTGATTAAGGTAACAACTTGGTTGGTTTTAACTTGTTTACCTTTGGATTCTATTATCAAATAAATTGAGGGTAAAAAGACTGTCTTTAAAGGCAGTCTTTTTTTTGAAATTTTATACCCATAGTTAAACTGGTATTATAATTATACTTCCGTAATGTAAAACAAAATTAAAGGCTATGTTTTCTGACTTTTTTTGTATTAAAACATTTTTATTAATCTTATTTCTTCTGCCAATATTTACTAAATATCAAAAACAAAGCACCGCATAATAACCATGCTGGAAGCGTAACAAACGATAAGAACACTTCAAACTGGATAGAAATAAAATAGAATAATCCGAAACTAATTGCCCAAGCCCAAAATACAGACTTATTAAAAGATAGTTTTGCCGTTTCTGCATAGTTTTTAGTAATCCCAACTTTTTTATGAAAGAAATGTTCAAATACAATAATAGCTCCAAAAGGCGCTAAAATAAATCCATATAACGCAACAAACCCTAAAAGTTTCATAGCAAAAGCAGGAAATAATCCAGCTATTGTCGCAATCGTCCCTGCTAGAATAGTCACTTTTGCAGTCGAAAGTTTTGGTAATATGGCTTGAAATGCTAAACCTGCTCTGTAAATTGTTGGGTTTGCTGTTGTCCACCCCGCTAGTACTACAGCAATAATTCCGAAAACACCAATAGCATTGTGAGCTAAAGGACCAGGAGCAACTGGTGGCGCATCGCCATTACTTAAAAAAGCTTGTGCTTCTGGAGATTTTAAGTAGACAGCATATAATAGAGCAGCTGCAATCCAAGCCATATAATGCCCCACATACATACCTGCGGCAGTTGTCCAGCCTGCTTTCGCTTTTTTTGCAAATCTAAAAACGGATAAATCAGACATACCTACGTGCATGGCAGCATTAGCAAACCAAGACCAAATAACCACATGCCAAAATGTAAATTTTATCTGTCCAGGAAAAGGTTCAGTCCCTTCTCCCCAAATATCCCAAAAATCCGAAAAGCTCGATACACCTAATTGATTTAGTGCCACAATACCGCAAGCTATAAAAGCGACAACAATTATAGGAGACATCCAGTTTGCAGCCTTTGTTACTGTATCATAACCACGTGCTGCTATAATTGAAATAACGGCACCAATAAGAATAACAATTATCACCCAAGTTATGCCGTTAGGCATGGTATCTGTTAATTTGGGCATAGGCATATTAAAAGGTATCCCTACTGCTGTTGCAGAAACCGTAATCATTGAGCCAGCTAAAAAGCAAAAAAGAATTCCATTTGCTAAGTTATAACCTGTAACTAGTTTTTTTCCGCAAATTTTTTCCAATTGAAAATAAAGTGTTAATCTATTTTTAACAGCAATTTCTGCTGTTAAAAACCGCCAGCTTAAAACCGCTAAAAGATTACCAATAAGTAAACCAACAATCAAATCGAAAGCACTAACACCTGCCGTTAAAAACAAAGGGCCAATCATAAACTCAGTCCCTGCTGCATGCTCACCAGCATACATGCCTAAAAAGCTCTTCCAGCCTTTTAGTTTGGATTGGGGTACAGGCGTTCTTTCAAATTCTCCACCAGCAATCTCTTCGATGTCTTCTTCAATGTTATATTGACTCATATTATTTGGTTTTTCGTTGGTTAAATATTATTTTAAAATAAATGGTACATGCTTTTTTAATGAATAATTCTTTTTAAGGAATTTTGAGTTTAATTTTTTATCAGAAATAGAAATTGCAGCACCAAGGGCAGAACCTAACGACGCATCTGTTGTTCTTATTCTTTTTTCTCTAAAATAATGCGATAATAATTTGATGTATAAGTCGTTATTACTAAATCCGCCATCAATATATAATCGCTTAATCTGATCTGTATCAATCGCCTTTTCTATGCTTTCAATTTGGAGGTTGACTAACTCAATCATTAATTGATGATAGGCATTCTCAAACGTATCAAAAGATAGTTTTGTTGTTACAGGCATATTTTCAACAGTAATACTTTCCCATTTAAAACAAGGCTGAAAATCTTTTATAAGCTCATAATAGGTATCATAATTAAATTTGACATGTCTATGATAACCTTCAGAGACACCGTAATGCTTATCTAGTTTTTCTACCTGTACTTTATATTCATTACCCAAAAATAAGCGCGTAGCTTTTACAGGTTTGCCATTAATACGCATGTAGTTAATAAAAGACTCGTCTGAGTTTTCGGAAATCGGGTGCTCTGTAAATGGATTAAAAACAATGCTCCATGTGCCAGTGGAAATTAAAGCGAATTTTTTATTGATACTTCTAACATATGGTAACAGTGCGGCAGAACTGTCGTGAATACCCACGCCAATTTTAATACGTTTACCATTATAATTCATGTTTATACTCGTTTCAGTAGAAACAATAGGAGGTAATATGTCTTGAAGGTCTTCTGCATAAACCCAATCGTGATAATCTTTTTTATTGTAATCCCATAACCCAGTGTGACAACCAATGCTTGTGTATTCGCTTAGTGGAATCCCTGTAAACACATAACTTAAATATTGCGGAAGGTGCAGTGAATATTTGATTTTTTTAAAAATCTCAGGCTTACTATATTTTAGCCAATATAACTGCATACCAGAATTTAGCATACTCAAATCTGAACACCCTGTTTTTTTTAGAAATGCTTCTTTGGGACCATATTTGGAAAAGAAATCTTCGATTAAGTTTTCGTCTAGTGGTTTTATATAATTGTAAAGCGGTGTTAGGGGAGCTCCGTTTTCATCAATATGAACAAAACTGGCACCATAGGTTGAAAAATTAATGGCTTTTACCTCATATTTTTCTTCTTTAAGTATTTTACTAAAAACAGACTTTAACCATGTTTGTAAGGCAGGTAAATTTTCTGTAGCAAAACCATCTTCGTCTTCAATTTCATCAAAGTGAATATATTCTTTATGTACTTCCTGAAAATGGTCGTTGAAAAGGAAAAACTTCTTATTCGTCTTTCCTATATCAAAAACTGCCGTAACTTCTTGTTTCATCTTAGAATTCTTAAAGACCAGTAGCCATCGTATATTTACCTCTTTCTTTTATCAATTCGTTTCTAACATTTAAAGAACGGTAAGCACTTATTGGACATACAGCACCACCTGTTTGTACTCTTGCGCGTTCTATTAAAGGTCTAACATCTGTTCGGTAAGCACCTTGAAGAATTTCTTGGCATTTAGTAACATCGTTATCTATTTGTGCTGCTCTTAAGGCTACTTGATCAATCAATAATGCTTTAGCATAGGCTTCTTGAATAGCTTCTAAAGACTGAATTAAATCTTCTAAAGGATCTTTTATATTATGACTAGCATCAATCATCCACGCTAAATCTGGATTTTGAGGATTATTTTGCATACCATAAACCAATTCGTTAAAAATTAAGAATAGGGCGTAAGGTTTGATGCTTCCAACGGTTAAATCGTCATCACCATATTTACTATCATTAAAATGGAAACCTCCTAGTTTACCTTTTAATTGTAAAATAGAAACAATTTGTTCTATGTTAGTATTGGGAAGGTGGTGACCTAAATCGACCAAAGTATACGCTTTTTTACCACATGCGTTAGCTAGCATTAAAGAAGCACCCCAATCTTGAATAACGGTACTGTAAAAGTTTGGTTCGTAAGGCTTGTATTCAATAAGCATATTCCAATCCGAAGGAAGCCCTTTGTAAATAGATTTTAAACTGTCTTCTGTATTTTGAAAAGCCGTTTGGAAATTATTTTGTCCAGGGAAACTAGAGCCATCGGCTAACCAAACGGTTAAACTTTTTGAACCCAATTTGTTTCCAATATCAATAACATCTAAATTATGTTGAATAGCTTGCTCTCGAACAGCTTGGCTCGTATTACTTAAAGAACCGTATTTATAACTTTCTTTAGCCTCTTTTTGGTCTTGAAATGTATTAGAGTTTACAGCATCAAACTTAATATCTAAAGATGACGCTAAATCTTTTACGGCATTATAATCGTTTGGAACGTCCCAAGGAATGTGTAATGAAACTGCTCCAGCCGTTTGGGTAAGCGCATGGATAATACCAACGTCTTCAATTTTTTGCTCTAAGTTTGAAGGTTCTCCGTGGTATGAGAATCTTCCAAAACGAGTACCACCAGCACCTAGTGCCCAACTTGGAATGGCTACTTGAAATTGAGAGAGTTTGGAAATGATTTCGGAAATATTATGTCCTTTTTGTGATAGTTTATTAGCTAAAAAGTCAAAATCATCATTGTGATCTCCAATTAATTTACCGTTTATATCTTGTATTTGTTCTTTATTAATTTTCATCTAGTTGTGTTATTTGTATTGGAATAAAGCAGTTTTAATAAAAGAAACTTCCATAAATATAGGTGTATTTTATGGAAGTTATCTAAACTAAAACAAACTAAACTATATTATTATCTTACAAATGCATTAGCCATTCCACCGTCAACATTAATAATGTTTCCTGTAGATTTGTCTAGAATACTTACTAAAGAAAATACACCATTAGCAATATCATTTGGTGTAATAATTTCATTTAATAAGTTTCTTTTTGCATAAAAAGCGGGTAATTCTTCTACGGTAATGCCATTGGCTTTTGCTCGACCTTCTGCCCAAGCGCCTTCCCAAATTTTACTACCTACAATAACACCATCGGGGTTTACTGTATTAACTCTAATTTTATCTTTTGCTAATTCAGCAGCTAAAAGACGTGACATATGTTGTTGTGCTGCTTTTGCAGTACCATAAGCGACATTGTTTGGTCCTGCAACTAAACCATTTTTACTTGCTATAGATATAAAATTGCCGCCTAAACCTTGTTTGCGCATAATGGCTGCAGATTGTTTGGCTAAATCAAACTGACCTTTTACCAAAATATTCTGTAAAATATTCCAATCGTTATCTGTTGTATCTTCTAAAGGTTTAGAAATTGCTAATCCTGCGCTATGCACAATAATATCTACGCCTCCAAACTCTACACATGCTTTTTTGTATGCTGATACTATAGATTCTGTATTGGTAACATCGCATACAGCATAGGTTGATACATCTCTTTTATAAGTGGCATGCGCTTCAATCAAACTTTGTTCATTGATATCAGTCAGCACGACATTAGCACCTTCAGCGGTCAATTTATCAGCGATAGCTTTACCAATGCCTCCACCAGCTCCAGTAACAAAAGCTACTTTACGCGATAAAGGTTGTTCTTTTGGCATACGCGATAATTTGGCTTCTTCTAATAACCAATATTCAATATCAAAAGCTTCCTGTCTTGGTAACGATGTGTAAGATGTTATAGCCTCTGCACCACGCATGACATTAATAGCATTAATATAAAATTCGTTAGCGACACGCGTCGTTTGCTTATTTTTAGCAAAACTAAACATACCAACTCCTGGATAAATAATAATAACCGGGTTGGCATCACGAACAGCAGGACTGTTATCTTTTTTACAAGTATTATAATAATCTAAATATTCTTGTCTGTATGCTTCAAATGCAGGTTCTAACTTTTTAAAGATGGCATCAAAATCTGATAAATCTTCATTCTTATCTAAAGTCAATACTAAAGGCTGAATTTTTGTACGTAAAAAATGATCAGGACAAGATGTTCCCATTGGGGCTAATCGTTCTAAATCATTACTATTAATAAATTCTAAAACGACATCAGTATCAGAGAAATGACCAATCATTCTGTTTTCAGAAGAACATAATCCTCTTAAAACAGGCATGATTTGAGCTGCTTTATCTAATCTTTCTTCTTTAGGTAGCGCATTAATTTTTTGTCCACCAAAAACGCTTCCTTTTTCTTTGATCTTATTTTCAATGAATTCAGAAGCTGTTTCAATAACCTCCAAGCTATTTACATAACATTCATAAGACGTATCTCCCCAAGTAAATAAACCGTGAGACCCTAAAACAATGCCTCGTATTCCAGGATTATCTTCTAAACATTTTTCTATTTGTAAACCTAAATCGAAACCTGGACGTTGCCAAGGCACCCATCCCATAGTATCTCCCCAAATTTCTTTGGTGACTTGCTCACTATCTGCTGCTGCTGCAACTGCAATTAAAGCGTCAGGATGTAAGTGGTCTATGTGAGCAAACGGTAATAAACCATGCAAAGGCGTATCAATAGAAGGCGCTTTACTGTCTAAATCATAAATACAATGATTAAAAAGTCCAACCATGCGATCTTCATCTTCTAGGCCTCCATAAACATTTTTTAAATCACGTAATCTATTTGTGTAGATGCCTGCAATGCCGCTTCTGTTTAAAGTCCCTATGTCTCCACCAGAACCTTTAATCCACATAACTTCTACATCTTCATTAGTAAGTGGGTCTTTTTCTATAGTTCTACAACTTGTATTACCACCGCCGTAGTTTGTTATTCTGAGGTCTGCACCTAATATATTAGATCGGTATAAAAATAGAGCAACTTGGTCGTCATTTAAAGCATTTGCTTTTTCGTCATTCCATAAGTAATCAACGTGCTTATAGTTTTTTGTAATCGTGGTCATAAGAATATTTAAAGTATTTTTATACGAAAGTAGATTAACAATAAAGTATTTCTATCCTGTACTGTACCGTTTTACTAAAAATAAATTAATATTTGAATAAATTTGGGATGTTTTTATGTGAAAATCATCATTAGATTTTCTAATGAATGTCTGATTAATCTATCTAGATTGAACTTTTAATGCTAATTTTGTTGCTAGATACAATCTTAAATTAAGAAAATGAATATTGCTATTCTGTAACATATGATGAAGTTTATTAAAATAGATGAAAATTCTAGAGTTCCTAAATATCAACAGATAGTCGATTCTATAATCCATAATATTTCAATAGGAAATCTTAATATTGATGAAAAAATGCCATCTATTAATATGTTTAGTGAAGCCTTTTATTTATCGAGAGATACGGTAGAGAAAGCTTATAATATATTAAAACAGCGTAATATTATTTCTTCTATTAGAGGTAAGGGGTATTACATTAGTAGAACAAAATTACTTTCTAAGGTTAATATTTTGTTTTTGATTAATAAGTTGAGTTCATATAAATTACAGATTTATAATTCTTTTTTAAATAGTATAGGTACAAATTCTCATACTGATCTTCATATATATCATTGCGACGAATCTCTATTCTTAAATTTATTAAATAAATATAAATCGACGTATGATTATTATGTAATCATGCCACATTTTAAAACCGAGAACTTAAACCATGTAAGTTATACAGACCAAGTTATTAAAGCCATAAATAGTATACCTAAAGAAAAATTGGTTATTATGGATAATATTATGCTTGAAACTACTGGCGAAATTATTAAGATTTATCAAGATTTTGAAAATGATATTTATAACGCGTTAAAGTCTGGTTTAAAAAAAATATCTAATTATAAAAAAATAATATTGGTATATCCAGAGAAAGCTGTGTATCCATACCCAAAGAGGATTTTACATGGTTTTAGAAAATTTTGTGTAGAATATGATATCGATTTTGAAATACTTAATGAAGTATATGATGATATGATTCTTATAAAAGGCGATTTGTTTATTACTATTGAAGAAAACGATTTAGTTAATTTAATGAAGCAAATTAGAGAGGATGAGTTTTTGTTAGGAGAAGAAATCGGGGTTATATCTTATAATGATACACCTTTAAAAGACTTACTAGGTATAACGGTTATTTCTACAGATTTTAAAGTCATGGGAGAAACTGCAGCTCGAATGATATTAGATAAACAAAAAGGAGAAGTAAAAGTGCCTTTTAATTTTATAGATAGAAATTCTTTGTAAATAAGTGTCTTGTTGATTTGTAATTAAAAGTGAGGTAATTGCGAGATGAGAAAAAATCACTTCTTTCTAAGTCACCCTTTTTAATTTAACGATTCATTAGAATGTAATGAATTATTATGGAATTTCATATCTGTTATTTAAATCAAAAACTAAAAGGACTGTAAGACAAATTGAAAGAGTCGAAATACTATTTAACTTATATCTAAACTATTGAAAAAGCATACAATCTATCTGATCCTACTTTATCAACGATTCTGTCAACCAAAAAAATAAAACCCTTGTGAATCAATTGATTTACAAGGGTTTTTGCGGAGAGTAAGGCTCCGCTGGCCTTTAAATTTTATCAGTAATAACAAGGGGGGCGACTTTTATGTTTCCTTAGGGTAACTCATAGGGTAACCACTTTTTTAATATCAAAATGTTCTAATGTAAATAGAATCAATTTTAAGTTATACAAATAATATAGATATATCATTTATGTTATAGCTTTTTTAAATAATCAAAATAAAAAGAATTGATATATGTAGCTTAAAATTTGGATTCTATTAAATAATTTGTTGAAACTAGATTTTACTCCTTTTCAAAATTCAGATAAAATGCTTATTATTTAGTTTAGGAGGTTGAAATACACAAAAAACACCATAAAAAGATATTGTTTTATTCTTTTATACTTTGTAGTTTTATTCTGTAATTAACTAGATGGTAGTCAAACCAAAAGAATCAATATAAAAGCTGATTCTAAAAAGTTTATTCCTAATAGTTTTTTATTAAACCAAATCTTCATACTTACTCTTTATGTTTTGGATATTGTTATTATCTAAAACTGACCGCTATGATAAAAAAGTATTTTTCACTGAAAATATTATTTTTAGTTTTTTCATATATCTCTTTTGCACAAAACCCTGTGCCAACAATAGAATACCAAGCTCTAGTCGATTTTTACAATGCTACGGGAGGTGATTCTTGGAGGAATAAATGGGATATCAGTAGTAATAACTTGCATACGACTACTTGGTATGGTGTCATTTTAGAAGATGAACACATCGTAGAGATTGATTTGGGCAATGGTAATAGGCTAAATGGTGCGATTCCAGCGTCTTTTAGTAATTTAAAGTTTCTTCGAAAGCTGCATTTAGATTCCAATGATTTAAGCACGACAGATTTGAACAACCTATCAGGGCTTGAGAGCATGGAAGATTTGGATTTGAGTTACTGTCAATTAACAGGATCTATCCCT
>JBDWSF010000025.1:0-37770 GCA_039985655.1 Algibacter sp. | reverse complement strand
CAACTTAGAACCTTATCCCACTTTTTGCGCCACAAAAAATGTTCTTCGGCCATTTCTTCCCAGAAACTCTCTGGGTTTATTACCGATTTTCTATAGACTTGATAGTACTCTTCTAAGTGTTTTATGTGATAATTACTCATGGTTCTTTTTTGAAATGCTGTAAATGGTTCAAAATCGATATAACTTGGTTAAATATCTTAGTCCCTTTTTTGAAACATTTACTTTTTATTTTAATCTTAAATTCTATGTGATTTTTGATAGAACCTATTTCTTTTATAGAGAAATAACCATTAGGGAAATAAACTATTAATCCTTCCGAATCATCTTGTAGGTCCAATGTAAACTCTCCACTTGTCCAGTTTAAAAACTTTACGAAAATATCTTTTGACTCAAAAATATCATCGTGCGTCCATTCATGAAACTCTAACTTTTCTGAGGGTTTATCTATTTTAAGCGCTTTAACAATCACTATGCTAACAATTTTAATCTAAAATGACTTTTTAAAATCTATGACCTGACCACTTAACAACTTATCGCAGGTAATTATCAAATCCTCATTACCATCATAATCTATAGTAAATACACGTTCTTCATCAGCCATTAAAGCTTTAAGAGACGTTGAAGATTTATTATCGTTTATTGAAAGAAATGCATCGTAATAAATGGGAGCTGTTCCAACATTTTTTACAGTTATTAGTGATTTGCCATTAGATTTTTCAAATTTTATAACTTCAAATTTATAACCTGTATTAAGACTTGCTTCTTTTATACGTGCAGTAGTTTGATAACTATATTGATCGTTACCAATCATATATGAAATATGAAACCGTTTTGCAAAAGATTCATAAGATTCACCATAGGTTCCGTTAGTTGATAACACATTTTGCTGATCGTAAGTTGAGAAATAATTAAATTCACCTCCAATTGGTGAATCTTCATAACGATCAGATCCAAAAAACGTAAATCGTGGTTCATTAAAATCTCCATGATCTTCGCTCATAAATGAATCGTCAAACACCCCAAAAGATAAATTTAACAATGAAGAATCACTGCGAAACGGAGTTACATCAGTATCTTCTGCATCAATAGAAATTGACCAATGCAAATTATTAAATAAAGCATCTAACTTGTTTAAAAAAGTAGTTTGATACGCTTTTGACGGAAATGTTTCTCCTAAAATAAAAGGACCATCGTAAATATGATATTCTGCCCATAAACCAAAACCTGTTTGCAAAAATGCAATTCTGTTATCATCATCATATTTTTCAGCAAACTTTTCATAAAACTCTAAACCAAAATCTTGTAATTCTTGATGTGACCAATCTGGAAACCACGTTTCTTTACCTTCACTAAGCCCTTTGGTTTCATTATAATCTGGCAAATCTTTAATATATTTTGGCACAGATGTAAGTTGACCTACATAAGCATATCTAAACCGCAGTATGGCTTGATGATTTCTTGATGCTATATCATTTAATTTATTTTCAACAACGTCCCAATTATAAACTCCTTCTTCAGAAACAATATCTTCATAAAGCATATATGAATATTCTAAAGCATGTGCACCAGAACTGGCATTTGAATTTCCATCCCATACAACGATACCAGTCATAGGTTGTACATTTGTAAATTCTGCAACACCGCCACCATTTAATATGGGATCAACTATTTCTTCTTCTTCTTCTTCTTCTTCTTGAACGTTATCATTACCACCTCCACATGCGATTAATAAGTAGCTAAACCCTAAAAAAGCAAATATTATATTTTTCATATTCATTTAATTTTCATCTTTCTTTTCTATTAAACTCTAAATTTTTATATATGTTTTATTTTTATCCATATACCAGAGTATTAAATAAATTATTAAAAAACCACCAACTACAGTAAAAGCATCATAATACGCCCCTAAATATTGCTCAAAACCAAAAAGAAATTCTTTTGATATTTCGGGAAAGTTTATAACATGAGAGATGACATAAGCCGTAATCGCATTTACACCAATAATTCTTAATGGTTTGCTCCATTTATTATAACCTTTTACGTCTATAAACCAATAGAACAACGCTAGTAATAAAAAACAGATTCCAGAAGAAAACAAGACGAAAGAACTGTTCCAAAGTTTTTTCACAATTGGATGTACTGTACTAAGTAACAACCCTAAAATTATAGCTCCACCACCTATTAACATCAAATTTCTAGCCACTCTTTCTCTAGGTAATTTAGAGCGAAGTACTTCTCCCGCAAACAAACCTGATAACGTGGTTGCTAAAAACCCGAGACCACTTAATAGCCAAGTATACTGATAACCATCATCAAAATCACCAAAAACAAATCGATCTATATAAATAGCAATGTTTTTATCTGGTAATAATTGACTATTACCAATACCTGGTACACCGGCAAACTCTAATAAAAGCGCATAAACTGCAAGGCATGCGATAAAAAGCATATACCTAGCCATTTTATTTAAATGAATATACGCAACACATGTAAATAAATATCCTACTGCAATAGCTTGTAACGTGTTACTAAATATTTGAAATTCTTCGATATCAAAATGTAATAAGTTTCCTTGAACGATCCATCCTAAAATAAATAAGATGATGAAACGTCTAATTAAATGCGGATATAGCTTAGATTTATTTCCTATTTCTTGAACACGTCTTTCCATTGAAAAAGGAATAACTACCCCTACTACAAAAAGGAAAAGAGGCATAACAATATCATAAAAATGAAAGCCAAACCACTCTGGATGCTCAAATTGAGTTGCTAAAACTTTTGTGAATTCTGTTTGTGACCCTTCGTGCAGATGAGCGAAAAAACGATCGGCAAAAATAATGATTAGCATATCGAAGCCTCTAAGGACATCTATAGATAGTAATCTGTTATTTTGTTTTGTTGTCTGTTCCATAATAATTAATATTTGTAATTAACGAGTGGTAATTTATGTCCTAATCGTTATGTGATTTTGATTTAACCCAACTATTTACTTGTTCAACAGATTTTGGACGTAACATGATTTTTAAATCTTCATCTAATAAAAAATAGGTTGGCGTTGCGAAAACGTGATAATCTTTTACAGCTGGCGTATCCCAACCCATAAATTTACAATCGGTTTTCCATGGTACGTTATTATATGTATTTTTAAAATCTGTTTTATCTGTATCTATAGAAATGTATACAATATCTACTCCTTTTCCTTTCCAAGCGTTATAATATTCTTTTAACTTAAAAAGGTCTTCTTTACATTTTGGACACCAAGAGCCTCCAAAAACTAAAAGTTTAGTAAAAGCTATATCACTTAACTTTGTTTTATCTGTAAAAACAATATTGGGGAGCGTTTTTCCTATTTTTAATTTACGGTATGCTTCTAATTTATTGGCTAGTTTATCTTCTAAACCACACCCCTTTTGAGAAAGTAAGGCGACCGCCAAATATTCTGAACTTTTATACAAACTCCTTTTTTCTAAATAATTAAAAAGATAATCACATGTTTCATTTAATAATACTTCATTTTCTGTTAAATTATCTATAAGGCATTTTGTACTTAAATTCATTTGAATATAAATACTATCTAGAGGTTGACCTGAATTTTCTAATAGCATATAATGTCCTTCTATAATATCTTTTAAAAGTCCGCTTGTTTTAAATTTTGAATTATTAAAATCTATGCTTCTAAATTGTTTGATGCCTTCTGGAATTTTGTCCTTGTAATGTCTTACAATAATTGGCATGTTACTCACCATTTTTTTTTAATGGCAAATACCACGATACGTATGTTTTTTTATTTAATGCGTTTAAGTAATTGGCATCTTTTTTTTCAATGCGAATGACTTCATCATTAATAGTTCTTGAAATCGATTTTTGATTGTTGAAAAGCACTTCTTTTTCATATTTATTTTTAAGATAGTCAAACGCTGATAAGACGCTTTGACGTTGGCTATAATCTTTAAAATATTTAACACAACAACAGACTTTTTATTTTGACTTCTATGAATATATTCGGTCATAAATATAAAAATACATGTTTTTACGCAACACCCGAGGCAAAGCCTCGGGGGAATTCTATCGATTAAAAAACAGATTAATTTTCTTTAATTTCTTCGTCTTCATACTTACAGAACAAATTATTCCATAATTAAAACTGTTGCGTTATAAAAGGTGTTGTACAATAATTTTATTGTACAGCACCTTTTATAAAATTATTTTCTTACTTTTTGTTCCTAATTCAGTTTCTAACCTAACTATATAAATCCCTGAATATAATCTTGGTAAAGAAATATCTTTAATGCCATTTAAAGTAAAAGAAGAACTTAATACCTGTTTACCTAGCATATTAAATAATTTCACCTTAGATTTTCCTTGAATTAAACCATTAATAGATAAAGTAGAATTACTAGTTTTATAAATAATACTAACATTATCTAAAACTAAGCTCTCTAAACTTAGAGTTCCTGTTGTGAAACTTACAGATGGCAATGCAAATGTTGATCCCCCTGAGTTTTCATAAATTACGTTAAAAGTTGTGCTAGCTACTGTAAGACCTAAAATACCTTTATCCAAAACAATTACACGTGAAACGCCAGCTACGTCAGTTATTGAATTAATAGCGGATACCGCATGTTGAGCCCATCCCCAACCAGTACCAGTAGAGTCGTATGATAAACCATTTTGTAATAAAACATCTGCACCTGCTCGTGTTGCTAAACCAGTAGCTGTATTATTATCTGTATCAATATATATATCGTAAGTTGCCTCAATGACAGATCCTAATATAGTCATTGTTATAGTTGTAGCATCTTCAGTAATTGTTAACGATTGTAAGTCTGTTTCTGTAATCGTAGTATAACTTTCCATACCTGTTGCTGGTAAACGCTCTCCAACTACTGGTTCAAAGGCTAAAAGATTAGTAAAATATGTATTAATTTGAGCTCCACTGCTTAGAAGAGGTAAATAACTCCTACTAATTTGGAATTCAACTGAAACGCCTGGATTGTCAGTTACTACTAGATTACCGCCATGCCATTCCCATACCCAGTCACCATTTTCCCATCTATGTACAGCCGCATTTTCAACTCTAAAATCTGCACCCTCATTATCTGGATCACCAGTTGAAGTGTTATTATCTGTATCGATGTAAAGATGATGTGACGAAGCGTCAACATTATCTCCGTTTACAGTTATTGTTATATTTGTTGCATCATCAGCAAACGTAAATGAATCTACGGTAAGAAAAGTTGAAGATTCAGAAATTTTGTCACCAACATTAAATGCTGTGGTGAATTGACATACTCCACTAAAAAGTAGAGAGAAAAAAAATAATTTTGTTTTCATTTTGTAAATGTTTTAAGTTAATACCGCAACACTTTTTACGTAAGAAAAACTCACTTATTTGTAAATTAGGGCACTAAAAATAACTGAGTATTAATTTTATTAATACTCAAAAAAGATATTTTATAATCATTTAATGCATTCAGCTATTAAATAATAGCCGAATGCATTGTTATAAATTTATTCGCAAAAGCCCGAAGATTCTATTGGAAGTTCATAAATAACAAAACTACTAGTTGCTGTTACTTCTGGAAAACTAGCAACTCCTGCCCATCCAGCTGTAAGCTCTGTAATGGCAATACCAATTGTACTGCCTAGTGGCTCCAATTGTGTTTTAGGAATACTAAATTCAATAGCATTAGTTTCTGCGTCAATACTTACAATACCTGAGGATGACATATTTGCTCCAGAACCAGCTAAAGCAGACCAACCCCAGCCTCCATTTGGATCTGTATGCTGATAAAAGGCTCCCCAAGAATCACTTAATAAAGGTCCTTCAAACAAATATTCTGCACCAGAATTTTCTGGCCATTGCCAGCTTAAAAAACCTGTTGATGAATCGCCGTCTGTATTAATATACATATCCACCAACTCCATTTGCATAGTTGTATTTCCTTCTAAATATACATTAACATTATCTCCTGCACCCCAAATTTTGATTTTTTGCATAGATCCTGAACCTGATGCACTTTCATCATATATAACATCTACATCTGCCCAATCATCAAAATTACCATCAACTACAATATCTATGTTAAAAACTTCTGGTGCTGTAATTATTTTAGTAACATAAGCTTCTTGCCCTGCGTCATTCATCGCCGTAAGGGTAACACTAATTTCACCTCCTACCTTGGTGTATCGATAGGTTGGGTTTGTTTTATCGCAATAAAAACTTAAATCTCCTAAATCCCACCTATAAGTAGTAGCGCCTTCAGAAAGATTAGTAAATTCAAATAAGTTATCATCGCTTGTGAATGAGAAATCGACTATAATGCCTCCATCAGAGTTTATTTCTGCAGTATCATCGTTAGATTCACAGCCAGCAAGCAGTGAAACAGCGATTAAATAGTAGAAAAATGTTAGTTTCTTCATAATAAATTTATTTAGAGATTAAATAGTTTTAATTAATAATTAATGTATGTTGCAAATCATTGAGACCTTCTGCTGATTCCCAAGTGTTTGTATTTGCTAATTGTATTGAATATTCTGGTCGATCTGACAAAGTATCACTGGCGTCTTCAATTTTTAAAAGCAATTGATAGCTTCCAGACGGAATTCCTGAAAGACTAACAGACTCTTTTAAGTCGTAATCTATAACCGGAACTACTTTTCTAACATCAAAGTTTAACGCTTTCTTATAAATTGTGCCATCGCTAACCGCCCTGAACACTAAAAATGTATTCTTACTATTATAAATTGGCGCAAAACCTACGTTATCTATAACAGTATTTAACTCAAAACTACCATTAGCCGTTGCCTCTTTTTTTAAACTGGCAGACTTTAATACCAATCTATAACCTAATTCTTTTTGAAAATCTGTAAAACAACTATTATTTCTCCATACGTTTAATACAGGGCCATAATAATCAAGATTTAAATACGTCCATTTTAATAAAGACATCTCTGTATCTGCTGTAGCGCAACTTGCCGTTGGAATACCACTTGGCGGACAAGTTTCTCCTCCTGTTGGAACAAATAATGCTTCTTGACTTATATAGCTTTTTTCTATAGTAACATTATTGTACGTACCATAATCGTCTACACTTGCTAAAAAGCAATCGTTATGAAAACCAACTCGAGCAATATCAGTTGTTCCATAACCAACATCGGATCCTATAGCTGTTGTGTAATCAAAAATTTCTTGTTTATACCCTGGTGTTCTCAATTGAATTTTAATACTTTCAGGAAATGCTTCTAACAATTTGTTTAATACGGCAGTCCTATTTGCTTTTGTATTTAAACCATTAGTTGTTGTATGCCATTCTCCCCAAGAGCCTATAAAACCTGCTTGTACAAAAGCAATAACATCTGCATTATCTGCGAAAACTGGTTTTAATTGATCCAAATGAGATTCAATGATACTAAGTGGTGCATCTGTATCATTTTGATCACTATTATAAGCAAATCGTAAAACACATTTTACACCAGCTTCTCTTAGGTTCGCAAAATCTGCTTTGATTAAATCTAATTGTGCTGTACTTAAATCAGAATCTTTAAAAGCGTCTAAATAATACAACCGTAAAATGATAGTAACATTTTCACTCATCAAACTTTGAAGTGTAACTAGGCTAAGCGGTGTACCTTCTGAAGCCACACTCCATGAATGCATAAATCCGCGTTCTGGATTTGAAATAACATCAGATGATGCTGTATAAGTAATTTCACTTACCGTTTCATCAACTGGGTCTTCTCCATCATCTGAGGAAACACTATCGCTTCCACAGCTAATAATTACACAAGCAATAATAAATGCTAAAAATTTATATTTCATATTCATTTTTTTTATGATTAACGACAACTAATAGCTGTCTTTAATCCAATTATAAGGCTTTCTTTTCACCCAATTACCTCTAGTGAAATCTGGAAAGTCTTGTGGTGCTCCATTATTTTCTATAGACGCTTCTGATAATGGTGTAATAGCACTCCATGCAGCTGCATCATAAGCATCCATTGGTGGTGCCACATTTAATTTTGCAGATTCAACAAAAGCATGCATCACAAAGAAATCCATACCACCATGTCCAGCCCCATTGGCCAATTCACCATACTTTTTCCATAATGGATGATCGTATTTCTTAAGCCATTCATCGGCTGCATCCCATTCATGAGGAGTTGTTTTTCCATCAATATGAATTCTATTTCCATCAACTTCCCATAAACCTCCAGCACCTTGAACTCTAAAGCCTAATGAATATGGTCTTGGTAAGTTAGTATCGTGCGTTACAATTATAGATTCTCCATTAGTTGTTTCGATGGTAGAAGTAATGACATCACCTAACTTAAATTTCACTTTTGCATTTGGGTGATTCTCCCCTCCATTTTTAACAACATAATTATGCAATCCAACACCTTTAGTCGCTGTAGAGGTTAATGTCATAAACCTATTGCCTCTATTAATATCTGACATTGCTGCTATTGGACCTATACCGTGTGTAGGATATATATCTGCATTTCTTAAAACGGAATGCTGTGTTCTCCACACAGATTCTGAAATGCCTTTTTCGCCAAACTCAACACCTTTGCCATAGGCTGTTTTTCCATCATTAAACTTAACGTGTCGTAAATCATGTTGGTAACCACATCTAAAGTGAATTAATTCTCCAAAAACATTTTGTTTTACCATATTTAATACAGCCATAATGTCTCTTCGGTAATTCACATTTTCAAGAATCATTAAATGGGTTCCTGTTTGTTCGTGTGTATTTACAAGATCCCAACATTCTTCCATCGTATTTGCTGCAGAGACTTCTAAACCGGTATATTTACCAGCTTTCATAGTATCTTTAGCCATGCGCGTATGCCATAACCAAGGTGTAGAGATTACAACAGCATCAACATTATCTAAAGCAAGAAGATTTTTGTAATCGTACTCATCTTTACCAAAAACCATTGGTTTTTTATTACCTTTTTCTGTAATAAGTTCTGTTGCAAGAGTTGTTCTTTTAGAATCTATATCACAAATTGCTGTAATATTGATATCGTCTCTTAGCAACAGATTTTTTAAGTGATTTGTGCCACGTAAACCAACACCAATCATTCCTATTTTTAATTTATCTGCATTACTATTCCCATTTATTCCAAAAGTAAAACCAGGAAGTAATGAAACTCCTGTTCCTAGTATGGCTGTTTTTTTGATAAAGTTTCTTCTAGAATCCATTATTTTTTTAATTTTTATATTCTATTTCATATTATTCTTAAAAAAAAGGGTTGTTTGAATACACTTTCAAAATAACAAAGCAACCCCTTTCAACAAACTAAACTAAACTAAACTTTAATTATAACCTGAATTTTGTATAAACTGACCTTTACCTTCAGCTATACGATCTAAAGAAAAAGGAAATACGACTTTATGATCAGCTGTTTCACTTGCTACACCATTTAACTCTATATTTTGCTCACTATATTTACCATGTCTAATTAAATCTGAACGGTATTGCCCATTTTCACACCAATATTCATGAGATCTTTCTAAAAGAATTAGCGTATTAAATGTATCTATATCTGCATAATCAGCAAGTAATACAGGGGCTATTTGTGCTCTTTCTCTAACGATGTTAATCAAATCAATAGCTTCTTGTGAAGGTGCACCTGTTTTATTTGCTAATGCTTCTGCTTTAGATAATAAAACATCTGCATATCTGTATACAATAATATCTACAGTTGTTAACCCAGTAGTCCTAGCAGCATCTTCAGATATTTTTAATGGTATTGGACCTAACTGTATGTTAGTACTTGGGTTATTTCTATTATAAATAACTCCATCTGTCCCTTCATATTCAGCTATAAGATTTGTTTTACGAATATCACTCGCTTCAAATGAGTCGTAAAACTTCCAAGAACTCTGTATTGTACTCCATCCATTCGTTCTTGGGTAATTACTAGGTAATACCATAAGTTGCCATTGGTTTTCACTAGTTCCTGCATAATCAGCTGGTACAGCCCAAATAACTTCTTTACTATCTACTGGTGCTACGACATCCCATAAACCTACATAATCATCTTCCAATTCATAGTGTCCCATTGCCATTATTGCATTAGCTTGCTCTTCTACATCTGCCCACCTTTTTTCATGTAGATATAATCTAATCAATAGCATTCTTGCCATACCTTGACTAAATCTTCCATAATCTGTTTCAGATGGTAATTTTAAATCTGCAGCAGCATCTAATAAATCCTGTTCTATAAAACTAACCATTTCATCATTAGTTAATCTTGCTAAAGACGTTTCTACTAATGGCGTCTGAAGAACTTCTAGTGGTGCTACTACCAAAGGGCCATACATATCAAAAAGCTCGTAACTTAGCAATGCTCTGGCGCATTTTAATTCTGCGATACCTAACTTTTTAATATTTTCATTAACAGTCGAATTTTCTATTAGATCAATACTTAATGTACTCGTACTTATACTGTTATAAAAATCATCATAAAAACGTGTGATACCTTCTGTTGCTGCAGTATAACTATGAAGTGTTGAATTCTGCTGTACGCCAAAATCACCTTGAAGGATTTCTGTAGTAGCATCTAAAACAAACATAAGACCTCGTTCTGAAGTTGAATGAATTCCATTCGACCATGACCCTCTTAAAGGGTAATACCCTGCAATTACTAGAGATTCAACATCTCCTTCGGAAGTTGGAAAAATAGTTGGACTTATCTCTTCGAAATTAACTGACTCGAGCTCAGGATTACATCCAGAAAGCTGAGTTATTAATAACCCTAATAAAATTAGTTTTAATTTTTTCATAATCTTTTTTTTAAATTAAAATTTTAAATCTATTCCTAGAGTGTAGGTTGAAACATTAGGATATGATGCAACTAAATTTGTTGTATCTCCACCTGTTGATTCTACATCAGGGTCAAAACCATTTGTTTCAGGATCGACTCCATTATAAGGTGTTATTGTAAATAAGTTTTGAGCATCTAACCTTATAGAAGCACTAGTAAAAAGTTTCCCTAATAAATTATTAGGAATTGAATATGCTAAAGACACATTTTGCAAACGAATAAACCAAGCATCTTGTAAAAAGAAATCACCTGAATCATATTCTGAAAAACCAAAATGAGATGCTGGTCTCGTAGTGGAAGGGTTATCAGGAGTCCATCTATCTAATATACCTGTTGTTGCATTATTACCATTTGTGGCAACACCTACTGCTGAAACACCATAAGCAAAATCGGTTGCGTCAATTATTTGTCTTCCAAATACACCATTAAAATGGAAGTTTAATTGGAAATTTTTATATTGAATTGTATTGCTAAATCCGGCTATATAATCTGGATCTGAAGATCCTAATAAAACAATATCTGCTTCATCAATAATACCATCTGCTTCTCCAGTTGCAATAAACCTTCCATCTTCATCAACTTGTGGATTTCCAGAAGCATCTCTTAAAAATCCATTTACATCTTTTAATTTTATTTGCCCTGGAAATAATCCTGGTTGTGCAGGTACATCATCTCCTACTTGCATAATACCATCAGATAAGTATGAAAACTGTGCACGAAGTGGGTCATTATCGCTCTCAAAAATACTTGGTCTAAAATCCGGATGTCTCTCTTTCCATACATCTTCATATTTAGAATATGTTAAAGTACTTTTCCAACTAAAATCTTTAGTTCGTATGTTTACTGTATTTAAAGTTAATTCAACACCTTTACTTGCTGACGTACCAACATTTGCTGTTAATACAGAAACTGGATTAAATGAATTTAAATTTCTATCGGCTAATAAACCAGATACTTCTTTGTCGAACACGTCTATTGAACCTGAAATTCTATTTCTAAAAAATCCAAAATCTAACCCAAAATTAGCTTCCTTTGTCGTTTCCCATTTTAGAAATGCATTTCCTAATCTACTAGGAAGTACACCAACTAAGATAGATTCATCTGGTCCTAAATATGAAGGAAGAGCAACCAAAGCATCAAATGCATTATCGCCAATATCTTGATTTCCTAATTGACCATAGCCTAATCTAAATTTAAATTGAGATACTTTATCTTTTATGTTTTTCATAAAAGGCTCTTCAGCAACATTCCATCCAAAAGAAACAGAAGGAAATGTAGCAAATTGATTGTTCTCTGAGAATTTCCCAGAACCATCTCTACGAATAGTAGATGATAAAATGTATCTGTCTTTATATATATAATTTAATCTTCCAAAGAAAGACACCAATTCATCCGTACCTTCAGCTGATGCTGTTACTTTTGTTCCTCCACCTGCATTCAAATTATTCCATAAAAATGCGTCTGTAATAAAATTACTATTTCCTGCATTGTAACTAGTTTCTTTAAATTGTTGATTAGAATATCCTAGTAATGCAGTAAATTTGTGGTCTTCAGAAATGGTTGTATTATACGTTAAAGTAACATCTAATAACTTATCATTATTTTGTACGTTTGCTATAGAGGCTCTACCATTTTCTCGCTCTCCCCATAAGGTTGTTTTTGGCAAATAGGTTCTTCTTGTATTGATACCTTGATCAATACCTCCTTGAACTCTTGCTACAAAACCTTTAAAAGGTTTTACTTCTAAATAAAAATTCGCTAGTAATTTATCCGTTTCTCCTTCATCTGTAATGGTTAACAAAGAAAACGGGTTAGGTGTTAAAGCATTATCTGAGTTAATTGGATAATTTCCATTCTCATCAATAGCTTCTACAAGCGGACTATATTGTATGGCAGAACGTATTAAACCAGAGTTCTCAAAAGCTTGTCCTCCTAAAGGAACAAAATCGTTATTAATTCTACTCATAGTTAAACTCATGCCAACATTAATATAATCATTAACTTTTTGATCTAAATTTATTCTAAATGATGAACGATCAAAATTAGAATTTTCTATAACTCCTTTATGTTCGTATAAATTAGCTGACATATAATATCTAGTCGATTCTGTTCCTCCATTTAATGAAATGTTATGCTGTTGAATGATACCATCACGACTAATTAAATCTAACCAGTCTGTACCTTGCCCTGCATTGTTTATCTCTTCGTCAGAATAAAATCTGGAAAAAGCAACACCAAGAACTGGGTCTGCATTAGCTTCTTCTAATGTTCTATCACTATAAGGTGCAACTCTATTTAAAAATGACCAATTTTCGAAAGCAGCATCATTACGCAACTGCATCCATTCTGGTAAGCTTAAAACATCATAATCATCCTTATCAAACTGTTGGTAAGAAACTGAAGTTGAATACGCTACAGAGACTTTACCTGTTTTACCTTTCTTAGTCGTAATTAAAATAACTCCATTTGCTGCTCTTGCTCCATAAATGGCTGAAGAACTAGCATCTTTTAAAACTTCTATAGACTCTATGTCGTTTGGGTTAAATGAATTTAAAATCCCTTGTGTACCACCACTATATCTGTTCCCATCGACAGGACTACTAGGAGGTGAAAGCGGAAATCCATCAACTACAATTAAAGGGTCATTGCTGGCATTAATAGATCCTGCACCTCTAATTTGAAGATCTAAACCACCACCTGGTTGTGCACTATTTTGTGTGATTTGTAAACCAGATGCTTTTCCACGAAGAACATCTAGGACTGAAGGTGATGATGATAAAACTAAATCATCTCCTTTAACCTGTGAAATTGCGCCTGTTATATCTCTTTTTCTTTGCACACCATATCCAACAACTACAACCTCATCTAAATCTGTATTGTCTGTTGCTAATACAACATTTATAGTAGATTTTCCTCCAATTGCTATTTCTTGAGTAACAAAACCTATATAAGAAACAACTAAAGTCGTATCTCCATTTGAAACATTTATTGTATAATGACCATCAAAATCTGTTGATACTCCATTCGTAGTTCCTTTTAATAGCACTGAAGCTCCAGGAAGTGGTATACCAGAATCATCGGTAATTATACCTGTAACGGTTACTTGTTGTATTTCACCATTCTTTAGTTCTAAAGAATTATTAGAGTTCAGCGAATATGTTTTCGCATTAATTTGCATTAAAGAGACCAACAATACGAGTACAGTTAGCGTCTTTTTCAAATCAAATTTGAATCCATTACTCTCAATATTGAGTATTGTCTTTAATTTTTTCATATTTTTGTTTTGATTTTTTAATTAGAGATTAAATAAAGTCACTTAATTAGAACCGGAAAATGCTGCAACATTTTTCGGTTTTTAAGTTAAGAACCATTGGAGTTAGTTGTTTTTTCATAATTCATTTTTAAGTTGTTTTAGTTATTTTAAATTACCGCTTCTATTTCGTTAATAAATCTTTCGGCTAAATCGGTTGCATTCTTTTTAGATTTACCTTCTGTATATATTCTAATTATAGGTTCTGTATTTGATTTACGCATATGAACCCATCCGTTTTCAAAATCAATTTTGACACCATCAATAGCATTTACTTCTTCATGCTTATAATTATTAGCCATGGTTTCTAAAATCTTATCAACATCAATTTGTGGTGTTAATTGGATTTTATTTTTACTTGAGAAATAGTTTGTATAACTCTCTCTAAGCTCTTTGCAAGACATTTTTACATTTGCCAAATGCGATAAAAATAAAGCGACACCAACTAAAGAATCTCTACCGTAATGTGATTCTGGATATATAATACCTCCATTACCTTCACCTCCAATAACTGCATTTGTAGATTTCATTAACTCAACAACATTTACTTCTCCAACAGCACTAGCCTGATGCTTACACCCATGCTTCTCAGAAATATCTCTTAAAGCTCTAGAAGATGACAAATTAGATACCGTATTCCCTTTTGTTTTTCCAAGAACATAATCTGCACAAGCTACAAGCGTATATTCTTCGCCAAACATAGAACCATCTTCATTTATTAGTGCTAATCGATCTACATCTGGGTCTACAACAATTCCGAAATCTGCTTTTTCTTTTACTACCAGATTAGAAATATCTGTTAAATGTTCTTCTAAAGGCTCTGGGTTATGTGGAAATTGACCATTTGGCTCACAATACAACTTAACACATACTACTCCTAACTTTTCTAATAGTGCAGGAATGGCGATACCTCCTGTAGAATTAACAGCATCTAACACAACTTTGAATTTCGCCTCTTTTATAGCATCTATGTCAACTAAATCTAATTTTAAAACTTCTTCGATATGTCTATCTATATAATCTTTTTCTATTGAATATGTTCCTAAATCGTCAACTTCAGAAAATTCATAAAAATTATTTTCTACAAATTCTAAAACTTTGGCACCTGCTTCGGCATTTAAAAACTCACCTTTATTGTTCAAGAGTTTTAGAGCGTTCCATTGTTTCGGGTTATGACTGGCTGTTATAACAATTCCACCATCTGCTTTATCTAAAACCACAGCTATTTCTACTGTTGGTGTCGTCGACAAACCAATATCTGTGACATTAATACCTAAACCAATGAGTGTATTACTTACTAAGTTGCTTACCATTTCTCCAGAAATTCGAGCATCTCTTCCTATAATAACCGTTAAGTTTTCTTTAGTCGTTTGTGTTTTTAACCACATACCATATGCCGAAGCAAACTTTACGATATCAATAGGCGTTAGGTTGTCATCTACATGACCTCCTATAGTTCCTCTAATTCCCGATATTGATTTTATTAATGACATTTCGTTTCTTCTTCTTACTTAAATTAAAATTCCCATCTAACAAATGCTTCCATAGCAGCATAATGAGATAGACCTAGTTGATTATATAAATCAGCTGTTTCTTTATTTCTGTCTTCGGCTCTTTTCCAAAACTCTCTACTATCAGCTCCTTGAAATACAACACCATCTTTTTGAGATTGATGTTTAAAAATACCTTTCCTTTTTTCTAACACTTGAGCAGGGCCCATAGGTACTGCCATTTCAATTTCGTCAACACCCCATTCTTGCCATGCACCTCTATATAACCACACCCAACAATCTTTCATAAAAGATTTTGGTTTTAATTTTTTAACAGCTGCAAAAATAGCATCCAAACACACCTTATGTGTACCATGTGGATCAGCTAAATCACCTGCCGCATAAATTTGATGTGGCTTTATTTTTTCGATAAGATCGATTGTTAACTGTATATCTTCTTCACCTAAAGGCTTTTTTTCTATAGTACCTGTTTCATAAAAAGGCAATTCCATATAGTGAATTTGACTATCTGGTACGCCTACAAAACGACATGTAGCATATGCTTCTCCTTTTCTAATTAACCCTTTAATATATCTTACCTCAGGGCTATCGATTTCGCTTGTTTTTTTATTTTCAAGAAACTTAACCGCTTTCTTATAAATAGCTTCAGCCTCCTTACTTTCTATTCCAAATTTGTCATTATAATCACAAACAAAACTTGCAAATCTTAAAGCTTCACTATCATCTACAGCTATATTTCCAGATGTTTGATAACCTACATGTACTTCGTGCCCTTGTTCTTGCAATCTTTTAAAAGTGCCACCCATACTAATAATATCATCATCTGGATGTGGACTAAAAATTAATACACGTTTTTTTGCTGGTTCTGCACGTTCTGGTCTATTGGTATCATCGGCATTTGACTTTCCTCCTGGCCACCCTGTAATGGTATGTTGTATTTTATTAAATATTTTTATGTTGATTTCATATGCAGGTCCTGAGTCGGCTAACAAACCACTCATTCCGTTCTCTATATAATCAGCATCAGTAAGCATTAAAATGGGTTTCTTTAAATGAAGTGCTAAACCTAATACGGCTTTTCTAATCATTTTATCTGTCCATGTAATTTCTTCAACTAACCATGGTGTGTTTATTCTTGTTAATTTTGAAGACGCTTCTTTATCTATTACAAAAGTGGCATTGTTGTGTTCTTGTAAAAATGAAGCAGGTATTTGGTTGGTTACTTCGCCTTCAACGGAATTCCCTATTATAGGCGCCTTTGCTTCTCCCCAACCCATTAATATAACTCTTTTGGCTTCCATTATTTTTTTAACGCCTAGTGTTATAGCTGTTCTTGGTGTATTACTCAATCCTCCAAAATCACCGCTCGCTGCAACTCTTGTTATATGATCTAAAGCTACAAGGCGTGTTTTTGAATTTTGTAATGAACCCGATTCGTTAAATCCAATATGTCCATTACCACCAATACCTAATATTTGTAAATCGATACCTCCAAGTGCTTTTATTTTAGCTTCATATTGATTACAGTAACTAGCAATATTTTCTTTAGACAGTGTGCCATCTGGGATATGTACATTCTCTGGTAATATATCTACCTGATTGAATAATAATTCGTTCATGAAACGCACATAACTATTCACAGAATCTGGCTCCATAGGATAGTATTCATCTAAATTGAAAGACACTACGTTTTTAAAACTTAGGCCTTCTTCTTTATGCATTCTGACTAATTCAGCATATAAACTCTTAGGAGAAGACCCAGTAGCTAAACCTAATATACAAGGTTGTTTTTGAGATTGCTTAACTCTAATAAGGTCTGCAACCTCTTTAGCAACAGCTTTTGATGCTGTTGAAGAATTTTCAAAAACTATGGTCTCGATATTTTCGAACCTTTTTTCAAAACCTGTTGCTTTATCTATTGTACTTTTTAACATTACTTAATTTTCTTTATTTTTTTTTTATAAAATAGTAGTCTTAATCTTCTTCCAAACTTTAGTTAATAAAAGCGCAGAAATCACAGCTACAATAGTTAATGCTATTGCATAATTATAATCACCATAAATCCAATAACCTGTTGCAAACATGCAGCTATAAATTAATACGCAACCAAGAAGCATAGCTAAAATACCAGATGGTACACTCCAACTTTCATCAGGTCTTTTTATTGTAATATTTTCAGAATCTGCCTGTGCAACAACTTTAGACCATCCTGGACCACCAGGTTGTATCTTTTTATAGAAACTTTGCAGGACGTCGTTACTTTCTGGTTGTGTAACGTAGGTTGCTATTAACCAAATACACATTGTTACCAATACGACCATAGGGTATTCCCAATAGTCTTCAAATATTCCAGTTTTTGAATCAAAAAAGTAAGGGCCAACTGGTGTTAATTTTAATAAAATTGAAATAATAATAGATGCAAACATTCCTGTAATTTCACTCCACGCATTAATACGCCACCAAAACCAACGTAATATGAAAATTAAACCCGTACCAGCTCCAAATACTAGTAAAACCTCAAATAATTGAAGTGCATTTTGTAATAACAATGCGAGTATAGCACTAAACACCATTAAAACAACTGTCGAGATTCTACCAACAGCTACCAATCGTTTTTCTGAAGCATTAGGGTTTACTTGTTGCTTATAAAAATCATAAACAATATATGATGACCCCCAGTTGAGCTGTGTTGAAATGGTGCTCATATATGCCGCAATTAATGACGCCAATACCAAACCAAGTAATCCACTTGGCAATTTGGTAAGCATGGCAGAATAAGCTAAATCATGCCCTAATTTATCATCTGCTATATTAGGGAAAGCTTCTTGAATACTTGCTAAATCTGGAAATACTACTAAAGATGCTAGTGCCACAATAATCCATGGCCATGGACGTAATGCGTAATTTAATATATTATAGAAAAAAGTCGCGCCTATAGCATGATTTTCATCTTTTGCTGCTAACATACGTTGCGCGATATAACCGCCACCTCCTGGCTCTGACCCAGGATACCAAGAACTCCACCACTGTACTGCTAGAGGAATAATCAATAAAGTTATTACTGCTTTTTTATCACTAAAATCTGGAAGTATCGATAATTTCTTAGCAACATTTTCGTTTGCCATTAATGCATCTATACCACCCACTTCAGGGATATTAACTAAATAATAAGCAGCACCTATGGCGCCAACCATAGCTACAAAAAACAATATAAAGTCTGTGTAAACAACACCCTTAAATCCACCAAGGGCACTAAATATAACAGTTATAAGTCCTGCGCTTATTACAGTTTGCCAAGGCTCTAAACCTAACATAATGCCTCCTATTTTTATAGCTGCTAATGTAACTGCTGACATGGTTATAACATTAAGAATAACCCCTAAGTAAAGCGCTCTGAACTTTCGTAAAAATCTTGCAGGTTTACCGCCGTACCTAAATTCATAGAATTCTATATCGGTGTTTACATTAGATTTACGCCATAATTTTGCATAAACAAAGACGGTTAGCAAACCAGTTAATAAAAATGCCCACCAAACCCAGTTTCCTGATACACCATTGGTTCTAACAATATCGGTTACCAAATTTGGCGTATCGGTAGAAAACGTGGTTGCTACCATTGATACACCTAAAAGCCACCATGGCATTGTTCTTCCTGATAAGAAAAACTCTGATGCGTTTTTTCCTGACTTTTTTGATACATAAATGCCAATGGAAAGCGTTATCGTAAAAAACAGTATTATTAATGTATAATCTAATGTGCTTAATGACACCATAGTGTATTTATTTAAATTGATTCAACTTCTACTGCTTTATTCCAATCTAATACAGAATAATGCTTTTTTAAATATTCTTTTACTGCTGCTATATCTTCTTTTGCTGTTAAATCGGGTACGTGTTCTGAAAACGGAATTCCTAATGCCGTTTCTGAAGACCCTTTTATCATATTTAAAAGTACTGTTGGTAATTCTTTTTCATCTCTTTCTGGATGTACAGGACAATCTTTTAAATATTGATACAATGCTTTACCATTAAACTTGAAAGCATTCATACTTACTCTCACTTTACCTTCTGCATCTTTAGAATTTTCAACTTGTTCTGCTTCTGGCTTTTCTATAATATCGATTAAATTATTTTTATTATCTAATTTAGCAATTGCAAAACGCGAAATACGTTCTATAGGAAATTCTAAATCATCACGATCATAACTTATGAAAGCATTCGAACTTTCTATCGTTCTTAAATGTTTTAATGCTTTCGTCGAATATAAATTATCACTATTGCAAACGGTATAAAGCTCAGAATTCAATTCTGGATATTGCTCAACGGCTTGAAATAACGCGTCTGCAGTTCCAAACGGTTTCACTCTATTTTCAGGAATATATTGTATTGCGAAAGAGATATTTAATCCCTTAAAATCATTATCTTTTTTATTTTGACCGTAAAACTCTTGAAAAAGCGACCCGTTCTCACTAATAATAATATAGACGTTTTTATACCCAGCTTCTTTTGCATTGTATAACAAATAATCTAATAATGGTCTACCGTTCGGGCCTACACCAATTAAACCTTTACTTCTTTTATTTGCCTGCTCTATTTCTTCTTCTGTTAAACTACTTGAAATAGCTTGCTTTTTCATTCTTGATGAAGCACCTCCAGCTAATATGACTAAATTTTTATGCATTATCTTTTTAAATATTTACTGTTTCTACTGTATTTAATATTCTTGCGCCAGGATCTACAGACACTTGATAAGCATCTTTAGCTCCGGCTTTTTTAATACCTTCTATGACTTGTGCCTCTTTTCCTTTTGGAGCCAGCACAACAATACTACCTCCTCCGCCAGAACCAACAATTTTAGCACCAAGTGCACCAGCTTCTAGAGCACCCTCTATCATATCATCAATTCTTGGTACTGTAATTTTTAAATCATTTTTTAAAACATTATGGTGCGCATTCATCAACCCTCCTATCTTTCTAAAATCTGGATCTTTCTTTTTAAACTCTACTAAAGCTTTTTGTGTAATATCATGATTCGTAATAGCTGCACGAAAGTAACTTTCTAAGCTATCTGGAACATAGTTTAGATAACTCTTTAAATCTTCTTTTTTCGCTTGTTTAATATCAAAATCTTTAATCTTGCTTTTCACTCCTAAAATAGCTGACCATGTTTTTTCCTTTAGCTCACTAAGTAAACCAACAGTCTCTTTAGGAATACCAGATTCTCCAATAATCAATCCTTCTAATGGGGTGTTAATTACATCATAAGAAAAATCATCCCCAGTCTCCAAGTAAACGATATTTCCTAAACCAATACTATATTGATCCATTTTACCTCCAGGTGCACCTTGCTCCAATACCTCAGCCTCAAAAGCTATTTGTGATATAAATTCTGGAGTAACATTGACATCTTCATTGACACCAAACGCTTCAATTAAAAAATACACCCAAGAAACCACAAGAGCAGAAGAACTTGATGTTCCTGCGTTTATTGGTAAATTACCTAAAATCTCAACATCATAACCTTTATTAGGAACACAGCCATATCTTTTCAAAACTCTTAATGCATACAAAAGATGATCTCCGTTAGAAATATCATCAATCTCTTCACCTAATATAATATTTCTTTTTTTATTTATATTTGGTTTATTTATACTTAATTGTTCCTTTCTATTCTCTACTGCTGTTAATTTGATATTGCGACTTATTGCACAAGCTATTATAGGAAGTCCTAAATAATCTTGATGATCTCCAAACAAACATGTTCTCCCTGGCGCTATTGATATTATTTTCCTCATCTAAATGATTTATTATCAGTCTTTTATTTTTTTATTTTAACATAAATCGCAACTAGTATTAAATTTATGTTAAGCGAATATATTCATTTTTTTTTAAAAAACGGCAAGAAAACATAAAAATGTTCTCGAGAACACAAAATAAATGTGCTCGAGAACATTATTATTTTGTGCTCGAGAACATTTTTTATTAAATATTGCACAGAAGTTTCATATATTTGTAAACGAATGAAAATATATACCATTAAAGATATTGCAAAATTAGCTGGAGTTTCAAAAGGAACTGTAGATAGAGTTTTGCATAAAAGAGGGAAAGTATCTGACAAAGCTTTAGAAAAAGTTAACAAGGTATTAAAGGAAATTGACTACCAGCCAAATCCTATAGCAAGAAATCTAAAAAACAATAAGGTTTATCAAATTTGTGTGATTCTTCCAAATCCTGAAGAAGACATATTCTGGGCACCTTGTGTTGAAGGTGTAAACCAAGCCATTGAAGAATTTAAAGCTTTTGGAATATCCATAGAACCATATTTCTATAGTCCAGTTAGTACAAAATCTTTTATGAAAATAAATGAGGACATATTAAAAATAGCCCCTGATGCTGTTATATTAACTCCTTTATTCTATAAAGAGAGTGTTGAAGTTGCAAAAAAATATGTTTCTAATGATATTATAGTTAGTACTTTTAATAATGAAATAGAATCCAATCAAACTGGAAGCTTTGTTGGTCAAGATTTATTTCAAAGTGGAAGAGTAGCTGCTAACTTAATGCAAATGGTTACTCAACCAAAATCGAAAATTATAATTATACATATTGGTGAGGTTATTAATAACGCGCTTCATATGCAAGAGAAAGAAAGAGGTTTTAGGAATTATTTTAAAGAATTAACAGATACAGATTATGATGTCTCTACCTTAAATGTTTTACAGTCTGAATTAGATAAATCGCTTTCAGATTTTTTTAAGTTACACCAAAATGTTTCAGGAATATTTGTTACGACTTCTAAAGCCTACAAAATCATTGAAGTTCTTGGAGAAATTAACAATGATAAGATTAAGATAATTGGGTATGATTTACTTCCAAAGAATACTGATTTTATGAAAAATAAAAACATTAATTTCTTAATTCATCAAAATCCAAAGACGCAAACATATCTTAGTTTAAATTATTTAGCTGAATATTTCCTCTTTGGCAAAGACATACCAAAGCAAAAACTCTTACCTATAGATATTGTAAATTCAGAAAACTTAACTTCCTATATATAAACCTAAAAAGATTCTAATTTTAAAATCCCAAAAGATGAAGGTGTATGAAAATTTGGGGTTTCCGTTTCAGGGTTTACCCAACTCATCCAAGCGGGCTCGTAAGTTGAATCTTTAACTTTATAATATTTTGCTCTAAAAATACCAGTTTCAATTATTCTTCTATCATTAATTAAATTTAATGCTTCTAGAGAAGCTATACTTATTTTTCCCTCTACACTAAATCCATTTCTATTTGAATACGATTTTACGAACAAATCTGTTTTTGGCCAATTCCAATTAAAGTCAAATTTCTTATTAGCCAAAGCTTTAAAATCCATAATTCTTGGACTAGGATCTATTTCTAAACAATAATATGGATTAAGAGATGCGTTTACTCTAAAAAAAAGCTCTACTCTATCTGAAACATTAATGCTATTAAAACTATTGTCTGTATTATCTATATGTATTGTACTATCCATTACATGAAAACAAAAAAACAAATGATCTCCATCCCATAAAGCTTTAAATTCAGTTTTTGTCTCTTTTATATCTTCCCAAGGTGACGAAAAGTCATTCAAAACAATGGCTTTACTCCATAAATCATCATCTCCTTTTCCTGTAATTATTAATTTATTTACTGGAATTGAATTTACACTATAAGTTTTCATATTCTATTTTAAAAGATGCAAATTTAATATAATTTACCACTATTTATCAGCTCAAAATAAAATATATCAATATGTTTATGGTATATGCAAAACTATATATCGCTAATAAAATCATCATTATTCTATTTAAAATTATATATTCCCAATAATTAATTTTAATTTATAACAAAAAATAAATCGCTTTCTTGTAAATATTCTTGAGTTCATTATTCATTTTTGCTTATACTACAACAATGTTTACTGATTTTATTTTCACATGTATTATCATTATAAAAATGTGCACGAACACATTTTTTTGAATTTTACTTGTTTTTTTAAATTTAAATTTTAACTTTGTAAAGTTAAGATTAAGTTAAATTTCTACTTATTGTAAATAATTCTATTTCTTAACTAATCTAATTAACTTCAAATTCAAATTTATGTGTAAAAAATTACTCATGCTTTTCCTATTTATGTGTTCGTACACATTGATTGCTCAAAGCAAAACAGTAACAGGAACTGTTACTGATGAAACCAACAACGTCCCTTTACCTGGGGTCAGTGTAATTATTGAAGGAACATCAAACGGTGCACAAACCGATTTTGATGGAAACTATTCTATTGAAGCTTCAACAGGAGATGTATTAAAGTTCTCATTTGTAGGAATGAAGACAATTACAGCTACTATAGGCGAATCAAATGTAATTAATATATCTCTTAAAGAAGATATAGAAAGCTTAGACGCAGTTGTAGTAACTGCTTTAGGTATTAAAAGGCAAAAGAAGTCACTTACTTATGCTACACAGAATGTGAGTAGTGAAGAAATATCAAAAGCAAGACCTGTAAGTGTAACAGAAGGTTTATCCGGTAAAGTTGCTGGTATATCTGTAGCTCGTTCTGGTGGGGGTGTTGGTTCAGATACGCGTGTAATTTTACGTGGTAACCGTTCTATTAATGGGGATAGTCAACCATTATATGTTATAGATGGTGTAATAACGCAAGGTGGTATAAATGATATTAGTCCAGATGATATAGAATCTATATCTGTGCTTAAAGGAGCTAATGCTGCGGCGCTTTACGGAAGTAGTGCAGGTAATGGTGCTATTGTAATTAATACTAAAACAGGAAAGTCTTATGGAAAAGATTTTAGTGTTACTCTTAGTTCTACGGTTACGACAGAAAAAGCAAATATATTAATAGATTATCAAAATGAATTTGGACAAGGTCTTGGTGGAGTATATAGTCGTATTAGTACCGATTCATGGGGAGCATCTTTAGATGGTAGTTTAATTGATCGTTGGACTTTAGATCCTAATGCCCCAACTTCACAAGTAGCTTATACAGCGCAACCTAATAATGTTGAAGATTTTTATCAAACCGGTATTAATATTTCAAATAATATTGCTATAGCAACTAGTAATGAAAAATCAAGTACCTATTTCTCTTATACTAATACAGAGGCATCAGGTATTATAGAAGGTAATGAATTAACTCAGCATAATTTTAATGTACGTATCAACTCTAATGTAACGGATAAATTTAGTGTAGATGGGAAAATAAATTACATTAGAGGGATTATTGATAATGCAACTCCACAAACTGGAGAGGAATTTACAAATCCTAATCGTCATATATTAAGAATTCCAAGAAATATACGTACACAAGATCTTGAAATTTTTGAGTATTTGGATACGGAAGGAGCTCTTCGTCAGAATTATTTTGACCCAGGGAATAATGGAGGAGCTAACCCATACTTTAGTGCTAATAGAAATACTAGTGAAACAGTAAGTGATCGTATTCTTGCAGCAGCAAGCCTTAAATATCAACTTACAGATAATCTTAGTGTACTTGGTAGAGCTTCTTTAGATCGTACAGTTACTAATTTTGAAGAAAGAACTGCTAATGATACATACATTATTGCAGATGATGGTAATTATAGTGTTACCAATACTTTTCTTCAAAATTTTAATGTTGATGCTCTTCTTACTTATACAAAAGAGTTGAATGATGATTGGAAGTTTAATGTAAATGTAGGCGTTCAGCATATTGAAGGACAATTTAAGGAAGTTGCTACTTCGAATGGCGGTTTAAACGTTCCAAATATTTTCTCTTTAGATAATGCCAGTGGTCTTAGTGGTACTACGGTATTTGAACCTACAGAAACAAACTCTGTTTATGGTTTTGGACAAATTGCTTATAAAAATGCTATCTTTCTAGATATTACAGGTCGTAACGATTGGAATAGTACTTTACCTGAAAGTAATTGGTCTTTTTTCTATCCATCAGTCAGTCTTGCTGCTGTAGTAAGCGATTTAGTTACGTTGCCAGATTTTGTAAGTTTCCTTAAATTAAGAGGCTCATTTGCAGAGGTAGGTAATGGTACTGCTCCATTTCAATTGTCAAGAGCTGTGAATATTGGCCCTGGTGGTACTAATGGAGTGTTAACAGTTGATCCTACAAGTCCAAATCCAGACCTTAGACCAGAACAAAATAGCTCAACTGAATTAGGTTTTGATTTAAGATTATTTGATAGTAGAGTTGGAATTGACTTTACATATTATAAATCCAATGTAACAGATCAATTATTTCAGGTTGCTGTACCAGTAGCTTCTGGAGCTGAATCTGTTTTTAAAAATGGTGGAGATATTCAGAATAAAGGTGTAGAAATAGCCCTTAATTTAATTCCTGTTAAGACAGAAGATTTTAGTTGGAATATAGATTTAAATTTTGCAAAGAATGATAGTGAGATTGTTTCATTGACGGATACAGAAGCAGGAGAAAGCATTATAATAGAGGATGATTTCCTACGTCAATTCCGATTAGAAGTAGGGGAAGAATTTGGAGCTATATATTCTAGAGGATTTGTAAGAGATGACAATGGTAACGTTATTGTAAGTGATACAGGTTTACCATTAATAACAGATGGTTTTGATGTAAATGTGGCTAACTTTACCCCAGATTGGTTAGGTGGTGTACGTAATACATTTAAATATAAGAACTTTAATATGAGTTTTTTAATAGATATTCGTCAAGGTGGTAGTGTTGTTTCTGCAACCCAAGCACAATTAACTTCTGATGGTTTAACTACAGAAACTTTAATTGGTCGTGATGGTACCGCTGTATTTGGTCAAGATCTTTATGGAGAGTTTACCGCTGTTAAAGAAGACGGTACTCCTAATGATATTCAAATAAATTCTCAAGATTTATTTAAAGCAATCGGAGGAAGAAATACGCCGGTTGGAGAAGCTTTTGTAAGAGACGCGTCAAACGTAAGATTAAGAGAATTAATATTTGGTTATTCTTTGCCAAATAAAATATTAGATAAATTACCATTTGAAAAGGTAAACTTTTCGTTGGTAGGTAGAAATTTATTCTTTTTCTCTAATAAAGCAGGAGATTTTGATCCAGAAATTGCAACATCGACTTCGGCATCTGGTGCAGGTTTTGAGTCATTTGCTCCGCCAACAACTAGAACATTCGGATTTAATATTAAAATTGGATTTTAAAAAAAAATATTATGAGAATTTATAAACTTTTTATATTATTATTTGGTATGGCAGCTATTTTTCAAGGCTGTACCGATAACTTTACGGAGTTAAATACAGATAAAAATAATTTAACTGAAGACACTGTGGATCGCAATACCATTGGGTTGATTTTTGCCCAATCTGTTCCATCTGCATTGTTACATTTACCACAAGGTAATGAGCCTTGGTTTCCGTTTCAGTTTCAAACGGCTCAAGCACTATTCCCAGATTTATATGTGCAGTATTTTGCAACAACATTTTCTGGTTTTCAGTCCGATGCTTATGAAATTATTGGTGGATGGAATGGCTCTACATGGTCTGGTTTTTATTCAGGTTGTGCTCCACAATTAAAATTTTTCACAGATTTTACTAGTGAAAATGATATACCAGTAGAAAATGCTATAGGTAAGGTGTGGACTGCTTTTGCATACAATAGAATGACAACTTTTTATGGGCCTATTCCTTTTAGTCAATTTGGAAACGGAGAAAATTCAGTTGCTTACGACACGCAAGAGTCTATTTATACGGAGCATTTTCGTATGCTAGATGAAGCTGTTGCTGTATTGCAAGGAGCAAGCTCAACCGCACTTGGAAGTAATGACCTTATCTATAATGGGGATCCTGCGAAGTGGTACAAATTTGCAAATACTTTGAGATTGCGATTAGCTTTGCAAATTAAAGATGCTAACCCAGCATTAGCACAAGCAGAAGCAGAAAAAGCTGTTGCTGCAGGTGTAATTACAACTGTAAGCGATAATGCCATGATGACCACAAATAATCCAAGTAATAAAAATGCATATAATGTCATTTCTGCATGGAGTGAATTTAGAATGAGTGCGGCTATGGAAAGTGTATTGAAAGGGTTTGATGATCCTAGAATGCCAGAATATTATAGTCCAGCTGCTAATGGTGATGGTGATGGTGATGGTGTTGTTTATGAAGGTTTAAGAAATGGACAAACTGTAGAGGATAGAGCAGATACAAATTTAGATTTAGTTGGTTCTAACTCCAATGTGGGCCCTCGTTACCTTCCAGAAGCTGTAGGAGAAAATAATCCTTACCCTGTTATGAGAGCAGCAGAAGCTTATCTTTCTAGAGCAGAAGGAGCATTGTTAGGATGGAATATGGGAGGATCAACTCAAGATTTATATGAGAGTGGTATAAATGCTTCTCTAGAAGAATGGGGAACTCCTGATGCAAACTATGTAGCTAGTACAAATAGTCCAGCAGCTGTTGGCGATTCATTTAATACACCAGCCTTGTCTAGTATTCCAGTAGCTTTTGAAACAGGAGGAACTACTGAACGTCAGTTAGAGCAGATTATGACTCAAAAATGGATAGCATTATATCCAGATAGCTGGACTTCTTGGGTAGATGTACGTAGAACTGGTTATCCTACATTATATGATAGAATTGAAGTTTCTCCAAGTGGAGAACCAGGAGTTGGTGTTGGAGACATTATGAGTAGACTTACCTATGTTTCCAGTGAATATGATACTAACGCTGATGCTGTAAATGCGGCCTTAGCTTTACCAGAAATGTCTGGAGGAGATAATGGAAGTACAAAATTATGGATTCATCAATAGATTGATTTAGTTTAGTAATTTTGAGTTTAAAAAACGCCAATTCTTATGTTTTGGCGTTTTTTAATTAAATAATATGTATCTTAATTGATATAAAATCTATCCAAAATAATAATCCTATATAGATGTCTAAATATTTTTTAAATTTTATTGTTTTTTTATTAGTTTCTTTTTTGTTTCAATCTTGTAAGGAAGATGAAGAATTAAAATTGTTTACGCTTTTACCTGCAGATGATACAGGAATTAATTTTAATAATATTATTAGAGAATCTGAGGATTTCAACGTATTAGAATACGGTTATTTATACAATGGAGGTGGAGTTGCTATAGGAGATTTAAATAATGACGGCCTTTCAGATATATACTTTACTGGAAATATGGTAGGTAGCAAACTATATATAAATAAAGGTAATTTTGAATTTGAAGAAACAGCAAAAAAAGCTGGTGTATTTGCAGAAGGCTTATGGAATACAGGTACAACAATGGCAGATGTTAATGCTGATGGTTTTTTAGATATTTACGTGTGTCGATCTGCCGCAAAAAGCGCAAATAGAAGAAAAAATTTATTGTTTATAAATAACGGCGATTTAACATTTACAGAGAAAGCTGCTGAATATGGTATAGATGATTCTGGTTATTCTACCCAAGGTTCATTTTTTGATTATGATAAAGATGGTGACCTTGATTTATATGTCTTAAATCACTCAACACAAGACTATGCAGGTTTTGGTCAAGTGACACCAAAGTTAAAAAACAAAAAAAATGAAGCTTACAGTGATAAGTTTTATAAGAATGAAAATGGCAAATTTGTCGATTCAAGTATTGAGGCTGGTCTAATATCTAATGTGCTTGGTTTTGGTTTAGGAATTGCTATCTCAGATATTAATAACGATAGTTGGTTAGATATTTATGTTTCTAATGATTATAATGAACAAGATTATCTATATATAAATAATCAAGATGGTACTTTTTCAGAAAGTTTACAAGAATATATAGAACACGTATCTCTCTTCTCAATGGGATCTGATATAGCTGATATTAATAATGATGGCTTTACAGATATTATGACTTTAGATATGTTACCCGAAAGTAATTATCGTCAAAAAATAGTTTCAGGGGCAGATAATTATAATAAACATAGTTTATTAGAAAAATATGGGTTTTATAATCAATCCATGAGAAATATGATGCAACTTAATAATCAAGGTCAGCATTTTTCTGAAATTGGTCAGTTTTCTGGAGTTTCAAATACAGATTGGAGTTGGACAGCATTATTTGCAGATCTAGATAATGATAGCCATAAAGACCTTTTTATTACTAATGGCTATAAACGTGATTATACAAATATGGACTTTATTAATTATCTAGTCCAAGAAAAATTAAATGAAACCAAAGGAGGAGAAAGAATAGTAGTATCTGAATTATTAAAAAAAAGCCCTTCAACAGTAATTGAGAATTACACCTATCACAATAATGGAGATTTAACCTTTAATAAAATGAATTCAGATTGGGGTTTAGATCAAAAATCTTTGTCTAATGCCGCAGCTTATGCTGATTTAGATAATGATGGTGATTTAGACTTGGTTGTCAATAATATAGATGAAGAAGCTTTTGTATATAGAAACAATAGCAATATTCAAAATAAGAATCGCTACTTGAAAATTAAATTCCAAGGAGAAGATAAAAATACTTTTGGCATTGGTGCTAAAGTTGAGCTTAATGTAAACAATCAAATATTAACCCAAGAAATGATACCGACTAGAGGGTATCAATCGTCTGTAGATTACACTTTACTTTTTGGTTTAGGGCATCAAGATACTATACAAAAACTAAAAATTACTTGGCCAAATTCAAAAGTTCAAATATTACAAAATATTAATGCAAATCAAACTATTGTATTAAAACAAAATGAGGCAAACCATATTGATGAATTAGTAAATGAGACCTCAAAAACGTTCTTTAATGATATTACTTTAGATAGCATAATCCAATATGCTCATAAAGAAAATGATTTTGTAGATTTTGACAGAGAACATTTATTACCACATAAATTATCAACTCAAGGTCCAAAAATTGCAAAAGGTGATATTAACAATGATGGTTTAGAAGATATATTTATAGGCGGTGCAAAAGGAAGTGCTGGGGAATTATTTATTCAAACAAAGTCTGGAAAATTTAAACCTACTAACCAAAATATATTTAATGAAGACATAAATTCTGAAGATATTGGCGCTTTATTTTTTGATGCTGATAATGATAATGATTTAGACCTTTATGTAGTAAGTGGTGGTAATGATTACCAATCTGAATCGCCAGAATTACAAGACAGGCTTTATTTTAATAACGGTAAAGGTTTTTTTAAGAAAGGAACATCCATACCAGAAATGTTGACAAGTGGATCTTGTGTTAGCTCTGGTGATATTGATAATGATGGTGATTTAGATTTATTTATTGGTGGCAGATTAATACCAGAAAAATATCCAACAATACCAAGAAGTTATATTCTAGAGAACGATGGTAAAGGGAATTTTACAGATGTTACCTCTAAAATAAATCCATCATTAGAATACCCAGGTATGGTTACCGATGCCATATGGAGTGACTTTAATGGAGATAAAAAAGATGATTTAATTATAGTAGGAGAATGGATGGGCATCAAGGTCTTCACAAATTCAGAAGGAAAACTAATAGAAATCTCTGAAACTTGTGGAACGAAAGACACTGAGGGTTGGTGGAATAAAATTGTGTCAACAGATTTTGATAACGATGGAGATATAGATTACGTAATAGGTAATTTGGGTCTTAATTCACAATTAAAAGCTTCCGTATCCGAACCTGTTACATTATATGCTAAAGATTTTGATAATAACGGATTTATTGATCCTATTATGTGCTCATACGTAATGGGAGAAAGCTACCCTATATATCCAAAAGATGATATCGTAAAGCAATTGAATGCACTTAAATCGAAATATATTAATTATTCAGATTATGCGAATGAAAAAATTACGGATATCCTAACAGAGGAAGAATTACATGGCGCTCAAGTATTAAAAGCAACTAATTTTAATACCAGTTATCTTGAAAATCTTGGAAACAATCAGTTTAAGCTATCTACTTTACCAAGTATGGTTCAATTTTCACCTATATATGGCATTCTTGTAAATGATTTTAACCATGATGGAAACCAAGATTTAATTATGGGAGGTAATTTCTTTGGTTCTAGAGTAAAATATGGCAGATACGATGCTAATAAAGGCACTTATTTGCTAGGTGATGGCAAAGGAAACTTTAATCCTGTAACGAATATAGAAAGTGGATTAAATGTAACTGGAGAAGTTAGAGACATTATAAACGTAACATTAGCTGATAAAACAACATCTATCTTATTTGTTAAAAACAATGCTAATATTCAAACTTATACTATTAATAAGTAAACCCAAATGGAGAAATTGACAGTTATGATGAAAAACTATTATATTCCATTACTAGCCACGGTAATTTTTATGCTGGTATCCTGTAAAGATAATTCAGAACCTATAGAGATTACAACTGATGACTTTCATAATTCAGTAGATAAAGTCGTAGAAACTATGGTGCATGATATCTTTTCGCCACCCGTTGCTAGTCGTGTCTTCGCTTATCCAAATATAGCTGCTTACGAAATTATAGCACAAGGAAACAAAAACTACGGGTCGCTAAAAAATCAAATAACACATTTAGGTGCTATTCCTGAAGCAGATCAATCGAAAAACATAAATTATCAATTAGCTGCATTAGTAGCTCACATTGATATGAGCAAGCGATTAATCTTTTCTCAAAAAGAAATTGTAACGTTTCGTGATAGCTTATATCAAGTTTGGTCATCAAAAAACAATTCTGAATTCGAAGCTTCAAAAGCTTATGGTTTAGAAGTTGCCAATTTTGTGTTTGAATGGATGCGTGAAGACAATTACAATCAAACGCGAACCATGCCTAAGTTTAAAACAGATTCTAAAGACGAAGGAAGGTGGAGCCCAACTCCCCCAGCCTATATGGATGGTCTGGAACCTCACTGGAGTAAAATACGAACGTTTGTTTTAGATTCTGCTTCACAATTTAAACCCATTGCCCCTCCCAAATTTTCTATGGAAGAAAATTCAGATTTTTATAAAGAGCTAAAAGAAGTTTACGATATAAGTAATGAAATCACTAAAGACGGAGATACATCAGAAGAAATATTAATAGCCCAGTTTTGGGATTGTAATCCATACGTATCAGTAACAAGGGGTCACTTAATGTTTGCTTTAAAAAAAATAACACCTGGTGCACATTGGATTGGAATAACAAAAATTGCATGTAAAAAAGAAGGAGCAGACTTAAATAAAACAATTTACGCATACACTAAAACGTCTATAGCAATAGCAGATGCCTTTATTAGCTGTTGGGACGAAAAATACAGGAGTAACCTTGTAAGACCAGAAACACTCATTAACAAATATATAGATGATAAATGGGAACCTATTCTACAAACCCCTCCATTTCCTGAATATACAAGTGGACATTCCGTAGTTTCTGGAGCAGCATCAACAGTGCTTACAGATATTTTTGGTGATAATTTTAATTTTTTAGATGATACTGAAACTATTTACGGATTACCTGTACGCCCTTTTTCTTCTTTCAACGCTGCTGCACAAGAAGCTGCAATGAGTAGAATGTATGGTGGTATTCATTATAGAGCTGCTGTAGAAGTTGGTATTGGTCAAGGTAAAGAAGTTGGAGGTTTAGTTAATGAAAGATTACAAATGAAAAAATAGTTAGCGATAAGAAAACAAAACTTCTTTAATAAATTACAGCTAAGCTAAAACTCATATATTAAAGATTTGTATGTATACAAAAGCAAAAAGAAAGAATCATAATTCAAATAATATCTTTTCTAGAACACTACTAACTAAATGTGTTCTAGCAATTTTTATCTTAATGCCTATTGTTCAAATTCAGGCTCAAGATTCATGGAAGGCAAATTGGATTGCTCATCCAAACAATCAAGATACTTTAAATTCATGGTTTAATTACCGTAAAGATTTTTCATTAGAAAACGTTCCAAATAAAGCCATTGCTAAAATTGCGGTAGACACCAAATATTGGATGTGGATAAATGATAACCTTGTCGTTTTTGAAGGCGGATTAAAACGTGGGCCAAATCCTAATGATACTTATTATGATGAAATAGATATCGCAAAACATCTAAATACTGGTAAAAATACAATTGCAATTTTAACCTGGTATTTTGGTAAAGAAGGGTTTTCACATAAAAGCAGTGGAGCTACAGGACTTTTATTTCAATGTATAGCACCTGAAGTAACTATTCTCAGTGATGCTACTTGGAAAGTTTCTAAAAACCTAGCATATCAAACATGTGATGCTCCAGACCCTAATTTTAGACTTCCCGAATCAAATATTAAATATGATGGGCGTTTGGATATGGGAAAATGGTATTTAAGTGATTTCAATGTAAATACATGGAGTTCTGCTAAAATACTAGGAATGCCTCCTATAGCTCCTTGGAATAAATTGATATTACGTCCTATACCATTTTGGAAGAATTCTGGATTTAAAAACTATACTAACAACATACAATTTCCATTTACAACTACTAATGACACCGTTATTACCTGTAACCTACCTTCTAACATTCAAATAACCCCATATTTAAAAGTAGAAAGCATTGATGGAAAAGTCATTGATATTCGTACTGATAATACGATAGTTGGAGATAAAATAAACTTAAGAGCAGAATATATTACACGCAAAGGTGTTCAAGATTATGAAAGTTTGGGTTGGCTTAATGGCCATAAAGTGATATATACCATACCTAAAGGTGTGAAAGTACTAGATTTAAAATATAGAGAAACAGGTTATGATACTGATTTCTTAGGTGGATTTAACTCTTCTGATGATTTTTTAAACCTAATCTGGAAAAAATCGCTACGAACTTTATACGTTACCATGCGAGATAATTACATGGATTGTCCTGATCGTGAACGCGCACAATGGTGGGGAGATGCCGTTAATGAAGGCGGAGAAGCATTCTATGCCTTAGATACTAAAAGTCATTTACTCTTTAAAAAAGGCATGTATGAATTAATAGGATGGCAAAGAGAAGATGATGTTTTGTTTTCCCCAATTCCTGCTGGCAACTGGACAAATGAATTGCCTAGTCAAATGCTTGCAAGTATTGGATACTATGGATTTTGGAATTATTATCTACACACAGGTGACAAACAAACTATAAGTGATATTTATGATGGTGTGCATAGATATTTAAAGCTATGGAAAATTAATGAAAAAGGTAATTTAATTTTTCGAAAAGGTGATTGGACTTGGGGAGATTGGGGTGAAGAAAAAGATATGGAACTTATTTTTAATGGCTTTTATTACCTCGCCCTAAAAGGAGCCGCTAATATGGCAAATGCATTAGAAAAGTCTTCTGATGTTGAAGCATACACTCAGGCTATGAAAGCTTTTAAAATAGCCTATAATAAAAGTTTTTGGACTGGTACTTCATACAGACATCCAGATTACAAAGGCAAAACAGATGATAGAAGTCAAGCTTTAGCAGTAGTTTCTGGTTTAGCCGATAAAGATAAATACCCTGCTTTATTAAATGTATTTAAAACAGAAGAGCATGCTAGTCCATATACTGAAAAATATGTTCTAGAAGCCTTATTTCAAATGGGCTATGGAGACTTTGGATTAGAGCGTATGAGAAAAAGGTTCAATTTCATGGTTAATCATCCCGATTACACAACCCTTTTTGAAGGTTGGGAAATTGCAAATAATTCATTTGGTGGCGGTACAGTAAATCATGCTTGGAGCGGAGGTGGGCTCACCATTCTTTCACAATATCTTTGTGGAGTGTCTCCTATAGAACCTGGTTATAGTGTATTTAAAGTAACGCCTCAACCTTGTAACATAAAACATGCCTCTGCAAAAGTAGCATCTGTTATGGGGCTTATTGAAACTTCTTTTGAGAATAATTCTGATAATTTTAAGCTATCTGTAAATGCTCCTAAAAACACAAATGCTTTAGTTGGTATTCCTGCTAAAAATCATGGTACAATAACCTTGAATGGAATAGAGGTTTGGAAACAAGGACAATCAATTTCTAATAAAAACATATTAAAATATGAAGGTTTAGTTGATGGGTATTTCTTGTTCCGTATGCCAGAAGGTTCGTGGAAATTTGAGGCTTCAAAATAGTTAAGGAAACTTAACTGGAATTAATATATTTATTCGAACTGGAGAACTGGACATTTCATCCAAAATCATCCAAAAAATCAAATTTCAAGGAGTCTTTATTTTATTCTAAAAACATAAAAGCCTCACTATTTCTAGTGAAGCTTTAAGTGAACCGTATAGACCTGACTTCAAACCTTATATTAGATTTTTTCAATAATCTGAACGAACAATTATAATAACATTTATATATAAAATAAAATGTTGTTTAAAAATAGTATTGAACTTGTAGAGCTTACAGAGAAAATGTCTCACCAATTATTAACTCATATAATCTTGCCATTGTATAAGAATGTATTTATCAATTTGATGTTCGATTCTTTTCAAACACCCATATTCATAAACAAATAAATACACATCTCCTTTTTTGTTTTTCCAGTAATGTGTAAAATAATTAGGATTAAATCCTGCTTTAATTAGTTGCTCTGCTCTTATAGTTACTTTTCCAGCCTTATTAAAATGTTTTAATAGTTTTCTGTTTAATTTCAATTGATTGTCAACTATATTATAAAAGCGCTCAGGTTCTGATTGTGCTTGTTGGTATTGGAAGGCACTTTTACATTGCGGGTCACAAAACTTCTTATCAGTTCTACCCTTTAGTTCCTTATTACAATACAAACATTCTTTATAAATTCTCATAAATTTTACATTAAACGTATATTATACGAATCATATTCGAATAACATACGACAATATAAAAACTATTTGTTATTATTGAAAAAAACGATGAAACTTAACAAGCATATCACCTTAAAACACCTTTTGATTAAGGAAGAACAATGTATTGGTATTCAATTTAATTCTGATAAGGTAATTGAAAGTTTAATAAAGCAACTACCATCAACTAAATGGAGTAAGCTGTATAATATGGCATACATTACTAACTCTAAATCGAATTTAAATTTAATATTTCAAACTTTTAGAGGTGTTGCATGGGTGAACTGCAATTATTTTTTCAATGATAGGACTATAGCAAAGACAAACATCGCTACTGATGTTAAATGGTTTAGAGACCGACCTGATAAACAAAACTTTAAACAATGTCCAGAAGAATATTTACAAAAACTAGAATTAAAAAAATATTCTAACAGCACGATAAAAAGTTATGTGCATAATTTTGAAGCCTTTATCAATCATTACAAAGATATCGAACTATTGAACCTTGATGAAAATGATATAAGAAAATATCTTCAAAAACTAATACGAGAAAAACGGTCTAATTCCTATATAAATATTGCCATAAATGCCATAAAGTTTTATTATGAGATCGTTTTAGGCATGCCCAATCGTTTTTATTCTATTGAAAGACCTAGAAAGGAATTTAAACTACCTAAAGTATTATCAAAAGAAGAAATCCTTTCAATTATAGACCATACAAATAATCTAAAACACCGTTGTATTGTTTCTTTACTTTATTCTTCTGGACTAAGAAGAAGTGAATTACTGGATTTAAAGATTGCTGATATTGATAGTAAACGCATGGTAATAAGGGTAGAACAAGCAAAAGGGAATAAAGATCGTTATACCGTATTAAACAAAAGCGTTTTAGATGATTTAAGAAAATATTTTAAAGTTTACAGTCCCAAAGCATATTTGTTTGAAGCAGCTATACCTGGAAATAAATATAGCCCTAGCAGCGTTTTAAAAATTGTGGTTAATGCAGCTAAAAAAGCTGGTATTAATGAAAAGGTTGGACCTCATATGCTAAGGCACAGTTTTGCAACACATCTCTTAGAGAGTGGTGTTGATATAAGATACATTCAACTACTGCTAGGACATAATTCTACAAAAACAACAGAAATATACACTCATGTAGCTACAAATAACTTTATGAAGATAAAAGATTTATTATCTTAGTACTCATATAGAAGATATATAGTTACTAGTAACTATATACATACGTTAGGTTTAATTTCAAAAAGTCACACGGAAAAGCACTTCTAATTGGATTGGTAAAACTGTGGATGGAAACTTTTTATACCGTAGGTGTCAATGATAATTGGCACACTCAAAGTCTTAGCGATTGCATCGTGCAAATCAG
>JBDWSF010000024.1:0-189473 GCA_039985655.1 Algibacter sp. | reverse complement strand
AGATAGAAGATAGAAGATAGAAGATAGAAGATAGAAGATAGAAGATAGAAGATAGAAGATAGAAGATAGAAGATAGAAGATAGAAGATAGAAGATAGAAGATAGAAGATAGAAGATAGAAGATAGAAAGTTAATTTTTTTTGAGTTTAGATTTTATTTTTAATTCTTTTTTATTGAGAGGGTAGGGAAAAATTAAAGTTAACTGTTATATAGTTGTATAAGATTATGAAACAAGAAGAATTAATATCGAAATGGTTAGATAACGATCTAAATGATCAAGAGTTTGAGGCTTTTAAAAACCTTGAAGACTATGATGATTTAGTGAAGTTAAATAATGGTTTGCAAAGTTTTAAAGCTGAGGAATACGATACATCTGCTACATTAGAAAACGTTTTATCTTCTATTAAAGACAAAAAACAAGAAGCAACACATTGGTTTAAACCATTTATGAAAGTTGCTGCTATACTTGCCGTTTGTTTTAGCTTATACTATTATACAACGACATTAAATACGACAGTAAACACACAAATTGCACAAAAAACAGTTATAGAATTGCCCGATGCTTCTCGTGTATCGCTTAACTCAAAATCGTTATTAGCATTTAATAAAAAAACTTGGAAGAACGAACGTCATGTTACTTTACAAGGCGAAGCCTTTTTTAAAGTAGCCAAAGGTTCTAGCTTTAACGTCATAACAGACGCAGGAACAATTACTGTTTACGGGACACAATTTAATGTAAAACAAAGAGAAAATTATTTTGAAGTTATATGCTATGAAGGTTTAGTTGGAGTGACGCACAATTCTCAAGAAACTAAATTAAAACCTGGAGACAGTTTTTTAATTATAGACGGGAAAACAATTGCTAAAGAAAAAGAAAACGCTCCAACACCTTCTTGGTTAAATAATGAAAGTAAATTTAAAAGCTTACCTTTTAAAGAAGTTATTGCAGAATTTGAAAGACAATACAATGTGAATTTCACCCTTTTAAATATTGATAGCGAACAATTATTTAGTGGAAGTTTTCCTCATGACGATATTGAAAAAGCATTAAAATTAATTACCTTACATTCCCATTTAACATACAGTAAAAACGAGAATTCGATTATTTTAAAGCGTGAGTAGTAAAGGAATCTTTTCTATTGTTTTATTATTTTTTCTGAATACTTTTACGCTAAAAGCGCAAACTATTCAAAAAGAAAAGCAACCGCTTACTTCTATTTTAAAAATTTTAGAAACAACATATAATCTTAGCTTCTCTTATGCCGATTTAATTGTTGAAAACTTAAAAATTCCGCCTCCAGAAGACCATTTATCAATTCAAGATATTATCGAATTTCTAAAAAAAGAAACAAAACTCGATTTCAAATTACTCGATGATCGTTTTATCGTTATCAGAAAAAAGAAAAGAAAATCTCCTAAATATAGCCCTCAAAGACTTGAAGAAGTTATTGTGACCAATTACCTTACTACAGGAATTTCAAAATTAAACGACGGCAGTATTACTATAAAACCTCAAGCTTTTGGTATTTTACCCGGTTTAATAGAGCCCGATGTATTACAAACCATTCAGGCGCTTCCTGGTGTATCAAGTATTGACGAAAAGATATCAAATATAAATATAAGGGGTGGAACACACGATCAAAACTTACTGCTTTGGGATGGTATAAAAATGTATCATTCTGGGCATTTTTTCGGATTAATTTCAGCTTTCAATCCCTATATAACAAAATCAATTAATGTTTATAAAAATGGAACGAGCGCCCAATATGGCGACGGTATTTCTAGCATTATAGATATGCGCCTTCCTGATGACATCGATAACGAATTTAAATCTGGTGTTGGTTTTAATTTGATTAATGCCGATGGATTTGCAAAAATACCACTATCAAAAAAAACAGAATTACAAATATCTGCACGGCGTTCGGTTACCGATTTAATTGAAACACCAACATACGATCAATACTCGAAACGTATTTTTCAAGATTCTGATTTAACAAATTTCAACCAAAACGAAAACTTTTCATTTTATGATATCACAGCAAAGTTTTTATATAATATTACTGAAAAAGATAAAATAAGATTTCATTTTTTAAATGTAAATAACAGCTTAAATTTTGAAGAACAATCTACCGCCAATAATCAAGATGAGATACTTAATAGTAAGTTATCTCAACAGAATACCGCAATCAGCTATACCTATACTAGAGATTGGAGCGATAAGCTTTCTACAACCTCGCAAGTTTATGTTTCTAATTACGATTTAGATGCGACCAACTTCGATATTTTAAACAACCAAAGTTTAATACAAGAAAATGAAGTTTTCGATGGTTCGGCAAAATTAGATTTAAATTACGCCCCTAATAATCTACTGAAATTTAAAGCAGGTTATCAATTTACCGAAGTAGGAATAAGTAATTTGGAAGAGGTCAATCGACCTGCTTTTAGAAGTTTTATTAAACAAGTAATAAGAAGCCATTCTCTTTATGGCGAAGGTTTTTTTTTATCTCCTAATGCGAAAACTAATTTAAAGTTTGGATGCCGAATAAATCACATTAAAAAACTAGATGCACTTTTATTTGAACCTCGATTAAGTTTTAGTCAACGTTTTTTAAATCATTTTAAACTAGAACTATTGGGCGAGTATAAAAGCCAGACCACTTCGCAAATTATTGATTTACAAAACGATTTTTTAGGTGTTGAAAAAAGACGTTGGGTTTTATCTAATAATAAGGATAATATTAAACATGCAATTGGTGAAACTTCTATTCCAATTATCAAGAGTAAACAAGTATCAGCAGGTATTCGTTATAATAGAAACAAACTATTAATTAGCGCCGAAGCTTATATAAAAAATGTTGATGGCATTACAACTAGAAGCCAAGGGTTTCAAAACCAATTTCAATTTATTAAAGCTATAGGTAAGTATCAAATAAAAGGGATTGATTTTTTAATAAACAAGCAATTCAATACCCTTTTTAGCACTTGGTTAAGTTATTCTTTTAGTAAAAATGACTATACATTTGAGACATTAAATAATGGGAATCCGTTTCCAAATAATACGGACATTACAAATGCGCTTGCGCTTTCTGGAGCATATACCAATAATGATCTTGAATTGGCTTTAGGATTAAACTGGCATTCTGGAAAACCCACAACCTTGCCAGATTTTGATGCCGACCCAAGAAATGAATTTATTACCTATACCGCCCCCAACACATCTAATTTAGATGATTATTTAAGAACGGATTGTTCTGCAACATATCGTTTTGATATATCTGATAACACTGATGCTGTTATAGGAGCTTCAGTTTGGAATTTACTTAATAAAAAGAATATTATTAATTCGTATTACACTTTAGATGTTGATAATAATATTACCAAAGTAGAAAACCAGTCTTTAGGAATTACACCAAACGTAAGCTTAAGATTACGGTTTTAGGATGAAATACAGTTTTTGACTGACAAAAGGTTGTTTTTCAACGAAAAATTCAGTGTTTTTACTATACACACTAATCTATTTTATATTTTCATAAAAATTTTATCCATGGCATCACTTAACCCACTTGGTTCAAGTTTAGATTTAAGAAAAGCTAAGCACCTACTAAGGCGTTCAACTTTTAATTTCACAAAAGAGCAATTAAACACTTTTGTAGGCATGTCTGCAACTGATGCTGTTAATAGTTTAACGACTACTTCAGCAAATACGTTATCAGAACCATACGATCCACTACCAACAGATACCCCCGATGGGTATTGGACATCGTCTACAGAACTCCCAAATTCTTTTTCAGCTCAAGACAGGAAACGCACAATAACTAGTGCATGGTGGTGGCACAATGCAATGCAAGAAGTCAATTTAAAACATAAATTATCATTTTTTCTACATACTTGTTTTACAGTCGCTAAGAGTGATATTGGTTCATCAACTTATTTTTATGATCATTTAAGATTATTAGACTTTTATGCCTTAGGAAACCTTAAAAGTTTAGCGAAAAAAATAACATTGGATAATGGCATGTTGGATTATTTGGATAACACACAGAATAATAAAAATAATCCCAATGAAAACTACGCACGAGAATATTTAGAACTTTTCACAATCTTAGCAGGTGAACAAATTGGAGAAGGTAATTACACAAATTATACAGAAATAGATATACAGCAAGCTGCAAAAGTGTTTTCTGGTTTTAAAAAACTTGATGACAGAAGCGCTATTGATCCAGATACCAATATACCAATGGGGTATATTAATGTTAATCAGCATGACACTAATGATAAAACGTTTAGCAGTGCTTTTAATAATCAAGTCATCACAGGAAGAAGTACTGAATCTGAAATATTTGAAGAACTTGATGACTTTGTTGAAATGGTATTTTCACAACCAGAAACAGCAAAAGCGTATTGTAGAAAATTATATCGCTATTTTGTAAAAAGCGAATGGAATGATGAAGTAGAAACAGATATTATAACGCCTCTTTCACAAATTTTAATTGATAATGATTATGAAATATTACCTGTTGTAACGACACTACTTTCCAGTGCTCATTTTTATGATACAGATGACAGTGATGCCACTGATAATATTATTGGTAGTATTATAAAAAGCCCATTTCAGTTACTCTCCGAAGTTTGTTCTATGTTTAGTTTAGAATATCCTGATCCAAGTACAAATGCGCTTTACTTTTATAGAGACTTCTTTTACTATTTTTTACATGGTTCTTATTTTAAAGCAGCAGGTATGATACTTTACAACCCAGATTCTGTTGCGGGTTATCCGGCTTATTACCAACAACCAAACTTTGACAGAAACTGGTTTTCAGCAAACACAATTATAGGTAGATATAAACTTATTGAAAGTTTTATTTCAGGAACGGATACTATAGGTAATGGAAATATTTATGCACAGCTAGATACTGTTGCTTTTGTGAAAAATAAAATTGATAATGCTTCCGATCCTAATTTATTGGTATCTGAAATTTCCGATTTATTATACCCAGAATCTATTGATACCGATAGAATAAATTATTTTAAAAGTTTTTTAGTTGATGAAGGTTTTCCTGATTATTATTGGACAGAAGTATGGCTTCAATATATAAACGATGATAATGATATTACTGTAAAAACGCGTTTAGATGCATTAGTTATTGCTATGGTTAATGCAGCAGAATTTCAATTAATGTAGATTATGAAAAGAAGAAATTTTATAAAACTTTCGGCATCAGCTTCAGTTATTGGTTTAACACCTTTTCAGCTGCAAGCAGCATTAAAATCATTTATGCCTTATGTAGAGTGTCCAGATATTTCAAACCGAAAACTGGTTCTTATAAATTTAGCAGGTGGTAATGATGGTTTAAATACTATTATTCCACTAAACCAATATGACATTTATAGTAATTTAAGACCCACTATAAAAGTTCCAATATCTGGAGCAAATAAGTATATTAATTTAGATAGTACGTTACCAGACAATCAACAAATAGGTTTAAATCCAGCACTTACAGGGTTTAAATCATTATATGATAAAAGTTGGCTAAGAATCATGCAATCTGTGGGCTATCCATCACAAAATAAAAGTCATTTTAAGTCTACCGATTTATATTTAACAGGAAACGACGGAAACAGTCTTTTAAATGGCGCAGATACAGGTTGGATAGGTCGTTTTATGGAATTGTATTATCCAGATTTAATTGTAGAAACGTATCCGCTTGCGGTAGAAATAGGCTCAAATAATACATCATTAGGGTTTCATGCCGAAGAAGCTCACGGATTATCATTAAACATTTCTGGACAGGATCCTGCTGGATACTATTCTGTTTTAAACGGATTAGGAGGTGCACCCCCGTTAAATATTCCTGATTCAGACTATGGTAAAGAATTAGAATTTATTACCAATACCGATTCATTATCAAACACGTATGCAGAATCCATTTCGAATGCTTTTAATTCTGGAAAAAACGATATAAGCTACCCAGATAGCGATTTAGCAAATCAACTAAAAACAGTGGCTCGATTAATAAGTGGCGATTTAGGCTCAAAAGTATATATGGTACGTATTTCTGGTTTCGATACACATAACGCTCAGGTAGAAAGTACTGGTGAAGCTTTAGGAACTCATCACAGTTTATTAACAGACTTATCGGGAAGTGTAGAAGCTTTTATGAATGATTTGGATAGTCAAAACTTAGCCGATGATGTTGTTGGACTTACCTTTTCAGAATTTGGTAGAAAAGCAGCCGAAAACGGGAATTTAGGGACAGATCATGGAGAAATAGCACCGATGTTTGTTTTTGGGAAACCAGTTGCTGGAGGTGTTTCGGGTACAAACCCAGATTTAACGGAAGCTACAGATTCTAATAATTATCAAATACAAACGGCACAGTACGATTACAGACAAACATTTTCGACCTTACTACAAAACTATCTTGGTGCCGATGATACTATTATTGATGCTACATTTTTCAACCATACTTTAAATGACAGTTTTATTAATTTAAAAATAGAAGATCTTTTAAAATCTGAGTTCGATATATCAAAAGGCTGTGTAGCAAACATAAACGATCCTTCTGCAGAAACCAAAAACTGGTTAGCATATCCAAATCCATCTAGAGATGTTGTTAACTTTTCTGGTATTAATGTCGTTGAAACGGTTTCATATAGAATATATAATGCTTCTGGCATTTTATTAATAGACAAAACGGATACTTCTTTAATTAATGGTAAAGCAACTATCAACTTATTTAGTTTTAGTAGTGGTGTTTATTTTTTCGAAATGCTTTCAGGAGGCAAAAAAGAAATTCACAAAGTTGTTAAAATATAGAGTGATATTAAAATTCACAAATTTTTTCACCATTGAAATAAAGTTTATGAAAACAACAAAAACTATTTTCACTTTACTCATTATTACAATTTTAGTGTCTTCATGCAACTATGATCTAGATGATATAACAGAAAATATTGTTTTAACAGATACTATTATCGATGAAAACATTGAGTATAAATGGTGGATATTAACGCATCGAAATTATGAAGCGCCTGGAATATATTTGTATAATGAAACAACCTCAACAGTTGAGTTAAAGTTGGGTTTACCAAACAGTTTAGAGTCACCACATGCCTTAGCATACGATGGAGAATTTTTATGGACTGGAGGTATCGGAGAAAACGAATCCATCTATCAGCTTAATTCTGAAAATGGTGCAATCCTATCTGAAATTAAAAATATTAAAACTGAAGGTATAGCGTTGCTGAATGAATATATATACTATTCAAATAATAAAAACATTAATAAAATAGAAAAAGACGGAACTCTTGTAGAAGAAATATCTACAAAAAACTCATCTTATAATATTCCAGATGTAGCTATCACAGGTAACGATTTATATTATTTACGCTATTCTGAAACTGAACCTGTAATAAAACTAAATTTATCAAATAAAAAAGAAAGCAAAATCTCTACGACAGAAAGTACAGGAACTTATTGTTTAACAATTTCTAACAATGAAATAATAACAATAAACCCGTTTAATGAAATCGTTCGTTTTAACCTAAAAACAGGAGAATATATCTCAACCAACGCAACAATTATAAAAGGCTGGATAACAGCAATAGCTCCTTATGATAATCAATAAATCAGTAATTAATTACTGGTTATGAGTTATTTACTTAGTTTATATCTATTTTAATTATTCCCGTATCTTTACAATATGTTGTTTTTAAAAAGAATACAAAAAATAGCAAACTAAAGGTTAAACAATACAAGCCTTTTTCTGAAACTTCTAAAAGAATATTAGTAAATCAATTCACTATTTTTAACTTCAAATCTTTATTAAATATTCAAAATTTTGATTTTAATTTAACACTTAAATCTCAAAAAAAAAATTACACTTCGGTTTTTAAACCATTATATTTTAGAGCAAAATCTTATTGCTAAAACACATGCGGTTAATTCGTATTCCCATTTTATAGAATAATTTTTCAGTCTTCTATTACCATATTAGGTAATACTACAAAACCTTAACTCATTGTAATAACTACTAATTTCTTAGTGTTACATTATTCTATATACCATGAAAACAAAAAAAACTATTAAGGCTATTCGCTTTAATATTAATGATAGCCTTGGCGTCTTTTTTACCAATATCTATAACCGTTTATAGAAAAGATGACAAACCAAAATTTAACATTGAACAAATAGACAAAAAAGAGGATGAAGATGATAACATCAAAGCGTTTTTTTAGCCATTATACTCCTTAACAAAAACAAGCATTTCTTTTATGTAATAGTTAAAAAAAACTTAATAATTTCTCAAAAAAAGAGCAAGTTTTTTTTCTAATACCCATCTAAATATAAAATATATTTTATTAACATAATGGGTTTCAATGACACCTATTTAAACATCATTGAAAGTCATAACAACACCCCTATTTATTATGAAAAAAAGAAGCTTAAAAACAATGAAAATTGTGTTCATCAATTTAGTAATTGGAACACTATTACTTAGCAGTTGTGATGATGATGATAATACATCCACAATTGAGCCTAATGACAATTTACCTGATATAACAGGCTTTCCAATTGTTGGCACAAACCAAACCACCTTTTTTGATCTTGAGACAGCAACATCAACTCAGTCTGAAGGAGACGATTTTTATGGACAAAATGCAAACTACCTAGGCAATATTCCTAATTATGAAGACAATGGAGACGGAACCGTAACCGATATGGTAACAGGTTTGATGTGGCAAAATTCATTTGACCATAACGGAGATGGTAATATCGATTATTTCGATAAATTAACTTATGATGAGATACTAGAAACTGTTGATACTGTAACTACTGGTGGTCATACCGATTGGCGCCTACCGACCATAAAAGAACAGTATTCTTTAATTATGTTTAGCGGTCGTGATATAAGTAGTTATCAAGGTACATCAACAGAAGGGTTGACACCTTTCATTAATACTGATTATTTTGAATTTAATTACGGAGATCTTGATAATCATGAGCGTTTGATAGATGTACAATGTGCCACAACCAATGTGTATGTAAGCACCGAAGTTGAAAACATGGTATTCGGTGTAAATTTAGCAGACGGTAGAATTAAAGGCTATGGCTACGGAATACAAGAAACAGGAGGAGATAAATCATTTAATTACTTATTGGTTCGTGGAAACGATACCTATGGCGAAAATAATTTTATTGATAATGGAGATGGCACTGTTTCAGATACTGCAACAGACTTAATGTGGATGCAAAATGATAATGCTGAAGCTATATTATGGCCAGATGCCCTAGTATATGCTGAAAACAAGGAATATGCAGGCTACAGTGACTGGCGTTTACCAGACGTAAAAGAATTGCAGAGTATTCTAGATTACACACGATCTCCAGCAACAACAAATTCCGCAGCTATTGACCCTCTATTAAATTGTACACAAATTCTAAACGAAGGAGGAGATACTGATTATCCTTGGTATTGGAGTAACACGACTCATGTAACTAGTGCAGATGAACGAGAAGGTGGATGGGCTGCATACGTGGCTTTTGGAAGATGCATGGGAAATATGGGAACAGATACATGGAGTGATGTTCATGGTGCTGGAGCTCAACGTAGTGATCCAAAAGGTGGAGATCCTGACGAGTTTTCTGAAGGTCATGGCCCTCAAGGTGACGCCATAAGAATATATAATTATGTTCGTTTAGTGCGAAATACTAATTAATGATAAACTAATTTTATGCAAATCATTAAAATATAAGAGGTGTAAAAACCTCTTATATTTTTTATATAGTTACTTGTACTACATTCTCTCAGGAACCTGAATCCCTAAAACACTAAATGCACTTTTAATTGTTGTTCCTACTTTTCTAGACAATTGAACTCTAAAAGACTTTTCGTTATCGTTATCTGCCCCAAAAATAGACACATTTTGATACAATGAATTAAAGCCTTTAACCAAATCGTAAGTATAATTAGCAATCAAAGCTGGACTATGCTGTTGTGCTGCGTTTTGAATAACTTCTGGATATAATTGTAATTGCTTAATAAGCTCGCGTTCTTTATCATGTAATGCGACCTCTACAGCATCATTAGTAACATTAGAGTCATTATCTGCCGTTCTTAAAATAGATTGAATTCTAGCATAGGTATATTGAATAAAAGGTCCCGTATTTCCTTGAAAGTCTATGGATTCTTTTGGATCGAATAAAATACGTTTTTTAGGATCGACCTTTAATATATAATATTTTAGAGCACCTAAACCAATGATTTTATATAATTCCTGCTTTTCTTTTTCAGAATAACCATCAAGTTTCCCTAATTCTTCTGAGATTTCTCCAGCTGTTTTTGCCATTTCATCAATTAAATCATCAGCATCAACAACAGTCCCTTCTCTACTCTTCATTTTTCCGCTAGGCAAATCGACCATACCATAACTTAAATGATATAAATTTTTAGCCCAATCGAATCCTAATTTTTTCAGAATTAAAAACAACACTTGAAAGTGATAATCTTGTTCGTTACCAACCGTATAAACCATACCGCCAACATCTGGGAAATCTTTAATACGTTGTATAGCCGTCCCAATATCTTGGGTCATATAAACTGCTGTACCATCACTACGCTGTACTATTTTTTTATCTAAACCTTCGTCTGTTAAATCACACCAAACCGATCCGTCTTCTTCTTTAACAAAAACGCCAGATTTTAATCCTTCGGCAACAAACTCTTTTCCTAGTAAATAGGTATTACTTTCGTAATATAGAGTATCAAAATCGACACCTAAGTTTTTATAAGACACATTAAAACCATCATATACCCAACCATTCATTTTCTTCCACAACGAAACGGTCTCTTCATCGCCTGCTTCCCATTTTAATAACATCTGTTGTGCATCTAATAAAATAGGCGCATTCTTTTTAGCCTCTTCTTCTGTTTTACCTCCAGTTACTAAAGTTTCAATCTCTTTTTTATATTCTTGGTCGAATTTCACATAATAATTCCCAACCAATTTATCACCTTTTAAACCTGTGCTTTCTGGTGTTTCATCATTTCCAAAACGTTCCCAAGCCAACATACTTTTACAAATATGAATGCCTCTATCGTTAATTATTTGAGTTTTATATACTTTTTTACCCGATGCTTTTAAAATTTCAGCAACACTGTATCCTAAAAGGTTATTTCTAACATGTCCTAAATGCAACGGTTTGTTTGTGTTTGGTGAAGAATACTCTACCATAACCGATTTTTCTTCCGCCTTTGGCGAAACAAATCCAAAAGTATCATCATCTTTTACTGCATTAAAAAAATTTATAAAATAGCTATCCACTATTTCAATATTTAAAAACCCTTTTACAACATTAAACCCTTTTACGTCATCTACATGATCTACCAAATAATTCCCAATGGCTTCTCCTATTTGCATAGGATTTCCTTTTATCAAGCGCAACATGGGGAATACAACCACTGTTATATCTCCAGCAAACTCTTTTCGCGTTGCTTGAAATTCTACAGTTTCTAGATTTACATTGTACGACGCATTAACTGCTTGTTTTACTTGATTAGATAAAGTCTCTTGAAGGCTCATTTATAGTCACTTTTTTAGGTGAGCAAAGATAAAACATTTATTAATGTTTGTTTGTAAAAAATGATTTTTATAAAACTTGAAGATTGATGGCTTTTTTGTTTCCATTAAAGACTTAAAGACTAATAAACCCGAGTGTGCATTTCGTCGATGAAAGTGTTGTTTTTCTATGATTATTGCCGTTAATCTATTCGTCGATTTTCTGATAAAATTTAACACCGCTCTTTAACTAATTTTTTGGTAGTAAAACGCGAAAATTAGATTTTAAATAGTCTTTTCGCAACTTTTGTAAAAGCATGCTATTAAGTACATTAAAATTTAACCAATTTTAAAAGGTAACAATGTTATCAAACTCTCGAAACATTATCTTGAAATCCCTCTACAAGATATTTATAATTAACAACTATAAAACGCTGTATAATTAAAAATTGTATGAGGAAAATAATTACTTTAATTATTATAATCCTATCTATGAAAGCTGGTTTTTCTCAAAACACAGACATAGATAGCCTCTCTATACAATTAGCTTTTCAAAAGGCCGATTCTTTAAAAGTTGATACTTCTCTATATTTAATAAAAAGTCTTTACACAATAAAGGAATACGATAGAGCCTTAAAATATATTATTGAAAGTGAAAAACTTTCAAATGCATTAAATTACCGAAAAGGAATTGCCGAAATAACCTACTATAAAGCATTAATCTATGCCGAAAAAGATGATTATATAAACGCAATTAGTGGCTATTCTAAATCTAAAGCATTATTCAATCAATTAGATGATACTTTAGGTATAGCAAAGGTGAACAACAGCATTGGTCTTATAGAAATTAAACGTGGTAATTATACAAAAGGATTGCAATACTCGTTATCTTCTATTCAAGAATTAGAAAAAAGAAGTCTTAAAAACGAACTTAAGTTAGCGTATAGCAATTTAGCTAAAGCATATTATAAAATTAATGATTACGATAAAGCCATCGAGTTTTACTTAAAAGCATTACTAATACAAGATCAATTAAATGATAAAGAGGGTATCAGTGAATCTAACCTTCAATTAGCAGAACTTTATTCTATGTCCAAAGAGCATAGAAAAGCCATTGATTATTATGAGAAAGTAATTGCTGGTTTAACTATTGATAACGATTCTGTTCGATCAAAAATTTATCCTAAGCTAGGCGGCGAATATTTACAATTTCATGATTACGAAAAAGCTTCTAAATATTTAATTGAAGGGTTTAGTCTTAATAAAAAAGCAAATAATGATGCTGGCTTATTAACGTCTTTAAACAATTTAGGTGATTTAAATTTTCAACAAAAGCGTTTTTTATTAGCAGAACAACAACTACTACAAGCTGGTGCTCTTGCTAAAAAACTTAATAATAAAGAAGAATTACTAAGGCAGTATAAATTAATGAAGTCCTTAGATTCTACTAAACGAAAATTTGATCGTGCTTTTATATGGCAACGTAAATATTACGACTTAAAAGATAGTCTTAACAGTTCTAAAATTACTATAAACACAAAAATAGGCACGCCTCCAGAAACCTTAAATCTTGATTTAAATTTTGATAAATCAGAGCAACCTATAAAAGAGATTGTAGCGAACAATAATGTAGAGTTACAAGAAAATGAAGCGAAGTACAATAAGCTTCAATTAATTTTTTACATTCTAATTGGCATTTTAGTTCTTGTCACAGCCTTTTTAATTTTAATTTATTTAAAACGAAACGATAGCTTGAAATATGCTCAAGAATTGGAAGAGAAAAATATTAAAATTGAATTACAAAACGAAGCTTTTTCTGAACAAACCAAGCACCTTGAAAACGTTAACAATGTAAAAGATAAATTGTTTTCTATTGTGTCTCACGATTTAAAAGATTCACTTTCTTCTATCAATGGGTTTATAGATTTGATGAAAGATGGCTCGTTAACTCGAGAGGAATTTGATAATTTAATTCCGGAATTAAGTGAAAACGCCAACAATGCATCATTGTTACTTTTCAACTTACTAAACTGGTCTAAATCTCAAATGCAATCGTTAAAACCGACTCCTAGTTTATTTGATATTCAAGAAGTCTTTGAAGACAAGGTAAAACTTGTCGAACAACGTATGGAAAGTAAAGGAATTACCTTAATAGACCATTCGCTTAGAGATTTTGCTTATGCAGATAGAAGCATGTTCGAAATTGTGGTTCAAAATTTACTTGCTAACGCTTTAAAGTTCTCTAAAAACGGAGATACGATTACCATTTCTAACCACATTAGTAACGGTAGCTGTATTGTTAGTATTGCAGATTCTGGTATTGGAATTTCTAAACAGAATATAGAAAAACTTTTTAAAGGAAACTCATTTACGACAATGGGGACCAATAATGAGAAAGGTACAGGTTTAGGTTTATCTATTTGTAGAGAACTTGTCGAATTAAACGGCGGTAAAATATGGGTAGAAAGCACCGTAAATGTTGGAAGTACTTTTTACGTACAACTCCCAAAATCTAAATCAGGAGAATAAACGACTTCGAAAAAAATATCATTTTATTTTAGGCTCATTTTAACCTAGAATTGGTATTACTCCTAAAAAAAGACAATACAATTATCCTCTACAGTTATAATTATTAAGCTTTAGGTAAAAACACTTCTGCCATCATACAACGCGCACTTCCGCCCCCACAAGCCTCTATAGTATCTAAAGAACTTGATATTATTTTAGCATGCTTTTCTAAAGTTATTCGCTGACCATTATTTAAAGAATCATACGCTGCTTGACTCATTATTAAATAAGGTTCACTATTTGAACCTTTGACCTGTAGCATATTACCAGCAAAATTATTTACTTGCTTTTCGGTTATATCAATAATCGCTTTTCCATCTTCTTTTAAATGTTTGATGACACTTTTACGTTCTTTTTTATCATCGATACTAGCTAAACATATTACAGCAAATGTTTCGCCAATACACATCATTACATTTGTATGATAAATGGCTTTCCGTTCATTATTTACGGATTGGTATGATGCAAAAACCACTGGCGTAAACTCAAAATCTTCACAAAACTCTATAAATAAATCTTCATCAGCCCGAGGAGACAAAGCACAATACGCTTTTCTATTTACACGATCTAAAATAAGACTTCCTGTACCTTCAAGAAACACATGCGCCTCTTCTGCACTTGTATAATCTACAACATCGTTAATCTTAAATCCTTTTTCTTCTAGCGCTATCAAAATATCTTCTCTGCGCTCTAAACGTCTGTTTTCTGCAAACATAGGATACAAGCCCACATTACCATTTTCGTGAAAAGACACCCAATTGTTTGGAAAAATAGAATCTGGTGTATCTGTCTCTTTACGATCGTCTACAACAATGACATCAACTCCAACAGCTCTTAACTTTTCTACATAAGCATCAAACTCTTGTTGCGCTTTAGTATTAACCGTTTCTGGAAGTATATTATCTAAAACCTTTTGATAATAATTATTAACTGCTGTTTGCTCGTTCATCCTAAAATTTACAGGACGAATCATTAATATAGAATTTGTTATTTGTTGCATGGTATTCAAATTTTATAGTGTAAAAAATATAATTAAATCGTGACTAATCCCTAATCAAAGGCATCGTAGAACAACGTAATAAACCTTCTTGTTTTGCAATTTCTGCATATGGAACTTCTTCAACGGTGAACCCTTGATCGCGAAGCCAAGTATTTAATCGTGTAAAATTTTGTTCGGAAATAATAACATCTTCAGAAATAGAAAACACATTACTATTCATGTTATACATTTCGTCTTTTGTAATTTCAAAAACATGATCTTTTCCGAAGAAATCGACCAACCATTGATATTCCTTTTCAAACAAAAATCCGTTTTTATGAATAATGGCTTTATCTTTTCCTATGGGTTGGAAACAACAATCTAAATGCAAAGCGTTTTCTTTAGCTACTGTATTCGATTTACGCAATTCGAAAGTCTTTACAGTTTTTTCTGGAAACAATTCTTGTATAGCAATAACGGCATCGGTATTTGTTCGCGCTGTTATAATATCTGGATAATCTTCTCCAGAATATGTGCCTATAAAAATATAATCGTTCCAAGGCATCACATCACCACCTTCAACATGGCATGCTTCGGGTAATAAGATTCTATTTTCTTTAGCCACTTGGTCCCAAACATAACGTATGGCTTCAACTTCCTTTTCTCTATCAGGTAAAATATTGGCTCTAATAAGTTTATCTTCAATAACAAAAGCAATATCTCTAGAAAAAATTTGATTACAATCTTTAAGAACAGACGGTCTATATACTTTAACATCATACTTTTCTAAGATCGCAGCGACAGCATCCATTTCTTTAACCATGTCAACCTCCTTAGGATAAGTTCCCGCTTTAACGTGTTCGGCACTTTTTGGGTCATAACAATCTTCAACCTTTGGTGTTGGCCCGCAACTTTCTGCAGTTCCTAAAATAACGGCTCGTAATCTTGATGTTTCGTTTTTTACGTTTAGTTTTAGCATAGTTTCAAATTAAAAACTCTTATATCAAATTAAATATTGATCGCTGTAAAACTAACGATATTTGGCATCATTTTGAATTATTCTCAGTCAAATTAAATAAAAAAAGAAAAGCTTCACAGGAAACCCGTGAAGCTTGAATATAATTTAAAAAATAAATCTATTTATCTGTTTTCTACTGGAGTAAATGCTCTTTCGGTAGCACCTGTATACAACTGTCTTGGGCGACCTATTGGTTCTTTATTTAAACGCATTTCTCTCCATTGTGCAATCCAACCTGGTAAACGTCCTAATGCAAACATGACTGTAAACATTTCTGTTGGAATCCCCATCCCTCTGTATATAATACCAGAGTAAAAATCTACATTTGGGTATAATTTACGTTTTACAAAGTAATCGTCATTCAAGGCTTCTTGCTCTAAGCCTTTTGCGATATCTAAAATAGGATCTTGTACACCTAAATCTCCTAAAACTTCATCGGCAGCAACTTTAATGATTTTTGCTCTTGGATCGAAATTTTTATAAACTCTATGTCCAAAGCCCATTAAACGGAAAGGATCTGCTTTATCTTTAGCTTTAGCCATATACTTTTTAGTATCGCCTCCATCTTCTTTAATAGCTTCAAGCATTTCTAAAACCGCTTGGTTTGCTCCTCCGTGAAGTGGTCCCCAAAGTGCAGAAATACCAGCTGATATTGATGCAAATAATCCAGCATGAGAAGAACCTACAATTCGAACTGTAGAGGTCGAACAGTTTTGCTCGTGATCTGCATGAAGAATTAAAAGTTTATCTAAAGCATCCACTAAAATTTTATTTTGTGTATAATCTTCATTAGGCACTTTAAACATCATTTTCAAGATGTTTTCAACATAACCTAAGTTTTTATCGCCATAATCAAGTGGTAAGCCACTCTTTTTACGCATAGCCCAAGCCACTAAGACTGGGAACTTACCTAGAATTCGAACTACAGAATTGTAAACTTCTTCTTCTGAGTCTACATCTACAGAATCAGGATTAAAAGCGGTTAATGCACTTGTTAATGAAGATAAAACACCCATTGGATGTGCTGACTTAGGAAAAGCGTCTAATATCTTTTTAACATCTTCATCTACTATAGAATTTTTCTTTATATCAGCTTGAAATTTTTCTAATTCGTCTTTATTTGGGAGTTCACCAAAAATTAATAAAAAAGCAACCTCTAAAAAATCTGCTTTTTCAGCTAATTCTTCAATTGAATAGCCTCTGTATCTTAAAATACCTTTTTCTCCATCTAAAAATGTAACACTACTTTTACAAGAACCTGTATTTTTAAAACCACCGTCTAAAGTTGTAACACCACCGGTTACGCCTCTAAGACTACTTATGTCCATTGCAACTTCGTTTTCTGTTCCCGTAATTAAAGGAAACTCATACTTTTTATCATCTATTTCTAAGGTAGCAGTGTTCGCCATATTTTTTTGAAAATTATTTTAGTTTATGCGGATTGCTAATTTACAAAATATCTCATGATTTCTAAAGCTTCTTTATGAAGGATTTAACAATAATAACATTCACGAAAATCAAAGCATAAAAAAAGCGATTATTAAAAATAATAACCGCTTTTTTTTATAATTTAATAATTTCTTATTTTATCTTGAATGCATTTTCTTGTGGAAAATATGCAACCTCTCCTAGCTCTTCTTCAATACGAAGTAATTGATTGTATTTAGCCATACGATCAGAACGAGAAGCTGAACCAGTTTTGATTTGACCTGTATTTAATGCTACAGCTAAATCAGCAATAGTATTATCTTCAGTTTCACCAGAACGGTGAGACATTACAGATGTATAACCTGCATTATGCGCCATATTTACAGCAGCAATAGTTTCAGTTAATGTACCAATTTGGTTTACTTTAATTAAGATAGAATTTGCAATGCCTTCTTTAATTCCTCTAGATAAACGCTCTACATTAGTTACAAATAAATCGTCACCTACTAATTGAATTTTATCTCCAACTAATTCAGTTAAATATTTCCAACCTTCCCAATCATTTTCATCCATACCATCTTCAATAGAGATAATAGGGTATTTAGCAGAAAGTTCAGCTAAGTATTCAGCTTGTTCTTTACTTGTTCTAACTTTTCCTGTTGCCCCTTCAAATTTAGCATAGTTATACTTTCCATCTTCAAAGAATTCAGCAGAAGCACAATCAAGTGCAATCTTAACTTCTTCTCCAAATTTGTAACCTGCATTTTCTACTGCTTTAGCAATAGTCTCTAAAGCATCTTCAGTTCCGCCTTCTAAGTTAGGTGCAAAACCACCTTCATCACCTACAGCAGTACTTAAACCACGGTCATGTAATACTTTTTTAAGGTTATGGAAAATTTCAGTTCCAATTTGCATAGCATGCGTAAAGTTTTTAGCTTTTACAGGCATAACCATAAATTCTTGGAATGCGATAGGTGCATCTGAATGCGAACCTCCATTAATGATATTCATCATTGGTAACGGAAGTGTGTTTGCAGAAACACCACCTACGTAACGGTATAATGGTAAACCAAGCTCACCAGCTGCAGCTTTAGCAACCGCTAAAGAAACACCTAATATAGCATTAGCTCCTAATTTAGATTTGTTTGGTGTGCCGTCTAATTCAATCATAATCTTATCAATAAGATTTTGTTCGAAAACAGATACACCCAATAATTCTTCAGCAATAATAGAATTTACATTATTTATGGCTTTTGAAACACCTTTACCCATGTAAGCATCTCCTCCATCGCGTAACTCTACTGCTTCGTGCTCTCCAGTTGAAGCACCAGATGGCACTGCTGCTCTTCCTAATACATCATTTTCTGTTACTACATCAACTTCTACAGTTGGATTTCCTCTAGAATCTAGAATTTGTCTTGCGTGGACATTAATTATTACACTCATAATTGCTATATTTTTTATACTTCAAATTTACGTTTAAATCTTCTTTATTTAAAGATGTTTTTAAACAAATGCCTAAAATCGCATCTATAACGTTTTAGTAAAATATAACCTCAAAAAATATGTTGTTTTTTTGAGGTTATAAATTTACTTATTTTTTAATATTTTCAATGAATTGATCGAAAAGATATGATGAATCATGTGGTCCTGGACTTGCTTCTGGATGGTATTGAACAGAGAAACAGTTTTTAGATTTCATCGCTAAACCTGCAACCGTATCATCATTTAAATGTAAGTGTGTTACTTTTAAATCTGAATGTGCTTCGGCTTCTTCTCTATTCACAGCAAAGCCATGATTTTGAGACGTGGTTTCACCTTTTCCCGTAACTAGATTTTTTACTGGGTGATTAATTCCTCTATGTCCATTATGCATTTTATAAGTTGAAACACCGTTAGCTAATGCTATAACTTGATGACCTAAACATATTCCGAATAATGGTAAATCGCGTTTAATAATTTCTTTAGCTACAGCTTGTGCTTCAACCAACGGTTCTGGATCTCCAGGTCCGTTAGATAAGAAATACCCGTCTGGTTTAAAAGCCTCTAAATCTTCAAATTTAGAATTGTATGGAAATACTTTTATATACACATCTCTTTGAGAGATATTACGAAGAATGTTCTTTTTAATACCAATATCTAATGCTGCTACTTTATATGTTGCATTTTCATCACCATAATAATAAGGTTCTTTAGTAGAAACTTGAGAGGCTAATTCCATGCCTTCCATTTGAGGTACTTCTGCTAATTGCTTTTTTAACCCTTCAACATTATCTACATCTGTACTTATTACGGCATTCATCGCTCCATGATCTCTAATATAACTTACTAAAGCTCTTGTATCGACATCTGAAATAGCTAACAAATTATTTTTATCTAAAAAATCTTCTAAAGAGCCATCGGCGTCATCTCTAGAATATTCGTAGCTAAAGTTTTTAACTATAAGTCCCGAAATTTTAATGGAATCAGATTCTACTTCATCGTCATTCACTCCATAATTACCAATATGTGCATTGGTAGCGACCATTAACTGTCCGTAATATGAAGGGTCTGTAAAAATTTCTTGATAACCAGTCATTCCGGTATTAAAGCAAACTTCACCAAAAGAAGTGCCTTGTTTATTACCAACTGCTTTACCGTAAAAAATAGCGCCATCTGCTAAAACTATAATGGCTTTTTGTCGTTTTTGATATTTCATCTTGTTCGCTTATATTTTTTTATATGTCACATGTAACATCATCCATAATAAGATTTCATTTTGACTCGAAACTTAGGTGTGATGCATGTTTCATTCTATAAAAAAGTTTTACAAAATTGCACAAAAAAAAGGATAAACTAAAATAGTTTATCCTTAAATTTTAAATGCTTATTAACATTTATTCTTCTTCGTTTGATGCTTGAGTTTCAACTGGAGCAGCTTCTGGTTTAGAACCACCTCTTCTACTTCTTCTAGTTGTTTTCTTCTCTTTTTTACCAGCGTTGTAAATTTCGTTGTAATCAACTAATTCTATCATCGCCATATCAGCATTATCACCTAAACGATTACCAAGTTTAATAATTCTTGTATAACCTCCTGGTCTATCACCAATCTTAGGAGCTACATCTCTAAACAATTCTGTAACTGCATCCTTTTGTCTTAAACGACTAAATACGATACGTCTATTATGTGTTGTATCTTCTTTTGATTTAGTAATCATTGGCTCAATGAATTGTTTTAAAGCTTTAGCTTTAGCAACCGTTGTGTTAATACGTTTATGTTCTATTAAAGAACATCCCATGTTAGCCAACATTGCTTTTCTGTGAGCGGTTTGTCTACCTAAGTGATTTACTTTTTTTCCGTGTCTCATGACATTTGTTTTATCATCTTGCTACTAAACTCGTAAATCGAGGAGCAAAATATGATTAATTAATCTTTATCTAATTTATATTTACTTAAATCCATTCCGAAATTTAATCCTTTAACATTTACAAGCTCTTCAAGCTCTGTTAAAGACTTCTTACCGAAGTTTCTGAATTTCATTAAATCATTTTTATTGAAAGATACTAAGTCTCCTAAAGTATCAACTTCTGCAGCTTTTAAACAATTAAGCGCACGTACAGATAAATCCATATCGATTAACTTCGTTTTAAGCAACTGACGCATATGTAATGATTCTTCATCATAAGTTTCAGTTTGTGCTATTTCATCAGCTTCTAAAGTGATACGCTCATCAGAGAATAACATAAAGTGGTGAATTAACGTTTTTGCTCCTTCAGTTAAAGCATCCTGTGGTGTAATTGAACCATCAGTAATGATTTCGAAAACTAATTTTTCGTAATCTGTTTTTTGCTCTACACGGTAATTTTCAATGCTATATTTAACATTTTTTATTGGTGTGTAAATTGAGTCTGTAAAAATAGTTCCAATTGGTGCAGCAGCTTTTTTATTTTCTTCTGCAGGAACATAACCTCTACCTTTTTCAATAGTGATTTCCATGTTAAAGTTAACTTTAGGATCTAAATTACAGATTACTAATTCTGAATTTAATACTTGGAATCCTGAGATAAACTTTTGGAAATCTCCAGCTAATATTTGTTCTTGACCAGAAATTGAAATTGAAATTGATTCGTTATCAATATCTTCAATCTGTCTTTTAAAACGAACTTGTTTTAAGTTTAAGATGATTTCTGTTACATCTTCAACCACACCTGCAATTGCAGAAAATTCGTGATCTACACCTTCAATTCTAACTGATGTTATTGCAAAACCTTCTAAAGAAGATAATAAAACTCGTCGCAATGCATTACCTACTGTTAATCCATAACCTGGTTCTAACGGTCTGAATTCGAATTTGCCTTCGAAATCAGTAGAATCAATCATGATTACTTTATCGGGTTTTTGAAAATTAAATACTGCCATATTGTTCTTCGTTTTAATTGTTATTTAGTTGTGCGATTTAAAAGTATGAAGAAGACTAATAAATCCTTTGGCCAAATACCAATATGATTAGTTTATTATTTAGAATATAATTCAACGATTAATTGCTCGTTGATGTTTTCTGGAATTTGAATTCTTGCAGGAACTGCTACGTAAGTACCTTGTTTAGTATCATCATTCCAAGTAATCCATTCGTAAACGTTACTTGAGTTTGATAAAGATCTTTCGATAGCTTCTAAAGATTTAGACTTTTCTCTTACAGCAACAACATCTCCAGCTTGTAATTGGTAAGACGGTATGTTTACCAACTCGCCATTAACTGTAATGTGTCTGTGAGATACTAATTGTCTAGCACCACTTCTAGAAGGAGAAATCCCCATTCTAAAAACAACGTTATCTAATCTAGATTCACAAAGCTGTAGTAATACTTCACCAGTAATACCTTGTGCTGCTCTAGATTTTTTAAATAATCCTCTAAATTGACGCTCTAAAATACCATAAGTGTATTTTGCTTTTTGTTTAGCTTCCAATTGGACTGCGTATTCAGATTTTTTTCCACGACGTCTTGCGTTTCCGTGTTGTCCTGGAGGATAATTTCTTTTTTCAAAAGATTTATCTTCTCCAAATATAGCTTCGCCAAATTTACGTGCTATTTTAGTTTTAGGACCAGTATATCTTGCCATTTTAAAATTGTTTTTTAAGAGTGATTATGAATTAAGGTCTTAATCTTATCCTTCGATAATCGTTGATCTCTTATTATTGATACTTGTTTAATTTTTCAGTTTGCAAATTTATACAAAAAATTAATACCATCCGTAAAACGGACGATATTAATTTTTTAACTTGCTTTATTTTAATTACGTTGTTTAAAACGTGATTAAACTCTTCTTCTTTTTGGAGGTCTACATCCATTATGTGGTAAAGGAGTAACATCAATAATTTCTGTTACTTCTATTCCTGCATTGTGGATTGAACGAATAGCAGATTCTCTACCATTTCCTGGACCTTTAACGTAAACTTTAACTTTTTTCAACCCTGCTTCAGTTGCTACTCCTGCAGCATCTTCTGCAGCTAATTGAGCAGCATAAGGTGTATTTTTCTTAGAACCTCTGAATCCCATTTTACCAGCTGAAGACCATGAAATAACGTCCCCTTTTTTGTTAGTAAGTGAAATAATGATGTTGTTAAAAGAAGCTGTAATGTGTGCTTCACCAACAGCGTCTACAATAACTTTACGTTTTTTTGTACTTGTCTTTGCCATATTATTTTAGTTTCTAGTTGTTAGTTGTTAGTGTAGAATCCTAGACTTTTACATTTCAAGCAGATTCCATCCAACCACTAAATACTAATGACTTTTAATTATTTAGTTGCTTTCTTCTTGTTAGCAACAGTTTTTCTTCTACCTTTTCTAGTTCTAGAGTTGTTCTTAGTTCTTTGCCCTCTTAATGGAAGGCCAGATCTATGACGAATACCTCTGTAACATCCAATATCCATTAAACGCTTAATGTTCAATTGTGTTTCAGAACGTAATTCCCCCTCGATAGTAAAAGTTCCAACAGCTTCACGAATACCACTAATCTGGTCATCGCTCCAATCTTGAACTTTAGTACTTTCATCAACTTTAGCTTCAGCTAAAATTTCTTTTGCTCTACTTCTACCTATTCCATAGATATAAGTTAGCGAGATAACTCCTCTTTTGTTTTTTGGTATGTCTACACCTGCAATTCTTGCCATAGCTTATCCTTGTCTTTGTTTGAATCTAGGATTCTTTTTATTTATTACGTAAAGTCTACCTTTTCTGCGCACGATTTTACAATCTGCACTTCTTTTTTTAACTGATGCTCTTACTTTCATCTTGTTAGTATCTATAAGTTATTCGAGCCTTAGATAAATCATAGGGACTCATTTCTAATTTTACTTTATCTCCTGGTAATAGTTTAATATAATGCATACGCATTTTACCAGAGATATGTGCCGTCACAATGTGACCGTTTTCTAATTCAACACGAAACATCGCATTCGATAATGCTTCTATAATTGTTCCGTCTTGTTCTATTGCTGCTTGTTTTGCCATAGTATTATATTAAGCTACTGTACTGCTTTTCTATTTTTACCTGTTTTCATCAAGCCATCATAATGTCTATTTAACAAGTAAGAATTAACCTGTTGCATAGTATCTATTGCAACTCCAACCATAATTAATAATGAGGTCCCTCCGAAAAATAAAGCCCATCCTTGTTGTACACCCATAAGTTTAACAATAAAAGCTGGAAATATAGCTATTAGCGCTAAAAAGATAGAACCTGGTAAGGTAATTTGAGACATTATTTTATCTAAATATTCAGATGTTTCTGAACCTGGACGTATACCTGGTATAAAACCACCACTACGTTTCAAGTCATCTGCCATTTTATTTGTTGGTACCGTAATCGCTGTATAAAAATATGTAAATACAATAATTAGTAAAGCGAACGTAATGTTATAAGCCATTCCAAAAATATCAGAATAGTTAGTTTGCATCCATGCACCAGCAGCCGAGTCTTTTAATAAAGACGAACCACCAATCCAACTTGGTACAAACATAATCGCTTGTGCAAATATAATTGGCATTACACCCGAAGCATTAAGCTTTAACGGAATGTATTGTCTAGAACCTTCAACAGCACTTTTCTCGTAACCACCAGTAGCAGTTCTTCTAGCATATTGAACAGCAATTTTTCTAACGCCCATCACTAACATGATAGATCCCAAAATAATAACCATCCAAACTACAAGTTCAATAAGTATCATCATTAATCCACCGTTTCCACCACCTTCAATTCTAGAAGCATAGTTTTGTACAAATGAAGCTGGCATTCTAGCAATAATACCTACCATAATTAATAATGAAATACCATTACCAATCCCCTTATCTGTAATTTTCTCTCCTAACCACATGGCAAAAACACAACCAGTAACTAAGATTGAAACAGATGAGAAATAGAATAACGGTCCTGTACCTAATAAAAAGGCACTTTGAGGAATACCTAAAGCAGGTAAACTAGCTAAATAACCTGGCGCTTGTAATAAACAAATACCAATAGTTAACCAACGTGTTATTTGTGTTATTTTCTTTTGCCCACTAGCACCTTCTTTCTGTAATTTCTGTAAATATGGAATAGCAATACCCATTAACTGTACTACAATAGAAGCAGAAATATAAGGCATAATACCCAATGCAAATACCGAAGCATTAGCAAATGCACCACCAGTAAAAGCATTAAGTAGACCTAACAAACCATCGCCTGCTTTATCTGCTATACCTCCCAATTGAGAAGCATCAACTCCTGGTAATACAACTTGTGCACCAAAACGATAAACTAATAACAACCCTAGCGTAACTACGATTCTGTTTCTTAGTTCTTCTATTTTCCAAACATTCTTTAATGATTCTATAAATTTCATACGTCTAATTAAGGTCTTACAAAGTTACAGCTTCTCCACCAGCAGCTTCAATAGCAGCTTTTGCTGAAGCAGTAAATTTATGTGCAGATACTTTTAATTTAGCTTTTAATTCTCCTCTACCTAATATTTTAACTAGATCATTCTTTCCAGCTAAACGGTTAGAAAACAATGTTTCAAAATCTACCGCATCTTTAATTTTCTTGTCATCAACCAACTGTTGTAACGTATCAAGATTAATACCTTGATACTCTACACGGTTAATATTAGTAAAACCAAATTTAGGAACACGTCTTTGAAGTGGCATTTGACCACCTTCAAATCCTAGTTTCTTAGAATAACCAGAACGAGATTTAGCCCCTTTGTGACCACGTGTAGCAGTACCACCTTTACCAGAACCTTGTCCTCTACCTATTCTTTTTCCTTGGTTTTTTACTGAACCTTCTGCAGGTTTTAAATTACTTAAATCCATTTTCAGTTTTATATTATTTTGTTTCTTCTACAGAAACTAAATGTGAAACTTTAGCAACCATACCTAAAATATTAGGTGTAGCATCGTGCTCTTTTACTTGACCAATCTTTTTAAGACCAAGAGCTTCTAAAGTTCTTTTTTGTCTTAGCGTACGATTGATTGCGCTTTTAACTTTTTTTACTTTAATTTTTGCCATCTCTGTCTTTATTAAGCGTTAAAAACTTGTTTAAGAGTGATCCCTCTATCTTTAGCGATAGCGTTAGCATCTCTTAATTGTAATAAAGCATCAAATGTTGCTTTTACAACGTTATGAGGATTTGAAGACCCTTGAGATTTAGATAATACATCGTGTACACCTACAGCCTCAAGCACAGTTCTTACAGCACCACCAGCAATTACACCTGTACCAGGTGCTGCAGGGATAATGTTAACTCTTGCTCCTCCATATTTTCCTTTTTGTTCATGTGGTAAAGTTCCTTTTATAATAGGAATTCTTACTAGGTTTTTCTTAGCATCTTCTACAGCTTTAGCAATTGCACTTGCTACATCTTTAGATTTTCCTAATCCTTGACCTACAACACCTGCTTCGTCTCCAACCACTACAATTGCCGAGAAACCAAATGCTCTACCACCTTTAGTTACCTTAGTAACTCTTTGTACACCAACTAAACGATCTTTAAGATCTAATCCACCTGGTTTTACTAATTCTGCACTTTTATATTTTTTAAACATAATTTCTTAGAATTTAAGTCCTGCTTCTCTAGCTCCTTCAGCTAATGATTTTACTCTACCATGGTATAAATACCCTCCTCTATCAAAAGTGATAGTTTCTACACCAGCTTTTAAAGCTTTTTCAGCAACGGCCTTTCCAACTAAAGTAGCTACTTCAGTTTTATTTCCTTTTGCAGAACTAATGTCTTTATCTCTTGATGATGCTGCACTGATTGTTACACCAGTTACGTCATCTACAACTTGAGCATAAATTTCTTTATTACTTCTAAAAACAGCTAATCTTGGTTTAGTCCCTGTACCAGAAACTATTTTACGAATTCTGTTTTTAATTCTTTGTCTTCTTTGTTCTTTTGTCAATGCCATAACTAAATTATTAAGCTGATTTACCTGCTTTTCTTCTTAATATCTCACCAACAAACTTAATACCTTTACCTTTATAAGGCTCTGGTGGTCTAAATCCACGGATTTTCGCAGCTACTTGTCCAACAAGTTGCTTATCATGAGATGTTAACTTAATGATTGGATTTTTTCCTTTTTCTGATACTGTTTCAACTTTAACTTCTGGAGCTAAACTCATAACAATATTGTGAGAAAAACCTAGTGCTAATTCAAGTTTTTGACCTTGATTACTAGCTCTATATCCTACTCCTACTAGTTCTAAATCTTTAGTCCATCCTGTAGAAACACCAGCAACCATATTATTCATTAACGATCTATATAAACCGTGTTTTGCTTTTTGATCTTTAGTATCTGAAGAACGTGTAACTAAAATGTTTCCGTCTTCTACTTTAATTTCTACTGAATCGTAACTTTGAGTTAGTTCTCCTAATTTTCCTTTTACAGTTACAACGTTATCTTTAACATCAACTGTTACACCTTCTGGAATGGCTACTGGATTATTTCCTATTCTTGACATTTCTTTCTGGCTTTAAATTAGTAAACGTAACATAATACTTCTCCACCTACGTTATCTCTTTGTGCTTGCTTACCAGTCATTACTCCGTGAGAAGTAGAAACTATGGCAATACCAAGTCCATTAAGAATTCTAGGTAAATCTTTTGATCCAGAATATAAACGTAAACCAGGTTTACTCATTCTCTGAATCTTCTTGATTACAGGTTCTTTTGTTTCTTTGTTGTACTTAAGAGCTATTTTAATAGTTCCTTGTACAGAAGAATCATCAAACTTGTAACTTAAAATATATCCTTGTTCGAATAATATTTTAGTAATGTCCTTCTTTAAGTTAGATGCAGGAATCTCTACCACTCTGTGGTTAGCACGAATCGCATTTCTAACTCTTGTAAGATAATCCGCTATTGGATCTGTATACATATGTATTAATTTGCGGCTTTGGTTTTCAAGCGGAACTATTCCGCTTGAACCTTAAACCAATTTATAATTGTTTTTTACCAGCTCGCTTTTCTAACACCTGGTATTAACCCTTGATTTGCCATTTCTCTAAATGTAACACGAGAAATACCAAAAGTTCTCATATAACCTTTAGGTCTACCTGTAAGTTTACATCTGTTATGCATACGTACAGGAGAAGCATTTTTTGGTAACTTTTGTAAAGCTTCATAATCGCCAGCTTCTTTTAAAGCTTTACGTTTTTCTGCATACTTAGCTACTGTTTTAGCTCTTTTTACCTCACGGGCTTTCATTGATTCTTTAGCCATAACTTAGTTCTTTTGAAAAGGTAATCCTAATTCGGTTAATAATGATTTTGCTTCTTTATCTGTATCGGCAGAAGTTACAAATGTAATATCCATTCCTGAGATTTTATTAACTTTATCAATATTAATCTCTGGAAAAATAATTTGTTCAGTAATTCCTAAATTATAATTACCTCTTCCGTCAAAACCAGTTGCTTTAATTCCTCCAAAATCTCTTACACGTGGTAAGGCAGAAGTAACTAAACGGTCTAAAAACTCATACATTCTTTCTCCACGTAAAGTCACTTTAACACCAATTGGCATCCCTTTACGTAATTTAAAAGATGCAACATCTTTCTTAGATAATGTAGAAATTGCTTTCTGTCCAGATATAGTAGTTATCTCTTCTAATGCGTAGTCGATTAACTTTTTGTCTGCAACTGCTGCTCCAACACCTTTAGATATTACTATCTTTTCCAGTTTAGGAACTTGCATTACATTACTATATCCAAATTCTTCTGTAAGAGCTGCAATTACTTTGCCTTTATACTCTTCTTTAAGTCTAGGTGAATATGCCATAACTATATTACTTCATTAGATTTTGTTGAAAATCTTACTTTTTTGTCGCCTTCTACTTTATAACCAACTCGAGTTGTTTCTCCTTTTGAAGTTAACAATGATAAGTTAGATATATGAATAGCTGCTTCTTTCTCTACGATTCCTCCTTGAGGACTTTGTGCACTTGGTTTAGTATGTTTCTTCACCATGTTTACACCCTCAACAATCGCCTTGTTCTTAGTTATCAATACTTTTTGTACTTTACCTTCAGATCCTTTATGATCTCCAGCAATTACTTTTACAGTATCTCCACTTTTTATTTTAAGCTTTCCCATCTTAATTTTCTGTATTAAAGCACCTCTGGTGCTAATGATACAATCTTCATGAATTGTTTATCACGAAGCTCTCTTGCAACAGGACCAAAAACACGAGTTCCTCTCATCTCACCCGTTGGGTTTAATAAAACACATGCGTTATCGTCAAATCTTATATAAGATCCGTCTGGTCTTCTTACTTCCTTCTTTGTACGTACAACAACTGCTGTAGAAACTGCTTTTTTCTTAATGTTTCCATTAGGAGTTGCATCTTTCACAGAAACAACAATCTTGTCTCCTACAGAAGCATATCTTCTTTTAGTTCCTCCTAAAACACGGATAACCAAAACTTCTTTTGCTCCAGTATTGTCTGCTACTTTTATTCTTGATTCTTGCTGTAACATAATTATTTAGCTCTTTCTAGGATTTCTACTAATCTCCAACATTTAGATTTACTTAAAGGTCTTGTTTCCATGATCTTTACTGTATCACCAATGTTACAATCGTTTGTTTCGTCGTGTGCAACATACTTTTTTGTTTTTAACACGAACTTACCATACATAGGGTGTTTTACTTTTTTAACCTCTGCAACAACTATTGATTTTTGCATTTTGTTACTAGTAACTACTCCTACACGTTCTTTTCTTAAATTTCTTGTTTCCATCTTTCAGCAGAATTATTGTAATTCTCTTTTAGTTAATTCGGTCGCAATTCTAGCTACTGTACGTCTTACGTTACGTAACTGAATCGGATTTTCTAAAGGAGATATTGCGTGAGCTAATTTTAGGTCTGAATAACTCTTTTTAGTTTCACCAAGTTTCTCTTGTAACTCAGTAACAGATAATTCTTTAATTTCTGATTGTTTCATAATATCAAATAAATTATGCTTCGTAATCTCTAGCGATTAAAAACTTAGTCTTAACTGGTAATTTTTGAGCTGCTAAGCGTAATGCTTCTTTTGCAACATCTAGAGGTACTCCTCCAATTTCAAAAATCACTCTTCCTGGCTTACAAACAGCAACCCAGTATTCAACTCCACCTTTACCTTTACCCATACGTACTTCAAGAGGTTTCTTTGTAATAGGCTTGTCTGGAAATACTTTAATCCAAAGTTGACCTTCTCTTTTCATGTAACGTGTAGCGGCAATACGAGCTGCCTCGATTTGACGTGAAGTCAAAAAAGTTGCGTCTAACACTTTTATTCCAAAAGTACCGTTTGAAAGTTGGTTTCCTCTTTGAGAAAGTCCCTTCATACGTCCTTTTTGTTGTTTACGAAATTTTGTTTTTTTAGGCTGTAACATTTTGTCTTTACTTTATAAAAAATTACTTTCTACGACGAGGATTAGATTTATTTCCACCACGTCCTCCGGCTCCACCTTTTCCTTGCTTCTTAGATAATCCAACAAGCGGAGAAAGTTCTCTTTTACCATATACTTCACCTTTCATGATCCACACCTTCACACCTAATCTACCATAAGTAGTGTGCGACTCAACAAGTGCATAATCAATATCGGCTCTGAAAGTTGATAAAGGGATACGTCCTTCTTTGTAGTGTTCAGATCGTGCCATTTCAGCACCATTTAAACGCCCACTAATTTGGATTTTAATCCCTTCAGCATTCATACGCATGGTAGCAGCAATAGCCATCTTAATTGCACGTCTGTATGAAATTCTATTTTCAATTTGACGAGCGATGCTTGTTCCTACTAAAAATGCATCAAGTTCAGGTCTTTTAATTTCAAAGATGTTAATCTGAACTTCCTTTCCAGTAATTTTCTTAAGTTCTTCTTTTAACTTGTCTACCTCTTGACCGCCTTTACCAATAATGATACCAGGACGAGCCGTTGTGATAGTAACGGTTACAAGTTTTAAAGTTCTTTCGATTATTACTCTACTAACACTAGCTTTAGATAAACGTGCATGAACGTATTTTCTAATTTTATCGTCTTCGGCAAGTTTATCACCATAATCGTTTCCTCCGTACCAGTTAGATTCCCATCCTCTGATAATTCCTAAGCGATTTCCGATTGGATTTGTTTTTTGTCCCATACCTTTATTAAGCTTGTGTGTTATTTTTAGCCCCAACTACGATTGTTACGTGGTTTGAACGTTTTCTTATTCTGTGCGCACGACCTTGTGGAGCTGGACGTAATCTCTTTAACATCGATCCGCTATCCACTTTAATCTCCTTAACAAATAATTCAGCCTCTTCTATGCTTGCATCTTCGTTTTTAGCTTGCCAGTTTGCAATTGCAGACAGTAACAACGTCTCTAAACGACCAGAAGCTTCCTTTTGGTTGAATTTTAATATATTAAGTGCATGTTCTACTTTTTCGCCTCTTACTAAATCAGCTACTAAACGCATTTTTCTTGGTGATGTAGGACAGTTATTAAGTTTTGCAAAAGCTACTAACTTTTTTCCTTCCTTAATAGCGTCTGCCATTTGTTTTTTACGACTTCCCATAGCTTACTACTTTTTACCTTTGTTTTTAGCACCTGCATGTCCACGGAATGAACGTGTTGGCGAAAATTCTCCTAACTTATGACCTACCATGTTTTCAGTTACGTAAACTGGTACAAATTGACGGCCATTGTGTACTGCAATTGTTTGTCCAACGAAATCTGGAGTAATCATACTGGCTCTAGACCAAGTTTTAATTACTGCTTTTTTGTTAGACTCAACATTAACAGCCACTTTTTTCTCTAATTTATAATGAACGTAAGGTCCTTTTTTTAATGATCTTGCCATGTCTTATTTCTTTCTACGTTCTACAATATATTTATTACTTGCTTTTGTCTTAGAACGGGTTCTATAACCTTTAGCTGGTATACCGTTTCTAGAACGAGGATGCCCACCTGAAGACTTACCTTCACCACCACCCATTGGGTGATCAACTGGATTCATCACTACTGGTCTAGTACGTGGTCTTCTACCTAACCATCTTGTTCTACCTGCTTTACCACCTACTAATAATTGGTGATCTGAGTTAGATACAACACCTATAGTTGCCATACAGTTAACAAGAATTAATCTTGTTTCTCCAGATGGTAACTTAACCGTAGCAAACTTACCATCTCTTGCCATTAACTGAGCAAAAGCACCAGCACTACGAGCCATAACAGCTCCTTGTCCTGGACGTAACTCTACACAAGAAACAATAGTTCCTAATGGAATTTCAGATAAAGGCATTGAATTTCCAATTTCTGGAGCAACACCATTTTGACCTGATACTACATTTTGACCAACTTGTAATCCGTTTTGAGCAATAATGTATCTTTTCTCACCATCTTGATAATTCAATAATGCGATAAAAGCGGTTCTGTTTGGATCGTATTGAATTGAAGCTACTTCAGCAGGAACTCCTACTTTTTCTCTTTTAAAATCGATAATACGATACTTTCTTTTATGACCTCCACCGATATAGCGCATGGTCATTTTTCCTTGACTGTTTCTACCACCAGACCTCTTATTCGGAACGAGTAAACTCTTTTCCGGCTTATCAGTAGTAATGGCGTCAAATCCATTTACTACTCTAAATCGCTGTCCTGGTGTGATTGGTTTTAATTTTCTTACTGACATTTTAGCCTTTTTTAACTATATAAATCAATCATTTCACCTTCCGCCAGTTGTACAAGTGCTTTTTTAACAGCATTTGTTTTACCATTTTGAATCCCTGTCTTTGTATGACGAGTTCTTCTATCTGGACGGACATTTATAGTACGAACTTTTTCAACAGAAACACCATAAGCAGCTTCCACCGCTTTTTTTATTTCTACCTTGTTCGCCTTGGTATTCACTGAAAACGTATAGCAGTTACTTAACTCGCTAGCTGCTGTCGCTTTTTCTGTGATTATCGGTTTTATTAAGATATTCATTGTTTCTATTTACTTAAGTTTGTTACAATTCCTTCTAAAGCACCTTCTAAAAGTACAACTTGGGCCGCATTAAGTATTTTATATGTACTTAATTCTGAACTAGTTACAACTTCAGAGCCTTTTAAATTACGCGATGACAAATATACATTATTATTTGCCTCACCCAATACAAAGAGCGCCTTTTTGTTCTCTAAGTCTAAAGCTTTTAAAACAGCAGTAAAATTCTTAGTTTTTACTGTGTCAAAACTAAAGTCTTCTAATACTGTAATTGACTGCTCTCCTGCTTTGATACTGAAGGCCGATTTACGTGCCAAACGTTTCAAGTTTTTATTAAGTTTGAAACTGTAATTTCTTGGTCTTGGACCGAACATACGACCACCACCTTTAAAAATACCAGACTTAATACTACCTGCTCTCGCTGTACCTGTTCCTTTTTGCTTCTTAATCTTACGTGTACTTCCAGTAATCTCAGCTCTTTCTTTCGATTTGTGAGTTCCTTGTCTTTGGTTTGCTAAATATTGTTTAACATCCAAATATACAGCGTGATTATTAGGCTCAATAGCAAACACATCTTTAGAAAGGTCTGCCTTTCTACCTGTGTCTTTTCCGTTTATATCTAAAACTGCTACTTTCATTATTTTCTAATAATTACATAAGCGTTTTTATGTCCAGGCACACACCCTTTCACAACAAGTAAGTTCTTTTCAGTAACTACTTTTAAAACTTTTAAATTTTGAACTTTTACAGTATCTCCCCCCATTCTTCCAGCCATTTTCATGCCCTTAAATACTCTTGCAGGGTAAGATGCTGCTCCAATAGATCCCGGAGCTCTTAAACGGTTATGCTGACCGTGAGTAGCTTGACCTACACCACCGAAACCATGACGTTTTACAACACCTTGAAATCCTTTACCTTTAGATGTTCCTGCTACATCAACAAATTCACCTTCAGTGAAATGCTCAACAGTGATTGCATCTCCTAATTTGTACTCCTCATCAAAACCTTTGAATTCTACGATTTTGCGTTTTACAGAAGTTCCTGCTTTTTTAACATGACCTAAGTCTGCTTTAGTAGCACTTTTTTCTGTCGCGTCATCGAAACCAAGTTGAATAGCTTGATAGCCGTCAACTTCTTCAGTTCTGACTTGGGTAACGATACATGGTCCAGCTTCGATTACTGTACATGGCATATTTTTACCATTTTCATCGAAGATGCTGGTCATACCGATTTTCTTTCCAATTAACCCAGACATATTTAATTATTTATTAATGATTTACTATTTATTAAAAACATTTAAGGCTGAAAATACGTTTCAGCCTTGAAGTGTATTTTTGCCGTTTTTCCCGCAACCTCATTGGTGGGACATGTAAATAAGATGTTAAACACCCTATTTTGAGGATGCAAATGTAAAGTTTTCTTTTGATTTAAAAAAATGTTTTTAACTAATTACAAAGAAAGATTCAATAATTTTAATTTGAACCTATTTAGAGCTAAGCAATTAAACACTGTTATATAATTAAGAAAGTGATTTCTAATTAGAATCACACTATAAGAACAAACGAAATTTTATATTTTCAGACACTTTATATAAAACAAAAAAGCATCAAAATAATTTCTTATTATGATGCTCTTTATATTATGTATTACAATTTTAACCTTGCAATATACTTAAACTTTAATCTCTACTTCAACACCGCTTGGCAACTCTAATTTCATTAGAGCATCAATGGTTTTAGAAGATGAAGAGTAAATATCTAATAACCTCTTGTAAGAGCTTAATTGAAATTGTTCTCTCGACTTCTTGTTAACGTGAGGTGAACGTAATACAGTGAAAATTTTCTTGTGTGTTGGTAATGGAATTGGACCAGTTACAACAGCACCTGTACTTTTTACGGTTTTTACAATCTTATCAGCAGACTTATCTACTAAGTTATGATCGTAAGACTTTAATTTTATTCTAATTTTTTGACTCATTTTCTTAACTTTTTAAGATTGATCTCCTTTAGCAGCTTTAATCACTTCTTCAGATACATTTGAAGGTGTTTCAGCATAATGTGAAAATTCCATTGTTGACGTTGCACGACCTGATGATAATGTTCTTAATGTTGTAACATATCCAAACATTTCGGATAAAGGAACAGTTGCTTTTACAGTTTTTGCACCAGCTCTATCACCCATATCACTCATTTGTCCACGACGACGATTTAAATCTCCAACTATATCACCCATGTTCTCTTCAGGTGTAATCACCTCAAGTTTCATAATAGGTTCCATTATTACAGCTTTTGCAGCTTTAGCACAGTTTTTAAATCCAAGTTTAGCAGCTAATTCGAAAGATAATTGATCCGAATCCACATCATGGTAAGATCCATCTCTCAATGTCACTTTCATTGCATCTACTTCGAAACCTGCTAATGGTCCATTTATCATCGCTTGTTTAAATCCTTTTTCAATTGAAGGAATAAATTCTTTAGGAACGTTACCACCTTTAATTACAGATTCAAATTGAAGACCTACTTGACCTTCATCTGCTGGTTCTACTGTAAATACAATATCAGCAAATTTACCACGACCACCAGATTGTTTCTTATAGACCTCTCTATGATCTGCAGCTTGTGTGATAGCTTCTTTATATTCAACTTGTGGTTGACCTTGATTTACTTCAACTTTAAACTCACGTCTTAAACGATCAACAATAACATCTAAGTGAAGTTCACCCATTCCAGAAATAATAGTCTGTCCTGAAGCTTCATCCGAACGCACTGTAAAGGTTGGATCTTCTTCAGCTAATTTAGCTAAGCCCATACCTAATTTATCAACATCTGCTTTAGTTTTAGGCTCAACCGCAATACCAATTACGGGATCAGGGAAGTCCATAGATTCTAAAACAATAGGATGCTTTTCAGCTGAAAGTGTATCTCCTGTTTTGATAGATTTAAATCCAACGGCAGCTCCAATATCTCCAGCTTCTATATAATCAATAGCATTTTGCTTGTTAGCATGCATTTGATAAATACGAGAAATACGTTCTTTTTTACCTGAACGGTTATTTAATACATAAGAACCTGCGTCTAAACGACCAGAATATGCTCTAAAGAATGCTAAACGACCTACAAAAGGATCGGTAGCAATTTTAAATGCTAAAGCAGCAAAAGGCTCCTTTACATCAGGCTTACGTAATTCTTCTTTATCTGTATCTGGGTTAACACCTACAATTCCTTCTTTATCCATTGGAGAAGGTAAATAACGACACACAGCATCTAATAAGAACTGTACACCTTTATTTTTAAATGCAGAACCACAAATCATAGGAATGATTGCCATATCCATTACAGCAGCTCTAAGTGCAGCGTGCACTTCATCTTCTGTAATAGAATCTTCATCTTCCATGAATTTCTCTAATAAGTCTTCATCATAACTAGCTACTTCTTCAATTAAGTTAGCACGTAAAGCTCTTGCTTCTTCTTTAAGCTCTTCAGGAATATCAACAACATCAAATGTTGATCCCATTCCTTCTTCGTGCCAAACAATAGCTCTGTTCTTAACTAAATCGACAATACCTTTAAAGTTTTCTTCATCACCAATATTCAAAACGATAGGCACTGCATTAGAGCCTAACATTTCTTTTACTTGGCCACAAACCATCATAAAATCAGACCCTTGACGGTCCATTTTATTAACAAAACCAATTCTTGGCACTTTATAATTATCAGCTAGCCTCCAGTTAGTTTCAGATTGTGGTTCAACACCATCAACTGCACTAAATAAGAACACTAAACCATCAAGTACACGTAAAGAACGATTTACCTCAACAGTAAAATCTACGTGACCTGGTGTATCAATAATATTAAAGTGATACCCTTGAGCATCAGCTGTTGGCTCTCCATTTTCTGTTGGGAAAGACCATTCACAAGTTGTTGCAGCAGAAGTAATTGTAATACCTCTTTCCTGTTCTTGTTCCATCCAATCCATTGTAGCAGCACCATCATGTACTTCTCCAATTTTATGAGAAACCCCTGTATAATAAAGGATACGTTCTGTAGTCGTAGTTTTTCCTGCATCAATATGTGCAGCAATACCTATATTTCTTGTTAATCTTAAATCTCTTGCCATTTCCTATTAAAATCTAAAGTGAGAGAATGCTTTGTTTGCTTCTGCCATTTTATGAGTATCAACTCTTTTCTTAACAGCTGCTCCTTCTTCTTTAGCTGCTGCTAAAATTTCTGAAGCTAAACGTAATGCCATAGATTTTTCGTTTCTTTTACGTGAATAGCTAATTAGCCATTTCATTGCTGTTGAAACTTTACGATCTGGACGAATTTGCATTGGTATTTGGAATGTTGCTCCACCAACACGACGACTACGTACTTCTACGTGAGGCATCACATTTGATAAACCATCTTTCCAGATCTCTAATGCTGTTTTTTCTTCGTCTGTTTTCTTTTCTTCTACAATGTCAATTGCATCGTAAAATACTTTAAAAGCGATAGACTTTTTACCATCCCACATCATCATGTTAACGAAACGAGTTACTAACTGGTCGTTAAAACGAGGATCCGGTAAAAGCGGTCTCTTTTTTGCTGCTCTTTTTCTCATGTCTTCTTTTTGAGTTAATTAGTTATTAGTTTTAGTTATTAGTTTCTCAACATCTAACACCTAAACTTCTAACCTTGTTTTACTTCTTAGGGCGTTTAGCACCATACTTAGATCTACGTTGCGTTCTACCTGAAACACCTGCGGTGTCTAAAGCACCACGTACAATGTGATATCTAACTCCTGGTAAATCTTTTACCCTTCCACCTCTAACCAATACTATCGAGTGCTCTTGTAGATTATGTCCCTCACCACCGATGTATGCGTTAACCTCGTTACCGTTCGTTAAACGAACCCTTGCTACCTTACGCATTGCTGAGTTAGGTTTTTTAGGAGTCGTTGTGTAAACACGAGTACACACACCACGTCTTTGCGGACAAGAATCTAAAGCGGCCGATTTACTCTTCTTGGTTATTTTGGCTCTTCCTATTCTTACTAATTGTGAAATTGTTGGCATATATATTATATATAAATTTAATAATCCTCTTCTAAGAGGGCTGCAAAGGTAGAAATTAAAATTTATAATTCAAACCCTAATTGACTAATTTTCAGAAGAATTTAAAAATTCTATAAACACATATATTATAAGTCTATGTTTTCCGTTAGATTTACACAATAATTCAGCCTAAGTAAACGTGCAAAAAACGTCTTTTTTATTAGTCATTATATATATACTTTTTTCTTCGGAAGTATTTTGTCAAAATTTGAAGCTTAAAATTAACGGCAACACGCCTATTGAAACAAAAAAAATAGATTCTTTAGACTATTTGAAAATTCATAAAAATTATAGTTCTATAAAATCAGAAATTGATAGTATTCAAAACGTTTTTTTTAAAGCAGGTTATATTGAAAACAACTTGCTTCAAATTAATAAATTAAATGACACCCTTTTTATTGTTGAAATTCATTTAAAAAACAAATACCGCAACATATCTATATACTATAATAAAAATGAAATTTCTCAAACGCTTTTAGAAAGCATTTCAAATAAAGTAAATGATGATTATTTTGAAATACCTCTAAGTGAAATTGAAAAGAGTCTAGAGTATATTAATTCGAAAACTACAGAATTAGGGTTTCCTTTTTCAAAATTAAAACTTGCAGATATTAAAGTTAAAGATTCTCATAACTTAGAAGCTAAACTCATTATAGATTCACAAAACAAAAAAAGGGTTATAAATAACATCGTCGTTAAAGGTTATGAAAAATTTCCACGCTCTTATTTAAAACATTTCCTTAAAATTAAAAAAAATCAACTTTTCGATTTAAAAACGATTAATGAAAAAACAACACAGATAAACGACTTAAGATTTGCGAATCAAATTAAAGGGCCTGAAGTTTTATTTTCTAAAGATTCTACATCCTTATATATATATGTAAAAAAATTGCAAAGTAACTCGTTTGATGGTTTCTTAGGTTTTGGTACTAACGAAGACACAAACAAATTAGAATTTAATGGGTATTTAAATCTAAATTTAATGAACAACTTAAATTTTGGAGAAACGTTTAGACTTCTTTATAAGAGTGACGAAAATGATCAAAACACTTTTGAAACAAACTTAACACTTCCCTATTTATTTAAATCCCCTATAGGAGTCGATCTACAATTAAATATTTTTAGAAGAGACTCTTCGTTTTCAACCGCTAAACAATCTGCCAAAATTCATTATCAAATAAATTCTAAACACAAAGTTTATACAGGTGTCTCAAATACTAAATCAGATAATTTGCTTTCATCAAACATAAATAATCAAATAGATGACTTTAATACCAATTATTATTCTTTAGCATACGAATACATAAAACCGCAATCGAATAATTTATTATTCCCATATAACGCAGCTTTACTTATTGAAACAAATTTTGGAGAAAGAGAAAACAATTCAAACTCAGAAAAACAATCCTTATTGATTATAGATGCATTCAAAATAGTTAATTTCAATAACAAAAATAGTATCTATATACGAGTTAATGGATCGAATTTAAATTCCAATTCGTATTTCGAAAACGAATTACTACGTTTTGGCGGCATAAATTCTATTAGAGGTTTTGAAGAAAACAGCATACTTGCTTCTCAATACGGTTTAATAAATTCTGAATACAGATACCAATTAAATAATTCGATCTTTATTCATACCATAACTGATGTTGCCTATTTTGAAAATAAGCTGTCTAACACTGATGAAAAATTATTTGGCTACGGTTTTGGCTTTGGTATTTTAACAAAATCTGGCTTGCTAAAATTAAATTATGCTAACGGAAAGAGTGAAAATCAGAAATTTAAACTGTCAAATTCAAAAATTCACATCAGTTTAAAGGCTCAATTTTAATTTTTTAGGTAGAATTATATTTTAAATATTTCAAAAACTCCCCCCCAAACCCCTCTATAGTAAATACTTTAAATAAATCACACCTACTTCATTGGATATATTGCTGAAAACTCAACTGTTATGCATGCATAACTTACATCAAGAGAATTAAAAATATTCATACGAAATCCGAAATTCTATTAAATTTAATCACGAATTAAGGCCTTTTCTTTATCATTTTCACAAAAACTTTATTTTAAATTTTAAAAATTTAACTCGAATTTGTTGTTTTATTAACTTTTTATTAAGATTTTTGACCCGACTAATTCAAATAATTATAAAATGAAAACAAAGTTTAGTGGAATTCTAACGCTATTACTAGCGTTTGTTGTGCAAATAAGTTTTGCTCAAGAAAAGACAATTTCAGGAACGGTTTCCGATGAAAGCGGATTACCCTTACCAGGAACAACAGTCTTAATTAAAGGTACATCTTCGGGTGCCTCAACAGATTTTGATGGTAATTATTCTATAACAGCTAACCAAGGAGCTTCTCTTGTATTTAGTTTTGTAGGCTATACCACTCAAGAAATTGTGATTGGATCGTCCAATACATTAAATGTTACTATGAAGGAGGATGCTTCAGCTTTAGAAGAAGTTGTAGTAACTGCTTTTGGGAAGAAAAAGCAAAAAAGAGCTCTTGGTTATTCTACCACTACTGTTTCTGCTAAAGATTTAACCCAGGTTACAAACACAAATCCATTTGAATCTTTATCTGGTAAAATTGCTGGTGTAGATATTACAGTTCCTGCTCAACCAGGTGCCTCGGCAAAAGTAATTATGAGAGGTTTTAGTTCCTTAGGATCAAATTCACCTCTTTACATTATTGATGGATCTCCTATTAGTAATGCAAGTAACAGGGGAAGTGATCCCAATAATTTAAGCACTGACGCAACACGTACATTTGATGCTGGTAATGGTCTTAATGATATAGACCCAAATAACATAGCTAGCATTACTGTTTTAAAAGGTGCAGCTGCAGCCGCTATTTACGGATCAAGAGCATCAAACGGAGCGATAATCATTACAACTAAAAGAGCTTCTAAAGGTCAAAAACTAAAAGTTGAAATTTCTTCATCTTTAGATTTTTCTGAAGTAGGTAGGCTTCCTCATTATCAAAATGATTTTGGACAAGGATGGGCTGGACAAAGTTTTTCTCGAGGAACTGATGCCAGTAATGAAAATGGTTCTTGGGGAGCTCCATTCGATGGAGAAGTAAGAATATGGGGGAATGTAGTTAACGATTCTCAACAAATTAAACCATATGTTGCACAAGAAGACAATATAAAAGATTTCTTTGATCAAGGTACAAATTACACAAACTCATTAAGATTGAGTGGAGGTGGGGACACTACTGATTTCTCTCTTGTTTTTACAGATACTAACAGTGATGGAGTAATTCCAACTAATGCAGATGCTTTTGAAAGAAAATCATTCAATTTATCAGCAGGAGTTCAAGGCGAAAAATTTAGAGTTAGGACTAACGCTAATTTTATTACTAGAGATCAAAACATTGTAAACACAGGACAAGGTGATAATGCTGGTGAAGGAGAATCCTTAATCCAAGAAATAATCCAAACTCCAAGAGATATAAGTCTTTTAGATTTACAAGATTATGTTAATGACCCATTTAATAATAACGATAATTTTCATACGCCTTATTCAAGAAATCCTTGGTGGACAATTAATGAGAATAAGACCTTTTTCAAAAACAATCGTTTTTATGGTAATGTAAACTTATCATATGATATCACGGATGATTTAGTAGCAACCTTCCAAACAGGTATAGATATCACTAATACATCCATTAATAGCTACGGTGCTGTAGTAACCTATACGCCTGGCTCACCAAATGCTTTAGATGGAGCAACAAATAATGCAGGAGGAGTTACTGAAAGAAAGAATGATAGAAAAGAATATGACACTTATTTCACGTTAGATTACAATAAAGAAATTTCAGATGATTTTTCATTTAACGCAACCTTAGGTACAGCTTATAATCAAATATCTACAAGTTTTTTAAGCGTATCTATAACTGACCTTAGTGTTCCTAATTTTTATGAGCTAACCAACACAGCAGGTAGACAAATTGCAACACAATCGGATACCAAACGAAGAATTTATGGTCTATTTGGATCTGCTGAAGTAGGATATAAAGATCGAGCTTTCTTAACTCTTACTGGTAGAAATGACTGGTCTTCTACATTGCCACTAGATAACAATTCTTATTTCTACCCATCCGTAGCTTTAAGTGGTATTGTTGTTGATAATGGTCCCACTTATGCAAAAGTAAGAAGTTCGTTTGCAAGAGTAGCTAAAGATACTAACCCATATGCTACTAGTAGTTCACTTATTCAAGCTGGAGTTGTATTTGACTTTGGAGAACTTAATTTCCCTATTGCTGGTCAAAACGCTTTCGAATTAAGTGGTATACTCGGTAATCCTGATTTACGTCCAGAAATCACAAAAGAATTTGAAGTAGGAGCAGAAATAAACCTATTTAATAGACGTGTGAATTTAGATGTTGCATATTACAATAAGGACACAGAGGGAGTAATCATATTAAGACCTTTAGCTAGAAGTACAGGATACTCTTCTATTACTGGTAACTTTATTGATTTAAATAACAAAGGTTTTGAAGTAAGTTTAGGTTTAATCCCAATTCAAACAAAAGATTTTTCTTGGAATATAGATTACACTTTTACTAAAAACGAAAATGAAGTAACAGATATAGCTGAAGGTTTATCACAAATCTTAATTAATAGTGCTTTCGCTGTCAATTTTTATGCTGAGAAAGGAAAACCTCTAGGTGTTTATAAAACTAGAGTTGCAGCTACGACTGACAGTGGAGAAATAATAGTTGATCCTACCTCAGGAATTCCGCTACAAGTTGATACTGAAGAGGAAATAGGTTCATCTCAAAGAGATTTCGTAATGGGACTTAAAAACTCTTTTAGATATAAAAACTTAACACTTACTGCTTCTTTAGATTGGAAAGAAGGTGGCGAAATGTACTCTTACACAAATAGATTATTAGGTTTTACTGGTAATTCTATCGCAACAACATTTAATGAGAGATCCCCATTTATAGTTCCTAACTCTGTAAACGATAATGGTGATGATACTTTTTCTGAAAATACAACACCAATTAATTGGGATGATGTTACAGGGTTTTATAGTTCTTCAAACAACGGTAGTATTGAGGAAACTCATGTCATTGATAAAACATTTATAAGGTTACGAGATTTGTCCATAACATATAGGATTCCTTCTACCTTTACAGATGTAATAGGCATTAATTCAGCTTCAGTGAGTTTGTATGGTAAAAATTTAGTTTTATGGACACCAGACGACAATCCATATGTTGACCCAGAAGTTTCAACTTTCGGATCGGACTTACAAAGTGAATTTGGAGAATTTGCTGGAAACCCTACGCAAAGAACTTACGGTTTTACTCTAAAAGCATCCTTTTAACAATAAAAAAATAACGAAATGAAAAAAATAATAATTGGTGCTTTATGCATGATAACGTTGTTGGTTTCTTGTGAATCACAACTAGATATAAATTCAGATCCAGACTTATTAACCCCTGAAGATGTTGCTATTTCATCTGAAATTGCAGCTGGTATAATAGGTATTGCTGGTGCCCATAACTCCTCTATATCCTTTGTAGGAGGAATTTGGTCTCAGTTTTGGGCTCAAAGTCTTTCTTCTAGTCAATATAGAAGTGTGGATAACTATACTATAGGAACTAATGATTATGAGCGTACTTGGTCTAATACTTATGATGCGCTTAGTGATATTAGAAATGCAAAGAAAATTGCTCTTGAAAGAGAGAATTGGAATTACTACCTAATAGCAACTTCGTTAGAAGTTTATGCTTTTCAAATTTTGACAGATTTTTATGGAGATGTACCTTATGTTGAGGCAAATGATCCCACTAACTTTAATCCGAATTTTAATACTGGGCAAGAAGTCTATGACTTAATGATAACTGATCTTGATGACGCTCTAGGGAGAGATTTAGCAGCATCCTCACTACCAGCACCAGGAGGTGAAGATTTTCTTTTCGCTGGAAACATGACTAATTGGATTGAATTTGCTAATACTCTAAAACTAAAAATATTTCTTAGACAAACAGAGGCTAGACCTAGTGTAGCTTCTGCAGGTATTACAGCAATGTTAAATTCAAACGCAGCTTTCTTAACTATTGATGCTGGTGTAGGTGTTAACGGTGGTGTTTTTGAAGATGAAGCAAGCCTTAGTACTCCTGTTTATGAAGCTGACAGAAGACAGTTAAACACTCAAAATAATTTGAGAGCAAGTACAACAATGTGGTCGTTTTTATTAGCTAATTCAGATCCAAGACTGGATGCATTCTATCAAACTGAAGCTACAGATGGTAGCGCACTAAACTCTTTAGATCAAGGTGATTTTAATAGTGCTGCATCTCCAGCTTCTGTTTCTTTAGCAGACATAAGCCCTATATCTCCAGTCTTTTTTATTAGTGCTGCACAAAGTTACTTTATGCAAGCTGAAGCTATGGAAAGATATAACAGTGGTACTGGAGCTAAAGCTTTATATGACGCAGGCGTTTTAGCTGCTTTTGCTAAAAGTCCTAATTTTTATGACGACTCTAAAGGAGAAGGTGAGCAAACATGGATTTTTGATACATCTTATGATGGATCTCCATTTGTAGCTTCTGGCGGTGCATATGAATATCCATCTGCTGGAACATTAGAAGAAAAAATAGAATCGATAATCACTCAAAAATGGGTTTCATGTTATCCGGATCAAGGATATGAATCTTTCTTTGAGCAACACAGAACAGGATATCCTAAAGAATCATCGCTTCCTCAATCTGATGAAAACTATATCCCTGGTGAATGGGCATATTCTGTTGAAGGTTTAACAGGAGGTGTATTTCCACAAAGACTAGTATACCCAAACCAAGAGCTATCAAGAAATTCAAATGCTCCTACGATTTTGGCAATAACAGTACCTGTTTGGTGGAATAATTAATAATTAAATATTAAGAATAATGAAAAAAATAATATTAAATTTAACAGGTATAGTCGCTTTATTATTTATCTCTTGCGATACAGAATCTACAGCTAACCTGAGCAGCATAACAAACTATGCCGTGATTAATATAATAGGAGACACTGAAGTTATTATTAATCAAGGCGATAACTGGACCGATCCTGGTGCAGATGTTGTTCTTGCTGGAGCGGCTTTTCCATATGAAACAAGCCTAGTAGTTGATACAAATACCGCTGGTGTTTATTATATTGATTATAGCGCCATTAATGATGAAGGATTTGCTGCCAATGCACGAAGAACTGTCGTTGTTGTATCTACTGCTGCTAGCATATATAATTTAGAAGGAAGTTGGGCAAGAAGTAATGGAAGCCCAGGTATATGTACTCAAATTTCCGATAGATATTATACTTATGATAATGCAGGAGGAGTAGCTGGAGAAAATCAGCTTACCATCACTTTTATTAATGTGAATGATGACGAAATCTATATCCCTTTCAAAGCAGATGCTTCTCCAAGTGGTTTATCCGTTTCAAGTTTTGCACCTGGAGAGATTCAAGACAATGATAATTGGAGCTGGAGCTTAAATGCTAGTGGGTTTTATGGAACATTTACAAGAACCTTTTCAAGACAATAAATTAAAAATTAAAAATTATGAAAAACATAAATATATATAAAGCTGTTTTGCTTTTATTCACGCTTAGTTTATCTATATCTTGTGACGAGGGTGGAGACCCAGATCCTGGAGCTACCAGCACAGTAGAAATGGCAGGTGATTGGTTTGTGCAATTAGCTACTGATGGTGTGGCTAGTGGAGCATACTACCAAATTAGCACTTATAACACATCTACAGATGATGGAACTGAAATGTGGGTTGACGATCATCAAAACTTTTGGTGGTTTAAAGCTAAGTCTCCTGTAAATCTAAATTCTTTAACTTTCTCTGGAAGTGATTTAGCTAGTAGTGTAGATGGCTATGACATTACGGTAAGTATTACTAACGGAGCAATTACTAAAGGTGATACAGAAACTTCTGCAGGTAATATATCTGATGGTATATCTTTTGATATCGAGTTTTCTGATGATGCAGGGACTATTTATAGCTTAGTAGGATACAAAAGAACTGGTTTATTAGAAGATGAGCATTAAAGTAATGTGAATTATTATAAAAAAGGCGATACTTTTAAAAGTATCGCCTTTTTTATTTCATACCTTTTTATATTTAAACAGGAATCTAAATATGTTGAAATATCACTATATAAGAGTAATGAACAAGCTTATAAATTAAGAACGTGCGACTCAAAAAGCATTAAAAAATGATTTAATAATTTTTCTTTAACCGCGTCTTCATCAACTCTATCTATTCCCAATTCCACATTCAAACTAGTCACAGCCTTACCACGAATTCCACACGGTATAATATTATCGAAATAACCTAAATCTGCATTTACATTTAATGCAAAACCATGCATAGTTACCCAGCGACTAGCTCTAACCCCCATAGCACATATTTTACGTGCAAATGGTGTTCCTACACCTAACCAAACGCCCGTTTCACCAGAACTTCTTTCAGCTTCTAAACCATATTCCTTTAAAGTTAAAATAATCATTTCTTCTAGAAGACGTAGATACTTATGAATATCGGTAAAAAAGTTTTCTAAATCTAAAATAGGATAACCTACTATTTGTCCAGGGCCATGATAGGTAATATCTCCCCCTCTATTAATTTTATAGAAGGTTGCTCCCTTTTCTGCTAACTGCTTTTCGTTTAAAAGCAAATTAGACAAATCCCCGCTTTTACCTAAGGTATAAACATGTGGATGCTCTACAAACAAAAAATGATTCTCTGTTTTTAAGTTAGCATCCTCTCGCCTGTTTTTAATTTTAGTATCTACAATGGCTTTAAACAAAGTCTCTTGATACTCCCAAGTTTCTTTATAATCTTTAAGCCCTAAATCTTGCAGTTTAATTTGCTTATTCATAAGCTACAAAATTACGATATTTTATATGAAAATGGTAAAATACAGATAACAGAAGACACCCAAATAAAAAGTACTATTTTACATAGATAATTGATAAAAATGATACTCCACAATTTAAAGTAAATATTAATTTTTAGGATTATTTAAAATAACTAGTGCTGCAATAACACCAGGTACCCAGCCACAAAGCCATAATAAAAAAACGATTAGAATGGAGCCACAACCTTTGCCTATTACGGCAAGCGGTGGACAAATAATAGACAGTAAAACTCTCCAGAAACTCATAATTTGATTTGATTTAATTGATGATTATACTTATTTGACGCAAATTTATAATGTTTGTTACAATTTGCGTTAGGGATTGCAGAGGAAAGCCCATAGCGAGGTACGAACGAGGACTCGTAACTTTTCGACTTCGCTCAAGATAAACTACAAGTCCGTCCCTTGTGGTAACGCCCAAAAATTTGTTTTAAAAGATAGGTTTTAATAGTATCTTTGCGGCATTAAAATTTTCACATAGTATTTAGAATATGTCGCAATTATCAGAGCAAGAACTTGTAAGAAGAGAGAAATTAGTAAAATTACGCAAATTAGGGGTTAATCCTTACCCTGCGGATTTATACCCAGTTAACCACACATCGAAACAGGTGAAAGACCAGTTTGAGGAAGGTAAACAGGTTATTATAGCTGGAAGGTTAATGCGGATAAAGATACAAGGAAAAGCGAGTTTTGCGCAATTACAGGATGCTGAAGGAAAAATACAAGTGTATTTTAATCGTGATGAAATTTGCCCAAATGAGGACAAAGTTAAATACAACGATGTTTTTAAGAAGTTACTAGATTTTGGCGATTTTGTTGGTATTGAAGGTGAATTGTTCAAAACGCAAGTTGGAGAAATGTCTGTTCGTGTAAAAGATTTTACTTTATTAAGTAAAGCTTTAAAACCATTGCCTTTACCAAAGGAGAAAGATGGTGTTGTTTATGATGCATTTACTGATCCTGAGCAACGTTACAGACAACGTTATGCTGATTTAGTAGTGAATCCTCAAGTAAAAGATGTGTTTGTAAAACGTACTAAACTATTCAATGCCATGCGTCAGTTTTTTAACGATTCTGGTTATTTTGAGGTAGAAACACCAGTTTTACAACCTATTCCAGGTGGAGCAGCTGCTAGACCTTTTACAACACACCATAATGCTTTAGATATTCCATTGTACATGCGTATTGCTAACGAACTTTATTTAAAACGTTTAATTGTTGGTGGTTTTGATGGTGTTTATGAGTTTTCTAAAAACTTTAGAAACGAGGGGATGGACAGAACGCATAACCCAGAGTTTACTGCTATGGAAATTTATGTAGCTTATAAAGACTACAATTGGATGATGGATTTCTGCGAACGTTTATTAGAGCACTGTGCTATGGCTGTTAACGGAAGTACTAAAGCGATTTTTGGCGAACATGAAATAGATTTTAAAGCACCATATGCGCGTATAACTATGGCAGATTCTATTAAACATTTTACAGGGTTTGATATTACTGATAAGACTGAAGATGAAATTCGTGCAGCAGCCAAAGATTTAGGTATTGAGGTTGACGATACTATGGGGAAAGGAAAGCTTATTGATGAAATTTTTGGTGAAAAATGCGAGGGCAACTATATACAACCCACATACATTACAGACTACCCGAAAGAGATGAGTCCGCTATGTAAAGAACACCGTGAAAACCCTGAATTAACAGAACGTTTTGAATTAATGGTTTGTGGTAAAGAAATAGCGAATGCGTATTCTGAACTTAACGACCCAATTGACCAACGTGAACGTTTTGAGCACCAACTTAAGCTTGCTGCAAAAGGTGACGATGAAGCTACCGAGTTTATAGATCACGATTTTTTACGTGCCCTAGAATACGGTATGCCACCAACATCTGGCATGGGTATTGGTATGGATAGGTTGATCATGTTTTTAACCAATAACCAATCTATACAAGAGGTTTTATTCTTTCCGCAAATGCGACCTGAGAAAAAAGCTGTTGCTGTAAGTGATGAAGCTAAAGCTGTTTTTGAATTACTAAAAAAAGCTGAAAAGTTAGAATTGGGTGATTTAAAAACTCAGTCTGGTTTATCGAATAAAAAATGGGATAAAACGATTAAAGAATTAACTAAAAATAATTTAGCTAAAGTCGAAAAAACTGATGACGGTTTGTCTGTTGAAATTGTTTAGTTTTTAATGAGGAACTTGATTTCGACTTTTAATAATATGACAAAGGAATTGCAGAGATGTGATTCCTTTTTTTATGAAATGAAAAAACCCAGTAATCTCAAGATTACTGGGTTTTTCAACTAACAAACTAACTAAACTTATTTACTAAAATTAACTACTTTCTAATAAACTATACAGCAAATAAAGTCATTGTTTAAGTACTGGTTATACGCTTTTAGAAATCTTTAACACAAGGTATTAACGTTTTATATTTTCTTTAAGATAAAAACGTAATTATGTTAATTTTTTTATGAAATCAAAGAGGTTACAAGGACTAACATTTCTGCTTTTCTTTTACCAATTTTATAAGTGAAGTTATTTATTTTAATGCATTTTCCATTTGTTCGTGGTAAACATCAAAAGTATTTAAATCACCATGATTTCCACCTTCTATAGTTACAAACGTGGTATTCTTCTTTGATGAAACTTCAAAAAGCTTTTTGGCTGATTCATATGGCACAACCTGATCTTTGGTTCCATGTAGCATTAAAATAGGACACTCAATTCTTTTTACATATTGGTAACTAAGTAATTTATACTTTAAAATGTGTTTTACGGGAAACATTGGAAATCTTGATTCTGCAACGTCCAATATACTGTAAAAAGGTGTTTCTAAAATAAGTTGATTAAGGTTATTTTTTGAAGCTATAAATGTTGCTATTCCTGTTCCTAACGAACGCCCATAAACAAGAATATCTTCCTCTTTATATTTATCTTTTAAATAATCATAACAATACTGCGCGTCATGATAAAGTGCTTTTTCACTCAGCTTCCCTTTACTTTTTCCAAAAGTTCTATAGTCCATTACCAAAACATCATATTGTTTTTCAACAAAATATTCTGCTAAAGTTCCCCAGCGGGATAAATCGCCTGCATTTCCATGAAAAAAGAGCACAACTCCTTTAGGTCTTTCTAATTTAAAATGAATGGCATTTATAACGGCATTCTCTTCAGTCTTAAAAAATAATTCTTCAAATGGGTAATTAAATTGATAGTCATAATCTTGTGCTAATGCTGTTGGCAAAAACAACATTTTCTCTTGAAAAAAATACAATAAAGAGCCTACCATAAGATAGAGGCTAATTAAAACAACAAATGCTTTTTTAAGCTTTCGTTTTAGTTGGTTTTGAGGTGTGTTTAACATGAATACTCGTAGTTGATAAATCGATATCTTGAGGCTTACTATTTAAGATCTCATGAATCATGTTATGATAGGATTCAAAATTGTTTAAGTTTTTGTGTCCGCCACCAATTACAGTATGTAATTTAGTAAGTTTTGGATTTACTTGAGATAATTTTACACTGGTTTTATAAGGAATCAAATTATCATTAGTACCATGAATAATATGAATAGGGCACTTTACATATTTTAACCATTTGTATGTTGGTAACGGATATTTTAAAAGTAATGATAATGGCATAAAAGGAGCATAACGAGCAGTGACCTTAGTTAAACTATAATAAGGCGCATCTAAAACTAGCATTTTCGGGTTATTCATAGAAGCTAATTTAGCAGCAAAACCTGAGCCTAAAGACCTTCCATAAAGAATAATTCTGTCTTCAACTGTGTGCTCCTTTATTTTATTATACACTTCCTGCAAATCTCTTTTAATCGCTTTTTGTGAGCGTCTACCTGTACTTTTTCCAAACCCGCGATAGTCAACCATTAAAACATTATAGCCATGCCTGGTAAAATCTACTGCAAACTTACCCCACCCTTTTATACTTTTTGAATTTCCTTTTAGATATAAAACAATTCCTTTTGATTCACTTTTAGGCTTAAATAGAATCCTGTTTATTATTGCTCCATCTCTAGTCTCAAGGTTATGTTCAACTATATCTTGATTTTCATAAAAAAACTCAAAATCTTTGGGTAATTTTTCTGGTTTAAATAACATGTAATCTTGTAAATAATACAAGGCTATACTTATTATTACATAAACTATCAGGATAATTATTATAAGATGTAACCAGTAAGGCATAAGCAAAACCATTAAGATACTAATATACAATAAATACAATTCAACAAAGCTTTTATAGAAACTCCAATTAATGATACTATCATTTAACATTGCGAAAAAAGGAACACATAATATTTAAATTAAAGAATGATTTTCAAACCATAAGAATACGTGTCATAAGTTATTTTAGTACATCATTTTTTAAGATAGTTTTAACAAGGTATGTTTAGGGGGGAACTAACTATAATAACGTCTTATAAATATAACAAAATTTTATTTTATAAAACAACTATATGAAACATTACCCTATTAAAATTTTCCTATTAGCATTTATACTAATAGTAACCTCTTGTAAAACTTCAAAAAAGACAACTGAAGCTGAAGCAAAAAAAGCCCTAGCAGCAAAGAAACCAAAACCTAAAAAAGGAGCTATTAAACCTTACGATAAAGTAATTACTAAAGATGCAAAAAGCGACAAAGGCTTATTTACAGTTCATAAAATTGAAAATAAATATTTCTATGAAATTCCTGACACTCTTTTTAATAGAGAAATGCTTATGGTTACACGTATTTCTAAAACAGCATCAGGTATAGGCTTTGGTGGTGAAAAACAAAACACTCAAGTTCTTAGGTGGCAAAAAAAAGACAAGAAAATATTGCTTCGTGTTGTTTCCCACAATATTGTAGCAGCTGATTCTTTACCTGTTCATGAGGCAGTAGTAAATTCTAACTTCGAACCTATTCTTTATACTTTTCCTATTACAACAATCAGTAAAGATTCTTTAAACACAGTTATTGATGTCACTGCCTTATTTGCTTTAGACATAAAAGCTTTAGGCTTAACAAATAGTAGCAGAAAAAAATATAAAGTAGGTCGTCTAGAAGCTGATAAATCTTTTATTGAAAACATTAAAAGTTACCCTTTAAACATTGAAACTCGTCATGTAAAAACATATTCAGCAGGTGCGCCCCCATCTAATGTTACTACAGGAACTATATCAATCGAAATAAACAATTCTATGGTTTTACTTCCTAAAAACCCAATGAAGCGTCGTTATTTTGATAAACGCGTTGGATGGTTTACAAGTAGTCAAATAGATTACGGATCAGAAGCCCAAAAAAGTAAAACGCTTAAGTTTCTTGATCGTTGGAAGTTAGAAATTAAAGATGAAGATTTAGAAAAATTTAAACGCGGTGAGCTTGTTGAGCCTAAAAAGCAAATTGTATATTATATAGACCGGGCAACTCCTAAAAAATGGCGTAAATACTTAAAGCAAGGTATTGAAGATTGGCAAATAGCTTTTGAAGCTGCAGGTTTTAAAAATGCCATTATAGCAAAAGATCCCCCAACGTTAGAAGAAGATCCAGAATGGTCTCCAGAAGATGCACGCTATTCTGTAGTTCGTTATTTAGCATCGCCTATACCAAATGCAAATGGCCCCCATGTTAGTGATCCTCGTTCTGGAGAAATACTAGAATCAGATATAAATTGGTATCATAACGTCATGAGTATATTAAATGGTTGGTTTTTTGTTCAAACAGCTGCTGGTAACCCAGATGCTCAATCTGCGGAGTTTAAAGACGAAGTTATGGGAGAACTAATCAAGTTTGTGTCTTCTCATGAAGTTGGTCACACTTTAGGCCTCCCTCATAATATGGGAAGTAGTTCTGCTTATAAAGTTGAAGATTTACGTAATGTAGAATTTACAAGGAAGTATGGCACTGCTCCTTCTATTATGGATTATGCACGATTTAATTATGTAGCCCAACCAGGAGACAATGTATCTCTTTTCCCAAACATTGGAGTATATGATAAGTATTCCATTAGCTGGGGATACAGACCCATTTTAGATGCTAAAACTGCTGAAGATGAAAAGCAAACACTTGATGCTTGGATTTTAGAACATGCAGGAGACCCGCTATATAGATTTGGAAAGCAACAAAGGTCTATTATAGACCCTAGTTCACAAACAGAAGATTTGGGTGATGACGCTATTAAAGCAAGTTCTTATGGAATTGCTAATTTAAAACGTATTGTGCCTAATTTAATTAAATGGACCTCTGGCGAAGGCAAATCTTATGATGATTTAAACACCATGTACGACCATGTTTTTACTCAATTTAATAGATATATCGGGCATGTTTCATCTAATATAGGTGGTGTATATGAGAATTACAAAGCATCCAATCAAGAAGGTGCTGTTTACACGTATGTTGATAAAACTCATCAAAAAAATTGTCTTAAATTCATTAATAATGAATTGTTTAACACACCAAAATGGCTAATTGACAAAAACATTATTGGAAGAATAGAACATTCAGGAATTACACAGCGTATTAATGAAATCCAAACTAGAGCCTTAAATAACATTTTAGATTATAGTAGAATGTCTCGTATGATTGAGAATAAAACTTTTAATAAAAGTAATGCTTATAGTTTATTAAATATGGTTCAAGATTTGAAGAAAGGTATTTGGAGCGAGTTGAGAAATGGAAAAGCTATAGATACTTATAGAAGAAATTTACAACGCGCTTTTATTGAAAAACTAGCTAATATTTCAACTGAAAAAGACACTAAAGTAAATCAATCTGATATTAAATCTATCGTAAGAGCTGAGCTAATTTCATTGCAAAGAGAAGTGCGTTCTGGGTTAAACATTACAAAAGACAGAATGAGTAGAATTCATTTACAAGATGTACTTAAGCGCATTGACACAATTCTTAATCCTAAAGATTAGGCTTTTTTAAATTCTTAATTTCAAAGAAGACTTCGTTTTATTCGAAGTCTTCTTTTTTTATAACATAATCTTTAATGGAGGTTTCATTAATAATAACATCGTTTAAAACCGCTTCTCCATTTTTAATATAAACTAAAGCATAGGTGTTATTTGGCAATGAATCCCGTTGATTATTTCTTACCGCAACCTCAGCATCATAAGCTTTCGTTTCTTCCATATAGTAGCGATTAAAAGGCAAATTGAAATTTAGTTTTTTATCTCTTTTATTATACCAACTAACTTTTGAAACAATAAAATTTTCAGTAGTATTTAAAGGAAGCCTACTTACTTGATTTACTTTTGCAAAACCTAAACTATCAGTTTCAATATAAACGTAAACTTTATCTTGTCTTTTCCAAAGCGAATCGGTTGTTACAAAAGAGCTTTGCTCGAAATTAAGGTTGATATATTTCCCTCTAAACGGATCGTTAGGATCTACAGGTTGTGTTTTAAATTTATAGGCTTCCCCCGTATTTATAATAGCTTCTTGGTTAAAAATCATTTGTGTTGGCACGAATAATTGAGCAACTGCTACAACTATAAACAAGATAAATATATGTATTGTTTTCATAGTATATGTTTTTTAATCTTTGTATTTATTAATAATTCCAAAATCAAAAGGCGTCCAATAGCAACTTTTTAAATCACTCTTTTTAAGCGCCGAATTTACCCAAGTGTTACACGTTTTAATACACGAATAACTTCCTGTAGCTTTATAAAAATCATCATTAAAAGCATAGCCTTTATTTTCTAAAATTATTTTATTTCCGCTTTTATCAAGCGTAAAAGAATTTAATACATATGTATTAAGTTTTTCTAATTGCTTTTCGTCTAGATTAACAATCGTCCATTCTGAATTAATTTGCGAATATCTTGTTAAATGAATCAAAGTATTACTATCTAATAACAAAGCTCTAAACGCATTTTTAAAAGTTAAATCGCCCCATGTTGGTGTATTCAAATAAAAACTTTCTTCTCCCCATCCAAAAGACAAATATTTTTCATCCTTCATTTTAAGCCCACTTAATAATTCATCATCAATTTCTGAAACTGGAATTATAATATCTAAATGAATCCCATTAGTATTTAAATATATTTTATGTTTTGAATCTAAACTTACACCGCTTTTATTGACCGTAATTGACGTTAACAATAAAGAAACTAAAAAATAAATCACAGGAATGAGTAGAATCCTTAAAACCAATTTTAATATTTTTTTTAGGTATTTCATTTTTCAATCTTTGCTTTTGATTTTTGCTTTTTCAACATCATATAATTAGTTAAAAAGAAACCAACACCAACACATACAAACAATAGACCTCTAACTACAAAGCTCATATTCGTATCGAAAAAACGACATACAATAAGTGTTGTAATAATTAGTAAACCATAATTTAAAATGCCAAAATGAAATTTATCTGCTCCAATTTTTATAGTCATAATTCCTAATGCTAAAATTAATAAGTTAATTAAAGCTATTGATATAAAACTTCCTGATATTCCTATAAAAAAGATGATTGTAAAAATGATGAATACATATTGAAATAGATTAAAATTTTGAATCCATTTTTTTGAATACGAATAGATTAATACACCTAATGTTATTAAGAATAGAACCAATGACATATAAAATTCCTGAACGTTAAATACAAAATCATGCCTTAAAAGATCTTCCCACAACCATTCAAAACTGGTTAATAATAACATATAAATTATTCCTAAAGAGCCTAAAATCAGATAACCATTTTTTCTTAATTTTTGATTATCGAAAAAAGGTAGTTTTCCAATATTATATAATAAACCAAACAGAATAACATACATTAAAAACCCGAATTCTCCACTTCTACTAACAAAAGTTCCTAATACAATAACGATGCTTAAAGGTAAAAGCCAATTAAAAATTGAAGTGATATTATGTGTCTTTTTACTCTTTAGTAACTTATAGTAATGCGGCAATACAATACCTAATAGTAATATATATAACCATGGTGTTTGGCTACCATCAAAATAACCATATGAGCAAGCGTAATTAGTTGTAAAAACAATATGCAGAATTACTAAGGCGTTAGGTTTTAAAAGATAGATTAGCGGAGAACAAAGCAATATCCACGTTAGCATATAACTACTAAAGTTTCCTGGGATATTATAAATTTGACTCACCAATGCCATACTTGCACCAACAGCAAAAAACAAGAATACACCAGAACCTTCACACCAAGTTATACTCTTTTTCTTTAAAATAGTATAACCCACTATAAGTTGCCCTATAATTAATGGCGTAAAGGCAAAAACTGTTTTTATACTTCTAGAAAAATCATCCCAGTTATGTGCCAAAATTAAAATAACACCAAGACCAACTAAAGTTGAGCCTAATACTGCGAAAACAGTAAATAGCCTGTTTGGAGTATCTGTTTTTTTAGACTTATAATAGTTCTCAATATTTACAGCAACTTCATTCGTAATGACCTGTTTTTCAACAAGTTTTTTTATATCGTTTTGAATTTTTGAACTCATTTCTATTTATTTTCTAATTAAATGTAAATTAATTTTTTAAGCATATGGAAAAAGAATGAAACTCAATAGTATTAAAGAAAGAACCATAATAGAAAACATTCTATCTTTTAATAGAATATTATTCGATGAAAAATAATAAACAAATGCTAAAAATAGATGTAAAAAAACCACTTGCAAATATTATAAGTGCTCTAACTTTATCTTTCATATGCAAAGTTACTTTTTAAAACCTCGCAGCTATTAACCGCGAGGTTTTGGGTTAGCTAACCAACCATCAAAACAATTCTTAATATTTTTGTCTTGATTAGGAGCAGACTATTTATCTTCTTCAATAATGGTTTCTGCATATTGAACATCACGTGTGTTTTTTTGCACAGCAATTGCAGCGAACATACTCAGTAAAAAAGACATACCGTAAAATCCTTTTTCACTTAAAAGTAAATCGGCATTCCAAAGTCCAATGACCAATAAAACAATAGATGTAACGGTTGTAAACCAACTTATACTATAATACATATCTGTGACGGGTATATTTTCCATTTTATCTCGCACTGCTTTTTGTACAGATATCACAGAAAACAAACCAAATAATAGAATGGTAAAATAATAGCCTTTTTCATTTAACATCATATCTGCATTCCATAAACCAATACAATAAGAAACCATTCCGATGAGTAAAGCAGACCAAGACGCACCAATAAATGCACTACTAGGTTTAAAATCAATGCCTTTCTTTTCTTTTTTCTTTTCTGATTTTTTTGACGTTTCATCTAATGAAACTGATGTTTGATAATTCATAATTTTTGTTTTAATGATTATGAAGCAAAACTGCAACTCTTGAGTTTAGTACAAAACACTAATTTTTAATAAAACTGATGATATAAAATTATTAATAACTAATATTTTTACTATATTTAAAGAACAATACATATATATACTGATGACTTAATGAATAATTTAAATCATGTTGTTTCAACTTTTTCGGCAGAAAACCAACAGCGTTTCATTACTTTCTTAGAAAAAAAGAACAAACGCAAAGACATAAAAAACATTCAGTTATTTAAACTTTTACTAAAAAACGAACTCAACTCTAAAGCCATTTGCTTGGCCATATATGGTAGCTATAAAAAAGATGCTTATCACGCTTTAAGAATGCGTTTATACCATTCTATAATCGACTTTACTGCAAACACGAGTCTGCAAGAAGAAAATTCGGTAAACATGAAAATCATTAAATACCTTATAGCGTCACGCACTTATTTACAATTAAAAGAATACAAAGTGGCCTATAAAGTTTTAGACAAAGCTGAGTCATTAGCACAAGAGCATCAATTGTTTCCTATTTTAAATGAAATCTATCATACCAAAATTCAATATGCCTATGCAAATCCCATTTTAGATTTAGATGCTGTTATCATCAAATTCAAAAAAAACAAAGCTTCACACCAAAAGGAAGATGAGTTAAATATTGTTTACGCAAAAATTAGGCAAACTCTTAATAATATAAATTATAAAAGTGATGTTTTAGACTTTCAAACAATACTAAATAACACACTTAAAGCGCATCATGTTAATATTGATAATAATCTATCTTTTAAATCGCTTTATCAATTAATTGCTATTGTAAGTCTTTCGGCATTTGTAACAAAAGACTATTTGAAAATTGAATCCTTTTTATTAAACGCGTATAAGTCCATCATTCAAAATAAAAAGAAGGATCCTCAAGTTTATTATCACATTCAAATACTCTACCTAATTGCCAATACTCTATTTCGAAATAAAAAGTTTGAAGACTCGGAACATTACTTAGGTTTAATGCATCAACAAATGCACGAAGAGCAAAAAAAATATTTCAACAGATTTAAACTAAAATATAATTTGCTTTTAGCCCTTACTTTCAACTTTACAAACAAACAAGATTGTGCCATCGATTTACTACTACCTTTTATTAATATTAAACATACCGATATTGAATCTTTATTAGATATCCATTTAAGCTTAACCATGTTCTATTTTCAAAAGAACGCATTAAAAAAAGCGCAAGCCCTGTTATCTAAACTCAATCATAACGACAAATGGTATAACGACAAAGCAGGAACAGAATGGATTATAAAAAAACGCTTATTGGAAATCTTATTACACATCGAACTTGAAAATATAGATCTAGTAGAATCGAGGCTTTTAAGTTTTAAAAGAAGTTATTCTAAATACCTAAAAAACATAAAACAAGAACGTGTTTTAATATATTTAGGGTTGATTGAGGCTTGTTATAAAAACCCTGAGAATATAAATTCTATTCTATTTAAAAGTACTGTTGAAAAATCGTTTGAATGGATACATCCAGATGAAGAAGATATTTTTGTAATGAGTTTTTACGCATGGTTAAAAAGTAAAATTGAAAGACAGCCCATTTATAAAACAACGTTAGAGTTAATTTACAAATATGAACATCAAAATTAAATTTATATTATATTTACACGATGCTTAAAAGTTCCCTAAATTTAATTATCCTTATTTGGTCCGTTTACACAACAGCCCAAGAAAATGATAGTATTCACTTCAAAAACGGAATAGACAAACCTAGTTTAGTATCTACACATCATTTTGGTATTTTTAGTTCTAGAATTAATCATAATTTTAAAATTTCGCCTCCTAAACAAACAACATTAACTTTTAGTAATGCTAGCGGAAATAATTTCCACCCTTTTGTAGAAGCTTATTTACCAAAAAATCAAGCCGTTCGAGAAGAACTAAGCAATTCTATTTGGTACAACCGAAGATTTACTTTTATAGACCAAGAACTAACGCCTTCTGATTATTTAAACATTGTAATAGATGCTGTTATTAAAGAATTTAGGGCAACCGTAAATATCCCAATTTCTAAGCAACATGAATTAGGAATTACACTACGATCATATTTAATAACTAAAGGAAAGCATCCATTTTCTTTTTTTACGGGAGATGAAACCATCGAATGGTTCCATAGTAACATTGCAGGAGGAGAAGACCCATACGGTAGGCGCTATTACGGATTAAACCAAGTAAATTTTGAATATAACGATAGAAATGGAAAAAATTTAACATTAAATGCTGGTGATTTTTTTATCGGAGGTATTGAATTAAATCACTTTTATTACCCGTCTTTTTTAAATAATAATAAAGCGAATTTCTTTTTCAATTTAGGAAACCATATCGGAATAAACACCTCTAAATTTAATGCGTCTTTAGATTTAGGGCTTTCATTAAATGTCATTAAAAAAATAGTTTTAAAAAATAAAAACGAATTAAACTTTGGAACTGGAATAAGTGCTTTAAGAAAAAACGCTATTAACTTTAAAGACGTTATTGATTTAGGAAATAACAAGTATCTAGGCACTTTTGAAGGCACTCTAGAATACACAAAATATACAAAAAAATACAACTATCATTCTTTTGGTATTAGCTATCATCTCCAAACGCGTTATAACAAAAAAGAAGAAGCAGACTACTACCAATTGCTTGGCAAATGGCGAGAAATAAATGGAGGTTGGCATCACGGTGTTGCTACGCTTTACAATACATTAACTGATTGGGATTTTATATACACCTACGGTCGTCCTAAATATAAAGTTTCTATTTATCTTAAAGAAGACTTTAGGGTTAATAATGCTCCCGATTTTCAAACCGGTGTTAGTTTAACACTTCCTATTTCCAAAAAATAATTCGTAACAACTTCTACAAATTACCACTTATAAAATGTTAACAGATTATTAAATAACAAAATCTGGTTAAACCTTTTTATTTTCTCCTAGTCCTATTACCAAATAAACTCAAAATAATTTATAGGACATGAAAAAATTAATATTAATTGCTTTAGCATTTGTAGCTATTCAAGCAACAGCACAAGAAGAAAAAAGAAATCACAAAAAAGGAGACCATCAAAAAGGTCAGGCATTTGCTCAATTAAGTGCTGAGGAAATCGCAACAATCCAAACAAAAAAAATGACTTTACGTTTAGATTTGAATGCGTCTCAACAACGCGAGATTCAGGAAATAAATCTAGAGGAAGCTATAGCCCGAAAAGCACACATGGAAGAGCGTAAAGCTAAAAAAGAAAGTGATACTGCCGAAAAACCTTCAAAAGAAGATCGTGTAGCGAAAATGAACAAAATGCTTGACCATAAAATAGAGGTTAAAGCAAAAATGAAAAAAATATTGAATGACGAACAATATGCAAAATGGGAAGCCGATCAAGAAAAAAGGTCTAAAAACCGTAAAGGAAATGGAAAATCTCAGAAGGGTGAGCGCAAAAAATAAGAGTAATACCAATTCTGTATTGAAATGACCTCAATAAAACGTCCTTTTCTCCTTTCTATATCAATAGAAAAAGAAATCGTAACTAAGGGCTATGCTTTATTTTTATATTTCGTATAAAGAAAAGAATCATCATTTTCTTTTACAATAACTTCAATACAGAATTGGTATAAGAATTTAGTTAGTTTTATATAGTTAGTAGAAAAGCATTTCCAAATTTGGAAATGCTTTTTAAATTAAACGTTTTTTTATTTTAAATTTCTACAGTGTTTTTGCTGTTTTATTTACGGCTTCAATAGTAAAATCTAAATCTTCATAACTTAATGCATCGGTTATAAACCATGTTTCGAAAGCACTTGGCGCTATATACACACCTGCATTAAGCATACCATGAAAAAACACTTTAAACCTGTCATTATTTCCTTTTGCTGAAGAATCAAAATCAATAACTTCATCTTTTGCAAAGTGAACAGAAATCATAGAACCGACTCTGTTTATAGTATATTCAATTTTATTTTCATCTAAAACTTTAGCAATCCCTTCGTGTAAATATTTCGTTTTTTCGGCTAAGCGTTTAAAAATATCTGCATCAGTGTTTAATGCTTTCAACATGGCCAATCCTGCAGCCATAGCTAACGGGTTTCCACTTAGTGTTCCTGCTTGATAAACAGGTCCTACAGGTGCTAAATAATTCATTATTTCATTTCTCGAAGCAAAAGCTCCAACTGGCAATCCGCCACCAATTACTTTTCCAAAACAAACAATATCTGCTTTTATATTAAATAACTCTTGAGCGCCACCTTTAGATAATCTAAAACCCGTCATAACTTCATCAAAAACCAACAAAATATTATTAGCATCACACAAATCGCGCAAGCCTTTTAAAAAACCTTCTTTCGGTGGAATACATCCCATGTTACCAGCAACAGGCTCAATAATAATACAAGAAATCTCATTTTTGTTAGCGGCAATCAATGCTTTCACATTATCAATATCATTATAGCGTGCCAACAAAGTATCTTTAGCAGTTCCTTCTGTAACGCCTGGACTATTTGGTGTGCCGAATGTAATAGCACCACTACCTGCTTGAATTAAAAAGGAGTCTGAATGCCCATGGTAACACCCAGCAAATTTTATAATTTTATCTTTTCCTGTAAAACCTCGAGCAAGCCTCACAGCACTCATACAAGCTTCTGTTCCTGAATTTACAAATCGGATTTTATCAATATTGGGCACCATAGAAACCGCTAATTCAGCAATTTCCGTCTCAATTTCTGTTGGCATTCCAAACGATGTTCCTTTTTTTGCTTTTTCTATAACGGCATTTACAACTGGAGCGAAGGCATGCCCTAAAATCATAGGACCCCAAGAATTTATATAATCTAATAAACGGTTTCCGTCTTCATCAAATAAATAAGCCCCTTTAGCTTCTTTCACAAAAATAGGAGTCCCTCCTACTCCAGTAAAAGCTCTTACGGGTGAGTTTACACCTCCTGGGATTACTTTTTCTGCTTGAACAAATAATGCGTTACTTCTTTTATAAATCATTCCGTATTTTAATTTTTATTGACTTGTAATTTTTGACCTATTGAAATATTATTTCCATCCAAATTATTGATTTCTTTAAGCTCTTCAACTGTTAATCCATGCATATTCGAAATATAATATAAGGTATCTCCTTTAACCACTATATGAATAATTTTCTTTGGAATAACTTTAGAGCTTTTTACAATATCCTCATTAGGGTTTTGTTCTACACGTTCTTTAAGTTTAGCTTTAGTCTTTTTTGACTTTTTATTTTTTAAATCATCTAACTTATAAAGTTGATAACGTTCTATCAAACTAATTAACTTTTCGGGGTATTTTTTATCGGTAGCATAACCAGCAGCTCGTAAACCTTTTGCCCAACCTTTATAATCGCTTTGTTTAAGTTTAAATAATCCCTCATATCGTTTTCTACCTGTTAAAAACAACGAGTGATCTCTAAACGAATATTTAGCATTATTATATTTTCTAAAACATTCTTGCGCTTCGTCGTCGTCGTGATAAATTTTAGCACCAGTCCAGTTATGACACTTAATACCAAAATGATTATTCGCTTTTACCGAAAGCCTACCTTTACCTGATCCCGATTCTAAAATACCTTGAGCCATAGTAATACTAGCAGGAATATTATACAATCGCATTTCTTCTTGCGCAATTATTTTATAAGTATCTATATATTCTTCAGTAGTATTAGCATATACTATTGCAGACGTATTGGGTTTAGAAATAACCTTCTTCTCCTCTACCTTTTTATCAACTTGTGCTGTTTCTGTTTTTGACTTTTTTGTAACTATTGTTTTTTTAGATCCACAACTAAAAACCAAAACACTTATAAATAAAATCAGTATATTTTTATTCATTTTCATACATTATTAATGGTAATTTTTTCTTTTTTAATATGCCATTCATTCCTTTTATACCTTGTAAACCGCCAGTATGAATTGCTAATATTTTTGAACCTTTTGGAAAATATCCTTTTTCGATTAAATTAAAAATTCCAAACATCATTTTACCAGTATAAACAGGATCTAACAAAATACTTTGCTCTTTTTTAAAGTGATTTATAAAATGAACTAATTCGGTATTCACTTTAGCATATCCGCCAAAATGATAATCGTTGTTGAGACTCCAATTTTTCTTGCTCACAAATTTACTAATATCTTCTTGTAAAAAAGAACCTTTTAAAGCTGGAAACCCTAAAATTTGTTGACTAGATTGTGAACAGTTTATAAGTCCCGAAATAGTACCACCTGTACCTACTGATGTACAAATAAAATTAAATGCGCTATCTGCGTCAGTTAAAATCTCTTCGCAGCCTTTTACGGCAAGTTTATTGGTTCCACCTTCTGGTATTAAATAAAACTCACCGAACTGTTTTTTTAAAATTTCAGTAAAACTATTTGTGTTTTTTAACCTAAAGGATTCTCTTGTAACAAACTTAAATTGCATCCCGCATTGTTTTGCAAATGCCAAGGTTGGATTATTATTAATCTTACTTTCTAATTCCTCGCCTCTAATAACCCCTATCGTTTTATAACCAAATGTTTTTCCTGCAAAAGCAACTGCCGCAATATGATTTGAATATGCACCACCAAAGGTTAAAAGCGTTGTAAAACCTAAATTCTGAGCTTCTTCAATATTATATTTTAGTTTCCTGTATTTATTCCCAGAAACAAAAGTATGTATACTGTCTTCTCGTTTTAAATATAACATTACATTATATTTAGACGGTAAATTAATAGGCTGGTTTATACTTTTATCGAGTTGAAAAATCATTGCCGCTAATATACTTCAAAAAATGCCAAAATCGTCTTTGTTTTATATATTGAAAATTAGATTCGTTTGTATAAGCTTCACGTTCAAAAGAAATATTTTTATAAGCTAAATCCCAATTCTTATATAACATCAAACGCACTAAAAACTCAATTAAATAAATGATATAAAAAGGGAGAATCAACAATTCTAACTGTTGTTTTAAATGAATACGTTCGTGATTTAATAAAACAGCATCATAGCATAAATCTTTTCGTTTTAAAAATACAAATGGAAAAAATGCTAATCCTGAATATCCTTTCGGTACCAAATATTTTGAAACTACAATCATAATTAGTCACTTTCAAAAATCAAACCAAGAAAACGTTTTCAAACCTTTTCTTTAGATTTTCGATGTCTCGAGAATGCCAATTTATGAAAATCTTGGTGTAAAACATCAAGAACTAATTTCTTTAATTTATATTATCTTTGTTTTATATGAAAAAAAATATCCCTGTCGAAGAAGGCGATTATTATTTAACCCCAGAAGGCTACCGTTGTTTTACAGAACAATATCATTTAAAAAGAGGTTATTGCTGCGAAAGCGGATGTAGACATTGCCCCTACGGTTACGATAAAAAAACAAATAGCATATCAAGAAAACTATAGTATTAGTAACCTTTTACAACAATTATATGGTATGATTCTTGATACATATATAGGATTGAAACCTATTTTAGAATCAATGACATATTAAAAATACTGTTAACTTTTAATAACTAAAAAAAACACGCTTATGAAAAATTTATTAAAAACATTACCGCTTTTAGCTATTCTATTGGTGGTAACATCTTGCTCGTCTGTACGAGTGGCAGCAGATTATGACAAAAATGCAAGCTTTGATGAATTCAAAACGTTTGCATTCTTTAAAAATGGCATTGATAAAGCTGAAATTAACGACATTGATAAACGAAGAATTTTACGTGCTATTGAAAGTGAATTACTAGCTAAAGGATTTACCAAATCAGAAAATCCAGATTTATTAGTGAGTCTTTTTACTAAATCGAACCAACGTGTTGATGTTTACAATAATTCTTGGGGCAATAATAATTGGGGCTGGGGAGGTTACGGACCTGGTTGGGGCTGGGGTTGGAACCAACAACCAGCAGTAACTACAAGAACAGAAGGTGTTTTATTTGTAGATTTATTAGATGCTAAAAAGAAAGAATTGATTTGGCAAGGTATGGGAACGGGATATTTAACTAAGAATATGGAGAAAAAAGAAGAACGTATACAAGAGTTTGTTTCTTCTATTATGGAAAAATATCCGCCAGAAGCACAACAATAAAAACATATTGAATCAGAACAAAGAGGCTGTCTAAAAAGTAAAATGAGTAGTCATATTGAGCTTGTCGAAATATATCAACTTACTGATAATCAATAATAGGTTTCGACAAGCTCAACCTGACAAACTCAAAATCTAGACTTTTTAGACAGCCTCTTTTATTAATTACATAATTATATCATTCTTCCAAACATAAGGTTCTGGAATATCGGTATCATCAATAAGTTGTCTAATATCAATTTCTATCCCTCTGCTCATATCGGTTATTGGTATATCGTTTGGGCCTCCTTCAAAAGGATTTTCTGTATTTTCACCTATAAGTTCCATGGTATGAAACACCCATGAAATTAAAGCGCTAAAAGGTACGGAAAACCAAACAAAATGTTTTGCTATAATTTTTTGAGCCTGATGCATGAAAGAAAAATGCTCCTCATGATTTTGTAATCCATTCAAAATATTATCTCCAAAAGATTCAAACTCCTCCATAATGCCATATGGAATCAATAAAATAAAAATCCAAACAAATAAATAATTAAGCGTTGCAAATTGTCGCGGATATGGGAAGTTTTTTATACGTTCACTTTTACCCTGTAATTCATAAAACTCAACAAGCATATTAGTCATTTCCATGTGTCTAAAATCCTCAATTAAACCTACTTTCATCAACTCCTTTAATCGTCTAGATTGCACGCCTAATATTTGAGATGCTTTATTTCCTTTTGCAAATATTTCTTTAAATTCATCATCAGACAAGTATTTTTTTATTTCCCGCTCAAGCGTAATCTCATCCTCGCAAACTCTAAAATTTGAAGCTCTAAATTCTCTATTAGACTTTTTAGATTTCAAATGCATTTCCCAAGGTTTATCTTCACGCATCTGATAACGTAAAGCTGTTAACCACGCCACATGTCTATGTACGAGTTCGCGCTTAACCCCTTGCAATTCCTCTTCAGTTTGCTCAATATCTGCATGGTCATTATTTATAAAATCTTTAACCATTATAGTCCAAGAACGCGATGCATTTACTATGCCTCCCCAAATTTTCCTAGCCTCCCATAGTCTATCGTAAGACGCATTATTTTTAAAACTGACAATAAATGCAACAGCAGTACCCAACACCCCTAAAGGCAACCAAGGCACATGCAACCATTTAAGACCAACAATATCAAATAAAAAAACTGGAATTAAAGCAAATATTAGAAAAAGAAAGATATAACGACGTGTCCATTTTAAAACACCCGAAACAGGAAATATCCGCTTTGTATACATAGTTTATAATTGAATAGTTAACACATCTAAATATATGGAAATATTTAGATTTTATTCAAAAACAAAGTACATAAGAGGCCTATTATTAAATTAAAACAATAAAAAAACCTAATTAGATGAATAATTCGTATTTTTAACATTATAAACAACATTAAATTAATGAATACTGCAATTGCGCCGAATAACATTATAAGTCGTCTACCAAAGCACCTAAAACAGTTTATAAAAGCTCAGAATTACGATAATTATTCTGCTATAAATCAAGCTGTTTGGCGCTATGTGATGCGAAAAAATGTCAATTTTTTAAGCACAGTAGCTCATAAATCGTATTTAGATGGACTAGAACAAACAGGGATTTCAGTAGACAATATCCCAAATATGTATGGTATGAACCGCATATTGAAAGATATTGGCTGGGCTGCAGTTGCTGTTGACGGATTTATTCCACCAAACGCATTTATGGAATTTCAAGCTTATAATGTACTCGTTATTGCCAGCGACATTAGACAATTAGAACATATAAAATACACCCCTGCGCCAGACATTATACATGAGGGAGCAGGACACGCACCCATAATAGCAAACCCAGAATATTCGGAGTATTTAAGACGTTTTGGAGAAATAGGCTGTAAAGCCATTTCTTCGGCAAAAGATTATGAACTTTATGAAGCTGTTAGACATTTATCTATAATTAAAGAAGCTCCTAATTCGAATGACGTTGATATCGCTTCCGCGGAAAAAAACGTAGAAGAACTACAAAAGAACATGGGGAAACCATCAGAAATGGCACTCATCAGAAACTTGCATTGGTGGACTGTTGAATACGGCTTAATTGGCACCGTAGAAAACCCTAAAATATATGGAGCGGGCTTATTATCTTCAATAGGTGAAAGCGCTTGGTGCATGACGAATGCCGTTGAAAAGTTACCATACACTATAGATGCCACTTATAAAAATTTCGATATTACAAAACCACAACCTCAACTTTATGTAACTCCAGACTTTGCTCATCTAAGTCTTATTTTAGAAGAGTTTGCAAATACCATGGCTTTGCGACAAGGTGGCCTTTCCGGTATAAATAAATTAATAGTGTCTAAAGCGCTTGGCTCTATTGAACTAAGTACGGGAATTCAAATATCTGGTGTGTTTACGAATGTTATTAAAAATAACGGACACCCCATTTACATTCAAACTACAGGAAAAACGGCTTTAGCTTATAGGGAAAAAGAATTGGTTGGACACGACACAAATACACATCCAAAAGGTTTTGGTTCTCCAATTGGAAAACTTAAAGGCATCAACTTATCTATTGAAGACATGAGCCCAAGAGATCTTTCTGCGTATGCTATTTTTGAAGAACAAAACGTAACACTTGAATTTGAAGGAAACATTACGGTTTCGGGTGAAATTATAACGGGTAAACGCAACTTACAAGGCAAAATCATTTTAATCTGTTTTAAAAATTGCACAGTTACACATCATGACACGATCTTATTCAGACCAGAATGGGGGAATTACGATATGGCGGTTGGTAAAACCATAGTATCTGCTTTTTCTGGACCTGCGGATTTAAATAGTTTTAATTTAATCACGCATCTTCCATGTTCTGAAACCATACATATAGAAAAATCTAAAGCACAACTAGAATTAGAGACCTTTTACAAACAGGTTAGAGAGTATAGAGAAGGCAAAAACAGAACTATTTCTAGAACCAAAGTTTTAGAACAACTTATTGAAAAACACCCTAACGACTGGTTACTCACTGTTGAACTTTATGAGTTAGCCTATATAGGAAATGAAACTATTCTATGCGATAGCATTTTAAAACATCTAGAAACCATCAAACAAAACAGACCAGAACTAGGACAATTAATTGACGACGGCTTAGAAATTGTGCAACAAAAAACAGTGATTAAATAGCGTATCTATCAAAGAAATCTACGATATTTAACCTATGAACCTGAGTTCGACCTAAGAAAAACGAAAACCTCAACATAAGACACTATTTGTCAAACACTTGTGTCAACAAAACATGTTTCAGGCTCTTTATAATATATAAAACTTTACTAATTTCAAGCTAAAAACCACTAAACATACCATCTTCTTCCTTAAATTAACATAAACTAGCCAGCTAGTCTATGTTAATTATAAGTTGAATCTAGCATATTTATTGACTTTTATCTACGATTCTTACATCGAAATCAGGTTATGAAGAATAAAAAACGAATTATACTTTTTACATTAGTCGTCTTTCCTCTATTATTGGTATTAATATCGAATTACACCATTGAAAAACAAACAGAAAATCAAACATTTTTTAATGCTTCAGAAATAAAAAAGAATAAAGTTGGACTCGTTTTAGGCACCTCAAAATTTCTAAAAAACGGAAGAATAAATTTATACTTTAAATATCGAATAGATGCAACTGTTACATTATATAAAAACAATAAAATAGATTTTGTTTTAATAAGCGGTGACAACGGCAATAAAACATACGACGAGCCTACCGATTTTAAAAACGAACTTATAAAAAACGGGATTCCCGAAAACAAAATATTCTTAGATTACGCTGGTTTTAGAACGCTTGATTCTGTTGTTAGAGCTAAAGAAATTTTTAATCAAGACAACATCACCATAATATCGCAACAATTCCATAACGAAAGAGCCATTTATCTTGCTAAACAACATGGTATAAATGCCATAGGTTTTAATGCTAAAGATGTCTCGGGCAGATATGGTATTCGAGTAAAAGCTAGAGAATACTTGGCTAGAACAAAAGTTTTTATAGATATATTACTTGGTGTTAAACCTAAGTTTTTAGGTAAAAAGATTGAGATTAAATAAATTATCTAAAACGTTTTAATGTTTTCTTTGTAAAATCACTCAGCACCAATTTTCCTGATATTTTGGCACGTTCGGTAAGTAACGTGTCCCAATGGTCTGTTCCTTCCCAAAGTACTTTTTTCATTTCACTTAAAGCGTCTGGATTGTAGCTAGACAGTTTCTCGACCAAAGCATTCACAGCACTATCTAATTCTTCTGTAGTCTCTAAAACTTCAGCATACAAACCTTTATCCTTCGCAAATTCTGAAGAAAAAAATGTTTCGGCATCTATGGTCATAGTCCCCATAGCTGTTTTTCCTATTTTTCTAGATACAACTGGTTCTATAACAAAAGGGCCTATTCCTATACTTAATTCACTTAATCTAATTGAAGCGTATTTTGTTGCTAAACAATAATCTGTAGCAGCTGCTAAACCCACTCCGCCTCCTACGACTTTACCTTGCACCCTACCGATTATCAATTTAGGACATTTACGCATGGCATTTATAACATGTGCAAATCCTGAAAAGAACTGTAAACCTGTTGCTTCATCTTCAATAGAAATCACCTCATTAAAACTAGCTCCGGCACAAAAAGTTCGATCTCCGCCACTTTTTAAAACAATAACTTTAATATCATTATTATTTCCTGCATCATTAATAGTTTCTGATAGTTGTTTTAAAACACCACTAGGCATGGAGTTTCTATTGGGATGAAAAAACTCTATATATCCAACTTCCTTTTCTATATTTAAACTTACGTAAGGGCTTTCCATGTATTAAAAATGCATTTATATTTAAGGTTTAAATATACGGTAAAAACTACAATTTAATATTCTGAAATTCGTCGTTTTTAGTAATTGGTAAATTATTATATTGTAAAGTCCAACCTAAAGAATTTGTTAAGATATAAAACTTTGAAAGCTCACTTATTAATCTGTTTTTAGCATTAGTTTTTAAGTCAGATGCTTCTATTTTTTTATTTAAAGAAGTCGCTACTGTTTTTTTTATTTCGTTATAGTCTTTAGCTTCAAACGGGTTAAAAAAATCGGATTGCATATCGTAATATTCTAAATCTGGATGAATTTTTATTTCTTCTTCTGGAATGCTTAAAATAGAGAGTGTTTTATTGGTTTCATCTACATCGAATTCAATTTTACTTAAATCGTAAGCAATAGTAACATCTGCATTTACAACAATCAATGCTTTTTTATCTGAAGTAAAATAATCACCAAAAATGTCTTTTGAATTTTTATAATTGAAGACTTCGCTAAAATGACCTTCGGTTACAATGAGCTTTCCAACATTATTAATTTGTTTCTGAATGAGTGCCGAATTCTCTTGAAGCACTATTTTATCTTCTCGTTTTTCCTCACAATATTTAAACGTGAACAAAATAATTAGGGTAAGTACAACACCAAATATGATTTTTCGCATATGCTAAAATAAAAAAACATTAGTTTCCCTCGACATATAAGGTCCAAACTAATGTAATTCATCCACTAACAACACTGCAAAGCTATTATCTTTTTATGATAGCTATATTTCCATAAGGTTAAACAAACGTTATAATTAGATTGCTAAACTCCGTTAAAATAGCGAACAGAAAAATCTAAATTTAGAACAGCAACATAAAAAAACATCAATTGGAAATTGTCTTAACAATTTACGCAATTGATGTCTTTTGTATGAACTGATTAATAGCATTCTAAATTTAACTTAATATATTGAAAGTCAGTTAATTTATCGACAAAATGTTATTAAAAAAGATTAAGCGTAATAAAACAAATCATCACGTTTAATCAAACAAACCTCAACAACAAGATTTATTTTTGAAGATCGTAGACCTAAATATTGGTGCTATTTACTAGTTAATAAAGCATGTTTCCATAGTCAGCTCAAGATTATATGAGAACAATTAAGAAACAATCAAACTCCTAGAACAGCACCCTAGAAAATTGAGATTCCAATATCTTTATTTTAGTATTTAAATTTTGAAGAAATTTTAAATGTGCTTCGGATTTTGGATTGAACGGTTTATGTTGAAGTCCTTTTTGAATCGTCTCAACAGTTTCCATGATTTTAAAAGCATTATCATCTATCCAAACACTTTTGAAACGTTCCCAAATATAATTGATAGCTGTTGCATTTGGATGAATCATGTCTTCTTTATAAAAACGATAATCGCGAAGCTCGTCCATCATAATTTCGTAGGACGGAAAGTAAAAGGAATTATGATTAACGATTGATGATTTTTGATTTAAGAACTGATGGATAGCCGAAATTAAATGCGATTTACTTTGCATGTTTTCAACAAAACCATCTTTTATATGACGAATAGGAGATGCTGTAAAAATAACTGAAGCTTCATTATTTACACTTTTAATTAAGCTTAATATATTTTTTAAAGATTTCGAGATGTCTTCAACAGACAATAATTCTTTTTTAAATTGTTTCTGAGGCACTTTATGGCAATTAGCGACAATACAACCTGTTTCGTTATAACGATAAACCCATGATGTTCCCAGTGTGATAATGATATGAGACGCTTTTTTTATTTGTTTTTCTGTTTCCTCTAATATAAGATTCAACGCTTTTAACAAATCATCCTTATATGTATTACTTAACTTAGAATGCGCATCAAAACAATGCCATTGTTCATTGTGAAAAAACAAATCAGCTTCGGAATATCCCTCCCCTTCAATTGCCTTTGCAATTAAAGTTTCTATAGCTTTAGTATGAAATAAAACGCCTAAAGGGTTTTGAGTGTTTTGAATCTTGAAATAATCAAACTTCTTACCTATGTTTTCAACAAAGCACGATCCTAACAAAAGAATATTAGAATTGTAGTCTATTAGATTAATAGACTGCTTTTCTAATGGTATTATGGTTTGAAGTTTCATTTTTTAGACACAAATTTCACTAATTTTTCACGGATAATTATTATGCAGAGATGTTACACGAAGTTGCACAAAGGTTCGCAAAGATTCACAGAGAAACTTCTAATAAATATTAATCTTTAGAATTTTCATTAAAAAATCATAACAAATCACTCTGTGTATCTCTGTGAAAATTCCGTGAATCTCAGCGTTATATTTTAGAATTCTCTATTCTACATACTTCTTAGCCGCAACCAAAGCCTCATCAATTCCCTCGGGATTCTTTCCACCTGCAGTTGCAAAAAATGGTTGTCCGCCACCGCCACCTTGGATGTGCTTACCAAGTTCTCTAACAACTAGCCCTGCATTTAAACCTTTACTTGCCACTAATTCTTTAGAAATATAACATGATAATAAGGCCTTTCCATTTTGCTCTGTTGCAAATAATAAAAACAAATTATTAAACTGACTTCCTAACTCGAAAGCAACATCTTTTAAACCTCCAGCATCTAAATCTAATTTCTTAGCTAAAAACTGAACGCCATTAATTTCTGTTAATTCATTTTTAAGTTCGCCTTTTATATTTTTTGCTTTATCTTTTAACAACGTTTCAATTTGCTTTTTAAGACTTGAGTTTTCATCTTGAAGATTTTGAAGTGCTTTTACTGGTTCTTTAGCATTGTTAAGTAAATCTTTCATCTCAAAAAATGATCGATTGTTTTCAAAATAGAAATCTTTAACGGCATCATTTGTAATAGCTTCAATACGACGAATCCCAGAAGCAACTGCGCCTTCGCTTACTATTTTAAAATGCCAGATGTCAGCTGTATTATCAACATGTGTGCCTCCACAAAGTTCTATAGACTGTCCAAAACGAATAGCACGAACCGTATCTCCGTATTTTTCCCCAAACAAACTCATTGCTCCATCTGCAATAGCTTCTTCTTTCGGAATATTTCGTTTTTCTATTAACGGTAACTTCCCTTCTATTCTAGCATTAACAAAGTTTTCTACATCACGTAACTCTTCTATAGTTAATTTAGAAAAATGAGAAAAATCGAAACGTAAATATTTAGAATGAACAGCAGATCCTTTTTGTTCTATATGCGTCCCTAAAACTTCTCTTAAAGCCTGATGTAGTAAATGTGTTGCTGTATGATTACAATCTGTTCTCCGACGCTGTTTAGCATCTACAGAAGCTTTAAAGCTCTCATTTAGTTCTATATGTTTTGGTAAGTTTTTAGCAAAATGAATAATAACGTTATTTTCCTTTTTAGTGTCTAAAATGTAAACAACATCACCATGAGCATCCTCCAAATAACCTTTATCTCCTACTTGACCTCCACCCTCTGGATAAAAAGGTGTTAAATTGAAAACCATCTGATACATTTCGCCGTCTTTTTTAGACACCACTTTTCTATATCGTGTTAGTTTCACGCTAGCTTCAAGCAAATCATATCCCACAAACTCTTCTTCGGCATCATTATTTAAGATGGTCCAATCGTCCGTAGACATTTCGCTGGCAGCTCTAGAACGTTTCTTTTGTTTTTCTAAATGTTCAGTAAATCCTTTTTCATCTAAACTCAATCCTTTCTCAGAAAGGATCAAAGCTGTTAAATCTATTGGAAATCCATAGGTATCATATAATTCGAAAGCTTTTTCACCCGAAACAGTATCACCTTTGGTTTCTTCTACAATTCTATTTAATAAGACTAAACCTTGATCTAAAGTTCTTAAAAACGATTGTTCTTCCTCCTTTATAACATTCTCTATAAGCTGTTTTTGAGCCTTCAATTCTGGAAATGCTACTCCCATTTTTTTGCTCAATACATCAACCAATCTATAAATAAAAGGTTCTTTTTTATCTAAAAATGTAAATCCGTAACGTACTGCTCGACGTAAAATTCTACGAATCACATAGCCAGCACCTGTGTTACTAGGTAATTGTCCATCAGCAATAGAAAACGCTACTGCACGTACATGATCAGAAATGACACGAATCGCAATATCGGCCTTTTCATCATTACCATAATCCTTATTCGTTATGGTTTCAATCTCACGAATAATTGGCGTAAACACATCGGTATCGTAATTAGATTGCACACCTTGTAATACCATACATAAACGCTCGAAGCCCATACCTGTATCGATATGTTTATTTGGTAAATCTTCTAACGAACCATTTGCTTTACGGTTGTATTGCATGAAAACTAAATTCCATATTTCTACCACCTGCGGATGATCCATATTTATTAAATCCTTCCCATCAACTTTTGCTTTTTCTTCCGCAGAGCGGATATCTACATGAATTTCACTACATGGACCACACGGCCCTTGCTCACCCATTTCCCAAAAGTTATCTTTTTTATTTCCTTTTAAAATACGATCTTCAGAAATAAATTGTTTCCAGATATCGTATGCTTCGGTATCCATACTTGTACCATCCTCTTTGCTACCTTCAAAAACAGTCACATAAAGAATATCCTTATCTATACCGTAAACATCTACTAAAAGTTCCCAAGCCCACGCAATCGCTTCTTTTTTAAAGTAATCACCAAAACTCCAATTCCCTAACATTTCGAATAATGTATGATGATAGGTATCATAACCAACCTCTTCTAAATCGTTATGCTTGCCAGATACTCGTAAACATTTTTGAGAATCTGAAATACGATTATTCTTGGGTTCGGCGTTTCCTAAAAAGTATTCTTTAAATGGCACCATACCAGCATTTACAAACATTAAGGTTGGGTCATCTTTTAAAACCATCGGCGCAGACGGCACAATATTGTGTTTCTTTTCTTCAAAAAAACTTAAAAACTTGGAACGAATATCTTTTGACTTCATGTACTTATATTGAGAATCTTTTTAGAGAACTCATCTTAAATTATTATTAATACCAAACAATTTCTATCTTTATGCTGCAAATTTATTTTAAATTTAGCTCAGCATCCGTCAACAATCGAAAAATAATTTTAATAACTTAAAATAATTTTTTTGTACGTTTGTTCGTTTGCATATAACATGCATGGATTCATTGTTAAATTTAAAATGCAAAAATAGCATATTTTAGGAAATGAGTAAGGTAAAATATTATTACGATCCAGAATCACTCTCTTACCGCAAAATAGAGCGTAAAAAAAGAAAAACATTTACCTATGCGTTAATGTTTCTTTTAGCTTCTGGATTATTCGGTTTTATGTTTATTTTTATAGCTGGACAGTATTTTGAATCTCCTAAAGAAAAAGCTTTAAAACGCGAGTTGGAAAACGCACAACTTCAATTTGAATTTCTAAATAAGAAGATGAATGAGGCAGAAGCTGTTTTAGCTAATGTTGCTGATAGAGATAATAATATTTATCGTGTTTATTTTGAAGCAAACCCGATACCAGACGAGCAACGCAAAGCTGGTTTTGGTGGTGTAAATAGATATAAAAATTTGGAAGGCTTTGATAATTCTAAATTGATTATTGAAAGTAATAGACGTTTAGATATTCTTCAAAAACAAATCGTTGTACAATCTAAATCGCTTGATGAAATTGCTATACTTGCTGAAGAAAAAGAAAAGCTTTTAGCAGCAATACCGGCAATTCAACCTGTAAGTAATGAAGATTTAACTAGAATGGCTTCTGGTTATGGTATGCGTTCTGACCCATTTACAAAAGCACGAAAAATGCACTGGGGAATGGATTTCACAGCGCCACGAGGTACACCTATTTACGCCAGTGGAGATGGTGTTATTGTACGTGCAGATTCACGTTCTAGTGGTTACGGAAGACATATTAGGATAGACCACGGTTATGGTTACACCAGTTTATACGCGCATTTATATAAATATAATGTAAAGAAAAACCAAAAAGTAAAACGTGGCGATTTAATTGGTTTTGTGGGTAGTACGGGGCGTTCTGAAGCACCACATTTACATTATGAAATTTTTAAAGATGGTTCACGTATAAATCCAATAAACTTTTACTACGGTAGTTTAACCGCCGAAGAATTCAGTAAATTATTAGAACATGCCTCTTTAGAAAACCAATCTCTAGATTAGATGTATATAGAACTACCCGAGAAAAGATATTATGCTATTGGTGAAGTTGCCAATGCTTTTAGTGTAAACACGTCTTTAATTCGTTTTTGGGAAAAAGAATTTTCGGTTCTTAAACCTAAAAAGAATGCGAAAGGCAATCGTAAATTCACTCCTGAAGACATTAAAAACTTAAAACTTATTTATCATCTTGTAAAAGAACGCGGTTTTACTTTAGAAGGTGCTAAAACGCATTTAAAGGAAGAGAAAAAAGACACCCTAAGTAATTTCCAAATTATTAGTAAACTCGAGGATATTAAAAATCAGCTCTCTAAAATTAAGGAGCATCTTTAATTTCTAGTTCTGGTTTAAACTATAAATTCTACTGAAGAACTTAAAATTAGTAACTTTTTCTAAAATTTTGAGTCTAACTAATAACCATTAACATAATATAAATTATTTATCATGAAAAAATTTCTACCATTAATTGTAATCGGCATATTAGCTATTGGTATATATTCTTGGGCAAAAGGATTTAATAATACTGCTGTTGAACATCAAGCCGATGCAAAAACGGCTTGGTCTAAAGTAGAGAGTGCTTACCAACGCCGTGCAGATTTAATTCCAAATCTAGTATCGACTGTAAAAGGATATGCAGCTCACGAAAAAGAAACTTTAGAAGGCGTAATTAAAGCACGTTCTGAAGCCACAAAAACAACCATTAACGCTGGTGATTTAACTCCTGAAAAAATGGCTCAATTTCAACAAGCCCAACAAGGTTTAAGTGGTGCATTATCAAAACTATTAGTCACTGTAGAACGTTATCCAGAATTAAAAGCTGACAAAAGTTTTCAAGAACTAGCATCTCAATTGGAAGGCACAGAAAATAGAATTAACGTTAGTAGAGATCGTTTTAACGACGCTGTAAACATATACGATAAGTTTACGACGAAGTTTCCTGGAAAGCTTTTAGCAAGCTTATTTGGGTTTGAAGAAATGTTTAGGTTTAAAAGTGCTCCAGGTAGCGAAAATGCTCCAAAAGTAGAATTTTAATGTCTAACGTAGAAGCTTTTTTAAAAGCTAGCGAAGAACAAGATATTGTTGAAGCCATTAGACTTGCCGAGTTAAATACCTCTGGAGAAATACGTGTTCATATAGAAAAAACGTCTAAAGGAGATGCCAATGTGCGGGCTTTAGACGTTTTTCACACTTTAAAAATGGACAATACAAAGCTTCAAAATGCGGTTCTAATATATGTTGCTATAGATGACAAAGCATTTGTTATTTATGGTGATAAAGGTATTAATGATGCTGTTCCAAATGATTTTTGGGAAAGCACTAAAGATGTTATTCAATCTCATTTTAAATCTGGACATTTTAAACAAGGCTTAGTAGATGGCATTATAAAATCTGGCGAACAATTGAAGCGTTATTTCCCATATACAGATTTGGACGAAAACGAACTTACTAACGAAATTTCTAAAGGATAGGTTATCAGTATGCAGTTTTTAGTCTTCAGTATTCAGTCAATTAGCAGTTTAAAGCATAATATGCTTGCTTTATTATGTGCTATTCTATTTGTAAATACATCATTTGCTCAGTTTGATATTCCTGAAACACCGAAATCTCAAACTAGTGTTTATGATTATACTGGGTCTCTTTTATCTAGTCAACAAAAAACTTATTTAGAGCAAAAGCTCATAAAATATTCTGACACCACCTCAACCCAGATTGTTTTAGCTATTATCAATTCAACAAATGGTGAAAACATCAATTATCTTGGTGCACAATGGGGTGAGAAATGGGGTATTGGACAAGCCAAAGAAGACAATGGAATATTAATACTGCTTGCTAGCAAAGATAGAAGAATAGCAATAAATACAGGTTATGGTGTAGAACATCTTTTAACCGACGCCATGTCTAAGCGCATCATTGAACGCGATATTATTCCGTATTTTAAAAAAGGTGATTATTACGGAGGACTTAATCGAGGTACCGATGCTATTTTTGAAGTTTTAAATGGTGAATATAAAGGAACACGTCAATCTAACGGTAGTGAATTCCCGATTGAAGCCGTCATTTTTCTAGTTTTTGTATTTATTATTATTCTCATTTCTATATCTAAAAACAGACGTGGAGGCGGCGGTGGCAATAGAGGAAACCGCTCCAACTCTATGGATATTTTAGAAGCCATTATATTAAGCAATTCAGGACGAGGAAGCTACCGAAGAAATTCAGGTGGATTTGGTGGAAGCAGCTCTAGAGGAGGTTTTGGAAGTAGTGGCGGTGGAGGCTTCGGTGGTGGTTTCGGCGGCGGAGGCTTTGGCGGAGGTGGTGCTTCTGGTGGTTGGTAACACTTACCCTTTAATCTATCTCAATACGTAATGAATAAAAACTTAATATTCGTTTTATTTTTGATTCTATTTTCTTCATGTAAAATGGAAAATAAAAACGCTTTTTCATCTACTAAATCTATTCCTGAGAATTTAAAACAAGAAGTTGTTCATGACTTATCTCATCTATTTTCATCATTAGAGGTAAATATTTTAAATCAAACAATGAAATTGCGATTCTTACTGTTGATTCAATTTTACCTTATACCAATTCTGTATTGAAATTACTGTAAAAGAAAATGATGATTTTTTTCTTTATACGAAATAGAAAAATAAAGCATAGCCTTCGTTACGGTTTCTTTTTATATTAATGTAGAAAGGGAAAAAGGACGTTTTATTGCGGTCATTTCAATACAGAATTGGTATTATACTAATATTCAAAAATTTGGAATAGACGTTTCTAACCTTTGGGGCATTGGTAAAAAAGAAAAAAATAATGGTCTCTTAATAACTATATGCAAGCCGTGTAGAAACTTTTCTATTTGTACAGATTACGACACAGAAAAAATTATTACTAGATGGAAACTATCTCATTAAAGACGTCTCCATCTACCACCTCTTACTTCTCCAGCCTTTCCTAAACTATTAAACTTCCAACTAAAGCTTAACATAAAATATTGCTGCAATACCGTGCTCTGTGAATCTTGAATATAATTCTGCGTCGCTATCCGTCTTGCATTCGTATTTTGATTTAATAAATCGTAAGCCTTTAAAGTTATGGTGCCTTGTTTTTTGAGTACGGAATATGCTAAAGTAGAATTCCAAAACCAAGCACTTTTTTGAAATCCCTCTGCAATATTGGGATTATAGTTAAACTTAATATCATTACGCCATTCAAACCCTTTTGGTAAAAATGTTGCCGTATTTAAGTTTAGAGCATGATAAATAAATTCCTGATTCTCAAAGCCTTCTATATCAAAGGTGTTTTTAGTAAAGAACATACTGTAATACGGGTTAAACTCTAAAATATCTTTCCAAGTGTATCGTATACCAAAACTTGGCGAAATACTATTATTGGTACTTGCATATTGTACACCATTATTAAAGTTTATAGAACGTGTTATGTTAGGCCCAATTCCAATATGGAAATTAACCGTTTGTAAACTATCAATTTTAACTTTCTTATATGCGCCTACATGCCCATTAAAGTTATAAGAGCCATTTACATTATCATACGTCGTTTCTCTTAATAAATTTTCGTCTATCGTTGTTTTAGAAACGACTTTGTCATTTTGGAAATTAGCACTTAAATCCCCATAATACCCCGATCCCTTTTGAAAATCGAAATTATTATAACTCATGTATACACGATGATTATTTTCGGGTTCTAGGTTAGGATTACCAATAATTGTATTTAATGGGTTAGATACGTTAACGAAAGATTGCAACCTACTTAATTGTGGTGGGGAATTATCGAGATTGTATCCCATTCTTAAAGATGACTTCGAGCTAAATTTATAACGAAACCTAGTTCTTAATTCTACAGCTTCAAAATCACGTTTTAAACTAAAGTCAGGTCTTAAAATATCATTATTTTCTAAAGTTCTAAAAACATACGAGGTTTCAAATTTAGCAGATAACTTATCATTTCTATATTCAAACTCTAATGTTGGTGTACTCGTTTCGTTTATGTATTCAAAATCGGTACTTAAATCGGTATTAAAAACAGAATACGTATTTGTATTGATATCTTTATCAAAAGTACTTTTCCTATCTTCTTGTTTATTCCTGTTATAACTGTACTTAAATTCTACAAAAAACTCTTTCCCAATTAACGGTAACCTATAAGTAATCCTAGAGTTTAATCTGTTAACTTTATTATCGCCATCGGTATATTGATCTCGTATAATATCTTCCGGAGCATCACCTAAAATATTGGTTTCGGATTTTAAATAATCATCGAGTTCTCGCGTTCTTATTTCGTTATCTATACTAAACTTAATAAAAGCACCACGAGCCCCAAACTTTTTGGTAATATCGATATCGTTACTAAAGTTTTTACCAATATTTTCTACATTTGAAGACGATGTAGATTGGTTGATTAACTCATTTAATTCATCTGTAGATGACTCCTCTTCATTATAAATGTTACTACTTTTAGAATAACTAAAAGACGGTTCTATATTTATAAGAAGCGTAGAATCTATTTTAACGTCAAACTCAACATTCGCACTGTGGTTTTCATTATCACTAAAAGAACTAGAATTAGAACTTGTAAAGTATCTCGAATCTGCCAAAATATTTTCTCGATCTCTTTTTGTTTCATTTTCAGAATTACTTCCTGAATAAAAATAGTTTGCTGATAAATCTTTTCCTTTCCCCAATTCGTCTGCATAATTAGCGCCGTAGTTTTGAGACTCCGTAAGGCCTTGCCCACCACCAAAAGAACGTCCATCTATACTAAATGACCCGTTACTATTAAAACTCATGTTACCGCCACCAAACATTTTACGTATTTCGCCAAAGCTAAACCCTGGCGAGTTTATATCATTCCCACCAGCCAAAACACTTATACGTTGATCATTATCAAAATGATTATACATGCCTGCATACTCATAATGATTATCAGTTCCTTTTCCTGCGGCTACTCGACCAAAATCCCCTTTATTATTTTCTTCTTTTATAACTAGGTTAACTGTTTTATTTTCACCATCGGCAGTGGCTCCAGTAAATGCCTGGTCTTTAGATTTAGTGTCTAAAATTTGAATTTTTTCAACAATATCTTTTGTTAGATTTCTGGTTGTTATTGTAGGGTCGTCACCAAAAAAAGGTTTACCGTTTACCAATATTCTATTAACGGATTTTCCATTTACTTTAATTTTCCCTTCCTCATCAATTTCAACGCCTGGAAGCTCTTTTAATAAATCTTCTACATTTGCATCTTTTTTAGTTTTAAAAGATTTTACATTAAACTCTAAAGTATCTTTTTTAATGGTAATTGGAGCAACCGATTTTATAATTATCGCATCTAAAGCATTAGAACTTATTTTAAGGTTAATCGATCCTAAATCAACGAGGTCCTTATCCAAACTGACAACTTGAAAATGGGTTTGATAGCCCACATACGAAATAAAAAGATTCACTTCTTTGTCACTACTCTTACCTTCTAAATTAAACGTACCGTTTTTATCAGTTAACGTATATGTGACTAAACTACTATCTATAACGCGTTGTAAATAAACGGTTGCTGCTTCTAGCGGAACTGTATCTTCCTCAGAAATTAATTTTCCTGAAATTTCGAATGATTTTGATTGGGAAAAAGAAATAGATACAAATAATAACAAGGCAATTAAAAAAGGGAACTTCATTGATTAATTAGTGATTGATGATTGGTTTTGCTTTTATGGCACAACTTTCGTACCAAATATGATTGATTGTTCGTTTTTTATGATGATGATGATTAGATTTCTTTTTTTATTTCTTGCGATAAAATTGTTTTAAGTTTTACATTTGAGTTATGCCTCATTTTAGGTTTAACAACCTCGCCTTTTTTATTAACTAAGGTATAGTGTGGAATACCTGAGATTTTAAATTTATCTGAAAGGTAATTCCATTCATCTTTAGTCACTCTATAATGCTCACCTTTAATATTAGCTATAGAATTTTTCCATGTTCCCTCTGGTGAAGTTTGATTCGTTATATATAAAAATACGACATCCTCATTTTTCATCTCTTCTTTTAAAGGTTCAATTTTTTTCATTCCAGATTTACAAGGGCCACACCAAGTGGCCCAAAAATCGACATAAATCACTTTGCCTTTAAACTTTTTAATCATCGCATTAAACAACTCATCGCCTTCGGTATTTTCGACTGCATTAACGCTGTAATCTCCTTTTGTTTTATTTAACTCTATTTTTTCTTTTGTAGCTTCATTCGCAGTAGCCATGTACGTTACCAAAAAAGGGTCTTTAATTTTTTGCTGAATGACTTTTAACTCATTATCCGTATACACATTGTAATCTTCTAATCTTTTATTCCCTCTTTGAAAAGTTATAATATCATATAGAAAAGCATCTGAATCGCCAAAGTAATCTTTGATATTCTTATCTATTGCTGAATAATGTTTATGCATACTTAAACCTGAAAGACTACTACTATGTTTTTTATAAAATTGCCCTCTTATTTTTCCATATATTTCATTAAACTCTTTTTCATTCTCTAATTCAACATCTGTTTTTAATTTTTTAACAGCATCAATCATTTTAACTTCTTCCTCAGAAAGGGTATCGCCTTTAGTTATTGCATAATCAGCTAGACTTAAAACAAAGTGGTTAAATTTTGATTTTTCTTTGTTCTCTTTTGAAAAACCCTGATATGCTTTTGCATATTTTTTATAAAAACCTTGCTCAACACTTCCATGTACTTTTCTAAATTTTTCTTGTTTTATTAAAACTTCTGGCGTTTCAATTTCTTTACTCGCTTCTGCCATCTTTAACTCTTCTAACGACAGTTCAATTCCCTGATTTTGTAACCAATCTACACGCTCGACAATAGTAGGTCGTTTTGTATTATCTGCTTTAAAAACATCAGCATACACTAATCTGTTTATAAAATAATTATAGTTTGTAGATAAAACGGCTAACTTGTTATTAATAGATTCTGGTGTTACAAAATCGTAAAATGATTTATTAATTATAAATGATTTAAAAGGTTTTTTTTGTTTATCTGTTTTTACAGATTTATTCCTTCTTTCTAAACTCCCTCTATACATACCATAACCTGATACTTTTTCAAAGGCTCCATATTCTACATCTATTTTTTTGACTTGAAGCGCTTTATTACTAATAAATTGTTTTTCTGCAAGCGCTTTAACCGCTTTTAATTCTTTATCTCTAACATCAAAACATATTTTTTTGTATGCTTCGGGTGATGTTACCCCTATCTTGCTCATTGTTTCTTGATAATCAAAATACCGTATATCTTTCATTGCTTGCAAATCTGAATTTACTTGAGCACAATCCCCCATAAAAAGAGATTTTTTACCATCTATAAAATGAAATGTTTCTTTTCCTGGCTCTATAAAAACGGACTCGTTAAGACCTGCCATTCGTACAAAAACAGGCTGAGGGTGCATTAAATTAAATTTAATTGAAAAACGACCATCATTAGAAATTTTAACCAAATTAGATTCTTGATTTCCTGTAAAAGCATTATTAACATAAACCATTCCTGTTTTCATATTAGCTCTTTCTGTATAACCTTTTATTACACCAGAATAAATTGCCGAATCTTTATTAAGAATATTAGAAGCTTCATAAAGGGCATCATTATCTAACTTAAAATTAGGGTTGTGCACTTCTTCTAAACTATAAGTATGCAGTGTCTTTGGATTTAATCCAAAATCTACATGTCCATTTTTACTTAATTTGGCATAAACAATTTTAAAGTCTCCTGAATTCTCAAGAGTTAGTGTATATTTCTTTCCTTTATTTTCTACAGATTTATAACTCCAAACACGACGATCTACTATCGCATTTTTTGAATTGAAAGTATAATCCCAACGGTTACTACCATCTGCTAACATCCAATTCCCTATAATTTCTTTTGGTAAAATAGAATCACCTTCTATTTCATTAATTACGATATCATAAATCGCCCAAGTACCACCATCATTTGCTTCACCAAAATCAATAGTATTTACATTTTTATCTAGTTTTGGGAAAAATAATTTATAAGATTGTTCTCCAGATTCTGGGATAGTATGCCATTTACTAAGCTTTACCCCTTCTGCTCCAGTTACAAAAAGTTTATCTCCACCTCCATTAAAATCTTGTATAAACGTTTTTTTAGGAATAAGAAACCTACTAGTAGGATTTGTTTTAAGTTGAAAATGTACAACTGTAGCGGTATCTAATAATTCTATTTTCACTATTGAACCTGGTACTGAGCTAAGTCCGTAATTCGGATTTTTAACTATTTTTTGTGCAAATGAAAAAGCACAAATTAATGATAACAAAAGGATGAATACATTTTTTCTCATGATCGATTTTTGATTGATTATTAGATAACGAAATTAAGACATAATTTATATGAATATTCTTAATTTAATTATAAATCTGTTCATATTAATTAAACTAATTAATAATTAAAACAACTTACAAAGCTTGATTTAGAGATAAATATGGTGTTATTTAATTAAAATATGGCGTAACAATTAGTCATTACCACTATAAACTTAGTAATTGGCATTGTTTTGTTAGAATTTATTTTTAAACATTATTTAGCTTACAATTAGTCATAATTTACAACATAGCTTTTCAAAAAAGAAAGAGCAACATTTACTTGTGAGAACCAATATCAAAAAAGCTCATATTAAAGATTCTTTTTTATTCGTTTGATTAGACTTCCTTTTCTGTAACCCGTCCATTTATCAATTATTATTCCTTCTTGATTAATCAACACAAAAGAAGGGACGCCCTGAACGCCATACTTAATAGATGTTTCGCTATACCTTCCTTTTCCATCCCATATGCTATTCCAAGTTACTTTATCCCTTTTCAATGATTTTAACCAAACATCTTTTTTAAAGTCTCCCGAAAAACTAACAATAGTTAAAGAGTTTGAATACGTTTCATTAATTTCCACTAATTCGTCCGCTGCCAGAATACAAGGTCCGCAAAATGCGGATGTAAAATCAATTAATGTATATTCTCCTTTAATATCTGAAAATTTAACTTTTTCATCTTTTTGATTTAGCCCTTCAAAATCGTGATATTCATCTCCTATTGCTGATATTTTTTCTTTTAAATACACTTCAATTATTTTCGCATACTTACTATTTTTAATTTCTGGTGAATATTTATCAAATATTTGTTGGATAGTATCCTTAGATAGTTTCTGTTTCAAATAACCTAAATTGATAACACTGGCATAAGTATTAGAATGGGTTTTTACATATTCAATGCGTAAACGTTCTCCAATCTTATCAAGTTTTCTGATTTTTTCCCACACTGCCTTTTCAACCTCTTGTTGTTTTTCTTTTGGGAGTTTAAATAAGGCTTGTAACATCGAATCCCTTTTTATATCATATTCCTTTGTAATACTTAATGAATAACCATAATTCTCTTGGATTTTGGATCCTTTAATATCAACATTCCAAGGAAAGTCTGTTATATCTCCATTGATACTTATTTCATCATTACCTATAAGCAAATTGGTGTAAATAAACTTCTTATCAACTTTTGCAGTTAACCAAATTTGTTCTGGAGTGCTGTATAATTCTCCCATAAACTTAAAATGACCTTTTTCTACTATTGTGCTGTCAAAAACAGCATCAGTTGAGAGGTTGCGCAAATAGAATTTAGTACCATCGGGAAACCCACTAACCTGACCAGTAATTGTATATTTTTCTTCTTTTTTTTGTTTTTGACTACAGGCCGTTATGGGTATTAAGACATATAATACTATGAATGTTTTTAAAATTCTTTTCATTACAGTTTATCTTTTATCTTTTTATATTATTGACTGTCGATATAAACATAATAAATACCAATCAGTAAATACCATAACAATTAGCAATTACTATTATCTACTTAGTAACTAATATCATTTTACTAGAATTCACTTTAAAGAGGCCAATCTATTTAGTGTATATTCTTTTTTATGCTTAGAAACACTTACCATGCTTCCGTCGTTCATTAAAATATAACCACCATCTTTTTTTACATAAGATTTTACATGAATACTATTAATTAAATGCGATTGATGTGTTCTAATAAACTCTTGCGAAGACAATAAATCGTCCCATTCTTTTAATGTACGCGACACTAATATAGAATTACCATTAGAGAGATAAAACTTCGTATAATTATTTTCTCCTTTACAACGTATAATTTCATTAATTGACACAAAGTGAAGTTCTTCGGCAGTAGGTAATGCTATTTTTTGAGGTTGATTGATGTTTTTTAAATTACCGACTAACACTTTCAATTTCTGATTTTCTCGTTTCTTGGTAACCACTTGAGATACTCTAGAAATGGCATCTTTTAATTCGGGGATAGCGACTGGTTTCATTAAATAATCGAGTGCACACGATTTAATAGCTTGAAGCACATATTGATTGTAAGCTGTAACAAAAATGACTTCAAAATTAATGTGACTCATCGATTCCAACATTTCAAAACCATTTTTAGACGGCATCTCGATATCTAAAAACACTAAATCGGGCTGATGTTTAAGTATAAGTTCTAATCCATCCTCTGCAGAAGAAGCTACACCTACTACTTTAATATTAGAGCAATTTTTTTCTACCAACCGTTTTAGGTTTTCTTGATTATGAACTTCATCATCAATTATGATACTTTTAATTATCATTTACTCTAAATTTAATATTATTAATAACTTAAAGGCATCGAAATTTCAACCATTGTTCCAGTTTTTTCACTATCAAGAATTGAAGCATCTGTTATCTTAATTTTCGCATTTGTTTTATAATTATCGTTAATTAAACCAATGCGATCTTGTGCCAGTTTTATACCGTATTTTTCTCTGTTTAAGTTTGATCTTTTTTTAGCCTGGGCTGCATTAATTCCAATACCTTCATCTACAATAAAGCATCTTAGGCTTCCCTTTTCAATTTTAAAATCTATTGTTAATTTTTTTTCTCCTTTTTTCTCATTTAAACCATGCACAATTGCATTCTCTACAAAAGGCTGTATTAACATCGCTGGAATTTCAACGTCGTGCTTGTTTATTTTTGAATCTACAATTATACTATATTTAAAAGAAAAACGTAAACCCTCTAATTCTAAATACTTTTTTATCGATTCTATCTCTTCATGCAGCGGCACCAACCCTTTTTCGCTCTTATCTAAAGTTAAACGCATCAATTGAGAAAATTCGGTTAAATAATGATTTGCCTTTTCATTATCTCCTTTATTTATAAGGTTCTGAATAGCACTAAGAGCATTAAATAAAAAATGAGGATTCATTTGAGAACGAATACTTTTCAGCTGCATTTCCACAAATAGACGCTTAGTCATTTCTCTCTTTTTGGCTAAAGTAATTCTCCATTTAAACAAACAATACCCTAAAACAAAGAGCGCTATGATAAACACAGAAATGAAAACGATTCTATGTTTATGAAAAAACGATTCTTTCTTAAAAATGACATTTTTATCGAAATTTGTATTTAAAAAATGTCCATTATCATTTACATAATTATATAAAAAATAATAACCGCCATCCCTGTACAAAACAAAGTAATAGTTAATATTGTTTGTTGAAATAAAATAATCTATGACATAAGAACTCTCCGAAAAAAGGATTTTTTTTTCTAATAGTTCAATTTTAGTTTTAGAATCAAACCAGTTACCAATAAGCGTTTTAGGTAACTTATTTTCGGTATTCTTTAAAATTTTAGTGAGTTTTGTTATTTGATAACCTTCATCTAAAGAAATACTAGCTGAATCAATTGTGGAAATGGTAATATATTTCACATTAAAACCATCTACACAGGTGAAGTTTATAATCTCATTTTCTTTAACAATATCGTTATAATAAAACAATTCATTTTGAATAACAATATAGTTTTCTGAAACAATAAGAGATACATTATTTTCTCCATCTACCCAACTTCCATAAAGGTTTTCGGGAAGGTATGATGGTAACACACTTACACCTTGACCTAATACAAATTCAGAAATAAGTAATAGAAATAAAATGAATCCTTTTTTCAGTTTCAAACTAACAATTTTAATTTTTAACCTTTTTATATTTAGCACCAGCAAAACCTCTTGGACCTAAAACATATTCGCCATCTGTCTTGCGTGCAATATATAAGTTATAGTTTCCTTCATGATATAAAACAAACCAAATTACATTTCCAGAGTCAGATTCTACAACATGGTCAATACGGCTTTTTATAATATCGTTTACTCCTAAAACACCTCCATCATCATTATAAAAATAGGTGTCAGTTACATTAATTTTCTTGATTCCTCCCAAATGTAGCCAATTACCTTTTATTGATTTTGGAACCGTATTTTTAATTTCTTTCTTTTTTAAAGTTCTCAACTTATCTGTCCTTATGGTTATAGTTTCCTTATCTAAATTTAAGACTTGAAAACCACCTCTTGTAGATTTAATGACAAATTTATTCTCACCATTTTTTTGAATGTCTTGATAAAATTGAATTCTAGAATCTGAAACGATATAATCTGGTGTAGTAATCAGTATTAACGTACCATATTTATCGTACCAATTCCCAAAAAACTCTTTTGGTAATTCTTCTGGAAGTAACGTATTTTCTCCTGCTCCAATAAAACTACTTATTGTAGCATAAGATAAAGGATTATTAATACTTGTTGAAAAACTTAATGGTCTCCCTATTTTATACTCTTTTGCTGTTCCATTTTCATTGATAAAAACTGTGTCAGCACTATTACGCCCTATTGCTACTTTCCAAGCATTAAGGTTTGCTTTGTTTAACGTATTTAAAAAACGTTTTCCATCTTTAGATAAATCTAATTTATAAATAAACCAATTACCGCCTGGATTAGATTCACCATAATTTATCTTTTTAACATCTTTTGCTAACACGGGGAAATATAATTTATATCTGATTTCATCAGAATCTTTCATATAATTCTTACCTGTTAGACTAATCCCATCTGTTTTAGTTATATACAATTTACCTCCTTTCCCAGAAGCATCTTCTATATACGTTTTTTTTGGAATTGAAATCCAAGACCCTAAAGGAGATTTAATATGAAAATGAAGAATCGTTTCTGTATCTGTTAATTCAACTTTAGTTAGTTCACCACTAATATTGCTAGAAATATGATCGGGATTATGTATAATTTTTTGGGCTTGAATATTGACAAAAAAGATAACAAAGCATAAAATTAAAAACTGATTTCTCATAATTACATAAGTTTTAAACAAATATACCCTACTAATAAAATAAAGTATTTACCTTATTAGTATTTGTTCAAAAAAAATGAGTAATCAGCTAAAACGAACTAGAATTCTGCTTTTAATATTTTATAACCGAAGTATTAATTGCTACTTCTTTCTCATGTAAACACTAATAGGAACCCCATTAAATCCAAAACGTTGCCTTAATTTATTTTCAAGAAAACGCTTATATGGTTCTTTTACGTATTGTGGTAAATTACAGAAAAACGCAAATTGTGGTTGCGGTGTTGGCAATTGCATAATGTATTTTATTTTTACAAATTTAGCCTTGTAAGCTGGTGGTGGGTAGTTTGTTATAAGTGGTAATAAAACCTCGTTAAGTTCGCTGGTTTTTATTTTCTTAGTACGATTTTTATAAACCTCAACGGCTGTTTCAATCGCTTTAAAAATACGTTGCTTTGTTAATACCGAAATAAAAACTACAGGAACATCTGTAAATGGTTCCATTTGTTTTTTAATTGCGATCTCGTATTCTTTCATTGATTTATGGTCTTTCTCTACTAAATCCCATTTATTTACTAAAACAACAATACCTTTTCTGTTTTTTTCTGCCAACCAAAAGATATTCTGAACTTGACCATCAAAGCCACGTGTGGCATCCAAAACAACCAGACACACATCGCAATGTTCGATAGCACGTACACTTCGCATTACAGAATAAAATTCTAAATCTTCTTTTACTTTAGATTTTCTACGAATACCCGCAGTATCAACTAAATTAAATTCAAAACCAAAACGGTTATATTTTGTATCTATAGAATCTCTTGTTGTACCAGCAATATCGGTAACAATATATCGATCTTCTCCAATTAAAGCATTTATAAAAGAAGATTTCCCTGCATTAGGACGACCAACAACAGCGAAACGTGGTAACGCTTCAACGTCTTCAAGTTCTTCTTCAACTTCTGGCAATTTATCAACTAAATCATCAAGTAATTCTCCTGTACCACTTCCATTTATACTTGCAATGGTATAATATTCGCCTAAACCTAACGAGTAAAACTCTACTGCATCTTCGGCTCTTTTACCATTATCAACTTTATTTACAACCAAAAAAACAGGTTTATTTACCTTTCTTAAAAGTTTCGCAACATCTTCATCCATACCTGTTACGCCAGTTTCAACATCAACCATAAAAATGATGACATCGGCCTCATCAATAGCTAATTCAACTTGTTTATCAATTTCGGCTTCAAAAATATCGTCACTCCCTAATACGTAACCTCCTGTATCTATTAAAGAAAACTCTTTTCCGTTCCAATCACTTTTTCCGTAATGACGATCTCTTGTAACACCACTTACGGCGTCTACAATGGCTTCTCTACGTTGAATTAATCTATTAAAAAAAGTTGATTTCCCAACATTTGGTCTTCCTACTATGGCTACTATATTACTCATAACTTTTAATTGTATTCTAAAGCTCTATAATCGAAGCTTTTATAATTTCTATCCGAAATATTTTGCAAAAATAGTAAATATACTCAACGCACAACTCTTTTTTAGTAAAGATTGAAAAAGTTTAAATTTTAAAGAAAAAACAGTAATTTACTAAGCATAAAATATTTACCCATGCCAACCACTAATGACTTTGTTTTAAGACCTCGATTTAAGATGGCGTTGAACAAAAACAACGAAACCGTTTTACACCATTTCGAAACAACAAAAACCACGCAATCTGCATTTATTGTTACGCGATTAGACGACCATGTTTTTATTAAATTCCCTAAACAAGAGCAGCATTTTTGGTCGCCTCAATTACATTTAGAAATTAATGAAGTTAATAAAAGTTCTAGTATGTTACATGGACTTTATGGACCAAACCCAACCGTTTGGACCATGTTTATGTTTTTTCATTTTATAATAGCAGGACTATTTTTGGCTTTCGGAGTTTGGGCTTACACCAATTGGTCGTTAAAATCAAGCTACGCCATTCAAGTTGCCTTAATGCTTTTCATGATTATTATTTGGTTTGCATTATATTTTTCTGGAAGAATAGGCAAAGCATCTAGTACAGGTGATATGCATAAACTCCAAGATTTCATGAATAACGTTTTAAACGAAAAAAAGGTCTGATTTTAGAAGAATTCGGGCGTTCCCTAAAAAGGTCGAGCTTTCGGCAGTCGCTCTCTGCGAGGAGCTTCAACAAATGCCTCAATCTCTAACGCAAAATCGGAAGTATCATTAAAATAAACATTAGGTGTTTCAAATAATAAAGCTTCTCAATACAATTCCGACGAAAAAGTCGAAATCTCTCGAAGTGACAAGTTGGTTCTAATAAAAACTAAAATGCAAAGCCGTAAGTATTACTATTTACTTTTGATTATAACCAAAACGTTTTAGCATGTTTTGATTGCTACGCCAGTTTTTATTCACTTTAACATACAATTCTAAATGAATTTGTTTACCAAAAAACTTTTCCAAATCTTTTCTTGCCTCTACGCCTACTCGTTTTAAGGCGCTTCCTTTGTGACCAATAATAATACCTTTTTGAGTTTCACGTTCTACCATAATGACTGAACGAATTCTGATAATAGTTTCTTCTTCAAAAAATTCTTCGGTATCTACTTCAACAGCATAAGGAATTTCCTTTTTGTAGTGAATTAGAATTTTTTCGCGAATATTTTCATTAATAAAAAACCGTTCTGGTTTATCAGTTAATTGATCTTTAGGATAAAACGCAGGAGATTCTGGAAGCAACTCTATAATTCGATCTAAAACTTCTTTGACTTGAAAGCCTTCTAAAGCAGATATTGGAATAATTTCTGCATTTGGTACTTTACCAGCCCAAAGTTGTACTTGACTTTCTAATTGACCTTGATCAGATATATCAATCTTATTTAAAAGCAATAAAACGGGTATTTTAGAACTTGTTATCTTTTTAAAAAAGGCTTCATCTTTCAATTCTTGCTCGCCAATTTCTACCATATAAATTAATATATCGGCATCTTCAAAAGCAGACTTTACAAAACCCATCATGGATTCTTGTAACTCGTATGCGGGTTTAATTATTCCAGGCGTGTCACTTAAAACAATTTGAAAATCGTCACCATTTACAATGCCTAAAATCCTATGACGTGTGGTTTGTGCTTTAGATGTAATTATAGATAACTTTTCGCCTATAAAAGCATTCATTAACGTAGATTTCCCCACATTCGGATTCCCAATAATATTAACAAAACCTGCTTTATGATTCATATTCTCTTTTTTTATTAGTGCAAAGTTACAACCTTGATTTCTTTATTGACCTAAACTTGTAAACAAAAAAAACAGGAAGCATAACTTCCTGTTTTTAAATGTCTATTAAAAAAACAGACTTATATTTTATAAATGAATTATTTAATCTCTAATAACTCAACTTCGAATACTAATGCATCAAAAGGTTTTATAACTCCTGGACGAGGATTTGCTCCATACGCCAATTCTTGTGGTATGAAAAATTTGTATTTAGAACCAACAGTCATAAGTTGTAATCCTTCTGTCCATCCTTTTATAACTTGACCAACTCCAAATTCAGAAGGTTCTCCTCTATCTACAGAACTATCAAACACAGTTCCATCAATTAAAGTTCCATGATAATGTACACTTACTTTTGAAGCTGCTGTTGGTTTATCTCCTGATCCTTCTTTCAATACAGTGTATTGTAATCCGCTATCAGTAACTTTAACTCCTTCGTTAGCTTTATTTTCTTCTAAAAATTTAATGCTTGCTGCTTTACCTTCTGCATGTTGAGCTTCTGCTGCTTTTGCTGCTGCTGCTTGTTGTTTAGCTTGAATTTTAGCTTGATTTTTTTGAAAATAAGCTTGAACAATTTTTTGAGCTGCTGCTCTATCTAATTTCGCATTAGAAGAATCAATTGTATTCATATAACCTTGAATAAATAATTCATTGCTAATTTCATCAAAACTTGAACCAACGTTACTTGCTACATCTACACCAATTGCATAGCTTACTGAATCAATCTCAGTTGTTAATGGTTTATTTGAAACCCCTTGTTTTCCACAAGAAAAAACTGTTGAAGCTAATACAACAGCCCCTAAAACTTTTACTATTTTCATTTTTAAAATTATTTGTTTGATGCCAAAAATAGGAAAATTAAGTTGAGAAAACAAAGTCGAATAATTTATTCTGATTGAGTTTTTAAAAATGCTTTAAAAAAAATAATCTTACATAACAAAAACCTATATATATCATTGATAGTAATACAAATCACTCAATATTCTAAATAGTTTATTTATAAGTTATAGCCTATTTAAAAGCTTTATTTACTTATAACTATAACTTACAGCGAACACAAAGATTGCTGTTAAAAGTTTTAATTATTAATAGGACTTAGTTTGATAAAGTAATTAAAAAAGGAGATTTATACCAATTTAGCTAATTTCTGTACAAAAAGTAATTGTTTACCAAATCAATATAGATTTGTTTGGCTTCATCTTCACTTATGTTTTCAACTTGAAATAAAGCATTGGTTTTAAAAGCATTAATAATATTTTTTTTGCTTTTAGGTTTACTATAATCATTAGTTGCCTTTTTATAATAAGCATAAAGCTTTAATAGCGTATCAGCAGGAAAAGGCTCTTTATGTGCATTTACACGATCAACAGCCACTCTAAATTCTATGTCTAATTCCTCATTACTCATTAACTTCTGCAATAATACTTTCGCCTCCACGTACTTTTTGATTTAATTGTACTTTAATTTTAGTGTCTAAAGGTAAATATAAATCGACTCTAGACCCAAATTTAATGAAACCAGAATCTTCTCCTTGTATCGCTCTATCGTTTTGTTTAGCATAATTAACAATACGCTTTGCTAATGCTCCGGCTATTTGTCTGTACAACACTTTACCATAAGTTTCGTTTTCTACAACAACCGTTGTACGCTCGTTCTCTTCACTTGCCTTAGGATGCCAAGCTACCAAATATTTTCCAGGATGATATTTACTAAAAATAACATTTCCACCAATAGGATAACGCGTAACGTGCACATTTATTGGAGACATAAATACACTAACTTGCAATCGTTTTTCTTTAAAAAACTCTTTTTCAAAAACTTCTTCAATAACGACAACTTTGCCATCAACAGGAGACACAACTTGTTTATCGTTTAAATTAGTCTGTCTTTTTGGGTTTCTAAAAAATTGTAAAATCAATCCTAAGAACACCAATAATGTAACCATTAGTATGGCACGTAGCCAAGAAATAGAGACCAAATTATCAACTAATAAAAAAGATGCAATAACAATAATAAATGTTATTAATATAATTTTATTTCCTTCTTTATGAAACATATTGTAAAATTCTTAAAAATAAATATATAAAGGGTGCTGCAAAAATAATACTATCAAATCGATCTAACAATCCACCATGCCCTGGCATAATATTTCCGCTGTCTTTAATATTAGCTTGTCTTTTAAATTTAGATTCTATTAAATCTCCTAAAGTACCAAATACACTAATAATAATGCTTAAAAAGAGCCAGCTTGTAAAAGTTAGCGTTTCGGTAAAGGTAGCGATAAAATAGCTTCCAATACATGAAAACAACAAACCACCTAAAAAGCCTTCAACTGTTTTTTTGGGGGAAATTTTTTCGAAAAGCTTTTGTCTTCCAAAGTTTTTACCAACTAAATAGGCAAAAGAATCGTTCACCCAAACTAAAATAAAAGCACCTAATAATATATTAGAATTATAGTTTTGGTAGTAATCAGCTATTAAAACTAAAAACACAAAAGCACTTGATAAATAAAAGGTTGTTATAATAAAACGCCTCGAGCTAAATAGTGGGATTTTTTTCTTAGAAAATAAATCTTTAATTAAAAATAGCTCGACAAAGATGGTTAAAACCATTAGTATTTGTGTGGCTTCGTCTAAACCTGTTTTCGTATCTATAACTAAATTCCAGTATCCAAAAACTAAATAGATTATTATAAAAATAAAATAGGGGATAATACTTTTTAGCTGAATTAACTTTTTTAATTCATACATACAGATTAATCCGAAAATAAAAAAAAGAATGATTAAGGCATGTTGATACTGAAAAGAAATAAGTAGCAGCAAAACATAAACCAAACCAGAAAGTGATCGCGTAATTATTTCTTTCATTTAGTTAGTTATGGTTGCTTTAAATGATTACAAATCTTCAAGAAGCAACAAATATAAGTTTTTTGCGCTACTACCATAGCTTAAAAAATCTTTTTCATCAACAGATTTAAAATGCTTAATTGTAGTAATATTTGTTGGAATTTTTTCTCTGTTTTTAGATTTAATACCACGTAAGCCCTCACCTATGTTTTCTGTGATTTGACTTGTTGTTGCGAACACAACAAAATTAAGAGGTAATTCGGGTAGTTTTTTCTCTGCTATTTGATTGGAACTTATAAGTAACGAACCATCATTTGCAATTAAATTTTCGCATGTAGTAAGCAAGTATGTCGAGTCAGTAATCTTGTCTGTTAATTTTAAATTGCAATTTTTGAATTTATCTGTTAGATGCTTATCAATAATTAAAGTTTTCTTTTTACTCCAATCATTTTCTACAATAATATTATCTAAATTAGCAAAAACTTCATTTAAATCTTCACAATACAAGAACTTACCACCATTAGCTTTAAAGTTTATGGTAAACTTTTCGTCTATTGGTAATTTTATTTCTGGCATATATTTGCCTCGGTCATTCGATTTTAATTCTTTATCAGATTTATCAGACTTCGAACCAAAAAATTTTCTAAAAAGACTCATTTAGGTACTCGCTATTAACTCAATTTTCTTAGGTAATTATCAAATATAAAAAATCTTAAATTAACCCTGCGATTAATTTAAGATTTTTACTGAAAGCTTAACAAAATTGATGTTTTGTATCGTATGTTTTACTCTTCTTCGTCAGTATTCGCTATTTTAGACGAACTCTTTTTAAAAGGGGATACTCCTAAAAGTTCTTCTAAATCATCTTTAAATATGACTTCTCTTTCAATTAACCTATTCGCTAACTTATCCAATAAGTCTTTTTTAGAAGATAGTAATTCTACAGCTCTTTGAAATTGAGTTTCAATTATGTTTTTAATTTCAGTGTCAATAAGCTCTGCTGTTTTTTCACTATATGGCTTTACAAAACCATTTTCTCCTGCAGGATCATAATATGTAATATTCCCAACTTTTTCATTCAATCCATAAATCATGACCATGGCTTTAGCCTTTTTAGTAACGCTTTCTAGATCACCTAAGGCTCCTGTAGAAATTTCGTTAAAAATAATTTGCTCAGAAGCTCTACCTCCCATGGTTACACATATTTCGTCAAGAAATTTATTTGTTCTTGTTATATATGCTTCTTGAGGTAAATACCAAGCTGCACCTAACGATCTTCCACGAGGCACTATAGTGACTTTTACTAAAGGGTCGGCATGCTCTAAAAACCAACTTACAACAGCATGACCTGCTTCGTGATATGCTATTGTCCTTTTTTCTTCAACAGAAAATAAATTACTTCGTCTTTCTAAACCACCAACAATTCTATCAACAGCATCTAAGAAATCTTGTTTTTCAACTGCTTTTTTATCTGTTCTTGCAGCAATTAAAGCCGCTTCGTTACATAAATTAGCTATATCTGCTCCCGAGAAACCAGGTGTTTGTTTTGATAAGAAATCGATATCTAACCCTTTTGCTTTTTTAAGAGGTCTAAGGTGTACTTCAAAAATAGCTCTACGTTCTGTTAGATTAGGCAAATCAACAAAAATTTGTCTATCAAAACGTCCTGCACGCATTAAGGCCTTATCTAAAATATCGGCTCTATTGGTAGCAGCAATTACAATAACGTTTGTATTTGTACCAAAGCCATCCATTTCGGTAAGTAATTGGTTTAATGTGTTCTCACGTTCATCATTACTTCCAGACATGGCGTTCTTTCCTCTAGCACGACCAATGGCATCAATTTCATCTATAAAAATAATAGAAGGTGATTTTTCTTTGGCTTGCTTAAATAAATCTCGAACACGAGATGCTCCAACACCAACAAACATTTCAACAAAATCTGAACCAGATAAAGAGAAGAACGGTACTTTAGCTTCACCAGCAACAGCTTTAGCTAATAAAGTTTTCCCTGTTCCTGGAGGGCCTACTAATAAGGCTCCTTTTGGTATTTTACCACCAAGTGTTGTGTATTTTTCAGGAAATTTAAGAAAGTCTACAATTTCTTGTACTTCTTCTTTAGCGCCTTCAAGACCAGCAACATCTTTAAATGTTGTTTTAACTTCTGTATTTTGATCGAAAAGTTTAGCTTTAGATTTTCCTATATTGAATATCTGTCCACCAGCTCCGCCTCCACCAGCTCCGCCAGACATACGACGCATAATAAATATCCAAACACCAATAAGAAGAATGAAAGGTAAAATTCCTAAAAGGAAATCTGCCAAAACATTTTCTTCTGTATTATTACTAAGAATATCATATTTATTAATAGCTTTAAGATCGTTCTCAAAATTTTGAAGATCTCCAATTTCAAACCTGTAATTTGGAAGGCTTGATGAAGGCGTCAGTAGACTTGTTGGTTTCGAATTTTTGTGAACTTCTTTTTCAACTGCATCTTTGGTCAAATAAACTTTAGCAATATGCCTGTTAACAATGACTACTTTTTCAACATCACCTTCCTCTGCATATTCAAAGAATTCAGAAGGTGTAATTTCATTAGTTTCTTGATAACTACTGCTACTAAAAATCTGAATAACTATTAATATAGCGATGATAATACCATAAATCCAGTACGGACTAAATTTTGGCTTCTTTTCTTTTAACTTCTTTTTCTCGTTTGCCATGTGTCCTTATTAGTAACTCGTTTCTATTACTGTTGTTTTTGCATCTCCCCAAAGGCTTTCTATGTCATAGTATTCTCTAATATGTTTTTGAAATACATGTACAACAATATTTACGTAGTCTAATAAAACCCATTCGGCGTTATCAGCTCCTTCAATATGCCAAGGGTTGTCTTTTAGTTGTTTACTAACTTTTTTCTGGATAGCGCTAACTATAGCGTTAACTTGCGTATTCGAAGTTCCTTCACAGATAATAAAATAATCACACACCGTGTTTTCTATCTCTCTTAAATCTAGAATATTTATTTCTTTTCCTTTAACATCTTCAATACCACTAATTATGACAGATATCAACTCGTCTGCGCTTATATTTTGTTTCGCCATTAAATTTATTTAATTTGTGCAAAGTTATTATTTTTTTAGTTCTTTATACTTTAAAATAATCATAAGATTTTAGAGTTTAAAAATAACTTCCATATGCCTATAATCAAACTTAATGCCACCGACTCTACTAATAGCTATTTAAGAACTCTAAGTGCAAAGAAAACTGTTGAAGATTATACTACTGTTGTTACAAAAGAGCAAACTAATGGCCGTGGACAAATGGGTACTATTTGGGATTCTGAAACATCTAAAAACCTGACATTTAGCGTATTCAAAGATGTTTCTAAGGTTTATATAGAACATCCTTTTTATATTAGTATAGCGACATCATTAGCAATATTAAAATCTTTACAAAGTTTTAATGCGCCTAAATTAAGTGTCAAATGGCCTAACGACATTTTGTCAGAAAACAAAAAAATCTGTGGCATTCTAATAGAAAATGTCATAAAACAGAATAATTTATACGCTTCTATAATTGGAATTGGCTTAAATGTAAACCAAACTAGGTTCCATAATTTACCTAAAGCGTCATCTTTGAAATCCATTACTGGGACTATTTTTAATTTAGATGAAATTTTAAACACGATACTTTCTAACTTAAAATATTACTTTTTAGAGTTAGAAAAAGGGAATTTGAAAGGCTTAAAAGATGAATACGAAACACATTTGTATAGAAAAAATAAACCTTCAACATTTAAAGATGCAGAAGGTCTAGTGTTTTCGGGCTTTATAAAAGCCGTTTCAGTATCGGGTAATCTTCAAGTTTTATTAGAAGATGATATTATAAAAGAATACGATTTAAAAGATATTACGCTTTTGTATTAAATTGCTTTAGGAATACTTGTTACTAAAGTTTCTATGAATTTTCCAATAGGTCCTTTAATCATCATAGCCATCATAGGATTAAAATCTCCACTAAATTTTAATTGTACATCACTAGAGTTTTCATTGGTTTCATTAATTTCTGCAACTAAAGAAAAATCTAATTTACCTCCTGCAGCACCAAGAACAATTTTATTGGGAGGAATAACTTCTTTCTTTTTAAGAATAATTTCTGGCATCCCTTTTAATGCGAAAAGAAATTTATCATCTTCTAAAACTTCAAATTTGCTAATGTTTTCAGGCATTAACCCTTCAAAATTTTTAACGTCTGATAAAAAGTTAAAAATATCCTGAGACGATTTTTCTATATTGATTTTTGGTGATTCTAAATTCATAATTGTATATCTGTTGTTATCTGTTAATTGTAAAGCTGCATGCATATCTAAACGACTTTACAACTGTACAGTAACCCTCTTATATCAAATAGCGTTCCATTCACCTGGGTTCGAATTCCATTCAGATAAAGTTCCTATTTCTTTTTCGGTAATGTAATTCGTTTCTAAAGCTTGTTGCAATAAGCTTTCGTAGTTACTTAAGGTTTGTAACTGAATGTCTTCCTTTTCGAAATTTTGAGTAGCAACATCAAAGCCGTAAGTAAAAATGGCAATCATTCCTTTTACTTTAATATTCGCTTCTTTTAAAGCTCTTACAGCATTAAGACTACTTTTTCCTGTACTAATTAAGTCTTCAACAACGACAACGTTCTGCCCGCTTTCAATAAAACCTTCAATTTGGTTTTTTCTACCATGCCCTTTAGCGTCTGGTCTTACATATATAAAAGGCAATCCCAAATACTCGGCAACAAGCATTCCAATACCAATGGCTCCAGTGGCCACACCAGCAATAACATCTGGTTTCCCGTATTGTTGTTCTATTTGTTTAGCCATGGTTTCTCGAACATAATTTCGAATCGGAGGAAAAGACAAAATAATACGATTGTCACAATAAATTGGAGATTTCCATCCAGAAGCCCATGTAAAAGGGTCTTTGGGGCTAAGTTTTATAGCATTAACTTGTAATAAAACTTCAGCAGTTTTTTTGGCAGTATCTTTATTAAAAATCATGTAACAAAATTACACATAAATTTAGTTTTTCATAACAGTTGATAATGAATAAAAATATTTTTTTTAACAATCGTTATTTTGAACTTAAAAATGATATTTTTACCAAACCTTAATTTAAAGTATTGCTTATTTATGTATAAAGTCTTTGTTAATGATAAGCCTATGGTTTTAACAACCTTAACAGAAAAGGAAACCTATTTTAAAAATTATAAACTAAAAAACGTTACTCTAGCTAAAGTTATAAGAAAACTAAATACTACATCGTTAAAAGAAGCTCGATTAATACATAAAAATGAAAACAAATTACTTAAGAAATTTTTAAAAAAGTTACCTAATGTTATAGCTGGCGGTGGTAAGGTATATAACGAAAAAGGTAAAATTCTATTTATTTACAGAAACGATAAATGGGATTTACCAAAAGGAAAAGTAGAAGGTCAAGAAGATATAGAAACTACTGCTATTCGAGAAGTTGAAGAAGAAACTGGTGTTACAGGATTAGAAATTGTAAAACCACTTGAAACCACTTACCATATATTTAAACGTAACGGTCGTTATAAAATAAAGATTACGTATTGGTTTGAAATGAAAACCGCTTTTTCGGGAAAACTATACCCTCAAGAAGACGAAGGCATAACTAAAGTTAAATGGCTTAACGAAAAGAAGACCAAAAAGGCTTTAAAAAACTCTTATGCAAATATTAAATCACTCATTTAACTTACTGGTTATTAATATTTTTAGTTAAAAACGTCTAGTTTTTTATTTTCTTGTATTGTTTTTAGTAGAAAATAGAGCTATATTCGATTGATTTTTAACACAACGTAAATTTCTATTCTCTCCAAATAACAAGGAGTTATTTGTAATTTTTATTGTCTCTCGAAAAAATGTTAGGTATGAAAAATTATAAACTTTCTTTTGGAGAAATCACTATTCTTAAAGAAAATTTAGCAGAAGTAATTGTTAATGAAGGTGAAGTCATAAATTTAGTAAAGGTTGACGAATATCACGACTTTTTACTTAATAATTTAGTTGCTCCCTTTTCTATATTAATAAATAAAAAACATCAGTATTGCTACGATTTTGATGCCCAGCGCGTTATAGGAAACATAAAAGGTTTGGAAAAATTTGCTGTTTTAATAACAGGAGCAGGAGGCATAATGGCTACAGAAACGTTGATCGATGTTAATAGAACTGATAACTGGAACATCAAATTATTTAGAGAAAGAGAAGATGCTTTAGGATGGTTGCTCAGATCTAAAAAAGAGGTTTCCTAGTGTTTTACTATGATTATTCTTAAATTATAATACTTCTACTTGCACGCCAATATATTAAGCGTAAATTTGCAGCTTCAAAAAATGAATCATGACAGAATTTATTAGAAAGCGTACCGCAAATGCGAAAAACGATATTTTAAGTGGGTTAACAGTGGCTTTGGCATTAGTCCCAGAGGCTGTAGCTTTTGCTTTTGTAGCAGGAGTCGATCCCTTAGTTGGGCTGTATGCTGCTTTTATGATTGGTTTTATTACCTCCATATTTGGTGGTCGTCCTGGTATGATTAGTGGTGCAACGGGTGCTTTAGCCGTAGTAATGGTAAGTTTAGTGGCTGAAGGAAACGCTATGGGAACTGAAGCCGAAGGACTCGGTTTATACTATTTATTTGCAACCGTTATTTTAATGGGGATTATACAAATGCTAGCTGGTGTTTTTAAACTTGGTAAATTTGTCAGACTTATTCCGCACCCAGTAATGATGGGGTTTGTTAATGGTTTAGCTATCGTTATATGTCTTTCTCAATTAGGTATGTTTAAAGATGTTAATGGTGATTGGTTTACTGGAAATCAATTATATACAATGGTTGGTTTAGTAGCATTAACCATGGCTATTATGTTTGGTTTACCAAAATTAACTAAAAAAGTACCAGAAGCATTAATTGCTATTTTAGCAGTTTCTGCCATTGCTATTTTTGGAAACTTAGATGTTGCAACCGTAGGTAGTTTTATTCGCGATGGTGGCGGTACAGGTTTAGAAGGTGGTTTACCGCAATTTCAATTCGATATATTTTCTAAAGTACCATTCAATTTCCAAACATTAAAATTCATATTTCCATATGCATTAATTCTTGCAGCTATAGGTTTAATAGAATCTTTAATGACATTAAATTTAGTAGACGAATTAACGGAAACGCGTGGAAACTCCAACAGGGAATGTTTAGCTCAAGGTGGTGCAAACATCATCACAGGGTTATTTGGTGGTATGGGCGGTTGTGCCATGATTGGTCAATCGTTAATTAACATCAAAGGAGGCGGTCGCGGTCGTCTTTCAGGTATCGTAGCTGCATTAGCGCTATTAGCCTTTATATTATTTGCATCCGGACTTATAGAACAAGTGCCAATTGCAGCGTTAGTAGGTGTTATGTTTATGGTTGTAATCGGTACGTTTGCATGGAGTAGTTTCAGAATTTTAAATAAAATCCCAGTAAGCGATGTTATTGTTTTAATAGCTGTATCTGCCCTAACAGTAATTTTCGATTTAGCGATAGCGGTAATTGCTGGTGTTATTATCAGTGCTCTTGTATTCGCTTGGGAAAATGCAAAACGTATTAGAGCTCGTAAACGTCTTAAGGAAGATGGCACAAAGGTTTATGAAATATGGGGACCATTATTTTTTGGTTCTATTATTGAGTTTAACGATAAGTTTGATGTAAAAAACGATCCAGAAAACGTAGAAATAGATTTCGTAGAATCTCGTATTAGTGATCATTCAGCTTTAGAAGCCGTTTTCAATCTAGTAAATAAATACGAAGCCGAAGGCAAATCAATAAAACTGAAACATTTAAGCGAAGATTGTAAAATATTACTTTACAAGTCGAGTCCTAAATTTAGAGAAGTTATTGTAGAAGCGATCGACGATCCACGTTATCATTTAGCCGAAAATCCAGAGAAGTTTACGAAACCACTTTCAGAATATAAGCTGTAGTTGTTTTATAATTTGGGCGTTACCCCGAAAAAGGGGGTCGGGCTTTCACTACTCGCTCCCTCCTAAAAAGTCGGGGAGCTCAAACATTTAGCCTGCGGTGAGCGCAGTCGAACCGTTCAATCCCTAACGCAAAAGCCCACAGTGTTCAGTAATCAATCTGCAGTCAATTAGGCATCCGTGAAAATCTGTGCAATCCGTGTCAAAAATCAAAGCCCAAGTAAAGGTAAGTGTTTAACAGAATGATACGTTAAACCAGCAGTAATGCACTGTTTTAGTTCTGTTATAGGAATATCATCATTTATAGAAAAAACAATAGCACGGTTTCCTTCAAACTTAAAAGTGTGTTTGTAAACAATTTTAAAAGTCGCAACTAACGCACTCGAACACTGAAAATACATCCCGTATTGTTCAGGGTTTCCTTTTTTCCAATCAATTCTAATGGTACTTCCTTTTTTAGTTAAGTAACTCGGTTCTCCCCATTTTAATGTTTCTTCAAGGTTTTTTATAGTTTCAATTTCCGAAGCTGTTTTTATAATAAGTTCACGAAGTTCTTCTATTTTTTCTCGAATACCATTGGGATAATTATTGAAAACGTTTTCAACTCTTAGGTCTGTTTTTATTGTTAATTTGCTTTCTGTTTTCAATCGATTATAATTAGGGTTTATTTCACTCTAACACTATCGGGAACCAACTTCGTATAATCACCATTATTTCGAATAACATCACGAACAATAGACGATGCGATATAAGACGTACTAGCAGCAGTTAAAAGGAAAACAGTTTCAATGGGAGCGAGATCTCTATTGGTATGAGCAATGGCTTTTTCAAATTCAAAATCGGCAGGATTTCTCAATCCTCTTAAAATAAATTCAACATCAATGTCTTTACAGAAATCTACAGTTAAACCTTTATAAGTGACTACCGTTACTTTAGGCTCATCTTTAAAAGCATCTTCAATAAATTGTTTACGTTCCTCTAAACTAAACATGTATTTTTTTGAACTATTAACACCAATGGCTACAATAATTTCATCAAAAAGCGTAACACCACGTTTTATTATATCGTAATGTCCTAATGTTAGCGGATCGAAAGATCCTGGGAATATAGCTCGTTTCATGGGTTTGGTTTTATTTAGCTTTTTAATTATCGTTTAATAGCATAAATGATTTTGTCATCATATAAAGATATAATTTCTTCTTTAGTATACCCGTCTTTTAGTTCTGTATAATTTTCGTTTTTGTCAATTTGATCAATACCAGTTTTCTTATCAATTTCATAATCATTAAACAAGACAAAGATGCTGTCTTGAGTAATATCGCTAACGCGCATAGACGTATAGTGTCCTGCACTTTCAGTTTCCATAGAATATACATCTCCAATTGCAGGTTCTTTTACGTATACAGCTTCGAGCTCTTTATGTTTTGAACTTGAATAACTAAAGTAAGCTACGATACATGCTATTATCGCTAATCCGCTAAAATGTAAAAAAGGAATACCGCTATGTTTTTCTAATTCAAATTTTTGTTTGATTTGTTGGGAGAGTTCTTCTAGCTTAAATGTTTTTTTACAAGAATTACACTCTAAAACATTCGTTTTTCCGATAGGAAAAATAGGAATCCAATACAAGTAAAAGTATTTACCAAACACACCATAAGTCATAGACGTTTGGTTTTCGCAATTCGGACAAGTTACATTATTAAGTTGTCCGTCTTTTAATCTTGAAGAATTGGTGCCGTAAAAAATCATAAATAATTAGTTAAGTTTATTCTCAAATATAACTAAATAACACATTGTTTATCAGAAAATTATTTCAAAGCCTCCTCAATAGCATTACCAAACAAATCTGGTAAAGAAATATTTGCAGCAGCAGCCTGTTGCGGTAATATGCTTTCAAGTGTTAACCCAGGAATTGTATTGACTTCCAATAAATGGGGTTCTCCATCTTTAAAAATATATTCACTTCTACTAAAGCCTTTCATTTTCAAGACCTCGTAAACCTTTTTTGCAATCGCATTTACTTTATGTTCTTGATCTGTCGTTAAACGCGCAGGTGTTATTTCTTGAGATTTCCCTAAATATTTTGCTTCGTAATCGAAAAAATCATTTTCACTAACAATTTCTGTAATCGGCAACACTTTGGTTTCGCCTTTATAAGTTATAACTCCAACTGAAACTTCCGTACCATCTAAAAACGATTCAATAATAATTTCGTCATCTTCTTTGAAAGCGACATCAATGGCGGTTTTTAAATCGTCACTTTTATGTGCTTTCGATACACCAAAACTACTCCCAGCCTTATTGGCTTTAACAAAACACGGTAAACCTACTTTTTCTATAATAGCATCTTCATCAATAACATCACCTAAATTAAGAAAAAACGATTCGGCCGTTTTAATACCGTACGGCTTTAAAACACTTAAGCAATCGCGTTTATTAAAGGTTATAGCCGCTTGATACATGTCGCAACTCGTTTGCGGAATACTTAATAAATCGAGATAACCTTGCATAAATCCGTCTTCTCCAGGCGAGCCATGAATAGCGTTAAAAACACAATCGAATGTTATGGTTTGTCCATCAATATCAATCGAAAAATCATTTTTATCAACGGGGAATTCCGCATCATTAGCATCAACATACACCCATTTATCTTTAAAAATATGAATGCGATAGCTATTGTACTTCGTTTTATCTAACGTATCAAAAACCACGTTTCCGCTTTTTAAAGAGATTTTGTATTCGCTGGAATACCCACCCATAATAATAGCAATATTCTTTTCCATCTTGATGTTCTTATTATTTCCGCGAAAGCGAAAACACTAATATTTAAAATCTGTAAGTCTAAAACAAGCAATAAAACGTACTTATTATTAGTTAAGCTAAAATATCATATAAATTGTAAAATAAAAAGCAGTTCTGTTTTTATATATTTGCCTAATAGAAAAAAACATTCATGAGCATTTTTAAATTTCTAATTAGTAAAACATTTTTAAAGCAATTAGTATTGGCTGTAGTGGCTTTGGTAATATTCTGCTTTATTTTATTAAAATGGTTAAAAGTAACGACTAATCACGGAGATTTTGAAACCGTGCCAAATCTGAAAGGAAAATCTATTAATGTTGCAGAAATGGAGCTAAATGAAAATAATTTGGTCATGCAAATTCAAGATTCTGCAAACTTTAATCCAGATTACCCAAAATTTTCGGTTATCGAACAAGATCCACCTGTAGGAACCAAAGTAAAAGAAGATCGAAAAATATACTTGACCTTAAACCCGTCGGGATATAGAAAAATACTCGTTCCAAATTTAAGAGAACGCACATTACGACAAGCAAAACCAACGCTAGAGGCTTTAGGTTTTAAAGTCGGTAAACTTACATATGTCGATAATATTGGTAAAGATATTGTGCTAAAAATGATTTATAAAGGCAAAGAAATCCAACCAAAAAGGAAACTTTCTAAAACCTCTAAAATAGATTTAGTACTTGGTAACGGTAATAGACCATAACGGGTTATATTTGCAAAAAATATAGAGCACGTTAACACCAAATAATTCACGAAATCATGAATGACTATACGCCACAATTACCTAATGAGGATAACCTTTATGAGCACCATTCTTTTACGGTAGATAAAGGACAAACACCGTTGCGTATAGATAAGTATTTAATGAATTTTGTAGAGAATGCGACGCGTAGTAAAATACAAGCGGCAGCAAAAGATGGCAGTATATTTGTAAACGATATTGCCGTAAAATCTAATTATAAAGTAAAACCATTCGATGTTATTCGCGTTTTGTTTGCACACCCACCATTCGAGAATTTATTGGTTGGTGAAGATATCGATATCGATGTGGTTTATGAGGATGATGAGCTTCTAGTTGTAAATAAGGCACCAGGAATGGTTGTGCATCCGGGACACGGAAATTACTCGGGTACTTTAATAAATGCCTTAATTCATAGATTCGATAATTTACCTAATAATTCTAGTGATCGCCCAGGATTGGTACATCGAATAGACAAAGATACTAGCGGACTTTTAGTGGTTGCAAAAACCGAAGAAGCTATGGCACATTTGTCGGCTCAATTTGCAAATAAAACGAGCGAACGCGAGTATGTAGCCATTGTTTGGGGTAATGTTGAAGGTGAAGAAGGAACTGTTAAAGGTAATATAGGGCGCCACCCAAAAAACAGACTACAAAATACCGTGTTTATAGACGATCAAGAAGATCAAGGTAAGCCAGCCGTAACGCACTATAAAGTTTTGGAGCGTTTAGGCTACGTAACCCTAGTGTCTTGTAAATTAGAAACAGGTCGTACACACCAAATCCGTGTGCATATGAAACATATTGGGCATACCCTTTTTAACGACGAACGTTACGGAGGCGAGCGCATTTTAAAAGGCACAACCTTTACCAAATACAAGCAATTTGTAGATAACTGTTTTAAAGTGTTATCTAGACAAGCACTACACGCCAAAACACTAGGTTTCGTACATCCTAAAACGGAAGAGTTTATGCGATTCGATACCGAGATTCCAGAAGATATGCAAGAATGTATCGAGAAATGGAAAAAGTATTCTAAACATCAAGAATTAAATAATTAAGGCATTACCTCGAAAAAAAAGGTCGGGCTTTATTCGTGGGTTTATATTTTTAAATTAAAGAACTTATGAATATAAATATTTCATTACTCGTTTCCTCAAAAAAGTCGGGAAGCTCAAACATGCCGTTTAATCCTTAACGCAAAGTCGAACTGATTACTGTGCCATTAAGGAATAGAAATTCCAACACCAAGATTTAGACCAGACCATCCCGTGGTTACTTTATTTCCTTTGCTATCTAATAAATGTGCATCCTTAATTTCTTCAAACTTTAATTTTCCTCCTAAATAGAAATCAGCCCCTAAAATAGCTCTTAAGGTTATAGTTTTAATAGGATATCTGTAAATTAGTATTGCACCAGTTCCAAAATCTATAGATTTAAAATTTAAAATGCTATTTTCAATAGAATTAGAAATTTCACTTTCGCTTTTTACGATTAATTCTGAACTAGTAATTAAGCCCTTAACTCCAAAAGAAAGAGAGCCTTTATTAAATTCCTGAATATCAAATTCATAAATTGCGCCAAATGTAGAAGCTTTCAACTCATCTGTTAATCTAATATAACCTGAAAAATCTGCTGTAGATGATTTCGCTCCAGTAACTTTATTCTGATAAAAAAAAGATGTTTTAATTCTATTTACTTTGAAACCAACAGAAAACCCGTAATTAAATTTATAATTATCAGTGGTTTTAACGTTGTTGAATGGAATTTCTTCAGCTAATCCCTCATGAAAAGTTTTTAAAGGTTGATGCGAAATTAATCCTAAATTAAAATCTGTAAAAACTTCGATTTTTTGTGCATAAATATTCAAAGCGGATATTACAATGAATATTAGAGAATATATATATTTCATGAAGGTTTTTTAAAAATTATCAATGTAAATTCCTTTTGAGTGAAAAAGTCTTCCGTTTTGTAAGTACATAAAATAGGTTCCGCCTGAGCCATCATCATCTTCATAAATAAAATTTTCAAGTTTATCTGAATTTAAGTAGAATATGCCCGCACCTCCACTATTTATTAGTAGTAATTTATTCGAAATGGGGTCAAATTGCATTGATTTTTGATAAGTTCCAAAATCAAAAGATTTTTTATTCATTGTGTTTAGATCTATAACTGAAAATTCCCCTCCAGATGAATACATGAGAGTGTTGTCATGAACTATAAGTTGATAAGTATATTCATCTCCATCTAAGTCTAATATCTTTGATAATTGATTTCCATCAATTTTATAAATAGCTCTTTCGTTTTCATCACTAATAAATATGTAAGTTCCCCCCTCTGACAAGGTACTACCGATTGAATCTCCAGAATACAGGAGACTATTCGTTTCAATATTTTCAATAGTTGTATGAGTAGGAAACCAACCAGTATTAGTTATTACTATGTTTCCTCTCAATATTTTTCTTATACCGTTTTCATTGTTCCCTATGGCTTGTTTTAAAATTGAAAAGTCGTTCTTATCAATTAAGTATGAATTGTTTGCAGTATCTATATAAAAATTCTGAGTGGATGGATCTATCTGAATAGGTAAATACCCCTTCAAACGTGGACTATTAGTTATAAAACTCTTTTTCAGAAATTCCATGTTTTTAGAATATTCGTAAATATAAAGTTCATACCCTTCAGATGCTGACACATAATTTCCACTAACTAGAGTGTAGAATTTTTCATTAGAAGTGTTGTATACAATTCCATTTGAATGTAAATCGTCAAATTCAAAAAATCCAAAAGAATCTTCATCTAACTCTATTTCCCTGAAAGAGTAAAAACTGTGTAATCTATTTATATCTATAGGACGGATATTAGCTCCATGCTTACCTCCAAAAACATAAGGATAATTTATAGTCTGCTCCCCTCCTTGACTAGAACCATTTAAACTTTCATAGCCAGACACTATCTCAAAATTTTCAAAGTTTGCATACATTGGGTGTTGTGGCCATATAAGATTATAACTTTCAAAATCTTTAAAAGCAATTTTTGGAACAACCCATTCAGGATCATATACTATTTCTTTTGTCACACCATAGTTTTCTGTATATTCATTTGTTAGCAAGATAGAATATGTTACTTTGGAGTAATAATCAAAAAAAGGAGTGTTCGAGTTACCTGTAAACAATACTGTATTTTTGTCAATAAATTCTCGGGAATTAAGTGCTTCTCGTGTTAAGGGAGTTCTAGTTTCAGACGTTTTATATTTAGCACTTAAATATGCGTTTTCGAAATCATCTCCATTTATTTCATTCCATTTTATAGTTATGCTTCCATTTTCAATTTTAGCTTCAGTTATAGTTGGAGGTTGAGTAGTTTTACGTTGAACAATAAACTCAAATACTTCTTTTTTTGTAAGAACCTCTTGTCCTAATTGATCGGCTAAACTACCTGAGCCCGAAAAAAATGAATGTTCAAACCTTAGTTTATGTATTCCGTCCTCATATCTTGAGGGAAAAAGTTTAAAACTTCCTGTACCATTATCCCATGCAGCACCAATTTGTTCGTCATTTAGATAAATTTTCGACTCTAATTGATAAGGGTTTGAAGGACCAGAAAGAGAATATGTCATTAACCTTTCCGTATTTATAATATCGCTATTATTAAAATCATCGATGATGATTGAGTTATTACCTGTTGAAGGTTTTTCAATGTCTAAATAATTATCTGAAGAAAAATTATAGGAACATCCAGTAATTATTAAGAGAATAAAATATATTAGTGCGAAGTTCTTTTTCATTTTGTAAGATTATTTGTTTATCTAAAAAACAAGACAACAAAATTAGATATTTTTTCTGATAAACTCAATAGAATCAATTTCATTTATAATCACATTACAAATAACTCTAATCTTAAATTTAAAAAGTGAAATAGTAATTGTAAATTTGAGATTAAACAAAGAAGAGCTTTCTCTCTTATGAGGGAATGAAAAAATAGCATTATTCATGAAACTAGTAATCTCACCAGCAAAATCCTTAGATTTTGAAACCAAAGTACCAACTCATCGTGTAACCGAAAGCCAGTTTTTAAAACAATCTGAACGATTAAATAAATTGCTAAAAAAGAAATCTGCTAAAAGCTTATCGGCTTTAATGAAGATTTCAGACAATTTAGGTCATTTAAATTACGAACGTAATCAAGCATGGCAATTACCATTTACTGCCGATGCAGCGAAACAAGCTGTTTATGCTTTTAGTGGCGATGTTTACAGAGGTCTTGATGCCTATAATATTCCAGAAAATAAATTAGATACCTTACAAAGTACAGTGCGTATTTTATCAGGTTTATACGGTGTATTAAAACCAACGGATTTAATAATGCCGTACCGTTTAGAAATGGGGACTAAATTTCCTGTTGGCGTAAAAAAGAATTTATACGAATTCTGGAAAAAAGATATTGTTAATGCTCTAAACGAAGAGTTGGAAGACGATGAGTTATTCCTAAACTTGGCAAGTAACGAGTATTTTAAAGCGGTAGATATTAAAGCGTTAAAGGCACCTGTAATCACTGCCAATTTTAAAGACTTTAAAAATGGTGAGTATAAAATAATTTCATTTTTTGCTAAAGAGGCTCGCGGTTTAATGGCGCGTTATGTTATAGATACTAATGCAAAAACTATAGACGATTTAAAAGGGTTCGATTATAAAGGATATGGTTTAAGTGATGCCATGTCTACTGATACTGATTTAGTATTTATTAGATAGTTGCCAACGCAACTTAAAATAATACTTAATGCAAAAGACAATTAATGAATTCAATTGAAATAATCTTATTAAATTTTTCCGAAGTTAGAAGACGAAGTATAAAACTGTGGGAAGGCATTCCAAACGAATATTTGAATTGGAAACCTGACAACAATGCATTTACGATTATTGAAATGATTAGACACGTTTTAGAAGGCGAACATCTTTTTCATAAAATAATTGAGAACAGAGGAAACTTAGGTAATTATCAATCACCGTGGAAAGCATTGAATTTTTCAGATTTGAGGCATGAACTTGAATTTTCAGAAAAATATCGAACAGAATTTTTGAGTATGATAAGCGGATTGAAAGCATTAGATTTGAAGACTATTAGAATTGAGAGAAAAGAAGTTGGACAAAGTAAAAGTCTTGGAGATTATCTTAACCGAATCGCATATCACGAATCTGTACATACGGGGCAAATGTTAGGGTATTTAAGAACCATTGGAATCGAACGGGCACAAATATGGGATTAACTTAAAGATCGCTGTAAAGCCTTAATTATTCTTTTATGAGTACTTCATTAAAGTCAAAAACTTGAAAGTTCTAAAAACAAACAATTATATCTATTCATGTATTATTACTTATTAATTGCTCTAAAAGCGTATTGCATATATCATGCTTATAAAAATAACAAACCTTATTTTTGGTATTTTCTAATATTCTTGATTCCGCTAGGTTCTATAATATATCTAATAACTCAGATTTATAATAAACGTGATGCCGAAAAAATACAAGACGGTATCGTTTCGATAATCAACCCGACAAAAAAAGTTAAAGATTTAGAAAAACGATTACAGTTTTCTGAAACCTATCAAAATCGAGTTGATTTAGCCGATGCTTATCTCGAAATTAAAGATTTTGATAATGCTATAAAACATTACCTAGAAGCGTTGGAAGACGATTTCGAGAACGATTTATATGTTATTAAACAATTAATGGAAGCGTATTTTAAAGCTGAAGATTTTGATAACGTTATTTTATATGCTGAAAAAATTAAGAGTCATCCAGAATTTAAAAAATCGAGATCACAATTTATATACGGATTAGCATTCGATCGTGTTGAAAAATTAGATGAAGCTGAAGCGAATTTAAAACAAATTGATATTCGATATTCGTTTTATAACGAACGCTTAGTTTTTGCTAAATTCTTAATAAGAAGAGATAAAATAGAAGAAGCCAAAGCTGTTTTAGATGAAATTTTCAATGAATCTAAACACATGACGAAACCTAACCGTAGGCTATTTAGAGCAACCATTCAAGAGGTTGAAAAATTGTTAGCTGACTTATAAGTTTTTGTTAAGGTTTTGTTATTCCTGAGCAAGCAAGAATCCGCCTTCTACAGATAACTTCAATTCGTTTTATACTTTCGAAGACTAACATGTTTATACACCAACACCCATACCAACCCTTTATACAAAAAGACACAACCAAACTAATTGTGGGCACATTACCACCACCGCGGTTTTCTACAGGAAATCTTTTAGAAAAAGATGTCAATTTTTGTTACGGAAGTTATTATAATTCGTTGTGGTTGTTTATTGATGCCATTCATAATTTAAACCTGCGGTTTGATAATTCTCAAGAAGCTATCGAAGAACGGAAAACGTTTTTAATTGAAAACAAAATAGGTGTTTGCGATATTGTTAATAGCTGTGAGCGCGATAAAATTGATGCATCCGATTTGGGAATGAAGAACATTAAACTTCGAGATGTTATCGGTTATTTAAAACAATTTCCAAATATCGATACCATTTTATTTACGGGCGGTAATAGTAAAAACGGTCCTGAATATTTCTTTAGAAAGCATATAAAAGATTATGGAATTAAATTAGAATTAATTTCAAACGAAGTCCCGAGAATTCATGAATTTGTTTTGCCTGTCAAGATGAGCGCAGTCGAAATAGTATCAAGAACCATAAAAACGGTGTCGCTTACATCGTCTTCAGGTTCGGCAAACCGAGCAATTGGCAGTATGCCATTGTACAAGCAATTAAAAAATAGCGATCCAAACTTTAATACTTTCGATTTTAGAGTGATGCAATACCGCGAGTTTTTTTAAAGTTGAATTCATCTTGAGTTCTTATTTAAACTCTTCGTTATAATACGTAGTAGCATCCTGTATGCGTAATTCTAGTTTTTCTTTTTCTGAAGCTATTCTTGCTTCATCCCAACTTAGATAATTTATGATATCTTGTAAAATGATGTTCTGATATATTTTCACACTCGGCGTGTTAAAATATAAACGCCCTGTGCGACGTACAAAAAAGTCGGTAAGACTGTTAGTCATTTCATAGTGAATGCAATACCAAAGTTCGGCACGAATTAAGCGTTCTAAAACATCGGTGTTTTCAAATTCATGAGATTTATCAATAATAATATCGGCTTGCCTACCATAATGTGTACATAAATACCACGCATGATGAGGATCGTTAATATTAATTTTATTTAACTCCTTTTCTATACACTCTTGGTAATTATTTACTTCGGTTGTCGATTTAAGCGCTGGGTTTACTAATAAAATAGACTCCGTTTCAGATGCTTTTAAAGCTGATTTTTTATCATCATCCATCGTTTTAATGACGGCATCAATAGCCCGATGTGCCATTTTTCTATACCCCGTAAGTTTACCCCCTGCGATAGAAATTAATCCACTATCGGAAATAAATAACTCATCTTTTCTTGATAATTCTGAAGGGTCTTTATCTTCTTCATGAATAAGTGGTCGTAACCCTGCCCAGTTCGATTCAATATCATCAATGGTTAAGTTTACTGTTGGAAACGTATCATTTACCGCATTTAATAAATAATTAGCATCATCTTTTGTTGCTACAACACGGTTTAAATCCCCAGAATAATTAGTATCTGTTGTACCAACGTATGTAACACGACCTCTTGGAATAGCAAAAATCATGCGTCCATCAGAAACATCAAAATACAAAGGTTGTTTTACAGGCAACTTGTGATGAGGAAAAACAATATGTACACCTTTGGTAAGATGTAGATATTTGTCGGTCATAGAATGATCTTTTTTTCGAAGTAAATCGACCCACGGCCCCGTAGCAGAAACGTAATTAGTAGCTTCTATTTTGAATTTCTTTCCCGTATTATGATCGATACAATTAAGACTCTCTATTTTAGATTGATCATCATAATTAAAGGACTCCATTTTGCAATAATTAATTATAGTCGCTCCAAATGATGACGCTTTTTTTAATATTTCTATGGTTAATCTCGCATCATCTGTTCTGTATTCAGCGTAAAGCCCACCTCCTAAAACAGTACTTTTATCAAGTAATGGTTCTTTATTTAAAGTTTCTTCTTTGTCAAGCATACGACGCCTATCCTCCTCTTCAACATCAGCAAGGAAATCGTAAACTCTTAATCCTATTGATGTCATCATTTTACCATAGGTACCACCTTCAACTAAAGGGAGTAACATCTTTTCTGGAATGACTAAATGAGGAGCAAGCTTGTGAACAATAGCACGCTCGGATCCTGATTCTCTAACTAATCCAATTTCAAACTGTTTTAAATAGCGTAGACCACCATGAATAAGCTTTGTCGATTTATTACTTGTACCTGAAGCAAAATCATTTTTCTCAACCAAACAGACCTTTAAACCTCTAGAAGTAGCGTCTAAAGCTATACCAGCTCCAGTTACACCGCCGCCTATAATGGCCAAATCAAACTTTTGTGTTTGTAATTTTTCTAAAGTTTCTGTTCTATTTAGAACTGAAAATGTTGGTTCTGCTTTAATCATATCCATTTTAAATCTTCGTAAGCTTTAATAATGGTTTTTCGTGCATAGCCATTTCGGACTACCTTTTTATTATATAGATCGTAAACAGTCGCCATGCTTAACATCTTTCGCAATAGTACCATTAACCAATTGCTTGCATATAGATAAGTGTTTATTTTTTTTAAATCAATTCTATAAAATAAAAGACTAAAATATAGATTTATTACATACCGAAAAGGTTTCCTTACAATTTTAATATTATTTAATACCTAAAGTTCGATTAAAAAATGGCATAAAAAAGAGGCTATCTAAAAAGTCTAGATTGTTGATTTTCTCAGGCTTAGCTTATCGAAACCTGTTATTGATTATCTGTAAGTCGATATATTTCGACAAACTCAATATGACTACTCATTTCTCTTTTTAGACAGCCTCCTTTTCATTATTAGAACTTCCTATATAAAATTAATGCTATAATATTATTTCAAACTAACTAGACTAGCTTTAATCGTTTCAATTTTTGCTAAGGCATCTGCTTCTTTTTTCTTTTCAGATGCTACTACTTGTTCTGGTGCTCCTGCAACAAAACGCTCGTTAGACAACTTCTTTTGTACTGATTTTAAAAAGCCTTCGGTATAATTTAACTCTTCGGTTAATTTTTTAATTTCTGCTTCTACATCAATACTTCCTTCCATAGGAATAAAATACTCGTTAGATTTCACTCTATAGGTTAAGGCACCTTCTACAGCTTCAGACACATAGTCTATACCTTCTAGATTCCCTAACTTTACAATAACGTCATCAAACGTACTATTTGTATTTTCATTATTAATTACAGAAAATGCAATAGCATTTTTAAACGCAATGTTCTTTTCTTTTCTTACAGTTCTTATTCCCGAAATAACTTCCGAAGCAAATTCAAACTCAGAAATAATAGCCTTGTTTATTGGTTTTACTTCTGGACATTTAGCTACTATTAATGCTTCTTCTGGAGTTCTTTCAGAAATATATTGCCAAATATCTTCTGTTAAGAATGGCATAAATGGATGCAATATTTTTAAGTTATCTTCAAAAATAGTCATCACTTTATTATATGTCGCTGCATCAATTGGTTGTTGATATGCTGGTTTTACTATCTCTAATAACCAACCACAAAAATCATCATAAACCAATTTATAAATAGACATTAACGCATCACTCAATCTATATTTACTAAAGTGATCTTCAATTTCTACTAATACTGTATTAAACTTTGCTTCGTACCAATCTAAAGCTATTTTACTTGAATTTGGTTGTTCAATAGTTTCATTAACGTCCCATAAATTAGTTAAGTTAAAGGCATTCCATATTTTATTCCCAAAGCCTTTTCCTTGCTGACAAAGCGTTTCATCAAACATTAAATCGTTACCCGCTGCGGAGCTAAGTAATAATCCAACACGAACGCCATCTGCACTATATTGTTCAATTAATTTTAAAGCGTCTGGTGAGTTCCCTAAAGATTTACTCATTTTACGACGTTGTTTATCGCGAACTAAACCTGTTAAGTATACATTATTAAAAGGTTTTTCGCCTTTATACTCGTAACCAGAAATAATCATACGTGCTACCCAAAAGAATAAAATATCTGGTCCAGTAACTAAATCGTTTGTTGGATAATAATATTTTATCTCTTCGTTTTCTGGATTACGGATGCCATCAAATACAGACATTGGCCATAACCAAGAGCTAAACCAAGTATCTAAAGCATCTGTATCTTGACGCAGGCTATTAGCTGTTAATTCTTGGTTATTCGTTTTTAGCTTAGCCTTTTCTAAAGCGTCCTCAATAGTTTCGGCAACTACAAAATCTTCTTTTCCGTCTCCATAGAAATAGGCAGGTATTTGTTGTCCCCAAAGTAATTGACGCGAGATATTCCAATCGCGAATATTCTCTAACCAATGACGGTACGTATTTTCGAATTTCTTCGGAAATAATTTAATCTCAGCATTTTCGCCTAAAACGGCTTCGATAGCTGGCTTAACCAACTCTTCCATTTTCAAGAACCATTGGTCGCTTAATCTTGGTTCGATAACTGCTTTTGTACGTTCTGACGTACCAACTTTATTTAAATGTATTTCAGTTTTAACTAAAACACCTGTTTCTTCTAATTCTTTTGCTACATTCTTTCTTGCGACAAAACGATCTTGACCTTTAAAATGAAGTCCAAAACTATTTAAACTGGCATCTTCATTAAAGATATCGATAACCTCTAACTTATGCTTATCTCCAAGATTTTTATCGTTTTCGTCATGTGCAGGTGTTACTTTTAAACAACCTGTTCCAAACTCAACATCCACATACTCGTCTTCAATAATAGGAATCACACGATTACAAATAGGCACAATAGCTTTTTTTCCACGTAAGTGTGCAAAACGCTCATCTTCTGGATTAATACAGATTGCTGAATCTCCAAAAATAGTTTCAGGTCTTGTTGTAGCAATCGTTAAAATATCTTCACTTCCTTCAATTTTATAATTGATATAGTATAAGTTTCCTTGACGTTCTTCATGGATGACCTCTTCATCAGACAATGTTGTTTTTGCCTCAGGATCCCAATTTACCATACGGTAACCACGATAAATTAGTCCTTTCTCATGTAAATCAACAAAAACTTTAATTACAGCTTCAGACATATCGTCATCCATTGTAAATTTAGTACGATCCCAATCGCAAGAACAACCTAGTTTTTTTAGTTGCTCTAGAATAACGCCTCCATATTCATGTGTCCAAACCCAAGCGTGTGCCAAAAACTCATCGCGAGTCAAATCATTTTTATCAATGCCTTGCTCCTTTAATTTAGCAACTACTTTCGCTTCTGTTGCTATAGATGCATGATCTGTACCTGGAACCCAACACGCATTTTTACCTTGTAAACGTGCACGACGAATTAATACATCTTGAATGGTATTATTAAGCATGTGCCCCATGTGCAACACGCCTGTTACGTTTGGCGGTGGAATAACTATAGTATACGGTTCTCTATCGTCTGGTGTTGAATGAAAATAATTATTCGTCATCCAGTAGTCGTACCACTTACTTTCTACCTGACTAGCATCATATTTTGATGGAATTTGCATACTTTGGAATAGTTTTTGAATATTGATTTGCAAAAGTACTTATATTTCTTTTTCTGTGAAAGTTTGTGGTATGTATTGACAAAAAAATGATGATTCTAAAAGAATAACCGAACGTATATTTAAGTACGTTGAATATGTTAACATTTACGTAATTTGTCCATTAATTTTGTAGATTCTAGAAAAAGTGAGTAAGTTTGAATAGAAATTTGAAGAAAAAACAACAAAGTAATCGATTATTTTAGATAGAAAATTCTGATATTTGATTGCGACCCAAATTAAAAATTGATCATAAAAAAACAAAACAATGAAAAAATTAATTACAATTTTATTTATCGGATTAATCAGTTTATCTGTAAAAGCACAAGATAAGGCTGCTAAAATTGATTTTAAGCAAACGACTATTGACTACGGAACTATAGACAAAGGGTCTAACGGTGTTCGTATTTTCGAATTTACAAATACTGGTGATGCGCCTTTAATAGTATCAAAAGTAAGTTCTAGTTGTGGATGTACCATTCCTAAAAAACCAAAAGATCCTATTTTACCTGGTCAAACAGGAAAAATAGAAGTTAAATATGATACAAACCGTGTAAACCCTATAAGAAAAACAATCACTGTTATATCTAATGCGACTAACACACCAACAGTAGCATTAAAAATTAAAGGTTTAGTTGTAGACCCTAGTAAGAATAATGTTTTAGAAAAAAAAGTTAAAAGTGTTGTAGAGCAATAGACAACATTTTAAATTATACTAAAAAGGTCTTGCAATAAAATGTAAGACCTTTTTTATTTAAATACACTTTCTAAATTAAACTGATACTTTAGTACAGTCCCCTCCCTATCAACTGTTAATTTAATACGCGTACCTTCTCTTTCATAAAATTTAGCCATTAATTCTTGAAGATTGTATTCGTGCGTAGGTTTTCCATTTATAAACAAAATAACATCACCAAACTCAACACCTGCTCTATGTGCTGGTGAGCCATCTCGCAACTCTACAACAGTATAAGCTGGTTTTAAAGACATTTTATATTTCGTGTCTACAACAACTTTAATAGAATTATGAGTTTCTTTACTCCCTTCAAATACATTTGCATTAGATGACGTGTTATCCATTTCTTTTACAAACCGGAGTCCACCATGTTCTAATTCTAACCCGCTTTTATTATACCTAAAAGGATCTTTAAATTTACTATTTTTTTTAAATGTTATAAGTGCACGTCTATAATCGACAATAACATTAAATCGTTTTAAAATATTACCTGATATGCTACCACTTCTATTTTTAAATTGTCGTGCAAAAGCTATTGAAGACGCATCAGGAAATGCTGCATTAACATTTTTAAAGTTGAAGCTTTTTAATGAAAATCCTTGAATTTTAGAGCGCTTACCATATACACTGCCACTTAATCCATGCCCTAAAAAGTCATCAAAATAGTTATCGCCCGATACGATTCCTAAATCGTCATCTTCAAATAACCACAAGGCATCACTACCACCTGAATCTATCAATAACTTTACAGGTATTTCCTTTTCTTTTATAGTTATTTTGGCATTTAAATAAGGTTTCTTATTATAAAATTCAAGGTTTAGGGTTTCACAATTTCTACATTTTTTATATCGAAAACGCTTAGATTCTGTTAATGTTAAATATTTTTTAGAATAATTAATTTCTACAACAAAATCCTTTAAAACGTCATAACCAATAATACCATGAATGGGCACGCCTATTTTTGAAGAAAAATTTAAATTAAAATCAAAAACCGCAAATAGGTCTTGATTCAATTTAATAGCATCACCAATTTTTATAATATTACCACTAGATTTTAATGCTTCAATAGAATTCCCTTCACCCAAACCTCTTAGATAAATGATTTTAGTGTTTTTTATATTTAATGAATCTGACACATTCAAAAAATTAAAAAGAATCGATTTACTCGCCCCAGTATCAAGTAAAAAAGACAATTCGACCCCATTAATCTCAACAGGAATAATGATTAAATTATTAATGAGTTTGAATGAAATTTTATCTGTTCCTTTTTTATTCTGAACAACAAATTTGTCCTGCGAAAAACTGGTTTCACAAAAACATAAAAACATTAATAATAGGATAAATGCTTTACTCACAAAAAAAGATTATAAATTGATTGACACAACAATTTACAACTCTTTGAGTTAACTACTAGATTTAGGTCTCTTTTTTAAAAAATTTTTAAGATAATTTCCTCAACTTTGCAATTAAAGTAAAATTAAAATGCCAACGATATCTAGAAAAGGATTATTAATGCCGGAATCTCCAATTCGAAAATTGGTTCCTTATGCTGAACAAGCTATAAAGGACGGAAAATCTATTTATCATTTAAATATTGGGCAGCCCGATATAAAAACTCCTGAGATTGCCTTAAAAGCTGTTAAAGAAAATGATATCGAAATCTTATCATATTCTAGATCTGAAGGTTCTGAAACCTACAGAAAAAAGCTAGCGAATTATTACAAGAAACAGAATATAGATGTTACACATAACGACATTATTGTAACTAGTGGAGCAAGTGAAGCATTACTATTTTTATTTAGCAGTATTATGGATCTTGGAGACGAAGTTATCATTCCGGAACCATTTTACGCGAATTACACTGCGTTTTCAATAGGATCGGGCGTAAAGATTGTTCCAGCTGTTTGTAGTGTTGATAATAATTTTGCATTGCCATCTATTGATGCCTTCGAAAAACTTATCACACCAAAAACGAGAGCTATATTAATATGTAACCCTGGAAATCCTACAGGTTATGTTTACTCTAAAGCGGAAATACAAAAGCTAGCTTCTATTGTAAAAAAGAATGATTTGTTTTTAATTGCAGACGAAGTATATCGTGAGTTTGTTTACGATAGTGGCACACACCATTCTATTATGGAAGAAAAAGGAATAGATGAACATGCTGTTATAATCGATTCTGTTTCAAAAAGATATAGTATGTGCGGTGCACGTGTAGGCTGCTTAGTTTCTAAAAACAAATCTGTTTTAAAAACGGTACTAAAATTTGCGCAAGCACGTCTAAGTCCACCTACATACGCACAAATAGCAAGCGAAGCTGCTTTAGAGACACCACAAAGTTATTTTGATGATGTTATTGAAGAATATGTTGGAAGACGAAACACTTTAATTACTGAATTGAATAAAATTGACGGCATTAAAATAGCAAGGCCTAAAGGCGCATTTTATTGTATGGTAGAATTACCAATAAAAAATTCTGATCATTTTGCACAATGGCTTTTAGAGTCTTTTGATGTTGATGATGAGACCGTTATGGTAGCACCTGGTGCTGGCTTTTACTCAACACCAAACATCGGTCTAAACCAAATAAGAATTGCTTACGTACTTAATAAGGAAAGCTTAATAAAAGCTGTCCATATTTTAAAAGAAGCCCTAAAAGTTTATAAAGACTAGTGCAAATTAAAAGCAACATATCTTTAAAACCCTTTAATACGTTTGGTATTGATGTATTGGCGAAACATTTTGTTTCGGTTACTACTATTGAAGAATTAAAAAACGTATTACTTTTTAAAAATTATCCTAATAAACTTATTTTGGGTGGTGGTAGTAATATGCTACTTACCAAAAACCAAGAGACTCTCGTCATTCATCTAAATATAAAAGGCATTTCAATTGTTTCTGAAGATGATGATTTTGTTACGGTTAAAGCAAATGCGGGCGAAAACTGGCATGAGTTTGTACTTTGGTGTTTAGATAACAATTATGGTGGCATTGAAAACATGTCACTAATCCCTGGAAATGTTGGCACAGCACCCGTTCAAAATATTGGTGCTTATGGTGTAGAGCTTAAAGATGTATTTATGTCTTGTGAAGCACTTTCGTTAGAAACGAATTCCATAGAAACCTTCACTAAAGATGCTTGCCATTTTGGTTACAGAAATTCTATTTTTAAACAAGAAGTCAAAGAGAAGTACATCATTATTAACGTCAGTTTTAAACTTTCAAAACAAAACCATAAGCTGCTTACTAAATACGGAGCCATAACTTCGCAATTGGGAATTATGAATGTGAGCAACCCCACGATTCAAGATATATCCAAAGCCGTTATTACTATTAGAGAAAGTAAACTCCCTAACCCAAAAGAGATTGGGAATAGCGGTAGTTTCTTTAAAAACCCAGTAATTACTAAAAGTGATTTTGAAAAATTAATTCAAAACTTTAAAGACGTTCCTAATTATCCTGTTTCAGAAAATGAAATAAAAATCCCTGCAGGTTGGCTTATCGAAAAAGCAGGTTTTAAAGGCAAATGTTTTGGTAATTACGGTGTACATAAAAACCAAGCTTTAGTATTGGTAAACTATGGAGGCGCTAAAGGAACGGATATTTTAAACCTTTCAAAATTAATTCAAAAAACAATAAAACGACTCTTCAATATTTCTATTGAAGCAGAAGTTAACATCTTATAAACCAAAAGATTTTTTCTGACTTTATATGAATAAGTCTTATATTGGACGCATATTTTAAACCAAATCACTTTGATTTCAGCCTTAGAAAAAGAAATAGTTACACTCCTTCAATCTAGCGATAAAAAAGCTATCACACTCCTGTATGATAATTATGCTGATGCGCTTTTTGGTGTTATTAAAAAAATAATATCCGACGACGATACAGCACAAGATGTATTACAAGAAAGCTTTGTTAAAATATGGAGATATTCTAAAAAATACGACCCTAGTAAAGCTAAGCTATTTACTTGGCTGTATAGAATTGCGTATAACAGCGCGATAGACAAAATACGTTCTTTAAAGAACAAAAAAGAGAAAGAAGTCCAAATAGAGAGTTCATCCGTATATAAGATAGAATCAGGCGCATTAAATGAAGATGTTTTAGACATTAAAAAACATTTAAATACGTTAGATGAAAAGTATCAAATTGTTATTAATGCTCTCTTTTTTGAAGGTATGACACAACAAGAAGCAAGCGAAGAACTAGATATTCCGTTAGGAACCATAAAATCAAGATTAAAAATTGGTTTACGCGAATTGAAGAAAATTTATAACCCAAAAGAATAAAGTCATGAATGAAAAAATTACTACTTTTTTAAGTTCTGGCCTACTAGAAAAATATCTAATAGGAGACACTACTTCCGTGGAAATGGAAAAGGTTGAATCTTATATTTCTAAATATCCAGAAGTACAAAATGCTTATACAACCTTACAATTTAATTTGGAAGTAGTTGCTAAAAGCCATGCCGTTGAAGCACCTAAAAGTGTTTTAGATGCGGTTTTAAACGAACTTGACGAAAAACCTGTTGTTAGTTTAAATACCTACAAGACTAAATACAAATCTTGGTATAAATTTGGAGTAGCAGCAAGTGTTGCCGCCTTATTATTTGCAGGAACATCGTATTTGTTTTTTAATCAGAATCAAAAATTATCAAAAGAAAACCAAGTGGTGGTTGACGAACTTTTTGATTTACGAGGTGATATTGAGCAAAACAACATCATGCTAGACAAGGTTATGCGTCAACTTTTGAAGCTTAATAATCCAGAAACTGCAAAGTATATTATAAAAGGAAACGAACGTGCTAAAGATTTAAAAACTGTAGCATACATCAATCCAAAAGAAAAAACATCGATGATTGATGTGGTATCATTACCACAACTACCAGAAGAGCAATGCTATCAAATTTGGGCAGAACTTCAAGGTAAAATGGTTAGTCTCGGTATTTTAAGTGAAGCCGACAGACAGCTTAAAACGATACCGTATACAGAAGATGCTTTAGGTTTAAACATTACCATAGAGCCTAAAGGCGGAAATACAATAGCATCTTTAGAAAACTCTGTTGCCGAAATTAATTTACAATAGCACAATTTTTTATAAAAATAAAAGCCTCATTTTACTAGTAAAATGAGGCTTTTTTATGTCTATAATTAAATTCTAATTATTCTTTATCAAACAATGCTTTATGGATAAGACCTGCTACAATAGCTCCTGCAATAGGTGCTACCCAAAACAACCATAATTGTGCAGTAAACTCACCTCCAGCAAATAATGCCTGACTTGTAGAACGTGCAGGATTTACAGATGTATTCGTAATAGGAATACTTATTAAATGAATTAAAGTTAAACCCAAACCAATAGCAATAGGTGCAAAACCTTTTGGAGCTCTTTCGTTTGTGCTACCTAAAATTATTAGTAAGAAAAATGCAGTTAATAAAAACTCAGCAATTAAAGCAGCAGTCATAGAATAACCATCTGGAGACAATTCTCCGTATCCATTGGAAGCAAATCCGCCAATAGTCACAAAATCGGCCTTATTAGATACTATTAAATATAAAGCGCCAGCAGCAACAATAGCACCAACAACTTGTGCAATAATATACCCTAACAAATCTTTTGCTTCAAATTTACCACCGGCCCATAAGCCTAAAGAAACAGCAGGGTTAAAATGCCCGCCAGAAATATGCCCAACAGCATAAGCCATCGTTAACACAGTTAAACCAAAAGCTAAAGCAACACCAACAAAGCCAATCCCGAGTTCTGGAAAACCTGCTGCAAACACAGCACTTCCACAACCTCCAAAAACAAGCCAAAACGTACCAAAGAATTCTGCAAATAATTTTTTCATGATTAATTAATTTTAAATGGTTAGATATTTTAAATGTACAAAGTAATTATCAATTGGACACAAAATGACCTTTTGGTCACAATTTCAACCGCCAACACACCCCTCTTTTAAGCTAAAATCATATCTTTGCAGGGATTAATCATTAAAGACGTTAAGTAAAAAAATAGTTCATTTTGAAATTAAATGAATCAAAAAACGTCTAATAAAAAAACTAATAATCTAAGACAGAGATGAAACTTCTTTTAATAACTATTGTTTTACTAGGGTTAGGCGTTGCAGGAATTGCAATAAAAATCTGGGCTAAAAAAGATGGCAAATTTGCTGGAACTTGCGCAAGCCAAAACCCAATGTTAAATAAAAGCGGAGAATCTTGTGGTTTTTGTGGAAAAACTCCAGATCAATATGCCGACTGTAACGAACCTCAACATTCGTAAAAATATATGAGCATTCTTGATTTTGTATGCTGTGCATTTGCTGGCGTCGTTATTATTCAAGTTATATGTCACGTTTTTCTTTTTGGCAAATTTGCCTTTATAAAATCCACAAAACAAATTGCTAAAACACCAGCTGTTTCGGTAATTATCTGTGCAAAAAACGAATCTGAAAACCTAAAATCATTTTTACCAACAATACTTTCTCAAGCCTATTCTAATTTTGAAATTGTTTTAATTAATGATGCATCTTCTGATGATACTTTAGAGGTTATGCAAACATTTGCTAATAAGCATGCAAACATAAAAATAGTTGATGTAAAAAGCAACGAAGCTTTTTGGGGAAATAAAAAATACGCATTAACTTTAGGTATAAAAGCAGCTAAGCACGATTACTTACTTTTTACAGATGCCGATTGCAAGCCTGCTTCGCGAAGTTGGATTTCGGAAATGTGTTCGCTGTTCGATACAGAAAAAAGTATCGTTTTGGGCTACGGGGGCTATTCAAAAATTAAAAATTCATTTTTAAATAAGTTAATCCGTTTTGAAACCTTAGTCACTGCCATTCAATATTTTTCGTTTGCAAAATCGGGCATACCATACATGGGTGTTGGTCGAAATTTAGCATATACAAAAAAGCAATTTTTTGATGCTAAAGGTTTTATGGGGCATATGAAAATTAAATCGGGAGACGACGATTTATTTATAAATGAAGCCGCTACACAAAAAAATACAGCACTTAGCTTTTCTAAAAACAGTTTTACAACATCTACTCCAAAAAAGACGTTTAAAACATGGATAACACAAAAACGTCGTCATGTGTCTACGGCAAAACATTATAAACCTGTGCATAAATATTTATTATCTATAATTTACGCAACTAACCTTTTATTTTGGGTTTTAGCTGCTATTTTATTGGTGTTAAATTTCAATTGGCAAATTGTTTTAACATTGCTTTTACTTCGACTTGTTATTCAATATATGATCTATGGTATTTCTGCTAAAAAACTCAACGAAAACGACCTCATTATTTTTATTCCTTTTTTAGAAATCTTTTTGATTACTTTTCAATTAGTTATCTTTATAAGGAATCTTATTTCAAAACCAGAACATTGGAAATAGAAGAAGCTATTTTACGCGCTAAACAAAACGACCAAAAAGCATTTAACTTTCTGTTAGATTTATATTGGGATGATGTATTTGGGTTTCAATTAAAGCGTATTAAAAACGAAAATGATGCCGAAGACATTACTATTCGAACATTTTCGAGAGCCTTTGATCGAATTGAATCTTTTGACGAGAAATTCAAATTTAAAACATGGCTAATAACCATATCTAAAAACATTCATATTGATTTACTTAGAAAATCAAAGAATTCTATTTCTCAAATCATCTCAAATGATGATAAATCTGTTTATCAAATTTTAGACGAATCGCCAACCGCTGAAGACAAATTAATAACAGAACAACACTTAGCAAAACTACTTCGAGATATAAAAAAGCTAAAACCACATTACCAAGAAGTTATTAACCTTCGCTATTTTCAAGAATTAAGCTATAAAGAAATTTCTACTGAGTTAAACGCTCCAATAAACAATATAAAAGTAAAACTTTTGAGAGCTAAAAAATTATTAGCAGACATTATTCAAAAAACAACGTGATAACAAAATTAAAGAACCTTGGGCCTGGTTTATTATTTGCTGGAGCAGCCATTGGTGTTTCACATTTAGTGCAGTCTACAAGAGCTGGTGCCGATTTTGGTTTGGGTTTACTTTGGGCACTTTTAGTTGTCAACCTTTTTAAATATCCATTTTTTCAATATGGTCCACGTTATGCTGCTGCCACAGGAGAAAGCCTATTAGACGGTTATAAAAAACTAGGCAAAGGCATCTTAGGGATCTATTTTGTTTTAAACGTCGCTACTATGTTTACCATACAAACAGCTGTGACTATTGTTACTGCTGGGTTAGCATCATCTTTATTTGGTGATTTTTTTAGCATTACAACTTGGACGGTTATCATTCTTGCCATTTGTATATCTCTGCTTATTTTCGGAAAATACAAGCTCCTCGACAGACTAATGAAAATTATTATTATCACATTGGCAATAAGTACTGTTATTGCATTAACAATGGCATTGGTAAATAATTCTTCACCAGTTTCGTTTATTCAAAGATTACCAGATAATAGTTTAGAAATCGGATTTTTAATTGCCTTTATGGGATGGATGCCTGCGCCTTTAGATGTTTCCGTTTGGCATTCGTTATGGGCTATAGAGAAGAAAAAAGACCAGAAAAATTTCACTCCAAAATCTGCACTTTTCGATTTTAACATCGGTTATTTAAGTACCATCGTTTTAGGAATTGGCTTTTTACTTTTAGGAGCCCTTGTTATGTTTAATAGCGGCGAAACATTTAGTAATTCAGCAGGTAAATTTGCTAGCCAACTTATAAATATGTACACGACAAGTTTAGGCAGTTGGACTTACGTAATTATTGGCATTGCAGCTTTTACAACCATGTTTAGCACCACATTAACAACACTTGATGCTTCGCCTAGAGTTATGGCAAAAACAACATCTCTCCTATTTAAAAAATTAACGTTAAACTATTCGTTTTGGATTGCACTTTTAGCCATAGGCACCATTGGTATTTTTATACTTTTTGCTTCAGAAATGGGTTTACTAATAGAAATAGCCACCATATTGTCGTTTATTACTGCTCCTTTTTATGCCATCGTAAATTACAAATTAATTTCTAGTAAACACACGCCAAAAGATTGGCATCCTTCAACAAAAATGCACATTTTAAGTGTTTTAGGTATTGTTTTCCTAATAGGATTTAGCCTTTGGTATCTAACCACTTTATAAGATATATTTAATAGAATACTTCGTATCTTTGTGTCTTTATTTAGAGATATGAATTCTGAAACGGCGTCAAATATATTACCAGAAAGACAAGCCAAACCAAAATGGTTACGCGTTAAGCTTCCTACTGGAAAAAAATACACAGAACTTAGAGGTTTAGTAGATAAATACAAGCTTAATACCATTTGTGCATCTGGTAGTTGTCCTAATATGGGAGAGTGTTGGGGAGAAGGTACTGCTACTTTTATGATTTTAGGAAATGTTTGTACACGTTCCTGTGGGTTTTGTGGTGTAAAAACGGGTAGACCAGAAACGGTAGATTGGGATGAACCAGAAAAAGTAGCACGTTCTATAAAAATCATGCAAATAAAACATGCGGTATTAACAAGTGTTGATAGAGATGATTTAAAAGACATGGGAAGCATTATGTGGAGCGAAACCGTTAAAGCCGTTCGTAGAATGAATCCTGAAATAACTTTAGAAACACTTATACCAGATTTTCAAGGTATAGAACAGCATATAAATAGAATTATTGATGTGGCACCAGAAGTGGTTTCACATAATATTGAAACGGTTAGACGTTTAACGCGCGAAGTTAGAATACAAGCTAAATACGACCGTAGCATGGGTGTTTTAAACTATTTAAAACAACAAGGACAACGTAGAACAAAATCTGGAATTATGCTTGGTCTTGGAGAAACAAGAGAAGAGGTTATTGAAACGCTTCACGACTTAAAAGCGAATCAAGTAGATATTGTAACTATTGGTCAATACTTGCAACCGAGTAAAAAACATTTACCTGTAAAGCAATTTATTACACCTGATCAATTTAAAGAATACGAAACCATTGGATTGGAATTAGGCTTCCGTCATGTAGAAAGTAGCGCTTTGGTACGCTCATCTTATAAAGCACAAAAACACATTAACTAATTGTATGATTAACGTTGCCATTAATGGTTTTGGCAGAATTGGAAGACGTGTTTTTAGACTTCTGCAAGACTACAAAAATATTCAAGTTGTTGCTATTAATGATTTAGCTGACACCAAAACTTTAAGTCATTTACTTAAGTACGATAGTGTTCATGGTTTATTTAATGGCGTTATTACACACGACGAAAATCATATCATTGTTGACGACCGAAAAATAAAACTTCTCAACAGTAATCATCCAAAAACTATAGATTGGCTACCTTTTAATGTCGATTTTGTTGTTGAATCTACTGGCAAATTTAAAAGTAAATCCGACTTACAATATCATTTAGATAACGGCGGAAAACAAGTTATTTTGAGTGTTCCCGCAATAGAAGACGATATTAAAACTATTGTTTTAGGTGTTAATAACGATAGTATTGACGGAACAGAGCGCATTATTTCTAATGCATCCTGTACAACAAACAATGCGGCACCAATGATTGATATCATTAATAACCTATGCGGCATTAATCAAGCTTATATTACAACAGTACATTCTTATACAACGGATCAAAGCTTACACGACCAACCACATCGCGATTTAAGGCGTTCTAGAGCAGCAAGTCAATCTATTGTACCAACCACAACTGGAGCCGCAAAAGCATTAACCAAAATATTCCCAGATTTAGCTGATGTTATTGGTGGCTGTGGTATTCGAGTTCCTGTAATAAATGGTTCTTTGACAGATATTACTTTTAATGTAAAAAAAACAGTAACCATTGAAGATATCAATAATGCCTTTAAAAAAGCATCAATAAATCAATATAAAGGAGTATTAGAATATACCGAAGACCCTATCGTATCTATTGACATTGTAGGAAATACTCATTCTTGTATCTTTGATTCTCAAATGACATCCGTTATTGGAAACATGGTGAAGATTATTGGATGGTACGATAATGAAACAGGTTATTCTTCGAGAATAATTGATCTAATATGTAATTTATCGATAAAATAACGTATTTTGTCGAATAAATAATTATATTTGTCCATACTATTATCAAAAAAATGTCTCAAATAACCAAATACATAAGTGTTTTATTATTGCTGATTACTCTCAATCTGTCTTCGCAGAACTCTATTTCTGAAGACCCTGAAATAGTACAGAATAATATTGATTATCACATCTCTGAAGCTGAAAAAGACATCGATAACTTTAGTTATTTCGAAGCTCAAAAAAAGCTAGACGAAGCGCTTAACATAGCTGTATCGGGAAATATTAAAAAAAGTATTGGATTCATATATACGCTTAAAGGTAAGCTTCAACTTATTATTGAAGAAGAAGATAAAGCGATACAATCATTAACAAAAGCGGTTAAAGTTCAAAATGAAATAAACGACAACCTCAATTTAGGGAAATCGTATAAAATTTTTGGAGATATTTATACGAGTAAAAAAGATTATTATCAAGCACTTGACTCGTACACAGCGGCAAAATCTAAATTTCAAGAAGAAGGATTAAATCTTGATTTAGCCGAAGTCTTATTTTGCGAAGCTAAAACATACATTGCTCTAAATAACTATAGAAAAGCAAGGTCTTTAATAGAACAATCAATAGCCATATCAAAAAAAGAAAATTATCCTAAAATACTTAGTCATGCTTTAATAACTCATGGAAAAGTATATACTAAATTAGGAGAGAACCAAAAAGCTCTCGATTTAACTCACGAAGGTTTACAAATAGCTACAGCTAATAAATATGCCGAAATAGTTAACCAAGGCTACTTAACACTTAGTGTTATTAACCAAAGCGCAGAAAACTATAAGCTATCTAACGATTATTTAAAAAAGCATATTTACTTATCAGATTCTTTAAGAGACGTTAAAAAAGCCAATCTATCGACTGAAAAAAGGAATGAAGTTTTAATGAATGATCAGTCTGAAAAACTTAAAGAAACCGAAAAAGAACTTGGCGAAGAAAAAGATAAAAACTCTTTAGGCACGCTTATTTCGATATTGAGTGTTGCCTTAATTACCATATTATCACTTTTAACATTATCACTCTATAAAAACAATAATATAAGGCTAAAAACCAATAATATGCTTCATAAAAAAAATGGAGAACTTATTATAGCCAAAGAAAAAGCAGAACTTGCTTCAAAAACAAAAGCAAACTTTTTATCTACAGTAACACACGAGCTACGAACCCCCCTCTATGCTGTTACTGGATTAAGTAATATGCTTTTAGATGAAAACCCAAAACCAGAGCAAATACAACATTTAAAATCGTTAAAATTTTCTGGCGATTACCTATTAACTTTCATTAACGATATTCTTCAAATAAATAAAATTGAAGCCAATAAAGTTGATATAGAGCCAGAACCATTTAACTTAAAGAAGAAAATTAATAATATTGTTTTAGCCTTAAACAATTCGGCTTTAGACAATAATGTTAAAGTTCATTTTGAATTCGATAAAGATTTACCAGAAAACTTTGTAGCAGATCAATTAAAGATTTCTCAAATTTTAATCAACTTAATTGGTAATTCCATTAAGTTTACTAAAGATGGAGATATTTGGATTCGCGTTTATAAAATAGCCGAAGAAAACAACATTTATAGTCTACGTTTTGAAGTAGAAGATAATGGTATCGGTATTACCCAAGAAAAGCAAGAGAATATGTTCGAAAGCTTCTCGCAAGGTTCTATACAAATAAACCGTAAATATGGTGGTACTGGTTTAGGTCTGTCTATTGTAAAAGGATTAATCGAAATTCTAAAAGGTAAAATTTACTTAAAAAGTGAATTAGGAAAAGGCACCACTTTCTTTTTTGAAATTCCTTTAGAATATGTTAAGCAGGAAGAAGTTAAAGTTAAGAAACAATATTTTGAAGGTAACATTAAAGATTTAGACCTGACTAAGGTTAAAATTTTAGTTGTTGAAGACAACAAAATAAACCAAATGATTACCAAAAAGATTCTTAACAAAATGAATCTGTTTTGTGAAATTGTTGACAATGGCGAAGATGCTGTAGAAATGATTAAAGCAAACACTTACGATATTATTTTAATGGATATCCACATGCCAGGAATTAGTGGTATGGAAGCCACTAAACGTGTAAGAGCCTTTGATAAAGAACTGACTATATTTGCTTTAACAGCCGTTACCATTGAAGATAAAATGCACGAATTTGACGAAGCTGGTTTTACTGATATTATACCGAAACCATTTAAACAAGAAGAATTCGAGAAGAAACTTTTTAATGCTTTAATTTCAAATAAAAAAACGGAGTCCGCTTAAAAAGATTTCACAAAGGAATCAATAAGCGTATTGAATTTTAATTCGTTATCAATTGAAACCTTAATAGGCAAGTAAAATAACTTTTGCTTTAAAGACTCGTATTGTTTTAACCTCATAAAATCTTTTTCAGTCGTAATTAAAAGAGTTTGTTCTTCAAAATTTTGAATATCTTGTTCCATAAATTCATAATGATCATTAAAGTTTAAATGTTCGAACTTCAACCCTTTTTCATTCAAAAAATCAACTAAAGGTTTCGAATTTGCAATACCAGTAATCAAAGTGAATTTAGATAAACCATCCAAATTCAAACTAGAATTTTCATTTTCAACAGCATCAGAATACTGAATTGAACTGAAAAACACATTTTGGTTTTCTGTTGGATTAATCTTAGTAACAAGACTCTTTTTATCAGCATCAGTTATATTAAAAGGACATTTAGTAACCACTATAGCATGGGCACGTTTAGCGCCAGATCGTGGTTCTCTTAAATTACCTGTTGGTAAAACAATATCATCAGTATATAAATTAGAATATGTGCTTAACATAATATTAAACCCTGCCTTTACTTTTCTATGCTGAAAAGCATCGTCTAACAAAACAACCTCAGGAGAATTCTCAAGCGTTCGTAAACGTGTAATACCATTATTTCGATCAGCATCAACAGCAACCAGAACATCTTTTTTAAACTTATTATAAAACTGAAACGGCTCGTCTCCTAATACATCTACCGTAACCTTATTATTACCTATTTGAAAACCTTTAGATTTTCTTTTATACCCTCTACTTAATGTAGCAACACAATAATTATCTTTTAACACGTCAATTAAATACTCAATCATTGGTGTTTTTCCCGTGCCACCTGTACTTAAATTACCAACGCAAATAATAGGAAAATCGTAAGAAATCGATTTTTTTAACCCCACATCAAATAACTTATTTCGTAACCAAGTTACCGAATAATATACGGGAACAACGGGGAATAATATTTTTCTAATTAGCTTCACAGCAACGAAAATATAATATTTATATTTGTTTAACATAAGTTCTAACTCAGAATTTCTGTTTTAATTAATCCGAAAAAACAATATGATAGTTCAAGATGTCATAAATCATTTAGAAGAACTTGCCCCATTAGCTTACGCCGAAGATTTTGATAACGTTGGGCTTTTAGTGGGCGATAAAAATAGCAACGTTACAAGTGTTCTGGTTACTTTAGACACGCTAGAAACAGTTATAGACGAAGCCATAGCAGAAAACTGCAATCTTATTGTTAGCTTCCACCCTATTATTTTTAAAGGTTTGAAGAAGCTTACAGGAAACTCTTATGTAGAACGCGTTGTCATGAAAGCGATTAAACATGATATTGCCATTTACAGCATGCATACCGCCTTAGATAACGCCTTACAAGGTGTAAACGACATGATTTGTAATCAGTTAGAGCTAATTAATAAACGCATATTAATTCCGCAAAGTGAAACCATAAAAAAACTAACGACTTACGTTCCTAAAGCGGAAGCGGAACAATTAAGAACCGCTTTATTTAATGTTGGAGCTGGCAGTTTGGGTAATTATGATGACTGCAGCTTTAATGTTGAAGGCGTCGGAACGTTTAACGGAAACGAAGAGTCTTCGCCAATAAAAGGTAAAAAGGGAGCTCTACATTTTGAAGAAGAGACAAAAATCACGATTACCTATGCAAAACATATAGAATCTAAAGTTCTAAAAGCTCTTTTTGAAACCCATTCGTATGAAGAAGTGGCTTACGAAATAATAACTATCGAAAATAAAAACCAGAATATCGGTATGGGTATGGTTGGCGAATTAAATACACCAATGGAAGTAAAAACCTTTTTAAAGTATTTAAAAACTAAAATGAATACCGAATTAATTAGACATTCGGCTTTGCTAGATAAACCCATAAAGAAAATAGCTATTTTAGGTGGCTCTGGAAGTTTTGCCATTCAAGCAGCTAAACGTGCTGACGCAGATGTTTTTATAACTGCCGATTTAAAATATCATGACTTTTTCGCAGCCGAAAAAAGCATTGTTTTAGCAGATATTGGGCATTATGAAAGCGAGCAATTCACAAAAAACCTTTTAGTAGCATATCTTACAAAAAAAATTAGTAATTTTGCAATCGTTTTATCAAAGACAAACACCAATCCTGTTAAGTATTTTTAAAGTATGGCTAAAAAGAAAGAAGTAACTGTAGAAGAGCGCTTAAGAGCTTTGTACGATTTACAATTAATCGATTCTCGTATAGATGAAATAAGAAATGTTCGTGGTGAACTTCCATTAGAAGTAAGAGATTTAGAAGATGAAGTTGCTGGACTAAACATAAGATATCAGAAATTAATTTCTAATTTAGAAGTTATTGATAATGATATCGTATCTAAAAAGAACGAAATTGAAGAATCTAAATCTTTAATAAAAAAATATAGCGAGCAACAAAAAAATGTTAGAAATAACAGAGAATTTAACTCGTTAACTAAAGAAGTTGAATTTCAAGAATTAGAAATTGAACTAGCTGAAAAGCATATTAAAGAATTTAAAGCTCAAATAGAACAAAAGAAAGAAGTTATAGCAGAAACTAAAGAGCGTGTTAAACAACGTGAAACCCACCTAAAACATAAAAAGGCTGAGCTTAACGACATTTTAGCAGAAACGCAAAAAGAAGAAGAAACTTTAATTTCAAAATCTGATGATTATAAAACACAAATTGAAGACCGTTTAGTCGCTGCTTACGATAGAATTCGTAAAAATGTGAAAAACGGATTAGCAGTTGTAGCTATCGAAAGAGGTGCTTCTGGAGGATCTTTCTTTACAATTCCACCACAAGTACAAGTAGAAATTGCTGCTCGTAAAAAAGTAATTACAGATGAGCATAGTGGACGTATTTTAGTTGATGCAGAACTAGCCGAAGAACAAAAAGTAAAAATGGAAAAAATGTTTTCTAAACTTTAATTCCTTTTTCAAATACATATTTAAGAGCCTTCAATTTTTTGAAGGCTTTTTTTATTCTTTTTATTTTCTCAATACATTCCGATAATTATCGGAGTATAAAAATTTTGAAAAATTAAATTCATAAGGTTTTGTATTTTTATACGTCTATTAGAAAAAAGAAAATATAATTATGAAACAGACCATCTCCTTTTTAGTTTTAGTTCTTTTATTCAGTTGTCAAAACTCAGCCCAAGTAAACCCTAAACAACAGGCTGTTATAAATACAGAACCAATAGTTATCCCTCTTATAAACGGAAAAGCAAGAGCTTATTTCGCAAGCGGATGTTTTTGGTGTGTTGAAGCCGTATACGAAAGCGTAAAAGGTGTAGACGAAGCCATTAGCGGTTATTCTGGCGGTTATACTAAAAACCCAGACTACCCTGCAAGTAATACAGGCAGAACAGGACATGCTGAAGCTGTTGAAATTATTTACGATCCAAAAGTTATAAGTTTTTCGCAATTAGTTGATGTCTACTTTGCTTCACAAAATCCAACACAAGTAAATGGACAAGGTCCCGACCATGGGTCGCAATATCGTTCTATTATTTTTTATCAGAATGATGAGCAGAAACAAATCATTCTAAAGAAAAAAGAAGCTTTAACAAAAGCGCTAAATTCTAAAATCGCTGCCGAAGTCTATCCGTTTCAAAAATTCTGGGTTGCGGAAGATTATCATCAGAACTATGAACGCTTACATCCTAATCAGGGCTATATTAAAAGCGTGTCTGTCCCTAGATTAAAAAGGTTTCAAGCTAAGTTTCCAAAAAAATTATTAAAAGAAAGACATTAATTTATTTTATTGAACTTTTTTAAATCACAATTTTAATCTACACTACTTTACTTAAAAAAAGATATCACCTACACTTAACAGCTAATAAACCCTAATTGTTTTAAGCCGTGTATAATTAATTGCTTTGGCAAGTGCCTATTTGGAAAATTCCTTCGGAATTTTCTCTGGCAAGTATTTGTTTGCTAAATTAGTTGCTTAAACACGCAACTAACCATACACAAACACGTTGGCAACAAGCTAAAGTGCCAATCTACTAAGAATATTTTTCTACCACTAAATCACCCCAATCTGCAATAGATTTAATTAAAGGAATTAACGTTTTACCAAAATCTGTTAATGAGTATTCGACCTTTAAAGGAGGTTTAGAAGTATAAACTTTTCTATTAATTAAACCATCTTCTTCTAATGACTTTAACTGTAAGCTCAATGTTCTTTCAGTTACAGTTGGCATAGATTTTCTCAATTCATTATATCTTAATTTTTCATTCATTAAATGAAATAAGATAACCGTTTTCCATTTTCCACCAATGATTCCCATTGTTAAACTAGTACAACAAGGATACTCATTACCTCTAAACTTATGTATTTTTTGTTCTTGTGCTTTCATAAAAGTATACTATCATTCTTGACCGTTATTGCAAAGATAAATAACTATACTTAAGTTTGCAACTATAAATATGATAGTATAATTAAAATACAAACAACGAATTAAATATGGAATCAATTAATATTAAAGAAGTTTTAAACTGGAGGTATACTACTAAAGCATTTGATACTTCCAGAAAAATTTCATCTGAAAACGAGGAAAACATAAAAGCGTTATTGCATATGAGCCCATCTTCTATCAATTCTCAACCTTGGCATTTTATTATTGCCAGTACAAATGATGGAAAAAAAAGACTTGCTAAAGGAACATCTGGATTTTTCAGTTTTAACGAACCAAAAGTCTTAAATGCCTCATACGTAATTCTATTCTGTGCTAAAACCGATGTGGATGAAAAGTATTTACAACACATAACAGACATCGAAGATAAAGATGGAAGATTTGCAAAAGAGGAATTTAAAACCCAAAATCTAGGTGCTAAAAACCTATTTACTGATATCCATAAATATGATTTAAAGGATGCTCAACACTGGATGGAAAAACAAGTATATCTTAATATTGGTAATTTACTTTTGGGAGTTGCCGCATTAGGTATTGATGCTGTCCCAATGGAAGGTATTGACGTTAAAGCATTAGACAAAGAATTTGGGTTACGAGAAAAAGGCTATACTTCATTGGTTATGGTAGGTTTGGGTTATAGAGACGATGACGATTTCAATGCCAGATTGCCTAAATCTAGATTACCTGAAAAAGAAATTTTTACAGAAATTTAAAATCAACATAAATAGTAACATAAAACCTAAAAAATGAAATATTATTCAATACTAGACGTAACACCAACAACTGATACTTGGATTCCTGCATATATTGCAGAAACTGGTAAAATAGTGCAAAAACACAGCGGAAAATATTTGGCTAGAACTGCCACACACGAACAAATTGAAGGAAATCAAAGACCATCAGCTTTAAGGATTATATTAGAGTGGCCATCTAAACAAAGTGCTTTATATTTTATGAGCGATCCAGAATATATTCCACACTTAAAGGCAAGAACAGATGGTTCAACAAGTCATCATTATATTATAGAAGCAAAAGATGATTTAGCTTAAATATTAATCAAAACAATAGCGAACTGAGCTTTCAATCTAATAATTGGGGGCTTTTTCATTTCATATCACTAAATTGAGAAAGCCAGTTGCCAACAAAGAACAAAGTTATTTAAAAATTAACCAAAGAGAATAAATTATACTTAAGGATTTTTAAAACCGATACAAAGCAAACTATCAAACGAGAATTTCTTCCTAGAAGTGCTAAAAACTAGTAGTTCCCTGCTAAAAAGACTAACACGTTAGTTAAAACTGAAACTGTTTGTACCTAGATTAAAAGAACAGTTTATCGTTTTTCATAAGTTATCTATCTAAATTGATATGCTCTTTAGCGAAAAAATAACGAGTTTTCTTTACATTCCTCCTACTTTAGACCTACTTAATTAATTAACAAGTTTTTAGCATGAAAAAATTCTTCAAAAATTTAACATTTGCTCTTTCATTCTTTGTAACCGCAGTAACCTTAGGTCAAGCTAGCTTTAATTTTACAAGTAAACCCACAGAGTTTCACCCAGATGGAACCTTAGCAACATCTACGCCTATTACTTTTGTAATGAGTAATGTTCCTAATGATGCAAATAATGCTATTAATCTTCGTTTTTATCCCTATCCAGATGGTATCATAATTGCTGATGCTCCAAATAATATTGGCTGGACTAGTAGTTCTGATAGATTAAACATGACTTTTGGAGTTTTAAATGATTCTGATGTAAATAATGGTTTTTACAGAACTGAAACAGTAGATAATGGAAATGGAACATTCACAAAAACGTATACCATTTTTAATGTTTCAAATAATGGTTCAGAAGACACCTATAAAAATGGTGGTATTGTAGATGGTGAAAATTACGCACCTATAGTAAGACTAGTTAAAGCTAATGGACAGCCAAGATTTAATGGCTCAGGAGTATTGGTAACTGGTAATGGAGATAACCCACTCATTGTAGATCAAGCCACTTTAGATCAAAGTCCAGATTATGTTGCCACTCATTTAACATTCTCATATTATCCTCCAGAAGAAAATAACACAACAGGCAATGGAGAATATCCACATATTACTGCCAACTCTTCTATTGATTTGTTAGGTACTGGAGATGGAACAGGAAAACAAAATCAAATTATAACCTTTGATACAGTTGGTAAAAAAAGTACAACTGCTGATCCTTTTACCGTTTCTGCTACATCTACTTCTGAATTAACCAATATAATTTATACGGTTGAATCTGGACCAGCTACAATAAATGGTAATACTGTAACAATAAATGGTACAGAAGGTATTGTAACCTTAAAAGCTGAACAAGCAGGTGATAACAATTTTAACCAAGCAGAAAGTTTCACTCAGTTTGAGGTTATAGATATTAGCACTTTTTCGTCTTCTATTTCAACACGACTTACTGAAGATTACCCGATTGAAATGCCTTCATTTTATGCCTACCCAATTTATGTAACATCTTCTGTTGAAGAAGCTGAGTTAATAAGTATAAATAGCATAGAAGTTACAGTAGATGGCACATCCATTCCTGTATTTGGTGAAAACGGATTGCATTATGCGCTATGGACTCCAAATAGTTATGGGACTCATACTATAAACATTATAGCCCATGGCTCAAATGGCATCAACACTACAATTACTAAGACTATTGAAGTCACAGATAATATAAGCACCCGAAATGTACAAACCATGGACGACGTCATTATAGAATTTAATACCGAAAACAGCCGTGATTTTTATGGTACATTTACAATGCCACAACATATAGGAAGTTATAACCAAATTATGGCAAACTTAGTCGTAGAATGCCCTTCTACCACAGGAGATTGTGATAATTGGGATCGTAGAGCCTTTATAGATGTAAAAGGACCTGATGGTAACTGGATCCAGATAATTCGTTATATTACGCCTTACGGTGTAGGTTGCATGCACTCTATTGACTTAACAGATTACGCAAGTCTTCTTCAAGGCGAAGTAGAGTTTAGAATGTTTATTGACACTTGGGGTACAGGTGGTTGGCAAATATCTTTAGATTTAACTTATCAGCAAGGTACGCCTCAATATTTATATTCAAACGTTGATGAATTATGGGATGGTTTCTGGGATCTTGGAAACCCAAACGATTTGCAACCTATTCCAACTGAAAATTATACTTATAATACTAGTATAGTAAGCTCTCATATGCGTTTATCTAATACAGGACATGGTTGGGGAAGTAACAATTCTCAAAATGCTGCTGAATTTTATGAAGCTACAAACTATATTGACATTGATGACGTTCAATATTACACACAGAACCTATGGAACGATTGTAATCCAAACCCTGATAGTTGCACAGGGCAATTAGGTTCATGGACACATAATAGAGCAGGATGGTGCCCTGGAACTATTGCCCCTCCAGACATTATAGATATGACATCCCAAATAAGTAAAGGTAATCTAGATTTTAACTACAGGTTAGACCCTACTTATGTTGACGAATGCCATCCTAATAATCCTAATTGCATTACAGGTGTTACTTGTGATGACTGTAATGATGGGTTTAATCCACGATATCATATTGATGTACAACTTATTAATTTCAGTAATACGCCATTAATACAAGGAACGTTAAGTGTTGACGAAGTAAATAATACTGCAAATTACCAATTACGAGCTTACCCAAATCCGTCTAGTGGTATTTTTAATATTTCAACTCAGGCTATAACTGGTAAATCTATAATGCAAGTCGTATCTGTTTCTGGACAAATTTTAAAAACTTATGTTTTTGATTCATCTGAAGAAATTAATAGCACCACATTCGATTTTTCATCTCTTGATAAGGGGCTGTATTTTATATCTATAGATAATAATGCAGGTCAAGGTAGTTTAAAACTTTTTCTTCAATAAATTAGATTTACTCAATCAAATATAATTTTAAACACTAACTTCATCTTGACTTTTTATATTTTCTAAAAAAATATAAAAAGTCAAGATGAGTTCAATTATAACTTCGTCGCCTTTAAAGTGAAAATTAAAGGATACAATTTATCTTTAGTAACAAACATCCCAGAATCCGTTTTCACTAAATTTGGCAACACATCATAAGGACTTTCATCATGTTCTTTAAGGTATTCGATATGCAATCCAGCTTCAGTTAAGGCATTAATAACTTCGCTCAACCCATGATTCCAACCATATTCTTTACTTATCATTTTTGATTCTTGGTTAGCGTAAGTACCTTCGTATTCTTCATAAATAACGGCATCTTGCATGTAACCATATTTCATAATTGATTTTCCTTCCAAGTAATCAAACATCCATACAATCGGGTGGAATTCAGCCATAAAAAATGTACCGCCTGTAATCAATCTTTCTGCAATCATTTTACCCCAAGGCTTTAAATCTGGTAACCAACCAATCACTCCATAACTTGTAAAAACAATATCAAAAGTATCTTTTACAAACTCCGAAGTATCCAAAACATTACAGCAAACAAACTTAGCATCCAAACCTAATTCATCATTTATTTTTTTTGCCAATTTCACGCCTTCATCACTTAAATCTACACCAGTACATTTGGCTCCCTTTCGACTCCAACTCAACGTATCTTGACCAAAATGACATTGTAAATGCAAAAGTGATTTTCCACTTACATCTCCCAAAGCTTTCAACTCATAAGGCATTAACGAAGATTCTCCTTTTTTAAAGGCTTCTAGGTTATACATTTCACTTTCGGCATGAACTTTGACTTTATTATTCCAAGTTGCTTTATTAGTATCAAAATAAGATTTATTTGAATTCATTTCTGTAAGTTAAAGATCTAAAAAGCCATAAATATCGTAAATAAATTATATATAACTATTCCGCACATTGCGTCTATATATTTAAAAGCGCTTCAATCCAATGGACTGAAGCGCTTTTCCTTTTTTTATTAGAAACTTCTATTATGTATTCTTATAATAACTTAAAGCTCTAGAAGGACACTTTTTTACTTGACCAATTATCATATCGGTTTCAGCAGCATCAATCTTAATCCATGGTTTTTCTCGAGGCTGAAATACTGCCGATAAACCTTTCGCACAAAGGGCAGAATGCATACATTTTTCTGGCTCCCACATCACAGTTACTTCGTCATTTGAATATTCTTTTATTTTCCCCATACCTTAAAGTTTAACTTAAATATACAAAAAACATGATGATCATTATCTTAAAACAGACCGTGTATTCCTAACTTTAGAATTCTTATTTTTGTTAGAAACAGAAAAACATTAAACTTTGCCCGAACATAAATTAGGTTTAGAATACGTCTTAAAATTAGATCGAAACGATCCATTAGCCGAGTATAGACATCAATTTCATATCCCTAAAGGTGAAAATGGACATGAATTAATATACATGACGGGTAATTCCTTAGGCTTACAACCAAAATCTACCAAAACCTATATCAATCAAGAGTTAGAAGATTGGGCAAATTTAGGAGTTGAAGGACATTTTGAAGCAAAAAACCCGTGGTTGCCTTACCATGAGTTTTTAACTAAAAATATGGCAAAAGTAGTTGGAGCAAAACCTATTGAGGTTATTGTAATGAACACACTTACAACAAACTTGCATTTAATGATGGTGTCGTTTTACAAACCAACTAAAACCCGTTATAAAATACTTATAGAAAGTGATGCGTTTCCATCGGATAAATATGCTGTAGAATCTCAATTACGTCATCATGGTTTTGATGACAAAGAAGGTGTTGTCTTATGGAAACCAAGAACAGGAGAAGAATTATTAAATTACGAAGATTTAGAAGCTATTCTGGATGCACATGGTGACGAAATCGCACTTATTATGATTGGAGGTGTTAATTATTATACGGGCCAATTTTTCGACTTAAAACGCATTACAAAACTAGGACACGCAGTTGGTAGCAAAGTTGGTTTTGATTGTGCGCATGGCGCAGGAAATGTGAATTTAAATCTGCATGATTCTGGAGCCGATTTCGCAGTTTGGTGCACTTACAAATATTTAAATGCAGGTCCTGGTAGTTTAGCTGGATGCTTTGTTCATGAAAGACACGCTCATAATAAAGATTTAAATCGTTTTACAGGTTGGTGGAGCCATAATAAGCAAACCCGTTTTACCATGCGAGATGAGTTCGATCAACTTGCTGGTGCAGAAGGCTGGCAACTTAGTAATCCGCCCATTTTATCTATGGCAGCCATAAAAGCCTCTCTAGATTTAATTGATGACGTTGGTTTTCAAAATTTAGTTGAAAAATCTAAAAAACTAACTGGCTATTTTGAATTTTTATTGAACCAATTGGGAGATGATACTATTCAAATTATAACACCATCAAACCCAAAAGAACGTGGATGCCAACTATCTATTCAAGTAAAAAACGCGGATAAAACATTACATGACAAACTAACCAAATCTGGAGTTATTAGCGACTGGAGAGCACCAGATGTTATTCGCTGTGCACCAGTACCATTATATAATTCATATTTAGAGATCTTTAATTTAGTTGAAAAACTAAAATGTATATTGAATGAATAATTTAAAGTATATAAATTCAATTCATAAAAATGAGCGAAGCTTTTTCTTTATCAAGAAAATATCTGAGTCTGGATTTTGGGATAACACCATTTTTGGTCTTATACAATTCATTCTAAATAGAGACAAAGATTATTTTTCAATTACCAATAAGAGAATTGTATATTTAGTTAAGAATAAACTAATCAAGAATTCAGAATATTCTGATTTTTCAAAAATCAAGTTTAACTCCAATAATGATCAAATTAGCTTTAAAAACCTTCATAATCAAACTAAAGCTATTAGTCTTAGAAAACTAAGAATGACATATGAAGAAATTCAAAAATTAAAAAAAACTCTAAATCAAAACAAATAATTATCAGTTTCTGAATCAAATTCAGAATAACAAAAATGAAAGAAAAACAACAAAACATACTTATTATAGGCGCAGGGTTATGCGGTAGCCTTTTAGCATTACGCTTAGCTCAACTAGGTTATAACGTAACAGTTTATGAACAACGTCCAGATTTACGCAAAGTCAATATCAGTGCTGGTCGGTCTATAAACTTAGCATTTTCTAATCGTGGAAATAAAGCGATGAAACTGGTTGGGGTAGAAGAGAAAGTAAAAGCCTTATGCATTCCTATGCATGGGCGCATGATTCATGATAGAACAGGAAAGACCTTTCAATCGAATTACAGCGGAAGAGATAACGAATATATTAATTCGATTTCTAGAGGCGATTTAAATGCGCTCTTATTAGATGAAGCCGAAGCTCATAAACATGTCACTATTTATTTTAATAGAAAGTGTCAATCCGTAAATTTTGAAAACACAACTGCGTTATTTAAAGACTACAAAACAAAATCAGAATTTGTAGAAGATGCCGATGTTATAGTAGCTACCGATGGCGCAGGTTCTATAATGCGCAAAAGCTATTATTTAGGTAAAAAGTTTTTATTTAGTTTTTCTCAAGACTATTTAACGCATGGCTATAAAGAATTAAGCATTTTACCAGCTAAAAATGGAGATTACAAAACATTTAAAAACGCATTACATATTTGGCCTCGTGGAAGTTTTATGCTTATTGCTTTGCCTAATTTAGATGGCAGCTTTACAGTGACACTATTTTTAAGTTACGACGAAGGTGAACATAATTTTAATAATTTAACAACACCAGAACGTGTTCTAGAATTTTTTGAAAAAGAATTTCCTGATGCTTTGGCTTTAATGCCCGATCTTACAGACGATTTCTTTAACAACCCCACAGCTCCATTAGGCACTATAAAATGTTCGCCTTGGCATTACAAAGGCAATACATTGCTTATGGGAGATGCAGCGCATGCTATTGTTCCCTTTTACGGACAAGGTATGAATGCCTCTTTTGAAGATGTTGTTGAATTCGATACTATTTTAAAAACACATAAAGGCAATTGGGAAACCGTTTTTAAAGCTTACGAATCCAACAGAAAAAAAGACACTGATGCCATTGCAGATTTAGCTATTGATAACTTTCACGAAATGAAAGACCATGTGGCTAATCCTATTTTTAAAGAAAAACGAAAATTAGAAATGGCTTTAGAAAAACAATTTCCAACAAAATATAATTCAAAATATTCTTTAGTAACCTTTAATGAAGACATAAGTTATAAGGAAGCCATGGTTAAAGGTCGTGCACAAGACAAAGCGATTTTGAATTTATTAGCTGATAAAAAAATAAGCTTAAATGATGATTTAAAGGTTGTTTTAGAACAGGTGAAGACTGAAACAAACAACATACTTAACGAAGATAATATTGCTGGTTTAAATTAGACATTAATCGAAAACATATTTATTTAGTTCACTATGAAAACAAAATATATCATTCAAAATAAATTGTCTCCTCGAGCGCAGTCGAGAGGTTAAACTATGAAAACGTATTATGCTTATATACTAGAATGTAGTGATGGCTTAACATACACTGGTGTAACTAATGATGTATCTAGAAGATATAAAGAGCATCAAAAAGGTTTAAATGAAAATTAAAAAATGGAGCTCCCGTAAAAAGTTAGCCTTAGCAAATGAAGATTATGACATGTTACAAATCCTAGCAGAATGCAGAAATGTTACGCATTCAAAATACAACAAAGAAAATGAATAGGTCTCGACTGCGTTCGACCAGACAAACAAATTACAACATCATCTAACTAAAGCAATATGAACTTAAATTTAAATAACAAAAATGCATTAGTTTGCGGAAGCACGCAAGGCATAGGAAAAGCAACTGCTATGGCTTTAGCCGAAGAAGGTGTCAATGTAACGCTTGTTGCAAGAAACCGAGAGAAACTAAAAGCAGTTTTAGAAGAACTACCAAAGCATAGAAACCATAATTATATTGTAGCAGATTTTTCGAACCCCAGAGAATTACAAGAACAAGTGATTAAGTTTATTGAAAAAAACTACGGGTTTCATATTGTTATAAATAATACAGGCGGACCAAGACCTGGCGATATTTTAAATGCTTCTTTATCTGAGTTTGAAACTGGATTTACACAACACTTAAAATGCAGCCATTTATTAGCACAAGCTACAGTTCCGTTTATGAAAACTGAAGGTTTTGGACGTATTGTTAATATTATATCAACATCGGTTAAAGAACCTATTGAAGGTTTAGGCGTCAGCAATACCATAAGAGGTGCCGTTGGAAACTGGAGTAAAACATTATCTCATGAAGTTGCTCCTTTTGGTATTACGATAAACAATGTACTTCCTGGATTTACAGAAACAGAACGCTTAACAGATATTATAAAAATTAAAGCTAATATTGAAAATATATCTATTGAAGATATGACCGATATTATGAAAAACTACACACCCATAAAACGTTTTGCTACGCCTTTAGAAGTTGCCAATGCTATTACCTTTTTGGCAAGTGATGCTGCAAGTTATATAAACGGAATTAATGTTCCTGTTGATGGTGGTCGTACAAAAAGTTTGTAACTTTATATCTGTACTAAATTGCGTGAGGGATTGATGCGGCATCCTTTTTAAAAGTGACTAAAATTATCATTGTTTAGAACAAGAATTTGGCAGATTGCCACGTCCTTTGTCCTCGCAATGACCTTTTAAAAAGATAAAGCAGAAATATTTATATTCATGAGTTCAATAATTTAAAATAATTAATCACGAATAAAGCCTGACCCTTTGGGGCACGCCCAAAACATAAACATATGAGTAAATTAGTTTCTCCTTTAAATTTCAAGACTTGGATTGAAGATCATAGACATCTTTTAAAACCACCCGTTGGTAACAAATGTGTTTGGAAAGATGGTGAATTTATAATTATGGTGGTTGGTGGACCTAACAACAGAAAGGACTACCATTATAATGAAACTCCTGAATTCTTCTATCAAGTTGAAGGTGATATTATTCTTAAAATAATAGATGGAGACACCCCAAAAGATGTGCATATTAAAGAAGGTGACATTTACTTATTACCCGCCAAAGTTCCGCATTCACCGCAGCGTGGCGCCAATACTGTTGGTTTAGTTATTGAGTATCCACGATCTAAAAAGATGAAAGATGCTTTAGAATGGTACTGCGAAAACTGTAATCATTTATTGTACAAAAAGAAATTTAAACTTGATAATATTGAAGTTGATCTGCCTGTTATTTTTGATAAATTTTACAGCAGTGAAAAAAAACGTACTTGCAAAAAGTGTAGCACTAAAATGGAAGCACCAGAGAAAATTTGATTAATAAAATTGCAAATTATGTATTTATCCATTCTTTTATTTTATCGAGATAACTTCTACCTGTTGTAATTGTTGTTTTTCTTTTATTGGATAGTTTTATAACATATCGACTATTAAAATATTTCTGAACCTCAGCAACAGTATTTGTGTTTATTATAAAACTTCTATGTACTCTTAAAAAATGATCTGGCAATTGTGTTTCTAATTGAGAAAGTGATTTTTCGGTTATAAAATGGTCTTTATCTGTAAAAATGGTAACATACTTGTTGGACGCTTCAAAATAAAAAACGTCTTCTAATTTTATAAAAACTAATCGATCTCCAATTTTAACGGTTATTGATGTGCTTTTATTTTCGTTCTTTTTATTTGTTAACGCTTTTACAACCTCTAGTATATTTTGAGGCGTGTCGATTCTATTAAATAATTGCAGCTTTTTAATCGTTTTTTCTAAACGTTCTACCCTAACAGGTTTTACCAAATAATCGATACTGTTGGTTTCGAAAGCCTGCAGTGAATACTCATCGTGTGCCGTACAAAATACAATTAATGGTATGGTTTCTAATGTTTCAATGAGTTCGAAACCTGTTAAACCGGGCATTTCGATATCTAAAAAAATAAGATTGGGTTTTAATTGTTCTATTTGTTGTTTAGCATCGTTTCCATTTTTGGCAGTTCCTATTATTTTTATAGTTTCTGAGAAATTTAAAAGTAATTTTTTAAGTCGTTCTCTTGCCAAAGGTTCGTCGTCTACTATTAAAGTTGAATACTGTTTATGCATTTTTAACACTATTTTTAATAGTTATAGTAATAACTTTTTCTGGTGTATTTTCGATATTTATAGAAGCACTTTCTCCATAACTTAAACGCAGTAAATCGTGTACCGTTTGTAAACCATGCCCGCTAACCAAACCATCTGGAAATTGTGGGCCATTATCTAACACAGAAATGATAACGTATTTTTCTGTTTTATTAATTTTTAAATGAATTTCTCCATTGTCCTCAATTTTAGAAATACCGTGTTTTACTGCGTTTTCTATTAACGGCTGAATAAGAAACATTGGTATTTCTATATTTTTAAGATTATCATCGACTTCAATATTGAAATTTAAACGATCTCCGAAACGGATTTGTTCTACTTCCAAATAATTCTTCACCATCTCTACCTCATCTCCAATAGTACTATTCTTTTTTCCTTTTCGGTTGATGGTGTATTTAAATAAATCGGATAACGACAATGCCATTTTTTCTGTTTTATCGGCATCTGTTTGCGCTAAACTTGCAATAGAGTTTAATGAATTGTATAAAAAATGTGGGTTTATTTGAGATTGCAACAACTTGACTTCTGCTTGAGATTTTAAAGCTTTTAGGTTACTTAATTCGATGTCTTTTTGTTTGATTAGGTTTTCTGAAAAGTGGTCTAGGTATAATAGAATACCTCTTCCTAAAGCAAAGCCAAAAACAACTAAAAATAGTGGATTTAATGCAAACCATTGAGGATTGAATAGACGCTCAGCTAAATGAATAAAAATGGCTGGTAAAATCCCTATTAAAAAGGTGAAACTAATTTTCAAGATAATTTGCACTGTAAAACTCATACTGCTTTTAATGATATATTTATCAAAAAACACTAAAGATAATGCTATCAATATCGCTACTATAAATAAAATTATATGAAAACCTATATAATCTGGTAAATGTTGAAACTCGTGAGATATAGTTATGTATTTATAGATACTAAAAACATAGTAAGAACCTATGAGTATAAACAATATCGGAAATATATAATTTAAATTTAAGTCTTCAAAATTATTATAGTGACGCCCATAAAGTAAACTAAAACCAAGAATAAATAAAACACATGTAAAAATAACACAAACCCATATCGCAATTGCTTTCGTTTTTTCTGTGTCAAAGTAGTTACTTGCATAACGCCACGGGTAGGTTTTATAAATATATGACCTAAATTCTTGATACAGATTTTCTGAATATAACTTTTTAAGATAAAACCAATCATGCTTATTTACACTTTCAATTTCAGATTGCGTTTTTTCATCATTCCCCCAACTTAACCTTGAGTTTATTACTTTTGGTTTCATAAAACGTTTTGCAGCTGTAGCTCCTATTAATCGTATAACTGAGTACAAAATCAATCTTTTTCTTTGTTCTACATCTGCACCTTCATTAAATGAAAACAATACACTTGGTCTATGATAGCCATGAAGACCATAGAATGCTTTACCTTTATTTTTTGTATAACCAAAATTAAACGATAAATCACGCTCATTTGGAGTAACAAATTCACTTTTGTTATCTATGGCTAAAGTGTCTTTGTTTTTTTCAAATTTAAATTGAATTGTTTTGTTGACTATATCTCTAATATAATAGCCCTTTATAGAATCTAAAACACCCTCCTCCCAAGGTTGTAGTTTTTGTATATCAAAATCATAATCTGTAAAATTTTTAAAATGTGTTATTTCTTTATTAGGTAAAACTTCCTTTAATTTTTCCAAAACTTGATTAAATGCCAAACTATCTTTTTTGGTAGCATTAACAAGATTAAATAATACAGGACCAGAGTATTTAAAATCATATTGATTATCAATCCCTTTAAAATGAGTAATTGCAATTCTATTTTTTACATATTCCCATTTTTCATCCTTTGGTAAATCTGGATACTCATTATTATAGTATTCATAGTCATTACTAACATCTTCAATGATTGTTATAGGAATCGCTATTACAATAGCGATTAATAAAATGATTTTCTTCATAATGGCTAATTTAACTATTTATACCCCAAAGAAACTGGATATCTTTTATTCCCAAAACGAATTTCTGACGAACTGCATCATAGTATTTTAAGTTACATTTTCATCTTTCAAAATCAAATAGCATTACATAAAAAAGTAATACTTTCGTGTTTTAATTAATCTTTCGAAAACCTGCTAGGTTTTTGGAGCCTGACAGGTCTAAACAAACATGTATTTTTTACCCGAAAAACTAGACGATTACGTAGTAAACCACTCAGAAAACGAGCCTGATTTACTACACCAATTAACACGTGAAACATATCAAAAAATATTGCAACCTATTATGCTTAGCGGTCCTTATCAAGGCCGTGTTTTGAGTATGATTTCGAAACTAAAACAACCAAAACGTATTTTAGAACTTGGTACATTCACAGGCTATGCAACCTTATGTTTAGCTGAAGGCTTGGAGAAGGATGGCGAAATCCACACGATTGATGTCAATGAAGAATTGGTAGATTTTCAACGAAAATATTTTGACAAATCTGAATATGGTCATCAAATCCATCAACATTTAGGAAGTGCAATTGATGTTTTACCCAAGCTTGATAAAACATTCGATTTAGTATTTATTGATGCTGATAAACCCAATTACGTAAATTACTTCCACTTAATTATAGATAAATTAAATACAGGCGGCATTATTATATCAGACAATGTCCTTTGGCATGGTAAGGTTATTGAAGAATTAGACCCAAAAGACAACTCGACAAAAGCCGTTTTAGATTATAACACACTTTTAAAAGAAGACCCAAGAATTGAATCTGTTGTATTACCTATTAGAGATGGTTTAACAATTAGTAGAAAACGCTAAAACATTAGGACGTTTTTTGGTATAGCTCTGCTTTTTTACTGAGTTGAATATTCGTTTCTATTAATTGAAAAAACTCATAATTATCAAATGGTTTTGTTATTAAACCATTAAAGCCACTGTATTTAATATTTTCATTAAAATCTTCAATGTCTGCCGCAGTTAAAGCCAACACAGGGATATCTGTATTAAAATTTCGAATTAAATTAGTAGCTTCTATACCTCCCATTTTTGGCATATTAATATCCATTAAAACAAGATCGAACGTTTTACTTTTTACAACTTCAATCGCTTCCTTACCATTTTCGACGATTTCGCAATAATAATTTGATTTTTCTAATAGGTTTTTAGTTACTATTTGATTGATTTTATTATCCTCTGCAATTAAAATTCTATAACAATTTATAGCTCTAATCTTCTTATTAATTATTTTCGTTCTGGCTTTATCAAAACCTTCTTTATCAATTTCGAAATTAACGTTAAAACTAAATGTAGAACCGGAACCGTACTCGCTTTCTAGTTCTATTTTACTACCAAATAATTCTACTATTTTTTTACTAATAGCAAGCCCTAATCCCGTGCCTTTGTAACTAATATTACTATTTTCTAATTGCGAAAAATTCTCGAATATAGTTTTAAACTTTTCTTCAGGAATACCATCTCCAGTGTCTTGAACTTCAAATCGTAAATCGACATCACCATCTATGTCGTTTAATTTTCTTGTAAAAATATTCACAAAAATATCGCCATTACTAGTAAATTTAACACCGTTTCCTATTAAATTAATTAACACTTGAGACAACCTAACATTATCACACTTAATATATTGAGGAATATTTTTATCTATATTTAAATGAATTTTATTATTAGTTTCTTTCAATTTATAATCAAACGAACCTATAATATTCTCTAATAAGGGTCTTAGTTCTACCGATACTTTTTTCAATTCAATTTTATTCGATTCTATCTTTCCAAATTCTAATACTTCATTAATTAATTTTAGAAGGTAATCACCAGAATATTTTAAAGATTTTAAATACTTACCATCACTTTTACTTAAGCTATTATTTGCTAATAATAAAGAGGTTATCCCCACAACACCATATAAAGGCGTTCTTAATTCATGCGTTACATTCGATATAAATTTAGTTTTTAATTCGCTTGATTTTAACGCTTCGTTTTTAGATAATTCTAACTCAACATTTTTAAAATAAATTGTAATAAGAGACACTGCCAAAAGAAACAATGCCATAATCATTATAAAATTTATATTCTTGGTTTTTTTAGCTATTTGAGATTGATATAACTTTTCGTTGTTAGCTAGATGTATATCATTTTTATAATCTTCTATAATAAACTTAGATTTCTCTACGGCTTCATATTCCGCTTTTTCCTCATATAAAAAGGCTTCTTTATAATTATTATATTTTAATAAATATAAATAAGCAGCATCCTTATTATCTTTTTCAGCATACACCGAAGCCATTTGTTTGTAAATTTTGCTAAAAAGCAAATTACTATCTCCATATTTACTTAAATTTCTTTTATCTAAAGATTGTACGGCTTCTTCAAGCTTTATAATAGCATTATTATATAGCTTCTTTTTAATGAGAAGTAAGGCGTTTAAATAATCAGAATACCCTTTATAGAAATAGTTTAAACTAGGTGCTTTAGCTAAGTAATCATCAAAATGAAAAAGACTTCTAAAAGCTTTATCTAAAGCCTCATTTTCAATATAATACTCAGATAATTCTATTCCAACTTGTTGTAATAAATCATATTTTTGATCTGTACTGTAATTGCTATCTGTTAAAAATTCTGATTTAGAGGTATGAAATAATGCCTTTTCTAAATAAGCAGAAATATCTTTATTATCTTTTTCCTTTATAGCGAGCTTAGCTAAACTTAGGTATGATAGAGCAGATAAATAATTATCACTTATGTCTTCTGATGGTTTTAACATCGCTTTATAACTGCGATTTGCATCTTCGTACTCGTGCATTAATTTATAAATATTCCCTAAATGAAAATTTGAAATAGATTTACCGTAATCGTCATTAATAGAATCGGATATTTTCTTAACCTCATTGAAAGACTCAAAAGATTTTAATATCTGGTTATTAGAATAATAGAAGATAGCAGACGTATTAATACTATCAATTTCTTTGATTAAACGACGATCACTTTGACTAATAATTACATTAGAAAATAGCAGAAAACACGTTATTAAGCAGGCTTTCATAAGTTAAGATTTGGTTTGGGACTACAAATGTAGTACAATTGTGTCAATAATCGCACACATAATCGTTGAAACGCGCTCTTTAAGAAAAAAAATTAAAATTTACGTTTTACAGAACCAGTAAAGTCACCCAAATCATCCTTAACACTATCCAATTCCTTTTTTACATCAGAAACTATACTTGTATCAACACCACTGTTTTCGGCACTTTTAGAGATTTCGTGTTTGATATCGTTTGTGGCATCTTTAAGTGTGCGCATACCCTTGCCTAAACCTCGAGCAATTTCGGGTAATTTATCGGCACCAAAAACCATGATTACTATAAATAGAATGAAAGCTATTTCGGCGCCACTAATAAATAAGAATGTTGCATGTTGTATCACGTTACAAATATAGTGAGTTGTTTTTATACTGTGAAGAAAATAGTTTTGTTTATACTATTCTTCAAAAAAGATTATATACATCTTTTAAAACTGCGCTCGCTCATTCTATTCAAAAGCGCTTCTTTTCATTTAAAATGTATTCAATAAAAAAGCTTCATATTTCTATGAAGCTTTTTGAGCGAGAGACCAGGTTCGAACTGGCGACATTCAGCTTGGAAGGCTGACGCTCTACCAACTGAGCTACTCTCGCATTTCCGATGGCAAATATAGAACTTTTTTATACTTCGGCAAGAGAAAACTACAACTTCTTAAAAAAATGATAGCCCAATATTTTATAGCCTTCATTAAAATAAAACTTATGTGACGGAGCGTTAGTAACATAGGTGTTTAATTCCATAGCTTCATATCCTTTTTCTTTCACGTAATTATCAATCCAATCGAAAAATTTCTTCCCTAATCCTTGATTTCTATAAGCTTCATCAATATAAACATGGTCTGGTTCTACACTTCTACCCGAATAATGTCTTGTACAATACCATAATCCTGTAACTCCAATCAAGGTGTTTTCATCATAAATTACTGCACATTCATAGTTTTGAGTAATCATTTCAGAAAACCTTTGCTCTAAGACTTCGTCTGAAACTTTATTTCCATTTAACTTTTGAATCAATGGAACTACCGATTTAATATTTTCTTTTTCTATAATTTTAAAAGTAAATGACATGTAAAAATTTTAAAGTGAAGATAAAAAATTCTTATGAAAATAGAATTATTTAAATTTGGTTTAAAATCCTATTTAAAACAAAGAATGATTAAAATTAAAAATATCACAGTCAAAGAGACATATGCTGTTCGTCATCCCGTTTTACGTCAAGGCAAACCGATAGAATCTTGTGCTTTTGATGGAGACTTACTAGAATCTACATATCATATTGGGTTGTTTATTAATGATAAATTAATAGGTGTTACTTCTCTATTAATTTCAGAGAACCCCATATTTAATGAAGAAAAGCAATACCAATTAAGAGGCATGGGCATTCTAGACGAATTTCAAGGAAAAGGATATGGAAATTTAATTATAGATTATGTTAAAACTCTACTAAAAAAAAAGAACATTGTTTTTTTGTGGTGTAATGCCAGAGAAGTAGCTGCAAGTTTCTACACTAAAAATGGATTTCAAATAACTGGAAATCCGTTCAATATTGAAACTATTGGTAAGCATTACATAATGTATAAAAGGCTCTAGAAAAGTAGTGACATTTATAAAAAATGGTGTCTTAATATTATAAACATTATTTTTTCGTAATTTTATTTACCAAAACATCCTAGAAATGAGAGGAAAAAATCTAAAAGTCCGTTTACTAATTGGCGCAGCCATTGCTATTTTTTTTGTTTTAAAAAGATGTAGTCAACAAGAAGAAAACCCATATACAGGAAGAATGCAAACCATATCTATGACGCCAGATAAGGAAATAGCTATAGGCTTACAAAGCGCGCCACAAATGGCACAGCAACATGGCGGTTTACATGCTAACAATCAATATCAAGCTTTAGTAGATAAGGTAGGGGGCAAATTAGTAGATAATAGCATCGCTAGAGAAACACCATACAAGTACGAATTTCATTTACTAGCAGATCCAAATACTATAAATGCATTTGCACTTCCTGGAGGGCAAATATTTATAACCCACGCTCTATTTTCTAAATTAAAAAACGAAGACCAATTGGCAGGTGTTTTAGGTCATGAAATCGGACATGTTTTAGGTCGACATAGTGCAGAACGTATTGCTGAAAGTGAATACTGGCAAGGTCTAACAACAGCAGGTTCCGTTGGAGCAGACATGGGTGGTTTAGTAAGTGGCATTGGTCAAAATACCTTACTGACTAATGGTCGTGATGATGAATTGGAAAGTGATGATTTAGGCGTGTTATTTATGTTGAAAGCAGGATATAACCCCGAAGAAATGATAGGCGTTATGGAAATTTTAAAAGCTGCTGCTGGCCCCAATAGAGTTCCAGAAATGCAGAGTACGCATCCTGACCCTGACAATAGAATTGAGAAAATTCATGAAGCTATAGAAAAATATAAAAATCAATAATTCCTATGCTTCTCGGAATAGATTAAATTAAAAAAGCCTCGTAACGAGGCTTTTATTTTTGTGAGTGACTAGCTCAAATAATTATTTGTTTCAGTAATTATTTTTTCTTTTTGGCTAAAGTTTCTTTTATAATTTCAGCTGTATCTTTTGCGCCATGTAACTTAGCATATTGAAGCGCTGTTTTGTTTTTAGCAGACTTCGCTTTCAAATTCGCTCCTTTTTCAATTAAAAGTTTTAAAATTTCTGTACGGTTAAATTTAGCAGCGTACATCGCTGGCGTCATGCCATTAGACCTTTCGTTAACATCTTCGCCTAAAGCTAATAATTTAACTACAGTATCTATATCGCCTTTGGCAATAGAAACACAGAAAGAACTCACTTTAAAATAAGCGATTGAATTTGGATTTTCGAAAGTGGTGTTAACAGATTTTGCATTTACAGTTACAATTGAAAAGCATAATGCGATTGCGGAAATAATGATTGTTTTTTTCATGATTAATGATTTTTGATTTGATGAATGATTTATTTTTTGATTATACTAAAGAGACGACTAATTTTTAAAAGTGTTACACAAAAAATTGTTAATACTTAATTTTTAACTTTTCATTCACATTAAATTAACTATTTGTGAAATATTTAAATATTCATCAAATCAACAGTAAAACAAGCACATTTGAAACATCTTTATGAGTCAAAATCTCTATAATCTTATTATATTTGCAACCTAATAAAAAGTTTTAAAAATGAACAAAAAAGTTATCTTAATGATACTTGATGGATGGGGAAACTCACCAGATCCCAAAGTATCTGCGATCGATCATGCAAATACATCCTTTATAGATTCTCTTTATAAAAAATTTCCATATGCTACTTTAAGAACAGACGGATTACATGTTGGTTTACCTAAAGGACAAATGGGAAACAGTGAAGTTGGACATATGAACCTTGGTGCTGGTAGAATTGTATATCAAGATTTGGCTAAAATTAATTTAGCGATCGAAAAAGATACTTTAAAAGACGAAAAAGTATTAATTGATGCGCTTAAATACGCTTCAGATAATAATAAAAATGTTCACTTTTTAGGATTACTAAGCAATGGTGGTGTGCATGCACATACAAGTCACCTCAAAGGATTTATTGATGCTGCTAATAAAGCGGGAGTAAATTCATTTGTGCATGCCTTTACAGATGGTCGTGATGTCGATCCAAAATCTGGTAAAGGCTATGTTGAAGATTTAGAAAATCACATAGAAGGCACAAACACTAAAATAGCAACTATAACAGGTCGTTATTATGCTATGGATAGAGATACGCGTTGGGAACGTGTACAATTGGCTTATGATGCCATTGCAAATGGGGTGGGTACAAAAACTACAAATGCAACAGCATCTATTCAAGCAAATTATGATAACGATATTACTGATGAATTTATAAAGCCTCTAATTGTTACGGATAATAATGATGAACCTTTAGCTAAAGTTGAAAAAGATGATGTTGTTATATTTTTCAATTTTAGAACAGATAGAGGTCGTGAGTTAACAGACATGTTAAATCAAAAAGATTTCCCAGAATACAATACTAAAAAAATTGACTTATACTATGTAACCATTACTAATTATAGTGATGCATTTAAAGGAATCAAAGTTATTTTCAATAAAGATAACATTACCGAAACACTAGGTGAAGTCCTTTCTAAAAACGGCAAAAAACAAATTAGGATTGCCGAAACAGAAAAATATCCTCATGTAACATTTTTCTTTTCAGGTGGACAAGAAACGCCGTTTGAAGGCGAATCTCGGATCTTAAAAAACTCACCTAAAGTGGCCACTTACGATTTAAAACCAGAAATGAGTGCTTACGAATTACGTGACGCTTTAATTCCTGAATTACAAAAAGGGGAAGTCGATTTTGTTTGTTTAAACTTTGCTAACGGCGACATGGTTGGTCATACAGGTATCATGGAAGCTGCAATAAAAGCTTGCGAAGCTGTAGATGCATGTGTTAAAGATGTGGTAACTACGGGTCTAGAAAACGGCTATACAACATTACTAATTGCAGATCACGGAAATTGTGAGACTATGATTAATCCTGACGGATCTCCAAATACGGCACACACAACAAACCCTGTTCCTGTTATTTTAATAGATAACGATTTAAAGTCCATTAAAGATGGTGTTTTAGGAGATATGGCTCCAACTATTTTAAAACTTATAGGCGTAGAACAACCAAAAGCTATGACCCAACATTCATTATTATAAAAAACACTAGTAATACATTATTATGAATTTAAACTCGAGCCTTATTTTAGCTGTAGATTTTGATGGTACCATCGTCGACGATGCTTACCCTAAAATTGGTAAGCCTAAAATTTTTGCTTTCGAGACTTTAAAAAAGCTTCAAGAAGATGGTTATCGACTTATACTATGGACATACAGATGTGGTAATAAACTTGACGAAGCTGTGAAGTTTTGTGAAGATAAAGGCATTGTCTTTTATGCTATTAATAATAGTTTTGCTGATGAAGAATACACCAACGACGTGAGTCGAAAAATTCATGCCGATTTATTTATTGATGACAGAAATATTGGTGGTTTTATAGGATGGGGAGAAATTTATCAAATGCTTACGAACTCTAATGGAATTCCAATCACTAAAGAAAAGAAAAAAGGATTCTTTGGATTTTTTAAATAATTGATTTAAGAATGAAAGTTTTTCAAGCTGATGTATTCTTTTAAAAACAAAGAAATTAGTTTTAAGTATCTTTGACGCAGCATTTTAAGATTATGATTAAAATAAAAACAAGTGAAGAGATTGAATTAATGCGAGAAAGTGCATTAATCGTTTCAAAAACATTAGGTGAAATTGCTAAAGAAATTAAACCTGGCATAACAACATTACAACTAGATAAAATTGCCGAAGCATGTATTCGAGATCAAGGTGCCATACCCGGTTTTCTTGGGCTATACGATTTTCCTAATACACTTTGTATGAGTCCGAACTCGCAAGTAGTTCATGGTATTCCCAACGGAACGCCTTTAGTTGAGGGCGATATTATCTCTATTGATTGTGGTGCTTTAAAAAATGGTTTTTATGGTGATCACGCCTATACATTTCCTATAGGTGAGATTGATCCTGAAACGGAAAAACTACTTCAAGTCACCAAAGAATCTTTATATATTGGTATTAGAGAATTCAAAGCAAATAATCGTGTTGGAGATGTGGGGTATGCGATTCAAAAATATTGCGAAGATCATGGTTACGGCGTTGTTAGAGAATTAGTAGGTCATGGATTAGGTTCCAAAATGCATGAAGACCCAGAAATGCCAAACTATGGTAAACGTGGTCGAGGTAAAAAGTTTATTGATGGCATGGTAGTCGCTATAGAGCCTATGATTAATTTAGGTACGCAACGTATTAAACAACATAGAGATGGTTGGACCATTACGACTTTAGATAATAAACCTTCTGCTCATTTTGAGCATGATGTGGCCTTAGTAAATGGTAAACCTGAATTATTATCTACGTTTGCATATATTTATGAGGCTTTAGGGATTACGTCAAATGAGGAGGATGAGTTTCGTCAAAAAGCATTAGTTCTTTAATTTTTAGACACGGATTTCACAGATTACTTACTCAAACCTTCAATTGCTTAGATAAACTATGAGTAATTTACTTTATAAAGATGACACTTACAAAACCTTAGGAATATGCATGGCGGTTCATAGCGAGTTAGGAAAAGGTTTTAGTGAAATTGTATATGGTGATGACCTAGAAATAGAATTAATAGACAATAGTATTAATTACTCTAAAGAAAAAACATTCGATATAAATTATAAAGGGAATTTACTACCTCATAAATACAAAGCAGATTTCATAATAAATGACAAAATCGTTTTAGAAATTAAAGCAATTAGCTGTTTAACTTCAGCTCATGTAAAACAAACATTAAATGATCTTGCTGTTTCTAAACTAAAATTAGGTCTTCTCATTAATTTTGGAGAAGACAGTTTAAAATATAAAAGAATCATCCTATAATGATTCGTGAAAATCCGTGAAATCCGTGTCAAAAAAACTCTTCAAAATAATTTTAAACATAATTCCAAGACCTTTATTAATAAGGTTAAGCTACATTATTCGCCCTGTTTTAGCTTTCTTTTTAAAAGGCAATAAATTTACCGATCCTATTGACGGAAGAAGCTTTAAAAGCTTTTTACCATACGGATACGGTAATCAACGTAACAATGTATTATCGCCTTCTACGCTGTCTTTAGAACGCCATAGATTGCTTTGGTTGTATTTAAAAAATGAAACCGACTTCTTTACTGCTAATAAAAGAGTGCTTCATTTTGCACCAGAACAATGCTTCTTAAAACGCTTTAGGAGTTTAAAAAACTTAGACTATACGACAACCGATTTATTATCTCCTATTGCTGATGTTAAGGCTGATATCTGTAATCTTCCTTTTGAAGCTAATAGTTACGACATTATATTTTGTAATCATGTTTTAGAACATATACCGGACGATACTAAAGCTATGCAAGAATTATATCGTGTTTTAAAACCAAACGGGATGGCCATACTTCAAATTCCGCAAGATTTAAATCGAGAAACAACTTTTGAAGATGATAGTATTACAGATAAAAAGGAACGTGCCAAAATTTTTGGGCAATACGATCACGTTCGTATTTATGGTTTGGATTATTTTGATAAGTTGAGACGTATTGGCTTTAAAGTTGAGGAAATTGATTATACTGCTGCACTTTCCGCGGAAGCGATAGAAAAATATTGCTTAGCTAAAGGTGAGATTATCCCTGTGGTTTATAAATAAAAACAACTTACACCAATGACTATGACACAACAAACAATACTTGTTACAGCTTCATTATTTGGAATGTTATCTGTTATTTTTGGTGCTTTCGGCGCTCATGCTTTAAAGAAGGTGTTATCCATCGAGCAATTAAAAAGTTTTGAGGTTGGTGTAAAATACCAAATGTATCATGCTATGGTTTTATTGATTTTAGGTTTCAATTCTGACTATACAACCCCTGCTATTTATTGGTGTTTTACTATTGGAATTCTATTATTCTCTTTTAGTATATACGGATTGATTTTATCTGATGCCAAAGGAAAAAAACTTCGTTTCTTAGGTCCTATTACACCAATTGGCGGGTTACTTTTGGTTACTGGCTGGCTACTTTTACTTATTAATTCGTTTTAAGATAAACTGATCCCTAACTAGTTTTCTGGAAATCCATTAAGAGACAAGGTCTCAAATTCTTTTTTCTCATTCTCAAAAATCAAAAACACTTTGAGTTCTGGGTGGGATTTTAAAAAAGCTTTCACTTTTTCTATTCCCATAGCTTGAAAAGCCGTTGCATAAGCATCAGCAATCATACAATCATCAGCAATAACAGAAATACTTAACAAGTTTGTTTTACTAGGGTAACCCGTTTTAGTATCAATTATATGTGCATAACGGTTACCATTTTCATCTAATTTAAATTTCCTATAAGTTCCAGATGTTGCCATGGCTTTATCTTTTAGAAAGATAATTTTATTTATAGATTGAGAGCCATTAAAATTAGGATTCTCTACACCAACTGTCCATAAGTTGTCACTTGAAACATTTACACCTCTTGCTCGTAATTCGCCTCCAATATTAATGAGGTAATTTTTTATATTTTGACTTTCTAAATATCTACCAACCACATCAACACCATAACCTTTTGCTATGGCATTAAAATCTAAAAAAGCAGATTGAGGTTTATTAATTTTATCCTGAATCAGGCTTACTTTATTTAACCCAACAGATGCCATCAAATTATTAATTTTCAAACTATCTAAATCAACTATTTTCCCTTCTGGACCAAAATCCCAAGCATTTACTACGGCTCCTATCGTAGGGTCGAAAGCCCCTTCTGTTTTATTATAAATATCTTTTGAAGTTTCAAACACGTTTATAAAATGTGCGTCTACAACATGACTTTCATTTCTATTAAGTTTAGAAATATCGGAGTTTGTTTGATAAGTCGACATCGATTTGTTAATCACATAAAACAAACTATCTAGTTGCTTTTCATAATTATTTTCAGAATCGTAAGTTACTTGATAAAAAGTTCCGAAAACAGAACCTTCAAGTCGTGTGTTTTTTAAAATAAGTGCTTCAACCTTATTAGATCTTTGTTTGCAAGAACAAAGTATAATACAAAAAATAAATAAGCTTATTTTTTTCATTTAGTTCAAATTTGTTTCTAAAACTTGAATACCATTATACTCTAATAAATAGTCTTCGTTTAAATAAATAGGCGCTTTTTCATCTTCTTTATTAGCTAAACCAACACCGGCATACAATACTTTTGCATCATTCTCTCTGGCGTGTTTTTTAAAAGACTCCATCCAAACGACATCATAGTTATTAGGGTTGTCTGGTAAAATAACGACTTTAACAATTACAAAAAAGTACTGTTTGGTTTTATCCATGCATACAAACTGTGGATGCTTTTTAAGTTTACTATTTATAGCTATAAACTCAAAACCGCGTTTTTCTAAATCCTTTCCAACATGGTTCATGGCAAGGTTATGTAATTCTTGTTTAGTAAGTGGTTTACTCATACTGCAAAAATAAGTAACCCTATTTAAACCGCACAAATTTAGAGCTACCAAATGTATAATTAGAAACAGGAATTATGGCATCTTTTTCTAAGTTATACCAAGGTGAAATCTTTGAGTCTTCTAAGTTTTTAACCAAATGAACACTTTGGGCAGGTGTATTGCCTTGAAATAAAAGAAATAGCTTATCGCCCTTTGTATTAATAACTTCATCGCAAATCATAACAATATGCCCAGGAGAACCGCCTCTTATAAGCATATCTCCAATTTTTAAATCATTGGCATTATTAATTTTTGGCAATTCGTTATAAAGCGAAAGCGTCCCAGAATACATGTATATTAAATTCAAGTACTTATAAAAATTTTCTTTTGAATGATTTTTTGACACTGTTTTATGGAACGTTACTTTATTCCCTTTAATTTTTGGTCTATAACCTTCAGCATATTGTTTCCATGAGCAATAATGACCGCTTGTAAAATTAAACCCAATCTCGTCTTTTCTATCATTATCCCAAAGGTACTCACTTCTAATTCTAATTAAGGCATCAGCACATTGTTGTAATCCGTTTTTGGGTACTGGAATATCTAAAATTCCAATATGCCCAAATTGCCAATAATATTCAGAATCATCATAATTAATAATTTTGCTTCCAAAAAGTTTCAATTTATAGTTTCTAAGATACTCTTGAAAAGAACCTTTAGAATATTCCACCCGTTTATAACCTTCTGGAATATTAACTCGAGTTTTAATGGTAAGACTGTCTTTATTTATTAAACTAGGTGTATCTACTAGTTCTACAAGAGCTTTAACCGATGTTTTATCGGGTTGAAATTTATAGACGCCTAAACCAATAGCACAAAAAACGACTAAAAAGAACGTGATTTTTTTCATATACCATTCTAAACGATAAAACCCAACACTTTCGTATTGGGTTTTACTTTTTTTATAGGTTCCTGCCTTCGCAGGAATGACAACTTAAGGTCTATCCTCCAAAGTCATCAAATCTAATATGCTCGTCTGGGATACCGAAATCTTCTCCCATTTTCTGAACCGCTTTGTTCATTAATGGAGGTCCACAGAAATACAATTCGATATCTTCTGGTGACTCATGATGATTTAAGTAATTATCGATAACACAGTTGTGAATGAATCCTACGAAACCATCCCCTTCTGCATCAATATTTTCTTTTACTTTCCAGTTATCTTCTTCCATAGGTTCAGATAACGCTAAGTGAAATTTAAAGTTAGGAAAATCTCTTTCTAATGCTTCAAAATGTTCTAAATAGAACAACTCACGTTTAGAACGACCTCCATACCAATACGACACTTTACGACCTGTCTTTAATGTTCTGAATAAGTGATATAAATGCGAACGCATTGGAGCCATACCTGCACCACCACCAACGTAAAGCATTTCAGCTTCAGACTCGTTGATAAAGAACTCACCGTAAGGTCCAGAAATAGTTACTTTATCTCCTGGCTTTTGATTAAAAATATAAGACGATGCTATACCTGGATTAACATCCATCCAGCCCCCTTTGGCTCTATCGAACGGCGGACAAGCCACACGTACGTTTAACATGATTTCACGTCCCTCTGCAGGAAACGAAGCCATAGAATATGCTCTCTCAATAGTTTCAGAATTTTTCATCACTAAAGGCCAAAGCTTAAACTTATCCCATTCTGCTTGAAACTTATCTGGTGTTTCATGTTCTTCTGGATGTGCTGTAATATCCATATCTGAATATTTAACTTCACATGGCGGAATTTCAATTTGAATATATCCACCAGCTTTGTAACCCATATCTTCAGGAATTTCAACAACAAACTCCTTAATGAAAGAGGCTACGTTATAGTTACGCACTACAACAGCTTCCCATTTCTTAATTCCAAATACTTCTTCCGGAATCGTTATATTCATGTCTTGTTTTACTTTTACTTGACATGATAAACGCGCACCTTCTTTTAATTCTTTTCTACTAAAATGAGGTGTTTCTGTTGGAAGCGCTTCACCTCCACCTTCTAAAACATGACATTCACATTGAATACATGTTCCACCACCACCACAAGCAGATGGTAAAAATATTTTTTGCGCTCCTAATGTCGATAATAAACTACCTCCAGAGGATACTTCTATTTCTCTTTCACCATTGATCGTTATTTTTACTGGACCTGATGGTGATAATTTTTGTTTTATAAATAATAACAATCCAACTAACAACAACGTAATAATCAAAAAAGCGACTACCGTTACTGTTATTGTTCCTAATGTACTTGCGGCTAATATCATATTACTCATTTACTTTTATGTTGTTAGCTAACACTTCTTTTTTGTCTTCGTCAGAATCAACTTTTACCGTTTTCTCTTCTTTAGGTGCTTCTTCATCACCTCCAGTTAACATCCCTCCAAAGCTCATAAATCCAATCGCCATTAAACCTGTAATGATGAATGTAATTCCTAATCCTCTTAATGCTGGTGGTACGTTAGAATATCTAATTTTTTCACGAATAGCGGCAATGGCTAGAATGGCTAAAAACCAGCCTATTCCAGAACCTACACCGTAAACAGTCGCTAATCCTAATGTTGGAATTTCACGAGATTGCATGAATAATGATCCTCCTAAAATGGCACAGTTTACAGCTATAAGTGGTAAAAAGATTCCTAATGAATTGTATAATGATGGTGAGAACTTCTCTACCACTATTTCTACCAATTGTACCATAGTTGCAATGGTAGCAATAAACATGATGAATGATAAGAAACTTAAATCGTAATCTGCATATTCTTCACCTAACCAAACTAATGCGCCTGGTTGTAAAAGATACTGATCTAATAACCAGTTTAAAGGTACCGTAATTGCTAATACAAAGATAACGGCAGCCCCTAGACCAACTGCTGTTGATACTTTTTTAGATACTGCTAGATAAGAACACATCCCCAAGAATACTGAGAATACCATGTTATCTATAAATATCGATTTGAAAAATAATTCTATATGTTCCATATTTTATAAGTTTTCAGTCTCAGTCTCAGTTTACAGTTATATACTGTACACTGAGACTGAAAACTGATTAGTCTTCTATTAATGCTGTATTTCTACTACGTTGTATCCAAATGATGATTCCAACAACGATTAATGCCATTGGAGGCATAATCATAAAACCATTATTTTCATATCCTATAGCGTATAGCCCCGTTTTAGCAATTGGATCTCCCAATACAGGAAAACCGAATAATGTACCCGAACCAAGTAACTCTCTAAAGAAACCTACTATAATTAAGATAACACCGTATCCAACTGAATTACCAATACCATCTAAAAACGATCTCCAAGGTCCGTTTGCCAAAGCAAAAGCCTCAAAACGTCCCATGATTATACAATTGGTAATAATCAATCCTACAAAAACCGATAACGTTTTACTTAACTCATAAGCAAAAGCTTTAAGTACTAAATCTACTATAATTACTAAAGCTGCAACTACAATTAACTGTACAATAATTCTAATTTTTGAAGGTATAATGTTTCTCATTAAAGAGATAACTACATTTCCTAAACCTAATACAAATAATACCGAAATGGCCATTACAAGCGATGCTTTTAACTCCGCTGTAATTGCTAATGCAGAACATATACCTAATACTTGAATCGTAATTGGGTTATTATCTGCTAATGGGTCTGTAATTAATTGTGCATCTTTTTTTGATAAAAGTCCCATAATTATTGATTTTTTAAAGTTTCAAAATGTGACACATATAGTTTCAACTCGCTTTTAATCATTGCCGAAACACCGTTTCCTGTAATAGTCGCGCCTGCAATAGCATCAACTTCGTTATCAGATTTATCTTTATTTAAAGGGTCTGCATTTCCTTTGGCAACAGCAATACCTTTAAAGACACCATTGTTCTTTAAATCTTCACCAATAAAATCGTCCATAAAGAAACGTTTATTAATGTTTGCTCCTAAACCTGCAGTTTCTCCTTTATGATCGAAAAACACACCTTGAACCACCATGTTTTTATCTAAAGCAACATAAGCCCAAACAGCATCCCAAAGCCCTTTACCTCTAATTGGAGCGATGTAAAATGTTTTACCATCTTTTTCCCCAACAAATAAAGGTAATCGTCTTTCGTTACCTGCTTTAGCACTTGTTTGCTCTTTTTTAACATCAATTAAATACGCTTCATCATTCTCGGTAACTTTATCACCTTGAATAACCAATTGCTTTTTGATATATTTTTTAAACAACGCAGGAGCATCTGCCGTAGATACAAAGTTTGCATTATTACCTTCGTTCTCGTTTACGCCCATAGCATACAAAATATTTTGTTGCTTTTCTAGACGTTTATTCTCATCTATATTTGGTTTTAAAAATGATGCGAAAAATGCTAATAAAGCACCTACTACAAACACCATTCCTATAGCAAATAGAATTGTATATGAATTTTTATCTGTTCTATTTTCCATCGTTAGGCTGTTTTTGCTTTTAGACGTTTCATTCTCTGTTTCACGTTTCCTTGTACCACGTAATGATCGATAGTTGGAGCAAACACATTCATTAATAGAATGGCTAACATAACACCTTCTGGATACGCTGGATTAAATACACGAATCATTATAGAAAGAAATCCTATTAAAAATCCGTAAATCCATTTTCCTTTATTCGTTTGCGAAGCTGTTACAGGATCGGTAGCCATAAATACGGTACCAAATGCAAAACCTCCAATTAATAAATGATGCCAAAATGTAGTACTCATTAATCCGTAAAATTTACTCGATTCAGTAATCCAACCAGAATCTGCAACAAAGTTGAAGATTAAGCCCATGACTAAAGCTCCAATCACAGAAGATAACATAATTCTCCAGCTTCCTATTTTAGCAAAAATCAAAAACAATCCTGCTAATAAAATTAGTAATGTTGATGTTTCTCCAACCGATCCGGGAATAAATCCTAAGAACATATCCATCACTTCATAGCCCGCTGCTTTTCCTTGTGCTAAACTACCTAAAACAGTTTCACCCGAAATGGCATCTAAATTTTGACCTGCAGCAATAAGTTGATCTTGTTCCACAGCACCTTTAACCCATACTTTATCTCCAGACATCCAAGTAGGATACGCGAAGAATAAAAAGGCTCTAATAGTTAGTGCAGGATTAAGGATATTCATCCCTGTTCCTCCAAAAACTTCTTTACCAATTACAACACCAAAAGCAACTGCTACTGCTAGCATCCATAATGGAATATCAATAGGTACAATAAGCGGCACTAACATACCTGTTACTAAGTATCCTTCCTCTACTTCGTGCTTATTAATCATGGCAAACAATATTTCTATTGCTAAACCAACAACGTAAGACACGATTACTAATGGAATAATTTTCCAGAAACCAATAGCAAAATTATTTAAAGTCCAAAAATTAGAATTTAAAAAACCGCCCATCGATTCGAATATCGTATTACCAAACGCGATATTATGTTGGTAACCGGCATTAAACATTCCGAAAATTAAACACGGCACCATAGCCATAATCACGGTATTCATGGTACGCTTTAAATCGTCGGCTGCTTTAATATGAGTTCCATTGTGTGTGGTCTCATTTGGCAGATATAAAAACGTGTGGATTGCAGAAAATGCTGGCAACCACTTCTTGTCTTTATTCTTTTCCTTAAAATTGTGTAAATTACTTTTTAAACCCATTACCCTATCTCTTTAAGCATTACATCTAAACCTTTTCTAATAATATCTTGATGCGGTTGTTTAGACACACAAATAAATTCTGTTAATGCAAAATCTTCAGGTGCAACTTCGTACATCCCTAAAGCTTCCATTTCGTCTAAATCTTGATACATACATGCTTTTAATATTTGCATTGGAAAAATATCCAAAGGAAATACTTCTTCATAACTACCCGTAGTTACAAAAGCACGATGTTCACCGTTTGTATTAGTATTTAAATCGTATTCTTTATTCGGTGTTAACCAAGAAAACGTTAAAGCTCTAGATGTAGATACCTTGTTAAAAACAGGCTTATTCCATCCAAAAAGCTCGTAATCGTCACCTTCAGGAATAATAGAAATTACATTACTGTAATAATCTAAAGATCCATCTGGTTGAATTTGTTTTCCGCTTAAAACATTTCCAGAAATAATTCTAGCATTAGCATCTTTAGCGACACCTTTGTCATAAATAATAGTAGATACTTCAGCTCCTAATTTAGTAACAAAATATCTTGGTTTTTCAACAGACGATCCTACTAAAGCAACAATACGTTCTGCGTTAAACTTTCCTGTTAATAAAAGTTCTCCAATAATAACTAAGTCTTGAGCGCTTACCGTCCAAACCACTTCGCCTTTATTTACAGGATCTACTTTATTAATTAAAGTCCCCACATTTCCTGACGGATGTGGACCAGAAACGGTATGCACTGTAATACCCGATAATCCTGCTAACGGAGAGCTAGTCGATTTACCTACTGAGACATGCACAGAGCCTTCAGTAAGTTTACCCAACGCTGTAACTGCTGCCTGTAACTCAGCCTCTTTACCCGCGAGAGTAAAATCTAAATCGGCAGCTAACGGTGCAGAAGCATAACCCGAGATAAAAATAGCTTTTGGCGTTTTATCTGGATTTGCAATAACATCATACGGACGTTGTTTTACAAATGGCCAACAACCAGAACTTAACAAATGTGCTTTAACGTCTTCCGCTTTCGCAGAATCTAAATTAAAAACACCGTGTTCTTGGTAAGATTGTTGTTTATCTGCTTGAATTTTTACAGATAGTATTTTACGTTTTTCTCCACGAGTAATTTCGATAATTTCTCCTGAAACTGGAGAAACAAACTTGACGTTTTCGTTGGTTTTGTCATAAAACACAGGCTCGCCCGCTTTTACTTTAGCTCCAACTTTAGAAATTAATTTAGGGATAACGCTGTGGAAATCTTCAGGTCTTAAAGTATAAAAGTTGCTTAAAATTGCCTGTTCAGAGGTTTTTTCAGCTGCACCTTTAAGTTTAATGTCTAGACCTTTTTTAATGCGAATGTCGTTTGACATATTTTTTTTATTGAAATTAGTTGTCTAAAAATCGGTGCAAAAATACGAATTAATACTATAAAAGTAAGACCAATATAAACAGCTTCTTTTATTTATATCAATTCTAAATAGAAGTATAAGTAAGGCATAATATTTGATTATATTTACATCATAAATTTCATTCTATGCGCATATTTTTTTTAAGTATCTTTTTTCTTATAACAACTGCAAACTTTACCTATGGTCAAGTTAAAGAAGTTAATCCCCCAGATTATATAAAAACGATCGGATTTAAAGGAAACACGCCCGAAAGCCAATTGCCTGTTTTAAAACTTGGCGAATATCTTGTTTTAGAATTCGATGCTTTAAATGGAGATGAAGAAGATTACTATTATAAAATAGATCATTTTAATTACGATTGGACACCATCGGCTTTAATGAAATCTGAGTATTTAGACGGATTCGATAATCAACGCATTCGTGATTACGAAAATTCCTTTAATACCTATCAAATATATTCGCATTATAGACTTACCGTTCCCAACCAATTTACAAAACGTTTAAAAGTTTCTGGCAACTACATGCTAAGCGTTTTTAATAATGATGACGATCTTGTTTTCTCAAGAAAATTTATGATTTACGAAGACAGCACAGATGTTGGTGTCAGCATAAAACGTACTAGAAGTATCGAACATATAGACACAAAACAACGTGTTGATATAAAAATAGTATCGAGTACTATGCAATTTAACAACCCAAAGCAAACCGTTAAAGTGCTCATTGTTCAAAACAATAATTTACACACAGCCATTGCAGATTTAAAACCGCTATACACTATTGGCAACGAATTAATTTACAAGTACGATACCGAAACCAGTTTTTGGGGTGGCAACGAATATCTTTTCTTCGAAAATAAAGATGTTCGTGCAGCAAACACAGGAGTCCGAGCAATCGACTTAAAAGATATTTACTATAACTATCTATTTACAAATTATAAAAGAGCCGAAAAACCATATACCTATAACCCCGATATTAACGGTAATTATTTAATAACTCACGTAGATGCCGACACACCTAGTATTGAATCCGATTACGTTTGGATATACTTCTCATTACTTCCTGACGACATTTTAGAAGGTAAAACGATTCATGTATACGGTAATTTTAACAATTATGCGATAGACGAGAGCACTAAACTCACATTCGATCCTCAAAACAACGTATACACCTGTCCCCTATTATTAAAACAAGGTTTTTACAACTATAAATATGTTACTGTAAATAATGATGGTAGCATTGACGAAGGCGCTATTAGCGGGAATTTTTATCAAACCGAAAACAATTATAAAGTCTTAGTTTATTATAAAGATCTAGGCGCACGTTACGATAAAATTATAGGTTTAGGCGAAGGTAACTCCGTTAATATCACCAATTAAACAGCATCTATTCGTTAAAACGGAAATTAAACATGTTAAAACATAACGCATAAAAGGTTAATAATCACTATTTTTGCATCACAAAACCCACTGTCTATCAACAGTTAACATGGTACAACAAGTAACACAAGGCATAAAAATTTCGGTTGAAACCAATTTCGAAGGCTCATTTTATAAAAATTATAAAATCCAATTCGCATTCGGTTATACCGTTACCATCGAGAATCAGAGCAAAAATTCCGTGCAACTCAACGCGCGTCATTGGGAAATTATGGACGCCTTAAATAATGTAGAAGTTGTAGAAGGAGACGGTGTCATTGGTTTAAAACCGGTTATAAAACCTGGCGAATCGCATACCTATTCTTCTGGTTGTTTATTAACATCTCCTTTTGGTGCCATGACAGGATATTACAGTATGGTAAACTTCACCACTACAAAAAAGTTTAATGTAGACATTCCTACCTTTAAACTTAGCGCACCGTTTGCTATAAATTAATATTAGGTTTTCTATAAATCGCAAATAATCAAACCACATAACTTAATTTTAATGAGAAAGTTTTTTTTTATAGTTTCATTTTTAATTAACTCATTATTCTGTACCTCTCAAACTTTAAACATAAATGTTTCTAAAGATCATTTTAAAACTGATCTAACACGTTCACTAATTATATCTCATATAGAAAACATAGAATCTTTTGTAGATTTAACAGGCTATAGTGAAATCAATATAATGTTGGATGATATTCCTTATTCTTTTGAGACACGTCCCTATGATATAACATACAAACAATCATACGTAATAAATAATAACTCTAATCAATTTACTTTATACTTCACATCTTTACCTATTATTTCGATAGAAACAGATAACACTATTGTAAATGAACCAAAAGTACTTGCTGATTTTATTTATGCAGATAACGAACAAATAGTAACTTCTAAAATTGGAATAGAAATAAGGGGCAGTTCTTCTCAAGGCTACCCTAAAAAAACTTACGATCTTGAATTTTGGGAAGATGATAATGGAGAAGATTCTCACAATGTACAGTTTGGATCTTTACGATCAGATGACGACTGGATTTTAGACGCTCTTTATAATGAACCTTTAAGATTAAGAAGCTTCATAGCTAATAAACTATGGTTAAAACTACACGCACCCTATTATTTGCCAGAAGAATCTGAAGCAAAAGCAGGAGCAGATGTAATGTACACTGAAATCTTTTTAAATGGAAAATATAATGGTATTTACAATCTTTCTGAGCAAGTAGACAAGAAACAGTTAAAACTAAAAAGTTACAAAGATGATATTAGAGGAGAACTCTACAAAGGTATAGGATGGGGACCAGCTACTTTTTCTAGTTTACCAGTCTTTGATAACAACACTATAATTTGGAGTGGATATGAAATGAAATACCCTAAAGAAGAAGACATAACAGATTGGAATAATCTTTATAATTTCACTGATTTTGTAATAAATTCATCTGATTCTGAATTTATAAATAATATCTGGAATAAATTTAATTACGATAACTATCTAGATTATTTCTTATTCCTAAATGTTTTACGTGCAACAGACAATACAGGTAAGAATATTTACATTGCTAAATACACTACAAATGAACCTTATTTTTATGTTCCGTGGGATCTTGATGGTTGTTTTGGAACCATATGGAACGGTACTAACCAAAATACAACAGATGACATATTAGGAAATGGTTTTCATAACAGAGTTATTGAATTAACTCCAGAGAACTATTCTATTGATGTATCCAATAAATGGGCAAACCATAGAAGTAATAATTTAAAAACTGACGATCTTATTGACAGTATTGAAAATCAATACATATTCTTTTACAAAAATAAGATATATGAAAGGGAGTCTTTAATCTACCCTAATTATAGCTTTAATGAAACTGATCTGTTATATATGACGACTTGGATTAAAAATAGATTCTCATTCCTTGATAGTTATTTCGAAACATTATCACTTAACAAAATTCACTCAACAAAATCAATATTATATCCAAATCCAACAACTAATATAGTCTACATTAAGAATGAACAAAAGTTAGTAAATAAAGAATATGAAATACGTAATATCTTAGGCCAGTTAATAAAAAAAGAAAAGTTAAATAATAATTCGATAAATATAGAAACACTAAAACAAGGAAAGTATATTATAATTTTAGATAATAATTATTACAGATTAATAGTAAAATAATAAAGAAAAACAACACTCTAACTTTTCAACCTCTCAAACCTAAAAACCTTCTCACCCTGCTTCACATTAAAAAATTTGCAATTAGAATAATGCACAAATTCATATTCTAAATCATAGTTAAAAGTAGCATCTTCAATACTAAAAACGGCATCAACATCAATATGTCCGTAAGGCGAAATACGTCTAAACCGGTATTCTAGTTTATTTTCAGTTGAATGCAATTCAAACCAAGCACCAGCAGCAATACCAGATAACCATTGCGCCTTTTCATGTACACCTGCAACCGTTCTCGATTCTAAAGTACCAACAAAATTAGGTTCGTGATTTTTTAACTTATCTAAAAAACAACGTAAGTTTTCACTTTTCTGAGACCCTTTAAATTCTGAAATCACACCAGTATCGCTCACCTCAAAAGGGTAATCTCCAGTATTAGACAACAGTACATTACCAACGGTACTTGGCGTAAACCATTTAGAGCTTTCTAGGCGCTTCACCATTTCAGCATTAGTTACCGAAGCAATCAATGTATCAGTTACAAAACGGGCACAATTACAAGCATCTTTAATAAAAGCAGCATATGTAATAAAATGACGCTCTTGCATTTTTGTAATATGCGTTCGTGCTTTTACATAATCGACCGCGTTACAAACCGACGCCACTAATTTACCTTCACCATGTGTTAATTTAGGATGTGTACTTAAAAATTCTAAAATAGCATCTAAATTTTTAATAGAATCATTTTCAATGCTCGCTTTTACAGGAAAATGTAATTCATTATCAGTATCGCGACCACGTACTCTACCGTTGGGCTCCGAAGTAATATAACGTCCAAAATCATGATATTCTAAAACACCCGTTTCTTTATTAATCAAAACCAATGCAGCATGTCCGGCACGCAAATAATTCTTCTTCCCGACACCTACAAATCTTAAAAACGGAGAAAACCATTCTTCCGATACCATAACAACAGTATCTGGATACGCCAATGTTAAAATAATTCCTGTACTACTCATTAACTACTTGCGGGGATTTAAACACTGTATTTGTCACAGATTTATCATGAAGACTTTCAAAACGCATATCGACAACATGACCAGATTTATTTACTTGCGTAATACTCGTTGTTTTCACAAAACCACGGTCCATGACTACACCATAATCCATATTATCATGTCCTGCCCTTTTATGAAACGCTAATAACGAAGACGCTTTCAATTCATTTTCAATTTTAAAGGCATTGAACCAATCTAAACGCTCATCTTTCATTTCTTTTGAATATAATGTTGAAGACGACCAAATTTTAGGAGCATTTGGCAATTGTGTAACATGCTTTTCATTACCATCCCAAACCAATTCATAAAACTTCAAAGTAGAATTCCAATCAACAATAACCATGGTAAACGGCTCTATATCTATTAGATTATAAGTTTCCAATGTACTTTCAATAGCACCAGTAATCATAAAATCTTTTGCTACGACACCTCTACTCAATCGATATTTAGCTTGTCGCTTATGGCAAACATAAGCGCCATTTAATACGCAAATTACTCGGTTTTTATCACTAACACCTATCCATGTTCCGCCAGCAACTTCATCCTTTGGAAATAGCAAATGAGTATCTTCAATAGTATAAAAGTCTGGAGCCAACGAAATTCTATGAGGCGCTTCATCTCGATTTGATGTTAAAATAAAATCATTTTCTCCTTTCGGAATAATAGTAACTGTACACATGAATCGATAGTCTATAAACGAAATCGCAACTTACAAAAAATAAATAAAATTTAACACGAATTTCTCATTAACAAAATACGAATCCTTCATTAAAATATTCGTAATTTTGCGTATCATTTACTGAAAATTCAATAACAAAAAACAATAAATCATGGGAAAAGGCTTTTTTAATGTACCAATTGCCGTTAACGAACCGGTTAAATCTTATGCACCCGGATCTCCAGAACGCGATGCCGTTCAAGAAACTTATAAAAGCATGTTCAATAGTAAAATTGACGTGCCTCTTTATATTAATGGGAAATACATAGAAACGGGAAATACCAGAACGATGTCGCCTCCTCACGATCATCAACATAGTGTAGGCACTTATCATTTGGCAGAACAAAATCATATTGATGATGCTATTTCTACAGCTTTAGAAGCCAGAAAAACATGGTCTTTAATGCCTTGGGAACAACGTGCAGGTATCTTTTTAAAAGCTGCTGAGTTAATTGCAGGTCCTTACCGTGCAAAGATTAATGCTGCTACTATGATTGCACAATCTAAAACGATACACCAGGCGGAAATTGATGCGGCTTGTGAGTTTATTGATTTCTTACGCTTTAATGTTCAGTTTATGACTGACATTTACAAGGAACAACCTGAAAGTACAAGTGATGCTTGGAACCGTGTTGAATACCGTCCGTTAGAAGGTTTCACCTATGCCGTTACACCATTTAACTTTACTGCTATTGCTGGGAATCTACCAGCTTGTATGGCGTTAATGGGTAATGTTGTAGTTTGGAAACCAAGTGATAGTCAAGTATATTCTGCAAAAGTGATTATGGATGTGTTTGAAGAAGCTGGTGTACCTCCAGGCGTTATAAACGTAGTTTTTGGAGATCCAGTGATGATCACGAATACCGTTATGGCAAGTCCAGATTTTTCTGGATTGCATTTTACAGGCTCAACGTTCATATTTAAAGAACTTTGGAAACAAATAGGAAACAATATTCACAACTATAAAACCTATCCGAAAATTGTTGGAGAAACAGGAGGTAAAGATTTTATTGTTGCTCACAAATCAGCGAACTCAAAACAAGTCGCTACAGCTATTGTTCGTGGTGCTTTTGAATTTCAAGGACAGAAATGTAGTGCAGCTTCAAGAGCTTATGTACCAAAGAGTCTTTGGGCAGATGTTAAGAAATATGTTATTGAAGATGTAAACTCATTTAAAATGGGATCTCCTGAAGATATGAGCAATTTTATTACTGCTGTAATCCATGAAGCTTCTTTTGATAAACTAGCAAAATATATTGATGGTGCAAAAAGTGATAGTGATGCAGAAATCGTAGTTGGTGGTAATTACGATAAAAGTAAAGGGTATTTTATTGAACCAACAGTCATTCTTGCAAAAGACCCCAAATACACAACCATGTGTACAGAACTTTTTGGACCAGTTATTACTATTTATGTTTATGAAGATGACGCTTACGCGGAAACTTTAAAACTGGTCGATGAAACAAGTGAATATGCTTTAACAGGCGCTATTATATCTAAAGATCGATATGCCGTTACTCAAGCTACTGAAGCCTTACAAAATGCTGCAGGAAACTTTTATATAAACGATAAACCCACTGGTGCTGTTGTTGGACAACAACCTTTTGGAGGCGCGAGAGCTTCTGGAACGAATGATAAAGCGGGCAGTGCTCAAAATTTATTACGTTGGGTATCGCCTAGAATGATTAAGGAAACCTTTGTTACACCAACAGATTATAGATATCCATTTTTGGGAACAAATTGAAAAAACAGAATTCACGAAGGAATGAAAATGTACTTTGAATAAAAGAGTCAGTTCTCAACAAAAAATGACATAAAAAAGAGGCTGTCTAAAAAGTAAAATAACTACTTATTTTACTTTTTAGACAGCCTCTTTTTACTTTTATGGGGTATTAAAAACTTATATATGAGTCAATATCCAAAGTTCGACTTCTTTAAAAGCACGCCAATGTTGATCTCTTTTTGTTTTTTCTGAAGATGATTTCACTGCCTTTTTTAAACATTTTTCCAATTGAAACCGTTCTCCATTGGCTAATTCCATTTCTATGGGGTGTTCTTTTGTTACATCAGTTATTTGAGCCAAATTTGAGAATATAACGACAAGCTTTCCTTCAGGTAACAACCTTTTTTTTGCTTCAACAAAGAAGTCAGGAAATAGATTTTCATTGTAATAAATCGCTTCGTCGTTTCTGTCTAAACTATCAGATTGAGGTAGCCAAGGCGGATTAAAAACAATCAATTCGGTCTGTTTTTCCCAAGCTCCAAAAAGATGTCCAAAATCTAATTCTATTTTTCTAGACAACTTTGTATTTCCCATGGACTCTTTTAATCCAATAATCGCATTAGGATTGGTATCTGTACCAAAAACTTTCTGAAAACCATGTTTTATCATTTGAAAAGAAAGGACACCACTCCCAATTCCAACTTCTATTGCAGACTTCTTAGGTCCATTATAACGATTCAACCAATTATCGAAAAGTATCAAATGATCAAAACGCGTTGGAAAATAAGTGCCGTAATAAGGATGGATTTTATTTCGCAATACAGGAATGGAAATTCCATTTTGATACCACTGCCAAGCACTATTTAGTCCTTGAACTTGAGGAAAAGGCAATAAGAAATCGGTAGTTTCTGGATACAACTTTTCTAACCAACCAATAGAAGGTGATTTCTTTACGGTCAATTTATGATCTACAATTTTTATTAAAATAAGATTTGATAGCTTACGGTATTCTGACCGAAACTCACGTTACTCTTGAAAAGATTTGTTAGGTAACTTCCGTTTCAAATGTATTTGCAACTTTTTAAGAAGTGACAATCCATTATTATAAAATTCGGTTATCAACACCAATTCACCAGCTTCTAATGATTTAATTGTGTAATTAACATTTGAATTCTTATTAAATGATTTTGGTGGTTTTTCAAAAACAATAGGTTCTGGTTTATTTACATTTATATCTGTAATCATCGGGTTTTTCTTTAAAAATAAAAGGATAGTTTCCGAAAATCTTGAACGCTCTATGGTAAAGATACTTGTAAAAAAAACAATATTAGAAATAATGCCAAAGTAATATCTATTAATCGAAAAACAAAAACACTAAAATTAAAAAGAGCTAACTCCTTAAATCTAAGGCAATCTCATTTGTTTTTATAACATTTGATACTTGATTTTGTAAAAAACTTCTGCTATATTCGTTTAAAGCAGGATGTTAAAAATTAAAACGATTTCAGATCCTTAAGAGTTAGGTATAATTTAAACCAACAAATGAACTACTATCAAATTTCAGAACATATAAAAGAAAAATATCTTAAACCATTAGAAAGTTTTGAGATTAAGAATTTACAAGATGTGGGGAACTTTCACGATGAATTAATTAAAATTAATATTGACTTAATTGAAAAGGAAGGATTTCCTGTAATGCCACATTACAGAGGTGAGCAAAATTATGGATGGGATATTTTACCAGGAATTTTCAGACCACCTTTCTCAACAAAAATTAACTTAAGTAAAGCACGAAAATTCGAAAAAAATGGAGCTAAAATCTTTAAAAAAAAAGTAATCGAAAATTATGGTGAAGACCAACTATTTAAATATAGTAAAAAACCTTATGGAGAAGATTGGGACTTAATGTTTCAAGCGCAACACGCTGGAGTCAAAACAAACTTAATTGACTTGTCTACTTCAAGTATTAGTTCATCATATTTCATGAGTGAACCTTCTGAGAAACATGAACATTCTGATGGACAACTTTGGGGTTTACTTGTTCCACACGATTTTATACTTAATGAAACTTCTGATTACGAAAAATTACTTTATCCTAATTTCAATCCATTTGATTTAGACTCATCTTTTGTCTGTAACGTACCAACTTACATTAATGATATTGACCAGAGAACTTATCAGTTTAGATTATTCAGACAACACGGTAGACTATTTGCATCTAGCAACTCTGATTTAGAAGTTCCTCTAAATAAAAAAGATTTTTGGAAAAATATGATAGTTCGAGTCAGAGTAAAAGCTGACGCAAAAAAAGTAATATTTGAGGAGTTAAAAGCAAATGGAATAGATGAGGATAGATTGATCTTGACTCAAAATGAGGAAGCTACTAAATTAATTAAGGAAATAAATAACGAAATGAAAAAACTGTAGCTAACAAAGACGTGTATAATCAATTACTAGGTTCTAGCCTACTTGGAAATTCCTTTGGAATTTTCTCAGGTTCGTTTTCTTTTGCTAATTTAGTTACTTACACACACAACTAAACATACATATTAAACGCCCCCAAAAAACATGAAGGTATTAAAAAAATCATGCTTTCTATTTTTTATGAAAATACCACCAATTCATATCTCTAGTTAATTCATAACCCAATTTTTCGTAAAGTTTAATCGCAGGGTTTCCTTTTGTAACATGCAGAATGGCTTTTTTTCCTGTTTTAAAAATTTCTTGTGTGGTATGAACGACTAATTGTTTTGCAAGCCCTTGTCTAGTATAATCGGGATGTGTTACCACCGCACTAATTTCTATAAAATGGTTCGTTTGTATGCGTTGCCCTGCTATAGAGACCAGATTTCCTTCTTTAAAAATGCCAAAATACCCGCCCATATCTAAGGTTCGTTTTTTATAATACCCAGGCATTGTAAGCCATACTAAATCGTAAACCGCATCCCTATGTTTTTCTGTTAAAGGCACAATCGTTTCCGTGATTTCGCATGATTTTAAAGTATTTATAACCATTTGAATACATTCAAATTTTTGATCTAAAACCATAAAATCCTCATCAAAGGTAGGATCTTCATTTTCGGAAACTAGAAAAAAACTATCGACAAGCTTTGCATACTCATTTAATGCACTAGCAGTTTTAGAAGCATCTTTGAAAGCGCCGAAAGGACAAATTTCTGGATCATAAAACTTAACGCCATCATAGGTCATTGAGAACTTTTTATGCGCTTCTTCTAGAGCATACCAAATTGGATTTTTTAGTCCGAGTTCAAAATTGTTCATCTGTATGCTTTTGAGGCTTCAAAATTAAATAATTCACTTTAATAAACGCACTAATATCTCAACTTCATTTAAAACAATCACACATATTTAATATCGTTCAAAAGCAGTTAACCAATAAAACTTAGACTTGGTACATTTCTTGTGAGTTATTCCTTTTTAATATAATCAAGATTAATCTTAACATTATTATTTATGAAAACTAAACTAACATTGTTATTTACTTTATTATTTATTGGTTTTAATACTGCTTTCTCTCAAAACAACGAGGAATGTATGACGAAGCTTTCTATATTTCACGAATATGCAAAAGCTGAAGATTACGATGCTGCTTTCGAACCTTGGATGTACGTGCGTAATAATTGCCCGAAATTAAATATTGCGATATACTCGGATGGGGAAGATATTTTGAAAGCAAAAATTAAGCAAACAACAGAAAAAAATAAAACGGAGTACATAAATGATCTTATAAAATTATGGAAACAGCGCGCTGAATGCTTTCCTAATAAAACAAAAAGAGGAAAATATGCGGCAATGGCTTGTCAATTAGAATATAACAATAAGACGTTATTGGGCAAAACAGATTTAGACCTATATAATTGTTTTGATGACACTTATAAAGAAGACTTAACGACTTTTACAAATCCTAAAAGCTTATTTTCCTACTTTTCTTTAATCGTCAATTTGTATGATAAAGGCACCAAATCGGCTCAAGATTTATTTAATAAATATGATGATATTACTGAAAAAGTTGAATTAGAAGTCAAGAACTTTTCGGAAAAACTTAATGCGCTCATTATAAAAGAAGGCAACGGAGATGTTCTAACAAAAAAAGAGAAACAATACAAAAAGTACTACGAAGACAATTTGAAATATTATAGTAAAATTTCGATTGCTATGGACGCCATGTTAAGTAAAAGAGCGAATTGTGAAAACTTAATCCCTTTATATAAAAAAGGTTTTGAACCTCATAAATCTGATGCTGTTTGGTTAAAACGAGCAGTAAGCAGGATGTATCATAAAGGGTGTACAGATGTGCAATTGTATGAAAATATGGTTAAAGCTTATGACGAAACAGCGCCATCTGCAGATACAAAATACTTTGTTGCTACTGTTTTATTTCAAAATGGAAAAGAAACCGAAGCTCAAGATTATTTAAAACAAGCCTTCGAACTTGAATCTGACCCTTATAAAAAAGGTAAATTGGCTTATAAAATTGGAGTCATTCTAAAAAATAAAAGAACGTTTAGTCAAGCTCGGGTTTATTTTAATCATGCGTTAAAACTCAACCCTTCTAATGGTAAACCGCATTTATCAATTGCTTCTATGTACAAGAGTAGCGCCAAAGACTGTGGCGGTTCTAACTTTGATAAGAGAGCCGTTTATTGGTTAGCTGCGAATGAAGCTCAAAAAGCATCAAGAGTAGATCCTACTTTAAAGAAAGACGCAGCACAATCTGCCGCCAGTTATAGAGCTAAAGCACCAACAAAAAAAGAGATTTTTATAGAAGGGAAAGCCGGTCAAACAATTAAAATTGGATGTTGGATTCAGTCTTCTATTAAAGTCCCTACCATTAAAAAGTAGCACATAAGGTAACCTACACTTTAAATTGAACGTTATGCTTTCCGCGTTAAGGGTTGAGGCATTTGTTGAAGCTCTCCCGATTTTTTTCGGGAAGCGACTGCCGAAAGCCTGACACATATTTGCTTTCTGAAAAGCAAATGTGGGGAACGCCCAACTTTTAATTCGTATCTGCAATCGGTTTCTTAAAAAGAAATTTATAAATTTGGAAACACTGTCCCCCTTTTTAATTTGACAAACGTCTTAATGGTATAACAATTTAAATTTTACAATTATGAAAGAATTTATGATGATTTTTACTAGTACTGATTATTCTGATTTAGGACTATCTCCAGAAGAATTACAATCCAGAATGGGTAAATGGTTTACTTGGAATGACAAAATGGAACAAGCAGGTGTTTTACGTGGTGGGAATGCATTAACGCCACAAATTCGCCGTGTTTCTGGTTCGAATAGAACGGTTACCGATTTAACATCAGTCGAAGTTAAAGAGATTGTTGGCGGTTATTATATTGTTGAAACTAGTGATTTTGATGCGGTACAAAAAATTGCTGAAGATTACCCTGATTACGATTTAGGCGGCACCGTTGAAATTCGTGAAATTATGGTATTTGATCGTTAATGGAAACGAAACTTATAGACCATCTTTTTCGCCACCATAGCGGGAAGATGGTTTCTATTTTAACTCGGATTTTTGGGCTTAAACATCTTGATATTATTGAAGATGCGGTACAAGACACCTTTATTAAAGCAAGTGTAGGTTGGCGAATTCAACAACCCGAAAACCCTGAAGCATGGCTAACTCAGGCTGCAAAAAATAGAGTTTTAGATATTTTTAGGCAATTAAAAACGGCAAAAAACCATCTTCCAAACATCAATCAAGGTACGGATAGTATTGCTATTAACGATTTGTTTTTAGATACCGAAATTGCCGATGCACAACTCCGTATGATTTTTACAGCTTGTCATCCCAAATTGGATCCTAGAGATCGCATTTCGTTTGCTTTAAAAACAGTTTCGGGATTTAGTATAAAAGAAATTTCGTCAGCGTTATTAACTAAAGAAGAAACGGTAAAAAAGCGTTTGACTAGAGCGCGGAAAGCAATTCTTAAATCGGATTTAAAATTTAAAATCCCACAAGGAAAAGCACTTCCCGAACGCTTAGAGAGCGTTTTGGAAGTTTTATATCTTATTTTTAATGAAGGTTTTCATTCTAACAAAAAAGAACTTTTGGTGCGCAAAGAATTATGTACTGAAGCACTGAGGCTTTGTAAAATGCTTTTGACTAATAAACTGACGCAACTTCCCGAAGCTTATGCTTTAACGGCTTTAATGTGCTTTCACTCAGCAAGATTAGAAACAAAAACCAATGCGAATAACGAGTTACTAGATTTAAAACATCAAGACAGAAGTTTATGGTACTTCCCGCTGATTCAATTAGGGAATTCTTTAATGCATAAAGCGGTTAACACTTCTGAGTTTTCATGTTACCATTATGAAGCAGCCATTGCTTCGGAACATTTAAAAGCGAAACGTTTTGAAGATACCGATTGGGATAAAATTTTGTATTGGTACCAATGCTTGCATACCCTGCAACCTATGCCTTCGCATATACTAACTATGGCAGTGGTTTGTTTACAAAAACAAAACTATATGATGACGAAACGGTATTTAGACCAATTAAATCCAGCTGATTTTGAACAGCGTAGTTATTTGTTTTTTGGGTGTTTATTTGATTATTACATAGTCACTAACAATACAAAAAAAGCGATCGTTAATATAGATTTGGCTATTGCAAACGTGAATAATGCTTTAGAAAAAGCATATTTAGAAAATAAAAAACGAATGCTACTAAAGGGTAATAATTGAGTTAATGAATGGCCCCGCAGCAAGCTGACGAGGTATCAAGCGGAAAAAATATTTTTAGATTGATGAAAACCTAAGGTTTTCAAACTTTCCACTTTTACCCCGCAGCAAGTTGCGAGGAATTCTTTAGATTAAAACAAATGTCTTTATTACAGCATCAGTCTAAACTTCTTAATTAAAAATTTCATAGCTTTAGGGTTATGAAAACTAAACTTGATACGTTACTAGCTAGTGCCGAAAGACGTATTCTACAAATTCCAGAAACTGACTTTCTCCATAAACGTTCTGATATCAAATGGTCTAAAAAAGAAATTTTAGGACATTTAATAGATTCGGCAATTAACAATTTACAACGGTTTACTAAAATTCAGTTTAGTAAAAAACCTTTCCTTATAATACCTTACGACCAAAATGAATTGGTTAAATCGAATGATTATCAACATGCAGAGACTGATAAGATTTTAAATTTATGGTTATCGCTTAACTACCAAATATCTCATATTATAAAAAATCAAACAGAGGAAACATTATCTTTTAAAATTCTTCTTAAAGATGAAAGAGAATCCGATTTACGGTTTTTAATAACCAATTATGTTGATCATCTTGAATATCATTTAAATCAAATATTAAACTAAATATCATAACCCAGCTATTAATCCACTACAGATGTCATTATTAAAATCCTTTATTTTTTTTACGTTTATAACATTTACAATCTCAATTCAAGCTCAAGATATTAAACCTACTGAGGTAAAACTTATTATGAAAAAAGTTGCCGATTGGCAAATTGAACATTTTAATGATAGCTATAGCAATCGTACAAAACCACACCACCCTTTGGATTGGACAAACGGCGCGCTTTATGTTGGTATGGTAAAATGGGCTGCTATGGCTGATGATGACAGCTATTACAACTGGTTAAAGAATATTGGAAAAACACACGAGTGGGAATTATATCGCAGACCTTATCATGCCGATGATCATACTGTAGGACAGCTTTATTTAGACCTATATAGAAAATACGGCGATAAAAAAATGATTCAACCTACGCAAAAACAGTTTGATTTTATTATTTATCATCCATCGCAATCTAAATTAAATTGGAAAGCACCATTTCATCAAGACCGTTGGAACTGGTGTGATGCGCTTTTTATGGCACCTCCTGTTTTAGCTAAACTATACAAAACGACAGGCGACAGAAAATATTTAGATTTTTTAATATCTGAATTTAAAACATCTACGAACTTTCTATTCGATAAAAAAGAGCATTTATTTTACCGTGACGAACGCTATATGAGCAAACGAGATAATGGAACTAAAATATTTTGGTCTAGAGGAAACGGTTGGGTATTTGCAGGTCTCGTTAATATTATGAACGAATTAGATGCTGACTCCAAATCATATAAATATTTTTTAAAAATTTATAAAAAAATGGCTAAAAAACTTATTGAAATTCAGACTCCAGAAGGGCATTGGGCTATGAGTCTATTAGGTCAAGATTTTTATCCAACTCCAGAAACCAGCGGATCGTCCTTTTACATATATGGTTTGTCTTGGGGTATAAACAAAGGGATTCTTGAAAAGAAAGATTATGAAAATGCCGTTAAAAAAGGTTGGAATGCCATGACTAGTTATGTTACCGAATCTGGGATGCTAGGCTATGTACAACCCGTAGGTGCAGCACCAGGAAAAGCTTGGGCAGACAAAACCGAGGTTTACGGCACAGGTGCTTTTTTAAGTGCCGGTTCTGAGGTTTATAAATTATATAGTGCGAAATAAATTAACAAATATGAAATCAAATAAAATTATATTATTGCTTCTAACGCTTAGTTTCTTCGCTTTTAAAAACTCGAAAATAAACCCCGCTGTTACTTTTCTAAATTCATTAAATAAAGACCAAAAGAGTATCGCTCTATTAGATTTTGATGATCCTTTAAAAGATAAATGGCACTACTTGCCACACAGCATGTTTATTCGTGAAGGGATCTCTTTAAAAGAATTACAGCCCAAACAAAAAAAGTTATTCTTCAACTTACTAAAATCTTCACTCAGTGAATCTGGTTATAACAAAACACTTAAAATAATAAATTTAGAAACTGTTTTAGCAGAAATATCTGGAGACCCCGTATTTAGAGATTCCGAAAAATATTATGCAACTTTTTATGGCAACCCAGAAACGGATAAAATTTGGTCATGGTCTTTTGAAGGTCATCATATCTCATTAAACTTCACTATTTCTGGAGAAAACACATCTATTGCACCTCGATTTTTTGGTGCTAATCCTACAACCATTAGTTCTGGAAAAAGAAAAGGAGAACGTACACTAGATAAAGAAGACGATTTAGGTTTAGAATTTGTAAATACATTAAATGATAACCAAAAACAAAAAACCATTATAAAAGACGTTCCTTTTAAAGACATTTTTACTAAAAACAAATCTGAAGTTTCTCCTTTAGAAACTGTAGGTATTCCTTTTAAAGATTTAAACAAATCACAACAAGAATTATTACTTCAATTAATTAATATTCATATTGAATCGATGCCAGAAAAAGTGGCTTCTATTCGGTTGAAGAAAATAGAAAAAGAAGGGTTTAACAACATTCACTTTACTTGGTTTGGAGCTACACAAATTGATAAACCTCATTATTACAGAATTCAAGGAAAATCGTTTCTAGTAGAATTTGATAATTCGCAAAATAATGCAAAACATATTCATGTGGTTTGGCGAGATTTTAATGGCGATTTTGGAAAAAATTTAATCAAAGCGCATTATACAAAGTCTCATTAAAGATCATAGCACTGCTTTAGTATACTCAAAGCTTTCTATATTTTTAAAAAAAAGTCTGCTCTAATTAAACCAATTAGAAGTAGAAAGGTCTAAACTTAGATAACCGTTTAAAAATATTACAAAATGAAAACAACACCATTAAAATTAACAATGTTAACACTAGCATTGTTTGCTTATTCTTTTTCAATCACTGCTCAAGAAAAAAAGAAACCAGACTTCGACAAAATGTTTAAAAGATTTGACGCCAATAAAGATGCGTCTATTTCTTTAGAAGAATTTGTAAGTGCTAAAAGAAAAAAAGAAGTACCTGCAGAAAAACTAGAAAAAAACTATGCACGTTTAGATGCAGATTCTAATGGTTCTGTTACTTTAGAAGAGCTTAAAGCTAACTTTAAAAAAGGGAAAGGGAAGAAAAAACAAGAATAGTTTTTCTTATTCTATAAACAATAAAAAAGAGGTTGTCTAAAAAGTAAAATGAATAGTCATATTGATTATCGAAATATATCAACTTACTTGATAATCAATGATAGGTTTCGACAAGCTCAACCTGACAAACTCAAAAATATAGACTTTTTAGACAGCCTCTTTTACTTTTTGTTTTTTAATAGTTTTAAATACATGGTTTCTACTTTAGTGCGTGCCCATGGCGTTCTTCTTAAGAATTTTAAGCTAGATTTTACTGATGGATTATCTGTAAAGCATTTAATTTTAATAGTATACCCCATATATTCCCATCCATAATGCGCGACCAAATCATTTATAATTTGTTCCAGTTTAATGCCATGTAATGGGTTATTAGGTTGAGATTCCATAAAATTTATTCTACCATTTTTTTTATTTTAATAGCCTTTTCAAAATGATCTAACTCGTGAGTTTCGATCCACCACGTAGCCGCCTCCATAAGTAACTCTGGATTATCATTTTTATTAGCAAAAAAAGCATAAAAAGACAATCCTACATGTTCACCTTTGGTTTCTATTTTTTTATTACAAACTGTTATAATTTTATCCTTTAAGGCTTGCCTCATCGCTAACGTCTTCTACTATTACCGCCTCTTCTATCGTTTCCTTTTGGTTTTCTAGAATTCGAATTATTATTAGAACTACCTGAATTGTTTCTGCCTCTTGAGTTTCGGTTTTGACGATTTTGACCAGGTTTTATTGGAGCTGTTGATGCATTAGGATCAGGTTCAAAACCTTCTATAATCTCTTTTGGTATTTTCATACCGACCAACTTTTCAATATCTCGTAAAAATGTCGTTTCATCGGCACTCACTAAAGACAAAGCTTCTCCTTTAGCACCTGCTCTACCTGTTCTTCCAATTCTATGAACGTAGTCTTCAGAAATATTAGGCAATTCAAAATTAATAACATGCGGTAATAACGGAATATCTAGCCCACGAGCAGCAATATCTGTAGCAACTAAAACATTAACACGTCCATTCTTAAATCCAGATAGCGCTTTTGTTCGTGCGCCCTGACTTTTGTTTCCGTGAATAGCCGCTGCTGTAATTCCTGCTTTCCCCATCTTTTCACATAGCTTATTCGCGCCATGTTTAGTACGTGTAAAAACTAAAACTTGTTTCCAATTACCTTCAGAAATCAATTTAATTATCAATCCCGTTTTTAAACCTTTGGCAACGCGATATACTTTTTGACTAATCGCATCAACCGTAGTATTTTCTGGTGTAGCTTCTACTTGAACTGGACGGTTTAAAATACCATGTGCAAGTTTCTTTATATCTTTCGAAAATGTAGCAGAAAACATTAAATTCTGTCTCTTTTCTGGCATAGATTTAATAACACGCTCAATATCGCGTAAAAAGCCCATATCTAACATTCTATCGGCTTCATCTAAAACAAAGATTTCAATGCGTTTAAGTGATAACAATCCTTGATTTTGTAAATCTAACAAACGTCCAGGTGTTGCAACTAAAATATCAATACCTTGACGAATAGTTGCTGCTTGTGGTTTTTGATTTACACCACCAAAAATAACAGTGCTTCTTAAATTTAAAAACTCACTATACTCTCTAACATTAGCATATACTTGCGCAGCTAATTCCCGTGTTGGTGTTAAAATTAAGGCTCTAATTGGTCTGAATTTCTCTTTCGGATTTTCAGCTAAAATATGCAATAATGGTAATGTAAAACCTGCTGTTTTACCAGTACCTGTTTGTGCCGATGCTAAAACATCATGACCTTCTAAAATTGGAGGAATTGCTTTTTGTTGAATAGGGGAAGGTTTTGTATAACCTTTTTTGTTAATAGCTTTTAGCAAGGCTTCAGATAAGCCTAATTCGTTAAATGTCATATAAATTGTTTGGTAAAGCCCGTATAGAGCATTTGAGATGACAATTTATAAGTTAAACACCATCTCTTTTAATTAAGCCTCAAAGGTACTATTATTTTTCTCGATTAGAATTTTAAAATGGGTAATAATGAACAATTTAAAATATTTTAGACGGGTTTTTAAATTTGAAATTAAAAGGAGAGCAGCCCGTGGCTATTAGGTCATTTAGAACAATTTAAAACTGAACTATACATTACTAGTTTTGTAATACCAATTCTAAGTAAAAATGATGATTTTTTTCTTTACATAATGAATATAAATTAAGCATAATATAACTACGGTTTATTTCTATTCTGAAATAGAAAGGAAAAAAGGCGTTTTATTAGGTTTGTTTTAATTTAGAATTGGTATGAAACCTTAAAAGCTAATCATAAATACTAGTTGATCCACTACTATAGCTCCCGCTGTTATCTACTAAACTCATTATCCACTAGAGTTTAGAGCAAAAAAAATCCTCAACAAATGAATGTTGAGGATTTACAATTCTAAATCAAGTTTAGAATAAAAAAGGCAACGACCTACTCTCCCACAAATGCAGTACCATCGGCGCTAATGGGCTTAACTTCTCTGTTCGG
>JBDWSF010000023.1:0-15266 GCA_039985655.1 Algibacter sp. | reverse complement strand
ATGTTTTTATGCTTAATTCAGGTTAGAAGGTTTGAAATAAATTTTTAGTATTACTTCATTAAAAAATTATTTTTTCATGAATCTAATGGCTTCGCTATTTCCTTCGTTATCATAGCCCTTTAAGAAATAAAGGCCTGTATTAAGTTTTGAAACATCAAAATGACTTTCATTACCAGAAAACTCTAATAATTGTACACCTGTAATAGTATAAACGAACACAGAAGTAAACGCTTTAGATATTTTGAAAGAATTTGTTACTGGATTTGGGTATATTTTAAGAGATGAATCGCTCTGATCTGTATTTAGTTTCGTAGAAGTTATAGTCAAGGCTTTGCTAGTAGTAGTCGGAATAAAATATTGATTTATGGACCCTTTTATATTGTCAATATAATAAGTTGTAGTTGCGCCTGAAGAATCTCCATTAGCAAAACCTATTGCCATTTGATCGTACCCATCTGTATATATACCTTGATCGCTAAAATCAAATTCTAGATTTTCCCAAGTTTGTGCAGCCGATAAGGTTAGTTGTTTATAAATTATCGTATTTAAAGTTGAATTTAAAAGATAAACACGAATTCTATAGTCTATTGTAGATGGGCTGGCAAGGTCTACAAATGCATCTAGAGATATTTTAAGAGAAGATAGGTCAGTAATTGGGTTTGGTAGATCAAAGTAAGTTCTTGCGGGATTACCTCCGCTTCTTATAAATTTAGCAACTGTACTACTGGTGTTATTTCCTGTTTGAAAAGGGTTTGTGAAATCTTCCGTAAGACTACCCTGTGTAGTACTATTTAATGGTATATAATCTGTTGTTGTGTCTTCTTCATTTTCATACCAGGGATATATTTGATCTTCTCCAACTAAAAAAGCTCCTACAGGTCGACTATAAGGGATATAATTAGGAACAATAGTCATAAGTAATCGGTCATTTATCTCCTTCATAATTGCCATTTCATCAGCCATCATATAGCCAGGATCAGATAGGCCATAATCGATTGTGTTCGCAAAAGTTATAGCTGCACCTGCATCGGTAACACTTTTTATGTAACGATAAGCTTGCTCAATTTCAAAAACCAAATCAGTTCTTGGAGAATGCCATTGTTTTCTAATAGGAAACCAAGCGTGTTTTAATGTTGTTGTTCCGTTATAATTAGTCCATGGGCTTTGTACCATATTAGGTAATGTGTACTCATCGTATCCCCAAGAATTTGGTGGAGCTCCATTTCCAAGAGGAGTGACATGACCATTTGTAAAATCTTGGTATGTATTTAAAGTCTCATGAAGTACAATTTTATAATCAGTCTCATCATCATCTTCTACTCCGTCAGTGTCTACTAAAATTTCGGTACCATCTTCTGAAAAATAGTTTTTTTGATAGTTTGCTGTAACGACAGCTCCAGGATCAGTAGCTTTTATCATGCTAATAAAATCTTCTATTCTAGAATCGGCGCCAAGATTAGTAGTTGTATCCAGCCAGTACCCGTCCGCATAATCTTTCATACGTTCTACAAAACCTTGAATAAGATCTTCATAAGCTAAATATTCACTTCCTGCAAATTCGTTAGTATAATATGTTAGCCAAGCAGCTTTAACTTCATCGCTTGCTCTATCCATATAATTTGTAGAAATGTATAAAATGACTTTCTTTCCAGAGTCTTTAAATTTTTGGAGTACATCTAGTATGATTGCTTCATTGGCAAGACTAGGGACTAAACTTTCATGTATTTCATTAACAATGTCGACATTAGGGTTGGTTCTTAAAGTAAAGTAATGTGAGTGTGCAAAATAGGATAAGTTGGTAATAACATGTCCTACAGCTGGCAAACTATCAACTACTTCTTGTGCTCCACTGACAAGATCGTAACCACCTGCTACTTCAGTATCTAATCTTTCTCCTCCAAAAACAGGAAAAGTTATTCCCCAAGATCCTTCTAACCAGTCTACATTCGTATTGTAAGTAAATTGCTCTACTGTGGCATGAATGCTATCTACATAGTAAGTAATAGCTGTACTAGTATATTTACCATTTCCATAACCGATGTACATTTGATTGTACCCTCCACTACCTAATCCAGTTGATGTAAAGTCACTTGTATTAAAAACAAAAGAGAAATTCTCCCATTCTTGTCCTACAGTGAAAATTATTTGTTTGTAGATTATATCTCCAGTTGTTGTATTTTTCAAATAAACACGTAGGCGATCACCACTAGAAAGTAAGTTCGCGGTACTAATATCGATATAACCTTTTAGGTTTATTTTATGTTCTTCAGCGGTTTCTATAGGTTGATATAGATCAAAATAAGTAAAACCTTTGTTTGTTGCTGCTTGTCTGACGAACTTAGAGGCAACAAGGTTGTTGTTATTTCCTGTTTGATCTGGGTTTACTTCGTTTGTACTAAAGGTTCCATAATCACTTGTTGAAAGTATGATGTCATTAATATCCGTTTCATTTTCATACCATGTATATTGTACTTCTTGTTCTATGGATCCATAAATTTGATCTACATAATAGGTAATGGCAGTTGTAGAAGATTGCCCATTACCGTATCCGATATAAACTTCATCATAACCACCATTTACTAAACTTGTAGAGGTGAAATCGGTGGAGGCAATGCTAAAAGAAAAATTTTGCCATTCTTGTCCTGCGCTAAAAGTTAGTTGTTTATAGAATAATTCTCCGGTAGTTGTATTTTTAAAATACAGACGAAGCCGATTGTTGGCTGCTAAGTTTACGGTAGCTATATCTATATAGGCTTTTAGAGTGATTGTCATGTTGGTGGCCGTTTCTATAGGTTCGTATAATTTAAAATAAGAAAAACCTCTTGTAACATTGCTATCTCTAATAAATTTAGTGCTTGTTGTGTTTGTGTTAATTCCAGTTTGATCTGGATTGGTTTCATTTGTTGTAAAAGTACCAGAATCACTTTCTGAGAATAAAATATTCTCGGTTTCTGTTTCGTTTTCGTACCAGAGGTACTGTGCTTGAATTTTGTTTACAAATAAAAAGAGGGGTAGGATTAAAAAAATAATTTTTAGCTTTAACATAATTTCATAATTTTATAGGTTAATATCAGTGACAATATTCTAATTTTTATGTCTAAGATTTATGCTCATTTCGGTTTTTTTGTTTCTTTTTTCGCTCATTAGTGTTTTTTTATAAATGTCTTTACGTCTTAATTTTTAAGCTTTTTAAGAAATGTTACATGTGAAATTATCTGAATTACATGTTTAGTTGTTTGATAAATAATATTTTAGATTGTATGTTTAAGCAGTTTCGCAAGAGGTATTTATTTTAATGAAGTCAAAGTTGCTTCATTAAGGACAATAATTAAATTGGTAAAAGAATAGTAAGAAATTCAGTAGACGCTCTTTTGAATAAGAAAAAGCTAGAGAAAGTTTATATGGTATATCTAAATGATGAGTTTTTAAATGTTTTTAGTTTTTAATTATTTATCAATAGTATATTTGAATTATCAATTTATTAACTTGGCTAAGTGAAAAAAAGTCTAAAAAGCGGATTATATTAGCAATAAAAAATTAAGTACAAATGAAGATTAAATTAAAATTTACGATAATATTAACTGCTATTATAAGTGTGCTTTTATTTTCTTCTTGTGGGCAAAATAAATCAACAAAAGTATCCAAACCAAATATTGTTATTATTTATACCGATGACCAAGGTTATGGAGATGTAAGTGCGCTTAATCCTGGTGCTAAATTTAAAACGCCTAATATGGATAAATTGGCTAATGAAGGTTTGGTTTTTACAGATGGACATAGTAGTGATGCTGTTTGTACACCTTCACGATATAGCTTGTTAACAGGCCGGTATAGTTGGAGGACATCATTAAAAAAAGGTGTTTTAGGTGCCGATGGACCTTGTTTGATAGAGAAAGACCGTATGACTATTGCATCATTACTTAAAGATAGTGGTTATAATACCGCAATGATTGGTAAATGGCATCTTCAAATGGAATTTGAAGGAAAAAAAGGGGAGGGAAGAGACTGGTCTAAACCATTCACAGATGGTCCTATAGAAAAAGGTTTCGATTATTTTTTTGGTATACCAGCATCTATGAATTTTGGCGTGTTAACTTACTTAGAGAATGATAGAGTTTTAGATCCTCCAATTTTGTTTACTAAAAAGAAAATGGATGTGACACCGCGTACATATAGAATGACACCACCTTATAAGAAAGAAATAGCTAAAGGACATGTTGAAGTCGCTCCGTCATTTAATGATGAATTAGTATTAGAGACATTTGCAAACAAAGCTGTTGAGTATATTGGTAATTCTGCAAATGAGGCTAAAAATGGTAAGCCTTTCTTTTTATATTTGCCTTTAACCAGTCCGCATTTACCGCATTGCACACACCCCGATTTTCAAGGGCGTAGTAACTGTGGGAATTATGGCGATTTTATGGAGGAGACCGATTATCGTGTTGGGCAAGTATTAGATGCTTTAAAAGCAAACGGTTTAGAGGAGAACACTTTAGTTATTTTTTCATCGGATAATGGAGCAGAATCTAATTATGCATATCAAAGAGATACCTATCAACATTATAGTAGTCTGAACTTTAAAGGCGGTAAACGCGATATTTATGAAGGCGGACATCGTGTGCCATTTTTAATGCGATGGCCAAATGCTATTAAAGCTGGAGGGAAAATAGATTCTCCAGTTTGTCAATCTGATTATTTAGCAACTATTGCAGATATAGTTGGAGTAACACTTCCAGATAATGCCGGAGAGGACAGTTATAGTTTATATCCATTAATGAAGGATACTAGCGCAAAGCAAAATTTAGATAGAGCTGTTATTCATCATTCCTTTACGGGGCATTTTGCAATTCGAGAAGGAAAATGGAAATTGAACATGTTTAGAGGTTCTGGAGGTTCTTTAAAGCCAACTATTATTAGAGCAGATTTGGGAGATGCGATGTTTGAACTATATGATATGGAAAATGATCCTGAAGAAACAACAAATTTGTTTTTTGAGCAACCCAAAGTTGTAGCAAAATTAACAGAAAAATTAACTCACATTATAAAAAATGGAAGATCGACTGATGGAGAACTTCAGCCTTATTATAATTTAGTGCTTGGTTGGCACCAACTTGATTGGATGAGATTAAATAAGTTTTAAAAGTACTAGAATGGCAATATGAAAAAACTAAAACAAATAATTTTAATTAGTTCTTGTGTTTTATTCTGTTTATCAGCAATAGCTCAACAAAAAGATATTATTAAGAATTCCGAAACAGACGGTTTTAGAAACCTTTTTAATGGAGAGAATTTTGACGGATGGTATTTAAAATTGAGAAACGGAGATGAAGCGTTAGCTCAAAAGGTGTTTTCTATTGAAGATCATATGATACATGTATTTAATGATTCATTTCCAAATGAATATAAATTGGGTACAGGAGAAAATGAGACACATGGGCTTTTTTATACTAATAAAAAATATAGTAAATATATTTTGAAATTTGAATATAAATGGGGAAATCGAATAGCTAATAATTTTGAAAGATGGCAATACGACGCAGGTGTCTATTACCACGTAATTGATGATAAGGTATGGCCTACAGGGATTGAATATCAAATACGTTATAACCATATTACATCTAAAAATCATACAGGAGATTTAATTAGACCTAAAGGAACAAGCTACGATTGGTATAGTACTAAAGATGGTAAAGCGTATTTACATCCAAATCAGGGCGGAATACTTGATATTAAGGATAGTTGGCTTCATTTAGCGACTTCAACAACTAATTACAATGCTATAAACGATGCGTGGAACCAATGCGAAATAATTGTAATGGGAAGCGAATATGCCATTCATAAATTAAATGGAGAAGTTGTAAATATGGCTTTTAAATTAAACCCTGGAGCAGGTATTATTGGATTTCAATCTGAAACAGCAGAAATCTATTATAAAAACATACAGATAAAAGAATTTAATGAAATTATTCCTGCTGAAGAATTCTTAAAATAGAAAATCAAAATAGATTTTTATTTAAAGTAATGATTAAGCTAAAAATAAAACCATAGATAATACCAGCGATAATTAATATGTTAAAAATATTAAAATTTAATCCACTCATAAAACAAATGTAAAAGAAAAAGACTACTTATTAGGTAGTCTTTTTCTTTTATATTTATGAATTGAATTTTTATTTATTTCTAAAAATAGTCTGTTTTCTATCTGGACCAACAGAAACAATAGTAATTGGTATTTCCAATTCTTTTTCTAAGAATTCAATGTATTCGTTTAAAGTTTTAGGTAATTGAGAAGCTTCAGACATTTGTGTTAGGTCTTCTTCCCATCCGCTAAATTCAGTGTAAACTGGTTCTACATTTTCGGGTTCAATATTATAAGGAAAATGATTAATCACTTCACCTTTATATTTATAAGCAGTACATACTTTTAAGGTTTTAAAACCAGAAAGCACATCGCCTTTCATCATCATTAATTGTGTAACACCATTAACTTGGCAAGCATATTTTAATGCAATTAAATCTAGCCAACCACAACGTCTACTACGCCCTGTAGTTGCCCCAAATTCGTTTCCAACACGTCCCATAGTTTCGCCATCTTCATCAAATAATTCAGTTGGAAAAGGACCAGAGCCTACACGCGTCGTGTATGCTTTAAATATACCAAATACATCGCCTATTTGATTTGGTGCAACACCTAAACCAGTACAAGCACCGGCAGCTGTTGTATTACTAGATGTAACGAATGGATATGTTCCAAAATCGATATCTAATAAAGACCCTTGTGCGCCTTCAGCTAAAATCGTTTTACCAGATTTTTGAGCTTGATAAACGTATTCTTCAGAATCTACAAATTTAAGAGATTTTAAAACTTTTACAGCTTCAAAGAATTCTTTTTCTAATTCTGTTAAATCATATTCTATTTCAACATTGTAAAAAGAAATCATAGATTCGTGCTTATTAGCTAACGCTCTATAAATATCTTTCCAGTTGTCTAATTCTAAATCACCAACACGAATACCATTTCTACCGGTTTTATCCATATAAGTTGGACCAATACCTTTTAATGTAGAACCAATTTTTGCTTTCCCTTTAGATGCTTCGCTCGCGGCATCTAAAAGTCTATGTGTTGGTAAAATAATATGTGCTTTACGAGAGATAAGAAGCGATTTTCTATAATCTACATCTTGTTCTGCAAGTTTGTCAAGTTCTTTCTTAAAAATTACAGGATCTATAACTACGCCATTACCAACTAAGTTTGTTGCGTCGTCATGAAAAATCCCAGAAGGAATGGTGTGTAAAACATGTTTTCTTCCGTTAAATACTAAAGTGTGTCCTGCATTTGGTCCACCTTGAAAACGTGCAATAATATTGTAATTTTTTGTTAGTACGTCAACAATTTTTCCTTTGCCTTCGTCTCCCCATTGTAATCCTAGTAGTAAATCTACTGCCATTGTAAAAAATAATTAGTTGGTTGTTTTTCTATTTCCGTAAAAGTAAAGTGAGTGATTTGTTATTTCGATATCGAAAACGTCTTCAATTGTTTTCTTAATAGATTGAATTCTTGGGTCGCAAAATTCTATAACTTCCCCAGTATCTGTAAGTATAACATGGTCATGTTGTTTATCGAAATAAGACTTTTCGTAATGTGCTTGATTTTTACCAAATTGGTGCTTTCTTACTAAACCACATTCTAAAAGTAACTCTATAGTATTGTATAAAGTAGCACGAGAAACGCGATACTTTTTGTTTTTCATGTTAAGATATAAAGACTCTATATCGAAGTGTTCTTTATTATTATAAATTTCTTGTAGTATGGCGTATCGTTCAGGAGTTTTACGGTGCCCGTTTGTTTCTAAAAAGCTTGTAAATACGCTTTTAACGATATCTTGATTCTTTGTATCTGCTTTTGAATTCATAATTGCGGTGCAAATTTACACATTTTTATACTCTGGTTACCTTATCTATCCCATTAATTTTTTTAAGTTTCTCTAAAAGGCGTTTTAAAAGGGATTTGTTTTTAACAACAACCTTAATTTTTCCAGAGAATAATCCATCATCTGTTTCAAAGCTAAGACTTTTCATATTCACAGACATATTAGAAGAAATTATTTGAGTAATCTCATTAACTAATCCTATTTGATCGATTCCTGAAATTCGTATTTCTGATAAAAATTCTTGTTGAGAAGAATCTACCCATGTTGCTTTTAATATACGATAGGCATAATTAGAGTTTAAACTTAATGCATTGGGACAGTTTTTTTTATGAACTTTAATGCCTTCAGATACCGTTAAAAAACCAAACACATCGTCTCCAGGAATGGGATTGCAGCAATTTGATAATTTGTAATCTAGTTTGTCTTCTTCTTTACCAAAAACAAGAGAATCGTAATTTGCTGTAACTTCAGCTTTTTCAAGTTCTTCTTTTGGAATTGGTGCTTTTCTTGAAATTTTATTCTTAATAAAACTCATTAAAGCATTGCTTTTAGACGCGGCATAATCTTTAAGCATGGTATTGTCTATAGTACCAATACCCACGCGATAAAATAAATCTAAACTGGTTTTAAGTTTAAAATAGGTGACTAACTGGTTAACACTAGATTCGTTAAGTGTAATTTTAAGTTGCTTTAATTTTCGTCTTAGAATTTCTTTTCCTTCCTCTCCAATGAGTTTACGGTCTTCTTTTAATGCCGATTTAATTTTTCCACGAGCACGTGCCGTAGTTGCATAATTTAACCAGTTCGCATTTGGTTTTATATTGGAGGACATTAGAACATCTACTTGGTCACCGCTTTGTAATTCGTGGCTAAGTGGGACTAATTTTCCGTTTACTTTGGCGCCACGAGTTTTCATACCAACTTCAGTATGAATACTAAAAGCAAAATCTAAAGAAGTCGCTCCTTTTGGAAGCGATTTTAATTCGCCTTTAGGTGTGAAAACAAATATTTCTTGAGAATATAAATTGAGTTTAAATTGTTCAACAAAATCAACAGCATTTATATCTGGATTTTCGAGAGCTTCTTGTAACCTATTTATCCAAGTTTCTAAACTATCTTCTTTTTCGGCTCCTTGCTTATATTTGTAGTGAGCTGCATAACCTTTCTCTGCAATTTCGTTCATGCGCTCGCTACGAATTTGCACTTCTACCCAACGCCCTTTAGGGCCCATCACGGTAATGTGTAATGCTTCGTAACCTGTAGATTTAGGTGAAGAAATCCAATCGCGTAGTCGAATAGGATTGGGTCTAAAATGGTCGGTGACTATAGAATATATTTTCCAAGCTAAAAACTTTTCGTTAACATCGTCTTCATCATCTTCACATTTATAAATAATTCGAATAGCAAACTTGTCATAAACTTCATCAAAAGAGACGCCTTGCTTCATCATTTTCTTTCTAATAGAAAATATGGATTTTGGACGCCCTTTTATAGTATAACCCATAAGTTCTTTGTCTAACGAGTTTTTTATAACATCACTAAAAGCTTTAATATATAGGTCCTGTTCTTCTTTACTATCTTGAGTTTTGCTTAAAATATCATTGTATACTTCGGGTTCTGTATATTTTAAACCTAAATCTTCAAGATCTGTTTTTATATTATAAAGTCCAATTCTATGTGCTAAAGGGGCGTATATATATAAGGTTTCGGATGCTATTTTAACCTGTTTATCGGCGCGCATAGAATCCATAGTTTGCATATTATGAAGTCTATCAGCAATTTTTATAATGATAACTCTAACGTCATCATTCAAGGTCAGAAGCATTTTCCTGAAATTCTCGGCTTGCAAAGACACATCCATGTCTTGCTCTTTACTTAAAGAAGATATTTTTGTGAGTCCGTCTACAATTTTTGCAACAGTTTCTCCAAAAAGCTGTTCGATATCGGTAATCGTATACTCTTCACAATCTTCTACAACATCATGTAATAATGCAGCAGCAATAGAGGTGGCATCTAAGCCAATTTCTTCTGCTACAATTTTGGCGACAGCAATGGGATGAAATATGTAGGCTTCTCCCGATTTTCTTCGCTGATCTTTATGCCCGTCGACGGCAACTTCAAAAGCTTTACGAATTAATTTTTTATCGTCGTTAGAGAGGGTTCTATAACTTACTCTTAATAATTCTTTGTAGGCTTTTGTTATGGCTGCATTTTCTTTTTCAATATCTTCCTCTGTCATAAATTAAAAGTAACATAAAGTATATTAACAGCCAACTTGCTTTTAATCTTTTTGCAATTTATTTTACGAATTTAAAAACTGTACGAGTTGTGTTATGGCTTTTCCTCTATGGCCAATGCTGTTTTTTAATTCTAAGTCCATTTCGGCAAAGGTTTTTGAGTAATCTTTAGGTTGAAAAATGGGATCGTAACCAAATCCTTTTTCACCCGATTTGGATGTTGTAATGGTGCCTTCACAAATACCCGTGAAGGAGACTTGTTTACCGTTAAGTTGTAGGACTACAACCGTTTTAAATTGTGCATCACGGTTAACGGTGTTCTTTAAGTTTTTAAGTAATAAATCCATGTTGTCATTGGCATCTCTTTGTGCTCCAGCATAGCGTGCAGAATAAACACCTGGCGCTCCGTTTAATGCTTCAACCTCCAAACCTGTATCGTCTGCAAAACAATCCAAACCGTATTTGTTTTTTATATAATCGACTTTTTGTTTAGCATTTCCCTCTATAGTATTTTGAGTTTCGGGAATATCTTCGTTACAATTAATATCCTTTAAACTAAGTAATTTGATATTAGAAGGCACTAATGCTTGTACTTCTTTAATTTTATTTTGATTGTTTGTAGCGAAAACGAGTTGCATGTTTTTTAGATTTGAATGCACAAAAATACGTATTAATCCGTTAATTCATTGGAGCTTGATTTGTATGAAATGAAACGTTTTAAAATATTAAATTCTCACTAAATAAATAGGAATTATAATAATATAAATAATGAATTATAAACTTATATATGATGTTTATTCTTACTCTTATGGTGTAAATAAGTGCTCTTATACCTAATAATTAAGCGTTCAAGGAATGTTTTCTTATTTAAGCATATTAATATCCCAACTTTGATTTGTAATCAAAAACAAATAACTCGATTCACAAACTGTAATGATAAAACATACTTATTGTAGCAGTAAATAATAAAAGGGATAGTGTTTTTTATTTCTCTTAAGTCGATTATTAATCTAAATAAAAATATGTTAAAAACGCTTTTTATAGGTAGTATGTCTGCGGCTGCAATTCTAATTAAAGAATTAGAGGTGCTTACCAATTTAGAGGGAGTTGCTTTAGATAGAGCGTCATATAACAAAGTATCACATTTAGATACTAATTATGACAAACACGTAGTATCTAAAGATTTTATAAATAAAAAGCTTTATGATGTCCTTTTGGATAACGAAATAGATATTGTTTTTATTTGTGGATTAGCTTATAAAATACCTGCTTATTTATTAAAGATACCTAATACAACTTTTTTGAATATACACTTTGGAAAATTACCAGAAAACAGGGGGGCAGATCCTGTGTTTTGGACATTGAAAAACGGTGATATGGAAACAGCAATTAGTGTACATAAAATAGATGAGAATTGGGATACAGGTAAATTGTTGTTTAAAAAGAACCTATCTGTAATATTGGGAGAAACCTATGGAATGCTTTATTCAAAATTAGTTTTACAAACTCAAGGTTTTGTTAAAGAGATATTAGATAAGGTTGGTAAGTATTCTCAATATGCTGAACAATCTATAGAAAACGTAAACTATAACCCTAAACCAGTTGGTGAAAAATTATTTATTGATTGGGAAAATCAAACCGCTGATGATATAGAATTCTTAGTAAATGCTTGTAATCCTAGATATTCAGGTGCAGGAACGTATTACGAAGGCGGTGAAGTTCGAATTTTGGAAGTGGCGCAAGTTTCAGGTCAAGAACCTATGTTAGGGAGAATCTCTGGCGAAATAATACATGCGCATCCATATGAAGGTTTATTTGTGGTATGTAAGGATGGAAAGCTATTAAAGATAAACGTCCTAAATAGTGATGCAGGTTTATTATCGGGAGTAAAGTATGTTAATTTAGGAATGTGCCTCGGACAACGATTTACAACACATATTAGTAAAGTAAAAGAACACGTAATATAATAATAATAATAATAATAACTAATTTAAATTTTAAAAATTATGGATCCATTTATTGCACAAATCGTAATGTTCGGAGGTAATTTTGCCCCAAGAGGCTGGGCAAAATGCGAAGGTCAATTATTACCAATTTCTCAGAATAGCGCTTTATTTTCACTTTTAGGCACTATGTATGGAGGGGACGGTCGTACGACTTTTGGTTTACCTGATTTAAGAGGTAGAACACCTGTAGGTCCGGGACGTGGACCTGGTTTGAGTGACTACCGTCAAGGACCAGGAGGAGGGCATGAACAAGTATATTTGAATTTAACAAACTTGCCATCTCATACTCATGCTGCTGCAGGAACGATGAAAGCTACTTTTACTCCACCAACGGGAGGCGGGTCTTCATCAAATCCAAATGGAGCAAATCTTTCTGGATTTGCCGGAACAAATATTTATTCAAGTAATGCAACTAATGTTAACATGGCTGCTAATAATGTCGCTGTAACCATTGGTAATACTGGAGGGGGGATTCCTTTTAGTGTTGTTCAACCTTGGTGTTCAGTTCAGTTTATTATTGCGTTGGTAGGCGTTTTTCCATCACGTAACTAATTCAAATAATTATTTATAGACCGTTCTTCGGGGCGGTCTTTTTTTTCTTTATTAAATGAAATTAGGAATACTTCTCCCAACATCAAAATTATATCCATCGCTGATGGTTGATTTTACTGCAGGTGTGCGCATGGCTATTGCTCAATACCAATTTGAAGATGACATTGAATTAATATTTGAAAGTATTAATCAAGGTACTGATAAAAACTTGGTACTTAATTCAGTAAACAAATTAGTCTTACAACACGAAACAGATGTTAATATTTTATTTAGCAATGCGCTTATAATGAAAGATATTGCGCCTTCTCTAAATGCGTTACAGAGGCCTACTTTATTGACAAATATTGGAGGTAACATTCCTAACCTATTTGATTCAGGTGATTTTATCTTTTCTAATTCATTTGGATTGTGGGAATCTGCTCATTTAGCGGCTAAATGGAGTGTTGATAAATTTGGAAAAAAAGTAGCACATGGGTCTTATTTTTATGAAGCGGGATACGATTTGTATGCGTCTTTCTGTCATGGTTTAAAAGAGGTGAATGGTGAGGTGATTTATAATCAAGTTTCTCAGTTCAATCCAAACCCAGATGATTTTCAAAACTTTATGAAGCAAATGGAGTTGGAAACACCAGGTTTCTTGTATGTACTTTATTCTGAGCGAGATGCTGTGAGTTTTTTAAATAAGTTAGGGCAATCTAAAGAGAATGGAAAATATCCAATAATAACATCTGGTGTTCTTTTGAATGATGAGATTATTGAAAAGGTTGAGAATATCCCAGAAAATGTATTTAATGTAGCAAGTTGGGATCTTTCTGATGAACATGTAGATAACAAGGCATTTATTGAAACCTATAAAGAACAAACGGGTAAAGATCCAAATTACTTTGCGTTACTAGGTTATGAATGTGCAGGGACAATATGTGATGCTATGAAGCATAAAAACTGGTCAAAACTAGGAAAAGACCAAGCCCAAGCAATAAAATACACTTGTTTTTCTGGACCCCGTGGAAGATTGAATTATAATAACGTGATGAATTCAACTGGATTTGAACATCATGTATATGGAATTGACGGAACAAAAAACAGAAAAAAAATGGAATCAATCGGAATATTAGAAAATCGTGAAGCAGTAATTGAAGTTTCTAAAGCACATCAAAATCCAGCAGGTTGGTTTCAACCCTATCTTTGCCAATAATTATAATAATAAGTCTTCTAAACATATAAAAAAACAACAAGTTATTATTGCGTTAATCCAGAGTATAAATAATTACAAAAAGTAAGAAAATTATTTTTTTTAAGAAAGAAAAAAGATTATTTTCACGATTAATAGCAATTAATTAAGATTAATAACAATTAATATTAACAGGAACGAACTTAACGCCCTTATTAAAACTGGCTATTATCTAGTTTGTATCGCGACTTTGTTTTTCCAATAAAACTACCTAAATGAAAAAAATATTACTATTATTTGTATTGACTATCTTCGGAGGATTCTCTAGTACAGCTCAATTAATCACCTTTGATGATCAGGGGCATGCTGACTTAGCCTTCCTAGGCAATCCTTATACCATTGGAAATGGAGGTGAGACATTTATTTTTACACTATCTAACGGGGGAGCGGCTATTGCTGCAAATCATAGATATCGAACTACTGATCTTGAAGGATGTAATAATACTGATTTGAGTTATTTGCGAGGGGGTAATTCTACCGCAACTACATGGACAATTGAAACCTCAAGCGGAAATGAATTAAACTTAAATGAAGTTCGTTTTTTGAATTTGTATGAATGCTACAATTTTGATTACGTCTTAACAATTACTGGATTTAAGAATACAGTTTCAACAGGAAGTCAGCCTTTTACAGTTACTAATAGTAACAGTGTTTTTATACCAAATGCCAGTTTTGATGATGTTGATAAAATCGTAATTACTACTGCTGTTGATCTTGGGAATATTGGGATTGATGATATCAACTGGGGTGCTCCAATTACTCCTTGTACAGATCCAACTATACCTACAATTACTTCAACTCCAACTACTGTTTGCGAGGGAAGTTCGACTACTTTAAATATTTCAGGAACACTTAATGATGCAACGCAATGGGCTATATATAGTGGTACATGTGGTGGCACCTTGGTTGGAACAGCAACAGGAGCGAGTCCATCAATTGTCGTTACTCCTTCAGCAGGATCAACAACGTACTTCGTTAGAGGAGAAGGTGGATGTGTAACTTCTGGTTCATGTGGGTCAACTAGTATTACAACAACTGCACTTGACGATGCAAGCTTTAGTTACAGTGCATCCGCATATTGTGTAGACGCTACCGATCCATCAGCAACTATAACCGGTTTATCAGGAGGTTCATTCTCCTCCACATCTGGATTAAGTATCAATACAAGTACAGGCGCCATAGACGTTTCAGCATCCACTCCAGGATTGTATACTGTTACCTATACAACAGCTGGAACTTGCCCAAATAGTTCTAATGTCAATGTAACGGTTAACGCATTAGACGATGCAAGCTTTAGTTACAGTGCATC
>JBDWSF010000022.1:0-10060 GCA_039985655.1 Algibacter sp. | reverse complement strand
GAAGACGTTGTGTTCCATTGCACTTTAAAGTTTTCGGATATCGGCATATTCTGGCCGGTAAAGTCAGTTTTCTTTTAGTTTCAAACTCTGCGAGGGCGTTGTAAATTCAAAATTCAAACATTGTAAATGCCAGCCCGTTTGATAGCTCAGGTAATGCGTTTGGCAACATTACACAACAACGCATATAAAACATGCGGCAAAATTGCTACCTTTAAAACTCCCCACAATAATTAAAAAACAAACGTCTCAATGAAATGGGCTTTTAAACGCACATTTTATATACGTGGGCGTTGTATGCAATATGGGTAAAACGATAATCATAATTGGAATAATAATACTTTTCATAATGGTTTTCGGGTATTTTTCAAACAAGCGACGTGAAAAAATGTTGCAACAATTAAGCGATAGCCGGCCGAATTTAACTCGAGCCGAATACGTAAATCGACTTGTAAAAAAGGGATTCAATAAACATCAAGCTGAAATCGTACACGATGTAATTCGAGAATTTATCCAAATGGACAATTTCTCAATATATCCTGAAGACGACATTCATAAAATTTATGCCGTTGAAGATTTAGACGACGTTGAGTTGATTGACGTTATTTGTAAAAAACTTAATTTAAGAGAAGTGGTTCAGGAGGACATTGACGAGCTTGATAAAACATTAAAAATATTTAATGCCGAGTATATTTTAACTTTAACTAATCATATATCGGTATAAATACTGCGTACAACAACGCATATAACTAATACCAGCCTTCCTATCCAAAAAATCACTAGTTTTAATGAATAACGAGGCTTGCCCTTCGGGATGCCTCCGCCAAATGTCCACAGGACATTTGATATTATAAAAATAATATTAAGCTTCGGCAGTGTATAGCTAATGCAAGCATCAGGGCTGGCACAAGTCATATACAGAGACGTTGTGTGTAATTTGAATAAATCACAAAATTGAATGAAAACCTTAATCTTACTTTCAGTTGTTTTTTGTTTGACAATTGGTTGCTCTAAACAAAAGAAACAATCTTTAAATGAAAGAGCTGGACAATTTAAAGTGTCTGAATGTAGGACTGATTGCGGAATAGATTCAATTGGAGTTCACACTGATATAATTAAGAACGATTTAAAAGTTAAACTCGGTTATGTAGTTAATTGTTCTTGGAGACAAGCATTTTTAAAAAACATAAAGGAAAGAAACGACACAATAATTGTTGAATTTGACAGACCGAATGTAAATGGCGAATATCCGATAACTGAATGTGATTGTTTTTTCTACTTTGAGTTTTTGATTGAGAACTTTGACAAAGAGCCAAAAGCTATACGTGTTGCTGAGCTGTTTGAAAAAAACAAGTATTGGGATGAAAGAAATTTTGACTATGTGATAACGGAAGAAACAATAATTGAATAGAAACTACACACAACAACGCATATAACTAATACCAGCCTTCCTACTCAAAAAATTACTAGCTTTATAAAAACAAATAATTTTTCGTGTAGCTAGCGCACAGCGCTAGGGCTGTTACAAGTCATATACGAAGACGTTGTGTGTAATGCCGGAAAAACGAAATGAAGAACAAAGTTAGAAAAATATTGACTTTACTATTTCTGACTTTTGTAATCGTTTCTTGCGGCCAAAACAAAACTATAGAGGAAATGGCATGGTTTACAGCCGAAATTGAACACGAAGGACTTCCCCTTTACTTGAGGCTTCCGAATTACAAAAATATTTGGCAATACAAATCAAAATTCCCCAAACTGATATGTATAACACATGAATTTGATAGTGTAAAAGACAACGGATTGCCAACAACAGATTATAACGAATCATTAATCGACTTTGACGGAGAAGTTGTTAGCCTTTTTGAATCAAATGAATATGGTATTATATTTTTAGTAGAAACTTTCGGTGGAGCAAGAAATTATTGGTTTTATTTAGCGGAATCAAAACCCTTTGTCAAAACATTTAAGGATTTACAAACTAAACATCCTGAAAAAAAATTGGAACTGGATTATCAAATTGACTCCGACTGGGATTTTATTAAAGATTATCCTGTCGAACTATATAAATCGGAATAAAAGGCACAACACACAACAACGCATATAACTAATACCAGCCTCCCTATCCAAAAAAATCACTAGCTTTAAAAAGTATTAATTTTTTGTATAGCTAATGCAAGCATCAGGGCTGGCACTAGTCATATACGAAGACGTTGTGTTCCATTGCACTTTAAAGTTTTCGGATATCGGCATATTCCGGCCGGTAAAGTCAGTTTTCTTTTAGTTTCAAACTCTGCGAGGGCGTTGTAAATTCAAAATTCAAACATTGTAAATGCCAGCCCGTTTGGTAGCTTAGGTAATGTGTTTGGCAACATTACACAACAACGCATATAAAACATGCGGCAAAATTGCTACCTTTAAAACTCCCCACAATAATTAAAAAATAAACGTCTCAATGAAATGGGCTTTTAAACGCACATTTTATATACGTGGGCGTTGTGCATCATTGCGCCAACAATCATTAATGAAAAAGGATTTAATCGTTTTAGAAAATCGTTACAGAGCTCATCAAAGAGTCGTTTTGATCAGCTTATCGGTTATTTCATTTTTATTTGTAATTAATTCGGTAAATGATACAGGCGATTTAACTGGGCCTTGGGTAACAGGTTTTTTTCTAATTCTAAGTGTATATTTAGCTTGCTTAGCGTTTGCGAAAAAAGGGTTGTTGCGCAGAGGTGAGAAATTGTATAAAACCATTTCATTTGGGAAAGTCTTACTCTTTAAAACAAATGTGCCATTTCAAAATCGCAAAGTAATTTCCGTATTGAATTTTGGCAAACGTTATCGATTTTCATTCATACCATCGGGAGGCGAGTCTAAAGGGGAATCAGAATTGGTCTACGAGCTTTTTTTATTAAGTGATGATCATATGCAACGAGATCCGATTATTTATTTAGATCAGGATGAAAAAAGTGATTTAGCAGTGAATTTTTTAACCAAGAATTTTGAACTGCGTTATGAAGATTTTAGCCCGGAGTTAAAGTGAAGCAACAATGCACAACAACGCATATAACTCATACCAGCCTCCCTATCCAAAAAATTCACTAGCTTTAAAAAGTATTAATTTTTTGTATAGCTAATGCAAGCAATAGGGCTGGCACTAGTCATATACAGAGACGTTGTGAGCAATGAAGTAAAATAATGTAAAACTTGGAAGGCACTAAAGAAATAAATTATCGTGGCATTCTAAAATTTGTAATTCCTGACAATTGGATTGAAGAATATGATGACACTCATGGAGGAAGTTTTTACGAGGATTCGGAGCTTTCCGGTACTTTTCGAGTAAAATTATTGTCTCTAACAGCACCATTAGAAAAGGGAAATTTGAGTGTTTTGGATTTTTTAAATGACATCAATGCTATTAATTCTGAGGCAGTTTTATTGCCAAATAGTAATGGGTTTAAAAAGTTCAAAGAGAACACTACTGAGTCTGGTCATGAAATCAACATTTTTTATTGGACAATAGCTCAGAAACTAAATAAAAACAAGTTCAGATTAGCGAATTTTTCATATACCATTTTGACAAGTCAATTGCATAAAAGAACGACTATTGAGGCTATTGATTTTTTATCGAATCAAATCGTAAACGCAGAATTTACTAAAGATTGACTAACATTAGATTACACTGCACACAACAACGCATATAACTCATGCTAGCCATCCTACACGAAAATTACTTAACTTAGAATCAAACTAATTTTCGTGTAGCTAATGCAAGCATCAGGGCTAGCACAAGTCATATACGAAGACGTTGTAAAACATTTTAACGAATGAAGGAATTAAGTCAGAGAAAGTTTTTTGTGAAAAGAGAATTTAGGATTACAGAGAGTAAATTATATTATAATTATAGCAAATTTGGCAACAGTACAGAAGTTGATATTCCATTTGAAAACATTGAAGGTTCCAAAACATCACACCGCGTCTCTCATAACATAATCTTAGCTGTTTCTGCGGTTTTCTATTTAATAGCTGTCGCTGTCTATTACTCGTATTCTAACGGAGGAAATGGGGAGAGATTCGCTTGGTTATTCTGGGGAGTAATAGCAACCGTTGTTTTAGGAAGCTATTTTTTAACTCGAGATAGTTTTTGGAGAATTAGATTATCCAACAATAGCCAAATATATCTTCATAAAAACATTCCGAATCTATCCGTGACGACTAAATTTATTGAGGAAATTATCGATGCTCGAAATACATATTTAATTGAACAATACTCATTTGTCGATAAGAACCTTGATTATGATAAACAACTAAACAATCTTCGTTGGTTGAGATCTATAGATGTAATTAATAAAGAAGAATTCGAAATAAAATATGCGCAATTAAGAAATAGCATCAATCCAAATCAATCTGGAATTGGATATAGTAATTAAACGTTTTACAACAACGCATATAACTCATACCAGCCTTCCTATTCAAAAAATCACTAGCTTTAAAAAGTATTAATTCATTGTATAGCTATTGCTAGCAATAGGGCTGGTACAAGTCATATACAGAGACGTTATGTGCAAATAATAAAAGATGTTTTGTAATTAAGAAATGCCAAGTTTTCCGCCTCGAAATAGCGCTACTAAAAAAAGACAAATCCTCGAAAGAAGGATTTTCGAATTTTTGCAATTAAGAAACACTGATAAAAAAAGTGAAAAGCAACTAAGGCTTGCGGATAAAGTAAAAGTGGCAAAACTTAATCATCTAAAGGCTAGATTGGCAGTTTTAAAAACATATGCGTCAGAAGTTAATTTTAACACTAATTTAGAAGATAAAATTCTGCAAGAAATTAATGAATGGGAAAATATTTCCTATGAAGATATTATAAGCTTTTGCTTGATGCATTCTAGATAACATTTATCAGCACATAACAACGCATATAACTCATACCAGCCTTCCTACCCAAAAAATCATTAGCTTTAAAAAGTATTAATTTTTTGTATAGCTATTGCCAGCAATAGGGCTGGTACAAGTCATATACGAAGACGTTGTAGGTAATGCTAAGACAAACATTTATGAAGAGAACATTATTCGGACTAATATTGGTTTTTCTAATGGGTTGTAATAATGCAGACAAGCAAGTCGAATCAACTGCATTTATTTTAGATTTTAGCTCTCAAAAAAAATATGTCTATTCCTATTCTCAATCGTCTAAATCTGAAGCACAATTTGAAAAAGATGAACCTTTTAATAAAACAAAGAGTTATGCAAATGGAAACTTAAACATTAGAGTTAAGGAAAATAATTTGGCCAATTTGAGTGTAACTAATCTAAAAGCGAACTTAATAACTTTTGACAATGATGGTGTTGCAAAGGACACAACCTCAAATAATGTCCCTACAATGGTTATACAGAATATGACTCAACAGGGCACTTTTGAAGATAGCAACCACAATATATTATTTGACTTAATTTTTCCTTTACCAACAAAACCATTAAAAGTTGGTGAGACTGAGAATATCCCATTGCAAATTCCATTTAATGCAAATGGATCAAAGTTATTTGTAAAAGGATTTAATGCTATTGAATACAGTGGTATTAAAATAATTGATGGAAAAGAATGTGCTGTTTTAAATGGCATAATTGACATTTCGCAAATTGAAACCCCAGAGGAATTAGCAACTAATTATGAAAGTTCAACTACAGGAACTGGAACATATTATTTTAGTTTATTAGATAAATATTTCATGCGCGCAGAAATCAGGATTAACATGATTACATTTTCGAAACCAAAAACAGAGGAGTCAGTCAACGATGGTCTATATGGAAATATGAAAAACAGTAGTGAAATTATAGCCCAATTAATAGAAATAGAAGAATAACGCACTACCTACAACAACGCATATAACTAATACCAGCCTTCCTACTCAAAAAATTACTAGCTTTATAAAAACAAATAATTTTTCGTGTAGCTAGCGCAAACCGCTAGGACTGGTACAAGTCATATACGAAGACGTTGTGCAACATTTTGGAAAAAAAGAATTTCATTTTCATACTGATCATAATCTTGGGGCTCTTAACCGCTCTTTTAGGTTATTTGATGTCATTTAAGGACAGTATAGAAGATCCTGAGTCATTGATATACTTTGGCCTCTGGGTTAGTGAAACAGCAGGTTTTTTGATGTTACTTAGAAATGGAACTTTTATAAAAACTAAGTACTTCAATTATCTTAAGGGATTGTTTTCATTCGTATTAATTGGCGCATTGTTTAGAATATTGCACTGGGACTATAGTTACGTTTTTATTATTATTGGTTTCGTAGGTTTTATTATTGTATACTTCATAAGTTTTTTGAAAAAACCAAGACACTTGAAACTAGATTATATGAAATTGCTATGGGTTATAGCCGCATATACGACAGGGCTATTGGAGTATTTTCATATGATTGGAGATGATTACAAAATTATTTCTTCCGCTATAATGTGGATTGCAATTATTGAATATGTAAGACTTGAAAGAAAAGCGGGTAGGATCTTTACGTAAACGTCGCCCAACAACGCATATAACTAATACCAGCCTCCCTATCCAAAAAATCACTAGCTTTAAAAAGTATTAATTCTTTGTATAGCTTTTGCCGGCAAAAGGGCTGGCACTAGTCATATACAGAGACGTTAGCTACAATTATCTAAAATGAAGCTTAGTGAAGTCGTAGGAAAACATCTTACTAATGTTTATGTCAAATATAAATTGGATGTGAATGGAATAGACCATTCAGATCTTTGCTTAGAAATTGATGGCAAAACTACAATCAAATTTCCTTGGGATTTTCGAGATGTGAATCTAAAAAAAAGAAAAAAGTGGCGATCAAAAAGCATGAAACGAGATGCCTTTTTTAAGCCTGTAAGAAATGCCAAAATAATTGATTTTTTGATGCTTGATGATGACGATCCAATGTCTGCTGGATTTTTTGAATTACATGACGGAAAAATTATATACGAGGTTACTGCATTTCCATCAGGCGCGATGGCCGCAGGATTAAATATTTTACCATCCGCAGATTCCATAAATGAACTTTTTGATAAAAAGTTTATTAGATATAGCGACAACAGTAGCTAACAACGCATATAACTCATACCAGCCTTCCTACCCAAAAAATTACTAGATTTATAAAAACAATTAATTTTTCGTGTAGCTAGCGCAAACCGCTAGGACTGGTACAAGTCATATACGAAGACGTTGGTGGCAATGCTATAAAATTCTTGTAAGAATGGATGAAGAGGATAACCTTGACGCTTTCAATACAATATCAGAAGGAGAGGCTGATTATAATCACAGCAAATGGTTTGGTGCAATTTTCTACTATTTAATCAATCTTGGAAGAAAGCCATACAAATATTTCACTAATAGTAAGTTTTCAAAAAGAAATCTTTGGACTGGTTATTTTTTGAAACTACTCTTGCTTGTACTTTTAATATATCTAGGCATCATTTTATTTTAAGATAGATATAACATTGTTAGCGCACAGCAACCAACAACGCATATAACTAATACCAGCCTTCCTATCCAAAAAATCACTAGCTTTAAAAAGTATTTATTTTTTGTATAGCTTTTGACAGCAAAAGGGCTGGCACAAGTCATATACGAAGACGTTAGCTACAAGCCTTAAAAAAAATGATTGATCCAAAAATTGATATCCAATATGAAAATCGAATTGTAGCCTTCATTGATATTTTGGGCTTTAAAGAAATCATAAAAAAGTCTGAAAACGACAGTGAACAACTTCAAACAGTTTATGAAGCACTTGGATTTTTAAAAAAGAGAGAGATTCCCGATAAATGGAATTTAAAACTAATTGAAATTGAAGAAGATGCCCAAAAAAGAGGAATGCGAGGTTTTGATATTTCTAATAGAACTTCGGCTTCTGCATTTTCAGATTCAATTGTAATTTCTGTACAAGTTGATGATGAAAACCTTGACGAATCTCTTTCAACATTAGTTGCCAATCTTTCATTCGTAGGAAGTAAATTAATTAGTGATGGAATTTTAATTAGAGGAGGTCTTACAGTTGGAAAAATTGTACACACTGACAATGGAATTGTTTTTGGACAAGGATTAATTGATGCATTTCACTTAGAAACTAGGGCCGCCAAATTTCCTAGAATAATTTTATCGGATAAATTAATAAACAAACTGAACTACCCAATGATGGGTAAAAAGGAAAGATATCCGTATCATCAATATTTGCGACGTTTTGATGATGGATGTTTTGGTTTTCACCAAATGATGTACTTCCAAGTTTTACAAAATTGGCCAGAAATAAGTGCTGACGATTTAATAAGCGGATTAAAAAAAATAAAAGAAACAATAGTTAACGGTCTTGACACAAGTTTCGAATATCCAGACGTATTTGAGAAATATATTTGGTTAAAAGAGCAATATAATGATCTGATAATTTTAGACGTGGATTTACCAAAATTGTATGAATTACGATTTGGAGGAGATGAGTTTAACATACATTTTAAAGAAACTGATCGAAGAATGAATGATTAATCTGAACGGCCAGTAGCTAACAACGCATATAACTCATACCAGCCTTCCTATCCAAAAAATCATTAGCTTTAAAAAGTATTAATTTTTTGTATAGCTATTGCCAGCAATAGGGCTGGTACAAGTCATATACGAAGACGTTACCCACAATATGAGAAAATATCTATTTCTAGCATTAGTATTAATAGTTCAAAATACTTTCTCGCAAGATTTAACTTGTAAAGATTTTAAAAACGGTGAGTTTTTAATTCTTCCAAATGCCTATGATTTAAATACCCTTAGGGTTACCCGCCAGAACGGAAAACAGATTGAAACAAATGAAAGCGGCAATGATTTATTGGTTAATATTAAATATGTTGACGACTGTAATTATTTCCTTTCATATGATCCGGAAACGGAGGGGTTTGATGATGTATCTGAAATGATAAATAAGGCAGGAGGTTTAAGAATTTCAATGACAAAAATTGTTGGGGACACCCTGTATTACAAAAGTGTTTTTAAAAATGACACGATAAACTATGTCAGAAATGGGCGGATGGTTAAGCTTCGATAAATACTATGGGTAACAACGCATATAACTCATACCAGCCTTCCTATTCAAAAATTACCTAACTTAGAATCTAACTAATTTTTGTATAGCTAATGCAAGCACCAGGGCTGGCACAAGTCATATACGAAGACGTTGTGCATAATTCAAGATAATCCCTGTGAAAATTTCAAAAATTCTTTTTTTACTATTTCTAATTGGAACAACTAGTTGTTCTCCAAGATTAAAAATGACTGACGATGAAAAAGCCGCATATAAATGGTCGCGAAGATCAAAGTCAACGTTAAATTTTCCGTATGGGACAGTGCTAGAAATGAAAGTGAAAATTCTTGATGGGTACCATTTAGGCAGATCAAAAGGTTACGGTCATTATATGATGAAAGTCTTAGAAATAAATGGTGAAAGCGTGGATAAGTCATTGATTTTTGAGTTTGATAATTCATACCAATACAATGAATTTCCAAGTAACAATACAGAGCTCCATAAATACTTATACAACGAAGAGGTAAGCATCATAACAAATGAAATGAGGCTAGAAATGGAGAAGCAATATGTTGGGAAAGTTTATAATATTGCTGCTTATGAATCTGGTAAATTTATTGGTATCCCAGACGGGTGGGGAAAGTATCGACAAGTGCCCGGAGGAATCAAAGGTTTGGTCTTTAAGAACCATTTGGTAATAGTCACTGATTTAGATAAAGACTAATAGTGAGAACTATGCACAACAACGTATATAACTCATGCTAGCCTTCCTACTCAAAAATTACTTAACTTAGAATCAAACTAATTTTCGTGTAGCTAATGCAAGCATCAGGGCTAGCACAAGTCATATACGAAGACGTTAGAGAGCATTCATGGAAAAGTTACCTTTTGAAATAGAACAAACCTTCTTCAAGGTTATTAAAGGTGATATTTCAATACCTGATTTTGAGCAATGGGTTTATACCTCAGAATCTTTTAAAAGTAATCTCTCGGGGCCG
>JBDWSF010000021.1:0-6177 GCA_039985655.1 Algibacter sp. | reverse complement strand
GAAGACGTTGTGTTCCATTGCACTTTAAAGTTTTCGGATATCGGCATATTCTGGCCGGTAAAGTCAGTTTTCTTTTAGTTTCAAACTCTGCGAGGGCGTTGTAAATTCAAAATTCAAACATTGTAAATGCCAGCCCGTTTGGTAGCTCAGGTAATGCGTTTGGCAACATTACACAACAACGCATATAAAACATGCGGCAAAATTGCTACCTTTAAAACTCCCCACAATAATTAAAAAATAAACGTCTCAATGAAATGGGCTTTTAAACGCACATTTTATATACGTGGGCGTTAGCAAAAACCATTGAAGAAAATTCTAGTTGAAATAGAGTCCGATAATAATTTTCATGATATCAATTATATAAAAGAAATTGATGAATCTGAATTTAAGTCTATTGAACAGTCTATTTCTGTTATTGATGAAGTCCAACATCTAATGGATCTATATGCTGTTTTGGCATTCAACTTTGAGGACTTCGTTGAATTCCAAGCAAAAGAAGTTCTAACAATTATAGAACATGTAAATCCTGTAAATCATGTAGGTGAAAATGAGTATAAGTTTCTCAAAGTTCAAATAAATAGATTTACCAACAACTACTTAAGCTCGTTTCGAATGTTTATCGATCACAGTAATGTAAAGATTGGGAAACGATTTCAGAAGGATTCAATTGAATACCAGAAGTTCATCTCAATGACTAATAAGGCGTATGATAAGAATTTTTCATACCGTTTTGCTCACAAATTGCGCAACTTTTGTCAACATTGTGCATTACCAATCAGTGGATTTAACGTTACCGGCATCGAAAACGGGAGAAGTTTTATGTTTTATTTCGAGAAAGAATATTTGCTTAATGAATATGACAGCTGGGGTGTTCAGGTAAAAGAAGATTTAATCAATGGTCCAGAAAGTTTCAATGTTAATGTCGTGTTAGAAAGTCATTTTCGGATAGCAACGAAATTTTCAACCGAAATTCATGATTTGTATGAGGATAAATTTCTCGATGCATTAAATTATTTGAATGATTATACCGCAAGATTCAGGTCTGATAAAGAACTAAGAATAATGGATGAAGATTTTGACCCAGATAGTATTAGTCAAATTACATTGCAAAAGTTTCCATTTAAATTAATTGATAAGTTTTGCAATGGCATTAGCTAACAACGCATATAACTCATACCATCCTTCCTACTCAAAAAATTACTAGCTTTATAAAAACAATTAATTTTTCGTGTAGCTAGCGCATACCGCTAGGGCTGGTACAAGTCATATACGAAGACGTTACCTGCAAGCACAAAAAACTAAGTGGACAACAAAATAGAAACATATGATACTCTTTGGAGTTTAGTTGACCTTGACACAGAAGAACACAAGGTAAAGGACATTACAACATTGTTTTTAAATGCAATGAACGATTGGCCAACTATGAATCAAACTCTCATTTTTGATTTTATAGGAGAACTTAAAACCTTTTTCGGAACGCCACTGACCATTGAAAAATTAAATACCAATAAATTCAACGAACAAAACGCTTGGAAATTAGAATCTGGAAGTTCAATTGCCGAACTCATCGACATTTCGACAAGGTTTTGCAATGAATCGGACTTTGATAAAATTACAGACAACATTCTAAGCCATTACAACAAAGAATTTAACAAGGTTGACTTTATAGCCGAACTTCAATATTTGACGTCTGAACAAGGCGGACGTAAGACCCCTGCGAAATCAGGATATAGACCGCAAGTTAAATTTGATTTTGATGAAATGCAGACTTCGGGACAACAGACTTTTATTAAAAAAGAATGGGTAAAACCAGGTGAGAATGTAAAAGCGAAAATAAAGATTTTGTCACCAGACCATTTTGCACATACCTTGACTGAAGGAATGGAGTTTGAATTTAGGGATGGTGCGACAATAATTGGGACGGGTAAAATTGAGTATATCGTAAATGAAAAATTAGAAAAGCCAGCAGGTAACACGGTATATAGCAAATAGGGCGTTCGGTGGTTAACGACAGTTCAGTGCTATTTACAAAGACCGCCAAATCGTTGATTTGGCTTTTAAGAATGAATAAATTAAAAACAAAATACAACGTTTTGGCTCAGTGCAAACTTGAAAGTTTATCGCTTTCTACTGCCCTACTTGCCATATACTAAACGTTAGCATACATTGAATTAAATGATTGTAGTAAAAACAGAAGCAAATATTGGACTGAGAATATTAGCTTGTTTAATTGACTATTTAATTATTTATGGATTTACTTTTACTCTGATTTTTACAATTGGCGTATCAGATGGAAACGGCACTTATAGTCTAAAAGGATTTCCAGCATTCGTTCCTGTTCTTTTTTGGTTATTTATGACTGTGATTTTAGAAAGTGCTTTTGGAGCCACCATAGGAAATTCAATTGCAGGGTTAAAAGCAATTCCAATGAGCGGAAGAAATATAAACCTGTCTTTTACTCAATCGCTAAAAAGACATTTACTCGATCCTTTAGATATGTTCTTTTTTGGATTGGTTGCTATTATTACAATTAACAATACAGAAAAGAATCAACGTGTTGGAGATTTGTGGGCTGATACAATCGTGGTAAAAACTAAAGATCTAAAGAATTAAATACGTATGCTAACAACGTATATAACTCATACCAGCCTTCCTACCCAAAAAATTACTAGCTTTATAAAAACAATTAATTTTTCGTGTAGCTAGCGCAAACCGCTAGGGCTGGTACAAGTCATATACGAAGACGTTGTAGCTAATTTAGAGAATGAGATCTTATGAGCATTTAAATGCAGTAAGTAGAAAGGTAAATTCTTTCGAGAAAGACTCAGATGTCATTGAAGCAATTGATGATTATATTCCAGAATTATTTGATTCAATTTCAAGCGACTTCTCAAGTCATTTTGGCGTTTCTTTGAATCTAGAAAAGAGCCATGTTTGCTACATGGACCAAACGTATCGTCAATCCGCGACTGGCGTTATCTTCGAGGCGATAACAATCTCAAAAGTTCCAGTTAAACTCTTTATCGAATGTTTAATTGATCATTCAAAAGTTTGGTTAAAAGTGAAGAGTCCTGTTCCAAGATTTGGGATGAAGAAATTAAGAAAACTAGCTAAGTCTCAACTTCAAAATCCTGAAGATCACACTGAGTTGCGCAATTTAAACTAGCTACAACAACGCATATAACTCATACCAGCCTTCCTATAAAAAAATTACCTAACTTAGAATCTAACTAATTTTTGTATAGCTATTGCTAGCAACAGGGCTGGCACAAGTCATATACGAAGACGTTGGCATACATTTAAAGATGAGAGCGATTTTAAAGGGCGAAACTAAGTACGGCTTAATCATTTTACAAACTGTTGTAGCAAGTATTTTTATAATGGTCTGTTGGTACCTACTTTTTATACTTTTTTACTTTATTATAGCTCCTGGATTTGGCAGTAATTCTCAGGAGGCAAATCCAATATATTCGAACGTTATCTTCTTTTTACCCATAATCGTTGCGTTATCATATTTAGGCTACAATTCAAATAAACATTTCAAGCGCGGAAATATTATCAAGTCAAAATCTTACTTGCTATCAACGATTGCCACAATTGTATTTATCATTGTATTTTTTCTTTTAGTAGATTGAACACGTATGCCAACAACGCATATAACTCATGCTAGCCTTCCTACTCAAAAATTACTTAACTTAGAATCAAACTAATTTTCGTGTAGCTAGAGCGAGCTCCAGGGCTAGCACAAGTCATATACGAAGACGTTACCTACAAGCAAGCAAAGCGATTTCACCTTGATAAAAACGACCTGTACAATTATACTTTTCATGTGTTTATCGAATGTCTTCGGTCAAAGTAACGATAGAATATATTTGGGACACGGACATAATTACGGCCCTTCTTATTCTTATGGAATTTCAGAAATGTTGTTACATTCAGATTCAACATATACTCGAAAAAACTACAATGGTTTTAATAAAAACGATTGGAAAAAATATAAAAGTTTAGTTCCAGAAATTAGTCATGGGATAGTATCTAAAAACGGTAAATTTTACACTTTAACCGAATTGAGAAGTAAAAAGAAAACTGGACATTCTTGGACTGTGAAAATCACAAAAAGGCGAATGACATTTTATTATTCGAGTAAAAATGGCAAATTAAAAAAGGGTCATAGTTATAGAAGATTAAACTCAAAATGATGTTTGGCCAGCAGGTAACAACGCATATAACTCATACCAGCCTCCCTATTCAAAAATTACCTAACTTAGAATCTAAGTAATTTTTGTATAGCTAGTGCTAGCAATAGGGCTGGTACAAGTCATATACGAAGACGTTAGCTCACATAAATGAAGTCCAACACCTTTTTCAAAATTATCGAAGTCCTATTTCATTTAATCGTGATGGGGCTTTTATATTTTGCAATGAGCTTATTGATCGATTTATATTTCACTAATCCGATTCCAGCAAATTCGGACGGACAAGCAATAATTGGAGTTGGGTTCACTTTGATCGTAACTTGGTTGTCATGGTCTATAGGACTTGTTAGTATAAGCTGGCTTACATCAAAGTGGTTAAGTAAGAAAAAAATACATTTTCTTGAAAAAATTGTCCTCTTTGTCAATTTGATACTAATGATCGGAACAATAGTTATATACCATTATCATTAACGTGAGCTAACAACGCATATAACTCATACCAACCTTCCTACCCAAAAAATTACTAGCTTTATAAAAACAATTAATTTTTCGTGTAGCTAGCGTACAGCGCTAGGGCTGTTACAAGTCATATACGAAGACGTTGTGCACAATTAAAATTTATGAGAATCATTCTTACTATTGCCCTACTTCTTTTCTTGATAGGTTGTAATTCATTGAATAATTCCCATATAGAAAATACACCCGTTAAATTATCTTTAAAAAGTTATTCCAAAACTGGACTAATAATCTTTGATCACAAGAAGACTAAAACTTATTTCTTAGAAAATCAAGATTTCAAATTGTCAAATTTATCGCGTACTGAAATTAAGAGTATGACTAAGAGTCCAAGTCATTATATTCTGATAGATAGCCACCTTAAATTCAGAAAATTTGACGATAATTTAAGCCTTTTCAGTTGTGACTATAATCTAAAATTTCAGATCCATCTAGATTCATTGCTTTACGGGAGATATAAGTTAATTACGGTTGAAAACTATCCGTTTTATAATAGTACTAAGAAATATCCAGATTCGATTTCAAGGTTAATACCCTGTAATTTGTAGCAACTGTGCACAACAACGCATATAACTCATACCAGCCTTCCTATACAAAAATTACCTAACTTAGAATCTAACTAATTTTGTATAGCTATTGCTAGCAATAGGGCTGGCACAAGTCATATACGAAGACGTTGGCCTTAATTACTTCTAATCCAATAATCATGTTGAATTTCAATAGTATGTTCCTTCTTTTGTTGTTAGTTTCTTGCGGACCATCCAAGAACACTAACCCTTGCAACATGGATGCTAAACTTGTAAAGGGGAAATTATTGGATCATCCTGATTTAGAAGCTTTTCGTGCAGAATTTTATGTTATAGAAAAAGATGGAACACCAGCTGAAGGCAGAAAGGTTTGGCTATCACTTGGCGAAAAGTGGGTTCATAGAAGTGAGACAGGCCCTATTTATGAATCGGTTCAAGTTACCTACCCAGGTATTAAACCGCGAATTACGCTAGGTGAAAAAGCATATTTTACGCTACACCTTGTTGAAAGTGAAAAGTTCTCAATTCGCATAGTGCCTTTTAATGAAATCACTATTAAAGCTCGAAAAGGAAAAACTCAAAAAGTATTTATTTATTTGGAAGACATAACTTATTCAGATTGCACGGAGTATATTGATAAATACCAAAGCTAATGGAATACAAAAACCGTAACATAAGGCCAACAACGTGTATAGTGCATGCCAGCATGCAAATACAAAAAATCACTATCTTTCATTCTAATAATTTTTTGTGTTACTGTTGAGTTCCTGGTCGCTGGCACACACCATACACAAGACCGTTAGAGAGCATTCATGGAAAAGTTACCTTTTGAAATAGAACAAACCTTCTTCAAGGTTATTAAAGGTGATATTTCAATACCTGATTTTGAGCAATGGGTTTATACCTCAGAATCTTTTAAAAGTAATCTCTCGGGGCCG
>JBDWSF010000020.1:0-2020 GCA_039985655.1 Algibacter sp. | reverse complement strand
TTCCTGGTTTAATAATTCACTTACTTTTGGTTTGGCATATATCCCATGGGATATTCTAGATAGCACTTTTCTCTTTTCCAACCTATGCAGAGTTGTGTGTATGGCGCTTTGGCTGCCTAAATCACTAAAGTCATCAGCAAAGAAAATGGCTCCTTCTTTTGCCTTACCTATCCTATTTTCAATTTGATCATCTATACTCATAACTACAATTGAGCGATAAATATATAAAATATGAAAGATATAGAATAACTTTTTCTTGCATATTTTTTTCGTATATCTTACAAAATACTTTTATACTACACTATGTCCCTTAAAATCATTAATTAAATTTGAACAAATTACATAGCAGTTTATTCACGACCACTAATGCTGGTTCTGTCGCATTAATTCCTTCTTTTTTTATATACTTACATTTGAAATAAAAAATATACTCCATATACAAACACCACCGCTACCCTCCCTTTATAATCAAACAAGCTGTCTTTTTCAAACTAAGATTCACCCTAAGTTATCGTGATATTAAAGAGCTTTTGGCTATAAGAGGGGTTAAAGTGGATCATTCTACCATACAACGATGGGTCTTTAAGTTTTCTAAAGAGATTGAGTACAATATGAATAAACGTAAAAAGCAAGTAACTCATAGTTGGAGGTTAGATGAAACTTATATTAAAGTCTCTGGTAAAGACAGGTTCTTATATAGAGCTGTTGACAAACAAGGAAATACTATAGACTTCCTACTAACCAAAAGAAGAATGAAAGGTTCTGCTCAGAAGTTCTTGAATAAAGCTATTAGAAACAATGGTAAACCTAAAATCATAAACATAGATAAAAGCGTTGCCAATACTGCTGGCATAAAGATTTGGAATACAAAGAAACTTCACTAGAAAAAAGATAAAGATTAGACCAGTCAAATACTTGAAAAATAGTATAGAGCAAGACCATCGGAGTATTAAAAGAAGAATAGCTATTTCAACAGGGTTTAAAGAGTTTGAGGCAGCACAAAGAACACTAGCTGTAATAGAAATAATAAATATCATTAGAAAGGATCAAATCTTGAAACCTAAATCTTCAACGTTTAAAACGTTCTGCGCTCTAGCTTCTTGAAATCAAATCCTCTTTAAAAAAACACAGAACTTTTTATTTAATGCGACAGAACCGTACCAGTTACTATAACCATAGATGCTAATGTTGAGTTTAACGATGTATTAACCGTAAATCCAAATCCTGCAATTTCATTGCAGCTACTTTAGTTTCTAGAAACCTTTTTCAACAACTTTGTCATCTCGCACTTGATGCGGAATCCATTTTTTATAGGTGGATTGAAACAAATTCAGTACATGCCGCAGGAATGAACAATTGGTCATAGACTATGCTAAGGTTAAAAGGAATTTCATTCCTTACTCAAAACCATGGATTTAAAATCCATAGTGATTTATTTTCTTTGATGTATTAGTTATTTGCAAGTTTTAAGTCTTTTAAATATTATTAAAATAAAACTATAAACAAAAAAATAACCCAACAATAAGTGCTGAATATTTATATAAGTGGGATGTAAGATGATATTTTTGGGATATTGAAAAACGAAATGTTTTTCTCTCATTAATTCTTCTATAACTTTTTTTTCAACAAAAAAACCCAAATAGATACTGCTACCTATTTGGATTCTTATTGTACTAGGAAATAAAGTATAATCTGTTATGTATTTTAATTTATTTGAATAAAACAACAGTCAGTTCGAGTGATTTCGACTTTTTTCGTCGGAATTGTATAGAGAACATTGAAATACAAAAATTTGATTCTCGATAGTTCTACTGAGCTTGTCGAAGTACTAATTTTACTCAACAGACACAACAGTTAAATTACACTATTTTTTTATTACTTTTTTTGTTTGAATTTTTCCATCGGTACTTTCTATTTTTAAAATATACATACCAGTGGGTAAACTGCTCGCATCTACCTGGTTGTTAGTACTGCTTAATACCTCTTCACTTAATATATTATACACTTTAGCTTGCTTTAA
>JBDWSF010000019.1:0-92694 GCA_039985655.1 Algibacter sp. | reverse complement strand
GAACGAAGTTGTAGTAGTAAAAGAGAAGGGATTATCAAAGTTCTCGAGATCTTGGTCTCATCGTTTAACTTAATCTTATTCTTCTCTTTTGTTCTTTCTAATTAATACTTAATTTTACTTAAAAGTAAACTTAAGTCGTTTTCTGATTTCGAAATATAATTACTTGTATGTCCCCAGTCTGTATGCTTGCTAAAGTGATCGAAGATCATTTGTTGATAACGATCCATTAATTCATCTGTAAAAAAATGATCAAAAATAATGTATCCCTTTTTCCAGAATTCTTCTTTTATTTTATTTAAATCCATTATAATTAATTTAATTAGTCATTTTGATTATTGTAAATATATATGTAAAAAGAGATGAGCCCATATTATTTACCTCAACAAAAAACATACATATAAGAAAAAATACAGTTTATCAAGTTAATAATCACTTTATACCATTTGCGTATTTGTGAATCGCTAATTTTAAGTTTATTTAGAAAGTATAAACTATTTATAATTTTATTAAGAACCAAACGAAAAATATGTTGAAGCTCCTATATGTTGCCAGTTTTGCAATGAATATAATCTCTAACGCCATGTAACGTTAGAGTTCAACCTACAACATCTCTCTTTTTTACCTATACAACACCACAACAAAGGTTCAATATTGAGCCTTTAGTTAATTAGTTTCATGTTAAAGAATATATCAATAAACACTTGTTATTTATGAGATTTTATCAAGTATTGGTGTTTTTTTTTAACATGTATGTTTTTTGTTGAGGTAGATAATTAGAATAACACAATGTTTAAAAGTAGATTTACATAACACCTATTGAATCAACAGAACAGCAATAGCATATTCATGTTTTTACAATTAAAACTGAATTATTGATATAGAGTTCTTTTATAATATAAATAGTTAAGAACCAACAATTATTAAATATAGTATCGAATTAAAAACTATAGAACTATGAAAAACAATTTTCTAAGATTAGTACTTTTTTTATTTACAATTACTGCATGGTCACAGGCCGCTGAAGTATCTGTTGTAAGTAATGAAGAGGGCATGAAATTAGTCGTGAATGGAGAAGACTTCATGATTAATGGTATGAATTGGGATTTTATCCCTATTGGAACCAATACAGTGAATGCTGGTTTCTGGAATAAGCCTGATGATATTATAAGAGCTGGACTAGATACTGAAATGTCTCTTTTAAAGAACATGAATGTTAATGTAATTCGTCAATATACTGGTGTTCCAGCAAGATGGATTAAATACATATACGAAAACTACGGTATTTATACCATGTTAAACCATTCGTTTGGTCGATACGGATTAACCTTAGGTGGTGTTTGGACTCCAGTTACTAAATATTCTGAACCACGTACTCAAGAATTTTTGATCGCAGAAATGGAAGCCTTGGTAAAAGGTTATAAAGATACACCAGGTTTGTTACTGTATTTATTAGGTAACGAGAATAACTATGGTCTGTTTTGGGCAGGTGCAGAAACGGAAGATTTTCCAGATAGTGAAGAAGAAAAGAAATTTATTGGAGAGTCACGTGGACGACCGATGTATAAATTGATGAACGACGTTGCTAAAAGAATTAAGGCTATGGATCCATCGCATCCAGTAGCAATTTGTAATGGAGATGTATTGTTTATAGATATAATAGCAGAAGAATGTAAAGATGTAGATATATACGGCGTTAACTCATATCGAGGTGCTTCTTTTACCGATATGTTTAAAGTGATTAAGGAAAAACTTAACAAACCAGTTATGTTTACCGAGTTTGGTGCAGATGCATTTAATGCTATAGAAAATAAGGAAGACCAGAAAGCGCAAGCTTATTATATGGTAAGTAACTGGAAAGAGATTTATGAAAATGCAGCAGGTTTAGGAAAAGAAGAGAACTCGATAGGTGGATTTACATTTCAGTTTAGTGATGGCTGGTGGAAATACGGTTTCGACAAAAGAGAGAATGCAGATAAGCACGATAATAACGCCTCTTGGGCTAATGGAGGTTATGCTATTGATTTAGCTCCAGGTGAAAATAATATGAATGAGGAGTGGTTTGGTATTTGTGCAAAAGGCGCAACAAATGCTAGAGGACTTTACGATTTATATCCGCGTGCAGCATATTATGCTTTAAAAGAAGCACACCAATTAAATCCTTATCAAGAAGGTGTTACTCCAGAATTTGTTAACAATCATTTTGATGATATTCAAATAATGGATGCTGTTTTAAAAGCAAGAGGCGATAAAGCAGCCTTGAAAGGAGACGGCTCAGATAAAATTAGACTAAGCAATTTAAGAGCAGAATTTACAACTTTCAATACAGGTGGTAGTTTGATTACAACTCCAGAAGATGCTAATCCAAATGAAGTTCTTTTTCCTAACCAATTAGGTTTCGACCATATGCAGTCTTATTTTATTGGAGTTGAAGGAAACCCTACTGCAAATATGAGTGCTAGCGTAAATTTCAACATTCTTGGTAATGTTGCTGAAAATCCTATAGATGAAATTTTCTATGAAAACACAGGGCAACCGTTTTCTGTAAACTCAGATGATGGGAATGTAAATATTACAGATCCAAATCGGGTAAAAGTATATAACGCTGAATTTGAATGGAATGCTAAAGAGTTCGATTTAAGAGGTTTTTATAGAACAGGACATTACCATTGGGGTTACGAAGGTGATTTCTTTGGTTTGTATCCTCAGGCCAATTATGGACCAAACTTAGATATATATAACGGAGAAATCCTTGGTTTTGAAATCGATGGTAAAAAAGGGTTAAAAGGCTTAAAAGCTGCTTTTGGACCACAACTTTGGTGGGGCGCTAATCCTGCAGTATTATTAAAATATAGTAAAAAACTAGGACATTATGATATTACAGGTGTGTATCATGAAGATATAGACGATGTTGGAGAAGCCGTAACTTCTATTGCAGTACCACTTCCAAAAACACGTAGAGTAACACTTCATGCTAAAAGAGAATTTGGAGCATTTGAGATTGAAGCAGGTGGTATTTGGGGTGGACATCCTTTAAACGGCAGAGAATTTCAAATAGCAGAAGGAGAACCAGGAAGTTATATCATTTATAATGATAAAATTAATGAAGAAGATAATTGGGGTGCAAAAGCTAAAATAACTTATCAAAAAGGATTATTTAATTGGTACGCACAAGGAGCTACTATGGGCTTAGTTGCTAATGGCGGAGCCGATCAGACTCAAACATTTACAGGATGGAGACTTAAAGATACAGGAAGCGGAAACCAAAACAACTTTCTTACAGGTTTTACTTATACCATAGGGGATTTTCAAATTGCACCTAACTTCTTATGGCAAAAACCACTTGTTGATGCGATGCCAAACGATGTGAGTTCGCCAGGAAGACTTAGAAATATTCAAGACGACCCATTTGCTGTAAGAGCAAATAGAGAAACGACTGCAGGTGAAATTTTATTTACATTCGATCCAACACCAGGATCATGGTTTTACGAATGGGATAACGATAGAGCTGAAGATGCCAAGTTCGCTATGAATTTTGGCTTTGTATTTAAACATCACCCAACGGCTCAAGATGCTGCTATAGGATTTTTAGCAGATCGTTCATCTTTTGCTTTTCCTAATGCTGCCCCAGCAAAAGATTTATGGGAAGCACATACCCGTATGGTTTCAAAAGTAAGTCCAGATCTTGGTCTTATAGCAAATTTTTATGCAGGAAATGCACAATCTAATGGTAGTAACGAAAGGTTGATACAACGTGTTGGTGGTGATATTAGATTAATCTATAATAAACTTAAACTAACACATACTTTTAAAATTAACGATTGGGGACCTTTTGATTACCATCGTGATTTTAACTTAACCTATCCTGTACAACTCATGTTAGATTTATCAACATCAGTTGGAAAGCCTGACTGGTTTGTTTTACCCGATACTAAAATTGGAATACGTGGTACATGGCGTTCGCTTAATGAATATTCACCGCGTTACTCACCAAATGTAGTTGCACCAAATACATTCCCACCAGTTCCAACTATAAGTACAATTGGGTTTGATAACGGACAAGAGTGGGAAATTAGAACTTATATACACATTAACATTGGTAAATAAAAAATAATAAAAATGAAAAACAGAAGATTTATTTATACAAAAATTACATTCCTTCTAGGATTGGTTTTTATAATCAATGTTAGTTGTGAAAGAGAATTATCGGACGAGGTAGAGTTCGCAACAAATTCTGCAGCAGGAGAAATTTTTACAGACTCACCTATTGGTCTTGGAACCAACTTTTATTTTCCTTTTTTAGGCTCAAAAGCAACAGCTTGGACAGTAGATGATAGCCAAGGTTACGAAAGTCAATCCTCAATGCGTTTTGATGTGCCTAATGCTAACGACCCAGAAGGTAGTTATGCTGGTGCTATATTTAGAACAGATGGCGCTGGACGTGATCTAACAGGTTATGATGCCCTAACGTTTTGGGCTAAAGCTTCTCAAGGCGTTGTAATTGGTCAGCTAGGATTTGGTCAAGACTTTTTAGATAATAAATATCAAGCCCACATTGAAAATGTAAGTTTTAGTACTAATTGGGTTAAATATGTTATTCCTATTCCTGACGCTGCTAAATTATTTGAAGAAAGAGGTATGTTTTGGTATTCAGCAGGAACACAAGATACAGGTGGACTTGGTTATACCTTTTGGATTGATGAACTTAAGTTTGAAAAATTAGGAACTATTGGTCAGCCAAGACCTGCTTTATATGATGGAGAAGATATAGAAGCACAATCTTTTGTTGGTACAGATGGAGAAGTAAATATACGTTCTGTAACCTTTAATTTAGCTTCAGGAGAAAACGTATCAGTTGTTCCTGCACCAAGCTATTTTGATTGGACATCTTCAGAACCAAGTGTAGTGTCAATTGGTGACTTTGGAAAACTTTCAGTCATAGGAAGTGGTATGGCGGTAATAACAGCAACTTTAGCTGGGGTTGAAGCACCAGGATCATTAACCATAGAAGTATTAGGTGCGTTTGAAGCAGCACCAACACCACCAGCAAGAGATTCAGGCGATGTGATTTCAGTTTTTTCTAATGCTTATACAGATGTTTCTGTAGATTACTACAATGGGTATTTCGCACCGTTTCAGACCACACAAGGGCAAAACGATATTTTTATTAATGGAGATAACGTAATAAATTATACAGACTTAAATTTTGTTGGCATTGGTACGTTTGTAGACGTAGCACCAGTAAACGCTAATGATATGACTCATTTTTATGTAGATATCAATGTTCGCGAAGCCATACAGTCTGGAGACTTTATCAGGTTAGAATTAATCAATAATGTAGGAGGTACTGAAACGAAAGGCACCTATACCATTGATAGTTCTCAATTATTAGAGGAAGAATGGGTAAGTTTTGATATTCCGTTAGATGATTTTTCAGGATTAACAGTTAGAAATCAATTAGGTCTAATATTCTTCATTTCAGATGCTACCATTTCAAACATATATGTAGATAACGTCTATTACTATAAAGAATAACAAGTCACTTATAACATTTTAAAAATTTAAAAGATGATTAAAAAAAACAAACAGATTATGAGAATAAAGACGATGTTATTAGTGTCTTTTACGTTTGCAGCAGTCTTTATGATTTCTGGCTGTGAAACAGATGAAACACAAACTGTAGCAACGTTCACCGAACTAGTCATGTCAGATGAGTTTGATACAGAAGGAGCACCTAATAATGCAATCTGGAATTTTGACATAGGAAACGGTGAAGGAACTGCCGCTGGACCTGGCTGGGGTAACGGTGAATTACAATACTATACAGACCGTGCTGAGAATGTTACCGTACAAAATGGCGTATTAATTATTACTGCTAAAGAAGAACAATTTAATGGTTCTAATTATACTTCTGCAAAACTTTTAACTAAAGGTAAGTTTGAACAAACTTACGGACGTTTTGAGGCACGTATAAAGTTACCTTGGGGACAAGGAATTTGGCCAGCATTTTGGCTGTTAGGAGACGATGCAAACGGGTCTGAAGTTTGGCCAGATATAGGCGAAATAGATATTATGGAATATATAGGAAGTCATCCAACAAAAGTTTTTGGTACTGTTCATGGACCTGGGTATTCTGGTGCTGAAGGTATAACTAAATCTTTTGAATTAAAGGATGATAGGTTTGATACTGGCTTTCACATTTTTGGAATAGAATGGGGTCCAGATTACATAAATTACTATGTAGACGATGTATTATACAATCAAATAACCCCAGAAGACGTACCAGGAGAATGGGTATTTAATCGCGGACCTTTTTACATTATACTAAATGTAGCGGTAGGTGGTGCTTTACCAGGTTCTCCAAACGCAGAAACAGTATTTCCACAAAACATGCTTGTAGATTATGTACGAGTATATAAAAATAGTTACAACTAATTAAAAAAAAGACAATGAAACAATTATTAAGAAGATTTAAACAAATTTCAGTACTTATATTAGCGATAGCTTTTATAGGTTGTGAAGACGATGATGTAGTTTTACCAAAAGTTGTTGCTGGCTTTACTTATACTATAGATAGTGATACAAGAACAGTAACTTTTATAAATACCTCAGAGAATGCTCAGAAACACGAGTGGAGTTTAGGAGATGGCACTACATCAACATTAATAAGCCCAGTAAAAACATATGGAGTTGGTTCGTACACTATTGTACTAAAATCAAAAAATGTTGCTGGAACTTCAGATACATTTGAAGACACAATAACATTTTTAGATCAAGATGCTCCGTTAATTACCTTATTAGGAGACTCAACTATAAATGTAACTATAGGAGATGCTTTTACAGACCCGGGAGCAACAGCTCTTGATGAAGTTGATGGTGATCTTACTGCTAGTATTGTTGTTGGTGGAGACACTGTTGACACCAATACAGAGGGTATTTATACAATTACTTATAATGTATCTGATAGCCAAGGTAACGCAGCAGAACAAGTTGAAAGAACGGTTAATGTTTCAGCTGTAGCATGTGAGGATGAAACAGAAGAATCATTAAGTCCAACAGATCTTAATATAACATTTTTAACAGACCCTGGTACTACAGCAGCTCAAGGTAGCGAATCTGGTAAGTTTTTCCAAGATAATGTTACTTATGAATATGCTAATAATCCAGACCCATCTACTGATGCAAATAAATCTTGTAAAGTAGGTAAAGTAACTAAATCAAATGTACAAGCTTGGGATAATTTACAAATCGATTTTGATGATAAATTTACGTTTACTGATGGTTCGAATATTTCTTTAAAAGTATTTTCTCCTGTATCTGGTTATAAAGTAACATTGAAGCTAGAAGATAAAAGTTCAAGTGGAGCTACAACTTCTGGTGATAGAGAATCTACAACAAGTACAACTAAAACAAATGAATGGGAAGTACTTACAATTCCTTTTGATGCAGCAGATAGCGGTATATATGATAGGCTTGTAGTATTCTTTGATTTATCAACTGCAAATAATAACACATATTACTTTGATGATCTTAAAGTAAACCTAGGCTCTGGTGGTGGAGGCGGTGGTTGTGTTGCAGAAACAATGCAATCTATAAACCCATCAGACTTTGATTTAACTTTTATGAGTGACCCTGGTACTACGGCTGCTCAGGGAAGTGAGTCTAACAAATTTTTCCAAGATAATGTTACTTATGAGTATGTAGATAACCCAGATTTTGCAGGCGCTAATACCTCTTGTAAAGTAGGTAAAGTAACAAAATCAAATGTACAAGCTTGGGATAATTTACAAATCGATTTTGACGATAAATTTACCTTTACAGATGGCTCTAATTTCACGATAAAAGTATTTTCTCCACAATCTGGTTATAAAGTAACTTTAAAATTAGAAGATAAGGGTTCAAGTGGAGCTACAACTTCTGGAGATAGAGAATCTACAACAACTACCACTAAAACAAACGAATGGGAAGAACTTACAATTCCTTTTAATGCAGCAGATAGTGGTATTTATGACAGACTTGTAATTTTCTTTGATTTAGCAACAGCAAGTAATAACACATATTATTTTGATGATTTAAAATTAAACATTGGCACTGGAGGAGGAGGTGGTGGTACTGGCGGCGGAACTGGCGGATGTACAGGAACAGTAGTTGCTGCAACGGCATTCCCCGTTAATTTTGAAGGATGTGAATCTTTTATAGATACATTTAAAGATAGTGGTAGTATGACAACTGAATTGGTAGCAAATCCAGCATCTGCAGGTATAAATACTTCAGATTTTGTGCTTAAGGTGACTAAAGCTTCAGGAACAAATAGATGGGGAGGTTTCCAAAATGCGTTCCCGAGTAATTTTGATCCGACTAAAACAATCAAGGTTAAAATATACTCTACTAAAGCTAATGTGGTCATGAAGTTTGAAATAAATAGTAACCCTCAAGATTCAGGATCTGGAAACCCAGGCCCTCAATATGCAACCATTACAAACGCAAATACTTGGACTGAAGTTGAAATTACATTCACAGGTATTCCAGGAAACAATACAGGTATTAATCAATTGGTTATTAAACCAGATAATCCAGATGGTACAGATGGTGAAACTACAAATTCAGAAGGTATATATTATTTCGATGACATAAGACTTGAGTAAAAAATAAGAGTGACTATTTATAGTAGTAAAGTAAGGTTGGCTCAAATAAGAATGATGACTAGCTAGCCTTTCTTTACTAATTATAATAAACTTTTTATGCGCCTAAATCAATAAAGATCAAACTATATATAAATCAAAGGATGGTATTATTATAGAGAGATTATTATTCGATTTGAGTAATTGCTCTCTCAGTTATTTAACTATTAATTAGAATTTTTATAGAGGTTGAATCTCTAAAATTCACAATTGATTATGTAGGATTCGTAACTAAAATATAAAAAGCGAATGAAGCTATAAAATGAAAACGAATTATTTAGACGTTACTCATTTTATTGCAAAAAGGGGTGTTAATATAGATAATAATACAGTTGTCAAATTAATAAATAACTTAAACATTAAGTTAAAAAAAGTGAAGCAGAATATGGTAACATAACCTATTCAAAAGAGTATAAACCTAGAATAATAAAAATGTCTAAAAAACTAATACTTATCGCATTTGTAGTATCCCTTGGAGGCTTCCTTTTTGGATTTGACGCAGGTATTATTTCTGGCGTTATGTCTTATGCGGGACCCGAGTTTAACTTAAGTGATATTCAGTCCGGTTGGGTGGTAAGTTCACCATCATTTGCAGCGATGATAGCCATGATTTTTTCTGGCCGATTAAGTGATATTGTTGGACGTAAAAAAATACTTGTTGTTGTCGCTTTTTTATATGCGTTTTCAGCATTGTTCTCAGCATATGCGACCTCTTACGAAATGCTTTATATAGCACGAATGATTGGCGGATTAGCGTTTGGAGCCGCATTGGTTTTAGCACCAACTTATATAGCAGAAATTTCTACCGCAGAGAACAGAGGTAAATTAGTTTCAATTCAACAATTAAACATTGTACTTGGTTTTTTTGCAGCGTTTTTAAGTAATTATTATTTCAACAAGTACAATACATCGGGCGATTCTTTTTTTACCGATGAAAATGTTTGGCGTTGGATGCTTGGAATAGAATTAATTCCAGCAATACTGTATTTTATATTCTTGTTTTTTATACCTAAAAGTCCACGTTGGCTGTTTACTAAAAGCAGAAATGAAGAAGCAAAAAAAGTTTTGGTTAGTGTTTATGGCGAGGTAAAAGCAACCGAAGAAGTAACTACGATTTTAAGTAGCTTAGAAGGTACAGTTATAAAACCCGAAGAAAAAGTAAGTTTAAAAGACCTCTTTAAACCAGCACTAAGGTTTGTGCTTATCGTTGGTTTAGTTGTTGGCGTTTTACAACAAATAACAGGAATAAACGCCGTTTATTTTTATGCAACATCTATTTTTAAACAAACAGGAATTGGTACAGACGCCGCCTTTGCTTCAGGTGTTTTATTAAGTTCTATCACGGTGCTTTTTACATTCGTAGCCATGTATCTTATAGATCGTATGGGTAGGCGCCCGTTACTTTTAATTGGTACAGCTGGTATCGCAATAAGTCTTTTATTATGTGCTTATGGCTTTAAACAAGCGACTTATCAATTAACAACAGAATCTATTGAACAATTAAAATTTGAAGGAGCTAATAAGCTATCAATTTACACCAATAAGGTTTATAACAATGATGTCGATTTTAAAAACGACATGAAATCGGTTTTAGGAAATCAAATATATAACAAAAACGATGGTGCTATTTTAGAAATAGCAACACGTATAAATGCCGTATTAGTCTTAATAGGTGTTTTGGGTTTTATTGCCTGTTTTGCATTTTCGTTAGGACCAGTAATGTGGGTCTTATTATCCGAGTTATTCCCCAATAAATATCGTGGGTTTGCCATTGGTGTTATAGCCTTTGTAAATTCCTTTATAAGCTGGGTTGTACAATTAATTTTTCCTTGGGAATTATCAAATTTAGGTAATGCATTAACCTTTTTCATTTTTGGATCCATAGCGTTAATTGGATTTTTTATAATGATAAAAGTATTACCAGAAACCAAAGGAAAATCATTAGAACAAATAGAAAGAGAATTAGTTACAAATTAATAGATATACAGATGAGAAATGTTTTTATACTTTGTTTTTATTTCATAGCGGTTAGCGGGTGTAAAAAAGATAAATCTGAGCAAAATAAAACACAATTAGAATTAAATACATTAGAAAGTAAAGTGGCTAAAGTAACTGTAAATAATACGGGTGGAAAGTACGAGTTATTGGTAAATAACAAAACGTTTTATATAAAAGGCGCTGGTTTAGAATTTGGTAATATTCCTGCTTTAGCAAAACACAATGGAAATTCGTTTAGAACTTGGCGAACAGATAACGGGACGCAAAGTGGAAAAGAAATTTTAGATGAAGCCAGTAAATATAGTTTAATGGTAACCCTAGGGCTTGATGTGGCTAGAGAACGTCATGGTTTTGATTATAATGATGAAGCTGCTGTAAAAGAACAGAAAGAAAGAATTAGAAAAGAAGTTTTAAAATATAAAGATCATCCAGCCTTATTAATCTGGGCTATAGGGAACGAACTAAATTTAAGATACACCAACTCTAAGGTTTGGGATGCAGTGAACGATATTTCTAAAATGATTCATGAAATAGACCCCAATCATCCAACAACAACAACATTGGCAGGATTATCGGAAGAAGTCGTTAAAGACCTTAAAGAACGTTGTACAGATATTGACATATTATCATATCAGTTGTATGGAAATATAGAAGAATTACCGAAGATGTTAGAATTGTTTGGATTAACAAAACATCCATATATGGTGACCGAATGGGGTGCCACAGGACATTGGGAAGTACCTAAAACATCGTGGGATGCTCCTATTGAAGAAAACAGTACAGTAAAAGCGGCTAACTATTTAAAAAGATATAGCAATGCTATAGCGTCAGATACGACACAATGCCTTGGTTCTTATGTGTTTTTATGGGGACAAAAACAAGAACGCACACCAACATGGTATGGCATGTTTTTAGAAGACGGAAAAGAAACAGAATCTGTAGATGTTATGCATTATGTATGGAGTGAAAAATGGCCAGAAAACAGAACACCTCAAATAAAATCTTTCACCTTAAATAATAAAACAGCTTATCAAAGTGTCATTCTTGAACCTAATAAGGAAGTAGTAGTTGCTATAGACATAATAGATTCTGAAAATGATAGGATTAATTATTCTTGGGAGCTATTAGTGGAAAGTACAGATTTAAAAGAAGGTGGCGATAAAGAAAGTCGTCCTGAAATTATAGATGTTAAAATAATAAGTAATCAAAAAGGAGAATTAAAATTTGAAGCTCCAAAAAAAGGAATGTATCGTTTGTTCGTTTATGCTGATGATGGTTATGGTCATGCAGCTACAGCAAATATTCCGTTTAGAGTAAATTAAAAACTATAAAACCTGCATTAATGAGTAATAATGAAATTTATATACAAGAAAAACCTGCTCTCGAATCTGAAGATATAAAGGGAGAATTGGTGACTTTTGATAACGAAGACTATTATAAAATTTCCAATAGCGATGCCATGCGTCCATTTTTTATGAGTATTGTAAGTGATTCAAATCACTGGATGTTTATATCGAGTAATGGAGGATTATCAGCTGGAAGAAAAAATAGTGAATCTTCATTATTCCCTTATTATACCGATGATAAAATAACAGAATCTGCCGATATAACAGGAAGTAAAGCCATATTTCAAATTCATATTAAAAGTAAAATTTATATATGGGAACCTTTTTCCATTAGGCAAGCAGGGCTTTATCATATTACTAGAAATTTGTATAAGAACAGTTATGGTAATAAAGTTGTTTTCGAAGAGGTTAATAAAGATTTAGGACTTACTTACAGATACCAATGGAGTACTAGTGATCAATTCGGATTTGTAAAAAAGTCAACCATTATAAACAACTCTTTTAAAAATATTAGTGTTACTGTTTTAGACGGATTACAAAATATTTTGCCTTCTGGTGTTACTACTGATTTACAAAATTCACGAAGTAATTTAGTAGATGCTTATAAAAAGAGTGAATTACAAGAAGAAGTTGGTTTGGGGGTTTTTGCTTTAAGTGCAGTTATTGTAGATAAAGCAGAACCTAGCGAAGCTTTAAAGGCTAATATTGTTTGGTCTTTAGGAACCGAAAATCCAACGTATTTATTGTCGTCAATGCAACTTGATAATTTCAGAAAGAAAAAACCTGTTACTCAAGAAACCGATGTAAAAGGTGAAAAAGGTGCATACTTTGTTGTTTCAGAAATAACTTTGGAAGCAAATTCAGAAAGTCATTGGATGTTTGTTACCAATGTAAATCAGTCTATTTCTGATATTCTTAAAATTTCTGAGCAAATAAAAATAGATCATAATCTTGAGCAAATCATTCAAAAAGATATTGATTCTGGTACGCAGAAACTTATCGATTTAACTGGAGCTTCAGACGGATTGCAATTAACAGCAGATCCATTAACAAATACAAGACATTTTGCAAATACGCTTTTTAATATTATGAGAGGTGGTATTTTTGATGATGGTTATACTATTGAAAAAGAGGATTTCATAAAATACATCAATTATGCAAATAAAAAAGTTTCTAAAAATAAAGAAGACGTATTAGCGGGTTTACCAAATAGTTTCTCTTTGAGTTATATAAAAGGTCTTGCAGAGCAAGATGAAGATAAAAATTTTAAACGTCTTTGTTTTGAGTATTTACCATTAAAATTTAGTAGAAGACACGGCGATCCAAGTAGACCTTGGAATAAGTTTTCTATTAATACAACAAGTGAGGTTGATGGTTCTAAAATTTTAGATTACGAAGGGAATTGGCGTGATATTTTCCAGAATTGGGAAGCGTTGGCACATTCATATCCTGAGTTTATAGAAAGTATGATTCATAAGTTTTTAAATGCGACGACATTTGAAGGTTATAATCCGTACCGCGTTACAAAAGGTGGTTTTGACTGGGAAATTATAGAAGAAAACGACCCATGGTCTTATATCGGTTATTGGGGCGATCATCAAATAATTTATCTATTAAAATTCTTAGAGTTTATAGAAAACCATTATCCAAACCGTTTAGAAAAACTCTTTACTCAAGATCTTTTTGTTTACGCGAATGTGCCTTATAAAATTAAGAGTTATGCCGATACACTTAAAAATCCAAAAGACACCATTGATTTTGACCACGAATTGGATGCCAAAATAAATGAAAAAAAGAATCAATTAGGAGCAGATGGGTCTCTATTACGAGATGAAAATTTCTTTATTTATAAAGTTAATTTAATTGAGAAATTATTAGCAACAGTACTTGCCAAAGTATCTAACTTTATTCCAGAAGGCGGTATTTGGTTAAATACTCAACGTCCAGAATGGAACGATGCAAACAATGCCTTGGTTGGTAACGGGGTGTCTATGGTAACGCTTTGTTATTTGCGCAGATTCTTAAGTTTCTTTGAAGATATCGTTTCTAATGGGGCTACCAAAGAAGTTGAAATTTCGGAAGAATTAGAAATTTTCTTTAATTCAGTTGTTAAAACATTTCAGGAAAACAAACATATTCTTACCGGTAAAGTTTCTGATACCGATAGAAAAACAGTTTTAGATGGTTTAGGTAATGCCGGAAGTGATTATAGAAATACTATTTATTCAAACGGATTCTCTAGTTCGAAGTCGGTTATTTCTATGAATGATTTAGAGGTGTTTATTAGTATGACTAAAGATTATTTAGATCATAGTATTGTTGCAAATAAGCGTAACGATAATTTATACCATGCTTATAACCTAATGACTGTTAAAAATGATACAGAAGTATCAATTTCATACCTGCCAGAAATGCTGGAAGGGCAAGTGGCTGTATTAAGTTCTGGGTATTTAAAACCACAAGAATCTTTAGAGTTATTAGATGGATTAAAAAGCAGTGCACTTTTTAGAGAAGACCAGTATAGCTACATTCTTTATCCTAATAAAGACTTACCAAGATTTGATGAAAAGAATAATGTACCTGCCGAGAAAGTAGAACAATCAGAACTCTTAAAACATTTGGTTAAAGACGGTAATACACAAGTTATTGTTAAAGATATTCTAGGGAATTATCATTTTAATAGTGGTTTTAATAATGCCAGTAGCTTAAATGATGTCTTAACTAATTTAAAAGATAGTAAGTATGCGTCTTTTATTGAAAAAGACACACAATTGGTGTTGGATATTTTTGAAGATATTTTCGATCACAAAGCATTTACAGGCCGATCTGGAACCTTCTTTGGTTACGAAGGCCTAGGTTCTATTTATTGGCATATGGTTTCTAAATTATTATTAGCAGTTCAAGAAAATTGTTTGTTAGCAATGAATACTAATGAAAGCGACGTGCTTATCGGAAAGCTTTTTGATCATTATTACGAAATAAATGCCGGCATTGGGGTGCATAAATCACCAGAACTATATGGCGCGTTTCCAACCGACCCGTACTCACATACACCAGAAGGAAAAGGAGCCCAACAGCCAGGAATGACAGGTCAAGTAAAAGAAGATATTTTAAGTAGAATAGGAGAGTTGGGTGTTTTTGTACAAGATGGTCATATAACGTTTAACCCAAAGTTATTAAGAAAAACGGAATTTTTAAAAGCACCAAAAACGTTTAAGTATACAAGTGTTAATAAGGACGAAGACACCATTATGTTAAATGCAAATAGTTTGTGTTTTATGTATTGTCAAGTTCCTATAGTATATCAAATTTCAGATAAAAACGGTTTAGAAGTTGTTTTTAATAACAGCAAAAAAGTTGTTTTTGATAGTTTGAATTTAGATGCTTCAATTTCAAAATCAATTTTTGAAAGACAAGCTGAAGTAAATCAAATAATTGTTTCTATTAAAAAATAAAATGAAAACGAGTCTAAAAATAGTATTTCTGTTATGCATAACGTGTGTTGTATTTTATGGATGCGGAAATAAATCTAAAATAGAGAAAAAGACAGTGGGAATGAAAAAAGACATAACAGCGGCAGATATTTTAGGAAATAAAGATTATTTAGCTATTTCCTATGGAGGTTACAGAGAAAAATATAGAGATAGCCAACCTACTATTCCACAGCTTAAAGAAGACATGAGAATTTTGTCTGCTATGGGTATAAAAATAGTACGTACCTATAATGTACAACTGCCACTTCCTCATGCATCAAATTTGCTTGAAGCCATTCATCAACTAAAACAAGAAGATGAAAGTTTCGAAATGTATGTGATGCTTGGTGCATGGATGGATTGCTTAAATGCTTGGACAGATAAAGAACCTAATCACGATATAGAAAGTGCCCAAAATGCGGAAGAGATAGATAGAACTGTCGCTTTAGCAAATAAGTACCCAGACATTGTTAAAATTATAGCGGTAGGTAACGAGGCTATGGTAAAATGGGCAACCAGTTATTTTGTTCAACCTAGCGTTATTTTAAAATGGGTAAATCACCTGCAAAATTTAAAAAAATCTGGAAAATTGTCTGCGGATTTGTGGATAACAAGTTCTGATGATTTTTCATCTTGGGGTGGAGGCGATTCAGAATACCATGTCGAAGATTTAGAAAATCTAATTAAAGCAGTCGATTATATTTCGATGCATACCTATGCATATCACAATTCACATTATAACCCAGAGTTTTGGGCCGTTCCCGAAAAAGATAATCATTTGTCAGATATAGAAAAAGTAGATGCATCAATGATTCGTGCCTTAGAATTTGCACAAGCGCAATACGAAGGTGTTTCAAATTATATGAAAAGCTTAGGAGTTAATAAACCAATTCATATTGGCGAAACAGGTTGGGCAACCACATCTAATGGGCATTATGGAGCAAATGGATCTAGAGCAACCGACGAGTATAAAGAAGGGTTGTACTATAAACATTTACGTGAATGGACAAATAATATGGGAATATCATGTTTCTATTTTGAAGCCTTTGATGAACAATGGAAAGATTCGCATAACAAATTAGGATCAGAAAATCATTTTGGATTAATCACTTTAAAAGGTGAAGCCAAATATGCGTTATGGGATATGGTAGATAAGGGCATTTTTGAAGGTTTAACTCGCGATGGTCAGCCCATAAGAAAAACTTATAACGGAGATAAAGACGCTTTAATGAAAGATGTTTTAGTTCCTAATGTAGAATATCACAGACACTAACAACTAAATTTTTGAATATGAAATTTGTAAAATACAGTCTCTTTTTAAGTATGCTTTTTATGATGTATAACTGTAATGAAAAACAGGAAGAATTAATGGTAGAAGTTTATGAAACTTCAGCCAGTGGTAATAAATTAACACGAATTACAGATTTTAGTTCTGCCGATTCTGTGGTAACTATAACCTTAAACCCTGATAAAAAGCTTCAAACCATTACAGGTTTTGGTGGCGCATTTACAGAATCTTCAGCATATTTATTAAATAAGTTGAGTAAAGCAAATCGCGATACGATTTTGAAGGCTTATTTTTCAAAAGACGGTGCCAATTATTCGTTGACTAGAACACATATGAATTCTTGTGATTTTTCATTAACAAACTATTCATACACACCCGTTGAAGGCGATATTAATTTAGAGCATTTCACCATTTCAGAAGATCAAGACGATTTAATTCCGATGATAAAAGATGCCATGGCTATATCTGAAGATGGTTTCAAAATATTTGCGTCACCATGGTCAGCCGTTCCATGGATGAAAGATAATAACGATTGGATTGGTGGTAAGTTACTTCCAAAATATTACGATACATGGGCGCTTTTCTTTTCAAAATATATAGAGGCTTATAAAGAAGAAGGTATTGATATATGGGGATTCACGGTAGAAAACGAACCACATGGAAACGGTAATAACTGGGAAAGCATGCACTTTTCTCCAAAAGAAATGACCGATTTTGTTGAATTCCATTTAGGTCCAAAATTAGAAGCAGATGGCTATGGAGATAAAATTATTCTAGGATACGATCAAAATAGAGCAGGTCTTAAAGAATGGGTAGATGAGATGTTTAGAGACGAAGCGTCTTCTAAATATTTTCATGGCACAGCGATACATTGGTATGAGAGTACGTACGATTATTTCCCTGAAGCTTTACAATATGCCCATAATAAAGCACCAAATAAATATTTAATAGAAACAGAAGGTTGTGTAGACTCTCAAGTTCCAGTTTGGCAGGACGATGCTTGGTATTGGAAAAAAGAAGCCACCGATTGGGGTTGGGATTGGGCTGCAGAAGATGAAAAATATTTGCATCCTAAATATGCGCCAGTAAATCGTTATGCCAGAGATATTATTGGCTGCCTAAACAATTGGGTAGACGGTTGGGTAGATTGGAATATGGTACTCGATAGACAAGGTGGACCAAACTGGTTTAAAAATTGGTGTGTGGCTCCTGTCATTGTAGACCCAGACCATGATGAAGTCTATTTTACGCCACTGTATTACACGATGGCACATTTCAGTAAATATATAAGACCAGGAGCAGAGGTCTTGGATCTAGAAAATTCTGATGATACACTAATGGTCACCGCAGCCAAAAATCCAGATGGCTCCATTGCAGTTGTTCTTTTTAATGAAGGCTTACAAGAAAAAAGTATAAAATTGATTTTAAACGATACAAACACACAAGTAAAGATTAGCCCCCAAGCTATTCAAACTATTGTAATACCTATGATGTAAATAAAATTTATTAACTAATTAATACTAAATAAAATGTCAAACCAAAAAACCGTTACCAAGAGTAAAGTGCCAATGAGCCAAAAAATTGCTTTTGGAGTTGGTATGCTCGCCAATCAAATGTTTCCAGCAGCACTAGGTATTTTTATGGTCGTGTTAATTCAAAACTTAGGATTTCCAACTTGGATGTATTCTATTTTGTTTTTCTTACCTCGAATATTTGATACGTTTACCGATCCTATTATGGGATTTATATCAGATAACACAAAATCGAAGTGGGGAAGACGCCGTCAATATGTGTTTATTGGTGCCATTATAATGGGTATAGCTTACGTATTAATGTGGCAATTATATAAGGACAGTGGTTTAGATTATAACTTCACTTATTTTTTCTTATGGTCATTGGTTTTTTATGTAGGGCTTACTATTTTTAGTGTACCCTATGTGGCTATGGGATATGAGATGAGTGATGATTTTCATGAGCGTACAAACATTATGGCGATAGCACAATGGATAGGTCAATGGGCTTGGGTTATAGCACCTTGGTTTTGGGTGGTTATGTATGACGAGAGTTGGTTTGAATCTGTAGAAGGAGCAGTAAGAGAATTGGCTATTTGGGTGGGACTTATTTTTATGATTTTAGCAATGGTTCCAGCTATTTTTATTAAAAGTAAATCGACATTAAACGAAAATTATTTACCTCTTAGATTTAATACGATAGGTAGTAGTTTAAAAGAAATTTTTAAGGGTGGTTTAGAAGCTTTAAGAATTAAGCAATTTAGAAAATTATGTGTTTCTACATTCTTTATCTATAATGCGTTTATGACAGTATCTGGCTTTGCATTTTTTATCATTGTTTATTATTTATTTGATGGTGTTACAGGGGATGATGGTTCTTGGATTTGGCCTACACTTTTTGGAAGCGTTGGGGCTTTAGTAACAACATTTATAGTAATTCCGATTGTGGCAAAAATGTCTAAAATAATGGGTAAAAAGAAAGCTTTTATAGTGTCCCAAAGTATTTCAATTTTTGGATATATTTTATTGTGGTTTTTATTCATTCCTGGTAAACCTTATATCGTTCTATTAGCATTACCCTTTTTCTCATTTGGTATAGGTGCATTATTTACCCTAATGATGTCTATGACTGCCGATGTATGCGATTTAGATGAACTTAATTTTGGTCAACGACGTGAAGGTATTTTCGGTGCTATTTATTGGTGGATGGTTAAGTTTGGTTTTGCTATTGCCGGTGGTTTAAGTGGAATTATTATGCTTGCAGTTGGGTTCGATCCAGAATTGGCAATACAACCAGAAGGTGCTGTAACAGGCTTACGTATATTCTTTTCTGTATTTCCTATTTTAGGGACACTAGTTGCTATTTATGTTATGAGAGATTATGACTTAACAGAAGAACGTGCGTTAGAGATTAGTGCAGAATTAGCTAAAAGAAGAACGAAAAAAAATAAGAAAGAAGTATCTATTGGTTATGGAAGTGGTAATTTATTCCCATTAGTAGATAGTAGTTTAAAATTAGGGCATTATAACGAGATAGATTTTAGTACAAAAGAGATATCAGAATTGAAAAGTTTGTTTACTCAAAAACTTAATACTGGGGTAAATGGCTTGTGCTTTAGTCCCTATACAGAAGGTCAAGATGCTGGAGATCTCTTGTCAGAAACTCAGATTAAACGTCGTATGGAAATTGTTTCACCGCATACCAATTGGGTTCGATCTTTTTCATGTACAGAAGGAAATGAGTTGATACCAAAAATAGCTCGAAAAAATGGTTTAAAAACTATTGCTGGAGCTTGGATAAGTGGGGATAAAGAAAGAAACAATAAAGAAATTGAAACTCTAATAGCTTTAGCAAAATCTGGAAATGTAGATATTGCAGCAGTTGGAAATGAAGTTTTACTAAGGGGTGATATAACCGAATCTGAACTTTTAGATTATATAAATACGGTTAAAGATGCTTTAGCAGGTATGGATATACCGGTGGGATATGTTGATACCTATTACGAGTTTTATAAACGACCAAAGTTAATAGAAGCATCTGATGTCATTTTAACAAATTGCTATCCGTTCTGGGAGGGATCTAGTGTCGAAGAATCTTTAACACATTTAAGACAAATGTATGCCATAACAAAACAAGCTGCAAACGGTAAAAAAGTGATTATAACCGAAACAGGTTGGCCAAGTCAAGGTGAAACTGTAAATGATGCAAATCCATCGCAATTAAATGCTATGAAATATTTTATTCAAACTCAAGAATGGGCAAAGAATGAAAATATAGAGATGTTTCATTTCTCTTCTTTTGATGAATCGTGGAAAGTAAGAGTCGAAGGGGAATTGGGTGCACGTTGGGGTGTGTGGGATAAAGATGAAAAATTAAAGTATAATTAATATTAGTAGTAAGCATAAAGTAGAATTATAAAAAAGAATAGATTATGTCGTATAGAGAAGAACATCATTTTTCGTTACAGGAAACAAAATATGAGGACAATGTCGGAGTTGATTTCAGTAAGTATACCGGTCTAGATTTGGCCAAATTATGGAAAAAAACACTAAAAAATGGTATGCACGGTCTGTGTTTTAGTATGTATGAAGACGGTCAGCAACCAGGAGATATTATTACAGAAGAACAGGTTCGAAGACGAATTGAAATTATAAAACCATACTCAAAATGGGTAAGATCTTTTTCTTGTGTTGAAGGTAACGAGCATATACCTCGCATCGCCCATAAAAATGGTATGAAAACTTTAGTTGGTGCATGGTTAAGTGACGATTTGCAGATGAATGAAAAGGAAATTGAAAGCCTTATTGCATTAGCAAAAGAGGGATGTGTAGATATTGCCGCCGTTGGAAACGAGGTGATGTATCGTAACGATTTAACCGAAGATCAATTATTAGGTTATATCTATCGCGTACAAGAAGCTATACCGCATATAGAGGTTGGTTATGTAGATGCATATTACGAGTTCTCACACAGACCACGTATTACCAATGCTTGCGATGTTATTTTATCAAACTGTTACCCATATTGGGAAGGTTGTCATATAGATGATTCTTTAAATCATATGCAGCAAATGTATGGTCAAGCGACGGATGCTGCTAATGGTAAAAGGGTCATTATTACAGAAACCGGTTGGCCGAGTGAAGGCGGAAGCTTAAAAGGGGCTTTTTCATCAGAAGAAAACGCGATGAAGTACTTTATTAACTCCCAAGCATGGTCTAAAAAAGATAATATAGATATATTTTATTTTTCTTCTTTTGATGAGTCATGGAAAATAGGTGATGAAGGTGATGTTGGAGCGTATTGGGGACTCTGGGATAAGCATGAAAAGCTTAAATTTTAGAAACTTAAGTTTAAAACTTAAAATAGAAACGTTTTTTCAAAAAACACATGATGTAAAAAGCTGAAAAGGATTATTAATTGTAAAACAAAACTCACATATTTTTCTTATATTGAAATATGTAAGTTTTTTTAGTTATGAAAATGAAATCATCACAAAGTTTATTAATAATAGTTGTCATTTTTTTGATGACTTCTTGTCAAGATTCTAAACGTAATCTTTATCCAGAAACATTGATAGGAGGTTTTGAATTACTTCCATCAGAACGAACAGGTATTGATTTTAATAATGCTATAAAGGAATCTAAAACTGTAAATCACCTGTATTATAATCAAATTTATAGTGGTGCAGGAGTAGCTATTGGTGATATTAATAATGATGGGCTAGCTGATATTTTCTTTTGTGGGAACCAAGTTAGCGATAGACTTTATTTAAATAAAGGCAATTTTAAATTTGAAGATATTACCAAAAAATCTAGAGCAGCTAAAAACTCAGGGTGGTCTTGGGGCGTTACCATGGCAGATGTAAATAGCGATGGCTATTTAGATATTTACGTCAGTAGAAACGGGGAATCTATGAATCCCGACGATCGCAAAAATCAATTATACATAAATAATCAAGACCTTACCTTTACAGAATCTGCAATGGCTTATGGGCTAGCCGATGCTGGATTTTCTTCACAAGCTGTGTTTTTTGATATGGATAATGATGGCGATTTAGATATGTATCAAGTCAATCAATTACCAGACTCTAGATTATTTCAGCGTTATACAAATATTCCTGAAAAACGCAAAATTTATTATACAGATAAACTGTATATAAATGAAAATGGAAGGTATTACGATGTATCAACTAAGGTTGGCATATCAAGAGGTTTAACCTATGGTTTAAGTGTAAGTGCTACTGATTTTAATAATGATGGCTGGACAGATCTTTATGTTGCTAATGATTATGAAGCACCAGATTTTATGTATTATAATAATGGTGATGGAACGTTTAGAAATGTGATTAAAGATAAATTAAAACACATTTCGAATTTTAGTATGGGTACAGATACAGGAGATATTAATAATGATGGTTTTTTGGATTTGATAACCTTAGATATGGCATCAGCCGATCATTATCGTTCAAAAACCAACATGGGGTCTATGAGTGCCGAAAAGTTTAACCAAATGGTGGAAGATGGCAAGCACTACCAATTTATGTCCAATACATTGCAAATTAATAATGCAGGAAAAAGTTTTTCAGACATCGCAAATATGACTGGGCTTGCTAAGACCGACTGGAGTTGGGCTGGACTGCTGGTAGATTTAGATAATGATGGATGGAAAGACATCATTATATCCAATGGAGTAAAAAAAGATGTTAGAAATAATGATTTTTTAACGGGGTTGAATAAAAAATTAGAAACCAAATCTCAAGACTTTTATGGTATGAGCAAATTGGCACCATCAGTGCCACTTTCCAATTATGCATTTAAGAATAAGGGCAGTTTACAATTTGAAAAAGCAACTAAAGATTGGGGTTTCGAAACGCCAAGTTTTTCGAGTGGCATGGCTTATGGCGATTTAGATAATGATGGCGATTTAGATGTGGTAGTTAATAACATGGAATCACCAGCGTTTATATACAAAAATAAAGCAACGGGTAATTTTTTAAAGATTGATTTTAAAGGCAATGATAAAAACAAATTTGGCTATGGAGTCAAAGTTATAATTCACCATAACGGAAAAACTCAAACAGCAGATAATACACCAACGCGAGGTTATTTATCATCAGTAGAACCTAAATTGTTTTTTGGATTAGGAAAAGATGTTGAAGTTGATAAAGTAGAAATTATATGGTCAGATGGTAAAATAAATGTATTTGAAGGGGTTTCTGCTAATACAACATTAACTGCGAAACATTCAAAAGCAAAAAGTCAATCAAAAAATATAATTGAAACAAAGCCTTTTTTTAACGCAGTTAATCCAACAGATTTAGGTGTTTTGTATAAACATGAAGAGAATGTTTTTAATGAATACGAAACAGAAATATTATTACCCCATAATATCTCTCAAAATGGCCCCTTTACGGCTATAGCAGATGTCAATGGAGATGGTTTAGAAGACTTGTTTATTGGTGGCGCTTCAGGGCAAAGTGGTATACTTTATACTCAAAATAAAGCCGGAAACATGCAAGAAAGTGAATTTCAACCATGGGAAAAAGATAAGATTGCAGAAGATTTAGGTTGCCTTTTCTTTGATGCCGATGGCGATAATGATCAAGATTTATACATTACAAGTGGTGGTAGCGAGTTTAAAACAGGAAGTGTTTTATTAAACGATAGATTATATATAAACAATGGTAATGGAGAATTTACCAAAAGTAAAAACGGACTACCCCATATTTACGAAAGTTCACAATGTGTTAAAGCTTCGGATATTGATGCCGATGGCGATTTAGATTTATTTGTTGGTGTGAGGCTTATTGCGGGTAAATATCCTTTTCCAGCAAGTAGCTATATTCTAATTAATGATAATGGAATTTTTAAAAAAGATTCTGATAAAAACCTAGTAAACTTTAAAAATATAGGCATGGTAACCGATGCTGTTTTTAGTGATATAGATAACGACAAAGATGACGACTTAGTTTTGGTAGGTGAGTGGATGCCCATTACGGTGCTCGAAAATGAGAATGGTGTATTCTCAAATAGTTCTGATAAATTCGGATTGTCTAACTCTAGCCGAGGACTTTGGTGGTCTATTACCGCTAATGACTTAGATAATGATGGTGATAACGATTATATTATTGGTAACCTTGGATTAAATAATAAGTTTAAAGCCACCAAAGCCCATCCGTTTAAAGTATATGCAAACGATTTTGATAATAATGGTACTAACGATGTGGTATTAGCCAAATTTTATAAAGATGATTATGTGCCGCTACGCGGAAAAGAATGCACATCGCAGCAAATGCCATATGTTTCAGAAAAGTTTAAAGACTACCATAGTTTTGCTTCTTCTAACTTGTTGGACATCTTACCAAAAGATAAACTTAGTGAAGCAGTGGTATATCAAATTAGTAACTTTGAAAGTGTTATTTTAATTAATGAAGACGATACACTAAAACGTCAATCACTACCAATACAGGCACAAATTAGTCCTATAAAGGCATCTTTAGTTGATGATTTTAATCATGATGGATTTAAAGATATACTAGTCGTTGGTAACCATTTTGGTGTAGAAGTAGAAACAACACGTTACGATGCAGGTATAGGAAGTGTTTTTTTAGGAGACGGTAAAAATAATTTTCATCAAGTAAAACAAACCGAAAGCGGTTTCTATACCCCACATGATGTGAGATCTATTAATTGGATAAAACAAGGAGATAAAAAAGGACTTATAGTTACTAATAACAATGCCCCTATATCAGTCTTTATTCTAAAATAATATTTAGTAACAAGCTTATTATTGTTATTCACAGCATAAAAATTATATATCCCTAAACAACAAAGTATTACATGCTTTTTGTTTTTACATTTTTACCACTACAACACCCATACAAGTAGCTGTTACTGTTCCAAAACGCGTAATTTTATAAATAAATAATGCTTTGTAAATAGCTATGTTTACTATGTGTTTTGTCAAAACAACAATTAAAATGAGATTTTATTGCGTTGTATGTTTTTTGTAGTGTCATGGATTGGTGATTTCTCATGTTTATAGTCTTAAATTTATGAATATCGAAATAAGGAGTTTGTAATGAATACAAATCCTTTCATTTAATATTAACTAAGTTAAAACTATTTATGATGAAAAAAATTACATTATTATGTATCCTTTTGACAGTATCATTTGGATATTCACAAACGTTACCTTTTGATTTTAGCAGCGCTAATCAAGAATTTAATGATAGTGGATCTGTTGCTAATTTAACTACCGATCCAGGAGACAGTGATGAGGCTGCAGATCCTTCTAATGCTGTTATGGAGGTTATAACTGGAGGAGGCGATTGGGATAACGTTACGATTACTTTTGCAACAAGAGTAGATCTTTCGGTAAGTGCAACTAACTCTATTTCGTTTAGAATGAAAGCAACAACCGATTTAGGTGTTAGAAATCATTTACTTAAGTTTGAAGGTGGAGCAAATGGAGCTGGGGTTTCAGAAGTGGCATTTAGTACAGAAGCAGGAACAGAATGGCAAGAATTCTCTTTAGATTATGATACAGCAAGTCATGGAGCTCCAGGAGACTATGATAAAGTGTTTCTTTTTACAGATGCAGGAACAGGAGGATTAACAGGAACATTTTTAATTGATGATATTTCAGCGCCAGAAGCAGCACCGGAAACCTGTTCTGATGGTATTCTTAACAACGGAGAAACAGCTATTGATTGTGGTGGAATAAACTGTGATGCTTGTGATGTTACAGCACCAACACCTTTTACAGCAACAGCTGGAACAATTGCAGCTTTTTCTGTAGAATTATTATTGAATGCAACTGATGATTCTGGAGGAGACATAACTTACGATATTTCATATAACGCAGGAGCAAACACTGCTCAAGCAACAGGCGCTTCAGGGGTTGAAGAAGCATATGTGGTTTCAGGATTAACGCCTAGTACAGCTTATACTTTTGATGTAACTGCTAGTGATGCATCTGGGAATACTAATGTCTCTACAATTATGGTGTCTGCTTCAACAATAGCAGATTCAAGTAATGATTGTCAAGGATTTTCTACTGAAGCTCTTGAAGGGGCATTTTCTACAGGTTATAATTATACATTTGTAACTGAACCTAGCGGTACAGATGTTACAATTACTTTTGAAATATTAGATACCGATAAAACGGGTATTGTTGGAGAAGTATTTATAGCGCCATCTACATTTATTGGCATGACAAATACGGGAGGAAATACATTTACTACAACTCTTTCTAGTCAAGTTGATGCATCAGTTATCACTTTTTCAGGTAGATTTCCTTATGCAGGAGGTTTAGTTAGAACTAAAGATTTCTCTTATACAGTTGGTGATGATTGCACTCTTGGAATTAACGATTTAGCCAAAACAACGTTTAGCTTATTTCCTAATCCAACACAAAATAGTTGGACGGTAAAAACTAAAAACGAAAATATCTCATCAATTAGAGTATTTGATATTTTAGGTAAAAATGTATTGTCTTTAGCACCTAAAACAAGTGAGACTACTATTAATGGTTCAAGTTTAAAAGCGGGTTTATATTTTGCCCAAATTAAAACAGCCAACGGTATTAGCAGCTTAAAACTAGTTAAAAATTAATCTCTCTTTTTTAATCTCTCATGAACTATTTATTCTAGATTAATAAAAGGATTAATAGTCATTGTAATTGAGTCTGAATAATATAATTGTTCAGACTTTTTTATGCTTATCTGTAGGCACAGTTTTAATAATATTTTTGAAATACTATATCAATACAAATACTTCAAAATTTATGCAGACACTCTTCTTTGATAACTACAATTTTATACCAATCGAATTTTGTAAAAAGAAATGGTATTAATACCAATTCTGTATTGAAATGACCGCAATAAAACGTCCTTTTTCCCTTTCTACATTAATATAAAAAGAAACCGTAACGAAGGCTACGCTTTATTTTTCTATTTCGTATAAAGAAAAAAATCATCATTTTCTTTTACAGTAATTTCAATAGAGAATTGGTATAAAAGTGTTTCAATTAATTTATTGAAAAATAATAATGTAGCCTTGAAAAATATTAAAGTTGCATCGATGATTTCGGTGGCAGAACATGCCGTTTGTTTAGTGATTATGGGGTTACATAATATAGCACAAGGTTTAAAATCTATTGATGAAAGTAAATGGGAAAAGACACAATTAATAGGTAATGAAATTAAGAATAAAACAATTGGATTTATTGGTTTTGGAAATATAGGGCAAGATATTGCTGAATTACTGGATAAATTTAATGTAAATATTATTTATACTAATAAAACAAGACTGATTGATAATTTAACTTATGAATACTTAGAGTTACTAGAATTAGTGAAAAAATTAGATGTAATATCTGTGCAAGTAGCCCTAAGCTTTATTACAATCCAGGTACCAACTATCTACTACTGCTAAAAGGGACAAGCGATGGTGTATAATAAGAGGAATTTATCGAGAAAGCAAATAGTAATCACAAACTTCAAAAGAATACCCAAATGAAAAGACCTCCTGAATACTCTTTAGACGGTCTTTTTTGTTTATCTAACTACCTATTTCCTTGGATGGTATTTTTCAACAACTTCTGTTAGATGACTCTTGTCTAAATGCACATAAATTTCTGTAGTTGTTATGCTTTCATGACCTAGCATGAGTTGAATGGATCGTAAATCTGCATCATTTTGCAAAAGGTGTGTCGCAAAAGAATGTCTAAACGTATGCGGAGATATACTTTTTTTAAGTCCGATTTTTTTAGCCAGTTGTTTTATAATAGTAAATATCATGGCTCGGGTAAGTTGTTTGCCTCTTCTATTTAAAAACAAAGTATCTTCAAAACCAGCTTGGATATTTAAATGCGTTCGCTTTTCTTTTCTATAAATATTAATATACTTCTGTGTTGTATTTAAAATAGGCACAAAACGTTGTTTATTGCCTTTTCCTGTTATTTTAATAAATCCTTCCTCAAAGAATAAATCGGATAATTTAAGACTAGTTAATTCGCTAACTCTTAAACCACAGCCATAAAGGGTTTCTAGCATAGCTCTGTTACGTTCGCCTTCTGGCTTACTTAAGTCTATGGCGTTTATTAGGCTGTCAATTTCTTCTTCAGATAACGTATCTGGAAGTTTTCGACCAATTTTGGGAGATTCAATGAGTTCTAAAGGGTTATCGCTTCTATAATCTTCAAACATTAAATAATTGAAAAAGCTGCGTAGTCCAGAAATTATACGTGATTGTGTTCTTGTGTTTACCGTTTTTGCAGCTTCATAAACAAAAGCTTTAATAGTTTCACTCGAAATTTTAATAGGTGAAATGCCAATTTTATTGTCTTCTAAAAAAAGAATCAACTTTTTTATATCTAGCACATAACTATCAATAGAGTTTTGTGATAAACCACGTTCTATCTTTAAATAGAGTTGATAATCTTTAAGTGCGTGTTGCCATTTCATTTAAAAGTAATCTTCAATTAATCTATTGATAAAGATAATATTAATATAAGTAAACAGTAGGGTAGATGTAAAAGATTGATTGTTAATATTAAATATGTTAACAATGAATAACCTACGCATTAATTGGTTTTAAAAAGGAAGCCAATTGGCTTCCTTTTTTTATGCTTAATTATTAATGTAAAAGCCAAATACAAGTAATTAACTACTTCATTATATTATATGTAAAGAAACAATTGATACGCTATATTATTTAATAATCAATCAACGACTGTTGGTCTTACAATTTCAGTATTACTTTTTACAACTACGAATGTTGAAATCGGATAATAGGCTTCTTTTGACTCATCACTAACCCAATTTTCAAAAGTATATTCAAAATTAAAAGAGCCGCCTGCCATTGGGTTTGAAAGTTCATCGATTCTAATTGGAACAACCATGCCAGGGCACCAGCCTGCTCTGTCTGCTGTCCAATTCCCAGGTGATTGATTGTTCACAGGGTTATCAGCACAACCTAATGGGCCCATATAGTGATCGAAAGTATTAGTACCATCTATTTTAATTTTATGTGTTCTATAACACCACTCTGCACATCTCCTACCTCCAACATCTCCAGGATTGGCTTCTCCCCACCCATTAATAAACGTTCTCAAATGGGTACTTTCTGCATTTGCAGGTATCGTTATTACTTTTTGTAAATCCTTGTCATGGGCTATACCATAAGGAACTCCTCCAGCAGAACCACTATCGTAATTGAAAATACGAGTTATGGCATAATAGGGATAATCTGGTGTGCCTTCTATATAATCAAAATCTACACTAACTTCATAGCCTTTTGCATTCCAACATTCTGTGCGTATTCTTAATTCAACTTCTCCAGTAAGCATGGATTTAAAATCAGTTACATCAAACTCAAAACCTCTAGGCAATTGACTATTATCGTTCCAGTAGGGCGTTATAAATCTGCCTAATTCATAATCTTCACCAGATATTAAATCTTTAATTTTAACATTCGCAAATACATCCCATTCATCACATCCTCCATCTGGACAAGTCAATTTGACATACATTTTTATGGATTCTATATTGGTAAGATCATTATGTAGTGTGAATGTTTTTCTAGATGCTTGGGAGAAGCCACCTCCAAACGCTACGCGTTCTTTATCAAAAGTTTGATAATTAATAATACCAGTGTTATTAGCTGTTTTTCCTTTAACATTAAAACTAACATCCTCAACTTGTGGGTTGCTTACATTCACATTACCTGTAAGATCTCCTTTAGCGGTTGCATTAGGTACAAAACGTACATAAATAAGAGTTTCGTTAATTGAATCATCTGATGAAAGCGTTATGGTTTGACTAAAGTCTGTATCATTTATGGATAACTGAAAATTATCTGAAATAGATATTGTAATTTCAGAAGACAAATCCTCTCCTTTAACAGTAAAAGATTGAGATGGAGAAACACTATTGAAATTAGTATAAGGGAATGTCATTCCATTCAAAATCAAATCACCATCTCCTTCTACAAGTAAATTGTATTCTGGTAAATCAACATTATCTAAATCCTTATTATCGTTGTCACAGCTCGCACTTATAAAAGTAGCTATTAGTACAATTCCAATTAATTTAATATTATTAATCATATATTTCATAATACACGTTTAAACGTTATTAAAATAAATTTAGATATTTCTTGGTATTTGGGTTGAGGAATTTCGACCAACAACTTCATTATTAGGATAGAAAACGAAAAAATCAATCTATTTAAAATATTAGAGTTCAGTATTTAGTTACATGAAATTTCATTATAATGAATTTTATTCTTTTAGACCATTTTAGTTGTTAAATTATTGAATATAATTATTTTACTTTTTGAGCGATTTATTCTGAAACAAAACGCAATGAAATACCTATTGATATTAGTATTTTTAAGACGAGAATAAGTCGTTTTATAGAAGGGTTTACTTGATGAACTCTGTGTATAGTAAACTGAAATTTATATTTCTGTTACTTTCATTTGTGTATTAACATAAGCTTTTGCAATTGGCCTTTGTCTTTTTTTTTATTTGTAATCAATTAATTATGAATATAGTATGTTTTTTTATGAAAAAAATAAATTACATATCTTCTAAAATCAAATTGTAATCGTACTGTAAGTCTTCGTGTAATGTTAAAATGCTTTTTTTTATTAAAAGTATTTGGCGGGTATACATGTTTTGCAATTGCGTACTTCTTTTTATGCTTGGGGTGAAATCTTTTTGTTTTTGACAGAAATATAGAAGTAATTCTATTTCTGTTTCTTTCTTTTTAGAGTATCGAATATATTTTTTAGTATGCGTTAAAATTTTTCGCATACTTTTTCTAACGTAAAATATACTTTTAGTATTGATCAATTCAAATTGGGCATCAATATGTAGTTTTACGCTTTCAATATAGCCTGATTCATCTGAAGCTTCAAATAATAAATAGGTGAGTAGTTCTTTGTTTTCCTTTTTAAATCGACTTAACCGAAGGCATAAATCTTGAAGTTCTGAGGAGGACAGATGATTCAGTTCTTGCTTGATTTCTTTTAAAGGGTATGCTTTCATGAAGATAAATATAAAATAAAAACTTTTCAAAATGTAATAATGAAAGGATTAGTGTAAATATATTGTTATTTAAGTTCTAAATAATAAACCTTCTCTTAACTTATAAATTTTATGTTGGGGTATTAATAAATTTCAAAAAATTAGATTTATACTTTTGTCCTATAGGAATTTTATAAGAATTCATATTGATTTGATTGCCTTTAATACTATTTACTTTTTCAGAATTAATAGCGAATGATTTATGCGTTCGAACAAATTTTTTCTCTGGTAACGTTTTTAAAATTGACGTAAAGGTACTATTGGTTAAAATAAAAGTGTCTTTTAAATGAACTTTTACATAATCACCAAAAGCTTCAATAAAGATGACGTTTTCTGTTCTTATTTTATGAAGTACTTTGTTCGATTTTATTAGTAAATATTCTGGCTCTATTAAATTTTTTGTATTAGGAATCAATTCTAAAACTTTATTTACCGCAGTTAAAAACCGCTCAAAAGCGAAAGGTTTTAATAGAAAATCTACAGCATTAACTTCAAAGCCATCTATGGCATATTTAGGATAAGCAGTAGTGAAGATGACTTTTGGTGGATTTGGTAGAGATTTGTAAAATGATAATCCAGATATTTTAGGCATTTTTATATCTAAAAAAAGTAAATCAATATTTGTGTTTTGTAATGTTTCAAGAGCTTCAATGGCATTATTGCATGTTCCGGATAATTCTAAAAAATCAACATCTTTAATAAAGTTTTTTAAAATAATTTGAGACGAAGGTTCATCATCTATAATTAAACATCTAATAGTCATCTGTTATTAGTTTTAGAGAAACAGAGAATGTGTTTTCGGTTTTTGTTATGTTTAACTCGTGTTTGTTTGGATATATAATGTCTAGGTTTTCTTTTATGTTAGCCAGTCCTAGTCCTGAATGTTCATTCTCCTCTTGATTAGAATATTCTTGGTAACTATTTTCTATTTTGAATTCAAAAACACCATTGTTTTGAAGTATATTAATGTTTAAAAATGAGTTTTTTAAGTTGTTCTCAATACCATGTTTATAGCTGTTTTCGACTAAAGGTAGGAGCAACATAGGATGAATTTTGTAGTTCGTGTTTTGAATCGTTTCTTTAAAAGTAATCTCAGTAGATTTATATTGTCTTAGCTTTTGAAAGTTAATATAATTGTGTATTAAAAGAAGCTCATCTTTTAGTAAGACATACTTGGTGTTAGAATCATAAATAACATAGCGTAAAATATCTGATAATTGAATTATAGCGTCTTTTGTTTCATTTTTAGATTCAATGGCTAAGGCATAGATAACGTTTAAAGAATTGAATAAAAAATGAGGATTAATTTGAGATTTTAGAGTTGATAATTGATTTTCAATTTGTTGATTTTTTAATTTTAAATTTCTGTTTTCATTTTTGTTAAAATAAAACCAATCTTCAGATAATTTTATTAGTGTTGTTGCAATTATAAAAATACTAAAAATGATAATAAGACTGGTTCTTGAATGATATGATATAAAGTAAAATTCGGGAAATAAAAAATCGATTATATAATCAAAAAACAAAATATTTAATTGAGAAAAAAACAATAGATTTATAAGAAAACAAACGATGTATATGTTATACTTTTCATGTTTTAAAAGTTTTGGAATTAAGATGTATAAATTAATCAAACATGGAATAATAACAGTTACTAAAAAACAACTAGTATATATATAGTCTATTTTTAAAGGAACTTTTTTTGTAAATGAAAATAATAGCACGATAAATGATATAAACCACAAAATACCGTTAAAAATCCATGGGTTGTGATTGTTTGCTTTTAAGAAGTATGAATGTACGTTTATCATTTATGATTAAAAATGTTTACCACTTAAATCAGCTTTATCATTCATGATTTTTTTAATTAAATCTAATGACTCTTCAGGTGATTTGGTTCTTTTTAAATTAAATTTTATATCTGTTTTCCATTTATTAGCATCATTAGATACCATATATTTTTTAATGAATTTTTGTAACTCATTTGAGGGCGCTGTAAGTAGATATTTATCACCGCTTACATCAATTTTTTCATAACTAATCTTGATTCTATTATTTTTAATTAATCCTTCTAACTTATCGGAGGAGAACCATTTTATATCAATAGTATTATTATCTAAGATATCAAATTTGACTAAAGAATGGGTTGGTACTAAATGATGAGATTCTAAAGAGGTATTGTTTATATCATAAAATAATGGTATAAAGTCAAGAAATAGTTGATTGTTTATTTTGAAGGGCATAGCTAAAAAAGCAGTTGTGCGATCTTCGCTTTTTTCTTCATAAAAAATATAGTATCCTTTTTTATATTTATTATAAGAAACAATGTCTTTTTCTTCTGCTTTATCTTTTGCATTTTGATAGACGTCTTCAACAGAAGCAACGATCCATCGATTACTCTTGTTTTTTTTATCTTCCCAAATACCTAAAAAAGCTTTTTCAAAGCTAATAGTATCTTGTGTGAAGAATGGAAATAAAGAATTTACAATACAAGAGTTTAGAAGTATTAGTGCAGTTATACAAATTAGGATGCGTGTTTTCATAATAATCAAATTTAGTTATTTGATATCAAAAGAAAACCAATAGTAAAATGAATGCAATAAATTTCGGTAAACACGTATTAACTCATGCCAAACAATAAAATATACAGTAGAATTATTATCTCAATTTTGGAAACTCATTTGCATTAGATTCATGCATAACACTATAAACGGCTTCGAATATATCTTCGGCTGACGGTTTAGAGAAATAGTCTCCGTCATTACCATATGCAGGTCTATGTGCTTTTGCGGTTAACGTTTTTGGTTGGCTATCTAAGTATTGATAAGCGTTTTGAGTATTTAATATCTCATTTAAAATGTATGCCGATGCTCCACCAGGAACATCTTCATCAATAATCATTAATCGATTTGTTTTTGCTATACTTTTGCAGATATCGTGCTTCAAATCAAAAGGAATTAAAGATTGTATATCTATAATTTCAACATCAATACCAACACTAGTAAGTTCTTTAGCTGTTTGTTCTACAATACGCAATGTCGATCCGTAAGAGACTAAAGTGATATCGTTACCCGTTTTTACCGTTTCTACCACGCCAATAGGAGTTTTAAAGTTGCCCATATTGGTTGGCCTGTTTTCTTTTAATCTATAACCGTTAAGGCATTCTACAACAAGAGCTGGATCGTCACTTTGTAATAATGTATTGTAAAAACCTGCAGCTTTTGTCATGTTTCTAGGCACCAAAACATAAACACCACGTATTAAATTTAAGATGCCTCCCATTTGAGAGCCCGAGTGCCAAATACCTTCTAGTCTATGACCACGTGTTCTTATAATTAAAGGTGCTTTTTGTCTTCCTTTGGTTCTATAATGAAGTGTTGATAAATCGTCACTAACAATTTGTAACGCATACAGCATATAGTCTAAATACTGAATTTCGGCAATAGGGCGGAGTCCTCTTAGAGCCATACCGATACCTTGTCCAATGATGGTTGCTTCTCTAATACCAGTATCTGCAACGCGTTGCTCACCATATTTTTCTTGTAAACCTTCTAAGCCTTGGTTTACATCGCCAATATTACCTGTGTCTTCACCAAAAATGAGTGCTTCTGGGTATTTTTGAAAAATGGCATCAAAATTATCTCTAATAATTATTCGACCATCAACTTGTTGCAATTCGTCATCGTAAGTGGGTTTAATTTCACTAACATTAAGGGCTGATTTATCTGTTTCACAATAAAGGTGTGAACTAAATTTAGGCTGAATGTCTTTAAAATAAGTATCTATCCAATTTGAAAGTAACTGTTTTTCTGTGTTTGTTTCTCCGATAGTATATCTTAATGCTTTTCTCGCATGCATTAAAATTTCTTTTCGAGTGGGCTCGTTTATTTTAGTTAAATCGTCTTTTAATTTTGAAATAAAAACACCGTTAACGCTTTTCTCAGCTACATTATTTAAAATAGATAAAACACTTTTTTGTTCTTGTTGAACGGGTTTTACAAACGTTTCCCAAGCTTTATTTCTACTTTGCTTAACTTCTCTTTTTATAGTCCTCTCTATTGCTGTTAGCGCTTCGTTTGATGCAATACCGCTTTCTATAATCCACGCACGCATTTTTGTATTACAATCGCGTTCTTTTTCCCAAAGCAAACGTTTTTTATTTTTGTAGCGTTCGTGCGAGCCAGAAGTAGAGTGTCCTTGAGGTTGCGTTAGTTCTAAAACATGTATTAAAACTGGAACATATTCCTCCCTTGCAATTTTTGCTGCTTCTTGATAGGTTTCAACAATATTTGCATAATCCCATCCTTTTACACGAAGAATTTCATACCCTTTATTCTCACTGTCACGTTGAAACCCTTTTAATATTTCAGATATATTTTCTTTAGTTGTTTGATGTCTTGCATGTACCGAAATACCGTATTCATCATCCCAAACACTAACAACCATAGGAACTTGTAAAACTCCTGCTGCATTGATAGTTTCAAAAAATAAACCTTCGCTAGTACTAGCATTGCCAATGGTGCCCCAAGCGACTTCATTTCCATTTACAGAAAATTTGGAAGCGTTAATATCTTTATCTAATCTATATATTTTTGAAGCTTGTGCTAAGCCTAATAAGCGAGGCATTTGTCCTGCTGTAGGCGAAATGTCTGCACTAGAATTGTATTGTTTTGTGAGATCGTTCCAATCGCCATTTTCGTTTAAACTGTGTGTTACAAAATGACCACCCATTTGGCGACCTGCAGACATGGGTTCTAAAGTTAAATCGGTATTTGCATATAACCCAGCAAAAAATTGTTCTACCGTTAATTCGCCAATCGCCATCATAAACGTTTGATCGCGATAATAACCAGACCGCCAATCTCCTTTTTTAAAGGCTTTTGCCATGGCTAATTGCGGCACCTCTTTTCCATCACCAAAAATGCCAAACTTTGCTTTTCCAGTTAGAACTTCTCTTCGACCTAATAAACTACATGCTCTGCTTTGTACAGCTATTCTATAATCATTTAATACTTCTGCTTTAAAGTCATCAAATGATATGTTGTTTTTCGAATCAGGAAGGGTTTGCATGTTAATAGGGTTTCACGTGCAACAAAGTTAGTCAAAGTTTATGATTTTAGCAATTATTATATCTTCAAAATATTGTGATATTTTTAAAGATATAATTTAAATAGGTTGTATAAATGAGAATAATTTAATAAAAACATTGATTTGTAATAAAAAAAACAATAATATGATTAATTTAATACCATTTTCTTCTAAAAAGACCAAGTAATGCTTGCGGATCTAAAGTGAATTTAAATCGAATATTTTGACTGTATTTTGGTTGCCCAATTTCCCATCCAAGATTGGAGTAGATTGGGAAGTAAATTTCAAAATAATCGGTAACTAAATTGACTCTAACTCCAGAGTCGTATACAAACTTTGGGTTGTTAGATTTATTCTTTAGAAACCCAACGTCTCCATAAGCGAGAATATATTTCCACAAGGTTGTACTTGCGTTTATGGTAGTAATCCATTGGTTTGCAAACGGTGTTTCTAGCTTAGATTTAAATCCGCCTTCTGCTGTAATGTATTGTTGACTAAATATACCAGAATCTTCAGATCGGCCTAAATAAGGGTAATCAAATAAATAATCGGTTGGTCTATCTAGAGCAAAGCTAAAGTAGTCTCTTGAGCTTGCATCATTGTTATTACTAAGAAAAGTGCCTGCAAACACACGAAAATTGAATTGTCTGTTGCTTTCAAATAAACGACGGTATTCGTAATTTAAGGCTACTTTGCTAAAGTTTTTTCCTATTTGAAAATCGGTATACCATCTGCTAAAGTTTATTAGATTATCGTTCGATTTGATATAACGTGCATTAAATATAGAGTAATCAGGTTGCGAAGTTGTTGCTATAATTAAAGGAGATTCGTTTCGTTTTATATCTACATACCTGACAAATATAGATTCTTTTTTATTAGATCTAAAATCGTTATCCTGTCTAAATCTAAATCTTATAGAGGGGGTGATTTTTCTAACGAATGAATCTTCAGCATATGAACTATAGCTACCACCAATACCATAATTTATTAAATACAGGTTGCTGTTTTCTATATTATGAGAGAATGATGCTGCAACAGAACCAGTGAGCGATCTTGATTTTAAAGAATACTTTGGTTCTAGTTTATAAAACAGTTTTTTTCTTAAAAGTGTGGTGTTATAAACTCGAGTTCCCAAGGTTATACCGTCATAAATATTATTGAATTCGGCAATGGGCATAAAAAATATTTGATTGTAATACGGATCTTCAACGTCTTTAAAAAGTCTGAATTGCACTGGTTTATTATTAAAGAAGAAGCCTTTTAGTGATTTCCAGTTATCTCTTAAGTTATACTCAGGTACCGCATTGTTATAGTTTAAAACTAATTTGTCACTATCGTTCCTAGGTATAGTAATTGTTTTTTCGTTATTAATATTTTCAACCCATAATTTGGACACAATACTATCATTCTTTAATGAGAATAACGATATAGGCATGTTGTTTTTACGCTTATTTTTTATAGTAAGCGTTATAGAATCATCACTTTTTGAAACATTTTTAATTTTGAAATCTATCTTTTTTCTTGTTTTAAGATAATCACTAAAAAACCAATCTACATTCTTATCCGTTTTAGATTTAATGTGTCTTTCAAAATCTTTGGTGTTTGTTTCTTTAAGTTTTGTTTTTTCTAAAAAAGATTTAATAGACGTTTCTATAACATCATGATTTATAAAATCGTCTAAATATTTAAGTCCTATACCTGCTTTATATTTTCCCGAAATATTTTTATTGAATTTTAAAAGAGAATCTTTTTGCATGCTTAATGGTTGATCTCTATTTGTTCTAGCCATAATCATAAACGCCAAAGTGTATTTGTCGTTATAATTTAAATCTGCTGCATGAAAAGAACGTACGCCCCAAAAATTGGACAAAGTCCCTAAAAACTTCATATCTGGATAGTTTTCTTCTACATATTTTATTAAATAGTAAGTTTGAATACCGTCGGTTAACCACTGATCTTTTCGTGGGTTTATTAGAAGTGTATTTTCAAGATAATTATGAAGTGTAAGTTTTAATAGTTTTAGCTCGTATTTGAAGTTATCAGGATATGGTTGTATAAAATTTGGTAAAAAATTTAAACCATAAACGGGATCTTTTTCATTATCAATTTCAGTTAAAAGTATTTTCTCGTGTGGATAATCGCCAAGGTTTTTAAATATATAATCATTTATTCTTTCAGAAATTAAAACCCTATCAATTAATTCTAAATTGTTATCAGTAACATCAGATATAACATCAAGTTTCTCGCTTTTAAGTGATTTGTATTTTGATGCTTTACTTAAAAAAAGCTTGTTATTGACTCTGTCTTTTCCGTGAAGCGTAACGATTTGATTGTTTGTGTGTTCTATCGACTCAATAATGTTTAATTCGGAAGTAATTTTATATTCTTTTGGATATTCTATTTTTAATGTAATATCAGATTTAGGAATAAATAAATCATCTAAGTTTTTATTACTATAATATTGCCATGCCCCATTATAAACAGCAGGAGTTATGTACCAATACCTTAGGTTGAAATTACCTTCGGTTGTTATTCCGTAACTCGTAAATTTATCTTTAGGAATTTTAACGGTATATTCTAGATTGATGGTATAAGATGTGTTAGGCTTAACCGGTTGAGCTAATTCAACTTTAATAATGTCTATTTGGTTTTTTATTTGTTGAAATATGAGGTCTTGCTTTTTTTGTTTAATAGAAGCGATAACAGAATATCCTCGGTCTTCGTTTTTTGCAAGGTGGAATTTGTTATTGTATTCGTCCGCCAACCGTTTCGCTAACGGTGTGCTTTTGGTAGCGTAACTATTATTCCAATCATTTAAATAGATGGTGTTTAATTCGTCATTAGAATCATTATAATATTCAATGGTTTGAGATATTTTAATTTGGCGAATATCCACATCAAAGTAAGCTTCTAAATCAATTTTATTTTGACCAAAAGCCATCGTGCTAACAAAAAATAGTACCAAGTAACTTACTAAACGTAATTTCAATTTATTTTTCTAACATTAAAAGGTTAATATTCATTTGTTTAAGGCGATTCGCAATATAATAAATTATATGGGTTAATTTGATTGATGAATGTTATGCTTTATCTGTTTTTAGTGTTAACGCATAATAAAAAAGGATGGTATTAAAAATTAGGGCTTAAGCCAGAATCTTTATAGAAAGCATCTAAAATGTCAATAACTTCATCTTCTGTATCTACTAAGTGTATTAAGTCTAAATCTTTAGCACTAATATTACCAAATTTATCTAGAAGCGTAGATTTTACCCAATCCATAAGCCCAGACCAAAAGTCGGTTCCAACTAAAATAATGGGGAACTTTTCAATTTTATGTGTTTGTATCAATGTAATGGCTTCAAAAAGTTCATCTAAGGTTCCAAAACCTCCTGGCATAACAACAAAACCTTGAGAATATTTTACAAACATAACTTTTCTAACAAAAAAGTAATCGAAGTCTAAACTTTTATCGTGGTCTATATATGGGTTGTCATGTTGCTCGAATGGTAAATCAATATTAAGACCTACAGATGTTCCGCCTCCTAAATGTGCGCCTTTATTACCTGCTTCCATAATACCTGGTCCACCACCAGTAATAACACCATAACCATGGTTTACAATTTTAGTAGCCACTTTTACAGCTAAATCATAGTATTTGTCTTCTGGTTTTGTTCTAGCAGATCCAAAGATGGACACACATGGTCCAATTTTGCTCATTTTTTCAAAACCATTAACAAACTCTCCCATTATTTTAAATAAGGCCCAAGAATCGTTTGTTTTTATTTCATTCCAACCTTTATGATGTTTTTCGTTTCTCATATTCTTTTTTATCTTAAGTCTAAATAGTTTAGATGTTATTTGTTTTATTAGCTGTCTTTTGTTTTAAAAAAGACGAGCTAGCTAATGTAATTCTTTTTTTAGAAATTTAGCCGTATGGCTTTTTTTGTGTTTTGCTACCGTTTCAGGAGCGCCTTCAACAATAATTTCGCCACCACCTTTTCCGCCTTCGTAACCAATATCTATAATATGATCTACCGTCTTAATAACATCTAAATTATGCTCGATAATAAGCACCGTGTTACCTTTGTCGGCCAATTTGTTTAAAACAATCATTAAAACCCGAATATCTTCAAAATGCAGCCCTGTTGTGGGTTCATCTAAAATATAAAAGGTGTTTCCTGTATCGCGTTTACTTAGTTCTGTTGCTAACTTAATACGTTGCGCTTCACCGCCCGAAAGCGTTGTGCTTTGCTGCCCTAAAGTAATATATCCTAAACCAACATCTTGAATGGTTTTTAGTTTCTTATAAATTTTTGGAATGTGTTCGAAAAAGGAAACGGCGTCATTAATAGTCATATTTAAAACATCACTAATAGATTTTCCTTTGTATCGAATTTCTAAAGTCTCACGATTAAATCGTTTGCCTTGACAGCTTTCACATTCTACATAAACATCGGGTAGGAAATTCATTTCTATAACACGCAAACCACCGCCTTTACAGGTTTCACAACGGCCTCCCGTTACATTAAAACTAAAACGCCCCGCTTTATAACCACGAATCATGGCTTCAGGTATTTTTGCGTATAAAGCTCTAATTTCACTAAAAGTACCCGTGTAAGTAACAGGGTTGCTTCTTGGCGTTCTTCCAATGGGCGACTGATTAATGTCAATCACTTTGTCTATATGTTCTAAGCCTTTAATGCTTTTGTATGGCATTGGTTTTTTAACACCGTTAAAATAATAGGCATTTAAAATAGGGTAGAGGGTTTCGTTTATTAAAGTCGATTTCCCACTACCAGAAACACCTGTAACACCAATCATCTTTCCTAAAGGAAATTTTACCGATACATTTTTTAGGTTATTACCAGTGCAACCTTTTATTTCTATGGTTTTACCGTTTCCTTTTCTGCGTTTTTTAGGGATTTCAATTTCTTTATTTCCGTTTAAATAATCGGCTGTTAATGTATTATGAGTTAATAGTTCTTTAGGTGTGCCAATACTAATAATTTCTCCACCGTATTTGCCTGCTTTAGGACCTATATCAATCACATAATCGGCACGTTCAATCATATCTTTATCATGCTCGACAACTATAACGGAATTTCCAATATCTCGAAGCGATTCTAACGAATTAATAAGTTTTTCGTTGTCACGTTGATGCAAGCCAATACTGGGTTCGTCTAAAATATAAAGCACACCAACTAATTGTGAACCAATTTGTGTCGCCAATCGAATACGCTGAGCTTCTCCACCAGATAACGATTTAGAACTTCGGTTAAGTGATAAATAATCTAAACCAACATCTAATAAAAATTGAAGACGCGATTTAATTTCTTTAACTACTTCTTCGCCAATTTTTAATTGTTTATCAGATAAATGATTGTTTAAATCCTTAAACCAATCGGCTAATTCAACAATATCAGTATTAGCAAGTTCAGCTATGTTTTTATTATTTATTTTGAAGTAAAGTGATTCTTTTCTTAAAAGAGAACCTTCGCAAACTGGACATTTAATTTTATCCATGTAATCTTTTGCCCAACGTTTTAACGAGGTAGATTCTGCCGTTTTATATTGATTTTCTATAAAATTAGCAACGCCTTCAAAGTCAATTTTATAATCGCGTGTAACGCCTAGTGTCTTACTTTCTACAGAAAATTTTTCATTTCCACCGTACAAAATCATTTGTTTGGCTTCCGCAGGAATACTGTTATAAGCATCGGTTAATTTAAAGTTGAAACGTTGTGCAATGGTTTCAAACTGTTTAAAAATCCAACTATTTTTTGCAGGACCATGTGGTGCAAGTGCTCCCGTATTTATAGATAGACTGTCGTCTGGAATAATTTTTTGTTCGTTTACTTGATATAATTCCCCAATACCATTACAGTTAGCACAAGCGCCTTTTGGTGAATTAAAAGAGAAATTGTTAGGCTCTGGATTTGGATATGAAATCCCTGAAGACGGACACATTAAATTCCGACTAAAATAACGCGCTTCATTCGTGTCTTGGTCAATAACCAACAAGACATCTTCACCATGGTACATAGCTGTGTTTATGGTTTCTGATAAGCGTTTATCGTTATCTACGGTGTTGTCTATTTTTAAACGATCGATAACAATTTCTATGTCATGTACCTTGTATCGATCAAGCTTCATGCCCTTAACGATATCTTTAATTTCACCATCGGTTCTCACTTTTACAAAACCTTGTTTTGCAATTTGTTCGAACAATTCACGATAATGCCCTTTACGTGAACGTATAACAGGTGCTAAAATATTAATGCGTTTACCGTTAAAGTTTTTGAAAATAAGTGCCTTAATTTGATCATCGCTGTAACCTATCATTTTATCGCCCGTATTATAACTATACGCATCACTTGCTCTGGCAAATAATAAACGTAGAAAGTCATAAATTTCGGTTATTGTACCAACGGTAGATCGTGGCGACTTACTTGTTGTTTTTTGTTCAATGGCAATTACAGGAGAAAGACCATCAATTTTATCAACATCGGGACGTTCTAGTCCACCTAAAAACTGACGTGCATAAGCCGAAAATGTTTCAATGTATCTTCGTTGCCCTTCGGCATAAATCGTATCGAAGGCCAATGACGATTTTCCACTCCCAGATAAACCCGTAATAACGACTAGTTTTTCTCTCGGAATAGTAACATCAATATTCTTCAAATTGTGCACTCTGGCACCTTTTACTTCAATATTTTCTTCAAATTGACTCATAGAAACGCAAAGTTGCGAAGATACAATTTTAGTTGTTAAATTCTTGTGAAGATTTACTTTGGATTTCTTATAATTGTAGTAGAAAATAATCTTTTCGCTTTCGCGGAAATTAAAAATATAGTGAAATGAAATTATTAGGAATAGGTTCAAGAATTAATCATTCTGAATACGGAAAAGGGGTTGTAACGAATGTAACCACACAGCATTATTGGGTTACTTTTATAGAGAACGGATTAGAAACGATAGATATTGATTCTGATTTTGAAGTGATTGAAGCTGCTGATGGTGATGTGGATGCTGTTAGTTTTTTTGACGTTGAAAGTAGTTTGGTTAACATTTTAAAAACATGGAGTGATGCTAGCGAAATTGTTCCCATTTCGGATAAGTACAAAGGTGGAAAATTAATTTTAGAACCTGCCGATACAACTATGAAACCCTACGAATTACCAATAGATAAATTTTTTCATAAAATCATCATGGTTAGAGACCGATTGCGTGTTATGGAACAACGTATAAATGCTAGTGATTTGGACGAGCAAGGGAAAATTGATTTACAGCAATATATTACTAGAATTTATGGGAGTTTAACGAGCTTTAATATTTTGTTTAAATCGAAGAGTCACAATTTTGTGGGGCAGAGGAGTAAGTGAAATTTAGTCGCAGTCACAGTATCAGTCGCATTCTCATGTTAAAACAGTAGAATAGTTGCAGTTTTATTCTTAATATGATTTGTGACGTCATTCCGAAACAAGTTCAGGTTGACGAGATACTATTAATTTAGTTGATATTTTATAGAAACGAGTAAGCAACTGTTTCCTGATACTGTGACTGAGAACTTATTCCGTTCCCTTAACTATATCCAATTCCAAACCTAAAAACAAAAGTTTATGAAACGTTGGAAGTTGCGCACCGGTTTCGGTTGTTGTCCAATCGCTCCAAGATGCTTCTATGCCATCTATAGGTAATATGGAGGTCCACATTTTGTAGGCTTTTGGTTTACCAGAATCCTCTAATAACCAAAGATAAGAATCGCCAGGCGTAGAGCCGCCAGATTTATAGGTGATTAAAAGTGCTTTGTCATTATTATCTAAAGTTACCAAACGACGCTCGGTGCCTTTATCAAATATTTTATAGGGTGCTACTAACCAAAACGAATCGTTATTAAAATAATTAAGTCCTTTTTCTAAAAGTTCTTCAGCAGCTTCTCCTGCCAATTTAAAACCATGCACATAAACTTGACTTTGTGAATGGTCTTTTAGGTTTAAGCGTACTTTATAATCTTTCCAAAAAACATCACAACTGTTTTCGTTTTTTTTCCATTCGTAATGGTGACGTCTTTTAAAAGTCCATTCTATATAATTCGTTTTTTTATAGGTGTCGTAGTCTAAGGCTTCTAACATTTTATAGGCTAAAGCATCAGCTTGTTCACCTTGAATTCCTGTTGGTAAATCTTCATTGTATTTATAGTATGCAAATCCGAATAACAGCAATGTCGGAAGTGTAAAGAAGATTACAATTCCGAAAACTATTTTTATGATTTTATTGATTTTCAAAATGGGGCTTGAATTAAATGATCAACAAATATATATACTTATTACTAAGTATGTGTTTTGGCTAAAATATTAATTTTAAATAAGTTGCAAAAGAAAAAGAGTTAAAAACCGACCGCCGTATGATCTCTTCGGTAACCTGCATGGCCTTTAAACGATTTGTCATCCAAAACAAGTATTCCATCGAATTTCGCAATTAGGTGAACCTCTATTTGATTAATAATATATCCAATTTCTTAAACTTATTAAGTATCGTTTTATCAAAAACAATTAAACTTTTTTTACTATTATTTTATACCGTTAATTCGGTTAGTTTTTGATTTGAAAAGGCAATAAGTTCTTCAAAAAAATCTGTAAATTCAGTTTCAAATTCATTATAAAATTCTTCAAGTTCAACTACGGCTTCATCCATACTTGACCTATTTTTCGTTCTTCTATTCATCCCATCTAAAACTCTAGAAATACCATCAATAGAGGCATAGCTTAGTAACCAGTTGTCTGCCATCATAAAAGGCATCATTTTCTGAATCCGTAGCGGTAATATATCATAGTGATGTTCTAAAGAATCGTAAAAATTATCTACATATTCCTCTAAAGAAGTCTCTGAATATTTACTCCAGTTCTTGGCTAAAAAGTGATCATATAATATATCTACAATAACGCCTGAGTAATGCCCGTATTTTTCATGTAAACGTTTTGTACTTTTTCTAACCGTTTTATGAGCATCAGTATACGTGTCAATTTGACGATGCAATAAAATACCTGTTTGGATATCATCTTGATATTTTTTGTAATCTTTACCTTTTATGCCATCTGCGATAAAATTACCAATGGTTACTAAGTCGTTGTTTCCCGAAAGATAGATGTGTGCTAAAAAATTCATGTTGGTAATTTACAAATTCAAAATAAGTAATACTGATTTCTTAAACAGAATATGATTAATTTCTTTTGTGATATATAAAAGACAAGTGAAAAAATATGTAGGTTTGTAAAAAAAAACAAAAATAATGACACTTATAAAATCAATTTCAGGAATTAGAGGTACTATTGGCGGACAAGTTGGTGATAATTTGACACCTATTGATGCGGTTAAATTTGCAGCGGCATACGGTGTGTGGTTAAAGCAGCAACGCGAAAAAGAAAACTATCGTGTGGTAGTTGGTAGAGATGCTCGAATTTCGGGAGCCATGATTCAAAATTTGATAATGAACACTTTAATTGGATTGGGAATTGATGTCATTGATTTAGATTTATCTACTACACCAACAGTTGAGATTGCAGTGCCTATGGAGCATGCCGATGGTGGTATTATTTTAACAGCGAGCCACAACCCAAAACAGTGGAATGCTTTAAAATTACTAAATGAAAAAGGTGAATTTTTGGATGCTGTTGAAGGTGCTAAAATTTTAGATATTGCAGAAAGTGATACTATGGATTTTGCAGATGTTGATAGTTTAGGTAAAATAACAACGAACGATGCGTATTTCGATTTACATATTATTGAAGTTTTAGATTTATCGTTAGTAACAGTAAAACCAATTGAAGAGGCTCGATTTAGAGTGGTTGTTGATGGCGTGAATTCTACAGGAGGTATTGTGATCCCTATGCTTTTAGAGCGTTTAGGAGTCGATGTTATTAAATTGTATTGCGAACCTAATGGTGAGTTTCCACATAACCCTGAGCCTTTAAAAGAGCACTTAACAGATTTATCTGATGCTGTTAAAAAACATAAAGCAGATTTTGGTATTGTGGTCGATCCAGATGTGGATCGTTTAGCATTTATGGATGAAAACGGTGATATGTTTGGTGAAGAATATACTTTAGTGGCATGTGCCGATTATGTTTTAAGTAGAACACCTGGTAATACAGTAAGTAATATGAGTTCTACAAGAGCGTTACGAGATATAACCGAGAAACATGGCGGTACTTATGAAGCTAGTGCAGTTGGAGAAGTAAACGTTGTTAATTTGATGAAAAAGAATAACGTGGTTATTGGTGGTGAAGGAAATGGCGGAATTATTTATCCAGATTCGCATTATGGTAGAGATGCTTTAGTGGGGATCGCTTTGTTTTTAAGTTTATTAGCTGATAAGAAAATGAGTGTTAGCGCATTGCGTAAAACATATCCTAATTATTTTATGAGCAAAAAGAAAATCCAATTAACACCAGGTTTGGATGTTGATGGCATTTTAAAAGCTATGGAAGCACGTTATAAAAATGAACAATTAACTACGATTGATGGTGTTAAAATTGACTTTTCTGAAAGTTGGGCACACTTACGTAAAAGTAATACCGAGCCAATTATTAGAATATATACCGAAGCTAAATCTCAAGAAGAAGCTGATGGTTTAGCAGATAAATTTATTGAGGAGATTGGAGCTATTGCAAATGCTTAATAATTAGTATTTGTTATATGCTTTTAAAAGCGGTTTATAAAAAAGCATCATGCGTAATTCAATTACGTATGATGTTTTTTTAGTTTTATAAAGGTTTTTTACCACGATGTTTCCAACGTTTATGTGTCCATAAATAATACTCTGGCGCTTCATGAATTTGCTCTTCAACACGTTTTAAAGCTGCATTAGTAATCTCATAATTTTCAAAAGTTTTTGGGTCTTTTATAACATCCATAAATGTGGCACTATAATAACCCCGTTTTACTTTTTTTACTTTTAAAAATAAAGTAGCCATGTCTAATCGTTTAGCAAGTATTTCTGCTCCAACATGCACTGGTACTTCTACACCCATAAAATCCTGCCAATGCATTGCTTTATTTGCTTTAGGCGATTGATCGAAAACAAAACCGTTAAAAGTTAATTGATTATCACGTTTTGCTCTTACTAGTATAGGGAATGTTTCTTTTGTAGTTATTAAATGGCTGTTGTATTTCGCACGTATACGTTTTACTAAGGCGTCAAAATATTTATTACTTAATTGTTTGTAAACAGCATAGCCTTTATGGTTTACATGTTTTTGTAGAATGAAGATCCATTCCCAACTGGCATAATGACCCATAAATAAAATAACACTTTTATTTTCTTTTTCAAGTTGATGTATTTCTTCAACATTTGTAAAAACGTAACGTTTCTTCATTTCAGCTTCAGAAATTGTTATCGATTTTACAGCTTCTAAAATCATATCACATAAATGATGATAGAATTTTTTCCGTATTACAGCTATTTCTTTTTCAGCTTTATCGGGAAAAGTAAGTTTTAGGTTTTCTGTAACCACTTTTTTTCTGTAACCTATAATGCGGTACAATAAAATGTAAACACCATCCGAAACAATGTAAAGTAATCTAAAAGGAAGTATGGAAATGAACCATAAAAGCGGATAAACTAAAATATAAACGAGTAATTGCATTAATTAATTTTAGATTTGTAAGCGCAAAGATATATTAATTTCATTTTAAAGGTTTATACTAAATGGGCAAATTAGATTTAATCACAATTGTTATCATAGCAGCTAATGTTATAATATCTTATAAAGGGTTTGGAGATTTTAGTTTTTTCGAAAAATATAAGTTTCAAGTTGGCGCTGTACAACGTGGCGAAAAAATAAGAATGATTAGTTCTGGTTTTTTACATGCCGATAATCAACATCTGTTTTTTAATATGGTAACGCTTTATTTTTTTTCGAATAGAGTTATTTATGACGTTGGAGTTTTTGGATTTTTATTAGTATACTTTGGGAGCTTAATTGTTGGGAGTTTATTATCCCTATATTTTCATAAAAATGAATATCATTATAGTGCGGTAGGAGCTAGTGGGGCGGTAAGTGGCATTATTTATTCTGCTATTTTATTTGATCCTTGGATGGAGATTAATTTTTTCATACCTGGTTTTGTTTTCGGAATTGGCTATTTACTATATTCTATTTATGGTATGAAAAATAAAACAGGAAATATTGGTCACGATGCGCATTTTGGTGGTGCGATAGGAGGCTATGTCATAACCTTGCTTTTAGCGCCGTATTTATTCGAAACGAATTTGCTAATGATTGGTTTGTTGGCCTTACCTATTGTTTTGTTGTATGGAATGAAAAAGGCAGGGAAGATTTAATTCCTTGTACTTCTAAAATATATTTGTTCAGCATCTTTAATATGGCATAGCTATTGAATTTATAAGAATGAAGAATGTATTGCTTTTGGTTTAAAGTGTTGATGTTCAGTTTGTTAATTATTTTTTAATAGAGCGAAAAATATAACTCATTTTGTTTTAGTGACAGAATGACTTAAAGATATATATGAAGAAATCTAAATTTACCACCCTTGACAGTTTGTCATTACAGGAATTTGATGAAAACTCAGAATTAATTCCGTTGATGACACCAGAGGATGAAGAAGAGATAAATAACGAAGAATTGCCAGAAACGCTGCCAATACTTTCGTTAAGAAACACCGTATTATTTCCTGGTGTTGTTATACCAATTACTGCTGGACGGGATAAGTCTATAAAACTAATAAACGATGCGAATAAAGGTAGCAAAGTTATTGGTGTAGTGGCTCAAAAAGATGAGTCAGTAGAAGATCCAACAGCTAAAGACATCCATGAAACAGGTACGGTTGCAAGGATATTACGTGTGTTGAAAATGCCAGATGGTAACGTAACCGTTATTATTCAAGGTAAAAAACGTTTTAAAGTAGCTGAAGTGCTTACTGAAGATCCATATATGACTGCTACGGTAAGAGATATTCCAGAAGCAAGACCAGCGGTTAAAAACAAAGAGTTTGGAGCTATTATCGATTCTATAAAAGATTTAGCGCTCGAAATTATTAAAGAAAGTCCAAATATTCCTAGTGAAGCCTCGTTTGCGATTAAAAATATAGAAAGCAATTCGTTTTTAATAAACTTTGTGTCATCTAACATGAATCTTTCTGTTGGTGAAAAGCAAAAACTTTTAGAAAACGACGATTTAAAAAAGAGAGCTTTAGCGACGCTAAAGTATATGAATGTTGAGTTTCAGAAATTAGAGCTTAAAAACGATATCCAATCGAAAGTTCAAATGGATATGAGTCAGCAGCAACGTGAATATTTCTTGCATCAACAAATGAAAACCATTCAAGAGGAATTGGGAGGCGTGAGTCATGATGAAGAAATTGATGAAATGAAAGCGCGTGCTCTTGAAAAGAAATGGGACGAAAAAGTAACGAAGCATTTTAATAAAGAGATTTCTAAAATGCAACGTATGAATCCGCAAGTAGCCGAATATTCTATTCAGCGTAATTACTTGGATTTGTTTTTAGATTTACCATGGGGTGAGTTTAGTGAAGATAAATTTGATTTAAAGCGTGCCAAGAAGATTCTTGATAGAGATCATTTTGGATTAGAAGATGTTAAAAAACGTATTATAGAATACTTAGCGGTTTTAAAGTTGCGTAACGATATGAAATCGCCTATACTTTGTTTATATGGACCTCCAGGAGTTGGTAAAACATCTTTAGGAAAGTCGATAGCTGAAGCTTTAGGTAGAGAATATGTGCGTATTTCGTTAGGAGGTTTGCGTGATGAAGCAGAAATCCGTGGTCATAGAAAAACATATATTGGCGCTATGCCAGGACGCATTATTCAAAGTCTTAAAAAAGCAGGAACATCAAACCCTGTTTTTGTTTTAGATGAAATTGATAAACTCTCTAATTCAAATCAAGGCGATCCGTCTTCTGCGATGTTGGAGGTTTTAGATCCAGAACAAAATAGCGAGTTTTACGATAACTTTTTAGAAATGGGTTACGACCTATCTAAAGTTATGTTTATAGCAACGTCTAACAGTCTTAATACCATTCAGCCTGCATTATTAGACCGAATGGAGATTATTAATGTGACTGGATATACTATTGAAGAAAAAGTTGAAATTGGTAAACGTCATTTACTCCCAAAACAAGTAAAAGAACACGGTTTAACCGATAAGCATATTAAAATAGCAAAACCACAATTAGAAAAAATTGTTGAAGGTTACACTAGAGAATCTGGGGTTCGTGGTTTAGAAAAACAAATAGCTAAAATGGTACGTTATGCAGCAAAAAATATAGCTATGGAAGAGGAATATAATGTTAAAATTTCTAATGAAGATGTTATAGAAGTCTTAGGTGGCCCTAAACTAGAGCGCGATAAATACGAAAATAATAACGTTGCTGGAGTTGTTACTGGTTTAGCTTGGACACGTGTTGGTGGCGATATTCTTTTTATAGAATCTATTTTATCAAAAGGTAAAGGTGCGATGACCATCACTGGGAATTTAGGAAAAGTGATGAAGGAATCGGCAACCATTGCCATGGAATATATAAAAGCAAATGCTGATGAATTTGGAATAGATGCTTCAGTTTTTGAAAAGTATAATGTACACATTCATGTTCCAGAAGGGGCAACTCCAAAAGATGGACCAAGTGCCGGTGTTACTATGTTAACATCTCTAGTGTCTTTATTCACGCAGCAAAAAGTTAAAAAGAGTTTAGCGATGACGGGTGAGATTACTTTAAGAGGTAAAGTGCTACCTGTAGGTGGAATTAAAGAAAAGATTTTGGCTGCAAAACGTGCTAGAATTAAAGAGATTTTACTTTGTGAAGACAACCGTAGAGATATTGAGGAAATTAAACCCGATTACTTAAAAGGGTTAACGTTCCATTATGTATCAGATATGAGCGATGTGATTAAACTCGCGATAACAAATCAAAAGGTTAAAGGCGCTAAGAAATTATAACCATTTAAAGCATAGAGAAACCTCGATGTAAGTCGAGGTTTTTTTTATGAATTAAAATAAAAGATAGATGCTACCGTTTAAATATAGATTTAGTTCTAAAAGATTCACTTGAAGTTTGCTTTAAGATTTCAGTTGAAATATAGATTCCCGAGAAATCGATAATCTAAATAAATTTAAACTAAATAATATTAATATTTTTATGAAATTTTTTGTTTCCTTTGTGTCGTAAATATGCTAAAAAAAATTCTCACACTTTTTTGTTTGTTTACTGGCGTTATCGCTAGTGCTCAAGTTGGGGGAGAGGCTACATACCAATTCTTGAATTTGGTGTCGTCTCCGCGTCAAGCTGCTTTAGGTGGAAAAGTATTAACAAATGTCGATTACGATGTTACGCAAGGACTTTATAATCCAGCAGCTATAAATGCGGATATGGATAATCAATTCGCAATAAATTACACGAGTTATTTAGGCGGAATTAGTTACGGGACTGCTGCTTATGCCTATACTATAGACCGAAGAACACAAACGTTTCATGCAGGAATAACGTATGTTAATTATGGTTCGTTTGATGGATATGATGAAAACGGAAACCAAACAGGAACCTTTACAGGAAATGAAGCTGCGCTCTCTTTTGGATACGCAACACAAATAGGGTATTCCGATTTTTATTTTGGAGCTAATGTTAAGTTAATTACATCCAAATTAGAACAGTATAATTCACTTGGGGCTGCAACCGATTTAAGTGTGTTATATATTAATGAGTATTTAGATTTTAATGCCACTTTGGTGGTTAGGAATTTAGGAACACAGATAACAACCTATGCAGGTTTAAACGAAAAATTGCCTTTCGAGGTCGATTTTGGTATGTCGCAAACATTAGAACATGTGCCAATTAGATGGCACGTTACTTTAGAGAATCTTCAAGAATGGCCAATTGCAAGTCCAAACCCCGCACGAGTTACAAGTGATTTGAGCGGTAATCAAACATCAGAAAAAATAGGTTTTTTAGGTCAAGTTATTCGTCATACTATTTTAGGTGCCGAATTATTTCCAGAAAAAGGATTTAATATAAGAATTGGCTATAATTTTAGAAGAGGAGAAGAATTACGTATTGTCGATCAACGTAATTTTTCAGGTATGTCTGCAGGGTTTTCGATAAAATTAAATAAAATGCGATTCAGCTATACGCATGCAAAGTATACAAGTGCTGCGAATTCTAGCTTTTTCGGACTTCAAATAGATTTATAATAATAAAGCACTTAAAATTTCTAAAAGTTATACGTAATTAAAGTTAAGTTCTTAATTTTACACTTGTATTTCAAATGGATTTAAATGAATAAGATTACTATAGCTATTGATGGTTTTTCATCTACAGGAAAAAGTACAGTGGCTAAGCAAATAGCAAAGCATCTCGGGTATATTTATGTAGATACCGGTGCTATGTATAGAGCAGTTACCTATTACGCCATGCAAAATGGTTTAATTAATGAAGACGATTTTAATAAAGAAGCACTCATTTATCAATTACCAAAAATAAAAATAAGTTTTAAGTTTAATGAAGTTTTAGGTTTTGCTGAGGTCTATTTAAATGACGAAAATATAGAGAAACAAGTTAGGACTTTAGAGGTCTCTAGTTTTGTTAGTCAAATAGCAGCTGTTTCAGAAGTGCGTAGAAAACTAGTTGAACAACAGCAACTTCTAGGAAAAGATAAAGGTGTTGTTATGGATGGTAGAGATATTGGAACTGTTGTGTTTATAGATGCCGAACTTAAATTATTTATGACTGCTTCCGCGGAAAAAAGAGCTGTACGCCGTTATGATGAGCTTATAGAGCGTGGTGATCATGTAACCTATGAAGCTGTATTAAAAAATGTTCAAGATCGCGATCATATTGATACGACAAGAAAAGATTCTCCTTTAGTAAAAGCTGAAGATGCTATAGAGGTTGATAACTCTAATATGACATTAGTAGAGCAATTCGAAAAAATATTACAACTCGCTATTATGACCATTGAAGGTTGTGAGTGATATTATACTTAAATTGATTTTACGTCATTATAAAGAGTGTGCGACGAAGTAATCTCTTAAAATATTAAATAAGATCTTTATTTTTTAATGGCAAAAAAAACGAACCTTCAAATTAATGAAAACCCGTTTTAAATGTTTTATGCTACTATAATATTCTTAAAGATTCGGAATAATCAATTCTTGATCTGGATGAATAATATCTGGGTTTTTTAAAATATCAGAGTTTGCTTTAAAAATATCTTGATACTTAGAGGCTTTTCCGTAATATTGAATTGCTATTTTCCCTAAAGTTTCTCCACTTTTTACTGTATGTCTGTGAAAAACGGATTCGTCTGCTACTTTTATATCGGCCATAATATCTGATGGATTATCACCACCAATTTCTTTTATTTTATCCCATAGTAAGTTCTTTTCATAAGGCGTATTAGTCGTTCCTGAAACTTTGAGAACGCCATTTTCTTCTTGAACGTCTCCGTTTTGAATATTTAAAGATTCACCTAAATCCAATAAGGCTTGGTATTTTGCTTTCATAATTAGTCTGTTTTATTTTAAAGTTTAATACTCTAAATATAACAAAAGAAGTGCCAAAAATGCTATAATATTTAATATAATTAGTAGTCTATAAATCAGTAGTTTAAAATAACGTAATCAAATTAGGCTAATTTGTTGAAAATATGTATTTTTGCACTCCTTTTAGCGGATTATTGGAAAGATAAAAGGACTGAAACTTAAATAAAAATAACACTTCTGTGTGCTAAACGCTTAAATCTTCCAAAACATACAGAATACAAATTAATGTATTAACGTTTCCAATAAAGGATTTTAGTTATACATTATGAAATAATTATTAAATGGCTGAAAAAGCAAAACAAGCAGAAGTTGAAGCAACTGAAGCAACACCTGTAGAAGCTCCAGTAGTATCTGAAGCTCAAGCAAATCCTGAAAAATTCTTAGCAGATTTTAACTGGCACAATTACCAAGAAGGTATTGACGAAGTTGACGATTTACAACTTAAAGAATTTGAAAAATTAGTAGCAGAAAACTTTGTAGACACTCTTAATGATGAGGTTGTTGAAGGTACTGTAGTTCATATCTCTGATCGTGACGCAATTATCGACATCAACGCAAAATCTGAAGGTGTTATTTCTTTAAACGAATTCCGTTACAATCCAGGTTTATCTGTCGGAGATAAAGTAGAAGTCTTAATTGATGTGCGTGAAGATGCAACTGGTCAATTAGTATTATCTCACAGAAAAGCTCGTGTAATTAAAGCTTGGGATCGTGTTAATAGCGCCCATGATACAGGAGAAATCGTTAATGGTTTTGTAAAATGCAGAACTAAAGGAGGTATGATTGTAGATGTATTTGGTATCGAAGCATTTTTACCAGGTTCTCAAATTGATGTTAAACCAATTAGAGATTACGATCAGTACGTAAATAAAACTATGGAATTCAAAGTTGTGAAAATCAACCATGAGTTTAAAAACGTAGTAGTTTCTCATAAAGCTTTAATTGAAGCTGATATTGAAGAACAAAAGAAAGAAATTATTGGTCAATTAGAAAAAGGTCAAGTATTAGAAGGTGTTGTTAAAAACATTACTTCTTACGGTGTATTCATCGATCTTGGTGGTGTTGACGGATTAGTTCATATTACAGATTTATCTTGGTCTAGAATCAATCATCCAAATGAGATTGTTGAATTAGATCAAAAACTTAATGTTGTAATTCTTGATTTTGATGAAAACAAATCAAGAATCCAATTAGGTCTTAAACAATTATCTAAACACCCATGGGAAGCTCTTGCAGAAGAGGTGAAAGTTGGTGATAAAGTAAAAGGTAAAGTCGTTGTAATCGCAGATTACGGTGCATTTATCGAAGTTGCTGATGGTGTTGAAGGATTAATTCACGTTTCAGAAATGTCTTGGTCTACACACTTACGTTCGGCTCAAGATTTCGTATCTGTTGGCGATATCGTTGAGGCTCAAATCTTAACTTTAGATAGAGAAGATCGTAAGATGTCTCTAGGTATCAAACAATTATCTCAAGATCCTTGGACAGATATTACTACTAAATATCCATTAGCTTCTAAGCATACAGGTATCGTACGTAACTTTACAAACTTTGGTGTTTTTGTTGAATTAGAAGAAGGTATTGATGGATTAATTTATATCTCTGATTTATCTTGGACTAAGAAAATCAAGCACCCATCTGAGTTCTGTGCAGTTGGTGATAAATTAGACGTTGTTGTTATTGAGTTGGATGTTGAAGGACGTAAATTATCTTTAGGTCATAAACAAACTACAGATAACCCATGGGATAAATATGAAACTGAATTCGCTTTAGAAACAGTTCATACTGCTGCATTAACTGAAATCGTTGATAAAGGTGCTACAGTTACTTTTAACGAAGATATCGTTGCTTTTGTACCATCACGTCATCTTGAAAAAGAAGATGGAACTAAAGTTAAAAAAGGTGAAACTGCAGAATTCAAGATCATCGAATTTAATAAAGAGTTTAAACGTGTAGTTGCATCGCATACTGCAATATTTAAAGCTGAAGAAATGGCAAATGTAAAAGCTGCTGTTAAGAAGGCTGCTACTGCTGCTGCTGAAGCAAAACCTACTTTAGGTGATGCTAATGATGCTTTACAAGCGCTAAAAGATAAAATGGACGGAAAAGCATAATTTTTCCAAATTTTTATAAAATTAAAGCCTTTCAGAAATGAGAGGCTTTTTTAATTTTTAGACCTGTCAGGTTTTCAAAATCTGATAGTTTTTTTATCATGCAAGGTTTCGTTTTAACCTTGTAGGTGTAATTATCTAGCACTTACAGTCAGTGGCTATAAGGTATTTTTAGAATATATTAAAAATCGCGCTATCTGGAATGGCTTTTGTTTTTTTTGTCATTCCTGCGCAGTCAGGAATCCTCTATTAAGTACAGTGTTTTTTTAAGATGGTTTTTAAAATTAAATATAAAGATAAGGGAGCCTGTTTTGGACGCAGTCGAAGAGCTACTATCATTCCCGAACCACTTGCTAAGACGAGTAATCAAAACAAAATTAATGACATGTTCGCAAATCTAATTCTAATCTAATCGTTCTAAAATTTTTCATAAAACCATAAACGAGCTAACTCCTTCCATTGTTTTTAGGGGAAGATAATTTCGATTTTAATCGAAATTAGGAGGGGTAGAGTATAAACAAGCTTAAAGACCTAACAAGTCTTTCATTTAGGTAAAGCAACCAAAGCCACAACAATAACTACCACTGCAAACAATGCGCTAGGGATAATAGTGGAAAGCCCACATCGGAGGCACGGAGTGAGGACTTGCAACCTTTCTACTCCGCTCAAGATAAACTACTAGCCAGTCCCTTTGGGTAGCGCCATAATAAAGATTAAGAATTTGGGTTTTAACTTCTGATTTTTTGCATTACCTTTGTACTCCAAATACGTTTGGATACTAATATGAGTCAAAAAGTTTTACTTAACGAAAAAGAGGTAAACATCATTCTTCACCGATTGGCTTGTCAACTTATTGAAAAACATAACGACTTCTCTAACACCGTTTTAATTGGTTTACAACCTCGTGGCGTGTTTTTAGCCAACAGAATTGCAGCTATATTAGAAACAGATTATAAGGTTAAAAACATTCAATTAGGGCAGTTAGATATTACTTTTTATAGAGATGATTTTAGAAGAGGTGATAAGCCTTTGGAAGCCAACTCGACACAGATCGATTTTATTGTTGAAGATAAAAATATTGTTTTTATTGATGATGTTTTATATACTGGACGAAGTATTAGATCGGCTTTAACAGCCATTCAATCGTTTGGTAGACCTAATGAAATTGAATTATTAGCGTTAATTGATAGACGTTTTAGTAGACATGTGCCTATACAGCCCGATTATAGAGGCCGACAGGTGGATGTGATAAACAACGAAAAAGTAATTGTGCATTGGAAAGAAAATGAAAATGAAGATGCAGTTTACTTAATTGAAAAATAACTGGCAACTGAAAACTGCCAACTGAATACTAAAAGAAAATGAGCGAATTAAGTGTAAATCACTTATTAGGAATTAAATATCTTAAAAAAGAAGATATTAAACTTATTTTTGAAACGGCTGATCATTTTAAAGAAGTGATTAATAGACCCATTAAAAAAGTGCCTTCGCTTAGAGATATAACTATTGCCAATCTTTTTTTCGAAAACTCTACAAGAACGAAGTTGTCTTTTGAATTGGCAGAGAAACGACTTTCGGCAGATGTTATTAATTTTTCATCCGCACAATCTTCAGTAAAAAAAGGAGAAACATTAATAGATACGGTAAACAATATATTATCTATGAAAGTAGATATGGTTGTTATGCGCCACCCAAACCCGGGAGCAGGTGTTTTTTTATCCAAACATGTAAATGCTAGTATTGTTAATGCTGGCGATGGCGCCCACGAACATCCAACACAAGCGCTTTTAGATTCGTATTCTATACGCGAAAAGTTTGGAGAGGTTAAAGGCAAAAAAGTTGTTATTGTTGGTGATATTTTACATAGTAGAGTAGCGCTATCAAATATATTTGCTTTGCAATTGCAAGGAGCCGAAGTTATGGTTTGCGGACCAAAAACATTAATCCCTAAATATATAAATAAGTTAGGTGTAAAGGTGGAAACCAATTTGCGTAAAGCGCTTAATTGGTGTGATGTTGCTAATATGCTTCGTGTACAAAACGAACGTATGGATATTAGTTATTTTCCATCGACTAGAGAGTATACACAGCAATTTGGTGTGAATATGGACTTGCTTAATTCTTTAGATAAAGAAATTACTATTATGCATCCAGGTCCTATAAATAGAGGTGTGGAGATTACTAGTGATGTGGCAGATTCTGGTCAGTCTATAATACTAGATCAAGTACAGAATGGTGTGGCTGTTAGAATGGCAGTTATTTATTTATTAGCTTCAAAAATAAAACAGTAAGTTATGATTTTAAGTCAAAACGGAAATATTTCCATTATTACTCAAGAAAAGGCGACTATAATTGAATTGGTCAAGAAAATAGAAGCGTTATATCCTAAGTTTAAAAACAATAATGTAATTGTTAACTTAACATCATTAGGAGACATTAAAAATAAAGAGGTTGTTGAGTTTCTTCAATTGTCAAATACGCACAGAGCTACAAGTCATTCGTTTGTTATTGTTTCAACAAAAATAAATCTTGACGATTCTGTAGACGAATTAATTATTGTGCCTACTATTCAAGAAGCTTATGATATTATTGAAATGGAAGACATGGAGCGTGATTTAGGGTTGTAATATGAGTAAATACCATTTAGCCCAAGTCAATATTGCAAAACGATTAGCGCCGATGGACGACCCTATTATGCAAGATTTTGTTAATAATCTTGATAGGATGAATGCATTAGCAGATAATCACGAAGGTTTTATTTGGAGATTAAAAGATGAAGACAAAGATTTAGCCGCTGAAGTTTTTCAAGATAATACTTTAATTATAAATATGTCTGTTTGGGAAAACATAGAAACACTTTTTGATTATACTTATAAATCTGACCATATAGAGATTTTTAAACGAAAAAAAGAATGGTTTAGTAAAATGAAAATTATGCACATGGCTTTTTGGTATATTCCCGAAGGTTACGAGCCTACTTTTCAAGATGCTAAAGATCGTTTAGATTATATAGATAAACATGGCGATACGCCTTATGCATTTGGCTTTAAAAAGAAGTTTAGTAAGGAGGATACCATAAATTACACGCCAATATTATAATTATGCGATTATCAATTTTAGGCTGTTATAGCGCAACACCAAGAGCAATTACAAATACTACAGCACAAGTTTTAGAAATTAATAACAATATGTTTCTAATAGATTGTGGGGAAGGTACTCAAGTACATTTACGCAAACATAAAATTAAATTTAATCGTATTAAGCGTATTTTTATTTCACATTTACATGGCGATCATTTTTTTGGTTTAGTGGGATTAATTTCTACATTTAGATTATTAACTAGAGAAGCAGATTTGCATGTTTATGGTCCAAAAGGAATTAAAGAAATAGTAATACTACAAATGAAATTAGCCGATTCGTGGACGAATTATAACCTTTATTTTCATGAATTAACTTCAAAAGAATCCGAATTAATTTATGAAGATGATACAGTTGAAGTGCACACCATTCCTTTAGAGCATAGAATTTATACCAATGGTTATTTGTTTAAAGAAAAAGAACACGAGCGCAAAATAAATATTGATGCCGTTGAAGAAGCTAATATAAATGTGGCTTACTACAGAAAACTTAAGCAGGGATTTGATGTTACAAATGAAGAAGGGGTTTTAATAGATCATAAATTGGTAACCCAAGAAGGAAAGAAACCTCAGAGTTATGCATTTTGTAGCGATACGGTTTATAAAGAAGATATTATTCCAATTATTAAAGATGTAGATGTTTTATATCATGAGTCTACTTTCTTAGAACAACATGCGCATTTGGCATCAAGAACAAAACATTCTACAGCAAAAGAAGCGGCTACAATCGCGAAAAAAGCAAATGTGGGTACTTTGTTGTTAGGTCATTACTCTACACGTTATGGTAGTATAAAACCTTTTAAAGATGAAGCCAAAGACGTTTTTAATAATGTTGAATTGTGTGAGGATGGCAAAACGTTCGAATTTTAATCAAACTCTTTTAGATTGTTACTCCAGTCTATAGCTTCTTTTATAGATCGACACCGTTTTATACTATTTTTAGAAAAATGCTTTTCTAAAGAGGCATTTAAATACGAAGGTGTATTGTAAACAACAATAGCACTCGCAAACATAATATTATATTCTTTTTCAACTCTAATCCAGTTTTGAGGCTCTACAGAATAACCATTAACTCTATTAGCAATAAAAACTAATCTTGGATTTTCTCCATAAAACGCTATTAATTCTTTTGCTACTAGTTTTACTTTTTCCCAATCGAAATGTACACCTTCATTTAATTCACTAACAAAAAAATGTTCAAATAAATAGTAATTACCAAAAGGCATTTCTAATTTAAAATGTTTTAACTCTTTGAAATATTTTGAGTCTTCGAATTTCATCTTACCTTTGTTGTAAGTTACTAAGTTAAGAAGATTCGTTCAATCTATAACTGTTAAGAATATTAATTTTTGTTATTTACTTATTTATGGAAAAAGATTTAAGTGATTATAGAAGGTCTTATGAGAAGTTTGAACTTCTTTTAAAAGATGTACCTGAAAACCCTATGGAATTATTTCAAAAGTGGTTTTTCGAGGTTGATAAATTTTTTCCAGAAGATGAAAATAACGCTATGACGATTTCTACTTTAGGTTTAGATGGTTATCCTAAAAATAGGGTAGTGCTTCTTAAAAAATATACTTATGAAGGCTTTATTTTTTATACGAATTATGACAGTGAAAAAGGTAAAGCTATTGATGAAAACCCTAATGTGTGTTTGTCTTTTTTTTGGCATGGACCTGAACAGCAAATTATAATTAAAGGTAAAACCGAAAAAATAGCTAAAAACTTAAGTGATGGTTATTTTGAATCTAGACCTCGAGGAAGCCAGTTAGGTGCTTTGGCTTCAAATCAAAGTAAAGTGGTGACATCAAGAGACGTTTTAGAAAATCGATTAAAAGCATTGGAGAAAGCATACGAAGGTAAGGAGATTGAAAGACCAAATTCTTGGGGAGGATATATTGTTAAACCTATTCAAATTGAATTTTGGCAAGGCCGACCAAACAGATTACATGATAGAGTAAGATACACACTACAATCAGATTACAATTGGCAAATAGATCGTTTATCTCCTTAAAATATCGATTAAACACTATTTTTATAATTATGAAAATGTATTTTAACGATTAAAAACATATAAAATCGATAAAACACATGTTTTTAATCGATTTTAACATTTCTTTAACATTAGCTTCAGGTTAGTCTGTTAATTTTACAGACCCAAACCTACTTAACCATGAAGCTACTTAATAAAATCCCTTTATTGGCATTTTTAATCATTTTTACTTTTTCTTGTTCTACCGATAGTATTGATGATAAAGCTGATGCCATAGAATTAAGTTTAACAACCCTAGAAGCGAAAAGTATTGAGGTTGAAATTCTAGAACTTATTAATAATCATAGACTTTCAATGGGGTTAAATCCATTAAGCGATATGCCTGTTGTAAAATCAGTAGCCTATAGTCACACCGATTATATGGTAGATAATAATCAAGTATCTCATGATAACTTTTTTACAAGAAGTGATTATTTAAAGGAGAATGCAGGGGCTAAAAAAGTTTCTGAAAATGTAGCGTATGGCTATACTTCAGCAGAATCTGTAGTTAACGCTTGGATTAAAAGTGAAGGACATAAAGCTAATATAGAAGGAGATTATTCAAACTTTGATATTTCGGCAGAAAAAAGTGAAGAAGGTAAATGGTATTATACTAATATCTTTATAAAAAAATAAAAGTAAAAATCATAATTAGTAACGTATTAATCGTGATTGAATTTAGTTAGTTATAAAAATCCTCTTAGACTGAGAGGATTTTTTTTGTTTCCGCTGGTCTCTCTTGAGTAAGGGTTAATGCCAAATTAAGTCCTTTTAAGCTCTTTTGTTTAAGAAAAAAAGTAAAACAAATGACCCCAATAAATACTAAGAAATAAATCAACTACAATTAAACTACTTTTTTGATCTATGGCTTTTGATAAATTAATGAATATTCGTTTTAATTTATTGAATACAACTCTATCAGAACAAATTAAAGTCTATTCAAAGCAAAAAAATACCTTAAGTATAAATATAACTATATTTTACACAATATATTTAGGGGAAAATTAAACTCCTGTATTTTTAACCCTTCTGGGTTTTGCACAATATAGGTGCTTTCCACTGTCTTAAGAGGAAGTGGTGCTATGTAATGTTCTTTACCTGGAACTCCACACTAGAACAACTTTTTCCAGTAGCATTGTGACCTTTATTTAGAACATAAAACTTAAAGATGTTTGTTGAAAACAACAAGTTTAAAGTACTGAATTTAAATTAAAAACTGAAATCAAGGAATTTTACTCACGATTTTATACGATTTCCCAGAAAAGGGAAACGCATGTTAAAAGTGATCATGCACAAGGGGTTTGAAAAATAGTGGTAGAAAATATTAAGAAAAAGCTATTATAGTTGTAAACTATTCATTTTTAAAGTTTTCAATGAGGTATTACATTAGATATTAATGATTTTTCAAGGATTGATATTGATTTCTAAAACGGTCTAGAAAACTTTTTTTATAAAGGAATATTACCATGTTTCCTTTTAGGAAGTTCTACTTTTTTATTTTCGAGCATAGCGAATGCTTTTAAAAGTTTTCGTCTTGTGTTTTCAGGAAGAATAACTTCGTCAATAAATCCGCGTCTTGCTGCACGATAAGGGTTTGCAAACTTTTCAGAATATTCAGCTTCTTTTTCTGCTAATTTAGCTTCTGGGTTATCGGCGTTAGCTATTTCTTTTTTAAATATAATTTCACTAGCACCTTTTGCGCCCATAACTGCTATTTCGGCACCTGGCCATGCAAAGTTTAAATCGGCACCAATATGTTTCGAATTCATAACATCATAAGCACCACCATATGCTTTTCTTGTTATAACGGTTACTTTAGGTACGGTAGCTTCACTTAACGCATACAACAGTTTAGCGCCGTGTACAATAATACCATTCCATTCTTGATCTGTCCCAGGTAAAAAACCAGGAACATCAACCAATACTAAAAGCGGAATATTAAAGCTATCGCAAAAACGGGTAAAACGTGCTGCTTTTTTAGAACTGTTTACATCTAAAACACCAGCTAAAAATAGAGGTTGATTAGCAATAATTCCAACACTTCGTCCTCCAATTCTAGAAAAACCTACAATAATATTTTCGGCATAATCTTTATGGATTTCATAAAATGAATTATTATCAATAATTCCATTTATAACGTTATGCATATCATAAGGTTTATTCGCATTTTCTGGAATAATATCAGATAATATGTCTCGTATTTCGTCTTTAGCATAAAAAGGTAATAGGGGAGCGGTTTCATTATTATTTTGGGGCAAGTAGCTCATAAGTTTTTTTAGATCTTCTAAGCATTCAATATCGTTAGCAGATATTGTATGTGCGACACCAGATTTTGAAGCATGTGTATGCGCACCGCCCAACTCTTCACTACTCACTTCTTCGTTAGTAACTGTTTTTACAACACTAGGTCCTGTAACAAACATATAACTTGTGTTTTCTACCATCATGGTGAAATCGGTAATAGCTGGAGAATAGACAGCGCCACCTGCACAGGGGCCCATAATAGCCGAAATTTGGGGAATAACACCAGAGGCTTGTACATTTTTATGAAATATATCGGCATAGCCTCCAAGAGAGCGTACACCTTCCTGAATTCTTGCGCCACCAGAATCGTTTAAGCCAATAATTGGCGCTCCAACCTTCATGGCTAAATCCATGATTTTACAAATTTTTTCGGCATGGGTTTCTGATAAAGCACCACCAAAGACTGTGAAATCTTGTGCGTATATATAAACTAATCTATTATTGATCGTGCCGTATCCTGTAATAACGCCATCTCCAAAATAAATTTCGTTTTCCATGCCGAAATCAGTAGTTCTGTGCGTGACTAAAACTCCAATTTCTTCAAAAGATCCTTCATCCATTAAATAATTAACACGCTCTCTAGCTGTTAATTTCTTTTTTGCATGCTGTCTATCAATTCGTTTCTGTCCGCCACCAAGGTGCGCTTGAGCTATGCGATTCTTTAATTTATCTATTTTGTCGTCTTTAGAGTTCATCTATATGGTATTAATAGGTTTCTCAACCTGACATTATTGTATGTTTTTATGACCTGTAAGCTGTTACTGAATACTGCAATTTTTTTATTTAGGGTAATCGTAATTGTTTTTGATCTTCTAAATATTTTTTAACAGCAATTAGTGCAGCTAATTTGGCTTCTTTTTCACGGTCTTCTTTTAATGCTTCTGGTGAATAATATTTTTTCACAAAATGCGTATCGAAGTTACCCGATTGAAAGGCTTCATGATTAAAAACATATTTACCAAAACCCAAGGTCGTTTGAACCCCTTCAATATGATAGTCGTCAATAGCTTTTAGCATTAATTGTATCGCTTCTTCGCGTGTGTTAGCGTAAGTAATTAATTTAGAAAGCATGGGGTCATAATAAATAGGAATATCCATATGCACTTCAAAACCATTATCTACTCGAATGCCTACTCCCGATGGGATTTTATAAGTGCTTAAATAGCCAACACTAGGCAGGAAATCATTTAAAGGATCTTCAGCATAAATTCTTAATTCTAAAGCGTGTCCTTTAATTTTTAATTCGTCTTGTTTTATTTGAAGTTTTTCACCTCGAGCAATTTTTATTTGAAGTTCCACTAAATCTACGCCAGCTATAAGTTCAGATACGGGATGTTCCACTTGCAGTCGGGTATTCATTTCTAAGAAATAAAAATTGAGATTATCATCTAACAAAAATTCAACAGTACCTGCACCTAAATAATCACAAGCTTTTGCTACTTTAATGGCAGATTCACCCATTTCTGCTCTTAATTTTGGTGTTAAAATGGTTGATGGTGCTTCTTCTATTACTTTTTGATGACGCCTTTGTATACTACATTCTCTTTCAAAAAAATGTAAAACATTGCCGTGGCAATCGGCCATAATTTGAATTTCTATATGTCGAGGAGAACTTACATATTTTTCTATAAAAACAGAACCATCGCCAAAAGCAGAAGTCGCTTCGCTTATAGCACGATTCATTTGAGATTCTAAATCACTCTCTTTTTCAACAACACGCATGCCTTTTCCGCCTCCGCCAGCTGATGCTTTTATTAAAATAGGAAAACCAATTTCTTTTGCAATGTCTTTTGCTAAATCCACATCGGTTATTGCTTTATCAATACCTGGAACCATGGGGATATTGTATGCCTTAACTGCAGCTTTTGCGGCTAATTTGCTTCCCATCACTTTTATGGCATTAGAACGTGGTCCAATAAATATGATGTTATTTTTTTCAACAAGTTCTGCAAAATCAGCATTTTCACTTAAAAAACCATAACCAGGATGAATAGCATCTACGTTAAGTTGCTTGGCAACTTCTATAATTTTATCACCTCGTAAATAGGATTGGTTAGAAGGCGATTCTCCAATATGCACTGCTTCATCTGCAAAGCGGACATGTGGTGCATTTCTATCTATTGTAGAATATACTGCCACCGTTTTTATTCCCATATTTCGAGCAGTTTTCATAACGCGTATGGCGATTTCTCCTCGATTAGCGATTAGTATTTTTTTCATTTAAAACGGTTGTTTTTTATATCCGCGGAAGCGAAAACCAATTAACGTTTAGTTTTTATTATTTTTCGAACTCAATTAGTAATTGATTTTTTTCTACAGCATCTCCTTTTTTTGCGGTAATAGATTTGATAATGCCATCTTTTGGAGACGTAATTATATTTTCCATTTTCATGGCTTCGAGTATAAGTAGGGGCTCGTTTTCTTTTACTTCTTGATGTATTGTTACGCTTATATCTATAATAAGTCCAGGCATAGGTGCTTTAATGGAATTAACTTGTTTTATGGATCTTGTAGCAAAGCCCATGTCCTTAATTAATGAGTCTAATTTGTTGTTAATTAAAACATTATAAGTCGTGTTGTTTATGTTTACTTTATATGATTTGTTTAAAAAATCTGATTGTAAAACCGTTGCTTTAATCGAATGATTGTCTTGAATGATGTGATAGTCTGTATCCGAAATTTGAAGCGTATCTAGTTTAGAAATTGCATCGGTATTAATTTCAAAATCTAAAAAACTATTTACATTTACTTTAAAAACCTTATTCATATTTGGTACTAGATTAGTTACTAGTAAATATATGAATTTTATTATCTTATTCTAATAAATTAGAATTGTGTAATCTAAGTAAGTTGTAATAAATTGTAAAGCCGTTTAAAAAAGTTTTTAAACGGCTTTAGCCTCAAAATTGCTAACATCTCATAAGTCTCTCACATTTATTTGATGTAGCGGTAATAGTCTCTCGAATGCAAAGTTATCAGATAATTTAATTTTTAAAACATAATAATGTTAAATTATTGTTAACGATTGAAGTTTGATCGCTCTTGATATTTTTTTATTGCTTTGTTAGAAATAATAATTCCTAATAATTATGGATATAAAAGTCCTTAACTAAATACTTGATACATAGAGTGTTAAGTAATAAAAATTGTAAGCACAATGAAATATAGCAGCTAGTATTAATTACGGAAGGTTTAATATGGCTTTATTATCCGAGAATTTTGCTTTTGTTATATATAGACTATTTGTTTCAATCATTTTAAATAGGATCATATGTATCGTTTCTTAAACTTAAAAAAGGGAAAGAAGTTAGCTTAAAGTTAAAAATCAAATAGTATTTTTAGCCATTAAAAACTTATAAGCACCATAAAATATTAAAATGAAAAAACTTAAAGGACATTTATTATTATACGTTTTCATACTTACAGTAAATAGTTTTTATGCTCAAGAGATCGAGTTTACAGAAGCTCCAGAAAATTATCGCCTGTATAGTCGTGATGCATCAGGCAGTGCTCAGGTTTTTATCTCAGGAAAGGTAAAAGGTAAACCCGGTTTTGAAGAATTTACATTAAAAGTATTTAAAGATGATGTGGCTTTTGATACGCAAATGGGGCGTTTGAAAAACAATAAGTTTTCAATTACGACAAAAATTAATTCTGGATTGCACCAGTTTCGATTTGAATTTTATATCAAAAAAAATAATATTGATAGTCTTTATTTAATTGCTGATAATGTTGTTTGTGGTGATGCTTATATTATTTCTGGACAATCGAATTCGCACGCCAGTAGTAAGCTGTCAACTTATAGTAATCCTTATTGTAGAAGTTTTGGAGTTAAAACTGGTTATGAAACTTATAATGAAGCTGACAAAAAAGTACGTTGGGGATTAGCAACGGGGAATTGTCCCGGTTTAAAAAAAGATGTTGGTGGTTGGTTTACTAAAAACCCCTATGGTGTTGGAGTTTGGGGTATGGAATTGATGAGACTTATTGTAGAAAAGCATCAAGTACCCGTTTGTATAATTAATGGTGGCAGTGGGTCTTCATCTATTGAAGAAAATATGTTATATCCAGAACAACCGTCTTTAGAAACGAGTTTTGGTAGGTTAGCATATCGTGTTAATGAGGCAGGATTAAAAGATAAAATTAAAGCTATTTTATGGCATCAAGGCGAGTCGAATGCAAATAAAAAAGAAAGTTATGAGGATTATGCTTCAAATTTCGATGTTCTTTTAAAGGATTGGAAAAGAGTATATACCAGTCTAGAGAAAAGTTATTTATTTCAACTTCATCCTGGTTGCGGCCGTCTTCCAAAAGATTACCATGCTGAATTACGAGAGGTACAAAATCAAATAGCTAAAAAATATGATATGGTTGAAATTATTTCTACCATGGGCGTTGTTGGACATGATGGTTGCCATTTTTCATACCAAGGTTACCTAGAGTTTGCACAACGTCTTTTCCCTTTATTATCCAGAGATTTTTATGGCAAAAAGGCAGATTACATAATCACAGCTCCAAAGTTATTAAGTGCTAATTATAAGCATTCTAAAGAAATAGTATTAACCTTCGATCAACCTGTTTTTGTTGAAGATAAAAAAGAGGTTAAAGGGAAAATATATGACTTAAAGGATCAGTTTTTGTTGAGTAATGTTTTGGGAGCAGAAAATCTTCCAGCTAAAGTAAAAAGCCTAAAAGGTGATGGTAATACGCTTATAATTTCGTTAGTTGATGATACGACATCTAAATACATTACTTATTTACCTAATAAGTTTTACCAAGGCACTAAAGATATTTATAATGGACCATGGTTATTTGGAAGCGAAAATAATATCGGCGCTTTGAGTTTTCATCAAAGACCAATAATTGATTCTAAAGATATATCACAAAAGAAACAGGAAAGTTGGAATGGGTATAAGATGATTGATTCGATTTTAAATGGCGTTAATTTTAAAATTGTGTTTCCTAAAAAAGAAAACAAAAATAAAGATTGGATTTGGAGAGCACGTTTTTGGGGCCATGAACCACAAACCGATTTAGACCTTTTAGAACAAGGGTTTCATGTAGCATATATTGATGTCGGTGGACTTTTTGGTAATGAAAAGGCTATAAGGACTTGGAATCATTTTTATGATTATATTACTACGAAATACAATTTGAATAGAAAGGTAGCACTTGAAGGTATGAGTAGAGGCGGACTTATTATTTTTAATTGGGGAAACCGAAACGCTGAAAAAGTAGCTTGTATATATGCAGATGCACCAGTTTGCGATTTTAAAAGTTGGCCAGCCGGTAAAGGGAGTGGAAAAGGCTCTACAAAAGCATGGGAAACGTGTTTAAGTAAATACAGGTTTTCGGAGGAAGTAGCACTTCAATTTAACGGGAACCCTATTAATCATATGGAAAATATAGCGCGTTATAAAGTGCCTATCCTGTCGGTTGTTGGAGATATAGATGCTGTAGTACCCGTTTCAGAAAATACAGCTTTATTGCAAAAAAGATTAATTGCTTTGGGTTGGGATTTAACGATACTGCATAAGCCAGATGTTGGACATCATCCACATTCATTTAAAAATCCAAAACCTATTGTAGATTTTATTTTAAAGCATACAGGGAATTAATAACATATTAAAGTAAACTGAGGTTATTAGACTAAAAATTAATTAGTTTGAATTAGTTTTTAGTCTAATAAATTCTAATACCTTTTTATAATAGTCTCTATTAGAAGCCACAAAATGATTATTGGTTTCGCTTTTCATTAAAAGCAGTTCAACGATTTTAAAATGGACTAATTTTATTGCTTCAACTTCTTCAATTTGAGGTGTTAAATGAGAAAAAGGTGTTTTTAATTCGCATATAAAGGTGTTATGAAACTCGTTATCTATAATACCGCTTTCATAACTTTGAAAACAATCAAAAACATCAAATTTTATTAAATCTTTTTCAGAGATAAAAAGTCCGATTTCTTCTTTTGTTTCTCTTATAGCAGCAGATTCAATCGTTTCACCAGCGCCTACATGACCAGCAACAGATACGTCCCACATGAGTGGACAAATAGTCTTTTTTGCCGAACGTTGCGATAATAAAACTTCACCTTCTTTAGTATAAAACCAAATATGTGCTGTGTGGTGATACAATCCCGTTTTATGAATAATAGATTTTAATTGAGTCTCCCCAGTTAGGTTTCCATCTTTGTCTGCGATATCAATATATTCGTCCATATTTTAATTTATAAAACTGCGGTTAAACATTCTAAAAGTGTGTCAAAATCGGATTTAGTGTTAAATAAATGACAGGATACACGCATGTAATGACCTCGAATAGTTATAAATACCCGTTGTTTTTCAAGCTCCATTTTTAATTTGGCTAAATCGATATGGCTTGGTAATTCTATGCCGAATAAATGTTTCGCTCGAAAGTTAGAATCTTCAATCGTACAGCCTAATTTAGAAATCGGTTTTATAACATGCTTAGAAATGTCATCACAATAACTTTGAATATATTCCGGTGTCCATTCCAAAATCTTAGCTATAGAATCTTGAAGCATAGGCACGGCAATAAAGTTTGCACTTTCGCCTGTGTTATATCGATTCGCTTGTGATTTATATTCCGATTGATATTCACCAGTAAATTTTTCGCTATCCAATCTATTCGACCAATTTTCTTCAATGGGAATACCATCGTCAAAGTAAGCGCCATAATATGCTAACCCATATGAATACGGACCTAAAAGCCATTTGTAACTTGCACAAATAACAGCGTCTGGTTGTATGTCTTTAACAGAAAAGGGGAGTGCTCCAATAGATTGTGTGCCATCAATTATTAGTAATCCATGATGACTTTTAATTTTGTTACTAATAGATTTTAAATCGAAAAGTGTACCATCTGTCCAATGTATCTGTCCCATGGTAACAACAGCAGTTTTATCTGTAATATGGTCTAAAATATTCAAATTCCAGTTTTTACCTCGATTCAATTTATCTTTGGGTTTATTAACTGTAACGAGCTTAGCGTTATATTTTTCTGCAAGCCGTTCCCAAGCGTAGACATTACTTGGAAATTGACTTTCGACAATTAAAATTTCATCGCCAGCATTTAAAATAATATTATTTGTTACGGTTGCAATGCCATAAGATGCAGATGAAATGGCCGCAACACGTTGTGATTCGTCTGTATTTATTAATTGAGCAAATTGTTTTTTTAAAATCCCAAGAGGCGTGAAAAAATCATCGCCAGTAATGGTAAATGGATTGCTTTTTTCATCCAATGCTTTTTTTCCTGCTTGATTAGTACTTTGAAGTATGGGAGACATACTTGCCGTATTAAAATAAGTAACATCTTCTGGGATATCAAATAAGTGTTTTTGATTTTGCATGATATAAGGTAATAAAAAATCCCGTTTTAGCGGGATTTAATATGTTTTATTTAAAATAACTAAACGTTTCGCCGTCTTCAATTTTTAAGAGTGTTTCGTAGATCAATTTGATAACATTTTCTACATCATCTTTATGCACCATTTCTACCGTAGTATGCATATAACGCAGTGGTAATGAAATTAAAGCACTCGCAACACCACCATTACTATAAGCAAAGGCATCAGTATCTGTACCAGTGGCACGAGATAGTGCAGAACGTTGAAACGGAATCTTTTTAGCTTCTGCTGTTTCTGTAATTAAATCACGTAATTTTTGTTGTACTGCAGGCGCGTAAGCAACCACAGGTCCAGCACCAATTTCTAAATGACCGTTGGTTTTCTTTTCAATCATTGGTGTAGTGGTATCGTGAGTAACATCAGTAACAATGGCAGCATTCGGTTTTATGGTATGTGCAATCATTTCGGCACCACGAAGTCCTATTTCTTCTTGCACCGCATTAACAATGTATAATCCAAAAGGTAATTCTTGCTTGTTTTCTTTAAGTAAACGCGCGACTTCGGCAATCATAAAACCACCCATTCTGTTATCTAAAGCACGACATACAAATTTATCGCCATTTAAAATGTGGAACTCGTCTGGGTACGTAATAACACAACCCACGTGTACGCCAAGTTTTTCAACTTCCTCCTTGGTTTTACAACCACAATCAATAAAAATATTATCAGGTTTAGGCGCTTCTTCTTTTACTCTGCTTCGTGTGTGTATGGCAGGCCATCCAAAAACACCTTTTACGATGCCTTTTTTAGTATGAATATTAACGACTTTACTTGGTGCAATTTGGTGATCACTTCCACCATTTCTAATCACATAAATAAGTCCGTTATCACTGATGTAATTCACATACCATGCAATTTCATCTGCATGTCCTTCAATAACGACTTTATATTTTGCTTTTGGATTTATAATTCCAACAGCAGTTCCGTAGGTATCTGTAATAAATTCATCTACATAAGGTTTTAAATAATCCATCCATAATTCCTGCCCCGTCCATTCGTATCCTGTTGGTGCTGCATTATTTAAATATTTCTCTAAAAAGTCCATAGACTTTTTGTTAAGTATGCTTTTCGTCGCCATGTTTTAAAATTTTCAACTAAAATAATAATATATCTACAAAATAAATGTTTTAGAGAATGTAAATTATTAATTTTGGAAAGATTCTTGCCATGTTAATTTATATATGAATTTTTTAAGATACATATTACTGTTTTTTCCGCTATTTGCTTTAGGACAAATTAGCGACGAAATTCAAGATTCTACAGCTGTTGATTACATTATTGTAAAAGGCGATTCTATTCCGCGCACTTCAATCGATTTAGATGAAGTGATGCTTTTGCATAAATTGAAGTTTGATAGTAAAGAAGATCGCATACGGTATTTAATTTTACGTAGAAAAACAATAAAAGTATATCCATACGCTAAAATGGCAGCGGACAGATTAGATTCTTTAACGAAACATTTGGCGACATTAACAAGAAATAAAGACAAGAAACGCTACACAAAAAAGATTCAAAAATACATTGAAGGTGAATTTTCAGAAAAACTCAAGAAAATGTCACGTACAGAAGGTCAAATTTTGGTGAAATTAATACACAGGCAAACCGGACGTACTGCATTCGATCTTGTTAAAGAGCTTCGTAACGGCTGGCGTGCCTTTTGGTACAACACTACAGCGAGTATGTTCGATATTTCTTTAAAGCGAGAATTCAATCCTTTAAATGAAAAAGAAGATTATTTAATTGAAGATGTTTTGCAACGTAATTTTCGAAGTGGACGATTAGAGCGTCAAAAATCTGCCATTCCATTTGATTTTTATGATTTAACCGATAAATGGTTACGTTCAAAAACACTAGAAAAAAATGAGTAATGCTGAGCAATCGCCTTTCGAAGAAAAATTAAATGCCATTTCGCATGGTCTTGGAGCTGTGTTGGGTATAGCTGGGCTCGTTTTGCTTATTGTTTTTGATTCGAATAAAACCGATTGGAGCTTATTTAGCGTTATTGTTTATGGTGTGTCTATTATTATATTATTCACAGCATCGACACTTTATCATTCGGTAAAAGGCGAGAAAAAAAAACATATTTTCCGCATCATAGATCATATTAGTATTTACGGACTTATAGCGGGAACTTATACGCCTGTTTTATTAATTACGCTAAGTGAAAGTAAAGGCTGGCTTCTTTTTTGGATAATTTGGGGTATTGCCGCTTTTGGTGTGATTTTAAAGTTGTTTTTCACAGGACGTTTAGAACTATTTTCAACGCTTTTATATTTGGTGATGGGGTGGTTAATTGTTTTCGATTTCACAAACCTTTCCGATGCTATTGGTAGCAATGGTATTTTAATGCTTTTCTGTGGAGGGATATCTTATACAGTTGGTATTCTTTTTTACGCCATTCATAAAATACCGTATCATCATGTTATTTGGCATGTGTTTGTTTTGGCTGGTGCCTGTTTTCATTTTTTTATGATTTTCTTTTACATCATTTAAAAGAGGCTCTGATGTCAGTTCGAGTAATTTTCAATAGAAAATTGTATCGAGAGCAGGTGTGAAAATATAGAATTTTATTATCGTTAGTTTTGCTGAACTTGTTGAAACTCTAATTTTTATTCAAAAAATACAACATATTAAAATATTTTTAATTTTCAGATGATAGAAATTACTCCAGCTAATACAACATCAGATTATATATTAATTGAAGGATTAGCCGATGTTATTTGGCGTAAACATTATATTCCAATTGAAGGCATTGGGCAAGTGGAGTATATGCTTAAAAAATATCAATCTGCCGAAGCCATTTCAAAACAAATAACAGTAGACCATTTTGAATATTTTGTATTAACATACAATAAAAGCCCTGTTGGCTATATTTCGTTTAGAAGCGAAAAAGAGCTATTGTTCTTAAGTAAAATATATGTACTTAGTGATTATAGAGGAAAAAAAATTGGTAAAACAGCAATGCAGTTTATTGAAGAAAAGGCAAAAGTTTGCAATTTAAAAACGATCATGCTTACCGTAAATAAAAACAATATTAATTCTATTAAGACCTATGAGAATTTGGGTTTTGTAAATGTGTTTTCTGTGATAAAAGATATAGGAGGCGGTTATGTTATGAATGATTATCGGATGGAGAAACAAATTTCTGTGTAGGCAAGAATCTTATTAATAAAATTGGTGATTAAAAAAAATATAAAACCTTTGAAAAAAATCTTAAACATATTATTGACAATTGTTTTAATTGGAACGATCTGCTTAGTTGGGTTTTTAATTGTTGGAATATTAGTGGTTCAAGATAAACACGAACCTAGGTTAATTGAAAACGAGCCTGAAATGATTTTAATTGAATCAGGATTAAAAAAAAATAATAGTCTTGATAAATTTTTTGAAAATCCGATAGATTTAAAAGAATTAAAGAAAAATAGAAGTGCAACCACTACTGTAATAAATGGTAAAGAATATTATTTTTACCCAGAAATTAACGATTCAATTTTTTATAGTTATAATTTTATGACAGAGGACATAGACTCAAAAAGAATTAATGAAATATCAGTTTTCAAGTACGGAAAGAACAAGCATAAATATGAAGATGAAACTGAAATTTTAATTGAAATAAGCATTTTTAATAAAGATCCTTATTTAGGTGAAGCTAATTTTATCGGGTTTCCAAAAAAACAAATAGAAGAGAAATTTGGCTCGGAGTTTATAGCTTTAGATAATCAAATTATTTACACAGTTAAAAATAAAGCATTGATATTTGAATTTGATGATTTTGAAGTTAAGTCTTTTAGATACTTAAATTTAAATACCGAAACAATTGATAGTGATTTAATTAAAAGAATTAAGGTTTTAAATTAAAAGATTCCTGCCTGCGCAGGAATAAATTACCCCTCAATAACATCCTTATATTCCTCAAAAAAGGCTTCAAATAAACTCATGTGTACATTAAAAAACTCCATAACATCACGCCATGTGTTTTTATTATGAATCGATACTTTCTGTTTTAATTGTACTAAAATTCTAGAAATTTCTTTTTCGTTGTCTAATAAATATTCCTCGTGATATATAGCTTCTGGTAAGTATTCGTCTAATAAAATCGATTTTAAAGCTTCAAGTTTTTCCCAGTAATTAATACGGTTTTCTAAATCGTCCTCAAGATCCAGAGCGATTAAAGCCGTTTTATTGTCAAAGTGAAATTTAAAGCTTAGACCTTTTAATTTTGTGTTGTACAAAACCCATTTCCGTGGAAACGATTTCCCGAAACTGGTCCAAAATAATTCTCTTAATAATCTCGATTCTTCTTTACTGAACATGGTTATTGGTTAATAGTTATTTGTTAGTGATTTCTAGTTCTCAGTAGTATCAATTATTCATTATAAAACCTGAAAGTTAAAAGTAATAAGGCATAAGTGAAAATAGCGATAAGGCAAAAAAATATAGTTCCATGTTTATTCTTTCAGATGAACTTTATAATTTTCATTAACCATTAACCATTAACCATTAACCATTAATTATATCCATTTTGTCATTCCTGCGAAGGTAGGAATCCACTTTTTACTGATTAGTTATTATTAATGAGATCCCTGCTTTCGAAGGAATGACAAGTTATATCAAATAAGCAATCCCAACGCCTAAAATAATGGAAATAAACTTAGATAAATTAAATTTATGTCCGTCGCCACTTTCAAATAAAATGGTCGTAGCAATATGGAAAAATATACCAATAACTATGGCGTTAATACTAAGCGCAAAATGTTCTGATAAATTTGCTGAGTGCGACAAAAGTGTTCCTAACGGTGTCATAATAGCAAACAAAAGTAAAAATGCTCCAATTTGTAGTTTACTATAGTTGCTTTTAAACAAAAAGATACTCACTATAGCTGCAATTGGTATTTTATGAATTAAAACCCCATAAACCATATCGTTATGTTGATGAATAGGAAACCCTTCTAAAAAACTATGAATACACAAACTAATAAACAATAACCACGGGAAATTGGTTTCTTCTTTATGTATATGAACATGCCCGTGTTCTGCGCCTTTAGAGAATAACTCTAAAATAATTTGCAGCATAATACCAGACATTATAAATACACCAGTAATTTTGGTGTCTAAATGATTATAAACCTCAGGTAATAATTCAAAAAGCGTTAAAGCTAGCAGAAACGCACCACTAAAAGAGAGCAGGAGTTTCGTGTTTAAAGAGGTCTTGTTTTTTGTGAAATAGGCAATAACAACACCTAAAATAACTGCATAAATGGGGAAAAGAAACTTATTCATTAAAAAAACTAATATTTTATTAAACCAATTTTCGAAATAGTATTAATAATTAAAAGTCGATTATCGACCTATTTAAAAATCATGACTAAACGATCAGACGTTTTTGCATTAAATTTATTCAATTTGTAATCGCCAAAAACATCCAGTAAATAGACACCAGCCTGCTCAAAAAGCGCTTCAAAATCACTTAAAGTAAAGCCTCTAACGCGTTCTTGAAAAGCATATGGCGTACCATCAACTTCAAATATAATATCTTTAATAATATATCCGTCTTTTACATAACGCTTTAAATTAAAAGTAATACCATCAACCATTTTAACTTCTTCAGGAACGAGGTTATCAATCACAAATTCACTATTCATAAAGTCAATAACACCAAAACCAAAATCATTCAAATTCGCTTTAATGGCTTTAATAGTGTTTAAATTATCTTCTTCCTTATCAAAATAACCAAAACTCGTAAATAAGTTAAAAACAGCGTCAAACTGGGTATTGTAAGGCAAACACATATCATGAACCTCAAAATGTAAGCTGTGGTTTTCAAACTGTTTCGCGAAATCTATACTGTTCTCGCTCAAGTCTACACCCGTTACATCATAACCAATTTTGTTTAAATATCTTGCATGTCGCCCTTTGCCACAAGCCAAATCTAAAACCGTTCCGCGGTCTGGTAAATTCAAATAATCGGTCAGCGTATCCATAAAGGCGTGTGCCTCGGTATCATTTCTGTCTTTGTATAAAATGTGGTAAAATGGTGTATCAAACCAAGACGTATACCATGCTTTTGTATCGTTGCTCATATATTTGGTTGGAGGTTCCCTTAAGTTGCTCTGGCAACATAAGGTCAGGCTTTCCGCTATATCTTTTCTTGTGCTGAAGGTGTTTCAGTATCTCATCAAGGTAGTTGAATGTTTTTTAATTTCGTTTCAACTTAAACTTTTTAATAAGCACAACAAAAGGATGTCGCATCAATCCTTAACCCGAATTATCAATAAACTTTAACGTTTGCCGCAAAATTACGTTATTTTTGCAATCTATTATAGGTAGACGAAAAAAATGGAAGAAAATTTCAAAATGGTAGCCAAAACCTTATTTGGCTTTGAAGAATTATTATCGAATGAGTTAACCCAATTAGGAGCTCGAAATGTAAAGGCAGGTATACGTAATGTAAGTTTTGTGGGCGATAAAGGCTTTATGTATAAATGTAATTTAGGGTTACGTACAGCCGTAAAAATTTTAAAACCCATACATAGTTTTAAAGTCACAAGCGAAAAAAAATTATACGATAAAATATATAAAATGCCTTGGGAAGATTACATGAAATCTTCGGGAACCTTGGCGGTCGATGCTACCATACATTCAGAATTGTTTACACATTCGCTTTATATCGCACAAAAAACAAAAGATGCTATTGTCGATCGTTTTAGAGATAACATGGGCGAACGACCAAATGTTGATTTAAAATTTCCAGACCTGAAAATAAACGTACATATAGACAGACAACAATGTACTATTTCGTTAGATTCCTCTGGAGATTCACTACATAAACGAGGTTATAAAACAGCAACGAACATCGCACCTATAAACGAAGTTTTAGCAGCTGGATTAATTATGCTTTCGGGTTGGGATGGGCAAACAGATTTTATGGATCCTATGTGTGGATCTGGTACGATGCTTGCCGAAGCCGCTATGATAGCCTGCAACATACCACCAAACCTCATGCGTAAAGAATTTGCTTTCGAACGATGGAGTGATTGGGATGTAGAGCTATTCGAAAAAATAGAAGAATCGTTATTAGGAAAAACGCGCGATTTTCATCATAAAATAGTCGGTTATGACAAAGCACCAAGTGCCGTAGCCAAAGCTATAGAAAATATTAAAAACGCCCAATTAGATGATTTTGTAGAAATTAAACACGAAGATTTCTTTAAAACCCAAAAAGGTGGTGACAATAAGTTGCATATGGTATTTAACCCACCATACGGTGAACGTTTAAATATCGATATGGAAGAGTTTTACGCTAATATTGGTGATACACTTAAACAAAATTACCCGGGTACCGATGCTTGGTTTATTACAAGTAATCTCGATGCTCTAAAACATGTAGGTTTACGACCGTCAAGAAAAATACATTTATTTAATGCTAAATTAGAATCGCGTTTGGTTAAATATGTTATGTATGAAGGGAGTAAGAAGAGGAAGTATATGAATAAAGAATAAAAAAATCCTGCGGAAGCAAGGTTTTTTGTTTTATTGAGTTTGGGTTACGCTTATCCCGAAAAAGTATAAGCCTTAAATCAGTAGGTCTATCGATAGGAAGGTTAATCAGTTTTATTTTGGAGGAAAAAGGCGCAATTTAATATCGATATAGCATTATTGTCTTTTCTAAAAACCAACTACTGGTTTTTGTGAATATTGGCTAATTAAAAGGAAATAAATCGCCTCCCAAGTTTTGTTGGTTTTATTCTTTTCGACAAGTAAATTAGCGATTTATTTTGTCTTGTCTATGTTTTAAAATGGAGGCTTCCATAGATTCTGAGTTTATATTGTCTAGATGTTTTAATCCATTTAGCGGAGATTGTTATGAGTCTAAAGATGAATTTCTTTATTCTGAAATTAACTTTCAAAAACTCGAATTTTTAAGAAAATAGCATGATAATATGATGATACAAATTTCTACATATAGCTGTAAATATCATAAAACCAGTATCTTGTTCTAACTTAGAAAAAGGAAAGTTTCTCCATCCAAAATCATTTTTGAGAATGTCGAATTCTTTTTAGATTGTTCCTCTTTGATTATAAAAGAATACAACATCGTTAACGTTCTTGTGATGATCGTTTGTTATGATAGCAGAATATATACAGGTCTCATTAGTAAACAGGTTTACCTGCTTATCTTTTCTTTCTATTTTTTTTTCCAACATTTAATATCATTAATAACTCTAGATACAGCAGCATTCATGCGTGCTTTTATACCAATTCTGTATTGAAATGACCGCAATAAAACGCCCTTTTTCCCTTTCTACATCAATATAAAAAGAAAGCGTAACTAAGGCTATGCTTTAATTTTTATTTGCTGTGCCTCCCTACGCCTGGGCAGCACCCATATTCCTTTTTGTAAGTGTTAGCACTGTCAGCTTTATTATTAAACATTAAAGTATTATCATAATCAAGGGTTAACACTTCTGCAGACAAGGCATTTAAAGTATTCAATATCTTTAAATTAAGTGTATTAAGATTTTCATTCATGCTAAACTCATGTATACGATTTCTTCTCGGGCTTTTCAATAAAACGTTGTCTTTTGATAGCTCTTTGAATCGGTCTAAGACTCTATATGGACTAAGAACATTTAGAAAACGATTATCTTTTAAATGGTAATGGAAATTGCCTGCCAAATCTTCTGTACAGTCACCGCCACAGAAATATATTAACCAAAAAGAGTAGAATATCTCTTTCCACGAATATTTACATTGATTAGGTAGCAACGGTAAATGCTCTTTTAATAAATGACCAATTTTTTTGTTCTCAAACTCTTGTAAAACAAAATTTAAACCTCCAAAAGGACTTATGTCGGTAGAATTTAGTGTTTTCATCTTAATGTTTTGTGCAATAACAAGTTATGTGGGAACACTAAAAACCGAAAACCTTTTATTTATAAGACTTTGCGGTTGTTTTTTATAATAGACCTACGGATTTAAGGCTCTACTTCGAGAGTGTCCGTTTTATATCAGATTAAAATACTTAACAAATATCCATTCAAAACATTTATTTTTACACGAAATTCAAAGCATGTCATTTTCAACAAAATTAAAATCCAATTACACGCCTAAACGTTTAGCAGTAAAACTAAATGCAAAAGGCGAACAATTTGTTGTACAAGGACATCCTTGGGTGTTTTCAGATAATATTACAAAAATAAATGACGATGCTAAATCTGGGGATTTAGCTATTATTTTTGGTAAGAATAAAAACCGAGTTGTTGGTTTAGGTTTGTATGATGCGAATTCCCCAATCCGGATTAAAATGCTTCATAACAGTACAGTAAAAGTTGAAATCAATTCCATATTTTTTCAAAATAAAATAGAAGAAGCTTATGCTAAACGCCTTTTTTTATTAAAAACGAATACGAATAGTTACCGTTTGCTTTTTGGAGAGAATGATGGTTTTCCTGGACTCATAGCTGATGTTTATGATCATGTTTTAGTTGTTAAAATATATTCTGAAATATGGTTGCCATATTTAGAAACTATAATACCGAGTTTGCAACAAATATCTATGGTAAATACTGTTGTTGTACGTTTAAGTAGAAGTTTAGAACAATCTAAAGCACATCAGCTTGAAAACGGAGAAGTCGTTTTCGGAACTTTAGAAAATGAGGTTGTGGAATTTGTAGAACACGGCGTTAATTTTTCTGCCAATGTTATAAAAGGTCATAAAACAGGATATTTTTTAGACCATCGTGCCAATAGAAAGCAAGTAGGAGAGTGGAGTACTGGAAAAACTGTATTGGATGTCTTTAGTTACGCTGGTGGGTTTTCTGTTCATGCTTTATATAACGGAGCCAAAGAAGTTACAAGTTTAGATATAAGTAAACAAGCTTTAGAAATTGCAGTCGAAAATGGAAAGCTAAACAATTATAAAGGAATGCATAAAACCATTGCAGGGGATGCCTTTAAAACACTTAAGGACTTAATAAAAAACAAAGTGACTTTTGATGTTGTAGTTATAGATCCACCAAGTTTTGCAAAACAAGCTTCGGAAGTCGATTTAGCTAAAAAAAAATATGCACAATTAGCAGAACTTGGTGAACAATTAACCGCTAAAAGCGGATTACTAGTGTTGGCGTCTTGTTCCTCGAGAGTTGTTAGCCAATCTTTTTACGATGTGAATAGTCAATCTTTGGCATCAATAGGACGTTCATATAAACTAGTCCTTAAGACTGCACACGATTCAGACCATCCTATTGGATTTCCTGAGGGCGCTTATTTAAAATGTGGTTACTATCGGTTTATTGATTAACCCGTTGTGTATTTAAAGTCAAATCTGTCAATTCAAGTGAAGCGACTGTTTATGCAGTAGCGAAAACACCAACTAAACGCTCTATTAAACAGTAAAGTTTCAATTGGAAAGATTACGTCGTCTTGAAAAAGGCCTCCTAATGAAGTATCCTATTTGGTTTTAAAAAAAAACAATAAGATAAACGACTAAACACCTCCCCAAAAAATCAAGCATCTGCGTCATTGAACTGACATCTCATTTGTTAAAATAAATCATAATGCACAACCGCTTATATGCTTCAATAGATATTAAATTTGCTATGCATGCATAATATTTAGTATATTTGAGAAATCAATACTAGAATTATGGAAACCAAAATAACGCAACTTCTTAATATTAAGTATCCCATAATTCAAGCGCCCATGTTTTTAGTTTCGAATACCGCAATGGTTATTGAGGCTATGAAAGGAGGAATCGCAGGCTGTATTCCAGCTTTAAACTATAGAACACTTGAAGAATTAAGAGAAGCTATTAAAGTTTTAAAAGCAGCAAAAATTGAAGGCGGTTCGTTTGGTTTTAATTTAATTGTAAATAAATCTAATATAAAATACAAAGGACAATTAGAGGTGATATGCGAAGAAGGCTGCGACTTTATAATTACCTCTTTAGGAAGCCCAGAAGAAACCATTAATCAAGCACATAAAGTAGGTATTAAAGTGTTTTGTGATGTCGTCGATTTAAAATTTGCACAAAAAGTTGAAGGTTTAGGTGCTGATGCCGCTATTGCTGTAAATAATTTAGCAGGAGGGCATAGAGGCGACAAATCTCCAGAAAAATTGATAAAAGAATTAGTTACTAATTGTAATATTCCAATAATATCAGCCGGAGGTGTTGGCTGTAAAGCCGATATTGACGAGATGCTAAGTTATGGAGCCGCAGGTGTTTCAGTTGGAAGCCCGTTTATAGCGTCTTTTGAAGCAGGGGTAACCGATGAATATAAACAGGCTTGTGTAGATTATGGCGAAGATGATATTGTGATGACTGAGCGTATTTCTGGTACACCTTGTACCGTTATAAATACACCGTATGTTAATAAAATTGGTACAAAACAAACTTGGATTGAATCTGTTTTAAATAAGAATAAAAAGCTTAAAAAATGGGTTAAAATGATTCGATTTTCTATTGGTATGAATGCTACAAAAAATGCCGCTACAAAAGCGACTTATAAAACCGTTTGGGTGGCAGGACCGAGCATTGAGCATACCACTGAAATTTTATCGACAAAAGCCATTATACATAAATTAGTAAATTAATTATTGTAGTTTTGATTTAGAATTTCAAGGCTATGAAAATTAAAACAGAAGAACAGCTTCGAGAGTTGTATGGTTTTCCATCTGGGAGGGCAAAAGATAAAGTATTCGAAACTTTAGATAAACACGCTGTTAATTTTATTGAAAAGTCACCGTTTTTAGTATTATCGACTTCAGATGATTCTGGAAAAATGGATGCGTCACCAAGAGGAGGTGAAATGGGTTTTGTAAAAGTTATCGATAATTCAACACTAATAATTCCAGATTCTAAAGGGAATAATATAATGGATAGTATTGGTAATATTATTGATTCAGGCAGAGTTGGACTCCTTTTTTTAATTCCAGGAATTGGAGAAACGTTACGAATTAATGGTCGTGCATATATTTCTACAAATAAAGACTATATGGATTTATTTTTAACAGAAAAAAATCCACCAAAATCCTGTATCGTTGTTACAGTTGAAGAGTCCTTTTTACATTGTGCTAAAGCATTAATGCGATCTAAACTTTGGGATGAATCTTCTAAAATGGATAAAAAAGAATTTCCAAGTATGGGACAAATGCTAAAAGATCAATTAGGTTCTAAAGAAGATCCAGAATCTAGAGAAGACATGGTGAAGCGTTATACTCCCGATTTGTAAAATTTTGTGTTTAGCAAGTAAAGTAATACCTTTGATTATCATTAAAAGGGTTTGCAAATGCAAATTAAAAAGGAATTGTGTTTAAATCACAAGCTGTCGCGCAACTGTAAGTAATATATATTATAAGCCAGATACTTCCCTTTAATCAATTATAAACAGTGCTTTCGCGATAAAAAGCTTTGTCAGGATGTTTCTATAAAAGGCTTTTTCTTAAAAGTTAACATTTATATGATGACTTCTTTGTCAATCTGCACATAAGAGACATTAACTAAATGAATAGAAGGGAACAACGGAGTCCATTAAAATGCTGGGATATTTATGCAATGCATTTATTGAATCAAGCAGAAGAATTTACAAGACAAATAGAGCTAGATACTTTAAAAGCATACAAAAAAAAGTATGGATGGGTTTTTGATTTTGATGACGTATTTTATAGTACAGTCAAATTTGAAACTATTATTTTAACCGATGCAAATCGAAATATAGAATGGGTTAATAAAGGGTTTACTAAAATGACAGGCTATGCTGCAAATTATGCTAAAGGCAGGAAACCTAGTTTTTTACAAGGTACTAAGACTTCAAAGCAAACATTAGATGCGATTCGATTAAATTTGAATGCTGGTATTAACTTTAAAGAAACAATTCTTAATTATAGAAAAAATGGAACGGTTTATAATTGTAATATTGAGATTTATCCATTAAGAGATGCCCAAAATAATATGTCTCATTATTTAGCTTTAGAAAAGGAGATTAGGATATAAAACGCATAGTCATGCAGATTTATAGCAATTAGTATTCATTTGTTTTTTTATTTGAATACTTAACAAGAGCTACAATTAAAACTATAATTACTGCTGCCACTATAAAGAATGCAAAAAAGCCTATGATAGTGTATACTATAGAATCATCATTAATAAATTTAGAAACGAAGAGGTTTGTTGGGCTAAATAGGTAGTAACCTGTAGTTTGATCTACTTTTTTTACATCCTGAATATACTTTTTATATTCATCTTTAGTAATGTGATCTTTTTGAGTTTTTAAATAATAATACAGGTTTATTGCTTTTTCTTTTCTGTCATAATCTACTTTCCATTCATAATAGAATCCTGGTGAGTTTACAAAGACTTTTTCGTTTTCAATGCGCCATGCCGTAGGAAGCTTAATTTTAATTTTATGTTCTCTAAGTATAGGATATATAACAGATATTTCAGAATTTCTTTTGTCTTTAGTAGGGACATATAAAGCATTTAATAGACTGCCAGGACTAAAGGAAACCGCTATGTGGTTTTCTTTTTCAACCATAGGATGCCAAATGCTATCTAATTTATATTCCTCATAAACTTTAAAAATGTTGTTATATAATTCATCTTTAAAATGTGGTGTTTTTAGTGATGATACATTATAATAATAGTTTGAATAAAAATTTTCATATTCTTTTTTAACCGAATTAATACTGTTGTTTTTAAAATAATTACGCATATTATCGGCCTCAGACTCGTAATAAGTTGTAACCACTTTTAATGTCGCGCCTTTGCCAATAGTATCGAGAGTATACTCTTCAACAGTTTCAACTTTATTTTCAGAATAGGGCTTAATTTCATCTAAATCATTATTACCTTCTTGTATTACTAAACCATATTGGTAGTTTGGAAAATGCGTACTATCGTAATCACCGCCTTGGTTTGATATCGTAGGATCGTAATAATAATCAGATTTATCTTTTATAACTTTTACAACACAATGATCGAAAAATTTTGGAGAAGGTAATAACGCTTTAATCGTTTGCTTTAAATACGTGTTTACTAGCATGGGGTATGCCTCAATGCCCATTTTTTTGAGCATGGTTATCATAAGAAAACTTTTATCCTTACAATCACCAAAACGTCTTTTAAATACCGTATTTGGTGTAAAAGGTTTGTAACCACCAATACCAAACTCTAAGCCTAAATATCTAATATCGTTCTGAACAAAGTTTAAAGTCGCTTTTATTTTGTCGCCTTGAGATTTATATTTTGTATCAATTTCTTTAATTTTATCATCGAGCGCTTTGTCTGTTTTATTGTCTATATTGTATAAATTCAATCCCCAATCTACAACCTCTTTCCACGATTTGTATTCGCTAATAAAAACACTTTCATAAATTAATTTCCACGAAGGTGTGCTTTCTTCATAATCAAGTTTTTTCGTATTGGTTGTTAACCAATTGTATTTATGTAAACTTCCTTTTTTGGTAATTGTTGGTTGAATTTCGGTATTGAACGCTTTATACTCTAATTCGTTATTAGATAAAATAGTAATATTTATTTTTCCAATAGGGTTGATGTCATTTAGATAAAAAGAACCAGAAAACTTTTTATTTAAAGGATTAAACCCATAAATAGAATACGAATAATCTAAAATATCACCAGCTCTAACATCCGAAACATTCAAGATGGCAGATAAAGACCCATCATAAAGAAAAGATTCGGCATTTAACTCTCTTCTTATAACTTGAAAGTTTGAAACATCTAACTTATCTATAATTTCACCGTCCCTTATAATTTTTATTTTATGAAGTTTTAAGGATTGATACGTTGGATCGTAAGCTATGTTTATTGATGATGCATTTTGTACCCCAGCATTATTAGTGATTTTTGTTGTTAATCTATTATAAACGACTTTTTTTGCAACGTTAATTTGGTTATCATATAATAGTAGTATTGAACCGTTATCAATATCATCTTTATCAATTTCCGACGTTTCGAAATCAATTTTATCAATCCACGTTGGTGTATTTTCTTTTAAAACCTGTGCGTTAATATTTGAGAAATTGAATAAAATTAAAAGTGAAGCAATAAATAAAATTCTCATAAAATGGTTTTATGTTTTCGAAGTCAGTAATTTTTTAGAAATATACTTACAAATTAGTTTTAAGCAAAATTATAATGTGTTTTAAATTGATGTTTAGAGTGTTTTTTAGACCTTCAATAAAAAAAGAAATGGGTGAATGAAAGGTTGTTGCACGAAACTCAATAATTATCAATATTTTTGGTAGATGCATTTAAAATGAAAAATAAAATGAATTATAAATATTTTATAACAAGTTTAAGTCTCATTTTTCTAATGTCTTGTGGAAAAAAGAAGGAGCAACCCCTTGTTGTAGATAAAATTAAAATGAAACCACCACGTTTAGAGTTTTTGTGGCAAACAGATTCTTTATTAACAACATGTGAAGCTGTTTTGTTTGATAAAACTTCAAAAGTTATATATGTTACAAACATAAATAATAATCCATGGGAGAAAGATAATAATGGTTTTATATCGACAATAAATATTAAGGGTGAAATTACAAATCTAAAATGGATAGAAGGACTAAGTGCTCCTAAAGGCATGGGGATTAGCAACGGAAAATTATATGTGAACGATGTTGATGATTTAGTTGAAATTGATATTGAAAAGCGTGAAATTTTAAACACATACCAAGTTGAAGGAAGTCCGCAGCTAAATGATATTACAATAAGCGCAGACGGTGTTGTGTATAGTTCTGGTTCAAATTCTAATAGTATTTATAAATTGGAAAATGGTGCATTACAAATTGTAGCAAAAGATGCTTTTCAAAGACTTAATGGATTATTATGGCAAAAAGAAGCTATGTATTACCTAGATTCTGGAAAACACCATTTTGGAGCTTTAGATCTAGAACATAAAACCTTTAAAACCCTTACTACAGATATTGGACATGGAGATGGTATCGTACGCTTGGAAAATGGTGATTTTATAAGTTCTAGTTGGAAAGGTGAAATCTATTATATAGAAGCTAAAGATTGGTCTAAAACAAAATTGTTGGATACTAAAGAACAATCTATAAATGCTGCGGATATTGATTTTATTCCCGAAACACAAATGCTACTAGTTCCCACTTTTTTTAATAATAGAGTTGTTTGTTATCAGTTAAAATAGAATCATAGCGTATGAAAACCTATAATAGAATTCTTGTCATTATTGTGTTTTCACAATTTTGTTGTACAACACTTTGGTTTGCTAGTAATGCCGTTATTTCTCAACTAATAAATAGTTTTGGTTTAGCAGCAAATGCTTTGGGGCATTTGACATCGGCCGTAAATTTTGGTTTTATTATAGGAACGTTGATTTATGCCATTTTTAATTTTGCTGATCGGTTCTCACCATCACGTGTGTTTTTTATAAGTGCTATAGTAGCTTCTATGTTTAATCTAGCATGTATTTTAAATTGGAATACCTTATTCACGTTATTAACGTTTCGTTTTTTTACTGGTTTTTTTCTGGCTGGTATTTATCCTGTTGGGATGAAAATAGCTGCTGATTATAGTCAAGCAGGATTAGGGAAAGTACTAGGGTTTTTAGTTGGTGCTTTAGTTTTAGGCACAGCATCACCACATATATTGAATGTATTTAGTAGTACGTTTTCATGGAAACTGGTTTTTGTGTTGACATCAGTTTTTGCATGTTTAGGAGGGTTGCTCATGCTATTTTTAGTGCCAAATGGTCCGTTTAGAAAATCCATCGAAAAAACAGATGTTAAAGTGTTTTTGACCGTTTTTAAAAACCTCGAATTAAGAAAGGCCGCATTCGGTTATTTTGGACATATGTGGGAACTTTATGCGTTTTGGACTTTTGTTCCCGTTATGATTGTAATGTTTAATACCGTTAACCCTAATGCGCCATTAAACGTTCCTATATTATCGTTTGTTACTATAGCTATGGGAAGTTTGGCAAGCATTATAGGCGGTTATGTATCACAGCGTATTGGTATAGAGAAAACGGCACTTTTAGCTTTAAAAGCATCGTTTTTATGTTGTGTATTATCGCCTTTATTTTTTATGTTTCAATCTAAATTGGCCTTGATCATATTTATGTGTTTTTGGGGTATGGTAGTTATTGCAGATTCGCCTTTGTTTTCAACACTTGTTGCAAACAATGCTGAGCCGAAAAATAAAGGAACAGCAATAACCATTGTAAATAGTATAGGCTTTGCTATAAGTATCATTAGTATTCAAATAATGTCCTTCCTTTTAGATGTAATGAACGCTAATTATGTGTATATGGTCTTGGCTATAGGACCTTTTCTAGCCTTAATACATTTTTGGAGAATGAAATTCAGAGTTACTTAAATAGTGCAACTCTGAATGTTTTTTTGTTTCTCATTAAAAAGTTCTTGTTTTTAATGGAGGCTCTTTATTGTTTAAGCAAAATAAAAAAAAGTCAAGATTAAAAATCTTGACTTTTTAGTAAATTATAGTAGCGAGAATGGGGCACGATCCCATGACCTCCGAGTTATGAATCCGACGCTCTAACCAGCTGAGCTACCTCGCCATAATTTAAGGCTGCAAATATAAAAACATTATTCATCTTCACAAACAATACTTCATTTAAATTTTATTAAAAATAGTTATTAAACTTATCAATATAATGTATATATTGAGCACCAATAATTATTTATACTTATGGACGATAAAGTCAAATTTGAAATCGAATTCCCTATACAAGCATCACCTCAATTATTATATCAATATATATCAACACCTTCTGGTTTGTCAGAGTGGTTTTCAGACAATGTAAATTCTCGTGGTGAGTTGTTTACATTTATTTGGGACGATAGCGAAGAAGAAGCTAAATTGCTAAGTAAAAAGAATGGAGAACGCGTTAAATTTAGATGGACAGAAGATGAAGAAGATACCTCGTCTTATTTCGAAATCCGCATTCAAGTTGATGATATAACCAAAGATGTATCGTTAATGATTACCGATTTTGCTGAAGAGGATGAGGTCGATGAATCTAAAATGCTTTGGGAGAATCAAATTTCTAGCTTAAAGCAAGTATTAGGATCTTCATAATTCTATCTAAAGAAATTTAAATTATATATTTGCCTTACTCTAAAAACAAACAGAGTAAGGCTTTTTTTTATGATAAATTTTAATGAAAATATTTTAGATGACGATACGATATTGTCGGTTAAGAATAGGGGATATGCTTACGGTGATGCGCTTTTTGAAACTATAAAAGTGACTAACGGAACTGTTTTATTTTGGGAAGATCATTATTTTAGGTTAATGGCTTCAATGCGGATTATGAGGATGGAGATCCCGATGAATTTTACCATGGAATATCTTCAAAAGCAAATTGAAAGCACATTAGACGCGAATCAACTTTTAAAGGCCTCTGCTAGAGTTAAATTGATGATCCATAGAAACGAGGGCGGATTATATTTACCAAGCACAAACGCTATTAGTTTTATCATTACAGTAAAACCTCTTATCCAAGATATTTACGAATTAAAAAATGATTTTTACGAAGTCGATTTGTTTAAAGACTATTATTTGTCGCCAAGTTTATTATCAACATTAAAAACAAATAATAAAGCAATTAATGTCATTGGAAGTATTTATGCAAAAGAAAACAAATTGCAAAACTGTTTTGTTTTAAACACAGAAAAGCAAGTTGTAGAAGCCTTAAACGGGAATGTTTTTTTAGTAAAAGGACATGTTATTAAAACGCCACCAGTAGACAATGGGTGTTTAAAGGGCATTATGCGTAAACAACTTATAGAAATAATTGAGAAAATGCCAGATTTTGAGCTTGAAGAATCTGCTATCTCTCCTTTTGAACTCCAAAAGGCAGATGAGATTTTTATAACCAATGTTATTGTTGGTATTCAGCCCATAACAAAATATAGAAAGAAAACCTTTGAATCTAAAGTTGCTAAGACGTTAATTCAAAAATTAAATATAAAAATCAGATTGGGTTAGACCAAATGAATTTATTATCAATAATTTAGATGTTTATTTGGTCTTAGTTATAATTTGGGTTTTCTGGTGCGTTAGACCAAATACTATATTCGCCACCAAGTTCTAACATTTTTTCTTTCCAAAAGAATTCATAATCCTTTTCTATGATGTTCTTTTTATAGATGTTTTCTGTTACAAGCCATGAGTTAGATTTTAGTTCAGTCTCTAATTGGTCTGTATCCCACCCTGAATATCCAAGAAAAAAACGAATATCGTTTTCATTTATAGTATCATTCGAAATGAGTTCAGCAACCTTGTTAAAATCGCCTCCCCAAAATATACCTAAAGAAATCTCGATGCTATTAGGAATTAGTTGTGGGACTTTATGAATAAAGTATAGGTTGTCCTGTTCTACAGGACCTCCGTTATAAACTTTAAAGGTAGCTTCTACTTCAGGAACTAAATCGTTAATGTTATATTCTAGAGGCTTATTTAAAATAAACCCAATAGACCCTTCTTGTGTATGATCTGCTAATAATACAATAGAACGGTTAAAAGAAATATCACCAATAATTGCAGGTTCAGCGATTAATAAATTACCTTTTTTGGGCTTTGATGTTGTCATACATATAAGGAATTTTATCTAAATCTAATATTTATTTATCAATAAAGCAACAGTTAGCTGAGTTTTTTGAATAAAAAAAGCCTTCTAATTTAGAAGGCTTTTTAATAATATGTATGAAGTAAATACTAGTTTACTGCACTTGATAAATCAGATCCAGCTTTAAACTTAACAACGTTTTTAGCTTTGATTTTGATTGTTGCACCTGTTTGAGGGTTTCTTCCTTCTCTTGCAGCTCTTTTAGAAACTGACCAAGATCCAAATCCTACTAAAGAAACTCTGTTACCTTTTTGTAAAGACCCTTCAATTTCAATGATTGCACACTCTAAAGCTTTTTTTGCAGCTGCTTTAGTGATTCCTGCGTGTTCTGCCATTGCGTCAATTAAATCTGTTTTGTTCATAATATAAAGTTTAATTATTAATAAATTGGTTAAACATTTTTGTTAAATCCTTTACAAATTTATACGGATTATGCAACCGTGCAAGTAATAGCAAGGGAAATACACACTATTGTTGATAACTTGAAGCATTTGTTAATAAAGAAGGTGTATTTTGACGATTATTTTATAATATGAGTGAGAATAAGGCTTTAGAGCGCTTTAGCATCGTCCTCAAAATGATACCCATTTAACAGCGATTTTATATCCATAGTCTTTTTTCCAGGAAGCTTAATTTCTAAGATATTTATGTATCCTTCTTTAACTGATACTTTTAGTGTTTTCTTTGTAGAAATAATAGTACCAATGGTGTTTAAATGGACTTCAACTTCTTTTTCAACGTTATAAATTTTAACATCTAAGCTATCATTTCCATTAATAAATGTGCACCAAGCTGCTGGATACGGACTTAAGCCTCGTATCATATTATATATATTGTCTATAGAATTGTTCCAATCAATCTTACAATTGTCTCTATTTAGCTTATAAGCTGTTTTAATATCGTCTGTATCAATTTGTGGTGTCGTCTTTGCTTTTTGGTCTTCAATAAGGGTTACAGTCTTTAAAACAAGCTTGCTTCCAATGCTCATTAATTTGTCGTGAAGGCTTCCAGCGTTTTCTTTTGGATCAATATTAATGACTTCTTGCAAAATCATTTCGCCTGTATCAATTTTTTCATCTATAAAAAAAGTAGAAACTCCCGTTTTTGTTTCACCATTAATAATAGCCCAATTAATAGGAGCAGCGCCTCTATAGTTTGGTAATAACGATGCGTGTAAATTAAATGTACCATATTCGGGCATTTGCCATACTGCTTTTGGGAGCATTCTAAAAGCGACTACAATTTGAAGATTGGCACTTAAAGCTTCCAGTTCTTGTAAAAATTGTTCGTTTTTTAAATTAGTTGGTTGTAATATATTTAAACCTTCAGATTTTGCGTACTGTTTTACGGCACTCTCGTTTAGCTTTCGTCCACGACCTGCAGGTTTATCAGGTGCAGTAATAACACCTACGACGTTATATTTATGATCTACTAATGTTTTTAAAGTGGCAACAGCAAAATCTGGTGTTCCCATAAAAACAACTCTTAATTTTTTCATTTTTTTTCTTTTAAATTTTGGGCGTTACCTATATCCTGAATTTAGTTCAGTACCTAGCGGGCTAGTAGTTTATCCTGAGCGAAGTCGAAGGATTCCAAGTCCTCGCTCACAAAAGGTTGCTGTGGGCTATCCACTACTATCCCTAACGCGCGTGTTTGCTAACTTTTGTTTTTGAATAGAATATTTTATTTTTGGTGAGGTTCGTTTAACGGTTACGTATAAGAATAGTGCGTAGTTTGAGTGCGAGGATTTTCCGAAGGAAAATCAGATGCAAGCAAACAAACACTAACTTTAGATTTAGGAATAAACTTACGTATTATTTTTATACAATGTTGTAGGTAGTTTTTATTATTCATTCAAATTTTTATACATAATATAAGTGTCTACGAATCCTAATTCAGGGTGTCTAAATCCTTTTGGTGTTGTTCCAATTATTTCAAATCCGTATTTTTTCCATAATTCAACTGCTCCTTTATTGGTACTCACGACAATATT
>JBDWSF010000018.1:0-608951 GCA_039985655.1 Algibacter sp. | reverse complement strand
CAACCAAGAACTATTGAGTACCGCACCCAAAAACAGAAACGAATTTGGAGCTATGGTAAACCAATTGGCATTTGGCATGAACGAGAAAGTACATATATACACGCCAAGTAAAGACACTCTAGAAATGGCAGACTTTATTTACCCACGTATGTACGGCATGAGTAGAGCAACCACCATCATGTTTGTGTACCCCAGAGCAGAAACCCATTTAAAAGACGAATATATAAATTTTACTATAGAAGATTTAGGCCTGTACACAGGCGAAGTAAAATTTAAAATACCAACAGATAAATTGAATAACGAACCAAAACTAAAATTCTAACATCATGGCGAGGTGCTTTTTGCGACGTGGCAATATGTAGAATTAGAAACTGTAAAAACAAAACGACAACGTCATTGCGAGGGATGAAAGACCGAAGCAACCTGTTAAATAAAAACGAAAATACCATTGTAAATAGCGCTCTGTTTAGAGAACAGTAGTAACTATTAAATAAAAAATTGGCACCTAAAATAACCTTTTTTGTCATTCCAAAGTTTATGCTAAGCATAGCCGAAGTAAAGACAAGAACCCACTAATGAGAATACAAACATTATGATAAACAAAAAAACACCAAAACAATTATGTATAACCTTTACGATACTTCTGTTTAGTTTATGTATTACAACTATTAATGCGCAAGGGCCAAATGCGCCAGAAGCTGCTAGTTTTGAACCTGTTGATGCTACTGATATGGTAAACCTTGTAACAGGCGATTTAAGTTATGTGTTGCCATTACTAAATATACCATCTCCTGAAGGTGGGTATCCTATAAGTTTATCTTATCATGCAGGAATTGCAGGAGAACAAGAAGCGTCGTGGGTAGGCTTAGGCTGGTCTTTAAATCCTGGAGCAATAAATAGAGGTGTTAATGGGTATCCAGATGATTGGGGAAAAACCAATGTTAACGAGTTTTTTTATGATGAAGGATGGACAGAAAATTATTATAGTTTTGGTGCGGGAGTTACCTTAGGTGGAGGAGTCAATGTTGGTTTAGGTTTATCTTGGGGTTCTAATCAATCATTAGGCGGTTATGTTTCTGCAAGTATTGGTTTAGGAGGCGAAAATGGTGCTTCTATTGGAGGTAGTATAGGTACCAATGGAGCTAGTTTATCCGTTGGGGGATCTGGATTTAATGCGAGTGTAGGAACAAATGGAGCAAATATTGGTTATAGACAGGTGAGTATTGGAACAAATGGAGTTGGTATTGGTTATGGAATGAGAATTGGAAGTAGTAGTAGCATAGGAGTAGGTCTAAACTATAACTATAATTCTGGTCTATCTGGAGGGGTTTCTATATCTAAGTATAGTACGAGTTTAGGGATTAATTTTAGCTCTAACGGAGTCTCAGTAAATGCTAGTGCAAATGGTGTTGGTATGGGAATTTCATTTTCTAATAATGGGGTTTCCGAAGGAGAGTATAATGTCGAAACATCCTCAGGAGGTTTTTTTATACCGGGCTATATTTTTTATATAAGTTATAGTCATCAACATATAAAATATTCTTTATATAAATATAATAATTTATACACATCTGGAATTTTAAACCCTATTGCTGCTAATAAGTTAAAGCCTTATTCAAATTCTTCTAATTTATCGAGGTTATTATATGAAAATAACTTTATGGATGTAAATGTATTTCCAAAATATAATAATTCTATGGATGTCGATCAGCTTCTAAATAATCTAGATCAAGTAGACAAGAATAATTTAATACTACCTAATTATGATAATTATTCGGTTAGTGCGCAAGGTTTATCAGGATCATTAAAACCTTATATACACTCAGAGTTAAATTTATCTGCACGTGGTAGAGGAGAACAAAACGAAGATGATCTTTATATGGGATATTTAAATCACGATCTTTCAGAATATAATACGCCGGCATCTAGTGGAATCAATGTGAATAGAGATGCCATTAAGAAGCTAAATTTCACTTTTGATAATGCTTATAGTTCATTTTTAAGAATGGAACGTACAAATATCAATGAGGGATTTTTACAATCATTACATAGTGATCATATAATGGATGCTTTTGTAACAAACGACGCAGGTAACTTTAATAATGATAATAGTTTAACGAATACTTACGAAGCAAAAAAAAGAGAAGGGAATTATATCGAAACCTTTACAAATAAAGAAATACGAGATAGTTATTCTAGTGGTAATACAAGCACTATTTTTAATTTTCTTGATGCAAGAGAGTTTAACAATTTAAATGCAGAAATTAAATTAGACCGCTCAGATACAAACACTTTTTTAGATGATGGAATTGGCGCTTACCAAATAACGACATCAGATGGAAGAACCTATCATTATTCTTTACCTGTATACAATTATGAATCTTTTTATAAAAATTTTAAAGATGAAGATGAAAATGGAGTAGAAGATGAAAACTTTTTTGAAATCCAAAAAACAAAGCCTTATGCTACACATTGGTTAATTACAGCTATAACTGGGCCTGACTATATAGATAATAATAATAATGGTAAAGTAGACGAAAATGATTACGGCTATTGGGTGGCTTTCGATTATGGTAAATGGTCTGATGGTTACACATGGAGAACACCAAGTGAAGGGTATATTGTAGATGAAAATGAAGAAGGTGATAACAGATATTCTTATGCCTGGGGACGTAAACAAATCTATTATTTAGATGCTATAAAAACACGTACACATACAGCTTTATTTGTTAAAGAATTAAGAAGCGATAGTAAATCAAAACCATCCCAAATTTATAATCAAAAACACTTAAGCGGAACTTTTAATATTAATACTTATGCTGATATTATTACCTCACAAGAGGGAATTTTTAATAAATCATTATTTGCTAGTCCTACAGATCAATTTTATAATGATACAGGAGACCTAGTAACACTGCCTTCTATTGCAACAGCTGAAGGAAATGGGGCAGTCTGGCAAATGAATGTTGATTATTATAGAGGTAATAAGTCAACCATAAAGTATTTTGATGCTGAAGAAAACTCAACCTTAAGGTTGATGAAAATTATTCTTTTAGATAATAAAAGCACTTCACTTATTGATAAAACGAGAGGTAATATAACCAATACAATTAAAGGTTACTATCATTTTAATACAGGATATACAAATATCAATATTTGTAATCACGAAGCGGCTGGAGGTCACGAAGCATGCGCAAACTTAAACAACTCTAATTTACAAGACTTATATAATAATCCAATAGAGTTAAAAGAGTTTGATATTCATCAACATCAAAACGTTTTAGATATTTATGACATAGATGGATTAGATATAGAAAATAAAGCGCAACAAATCATAGAATTCACTCACGATTATACTTTAGCGCAAAATACATCAAACTCTCAAGCAATAGGTAATGGACGTCTTACTTTAAAAGAAGTTAGTTCTAAAGGAAAGCAAGGTATTGAATTAGTGCCGCCTTATAAGTTTTCTTACCAGAGTCCATCAACAACTTACAATAAAGATTATATAGATGATTGGGGCTATCATTTTGCTCCCCATGTTTGGAGCTTAAATGAAATACAAACGCCAACAGGAGGTAAAATTAAAATTAGTTATGAAAAAGATTCTTATTATGCTGAAGCAGCTAGTTATGAATCTAAATATTTTGAAGATATTAGTGTCTCTAAGACTGGGAATACTGTCGAAATCACTTTTAATGATAATTCAGTACTTACAGATTTTTTTAAGATTGGAAGAACCACTTTTTTCTCATTTACAAAAAGCCAAATTAATGATTATTGGGATGATTGCACAGAAGTTGATTATTTAAGTCCAGTAGAATTTAATACTCCTCTAATGATTACTAATATTACCGGTAACAAATTAATTTTACAAACAACAGATGACACTGAAGGTTTAGATGATAATATTTCTTTTACTACTCAAACTAATTGCCTTTGTAATTCTTATTTATCTTGTTATAGTAATTTAAAAATAAAAAACAACCGACATCCACTATATACAGATTCTGATTTAAACGGAAAAGAAGGAGGAGGTATTCGTACACAAAGAATCACTATAAATAATGGTGTTAAAGATATTGCTAGATCAGAATATGTTTATACAAACCCTAATACAGGTAAGATTTCTGGAATAACTTCTTATGCACCATCTGACGATCCCAGAGGTATTCCTTACGTATCAGAATTACCACCACCAATGGTAACATATGGGCATGTTAAAATGATAAATAAAGATGGAAATGGTAATGAATTAGGAAGTACAGCTTATGAGTTTGGTACTCTAGAACCTTTTTATGCTATTAATGGTGTCATATTTAGTTTAGGAGAAGCTTTTAAGGTCGAAGAGAATCAAAATGAAGCATTTCAAAATGGAAGTGTCATGGCTAATAAATACACCTTACATAATAGTTTGGGCAATATAGGGCGTATGCTATCTATAAAAAGTTATAATACTAAAGGGCAATTATTAAATAAAAGCATTAATAATTACAAAACAAGTTTAGACACAGATGGAGAAATAGGAGTCACTCAAGAATCTCATAAGAGTTACAAACGCATTAATAAAGATGGTGTAGAGAGTTTCGCTGTAAGCTCTACTAGTAAAATTAATTATCCAAGTGTTTTAGAAAGTGTTACAACAACTCAAAGCGGTTTTACAAGTACAAGAACATTTAATAAACATGATTTTTTAACTGGTCAAGTATTAGAAACCACAACCAAAAATAGCAAGGGTAACGAGTTTAAAACAGAATTAATACCAGCTTATAGCGTTTTGGAATATTCGGGAGAAGAAGATTTAAATAACGATAATCTTTCTGATGGTTATGGTATGGGAAGTAAAGTCGATATAAATACTAACAAAAACATGCTAACCCAAGAAGCCATGACCAAAACCTATCTAAAAGTAGGAACGGAATGGAAAGAGACTGGTGTAGGTATTACCACATGGAATAACGATTGGACTTATACGGATTACAAAGGAGATTTATCATCACCTGCACAAGGAGATGAGGAGCAAAAAATCTGGCGTAAACACAAAAGTTTTATTTGGAATGGTAGCCTAAATGATGATGGGACTTTAGATGGTTTTACTAATGCAGAACCTGCCCAAGATGACGAGAATTTTGTGTGGACAGTTGGGCCAAATATATCACAAACCAATTCTGAATGGAAAAACATATCCACCACAACCCAATACGATCATTTTTCCATGCCGCTTGAAGTTAAAGATATTAACAATAATTACGCTTCCACAAAAATGTGTGATAATAACAGTAAAATATTAACAGTATCAAACGCAGCATACACCGAAATGTACTATTCTGGAGCAGAATATTTTGCAGATGATAGCGAAACTTATTTTGATGGACAAGTAAAATCACCAAGTAGCAGATCTAGTATTGTTTCTGATGCCCACACTGGGCAGTATGTTGTAAACGTAGATGTAAATCAAAATGCTTTTGAAGTACAATTACCTCAAAATTTAAATAGAATAGGCACAAAAGCAAAATTTAAAATATCTGTTTGGGTTCGAAATGGTCAACAAAATAATGTTGGAATAAAAATAAATAATGGGACATCAATACCGTTTAGTACAAACGAGGAAGTACAAACGGATAATTGGGTGCTATTAAATGATTATATAACGATCCCAACAAGTAGTACAAATATTGCTATTACCAGTACGAGTGGCACTATAGAGTTAGACGACTTCCGCCTCCACCCCATAGCCTCGTCCATGACTAGTTACGTCTATAACGAGTGGGACGAACTCTGGTATATTATAGGTAATAGTGGGCTTGCTTCTATGTTTGAATATGATTCCCAAGGCAGGTTGGAGTTCTCTTACACCGAAGTAGAAGACTTTGATAATGGTGTAACAAGTGTGGGTACTGGAGGTTTCAAAAAAGTTTCGGAAAACGAATACAGCTACCAAGAAGAACAATAGATGATTTTTAATAAAAAAAATAAAGCCTTTTTTCGAGAATGGCACTATAAACTAAAATCTAAAAACGATGATTAAACATTATAAAAATACAACTTTTGGTATCTTGCTTTTATTGTTTTGTATTTTAAAGGCAACCACATTATCTTCTCAAAATGTTTCCATAATAGGTCCTGATGAAGCATTTATTGACGAGTCGAAATCTTACTATTTGGACGATCCAAGTGGAGAAATAGATCACATAGTTGGATGGTATCCTGGAGGAACAATAGTAGTAGGAGGTGGAGCGTCAACTACAGCTGATATTATATGGGATTTTGCAGATGAATTTAATAGCGTAGAAGTCGAATATGTAGATAATAATGGAGATACTCAATATGCATACCTTGGCGTAGTGGTCGCATATATTCCAGAAGACCCAATATTTAGTATTATCAATGGAGTACCAACGTTACAACGTTCTTCTTCTGGTCCTGAAACTGGAATTACATGGTATTGGCAAACGAGCGATTCTGGTGAGGATACCACTTATAATTCAGAAGATAATAATCAAATTTACCCGCTCCCATTATCTAGTGGTACATATTACATTCGGGCGCAAAACACTAATGGAGATTGGTGTTTTGCTTCAGGATCGGTGTATGTTAGTATTGTTCAAAGTGTTTATATGAACACAATTACTTCAAAAAGCTATGATATAAACGAAACTCTAAAGGCAAGCTCTAAAGCTTATTTTAATGAATTAGGTAAAAGCATACAGAATCAAACAGTTGATATAAAAAATAATCGAACATGGGTGTCAAGTACACTGTACGATACTCAAGGCAGGCCAGCACTAAGTACCTTAAGTGCCCCTATTAATAATTTGGGAGGGACGTTTGATTATAAATCAGACTTCATTGGTACTAATTATGATATTGATGATTTTGAGGGGATAGATAATGGTGTAGATAAAACATTAAATCCAAGTCCTGCTTCTTCTTCTTCTAACAGATTAGGCTGGTACTATAGTCCCTCTAATGATGATACCTTCGAAGCGGGAAACAGCTATCAAGACGTTACGTCTCGTCCATATTCCAGAACGATATACAGTGAGCTTAATCCAGGAGCAGTATTAAAAACCATAGGAGGGAATAAAACAGATACCGATAATGATGGCGATGTAGACGATGATGATACCTGGCTACAAGGTTATACCTTTTCTATGCCAGCAGGAAACGAACTCACACAAGCAGGTGCTTTTAACGATCCTACTTATGCGGTTAGCGATACTAGAAAAATAATGAAAACAGTAAGTAGAGACGTGCACGGCTACGAAGCTGTTGTATTTACAGATTTCGATGGAAAAACCTTAGCAGCAGCACGTGTAGGCGCATCAGTATCTAGAGAAGTAACCATTACCATAAGAGAGCAAGGGTTTGTAGATGTACATGTTCCTGTAGGAACAGAGGGGTTTGCTATTGATAATCCCGTATCAGGTATTACTACAGAGGTTTTCGATTTAAGAACTGAAACATTAGTAACAGAGACTACAACGACTCTAGACCCTGGTTTTTATAGAATATCTATTACTAATTTAGATAGTTATGATCCACAGACACCAATTACCATAACATGTAATGAAAATTATTACGACTACAGTTTAAACGAATATGATGAAGCAGGACGCTTAACCGCTTCGTACCAACCATTAAACAAATTAAAAACAGAATATCAATATAATGGATTAGGGCAATTAACGTATACTAAAAGTCCTGATGAAGGCGAAGCATGGTTTATATACCGTAAAGATGGGCAAATACGTTTTTCACAAAACTCTAAACAAGTTTTAGCAGGAGAGTTTTCATATACCAATTACGACGATTTAGGAAGGCCAATAGAGAGTGGTGTAGCAGTAGGTGTTTTTGATGATGATTTAGATCCCGACAGTTCTACATTTACATTAACAAGTAAAAGAGAGCAACAATTTACTGTGTATGATGATCAGGAAATCCCAACTAATCAAGAGATTCCTATCAAAACATTTACACAAGCCATAGACGATTTAAATCTAACAACGCAGGAAGAAGAAGCGTATCAAGCAAGGTTTTTAGCAGGAAATGTAGCAGTAACTTATACAAAAGCACCCGAAACCACCACCACATGGTATAGTTATGATATCTATGGACGCGTAGAATGGATAGTACAATATATAAACGATTTAGGTGCTAAAACCATCGATTATAAATACGACCCAATAACGGGAGCAGTAACCGAGGTCGATTTTCAAAAAAATAATATAGACGAACATTTTGTACACCATTATACTTATGACCCTATAGACAACAGTCTTATAAAAGTTGAAACATCAACAACAGGATTAGCTAATAGTTTTACAACCCATGCCAACTATAAATATTACGAAACAGGCGCATTAAAACGTGTAGAATTAGCCCCATTAAATAATACAGGAGCAGCTTTACAAGGCATCGATTATGTGTATAACCTTAACGGACAATTAAAATCTATTAATCACCCAAGTTTAACCGCAGGAAAGGACCCAGGAGGCGATAATAACGATTTGTTTGGTATGCAAATAGATTACCATAGTCATGATTATGCACGTACCGAAAGAACCAATATAAACACAGAAACCTATGGTAAAGACCAATTTAATGGTAATATAAAAGGCATTCGATGGAATAATAAAGCCTTTGGAGATGCTGAAGAAACCTTTAGCTATTACTATAACCAAAACAATTGGTTAACAGATGCTATATATGGAGAATACGCTGATACTCCAGGAGATGGATTAAAAATAAATATTTTTGATAAAGACCAATATATAGCCGTTAATAAAGATCTTATAGCCACAAATAGTATTACGTTTGCTCATGGATTTCAAGCAAAACCAGATGCCAATACAGCAGTAACGGCTAAAATACAAACAGGTGCATTAAGCGATTTCCAATCTGGCGATTATAATGTATTTGATATTACTTACGATGCCAATGGAAACATAAGAACCCTTAACCGTAATAAGAATGATAATGGTGGAAATAATACCATGGATTATTTAAATTACACCTATAAAGACGATAAACCCAACCAGTTATTACGCGTAGACGATGCCGCAGGGACTATACCTGATGCAGACGATATAGAAGATCAAGACGGTAATAATTACGAATATAACGCCATAGGACAACTTACAAAAAATGTTGCAGAAGATATAGAATATATTTATAACGCTAGCGGACTCGTTACAGAAATTAAAAAAGATAATGTATCTTTGGTTAAGTTCTTTTATAACGACAAAGGGCATCGTGTAAAGAAAGAAGCCTACAAAACAGACAATAGTGGTTTAGATTATACCGAACATTATGTTAGAGATGCCGCAGGGACATCCTTAGCAATTTATCGAGATGGAGTGGTTAAAGAACATACCATTTATGGAGCAAGTCGTTTAGGAGTTTATACTCGAGACCTAACAGGAACTGGAGGTAGTAGTGTTTACCAATTAACCGACCATTTAGGTAATGTAAGGGCGGTTGTAGAACGATCTGGTAGTACAGCTGTAGCTATAGTAAATACGGATTACTATCCATTTGGTATGCCGATGCCGAATAGGGAAAATGGAAAGAACAGTTATAGATATGCCTATCAAGGACAGGAGAAAGACCAAGAGACTGGGAAGGAGGCTTTTGAGTTACGATTGTGGGATAGCAGGATTGGGAGGTGGCTGACAACTGACCCTAAAGGTGTTCATCACAGCCCATATTTAGGAATGGCGAATAATCCAATATCAGCTATTGACCCTGACGGAGGTTCTCCATTTTGGATAGATAATGGTGATGGTACATGGACAGCTGAAGCTGGTGATAGTGCATGGACTTTAGCCGAAGATGCTGGAATAAGTTATGACCAAGCATTAGATATAATGGCGTCACAGGGATATGGCACTTATGTAGGGGGAGGCATTTTAAAATCGGATGTAGACCCAGGGCATTTAGTTAAAGTTTTTGAAGTTCAACAACTAGATGCAGTAACAATTACAGCTGCTTCTATAAATCATCCATACAAAATTGACCAATTTTTTAGTTATTCAGGATGGGATATTGGAGGAGGAGTAAAAGGTTGGAGTTCTTTTCTTAATAAAGGAAAACCAGGAGCAGAGGCAATAGCAGGTAGGTTTACTTTAAACGCTATGGTGACATTTGATGGTTCAAATTATTCTCTTCGAACTGAGGGGTTTGTTAGCACAGATAATCACCCATCAAATAAATTCAATGGATGGCTTAATATAAAATATACTTCTGATAAAAGTTTGAGACTTGCCACTGAAAGCTTACCTTTCTCCGCTATTGGAAGCCACTATTTATTATCTGGCACAAGTTACTTAGGAGGACAAATAATGTTACTTCCAAAAGACCCTAATAGTTTAAGTAGTTTGGGTGTTTCTTTAAGTGTTCATAGAAGAACACCTCTTGGAGGTATCGGGGCGGGTTTACAAGTAGATTTATTAAAAGATATAAAAAATTAAAATATGAAAATACTATTATTTTTTTGCTTCTTATCAATGTTCTCGTGTAAAAAAGAAATAAAAAATAGCGTTGATATCGTTAAGATTATTAATAACGATAGCATAAAGAGTTCATTAAGAGATAAAATTATTATAAATTATTTAAATATTTCAATAACAAAATTATCTAAAGATAATATTAAATATAATGAATATAATGAATTTAAAAATTTAGATAGCTTGTTTGATGCTTATAATGATTTAAGTTTATCACATAAAGAACTAAAGTATTTAAAATTTGCTAAAGCTAAAAGATATTTACTAACTGCTAACTATGATAAGGCAATTTCAGAACTGGACATTCTTTCTAAAATTGGAGATTTAAATGAATATCAGAATTTACTATTGGGTATTTCATATAAATTAAAAGGAGATTTGATACATTCAAATTTATACTTTGACGAACTACTTTTACAGGTTAATAAAGTAATGAAATCTAGTAGTAGCAATGAATGTTCTAAATATTTGCTTTTAAACATTTTAATTGGAAAAGAAAAATTAACTCTCTGTAAAGACTATATCAAAGAATATAAGGAGCTCCAATTGATTGAAATCGAAGAAATTATTAGAATTCATTTTTTAAGTGACATAGAACTATAGCTACCTTCTGCTCCCCCTGCTGGTCCTAGTATGCGTAACGGTTAGCGCTAGTATTTACTAGTGCCGTCAAAGAAGATAAAGAAAAACAAAAAGCTATGCAGTTAAAGTATAGCTTTTTGTTTTTTGTGATTATGAGCAGGAAATACAAGTTTCATAACAAGAGTGGTTTATACTTTGTAAGCTTTGCCACGGTAAATTGGATAGACGTATTTACACGACAGGTTTATTTTAATGTATTGTTAGATAGCGTAAGTTACTGTAGGCATGAAAAAGGTATGGAGTTATACTGTTATTGTTTTATGCCAAGTCCCCTGCTGGTGCTAGTTTGTCAAAGTAACGGCTACCGCTAGCATTTGCTAGTGGCGTACTGAATAAGAAAATAAAGAAGAAGCTACTTTAGAGATAAGGTAGCTTTTTTTATTGTGCTAATTTTTGAGTAAGGTCAGCTTTAAGTACAAAAGCAGAAAGGAAATCAATGGTTTCCTTTTGTTTTTTAGAAAGGTTTTTAGCTTTATTAAAAAGGCTTAACAAACCCCCGCTGTTCCCTAATATGCGCTACCGCTAGTTTCCAAAACTAGTGGCGGCAAGAGTAAGTAATATGAAAATATTAATAGAAAGTTTTTACAGCAATGTAGAAGCTTTTTTATTGCGTTAATTTTTGAGCTATCTCCGCTAGGATAACACGTGTCGCTCCTGCTAACTTGTAGTTAGTAGCGGTAAGAGTAAGAACGATAGTTTAGTTTTTAGCTAGTTTACGGTCACTAACTACAAGTTAGCGATAGCGTAGTTGTAATAACCGCTCTGCGAAGAGTGCTAGTGCCGTCAAAGCTAAGCACAACAAAAAGCTATATTATAAAAGTATAGTTTTTTGTATTTTAGAAGCATGAGTAGAAAGTACAAGTTTCAGAATAAAGCAGGATTATATTTTGTCTGTTTTGCTACTGTAAATTGGATAGATGTTTTTACACGTCAAGTTTATTTTGACATGCTGGCAGAAAGTATAAATTATTGCGGAAAAGAAAAAGGCATGGAGTTGTATTGTTATTGTTTTATGCCAAGCCCCGCTGTTCCCTAATATGCGCTACCGCTAGTTTCCAAAACTAGTGGTGGCAAGAGTAAGTAATATGAAAATATTAATAGAAAGTTTTTACAGCAATGTAGAAGCTTTTTTATAGCGTTAATTTTTGAGCTATCTCCGCTAGGGTAACACGTGTCGCTCCTGCTAACTTGTAGTTAGTAGCGGTAAGAGTAAGAACGATAGTTTAGTTTTTAGCTAGTTTACGGTCACTAACTACAAGTTAGCGATAGCGTAGTTGTAATAACCGTTCTGCGAAGAGTGCTAGTGCCGTCAAAGCTAAACACAACAAAAAGCTATATTATAAAAGTATAGTTTTTTGTATTTTAGAAGCATGAGTAGAAAGTACAAGTTTCATAATAAAGCAGGATTATATTTTGTCAGTTTTGCTACTGTAAATTGGATAGATGTTTTTACACGTCAAGTTTATTTTGACGTGCTGGCAGAAAGTATAAATTATTGCAGAAAAGAAAAAGACATGGAGTTGTATTGTTATTGTTTTATGCCAAGCCACGTACACTTTATATTTCGTTCTTCAAAGAATGAGCCATCAGAACTGCTAAGAGATTTTAAACGGCATACTTCAAAGAAAGTAATGAAAGCTATCGAGAATAATCCAAAAGAAAGTAGAAAAGAATGGTTATTATGGATGTTTGAAAGAGCAGGAAAAAAGAACGCTACAACAAGTAAACATCAATTTTGGCAACATCATAATAAACCTATAGAGTTATGGAGCGAAAAAGTTATTAAACAAAAGATAGATTATATACACAATAATCCAGTAGAAAGTGGCTTAGTTACTCATGCTATAGATTGGAAATATTCAAGTGCACGAAACTATCAAGATGATAATACAGTTTTAGAAATTGATAGTGTTGGGTTTTTAGGATAGTTTTTATTAGTGAAACTCTATTTTGAAAAGTTGCGAAGCAATGTTTTCAAAATTGATAGTTGAACTAATCCCGATTTTTAGCGGGATCTTTAGGTTTAATACCTCTAAGCTTACTTCGGATCTTAAAAAAAATATTTCCTAATTGAATGCCTGGTATGCTTGCATCGAGGTCGTTTATTTAAGAATTAAATAACAAAAGCTAGTTTACGGATTTAAGGCAAAGCGTCGGGGTATTTTATTAACAATGTTCTCTTTCAATAATGGTTTTACTGGACTGAGTTCGATTAATAAGCTTTTTGATTCTCAGTTATTCATATTTCTCCATCAAGAGATTTAATTTTTGCCTATCTACCTGAATTACTAAGAACTAACTATTGACCTCTAATTTATTTAATAACTTTTTTACTTTTCTATTGAAATTTACAATAGTTTAATTTATTTTTACAGAAGAGCCTCACGAAGTGTTAATTAATAATATTACATGAATAGTGTGGTGAAGATTAAAGTCCATAGTACCCGTGGATATTTAAATCACAGGCATAAGACAATATCATATGCAATTACGTTTTAGTTATACTCAATTTCTAATGATGTAATAAATGATATAACAAATATGTATTATGCCAAATATTTGTCAAGAAAAATACTTGACGACGTCCCAATTTATATAAGTAGTACAGAAGAAAAAACAACTCTCAAGTAAAGTAATCCAAATTTCTAAAAATTCAATTTAGAAAACGGATCGCTAAGTCAGATTAATTAATCTATATTTAAATTATTATATCTTGGGAAATGATGATAAATTTATAATTATAGCAAGTGAAAGTTCTATTATATTGGGGGATATTGTTAAATCTCTTAGGGGGTTAGCAAAGTATAATTGTATAACAGTTACCCGTATTTCAGATATTCCAGAAATGCTGAAATCAATACGACCTGTTTTAATAATCCTTCATTGTAATAATTACAATTTAGAGATTAATAGAATTCATTATAAGCTTAATAATTTGGCACCTATTTTATGTTTAACTAAAAAGCATGAAAAATTAGAGATTGATCTTAAAGATCGAATTCCATTATTTTCTTTTTCATTTGAAAATGCTATTTCTAACAAATCCCTTGCTCTCAATGTAAAATCTATTTTAGAATTAAGTGATATTTCTAAAAATAGAAAAGCGCTAAATAAAGACTCCAGTATCTTAAAAAAATATGAAAATAGCGATAAAAATTTAGCACGCTATATTTTAGAACTCGATCAAAAATCACGATTATTAGAAAAAGTAAAATTGAGAGTTAAGGAATTATGCTTAGATACAGATAATGATACAAAAAGACAGTTGATAACAATTTTAAATACCATTAAAATAAGTACTAATGCCAATAGGAATTGGGAAGATTTTAAAATATATTTCGAAAAAATTAATCCTAGATTTTTAAATCAATTATCAATGATGTTTCCTGTTTTAACTGCAAAAGATTTAAAATATTGCTGTTACTTAAAAATGAATATGTCAAACGAAGATATAACACACCTCTTAGGTATTAATCCCGAAAGTGTAAGAACACATAAATATCGCTTAAAGAAGAAAATGGTTTTACCTAAACAACAAAATTTAAGAAACTTCATTTGTTCTTTTTCAAATTCATGATTTTTTAACTCTCAATTTCATTTTTTTTATAATCACACTACGTAATTCTGAATCTATTTCGGAATAGCATGATCTGAGTTTGATTTATAATAATATGAAACTCTAAAACACACACACACTTCTTCTTTTAATGTAATAGTTCGAGATTAATCACCTTGTTCCGTTTTACGTATAATCAAACGTTTTAATCTCTTCGAGTTTTATATCCCGAAGATTGCCTCGTACGAAGAGGAAAGTTTGAAAATATTAAGTTTTCATTAAAGGGATTAGAATTCAAATTAATACTTCGTATCCTTAGGGTGGGGGGCTTTATTCTTAATCTATATTATAGATTAATTTTTAAATCCTCCTTTTTTGTTAGAAATATAAATGTCTACAAATTGTATACGCAGTATTTTAAAAATGTAATATGTGTCCATGTTTTGTATATCCTTGAATGGCATGAAGAAGCATACGAACACTTAATTTTACAGTATTCAGTTTTATGTATACTTTAAAATGATTGCAAGGGCATTACAATTTACAAGGAATTCACTTAATCAATTTATTAAAAATAAATTTGGATTAAGCGATGATATTGTCGTTGTAAATAAAATTATTGATCAAAATGGATCGGTGCCTTTAGAGAATCAAAATAAGGTAGTTATTAGCTTAATCCATTTGGATCAAGAAACCGTTAAGCCTTTTTATAATAAACAAAAAATGGTACAAGGTGGTAATTATGAAAATAAACCACTTGGAGAACGTTATAATTTATACCTATTAATATCTCCCAATTTTGATGATTACAACGAAACATTAAAATTTTTGAATGCCTCTGTTCAGTTTTTTCAAATAAATGGCATGTTAGACGCCAGTTCATTTTCAGATATGCCAAAAGGAATAACCCGTATTGAATTTGAATTTGAAAAAGGAGATAGCTATTTGCAAATGCACAATTTATGGAGTGCTTTAGGTGCAAAATATCAACCAAGTGCTATTTATAAAATGAAATTAATTAGTATAACTTCTGATGAAGTTAAAGGGTTCAATACAGCAATTTCAACAACAGTAAACCGAGATCAACAATGATAAAGAGTAGTTTTTCTGAAATTTTCTCCTTGGAAGTATTGCATTCCTATTATCAAGGAGATATTTGTAAAGGTCTAAGTTACAATCCTATTTTAACTAGTGAAGATCTAATGAAGCGGTTCTCTTTTAAACAAAGATTAACAGATACAGGTTTTTCATTTTACACCAATTCAGATTCTATTGCACAATTACTTAATTATATTACCCATACTACAGGAGAAACATCTTTTGAATTTGAGGTTACTACAGAAGACCCTCATTTTTATCAGTTTACAGATTTACCTATTAATCAAATAGGCATTATTAAATATAATAGTGGCTCAATTTCTTCCGTTTCAGAGACAAACGAAATCGTACTAAAATCTGAATTCGTACCTGTTTTAGAAACTAATATTCTTTTTAACATCACCATAAATTTCGAAGATTTAATAGCATTAAATAACAAGCAAGATATGACTTACTATCAGATTCAATTTGAGGCTAGATCGACACAATGGAAATACTATATATTGAATAATAGCGCTCAGTTTTTTGGACAATTATCTATAAACGGTACTTCAGAAATTAATTTTGAAGGGCCAGAAGACGTCATGCTTCAAAACGGAGAAAACGCGTTATTGTTTTCGTCAGGAGATGCGTTATTAGCATTATCTGAAATCCCAAAGTATAGCTTCAATTTAATAAGTACAACAAAAAAAAGTGACGCAAATCGAAGTAAGATAATTTTTAAAGGATTACCAAACCCAAATCCAAACACCCTTGAAATAGTTACCGATAAAGCAACTCCATTAGTCGCTTCTTTAATGTATGTATATATATAATAAATAGAGTATAAATAAAAATAACAAATAATAATTAAATCGTTTTATGAATTTATCAACTATTAAATCTCCAGGGGTTTATATCAATGAGGTAAATGGTTTTGGGAATTCTGTAGTACCAGTTGCTACAGCAGTACCTGCATTTATTGGATATACACCTCAAGCCATGTACGATGGGAAATCGTATACGAATGTACCTAGAAAGGTTACATCATTTGCCGACTTTCAAGCCATTTTTTGTTTACCAGATCCTCCTCCTCCAGCAGATCCCACTAAGCAATATGATCCAGAGTATTATTTTGTAGAAGAAGCTAGTCAGCCTACAAAGGGAGATTATATGATTATTAACGACAAATTTTACTCTATAGTACCCGATCCCAACACCATTTACTATTTATATAATAGTATGAAATTGTTTTTTGATAATGGAGGTGGAGATGCCTATATCGTATCAGTAGGGCCTTATGGGTTACCTTCAGGAAAACCTGCAGTTCCAGGGGAGCCAATTGTAAATCCGAATGTACAGCTTAATGAGCTTACAAGTGGTTTAGATTTGTTAAGACAAGAGCAAGAGCCAACCATGTACATTTGTCCAGAAGCAACCTTACTTTCTTCAGACAATAATGCTTCTTTAATGCAGACCATGTTATTACAATCTTTAGAAATGCAAACAGCAGTGTGTATTTTTGATATTATAGGAGGTGACAATCCAGATCCATTAAATTACATGGATGATATAGAGGCTTTTCGACTCAGTACAGGATCAAATGGATTAGATTATGGTACAGCATATTATCCTTTTGTAGGAACAACAATAATGCAAACTAGTGATATTGATTATACGAATTTATTTGGTGGAGATTTAACACAATTAAAGGCGCTTTTAAGTCCTCCAGATGATCCTAACGCATCCGTAGATGTTATTATAGACAATATTGAAAATCCTCCTGGTGGTGTACCATTAACCGTTAGTCAATATAATAATTCATTATTAGTAGCCAGTACGACCTATAATACAATGATTGCTAATGTGCTGACCGATGCGAATATACTACCACCAAGTGCAGGAATGGCAGGAGTAATTACCGTAACAGATAATCAAGTAGGCCCTTGGCAATCTCCAGCAAATACGTCTATGCTTGATGTTGTAAGCTTACCAATTAAATTATCAGAAACACAACAAGGTGATTTAAATGTAGATGCAGTATCTGGAAAATCAATTAATGCCATTCGCTTTTTTAATGGGTTGGGTATACTAATTTGGGGTGCTAGAACATTAGATGGGAATAGTCAAGATTGGAGATACCTTTCAGTAAGACGAACGATGATATATATAGAACAATCCAGTAAACTAGCTTCTAATGCCTATGTATTTGCTCTAAATGATAAAAACACATGGGAATCAGTAAAAGCTATGATTGGAAGTTTTTTAAATGATGTATGGAAGCAAGGCGGATTACAAGGTGCTAGTGCGGCAGATGCTTTTTCTGTAGAATGCGGATTAGGATCTACAATGACATCAGAAGATATCCTTAATGGATTTATGATTGTAAGTATAAAAGTTGCAGTGGTGCGCCCAGCAGAATTTATAGTGTTAACGTTCCAACAACAAATGGCGACTTCGAGTTAAAATTAACACACAGCGCATTCATTAAATAATAATAATCACATTAAAAAAATAATATTATGGCAACAGACGATGGTAGTGTAGAAGGAGCAACTTGGCCCATGCCTAAATTTCGGTTTGAAGTAGATTTGGGAACAGAACTTACAGGAGTAGCATTTCAGGAAGTTTCAGGAATGGACGTAGAAAATCAAATTATAGAATATAGAAAGAGTAACAGTAAACTTTTTTCAACAGAGAAAATGCCTGGCATAGTTAAATATGGAAACATAACTATGAAACGAGGTGTTTTTGTAAATGATAATATTTTTTGGGATTGGCACGCCGAAATTCAAATGAATACAATTAAACGTAGAACAGTCTTAATAAAGCTTTTAGACGAAACAGGAAGTGTTACTATGCAATGGCAATTGAATAATGCATGGCCCACAAAAATAACGAGTACCGATTTAAAATCTGATGGCAATGAGGTTGCTATAGATACTCTAGAAATTGCACACGAAGAGTTAATCATTACAAATGAGTAAATCAGTTTATTTTAAATGGCAAATAAAAATACAGAAGTAGGAGAAGAGGCTATAGGTAAGTATCCTGTAAGCTTTTACTTTTCAGTGTCGTTTGATGAATATTCTAATATAGATTTTCAAGAAGTTTCAGGTTTATCAAAAGAGCAAGCTGTTGAAGAAGTGGCAGGAGGCGGTGAGAATCGATTTAAATATCGCCTCCCTACTGGAGCAACAAGCCAAAATTTAGTACTCAAAAGAGCCGTAGTTTTAAAAGATGATTGGCTAGTAGAATGGTGTAGTGATACTATTGATGGAGGCTTAGCAAACCCCATACAGACAAAAACAACTTCAGTAAATCTTTTGGATAAGACAGGAGTCGTTTCTATGAAATGGGTCTTCTACGATGTTTATCCAATCAAATATTCAGTTTCTGATCTTAAATCTCAAGAAAGTGAAATTTTGATAGACACCATAGAACTCGCTTATACTTTTTTTACCGTATCGTAAAGAAAAAAAGATAAATACATGACAAAAATTAGTTTGTAAAACCTGACAGGTCTTAGGTCTGGAAACATCGAAGATACGTTTCAATTTTTGCCATGTACTAAACAAAAAAACAATAGATAAAAATGCCTGTAGAAATAAGAGAGTTAATTATAAAAACAGAGATTAGAACAGAAGATGTGCATCGAACGTCATTTAATAATATTGATTTAAATCTATTTAAAAATGAATTATTAGAAGATTGTAAACGCATGATTTCAGATGCTAATAAACGAATTAATTATAAGCGTTAGATATGGGGTTAGAGCTTATGAAAATTACAGGGTATTTGGATGGGGATTTTATGAATAAAATTTCAGGGGATCCGTATACTTTAATGATTAACCCTAATTCTATTAAATGGAATCGTAAAATACAATATAATGAACAACAGCCTTTAGACGCCAGTACAGCCTCTCAAAAATATAAGAGTACACCTAGTGATGAACTTAGCTTTGAAATTATAATTGATTGTACAGGAATTGTCGATCCTAAGCGGATTGATATGGCTAAAGAAATTAAAACATTAGAGGATATTGTGTATACCTATAATGGCGATATTCACCGCCCTAATTATGTGAAAATTCAATGGGGAAGTGATTTGTCTTTTAATAGTGTTCTTAAAACATTTAATACCTCATACACCCTTTTTAGACCAGATGGAAGTCCGCTTAGAGCTAAAATTTCATTGAGCTTTGGAGAATATGTATCTCCCAAAAAGAAAAGTGAAGAAGAGAAAAAAAACTCACCAGACATTACGCATTTAGTCGAAGTTGTTGAAGGCGATACGTTGCCTCAATTATGTTATAAAGTATGGAATACACCTTTTCATTATGTAAAAGTAGCTCAATACAATAACCTTAATAAGTTTAGACAACTTAAAGGCGGGAGAAATTTAATTTTTCCACCAATTATAAAGCCAATATCACAATGAGTACAACTACAGAAATTAAAAGTGGAGGCTTAGTTACATTTTCTGTAAAAGTGGATGGTAACCCAATTTCAGATATTACAGAAATACAAAGTGTTACCATTCAAAATTCTGTAAACCGAATTGCCATGGCTAAAATAGTAATCCTTGATGGTGATGCTGCAAGTGGAGGTTTTAAAGTCAGTTCTTCCAGTACGTTTGTGCCAGGAAATAATATAACCATTGAAGCAGGTTATGACTCTAGTAACGAACTCGTTTTTAAAGGAATTATTACCAAACAAAACATTCGGATTCATGGATCTACAGGACCTACATTAGAGGTGGAATGTAGAGATGAATCTATCCGAATGATAGTAGGGCGTAAAAGCGTTACCTATAATGAAAAGACTGATAGCGCTATTATGACTTCCATCATTAATACCTATTCTGGCTTATCAGCAGATGTAACAGCAACGACAACAAAGTGGGAAGAACAAGTCCAATATTATGCAACCGATTGGGATTTTATTTTGGCTACAGCCGAAACTAATGGCATGGTAGTGACTACGATTAATGGAAAAATAGGGGTTTTTCCGCCAGATAAAAATAAAACCGCTGTATTAGAAATTGAGTATGGTAATAACCTATTCGAATTTAATGCCGATTTAGATGCCATTACACAATTGGGAACTGTAGAGGCCGATTCGTGGGATTATAAAACACAACAAGTAGTTAATGGAAAAGCGACGAACGATTATGCGGGGCCAGGAAACTTATCAAGTAAAAAATTATCCGAAGTCGTAGGACTTAAAGAATTTCAAGTGCAAACCACAGTACCTATAGCAACCGCAGATTTAACAAGTTGGTCCAAAGCCGTATTAATAAAAAGTGAATTTTCTAAAATTAGAGGTGAAGTAAAATTTCAAGGAAGCAATAAAGTCCTTCCTGGAAAATATATCACATTAGGTGGTTTAGGAGATCGATTTAATGGAGATTATTTTGTTTCAGGGATAGAACATGCTATTTCAGATGGTAATTGGATTACCGAAGCATCGTTAGGTTTATCTCCTATATGGTTTACACAAGAGCCTGATGTTATGGCATCACCAGCTTCTGGTCTGTTGCCAGGTGTACAAGGCCTTTTTAATGGTACAGTAAAAAAAATAGATGAAGATCCAGACAATCAATATCGGATACTCATTGACATCCCTCTATTCGACCCTAATGGACAAGGCCTTTGGGCACGATTAGTCAACTTTTATTCAACTTCGGGAGCAGGTGCCTTCTTTTTACCAGAAATTGGAGATGAAGTTGTTTTAGGTTTTTTGAATGAAGACCCAAGATACCCAATCATATTAGGAAGTGTATACAGTAGTACTAAGCATAAGCCCTATAAAACATTAACGCCTAATAAAAAAAACACTAAAAAAGCCATTGTATCTAAAACAGGCATTTTTATAGAGTTTGACGATGAAAATGAAGTGTTTACTATAGAAACACCAAGTAAAAATACTGCCATTTTCGATGATAAAAACAAAACGATTACTATAAAAGATGAGAACAAAAATAGTATTGAAATGTCTTCAAAAGGAATAACGATAAAGAGTAATAAAAACATTTCAATAGAAGCAGGGCAAAGCTTGACACTCAAAGGAAAACAAGGCGTTAAAATAGACGGCTCTCCAGGAGATGTGACTGTAAAGGGAACTAATATCAAACAAACAGCAAGTGCTCAATTTTCTGCCAAAGGAAGTGCTAAAGCAGAACTTACTGGAGGCGCACAAACCACAATAAAAGGAGCCATGGTTATGATTAATTAATAATAATAAAATAAATATGCCAGCAGCAGCAAGATTAACAGATTTTCATCAATGTCCAATGCAGACACCAATGGTTCCTGCTCCAATTCCTCACGTGGGAGGCCCTATTATAGGTCCAGGACAACCAAATGTATTAATAGCAAAAATGCCAGCAGCCAAGGTTGGTGATATGTTAGTTTGTGTTGGCCCGCCAGATGTTATCGTTAAAGGATCGGCAACAGTAAAAATAGGAGGTATGCCTGCTGCCAGAGTAGGAGATACTACAGCACATGGTGGGAAAATAGTAGTAGGAGCTTTTAATGTCATGATAGGTGGATAATATAGAACGAAATAAAGAAAAAGAATTTTTAGGTTCTGGCTGGTCTTTTCCTGTCACTTTTTCTGTGGGTAATCATCAATTGGTACTTACAAGATTTGAAAATAATATAGCAGATTCCATAGATATAATTATGCAAACCAATATCGGAGAGCGCTCTCTGGAACCACAGTTTGGGTCGGGATTACAACAATATTTCTTTAAAGAAATGAATGAAACCTTAAGAGGTGAAATAAAAGATACAATAACTGCTAGTCTTTTAACAAATGAACCTAGGATAGAAGTGTTGAATGTAGAAGTAGAATATATAGATGTTTTAAGCGGAATTGTAGAGGTGTCTATTGATTATAAGTATAATCAAACAAATACGAGACATAATTATGTATACCCTTTCTATTTAAAAGAAGGTACAAATTTAGGAATAAGATAAATGAATGTCATAGATCAAAATATTGCGCTTACTTCACTAGAAAAAGCTCTAGGAAATCATTCTTTTTTGGTTGACAGCCGAACAGAAAAGGATGAACTAAGTTTTCTAGTCGATTTTGCATCTCTGATTAACTTTTATGATAAGAGCAATCGTATTAATGGCGATTGGTCTCCTTTTTTATTGAAAGACCCTATTTTTTTATTGGCCTCTATAGCAAAAACACCTTTCGAAAAAATGCATACGTTGTTTTTGCAAACCTGCATCAAACTAGAGGAGGTTCTAGATTGTAAAAAAGAGGTCGAACCTATTACACCACAAAAAAGCAAACAAAGTATAAGTATTACAAATTCAATGAATCAATTATTTGATCAATTGATTCGTGTCTTTAATTTACTTGAAAGATGGGTGTATTACATGCTGAAATCGCCACTTGAATATAATCTTAAAACCTATTTAATTCGTGAAGTTAAGGAAAAATACAACCAGTTTTTAAGTGCTATTTTATGGTTGAAAGAACAATTACACGTAAAAAAAATAATAGCAGGAATACACCCAGTAAATCATTTTTTTTATAAATCATATAACCCTAAAATATGGAAGCTAAGCGCTATAAAAATACCTTATAATGAGTTGCTACAATTAAAAATTCCATTAGACTTAAACTCAGATTGTGATTTTTTTCGTTCCTTAAAAGAAACAGGAGAACTTTCATTTGCTTTTTTTAATAGTATTATAGAATACGCCTCGATAGAATTTGATAACATCAAGGTGCGTAAAGATTTGTTTCCAGATACTTTATTGTTACGCACATTTACAAAGTTGATGGCTGTTTATAAAAATCAAATAAACGGACTAACGAGTAAACATTTAGAATTTTATTATAAAAATATTCTAAGACAAAAAAAATCACTGGCTTTACCAGATGCTGTTTTTGTATGCGCAGAATTATCTGATTCAATTTCAATATTTAAGCTTCCTAAAAAAACGTTTTTTAATGGCGGATACTATTTAGATCAATCAGATGTTTTATACGAAACGCTATCAGAGATCTCATTAAATTCTGCAGCCATTGTAAATACGTATACCTTATCTCAAAGATCAGCAGTCAATAATTTTTCAAAATTATATTTAAAAGAAGAAGCAGACGTTGGTGTTGTCGAAACCAATGAAGACGGAGAAGTTCAAAATTGGAAAACATTTGGTTCTCAAAATACGCTTAACGGAAACGACGTTGCCTTAGGATTTGCAATAGCGTCACCAATGCTATTCCTTTTAGAAGGACAAAGAAAGCTAACATTAAAATTTACATTTCTTGAAGACGTTCTCAATAGTCGATTTTTTGATAAAGGAACTTACTATTTAAGCACAGAAGAAGTCTGGTTTCAAATTCCGAAATCTAAATTAAAGATAGAATCAATTGACAGTTCTCAAACTCAATTTCAGTTTACAATTGAGTTAGATACTTCAGATCCTGCAATAGTTGCTTTTCTCGAAAACCCAGATGGCTTAAAGAGTATTTGGCCTATGTTTAAAATGAGTTATTCGCAATACTCGAATTTGGAAGCGCCATTAACCATACAAATGTTAGAGATAGATGTAGATGTAAAAGAAATGCAAAGTTTTCAATTGTATAATGATTTTGGTGCGTTAGAAACCGAAAACCCTTTTCAACCATTAGGTCCAACACCAGATAAGGATCAAAACTTTATGATTGGGAGTGCTGAGGTTTTTAGTAAGCCCGTAAACACCTTTTCAGTTGAAATGAATTGGAATAATTTACCTGAAAATTTTAGCGATTATTACGATCAATATAATAAATATTTAGAAGGCGGTTATAAATCAGCAGGTAATCAAACTGTGCTTGCTAATAGGGAGTCTAAAAAATCATTTTTAAGTTTTTTTAAAAATAGCAAAGAAGAAGACACATCGCCTTTAGAAGTGGGTTTTAACGAAGGAACATTTAACGATAGCTGTTTTAAAACTACGTTTCAATTGTTACAAAACAGACAGTGGAGCTCCTTCAATATGAACAATTCTAATGGGTTTTTTAATACTGTTTTTAGTGATGAAAAAATAAAAGATCAATATCCGAAGTCGCTATTTCAAGGACAATTAAAGGTTAAAGTAGTGAACGAAAATTGCCCTGAACTGGACAAATTAATAGCCGTAAAAAGCCAATTAGGAATTGAAAAAATAGTGACTATTGAAGATTGTTTTAATGCAACTCCTGCTACTTTAAAAATAGATACACAACAAGATATTCAAACCCAATTAGATATTCAAAATGTTATAAGCATTAATGAACGCTTTGATATAGGAGATTTCATTAAAATAAAAGAGAATTTAGATCTAGAACACGTATTTGAAAATGAACAGGATATAAAAGCAACAGCGGTGTTTGAAATTAATTCACCAGTAAAAATTAGCGACCTATTAGTTCTCAATGACATTTTAAAAGTTGAAAACATTCGCAAAATTGAAACAGAGTTAAAAAATAATGATTCGATATTTTTTACCGAAGAATCAATATCCAATTTAACCCTTAATATTCAAAACCAACTCTCAATTAATGAGACATTAAAAATTAGTGATGTATTCGAAATTAATAGTGATTTACTACTTAATGATTTAGCACATGTAAAATTAGAGGAGGTCTTTCAAGTAAAAAAAGACATCACGCTATACAGACTTTTTGAAGAGGGTTTAGAAACGGATGATCTCCAGATAGTAATAACATATAGTGGCGAATTGGTGTATGAGAATCAACAAGAATCGGGTAACAGTATAGACATTATAGGAACACTGAAATTTGAAAACCTAGGATGTATTTCTCATTTTTTCAAAGTCGATAAAAACGTCAGCTTTTTAGACATTATAGCAGCAGATATTCCGTTGTTTAAAGCGTACTGTATAATTATTTATGAAGAATTATACACGTCTAGCGTTTTCGGGTCTTCAGAAATTTTAGAAGTTCAAAAAGTAATAGATCCAGCGATTCAAATTACGCCATTAGAACTTACCGAAACAACTTCAACAGGATTTATTAGGATGCAATTAGTAACACCTAAATATGGTTTTGGGGCTTCCTTATATCCAAAAGTCGTGAGTGCAATAGCCTTATATAATGCCGAGTTACTTATAGATGATAGTAATCCAGCTTTAATAGATACATGTAATGAACCTTATACGCCTATAGTTGGTCTTTTTGAGGGAGAATACACAAGTCATTATACTTATGATTTTAGGAGTAATAAAAGTCAAAGTAATGACACTGAAAATTATCCTATAGCCTGTTTTTATTATGCGCCATTCAAAACATATAAAGTGTATGATAGTGCCTTTAATTATAAAAAAAACAAGTTCATTAGTAATGGTTTCCCTGGTTTATTGCCGTCGTTTTCACATGAAGGTCAATTGTTTTTAGAATTAGAAGAAGTAGCCACTCCTGCAGCAGTAAGTTTTTACTTTGAACTGACTTTGGACTATACTACGGTAAAAAATAAGCATACAGAAATTAGTTATACCTATTTAAGTGGAAGAGGATGGCAAACATTAACCGTATTGTCAGATACCACGAATGGGTTTAGCTGCTCAGGGATTATTACGTTTAATATCCCTATAGATATTACTAAAAAGCATCGTACAATGACTAAAGGCTATTGGATTTCGATAGCCGTAAACAATAATCCAGATAACTATCCTCAAACCACTTTTTTAAAAACAAATGGTTTTAAGCTTCAGAGAACAGGAAAAAAATATTTGATATCACCAAGAACACCTGAAATTAAGGCAGAAACCATCGAGAGCCCGCATACAGCAATACCAGATATAACAAGTGTTATTCAGCCTTTTTCATCATTTGGAGGGAAAGCAGCAGAAACAGAAAAAGACATGAATAAACGTGTGAGCATACGTTTAAAAACAAAAGATAGATTAGTTACTAGTCAAGATTATTTTCAGACCATAACTGAAACATTTTCAGAACTATTTTATGTAAAAGTAACCTATAATAAAGCCGCAAAAAAAACCGAAGTATATGTCGTTCAAAAGGTTCAAGAAAGGACCGATTCCAATGCCTTTTTGCCTTTAGTAAACGCCTGTTTATGCCAAAAGATACAACTATATATTAAGAATAGAGCATCAAGTTTTGCGAATATAGAAGTGGCTAATTTTGAATTAAAATATATTAAAATTATTGGAGACGTTACAATTGCTGCAAACAATGATGTTTCAGGAATCTCAAAAAGAATAAATACAGGACTTAATACTTTTTTATCACCTTGGATAAAAGCAATCCAACCTCAAATCACTATAGATAAAGGTGTAAATGTCGCTGAAATTGCTGAATTCATAAAAAACTTTAAAAGTGTCATACGTATAGCCAACCTTTCAATTCAATTAGGAATAAAAGATAAAAACACAGGACTTATTCATTATGGAACTCCTAAACAACATATTTATCCTTTTGATATAAAACCTTCAGTATTATTAGTGCCTTCATTGGATAACCAATCAATACTCTATAAGTAATGGAGCTGATACATCACATAGAAGATACAGAATTACCTATAGAGGTGAATTTTGAGATGCTTAAGGAAAAGGGGTTGGCTTATATCCAAAGGCATAATAAAGGCACTTGGACTAATTTAAACCCTAGCGATCCCGGAGTTACTATTTTAGATCAATTGTGTTTTGCTTTTACCGAATTAGGGTATTGTAACAATTTCCCAATAAAAGATATCTTAACGAATGTTAAAGGAGAATTAGAAATTGAAAATCAATTTTATTTACCAGAAGACATACTTACAACATCACCAATTACAATTGAAGATTTCCGTAAATACCTTATCGATAGAGTTAAAGGCATCAAGAATGTTCAGATCATACCTGTAAAAACCAGTATAGAGATCACTAATGGCGTATATAATGTATTTATATCTATAGATTCAAAGATTGCAGATGAAGATATAGTTGAAGACATAGACGATCTTACTGGTGAAGTTACCTATGAAAACAAAAAAGCTTTAATCTGTAAAAATGCTTTTTTTGCATTGAATACCTGTCGAAACTTAGGCGAGTTATTTTTATATCCAGTACCATTAATTTCTAAAAAGTATTTTGTTTATGGAAATTTAGAATTAGAGAATGATACTGATTTAAATTCCATTTTAGTAGAAATAGATTATGAAATCAATAATTACGTGTTTCCTAATGTGGTGCAAACAGGATATGATGCCTTAAAAAGAGAAGGCACAGCTACTGACAGTATTTTTAATGGTCCAAAATTAAGAAATGGATGGATCCCTAGTGATAGTGTGTATTCTAAGAAGAATATAGTTCAGGCTTATGAACTTACAGAAATCATTCAATCTATAGCAGGAATTAAATCTATAACAAATGTTTCTTTTGACGAGTCAGGTACTTTATTAGAAGTAAATACTTTGAAAGATGAGATTTTAGTATTTGATTTTATTAAATCGATAACGTATGAAAGAAAATATGAAGGCGATATTGAATTTGGAATAACGACTAAAGGAAGACAATTAAATAAAGATTTAAATATCTCACTCATTAGTGAGTTGTCTAATTTTGATTCCCCTTTAGAACAAGTAAATACAGTTGCAGCAGTAAAAATGGCACCCGATTTACCAGAAGGTAGATATCGAGATATTAGCAGTTATTATTCCATTCAAAACACGTTTCCCGATGCATATGCAGTAGGAATCGAGGGTGTTGCATCAAACGCAACAGATTTTCAACTAGCGCAATCCAGACAGTTAAAAGGATATCTTACACTTTTTGATCAGGTATTTACCAATCAGTTTATGCAACTAGCAAATTTAGGGCGGTTATTTTCATTTCAAAATTCTGTCACTGGAACCCCTAAAGATCAAGCACAGTTTTATAGTTCAAAAACAATTTTTGAAAAAAGACACCCAGAATATCCTGCGCCTTATCTCAGTTTTTCACCAACCTATTATTATCAGTCTTTATACAAGACTGTGCCTAATATACGTCCTTTATTAAGAAATTTTAAAGCCCATCAATTTGGTTATGAAATTCAATCTCCAGAACGCGAAATCAATGATGGTTGGGTTGGTTATCAAGGCGACCCATACAACACATACATTTGGGGATTAATGTCTTTTATGGAAGATGAAGACATTAATATAGAACGGCGGAATGCTATTTTAGATCATTTGTTGGCACGTCATGGAGAGTCTCCAATAGTTATAGATACTATTATTGAAGGTACAGTATTTTCAGGAAATGCACTAAAAGATAAAGTCATTATAAAAAGCTTATATCTACAAAATTTAGGATTACTATCCTATTATAGAGTTAAGGCTTACAATTTTATTGGCGCAATTCCTTTGAAGTTTATCAATGTTTCAAAAAATGGCAAAAAAACTTTTGAAACTGTTTTTAATAATAAATATGATAGATTAAAAGAAATATGGCTTCAAGGAAATCAGAAAGACTTCATTTTTAGTACAAAAAAGATAGATAAAGAAATACAGATTACGTCTACTGACTTTATTCAATATTCAGTAGTAGAATTGAAGCTTAATCTACTTTTTGCTCTAAATGTATATTATCAGAATTATTTGATAAATAATAAAAATGTTAATGCCTATTGGTTAATTAGAGAACGTAAAGGTTTTTTGTGCATAGAAACCAATTTACTTATAGAATCTGCGGACTTTGAAATAGTAATAACAGAAGACTTTGAAGGTGTCACTTTAAAAAAAATAAATAAGAAATTAAGTCATAGCGAATTTTTAACTCTAGAAAACACATTAAAAAATCAGTTAAGATTTGAAGACCTAAATACACTGCGTCCGCTTACAAAAGAAGAAGAATTAGCGTATGATTTGAATGATTTTGTAGCTATTGAAAACACGTGTTATTCATGGAACGTTCGTGTTTCTTGGGATGATGGCGCATCTATATCTATTGCAGACCCCATATTTGATAATGCCCTTGTTTTTATTTTTCCTGATTTTATTCCATTATTTAAAACACCAGAGTTTAAATATAGACTACACTATTTTTTAGAGAATGATCTTCCTGTACAAGTTCAAGCAAAAAGGTTTTATGTCAGTAACACTTTGTTAGATACATTAATACCTCAATATGTTGATTGGCATAACAATTTGCTTTTTGATGATAAAACCAAGAAGTTACATGGAAAAGGCTTAGTTAAAAGCGCCAAAATTTTAACAGAAAGTATTATGAATCTTAATCACTTAGAATTATGATTAAGAACCAAAAACATATTATAGCAAGCTGTCATTGGGATACTTTTTTCAATGATAAAGACAAAGGTGCCGAATTACAAAACGCAATAAGTCATTGGAGCGATCATCACATGTCTAGAGAAATCAGTACCATCTTTAATACGATTTGTCCAGAAAATCAAACGCTAAAAATCAAAACACTTGAAGTCGATTTAGGTGTGATTAATTATGAAAATTGTATTGAAGAACTCACTTTAAAATTAAAAGAAAAACTCTATAATAAACTCAATGATATTGTAATGTTTCCCAATAAACATGGGCAAAGTATTGAGATAATTGAAGATAAAGATTCTTCTATAAATGTTTTGAAACATTATTTTTTACAAGGGGTAATGCCTTGGAATTATTATAAAATAAAAGGCTCAGTAAATCAGATTTTGGAAAATGAAATGTCTAATAATACAGATGATGTTATTAGAATGATTCAGGTTGTAGGCGACAAGCAATATGTTAGAAGAAGAATGGCATGGCAGTTTAAAGACACTAGTTTAAAACGAATAATTGAGACTATAGAAAAAAATAATCATAGTTATATCATAGATTTTTCTGAAGAGTTTATAAAAATCCAAGAACAAGAAGCTATCGTAAAAACAAGCACCCATGATTTCAAGAAAAATTTATGGTTTTGGATACTAAACTACCTATTTGTAGAACGGGGTACCATGTTCAATAAAGTAGAATTTGTTAGAAACACTATTCAGCAAATGGCAAATCATTATAATATAGGGTATGATATATTATACTCAATGATAGAGGATGCAGTACATAAAATAAAAGGACATTCTTATGCTAAAACCAATTTTATATTAATACTATCCATTTTATCAAAAAGACAATCAGATATAGCATACACTAAGTTTTCTAGTAAACGCCAACTTGAAAAGAACTGGGAATTGCTTCAATCTTTTTTTAAATCGCCAACAAATTGTACTACAAGTCATCAAAAAAAACGTTTTAATGAATTGATAGATTGTTTACCACAGATTGATAATTCGCGATTTAAAAAAATGATAGAATCCTTAGATGATAAATCATTTATATGGCAATTTACGGCGATTAATTTAAAACCTTTTGCTTTTGAATCCTTGTTAAGTGTATTATCACCATCAAAAGAAAAAACAATAGAACTCGTAAACCAAATCCGTTTTTTTAGTCAATTGAAACGAACAAATTTATTTAAGCTAGATGCAGGTTGGGTTAAGCAAATAGGTTTGCAATTTTTAAGGCAAGATAAGTCGACACTTAATTTAAGTACGGAATTTTTAAAATATGTTGTAAAACAACTAAGTCAATCCCATAAAATTTCGAAGAGAAAGGTTTTAGAAAGTTTGGCTAGTTTGGATATTCCAGTTGGCCATAAAAATCTAATTAATCTAGAGATATTTGAGGATTTAAAACAAATTCAGACTAAAGAATCCTCGAATCAAGGCGTGCTTTTTTCTGAAAAAAGATTAATTACCATTCTTAAAAGGCTAAATGTTACTACAGAATCAACTTTAGATCAAAGGACACTCGAAAATCATTATAAACTTATTTGTATTTGGATTAAAGCACAACCCATTATTGTATGGGACATTTTAATTCTATATAAAGACAAATTCAATATAGAGCATCTTATAAGTCACGTATTAGAATTGGAAAATATAGCGGTACAGCTGTTAGAAAAAAAATATCCAAAGACGTATAAAATAATAACAGGTTTAGAAGAACGTGTTGATAAGCTAATCCGTGAAGAAAAATCATTGTCAACTATAGCCATAGCAATAAAAAAATGTTTAGCTATAGAAAGTATGCAACTCGTGTTAATAGACGATACGCTTAGTTCATATTCTTTTTTAGAATTTTTGTTGGTTAGATTAAAAGGAAGACAAGGCATTGGAAATACGTCAGGTTTTCATCAAAGTATTTCAAAAATTTTAGAAGATTATAATTTCGATAAACTAGATATATCCGAATCACAACAAATAAAACTACAACAATTTACAAATAAGGGTTTTGAACGTTCAGATTTAGAGATACTCATAGCAAATATGGGATCTTCAAATAAACAAAATAAGGTCGCAATTCTATTAGGGAAGTTAATACATACTAAACAGATCAATACTTCTGAATTTAAATTGTATTCAAGAGAAATAAGTGACTATTTGTTTAAAAATGGAGACACATTACAACTAGAGTTTATCAAGAAATATACTCCGAAATTTAAAAGTTTAAAATATACGGCTATAGAAATAGAACAAAAAATATTAGAAAGTTATTGGCAATGCATAGTAGATTATGACCGCCATCAAGGTGATAGACTAAAATTTAGTAAACTTTTTGAAGAAGCGATTGCCTATTATTTTATTGATGATAAAGGGATTGAAAATAATCAGAAAATCAACTTTTTCAAGGAGTATAAAGAAACAGCAAACACATCAGATTATGTTATTAAAGTATCAACATCTGAATTTATAACAAAATTAAAAGAAGGATTAATAAATCCAGAAGCAAAAATAAAACTCGACGGAAATACCATTAAAATTGAACGTTTTGTGTTGCATGTATTAGAAAAGAATCCCCATCACATGCGAACTTTTTTTAAAGAAACAGTCCTATCCTCAAAAAAATTTGCAGCGTTGCAAAATATAATGTCTTTAGAACAATTTCTAGCTTTAATTACTCGAGATAAACCGAATAGTTTACTTAGTTATATATATGAAGCAATACATGTCTTATACATTATAGTTCAGGAACTGGATGTGGCCCAATTATCAAGAAAAATAAAACATAAATTATTTGAATATTCTTTAGAATTATTAAAATCGAGCACCGTAAAAAAAGAAGACCTAAATAAAATTGTGGTTTATGTTTTTAACGAGTTAACGCAGTTGTCCGATGTAAATTCAGCTTACATATTAAAACAAATTCAACAAAAAAATATAGTACTTCCAGATATTTTAAAAGAAACATTAAAGGTTCAGAATCCTAATTTTAAATCATTAAGCTCAATAACAATTAAAGAAACCATTTCGGACGATTTACAAGCGTGTATTTCTAAAAATAAATTTGAAACATTATGTGCGCACCTATTAAAAGAAAATAAAATTCCTTTTTGGTTCTCACATAAAAAGAGCTGCATGGTAAAGGATTTAATAAATGACATGTTAATCCATCAGCCTTTAAGAGTCCTAACTATTTTAAGAGAAAAGAACGTTTCAGAAACTCAGTTAATTAGATTATCAGAGCACATAGAAATTTCAAAATTTGTACCAGTACTCGAAAAGTTATACCCTTCAAATAAAAATCAATTTACCCAATTAGAAAAATTGCATGATATGCTAGGAAGTAGCTCTATAAAAGGCATATCGCCAATAGAAATGCAACAATTGGTATTAAAAAAAATGCTAAGCTCTTGGAAAACTAGTAACTGGAAAATAATAAATACATCTAATATTTGGCAGGAATTGTTATGGGAAATATGTGCAAAAAGAAATATTGAAAAAAAGTGTTTTTTTGAGGCTTTCGATTTCTTGAAAATAAGATTGCCAATAGCATTACAAATTTCATATCAAAATACATTTAGAGATAAAAAAACAAGAACTACCAATAATTTAAAAATAAAAAAAGAAGATAAACCTTTATTAGTAACAGAAATTATGGATTCCCAAAATATTGAAATTCAAAGTACAGGCATAGATGTCCCAAATGCAGGTTTGGTATTATTAAACACCTATTTCCCTATGTTATTTGAACGTTTAGAACTATTGAAAGACAAGCAGTTTGTTTCTGAAGATGCACGTATAAATGCCGTACACTATTTACAATATGTAGTTACAGGTCTTTCGCATACAGAAGAGTCATTACTCACTTTAAATAAAATAATATGTGGCATAGCTCTACAACAGCCTATAAAAGACTCTATAGAAATTTCTGATAAAGAAAAAACATTAATAGAAGGATTACTAAAATCAGCAATGGGCTATTGGGAAGCCATAGGTAGTAGTTCTGTACTGGGGTTTAGAGGGAATTGGTTGGTTAGAAATGGCGTTTTAAGAGAAGAAGAGGATCGTTGGAGTTTAACAGTAGAAAAAAGGCCATATGATGTCCTTCTTATAAAATCTCCGTTTTCTTTTTCAATTATAAAATTTCCTTGGATGCAAAAACCATTACATATAACCTGGCCTTATTAAAAAAAATAGAATGAGACAATTAGAAAAAAGAGTGCCTGCAATAGATAGTAGTTAAGAGACTATCGTAATGATATGTTAAATGCCCCTTGAAAGGCGTTCAAAGTGATATAAATACGAAGTAGTTAGCTATTTATTAATCGAAATCAGGCTTTTAATAGCGCTATAAAGTAGCCTTAAATACACTCAATAAGAATAAATAATATTAATAATAATTTAAACTTGTTTTTTATGAATACTTACAATGAAAGCTTGTATGCCAGCGTCTTAGCATCGCTGTCTAAGCAAGAATTACAATTACAAAAAAAGAAAGGAAGCTTAGATGCTTCGATGTTTTCATTATACTACGCAGAAGGTGCTCGTATTAGTGCAGCAGAAGATCTGAAAGTAGCAAATAATGATTATGCTTTTCAACAATTAGTACTAGAACAGGCTGTAATAGATAGTGATATATCTACAAATACATTAGCTTCAACTAATTTAGGAAACCAATTTATATCGCAATCAGTTAAAAATACTTCTGTAGCTGCCGCTAATGTTCAAATAGCAGCCAATGCTATTTTAAAATTAGCAAGTGATGTGGGAAGCATTTTTAGCATCGTAAATGCAGCCGATTTTGATACGGAAATTTATGCCCAAAGTAAAGAAGCTTTAACTTTAATGAATGAAACGGCTTATTTGGCAGAACGCACTTCTCAGCTTAGTATGGAAGCCTCTGGACAAATTGCAGAAGTACCCATTACAAGTTTAGTAAGTAAAGCAGAAACTACAGATACCTCAATAAAAAACTTATTAGACATAGCAACTAACGATTTTAAAGCAGCATCAGAAGTTGTGATAACTGATTCTGAAGCTTTAGCAGCGGCGAACACTCAAGAAAAGGCGGCAGAAGGTGTTCTTGAAAATGCAGATTCCTTTTTTAACTCTAGTCGAGAAGCCTATAAGCTAACCAGTTTAGAATTGAATTTAAATTTAAAAACATCCCAGCCATATAAGGCAGGAAATGCAAGCTATTACACAGTGAGTTTTAATAGATATAGAAGCCCTTTTGATTATAAGAATAACTCTAAAGGACTATCTACAAGAGATTCAAAATCTGAATATCCAGTAAGTGACTATTATATATTTCTAGTAAAGAATAAGCAGAAAGAAATTTTTTCCATTTCAGATGCAGAAGGGTTAATCTTAGAGGACGAAAAAGAAAAAAAATATTTTAAAATGCCATATAGTGATGATAATCATATGTCTAAAGATCTTTACATGTCAGATTTAAAAGATGTAGACGGTCAGGATCTCGAATTAGGAGAGCGGTATGTGGTATTCGTATTTGCTGTTTTAGACAATGAATACAAGAAGATTATAAACACTTTTGAAGATTATTTATCAGCTCCATCTGCATTTTTCACTTTAAAAAATAAAATAACAGCTCCTAGACATCAAAATATTTCAGTTTCAGACAATATAATGACGTTTAGTGCAGATGAAAATCCAGACTATAATGTTGAGTATCGTTGTATCTTTTTACCTCATAATAAAGAACTAGTAAGAGGGTTGTTAACAGCGGAAGGTTTAAAATCTATAGAGATACAAACAGAGTATTTAGATGAAATATTTAGTAAATATAATCCAGAAATAGAACGATTAGAAGCAGAGATTAATACGCTTTTATCGACAGAATCTGGTCTGGTAGAACAGAAAGAGAATAGTAAAGAAAAACAACTTGGAGAAGGGCTTGATGCAAAAGGTCTTAAAAATTTAAAAGAGGAGTTCAAAAAAATTAATACGACACACATTAGTGTTCAAAAAGAACTGAAGATACTCAATAGAAGACTCGAAAAAGTTAAAAAAGAAAAGCTTGAAGCAGTTATCAGTATAGAACATCCTAAACATATAAAACCAGGATTCTTTTTTAATTATACCATAGCTATTGGATTAGAAATTGATAGTTATTTAATTGCTGAAAAAGTAACAGGAAGTGATGGAGGAGTTAGTTATCAAGTAACTATAGATTCTTTAACAACCGATAATTTTGGAAATAGTCTAATTCCTGATAATTTATATATCCCAGTAGTGCTTGCTATGTCTGATGAAGAAGAAGCTGTTAAAGTTCAATTTAAAGGCGCCTTATCCAATTTCCAAAGAACAGATGATTTTACTTACGAAAAAAAACTAATCAATTAAAAATATATTATGTCAATACTACAAGAAATAACTAGAAGACCTGATAAATATGGGGTTACAGAAAAGAAGAAAGCAGAATTAGATGAATTAGCAAACGAAGTACTATACGCGCAAGATGATGTAAAACAGTTGCAAGCGATAGTCACTTCATTAACACAAAAAACAACCGAATTGGAGGCTTCTTTAGAGGTTGAAACGGTTAATAAAACAACGGCATTAAATAATAAAGAATTACTAGATCAAATCGTTGATAGTGTGATTGATTTATTAATTAATTCTAAAGTGAATTTTGATGATATTATAAGCTCTGAGAAAAAGATAAAAAAAGTAGCTATAAATATTGATGTCGTAATAAACAAGTTGATATACTCTGCCGAGGTCGTAAATAAATTATCAAATTTGATTATTCGTAAAAAAGCGCAAAACCCCTTAATATCAGACGAATTGGTAACTATGGCTGTCGAAGCAGGGAAAAATGCTAATAATGCTGTAGCACTTACACTTACGGCATTAAATTCAGTCTTCGCATCTCAGGCAACAACCATTGAATCGGAAGGTACCATGTCTTTACAACTATTACAAGCCATACGATTGTTTCAGTTTATTACAGGAGTAGATATGTCAGCAGTATTTAAAGACGATAAATCTGTGCTTATAGTAAAACTGCAAGCGTATAAAAGAAAAAAGGTCATTGTAGAAGAGACATCGATAGAATTGCTGCCAAAAAAGGGTAATATAAAAGAGTTAATCTATATGGCCTATGGCCGTGCATTACTTCAGTATAATCAAATATTAAAGGCAAGTAGAAATGCTCAAGATCAACTTGGTGAAGCAGAGTCAAATCTTAGTACAGGGACTATAAAATTAAATTCTCTAGAATCAGGTCTGGCTGCAGAAACTGCCGCTGCTTTAGCCTCTTAAAAGAGATGTGTTTATTAATTAGAGGTTATCTACGATCTAATATTAATTGGGTTCTAAATAGATAACCTCAATTATGAATTAAAAACAAGCTATGAAAAATATTTCAAAAAAATTTTATACAGATTTTTATAATAAAACAAATGGATTCATACCATCTAAACCATTAAACCAAGAGATGTATCCTGGTGATTTTTTTCAGATTCATAATGGGGATATAGTCATTCTTGGTAATATTTTTAAGAATAATATAGTCCAAGAAGCCGAAGTGAAAATTGAATATGGAATTAACTTAAATCCTAATAATTGGAGTTTTAGTAATGGCGTAACCAAACCTTATACAGGTGGAGATGTTGGACATAATCCCATTGAAGGCGAGTTTAAATTTAGTAAGCAAATTTTAGCATTTAAAGAATATGGAAGTTTCTTTTTTACCAGTGATAATCCTGAATCTGTTAAAATTCTAAATTGGAATGCTATAGCTGCTGAGCTTATTATAAAACTAACACAAGTCATCTATTCTTTTCGAGAATTATATGTCGTTGTAGAAAGTGCCGCAGCTTCAGATTGGACATTAGCAATTTCAGGATCAGATAAAGGGGAATTAGAAATGGCTACAGAATCCGAAAATTTAGGACTTTTAGAATTGTTTGGAAATCAAAATTCAAAAACAATTCAAGCCAGAGATATTGAGTTTTATCATAAAGAGAAGAAAAAACGGCCTTTATTTTTTAAAGCTAAAAAGTTAGTTGTAAGGTCTGATAAATTAGAGCTATTTATTAGTGACTTGATTAAAGGAAGATCAGGGAAGTTAGATTGGGTCACTAATTTTTTTGAAAATAGATTTGAAAGTGATCAGTTAATCTTTTCTACACAAATAGATCAAAGTTCACAAGCTTGTGTATTAGATATGCTACAAGCAAATCAATTAAATCCAAATACGGCATTACAATATTTTAAATGGGAAGATGCCAATTTAGACGATATTGAAAAATTATTTATTTCTTATGAGTAGTACAAAAGGAAATATACAAACATTGCATAACGAAATTTTTTGGTTGCAAGAAGTCATTCATAATGTCATTAGTTCTTATTTGGAACATGAAGGCGAACGACCACATTGGACGCAAATCTTGGCACCCGATATAATAGAACAAGATACTGTATATGCCAATTGTATTAAAAACTGGAAATTAAATAATTACGAACGACTTGCTATTGCCTTAGCTTTAGCGCCTTTATTATGCCCTGAAGTATTAGATGTTTTTTTTGGAAGAAATAAAGTCTATGATCGCGGATTTACAGAGTTTGGTGGTATTATTGATAAAAGCCACAGTGGTTTTTTACCCACAGGACAAACATTATTGTTTTTAGTAACAGCAAACACACCCCATTTAAGAGCGTCTGTAATAGCCATTTTTGATAGAGAAAATATACTGACTAAAGAGCAAGTTTTAAATATTGAAGATACAGAAACGTTTATTCCAAAGTTTAATGGTATTTTAAGTTTAAATGAACGCTGGTTTCACTTTTTTACCACAGGCGAAAAACCAAAAATAGAACATAGCAGTACCTTTCCAGCACAAAAAATCACCACCCATTTGGAGTGGAAAGATATCGTACTGAACGATTTAGTGATGGATCAAGTGTCAGAAATAAACGCTTGGTTACAACACAGTAGTACTTTAATGAATGATTGGGGTTTATTAAAAAAAATAAAACCAGGATATAGAGCACTCTTTTATGGACCACCAGGAACAGGAAAGACCTTAACCGTTTCTTTGCTAGGAAAAGTATCCAATCGAGAGGTATATCGAGTGGATTTATCTATGATTGTTTCAAAATATATAGGAGAAACAGAAAAAAATCTGTCTCGAATATTTGATATAGCTCAATATAAAGATTGGATTCTATTTTTTGACGAAGCAGATGCTTTATTTGGAAAGCGAACCGAAGCAAATAGTTCTAACGATCGGCATGCCAATCAACAAACATCCTATTTATTACAACGTATAGAAGATTTCCCAGGCGTAGTTATTCTAGCATCTAATTTAAAAGGAAATATGGATGCCGCATTTACGCGAAGATTTCAGTCTATGATTCATTTTACCATGCCTGAGATTAATGAACGTTATCAATTATGGGAAAACGCTTTTTCAGGAATATGCACATTACATCCAGATATTGATCTTTGGAAAATAGCAGAAAACTATGAATTAGCAGGGGGCGCTATTATAAATGTGTTACGTTTTTGTGCATTAGCAGCAGTAACAAGAAATGATACGGTAGTTACTAAAGAAGAACTATTAGAAGGTATTCGAAAAGAGTTTAAAAAGGAAAATAAAACGATCACTGTTTTTTAATCTAAAAGAGTTTCTCTAGGCTCTGCCTTGGGGGTTCCTTTAAAATTGTCATTCCCGTGAAGACGGGAATCTAAATAAATTATTTAAGACACTAGTTAAAATACGTCGTATCAATATTTTTCAAACGATGGATAATCAATAAAGTAGGAGGGATGACTATCAAAAAAGAAGTATCCAAAGCAAAAGTATCAAAGACACACTATCTTGTTTTGGGCATAAAATCATGGAAAAAAGAACTTCCAAATACTTGGAGAAATCTCATTATTGCAGAAGCACTTAACTACTGTGTATGTCATGAAGGCTTAATAATTAAAGGTTATTTATTAGCTCAAAAGAGAATATACTTGATAGCTATAAATGAGTCACACAGTATGGAAAACGTATTAACTATTTTTTCAAAACAGGTGATCAAGGGGATTTATGAATATGAAAGGAGGAGAGATAATAATTATGAAGCTCCTTTAGTCTCTAAAATATTTGATGATCTTTTTATAAAGCACCCATTATATAATCAATATATCATAAAATTAATTACTGGTAAAAAAATAATGTCACCCTATTATAATCCTTATGTCGTATGGCTAGAAAATAAGATTCGCAATTATAATTATTGTTCGGCTATAGATTATAGTGGTGCAAAAGGGCCTGTTTTAGTACAAATACATTAAAAAATAATATCATGGAATATAAAAAAGCGAAAACAATTCAGCAAAAAAATGATAATTATAACGGCGTAGGTAAAAAAGCATTTCAATTTAAAGATAACCGATCTTCAAGCATTTCAAAAAGTGAACAAACGGCACAATTAATGGGACTTGATGAAGAGGAAGAAGACATGCAGTTAAAAGCGGATACGACTCAGAAAATGGGATTAGATGAGGAAGATGAAGAACTCCCCATTCAGCAGAAAAAAAATAATACAGGTTTACCTGATGGTTTAAAATCGGGTATGGAAAATCTTTCAGGAATGAATTTGGATCATGTGCAAACTCATTACAATTCACCAAAACCTGCAACCATGCAAGCACATGCCTATGCACAAGGATCAACAATCCATTTAGCATCAGGACAAGAAAAACACCTGCCGCATGAGTTAGCTCATGTTGTGCAACAAGCCCAAGGTCGTGTTCAAGCTACAACTTCAGTTAATGGAATGGCAGTGAATGATAATGTAGGGTTAGAAAAGGAGGCAGATGTAATGGGAAGTAAGGCATTGCAGTTTATCAGTAATCAACCTGAAGCTATTACGGAAAGCAACCTACAAGAAGAGACTAATAAGAGTAATCAGGTAGGACAATTTAAAGTTTTTAAAAGTATCGTAAAAAACAATTTTTCATTGCAGAGCGGACAAAACATCTCTAAATCAAATGCAGCAGTCCAGATGGTGTCTAGAGTCCAAATACCTTTATTAGAAGCTTTGTTGTATGAACGCATACTCGCTTACCTAACAGAACAGGTTCCGAATGCTGTGGCTGGTGAAAGAGAGGAATTCGCTGTTATGGAAAGAACGCAAGCAATAACTTGGTTAAGGGGAGAAGGGACCCTAGAGGAGTTAGATTTAAATGAAGCGGTCGATGCTGGCTATGGCCAATTCATGGATACTGCGAATCTATCGGTAGCATTGTTACAAGGTAATGCGGATGAGGCACAGGTTCAAGCTGAAGCTGCTGTTGATTGGATGGCGCAAAATACAGAATTGCAGCCTGGTCAATATCAGTTAATTGATACTACTCTCTCAAATGGGAATTGCCATGGGCTAACTTTTATGGAGGAAGACAATGTATTTAACCCTGACGCTGCAAATTTAATTGAGAACTGGCATTTGATAAATGATGCTCCAATAGCAGTTTTTTTTGAAGGAAATACGCTGATGCATAGTGCTAGGTTAGTTGGAGGAAACTATGAACATACATTACCAAATGGCCCTAAATTTAATTGTGATCCAGAAACCTTATTAGCAAACTCAAGCTATACTAATATGTTCATATTACCTGGTCAATTAGAAGCTTTGCTAGTGTTTTTAGCCCCCATCATTGCTGAAACAGCTTATCAGGAACAAATAGGTAATATGATAAGTTCTGTTTATAAGGCACTTGAATTAGGAATAGAAGGGGCTGAGGCCTTAAGTGAACGCGTGTTTTTTCTCCAAGATAATGCAGAAAGTGATCAACGAGAGGCAATTATTGAAGACTATAACAAATTTATGGAACTGCACCCTGAAGCATTAGTAGTTTAAAATTATTAAAATGCTTTTTAGTTCCATTGTTATAGAAAATAAATTTGAATCAGAATAGAAAATAATGAATACACTCGCTGACAAAAGACAAGAGAATAAAAACCAATCAAAAACAACTGCTGTTTCACAAAAGCAAAGCAGTGGAGTGTCTTCTTTTCAGTTTGTGAATAATCGGTGTGAAGTTGTTACTCAAAGAAAGTTACAAGACATGATAAACAGCAGTCTACAGGTTAAACAGGCAGCTCAATTGCAGACGATGGCGAATAATTATACTACAAAACAACAGCAGTCCATCCAAAAGAAAGAAAATAATACCGGTTTACCCGATAATTTAAAGTCAGGAATAGAAAATCTTTCAGGTTATGCTATGGATGATGTCAAAGTGCATTACAATTCAGATAAACCTGCACAGTTAAATGCGCATGCTTATGCACAAGGCACAGATATTCATGTAGCAAGCGGACAAGAAAAACATGTGCCACATGAAGCTTGGCATGTCGTATAGCAAAAACAAGGTCGAGTAAAGCCTACTATGCAGATGAAGGGTAATGTGAACGTGAATGACGATGATGGTTTAGAGAAAGAGGCAGATGTGATGGGGCAGAAAGCTAAAAACCTTATAGAGACCAATGCTAGCAGAAATCAAGTTTTGACTCAATTAAAAACGACTAAAGTCATACAACGAAATGTGAATTTAACTGTTATAGCAGGAAATATTACTGCAGTATATGTAGACCGAAATAATGAAGAAGGTATTTTTGGAGCAGATATTGGAGACGCTGGGGATCATACAACAGCTCATGTCGTTTTTCGGGATATGATAAGAAATCAATTATTAGGGCAAACATTAATTGCTGCATCTGGAATACTACAAAATTTATTCAATGCTACTTGGACTTTGCCAGGTATGTCTGCAAATGATTATATCACTGATGACCAGAGAGATGCTGTTTTGCGATTATCACATGAGGCACAACAAGCCATAAATGTGGCAAATATAACTCCAACAATGGTTAATATTCAAAATGCCGCTCAAGCACTCTTGAATTTTAGAAATTCTGTTCCATTGTCTGCTATTGAAGGAGGAGGCGTTGGGGCTGGAGAAGGGCCACAGGCAGGACGCCTTAGACAAGCAGAAGACGCTTTGCGAGCAAATGCTGGTGTTGATCTTAATACTTTACTAGGGGTGGGGTCTTTTAATGGAGATGGGACGGTTGGAGAACAATTGCAAAGAGCGGTGATTAGGTTGTTAGATACAGGAAGAGTTGAGGCTGAATATACAGACGGAGAACCTGATTTTGAAACAGCTCCTGGAGTTGCTGGAATATATTTAGATGATCGAAGAGATATAATAGAACAACACTTAAGATCTATTAGTATGGCGTACCCTTTGTTATGGGCCAATTATTTAAATGGCGTTGTAGGAAATTTGATAGGTTTATTAGAAACACAAATTGAACTTGGAAATTATCAAAATGAAGATTACGATCCTGGATCAGATATGGATGAGGATTCTGACTAATATAGTTCTACTAAAATCCCTATAAAAATCGAAAAAGTCAATTGTAAAGAGATAGAAAAATGAATACTTATGGTAGAGAAGCCAAAAGAGTATATAAGTAAAAACCTCAAAATTGAATTCAATCCTGAGGTTTTTGAAACTTACACAGTTTATAAATACTGCTTTCTTGGTGGTTTTTATTATAAAATTATAAACTCGTTTATTTCATTTTAATGACTATAAATTGAGTACGTCTATTTAATTGGTGCTGTTCTTCTGTACAGTTAATTGTACCATCACATTTATTAGCTAATTTTTCTTCGCCATAACCATTGTATTCTGTAATTCTAGAAGCATCTACACCTTTGGATACAAGATATTTATAAGTTGAATTAGCACGCTCTACAGATAGTTTATAATTGTATTTAGCAGAACCTCTAGAATCTGTGTGCGATTCAATTTTAATAACCATATTAGGATATGTAGTCATCATCAAACCAACAATTCTATCTAATTCAACAGTGCCATCTTCACGGATAGCTGATTTGTTAAAATCAAAATAGATAGGATATAATTCTGTAATTGGTTCTATTACTTCTGGTATAGGGTTTAAAACGATATCGGCTGTAATACTCGTTACTTTGTTGTCAACGCCTTTAGATGTTACTGGTATTGTGCTTTCCTCGTAATCTTCTTTTTTAACATTAACAATATAATCGGTATCTCTATCTATGTTTATTTCGTAGTGTCCATTCTCATCACTTTCTAATACAACAATTTGATTGCTGTCTTGATCTAATAGCGTCACTATAGCATTTGCAATGGGTTCGTTTGTTACAGGATCGCTTACAACACCTTCAATTATAAGTTGAGGAATATGATCGTAAGTATAAATATCGTCATCACCAACACCGCCATCTCTATTGGATGCTATATAACCAGAAAGTCCGTCATCATTCATAAAAAAGGAAAAATCATCTTTATTAGAATTTACAGGAACCCCTAAATTTAGAATACTAACAATCGTATTGTTACTGTCTGAAACGGTTCCGAAAATATCTAAAAGTCCTAATCCTAAATGACCATCAGAAGAAAAGAAAAGTACATCTTCATTATTAATAAATGGAAATAGTTCGTTTTTATCTGTGTTTACTACCGCTCCAAGATTCCTTGGTACTCCAAAAGATCCGTCTTTATTAATATCAACAACGTAAATATCTGAACCTCCTAATCCACCTGGCATATCTGAAGCAAAATATAGTTTTGTACCATCGTTGCTTAATGAAGGGTGTCCAGTAGAATAATCGTCACTATTAAAGCTTAACTCTTCGATGTTTGTCCATTCTCCTTCTACTAAAGTCGATTTATAAATTTTTAAGTTACTAATACCTTCTTGATCTTTAATGAGACCATTTTTGTCTAAATTATTTCGACAGAAATACATGGTTTTTCCATCTTTTGAAATGGTTAATGGACCATCATGATACGTTGAGTTTATATCGCCTTTTATTTTTGATTTATGATGAATAATGGTGTCGCTACCTTTATCTATAGCATAAACATCTAAAAACGGTTGATCGTTCCAGCCATAAATGTGTTTTGTAGATACTCCAGCATCAGCAGAAGATGCAAAATATATTTTTTTATCGTGTTCGTAAGCTCCAAAATCACTTAAATTAGAGTTGAATTTTACGTCTTTCAAAAAGTAATGTTGTTTTGCATTATAAACTGATGTAATAAAATCGGCATCTTTTGATAGTTCATCAGTATTTAAAACACCACCCGTATCTTTGAATTTTTTCATCCAGTCGCGAGACCCTTTATAATCTTTAATACCTCTTAAAGATTGTGCATATCTGTAATAATACTCTACAGGTATGTTTTCTTGCGTAACAGCTTGTTTATAATATTCGACTGCGCTTTCTGGGTTTCTCATATATGCGTAACAATCTGCTAATTGTCTAGTCGCATAATCTGTATTGAAATCGTTATTAATTAATTCTTGATAAACCTCAGAAGCTTTAACAAAAGAAAATTTGTTGAATAAATTATCTGCTTTTTTTTGCAAACCTTGCTGAGCAAATGCGTTTGCGGCTAAAAAAGCTATACAAATTATTAAGTAGTTTTTTAATTTCATGGGGGCTTAGTTTTAATACACAAATAGGTTAGTTTGTGTTTGAAATTTATTCCATTTTTACAACAATAAATTGTGTACGTCTGTTTAATTGATGATCGTTTTCTTCACAGTTTTCGCCATCTTCACAACCATTTGTTAATTGGCGCTCACCAAATCCTTTATGTTCTGTAATTCTTTTAGCATCAACACCATTAGCAACTAAATACTCGTAAGTAGCGTTGGCTCTATCTATAGATAATCTATCGTTATATGACATTGTTCCTCTAGAATCTGTATGCGACTCTATTCTAATAACCATATCAGGATATTCGTTAGTCATTAAGTTTACAATCTTATCAAGCTCTAACTTGGCATCATCTCTAATATTATGTTTATCATAATCGAAATAAATATTATTTAATTCGGCTAAAACAATAACATCAGGAACAGGGTTTAAGATTAGGTTTGCAGTGATTGTAGATTCTATACTTTTTAAGTTTTTTGAAGTAAATTCTCTATAATCATCAATGTATTTTTTCTGACTACCAACAATTTTATAATCTCTGTTTCTATCGATATTTATTTCATAATACCCGTTTTCATCAGTAACCATATAGGCTATTTGATTTTCTTTATCATCAAATAATGTAATTACAGAATTGGCAATAGGTTTTGTATTAATAGCATCAGTAACAACTCCTTTAACATGGAGTAGGGGGACTCTATAAAAACCATAAATATCGTCGTCGCCTCGACCACCTTTTCTGTTAGAAGAGAAATAGCCTGTTAGACCATCACCATTAACAAAGAAAGAGAAATCATCTTTATTAGAATTGATTGGTACACCTAGGTTAACATAATCTACAATGGTATTGTCTTCATCAGTAATAGTTCCATAAATGTCTAATAAACCGATGCCTAAATGTCCATCTGAAGCATAAAATAGCGTCCCTTCATTATTAACAAAGGGTGTACCTTCTGTTTTTTCTGTATTAACAATATTTCCTAAGTTTTCAGGAGTTCCTAATGTACCATCGGGATTAATATCTACAACATAAATATCTGATTGTCCATAACCGCCAGGCATGTCCGAAGTAAAATATAATTTTGTATTGTCGGTATTTAAAGCAGGGTGTTGCGTAGAATATTCTATGTTGTTTATAGATAAATCTTCGACATCTGTCCAGAGGCTATCTTTAAGTGTCGCCCTGTAAATTTTCATATTACTAATCCCTTCTTTGTCTGTAACTTTTCCTAATTCGTTTGCACTATTTCTGGAAAAATACATGGTTTTCCCATTGTTTGTTAATGTTACAGGACCATCATGGTAAATGGAGTTGACATCACCTTTTACTTTTGAAGAAAAATCGACTTGTCTTTTTGTGTCTTTGTCTGTGACATAGATATCTAAAAATGGTTGTTCATTCCAACCATACAGGCGCTTTACTGCAACACCTTCGTCTCTTGAAGATGTGAAATAAATTTTATCGTTGTGTTCAAAAGCTCCAAAATCACTGAATTTTGTATTGAATCTAATTCTAGATAAGAAATATTGTTGTTTCGCATTAAATACATGAGTAATAAAATCGATGTCTTTATCAAAATCTTCCGTGTTAGCAACACCTCCAGAATCTTTAAAGGTTTGCATCCACTCTCGAGATTCTTTATATTTTTTAGTTCCTCTTAAAGATTGCGCATAGCGGTAATAATATTCTACTGGAACATTATCTTGTTTAACTACCGATTTATAGTATCTAGATGCATTTCTAGGATCTCTTAAAAGTGCATAACAGTCTGCTAATTGCCTTGTAGAATAATCTCTATTGTAATTATCCTGTATGAGCTCGCGATAAATTTTTGACGCTTTTACAAAAGAGAATTTGCTAAATAATGTATCCGCTTTTTTTTGTTTTCCTTGTTGGGCAAACATAATAACGTTTAGCATTAAAGCGATACAAACTAATATGTATTTTTTTAATTTCATAATTAATGATTAGAAATATCTAGGTGATTTTAATTTAGAACTTAAGAATTTAAATTCATACATAAGTAGTATTTCATGCGTTCCGCTAGTGTATGCTCTAATGTCCGAAATTGGTTTTTCATACGCATAACCTATTCGGAGTTGTCTTGATACTTGAAAATCGACAATACCTCCAATTGCAGCGGTAGATTCGTTGATTCTATAAGAACCACCTAACCAGAATTTTTCATTAAACAAGAAGTTCGCAGTTAAATCGTATGAAAGCGGGGCGCCATTAGTTGCTTTAACCAAAGCCGCAGGTTTAAATTTTAAACGCTTACTTAGGTCAAATACGGCACCTCCGGTAAAATAGTAGCCTAAACGTTCTAAGGCTTGGTATTCTTTACTACCATTATTATCATTATTCAAGATCCTAGGTGTTGAAAGACCAAAATATAACCTATCAGTACTCCAATAAACACCAGCTCCAATATTTGGATCCCATCGATCTTCTAAACCACTTATATAGTCGTCACCAAATTCAGCCAATCTGAAATCTGTGTCAAGACTATATTGTGTAAAACCAGCCTTTAAACCAAAAGCTAATTTGCCATTTTGTCCAGTTGGAATAGAATATGAAAAATCGGCATATACAAAAGAAAAGTTTAGCGGACCTAAATCATCCTCAATAAAAGATAGGCCTAAACCAATTCTGTCGTTTCTTAACGGCGTATGAATGGAAAGTGTTTGTGTTATTGGACCACCATCGAAACCAACCCATTGACTTCTGTGTAATCCAACAACGCTTAAAGCTTCTCGACTACCTGCATAAGCAGGATTAATTGAGATTGTGTTATACATATACTGTGTGAATTGCGGCAATTGTTGGGCAATGCCGACCGTACAGCTAAATAACGCAATAGCGATTATGTTATTTTTAATAAGTTTCATAGGTTAATTTATTATTTGGTTCCTAAGTAAAGAGGACCTGTTATAGGTTCCAATCCACTATTTTTTAATACGATTATATAATAGTATACTCCGTTTGGTACTGTATTAGATCCTCCAAATGAAGATTTGTGTGCTGAGCCATCCCATCGACCTGGTTGTTCTCCTAAGGCATATGTACTATCTTCATAAATTAATGCGCCCCATCTATTAAAGATTTTAACATCAGCAGTAAATCCACATAAATCAATTCCTTTAATATCGAAGGTCTCGTTAACACCATCACCATTAGGGGTTAATGCTTTTGATATTTCTATATCGTTTTGACCACATGGTAATACGACACAATCTGGAATTATTGGCAATGATACTTCAGTTACACTAATACAACCGTTATTAGTTGTTGTATATCTAAACAGATATTCTTTTTCATGTTCAAATGGAAGGAAATCTTCTGCTAGTTCTAAGGTTGTAGGGTTAAAGATATTGTTCGTTAGAATGGCATCAGTATCTCCTTCTAACATTTCCCATACACCGTTTAAATTCTCGACAGAAAGGAACTCGTTTAAGTCTATTACGCCATCATCAAAACATCTTTCTGGAGCCGATACTTCTGTAACAACTTCATCAAGAATTACTGTAAGGGTTTGTACGTGATCCTTTTCGTTTCCACAATCATCTTTAACAGTCCATGTTCTAACGATTTCATAATCTGTAGGTGTATTTTCATCAAAAGAATTTGTTTCGTTGAACTCTAGAGATACGTTTGAAGAGCAGTTATCTGCAAATTCTAATGCAGGTATTTCAGGGATATCTGTACAGCTTACAGTTATACTAGTTTCAAAAGTTGTAGTTGGCTCTGGAGCCGTGTTATCTTGAACTGTTATTCTTTGAGTGTGTGCTGTTTGTAATCCGCATGCGTCTGTAGCTGTATAAGTACGTTCGATTATATAAGATGAATCACAAACACCATCAATTTTTACATCAACAACTTCTACAGTAGCTGTATTACAATTATCGGTAGCAGTTAATGTTTCAGCATCAGGAATATTATCACATTCTACAGTAACATTTGATGGAAGTGAACCTTCAAATTCTGGAGCAGTTGTATCAGTTACGGTTATTGTTTGTGTATAAACTGTTGAAAGATTTGATGAGTCTGTTGCTGTCCAAGTTCTTTCTAATGTATAATTAGATTCACAAGAACCATCTGTTTTAACTTCTTCATAGGTAACATTTACAGTTCCACAGTTATCAGTTGCTGTTAATGTTTCAGCATCAGGAATACTATCACATTCAACCGTATCGTTAACAGGAAGTGTTTCTACAAATTCTGGAGAAATGTTATCTATAACAGTTACAATTTGCTCACATGTTGTTTCATTTCCAGCAGCATCTATTGCGGTCCATATTACAGTAGTGTTTCCAATCTCAAAAGTAGTAGGCGCATTGTTTGTTACAGTAACACTTGTACAATCTTCAACATCAAGATCGCCTAAAGAAACGTTTGTTGCTCCACAAGTATTTGTATCTACACTTACTGTTACATCAGATGGACAAGTTATTATAGGTAATGCGCCATCGATTACAGTAACAATCTGTTCGCAAGTTGCTATATTACCTGAACCATCGGTTACTGTCCAAGTAACCGTTGTATCTCCAAGAGCAAATGGCTCTAAAGCATTATTAGTAGCAGGTTCTACTGAACAGTTATCTGCTGTTATTGGTTCACCAAGATCTACATTAGTAGCAGAGCATAAACCAGCATCAGCTATTACAGTTATATTATCAGGACATGTAATTGTAGGTAATTCATCATCTGTTACCGTTACAATTTGTTCGCAAGTTGCTATATTTCCAGAACCATCGGTTACTGTCCAAGTTACCGTTGTATCACCAAGAGCGAAAGGCTCTATAGCGTCATTAGTAGCAGAGACTCCTGAACAGTTATCAGCTATTGTTGGCTCTCCAAGATCTACATTAGTAGCAGAGCATGAACCGGCATCAGCAGTTACAGAAATAGTATCAGGACAAGTAATTGTAGGTAACTCATCATCTGTTACCGTCACAATTTGTTCGCAAGTTGCTATATTTCCAGAACCGTCAGTTACTGTCCAAGTTACCGTTGTATCACCAATAGCAAAAGGCTCTACTGCGTTATTAGTAGCAGAGACTCCTGAACAGTTATCAGCTATTGTTGGTTCTCCGAGATCTACATTCGTAGCAGAGCATGAACCAGCATCAGCAGTTACAGAAATAGTATCAGGACAAGTAATTGTTGGTAATTCATCATCTGTTACCGTGACAATTTGTTCGCAAGTTGCTATATTACCAGAACCGTCAGTTACTGTCCAAGTTATCGTTGTATCACCAAGAGCGAAAGGCTCTACAGCGTTATTAGTAACAGAGACTCCCGAGCAGTTATCAGCTATTGTTGATTCTCCGAGATCTACATTAGTAGCAGAGCATGAACCGGCATCAGCAGTTACAGAAATAGTATCAGGACAAGTAATTGTAGGTAACTCATCATCTGTTACCGTCACAATTTGTTCGCAAGTTGCTATATTTCCAGAGCTGTCAGTAACCGTCCAAGTTACAATGGTTTCACCTAATTGAAATATTGTAAGAGCGTCATTCTTAACAGTCGAATCATCACAATCAGAAGTTGTAGGTGTTCCCAAATCTACATTTGAAGCCGTACATATTCCAGGATCAGCAGTTACGAATACATCAATAGGACACGTTATACTTGGGTCTATATTATCAATTACTGTTACAGTTTGAGTACAAGACGCTGAATTTCCAGCTTCGTCAGTTACTGTCCAAATTACCGTTGTATCTCCTATAGGAAATGTAGTTGGAGCATTATTAACTACTGTATCAATAGTACAGTTGTCTAATGCTGTTGGTAGACCTAAATCTACAGTTGAAGAAGAACAATCTGCTACGTCTACATTAACTGTAACGTTATTAGGACATGTAATAGTTGGTAATTCGTCATCGGTTATAGTCACTTTTTGTGTACAAGAAGCAGTGTTTCCAGAACCATCGGTTACAATCCACGTAACCGTTGACTCACCTATTGCAAACTCGAAAGTAGCAGGTGTAATAGCTATGCCATTAATTTGAGCGACAACTGTATCAACAGAACAATTATCATCTGTTGTAGGGCTTCCTAAAGCAACAGTTGTTGAACAGTTTCCAATTGCATCATCAGATGTATTAGCGGTAACATCAGCAGGACAAGAGATCGTTGGTAATTCGTCATCAGTTATAGTTACTTTTTGAGTACAAGAAGCAGTGTTTCCAGAACCATCGGTTACAATCCACGTTACAGTTGTCTCACCTAATCCAAACTCGAAAGTAGCAGGTGTAATAGTTATGCCGTTAATTTGAGCAATAATGGTATCAACAGAACAATTATCATCTGCTGTAGGGCTTCCTAAAGCAACTGTCGTTAAACAGTTTCCAATAGCATCGTCAGATGTATTAGCGGTAACATCAGCAGGACAAGAGATCGTTGGTAATTCGTCATCAGTTATAGTCACTTTTTGAGTACAAGAAGCAGTGTTTCCAGAACCATCGGTTACAATCCACGTTACAGTTGTCTCACCTAATCCAAACTCGAAAGTGGCAGGATTAATGGTTATATTATTTACTTGAGTAATAATAGTATCAACAGAGCAATTATCATCTGCTGTAGGGGTTCCTAAAGCAACTGTTGTTGAACAGTTTCCAATAGCATCGTCAGATGTATTAGCGGTAACATCAGCAGGACAAGAAATCGTTGGTAATTCGTCATCAGTTATAGTCACTTTTTGAGTACAAGAAGCAGTGTTTCCAGAACCATCAGTTACAGTCCACGTTACAGTTGTTTCGCCTAATGGAAATATTGGAGGAGCATTATTATCAACAGTAGAAACGACACAGTCAGAAGTTGTAGGAGTTCCTAAATCAACGTTTGAAGCTGTACATAATCCAGTATCAGCAGTTGCAAAAACATCAATAGGACAAGTTATACTTGGGTCTATATTATCAATAACTGTTACAGTTTGTAAGCAAGAATTAGTTAGTCCCGCGGTATCAGTAACCGTCCAAGTTACAGTTGTATCACCTAAAGGGAATATAGTTGGAGCATCATTTTCTATTGTATCTATACCACAATTATCAGAAGCAGTTGGCAAACCTAAATCTACACTAGTCGAAGAGCAATTTGCTAAATCAACGTTAACTGTCACGTTATTTGGACATGTAATCGCAGGCGCTTCATTATCCGTAATGATGACATCAAAAGAACAAGACGTTTTTAATCCCGCCGCATCCGTAACTTCAAAGGTATTAGTAGTTGTTCCCACAGGGAATGTAGCACCAGAAGCTAAACCAGCCGTTTGAGCCGTTGTAGCACCTGGACAATTATCCGTTCCAACAGGAGGAGTAAAAGTCACCGTTGCACCACATACACCAGTATCAACATTTTGATTAATATCATTAGGACATGTAATCTCAGGAGGTGTTGTATTATTTATTGTAAATAATTGCGTAACGTTAGTAACATTACCACAATCATCAGTAATACTATATGTTCTAGTAATTATTTCAGGGTCTCCATTGTCTGATACATCAGATACATGCAATACAGTAGGAGTAATTCCAGAGTTATCAGCTAAGTTAGTAACTGAAGTAATATCAGCTGGAGGGATGGTTGCTCCACATTCAATAGTCTCAGGACTTGGAGGAGTACCAGTTGGTGATTCATTTATATAATCTTGATATATAACATCTACTGTGTTTGGAGTAGGAATAGGAGTCCCAATACAATCACCTGAATCTATATAGCCTTTAATTAAATCGGTAGTGAAATCGGTTCCTGAAGTAGCTCCAGTACCAGAAATAGTACCGTTAAGACTTATTGTAGGATCTGAACTAAAAGAAATGCTTTTTAAAATATCACAGTCTTTAGTTGCTGTAAGCGTAAAGCTTATATCTGCTAAGATTTGTTCAGGGTCAGAAGTAGGAGGTTGTGGTAAAACACCTAAATCCCATACAATAGAACCATTTGGACCATAGTCAACACCAGTAACTATATCAATACCTGTTCTATACTCTGGAATACTTGTCGTTGTTAATGGTGCATATACATTTGAATTTACAGTAAGCGAACTGGCATCAACACTAATTGGAATTGGTAAAATAATAGTAGTGTTATTAATAGATTCTGTTCCTGTATTTTTTATTTCTATTTTATAAGTGGCACTTCCTCCAGGTATGACTTCTAGTTCTGGCGGATTAGTATTTCCGTTTACCGATGTGGTTGTTAGAATACCTTCAGGTTCGGGGACATAGGCATCAACAGAAAATGTTACGTTAAAAATAGCGTAGGAGTCTCGATTTGTACCATATCTAAATGTAGTTGAAGTTTGAACATTACCTATTATCTCATTATAATCAGGGTCGTTTGGATCAGTACTTCCATTGTCAATATTAAACATAAGTATGTCAACCCCTGAATTATTATAATAATTTGGAGTTCTAGCGCCATTAGTTAAAATATTAGAACTAAAAAAATTATTTGTTTCATTATTGCTATGTTTTAACGGTTGATAATCACCGGAGTTCCTTTTTTCTATTTCAAAGAAATCTCCGTTCCATCCACGTTCTCCTTCACTGGCCATAATACCAAGTTTCAAATTAACAGGACCATTATCCACCGATTGAAAACCAGATGCACTAATGGTGTTATCATCTCCATTACTATCCATATATGCATATCCATCAAAAACGGTTACATCTCTCCAATTCATTTCGGAGTTTTCATAAACAACAACCATTCCCCAACCACCAGAAAAACCAGTAACATCTTCATGACCTTCCGATGTTGCAATGTCGGAAACAAAATATTCTCCTAAGGTTGTATCATTATTATCAGGAAGAACAACATCATTTAAATAATCAGTGATTTCAGCATAGCCAACAAAAATATTTCTATTAGTATTGTTATCAGGGAAATTAATTTCGTTTGTAGTAACTGAAGAAATTGTCTGATACGTTGTTTGGTTAGGACCTTTAAGATATACAATACGTTTGTCTAAAGTTTTAGTAAGACCTCCTTTTGAAACCTCAAAAGTGTTGTGGTTATTATCTCCATCATCATTATCATCAGATCCATTATGTGCTCTACCCATCCAATATAAACCTGCATAAATAACTTTAGAGCAACTTTCTTTAGCTCCATTTTCAGTAGAAAAGGTCAAAGTTGCAGAAGAAGAGTTAAGCGTAGTGGGATCAGTATCAATATCAATATATTCCATATCGGTATCATTCGTAGATCCTCTGTCTCCTGAATCGTTATCATCATAACCTGCAATTTTTAAGTTGGCATTACCAATCATGGTGAAATCACCTTTAAGTCGATATACTTCCTTAGCTCCATTAGATGGCACAGTTGACGTTCTTGGATTGAATGTAACTTGCCCATAACTATAAGTAATAGATAGTATTGTTAAAGCAATAAATAGACTCAAATTCATTGAGTACTTATTTTTAAAAGCTATAATTGTGTATAGTTTTTTCATTTTGGGATCTTTTAAATTTACCTTATGCTTTTTATTCTGATTGATTTGCCGATTTATAGAAAATCCTAACATTAGGATTCACTTTAATAAAACTTATAATGTCTTCGGGAGTAAGAGTAAAATTACTCCTGATATAAATATATTTTAAATTCCCAAAAACACTGGTATTTGATAAGTCTAGATGATTATTTAAATCAGTTTCAGAAATTGATTTCATAGTTATTATTTCAACGTCTTTATATCTAGTATCTTGATTATTTAATATATCAAACGATTTTGAGTCTTCTAAAGTGATTTTTTTCATATCGCCTTCTCCATAAATCTTTTTTACCGTATTGTTTTTTAAATATATGGTTGGATGAAGTTTGAATGCTAAATCATAGAAATGAGACCTTTCATTTGTTGCAGCATCATTTTCTATTTCATAAATACCTTTTTCTTGAGCATTTACTTGTACTATTGAAAAAAGTAATATGAAACATGCTGAGATTAGCGTTCGAAACGTTAAAATTGATTTGATATTCATGACTTTATAAAGATTATGTTCTATTTAAAACTATAATTTTAATTAGCAAACTGCTAATGTTTAAATTTCATTTTTTGGGTTAAATATTAAACGTAGCCACATTAACTTGGCGACAAAAAATAATTAACTTTTTGCTTTTGAGGGAAAAACAGTGAGGGATTGGTTGTAATATCGAGTAATACTCTTAAATTGGAAATTAGATTTGGGATCATAATTTTCTGTTGCTTAAATGTTAACAAAAAAAAACATATAATAATAGATAGGCAAAAATTTATGCTCAATCACTAATAAATTCGTTGAAAAGAAGTCTATTTCTTTTAATCGGGGTTTATCAGCTTTTAAACGACTTGTAATTGTGAATTTTTCATAATTTTGAGTCATAATGTTATTGATAGTCAATAATTATTATATAGTTTTATATTGCAAAGAAATTGAATTTAATCGATAAAAACAACTTTTTACCGATTAAAAATGCATTTAATCGAAACAAAATGAAGAAACTTATACTTGTAAGACATGCCAAATCATCTTGGAAATTTAATGTGATAGATCACGAAAGACCACTAAACTCTAGAGGTTTATCTGACAGTTCACTAATAGCTAGTCATTTGGAGTCTAAAAAAGTTACTGCAGACCTTGTTATAATAAGCGATGCTATTAGGACAAAATTGACATCAGAAATCATATTATCCAAGTTGAAAATTAATAAAGAAAACGTTTTTTTTAATCACGATTTATATGACTTTTCAGGGAGCAATTTAACTCAGGTTATTAAAGATTGTGACCATAAAGTAAAAACGCTAATGATTTTTGGACATAATCATGCTATTACTGCATTTGTGAATACATACGGAGATGCGTTTATTGAAAACGTTCCTACTTGTGGTGTTGTAATAATAGAATTTAACATTGATAGTTGGGAAAATCTAAATCAAGGTAAAACTATTGAAACAATTTTTCCTAAAGATTTGAGAGATTAATATTAGGCATAGCAAAGTGTTTTTTGAAATTAATTTATAATAAGTTTTTTATTATGAGTGATTTATGTAATTATTTATAACAACTTTATAGACCTTGTAAATTGAAGTATTATTAAATTTTTATAATTAAAAAAAATAGGAATTAACAGATTTATTTTTCAGCATAAAATAGAATATATTTGTTTTAGATTTTTTGAAAATTAAAATATACAAATGACTAAAGCTGAGACTTTCAATAATGAATATATTAATAGAGAAATTAGTTGGTTACAATTTAATGGTAGGGTTTTACAGGAAGCTTCAGATAAAAATGTGCCGTTAATAGAACGTTTAAGGTTCTTGGGTATTTTTTCGAATAATCTAGACGAATTTTTTAAAGTAAGATATGCCACGGTAAAAAGAATTGTTGATGCAGGTAAAGGTGGAAAGAACGAGTTAGGAGGAATAAAAGCTAAAGAGCTTCTAGAAATTATCACTAAAATTGTTATTGAACAACAAAGTGGAAGTTTAAAAATTTTAAATAATATTAAAGACACTTTAGAAGACGAAAATATTTATGTTATTGACGAAACTCAAATCGATAACTCTCAGCATGATTATATAAAAAAATATTTTATTCAAAAGGTAAGTCCAGCATTGGTAACTATTATTTTGAATGACTCGATTGTGCTTCCTAACTTAAAAGATAGTGGTGCTTATTTGGCTGTGAGAATGGAGATGAAAGATGGGTGCAAACAGTTTGCTTTAGTCGAAATTCCGAAAAACATTAATCGTTTTGTTGTATTGCCTAAGCAAGGCGATAAGAATTACATTATAATGATAGACGATTTAATACGCTATTGTTTAAGTGACATTTTTAATATATTCGATTATAAAAGTATTACGGCACATATGATTAAAATAACTCGCGATGGCGAGTTGGATTTTGAAAGTGATTTAAGTAAAAGCTTTATGGACAAAATCTCCGATAGTGTAAAACACAGACGCGTAGGAGAACCTGTTCGTTTTGTTCATGATAAAACTATTGATAAAGATACCTTAGAGTATTTAATGTCTAAAATGGGAATCGACAATACAGATAGTATTATTCCAGGAGGTCGTTATCATAACCGTAGAGATTATATGGGGTTTCCTAGTTTAGGGCGACATGATCTTATGTATAGTAAAATGGAAGCTCTACCAGTAAAGGGGCTGAGTTTAGAAAGTAGTATTATTGATGCTATTTCGAAAAAAGATTATTTATTATATGCACCCTATCATACATTTTCCTATGTCGTTAAGTTTTTAAGAGAGGCTGCTTTAGACCCTAAAGTAAAAACTATAAAAATCACCATTTATCGTTTAGCTCAAATTTCACATATCGCGAGTGCATTAATTAATGCTGCTATTAATGGAAAAACCGTTACCGTATCTATAGAGTTAAGAGCACGATTTGATGAGCAAGCCAATATTGATTATGCTCAGCAAATGGAAAACGAAGGTGTTAATCTTATTTTTGGTGTTCTAGGTTTAAAAGTACATAGTAAAATGTGCGTTGTGGAGCGTGAAGAAGGTAAAAAATTAAGACGTTACGGCTTTATTAGTACAGGGAATTTTAACGAATCTACGGCAAAAATCTATACAGATTATACCTTATTTACTTCCAATCAAAGTATTCTTAAAGATGTAAATAAAATTTTTAATTTCTTTCATACCAGTTATAAGATCTACCATTATAAACATTTAATTACATCTCCGCATTATACACAGAGTTCTGTTTTTAAGTTGATTGATAAAGAAATTAATAAAGTTGAAAATGGGAACCAAGGTTTTATAAGATTGAAAATGAATAGTATTTCAAGTTATAAAATGATTGATAAATTATATGAAGCAAGTAATGCAGGTGTTAAAATTCAAATGATAGTTCGAGGTATTTGTTGTTTAATTCCAGGTGTTAAAAACATGAGCGAAAACATTGAAGTTATTAGTGTTGTTGATAAATTTTTAGAACACTCAAGGCTTTATATTTTTGGAAAAGGGGATGCTGTGAAATTATATATATCATCTGCCGATTGGATGACGAGAAATATAGATAATAGGGTAGAAGTAAGCTGCCCGATTTATGATGAAGATGTCAAACAAGAAATATTAGACACCTATAATATTTGTTGGAGCGATAATGTAAAAGCAAGGTTGTTAAATACGTCCATCGAGAATGAATATAGAATAGATAATAACGGTAAAGTTAGATCTCAAACGGCTATCTACGATTATTATTTAAATAAGAATAATAGCTAATATGCTTTCAATAAAAAAATATGCGGCCATCGATATAGGCTCAAATGCAGTGCGTTTACTTATTTCTAATATTATTGAAGAAAAAGGAAAGCCCGTTCAATTCAAAAAGAACTCATTAGTTCGTGTGCCTATTCGTTTAGGAGCCGATGTGTTTTTAAAAAATAAAATATCTAAAGAGAATACACAAAGAGTATTAGATACTATGCTGGCTTTTAGATTGTTAATGAAATCACATAAAGTCGTTAAATATAAAGCTTGTGCTACATCAGCGATGAGAGAGTCTGCAAACGGAAAAGAAGTTGTAGAACGCGTTCTAAAAGAGTCGGGGATAAGTATAGATATTATTGGAGGCGAAGAAGAAGCTGCTATTATTGCTGCAACAGATTTAAATAAATTTATAGATCCTAATAAAACTTATTTGTATGTTGATGTTGGAGGAGGAAGTACTGAGTTTACAGTCATAGACCAAGGCAAACAAGTCGCGTCAAAGTCATTCAAGATAGGAACAGTAAGATTACTTAACGACATGGTTAAGCAAGGTTCTTGGATAGAACTCCAACAATGGATTAAAGATAAAACAGGTCATTACGAAAAAATTAATGTGTTAGGTTCTGGAGGAAATATTAATAAGATTTTCAAATTATCAGGAAAATCGACAGGTAAACCATTAACTTTCTTTTATTTAACGTCATATTATAATATGCTTCAAAGCTATTCTTACGAAGAGCGTATTACCGTACTAGATTTAAATCAAGATAGAGCCGATGTTATTATTCCAGCCATGCGAATTTACCTGTCTGCAATGAAATGGAGCCATTCTAAACACATTTACGTTCCTAAAATAGGATTAGCAGATGGTATTATAAAAAGTATATTTTACGACACCGTTTCTAGTAATACACAGTAAAATTCTGCACTTTAGCCTTTATAATTGTTCTTTTTTAATTTTATAATATATCTTCGTGAATATATAATTACAGTGTAATTATATCCCAAACCTATTAATTATGAAATGAGCATAACCGAAATGTCTTCTTTTATGGATGCTTTTAACTATGCACATGACATTATTTTTATTTATTAACAATAAAGAAAAAAATATGAAAAAATTACTACTATTAATTTTACTACTTGGTGTTTCAATTCAAGGATTTTCGCAAAGCGGAATATATGGTATTCGAGGCGGTTTAAATATTTCTAATTTAAATTTTGATGATGCGCCTATTTCTGAAAATAAACACAGAAACAGCATATACATAGGTGTCTTTTCAGATTTTAAATTATCAGAAAAAGTTTCTATAGTTCCAGAATTGCAGTTTTCTGCTGAAGGCGCAAATGATGAGAATTTACATTTGGATTACATACAAGCACCTATTCTTTTTAAATTTAAGATGAGTCCAAAAATGCGTTTAGCTGTTGGTCCACAAGCCAGTTTAAAAGTTCATAAATATGAAGATGGAGTAAAAAATATCGCCTATTCAGCAGTTGGTGGATTAGAGTATAAAATTAACGAGATGTTATTTGTCGATTTAAGATATACTTACGGTGTATCAAATATTTTTGACGATTATATAAATGCTGAAGCAAAAAATACAAATATTCAGTTTGGAATTGGTTACCAATTCTAACCATGAATAGCTTCAGTAGTACCTAAATTAGCTATTATTTTAGCTTCAAAATCAAGAAGTTGTTGCCATTTGGTATCAACTTCTTTTTTTTCGCCATATTGTCTCGCAAAGCCTAGAAACATGGTGTAATGATTGGCTTCACTCACCATTAAATTTCTATAGAAATCGGCTAATTCTTTATCTTGTAATTCTTCTGATAAAAGTCTGAAACGCTCACAACTTCTAGCTTCAATTAAAGCCGCGTAAAGTAAACGATGCACTAATTGCGTGGTTCTACTTCCGCCTTTAGGGAAAAATTTAATTAATTGTAAAACATAGTCGTCACGGCGATCTCGACCCAAAGACCAACCACGTTCTAAAATTTTATCGTGAACCATTTTAAAATGACTAATCTCTTCTTTAACCAAAGCGGTCATTTCTTGAACTAAATCTGAATATTCAGGAAAACTAACAATTAAAGAAATAGCCGTACTTGTTGCTTTTTGCTCACAAAAGGCATGATCAGTTAAAATTTCTTCAATATTTTTTTCTACAATATTTACCCATCGTGGGTCTGTTGGAAGTTTAAGTCCTAGCATGGTTATAAAATGGCTTTAGAAAGATCTAATTCTTCAATTTTGATAGCTCCACTTTCGTGTATAATTACTGTGTAATCTTTACAGTTATTCTGCTCTGGAGCACAAAAGGAAACGTTTAAATTTATTTTGTTGGTTGTTGTTTGAGTATAATCTACCCAAATAAATTGCATAATGGCATCATTCCAAAATGAAGCCGTTTCAAATTTAGAAAACAAGCTTTTGTTTATAACCCCATCAACAATAATAGCATTGTTTTTTGCTACAGTTAGTCTGGCTTTAAAATCTTTGTAATGATGTGTAATCGTTGCCTCGTTAGATCTATAAGTTTTAATAACAGAGTCTTTTTCTGAGGAAAAATATTTTATGTTTACTTTAAAATCATTACTTAATAATGTGTCCGTAACAATTTCGGTATATTCGTTTGGAGTGAATTTTATTTGTTCAGAAAACGAATTTAATAAGTGATGTGCTTCTAAAACCGATTTATTACTTTGGTAAACGCGATCTCTACCATCGCAACTTACAAAAGTGATTATTAATCCAAAAAAGAGTAGCATTAATTTATTCATAGGTAAAGCTATTATATAATATCCAAATCGAAGACTTTCTTTAAAAGCTCTAAATTAGGGTTTTTTTCTTTTAGCTTTTCAAATTTATCAGCAGGTGTGTAGGCGTATTTTTTTTCGAGAACTTCGTTTACGGTAATAGAAAGCGTAACATTGTAATTGTTGACAGATTTTCTTAAATAATTCATTAAGTTGAACTGCTGACGCTCTAATTCTACTTTATTAGTGGCATTAGGATATTCTAAATGTATGGTTGTGCCTTTAACTTTCGGCACGTCCATAGATAAAATGGAAGCTAGATTATGTTTTCCTTCTTTTATTAAGATTTCAGTAAACTTATGCCAATGTTCAACCAAATCGTCAGGATCGAAAGCATCTGTTGGTAAATCTTCTTCGTCAACAACAACATCCATTTGTTTTATAAGGTGTTCTTTTTTTGCACGAATACTGCTTAAAGATAGTCCAGAAGCACGTTTACTGTTTTGTTTTAAAACAATTTTTGGTGTTTGACTATTGGAATATTGATTTGTTACAGGTGCTGTGACTTGTTTTTCTTGAGGCGTTTCTGTTTTGGCAGGAACGTTTACAGGAACGGGAGTAATCCCTTTCTTTTTAAAGTATGAAGCAGGTATTATGTAATGCTTGCTATTTTTTTTTTTTTTTTTCTCCATCAAAAGTGATAGAGGCAAGCTGCATTAAAGTTAGTTCGACGAGTAGTCGTTGATTTTTGCTAGTTTTATACTTGAGATCACAGTCGTTAGCGAGATTGATGCCTTGCAATAAAAATTGCTGTGATGCTTTTTGCGACTGCTCTAAGTATTTTGTTTTTGTTTGATCTCCAACTTCTAGTAATTCTATAGTTTGCGGTGTTTTACTAACAAGTAAATCTCTAAAATGAGATGCGAGTCCCGCTATAAAGTGATGCCCATCGAATCCTTTTGATAGGGTGGTGTTGAATTGCAATAGCAACTCAGGTATTTTATTCTCTAAAATAAGGTCTGTACTTGTAAAATACGTTTCGTAATCGAGTACATTTAAGTTTTCGGTTACGGCCTGTCTGGTTAAATTTTTACCAGAAAAACTAACCACGCGATCAAAAATAGACAAGGCATCGCGCATGGCACCATCTGCTTTTTGAGCTATAATGTGCAACGCATCATCATCAGCTTCAATACCTTGCTCTTCAGCAATATATTTTAAATAGCCTTTGGCATCTTTAACAGTAATACGTTTAAAATCAAAAATTTGACAACGGGATAATATCGTTGGTATAATTTTATGTTTCTCGGTCGTTGCTAAAATAAAAATACAATGTGCTGGTGGCTCTTCTAATGTTTTAAGAAACGCATTAAAAGCCGCTTGAGATAACATGTGTACCTCATCAATAATATAGACTTTGTATTTACCAACTTGTGGTGGGATACGAACTTGGTCGGTTAGACTTCTAATATCGTCTACTGAGTTGTTTGAAGCCGCATCTAATTCGAAAATATTAAAAGCGAAATCTTCTTCTGAATTTTCAGAACCTTCGCTGTTTATCATTTTCGCCAAAATACGTGCGCAGGTTGTTTTACCAACACCACGAGGTCCTGTAAATAATAAGGCTTGCGCTAAATGATTGTTTTCAATGGCATTGAGTAAGGTATTTGTAATAGCTTGCTGTCCCACTACGTCTTTAAACGTTTGGGGTCTGTATTTTCTAGCCGATACTACAAAGTGTTCCAATTTTGCTGAATTTACCTGTGTTGAACTTGTTTCAATATCTAGCATCTCATGATGCTCATTGAATAGGTAACAAAGTTAAAAATTCAATTTAGAATTTAGAATTTTGAGGTTATAATTTAATAGGAGTTATTAACAAATGGGAGATTTTTATGTTGAAGGTTTTTTCTTTGTTTTGTCAGAAAAAATGTCGAATTTCGTTTAAAGTAGAATATATGATATTAAAAGGGTTTTAAATCTATTAAAAATCGTTAACATTAATATAGATAACTATGGTAATATTTGAAAATGATTTCAAAAAAGTAAATTGGGGACCAGATGATGCAAAAGGAGATAGACAACTACGAAAATATTTTGTTAAAATACCTGAATATGATGGAATAAAAAACGGAGATTATAGATACATAATTGGTAGAAAAGGAACTGGTAAAACAGCTATTATAGAACAGATTGCAAATGAAGCATCTAATGATTATAGTTCATTTGCAAAATATTTGTCACTCAGAAGTTTTCCAATTCAAACAATTCGAGAACTTAAAGATAGAACACTGGGAAACAAGTCTCAATTTGTGCCTATTTGGACTTTTTTAGTTTTAACTGAAATAGCAAAATTAATAATACAGGATAGTAAAATAGAAAACACTGAGAATGTTATTGAACTTAAAAAGTTTATTAAAATAAATTTCCCTTCGAATCTTGGATTTGCAGAAACATTAAAAAACTTAAAAACAAATCAGAATAAAGTTTCTGTAGTAGCTAAATTGATAGGTTTTGAAAATACTTCAGGGTCTGCAAAAGAAACTACTACATATGTACATTTTCAAAAAGCATCTGAAATTTTAATGAAACTTATAAAAAGTACAACTTCAACTTGTACTTTTTATTTGCTTTTTGACGAACTAGATGAAGGTTATTCTGCAAATGATAAAAATTTAAATTTATTACTGTTATCCTTATTCAGAGCTGTAGAAAATACATTTTTAGATTTAAAAGACAATTTAAATATTAGACCAGTTCTTGCTTTAAGATCAGACATTTTTAATAATCTTGAAGATAATGATCTTAACAAGTTAGATGACTATATAATAAATTTAAAATGGACTAAAGAATACCATACTAGCTACTCAATCTATGATTTAATAAATGCGAGAATAAATGCATCAATAAATGTCAGAAACCGCAATAGAGCCTGGGAACAAATAACTGTAAATAATGATAGAAATATTCCAAAAAAAATAAATAATCTTTGGGAATTTATTTATAACAGAACTTTTGAAAGACCTAGGGATGTAATTAAATTCATGAAGTATTGTCAGAAACAAAATATAAAAGGCAAACTAACGTTTCAAACTGTTAGAACTGCTGAAATAGAATATTCGGAATGGTTTTATAGAGAGTTTAGAGATGAGATTCAAAGTCATCTTCCTATTTGGCAGGAGTCTACTCATGCATTTATGAAATTAAATAAAGGTCTAGTAACATTTGACGAAATCAAAAAGGAACTAGATAGTGATTCCAAAGTAGTAAACTATTTGAAAAATAACAATAAAAATCACGAAGATTTATTAGAAACCCTTTTTGATTTTGGACTTATAGGTACTTTAAGTGATTCTAAAAGATGGTTTTTTAAATATAAAGACCATAACTTGCCATTCAGTCACAAACAAAAAATGATTTTACATTTTGGTTTTACTAGAAAGTTCAGAATAAAAGTGTATTAAAAACTAATGTCAACAATATGAATGAAGAAAAGCTAATAGTTTTACTTACTCCCCGCTGTTCCATAGTGTCCGCTAGTGCTAGTTTTTAACTAGTACCGAGTATGAGTAAGTAAAACAAGAGTAAGAAAAAAATAAGCTAAAAGCTTTTACAAAAATGTAAAGGTTTTTTAGTAAGTTTAGCGGCACAAGTTACAGTTACAAACTTGCGGTAACGATTAACGTTTTTTACGACGAAGTAATTTCTCGAATTGAACCTTTCCTTTTTAATTGGAGGTTGTTTGATGTTTTTGGTTCGTTTTGACAGATTGCTTCGTGCCTAGCAATGACGTAAAACTTGGTGTTTTGTGTTAATTACAGAGGATAGACTAGACTGCTATTGATGACTTTATGCTGCTGACTAATCCGCGTTAAGGATTGCAGTGAAAAGCCCACAGCGACCATAGGAGCGAGGACTTGCAACGTAAAGCCTGACCCCCTTTTCAGGGTAACGCCCAAACATTAAAAATACTCATAAATAAACTTAGATTTTAGTATTTGTTTATTGTAATTTTGCGGATAAGTAGATCGCCCTATCGAACTAAAGCTTGCTTTAGTTAGGAAAGTCCGGACACCGTAGTGCAATTTAGTGGTTAATGGCCACCAGCCGTGAGGTTAGGAAAAGTGCAACAGAAAGTATGTACAGGTAATGCTGTAGTGAAACCAGGTAAACTCTTTATGGTGCAATGTCATGTAAACCAGCGTTTGAAGGCGGCACGCTTGATGCTGGAGGGTAGGCAGCTAAAGTGTATTGGCAACAATACATTGAGATAAATGATAGGGGTGTTTTGTTTTTTGAAGAAGTAATTCTAAAAGGAATTAAAACATACAGGATTCGGCTTATAGATTTACTTAAATAAACAGAAGAGCGACTTTAGAGGTCGCTCTTCGTGTTTAAAATAGAGTGACTAAGTTTATTCTTTCTTTGGGGAATATGCTAAGTCGGGGCGCATTTTTCCAGTGCTTTCGGCTGTTCGTGATGCGTATTTCATGACTTTGTCGAAGGTTTCGAAACGGTCAGGACCTAAAACGTCTTTGTTCTTTACAGATTTTGTAGCCGAATCGATTTCGTCTTTACTAGACATGGCTACCATATAATAACTTTCCATGGTACCAAACCCACTATGGTATATTCTATAATAGTTTTTAGACGCTTTGGCAACGAATAACTCTTTAACAGCCATCATGCCTTCTCGTATTTTTTTTGCATTAGCTGGTGTGTAATAAATGAAAAAATAATCACGATAATTTTCGCCTTCTGTGGTTTGTGAGATACCTTCAGGCATATAGCTAAGTTTTTCGTTTAATCCTATAATGTATGAGCCGTGCGAGTCGTAACAGGCATCGAATTTTTCGAATAATTCGGTGAATTTGTTGCCCATAGCTTCTGCCATAGCTGCAAAAGGGCGTTCGTCTAGTTCAGCGAATTTTTCCATGGGTGTTACGTACATGTATTTTAAATCGCTCGTGGTTGCTGTAATCCAACTAGCTTGTAGATTGTGCTCTACACAAGCGGCATTAAATTCTTTAGCAATTTTTTCGTATTCGCTTACCATGGATGGTTTAACGTTGTCTTGGTGTACTCTATATAATTTTTGAGCTTCGGCGAAATTTACTGTTAAACATAGTATTAACACTAAAAGACATGTTGTTTTTATTGTTTTCATGAGTGTTTAAATTAAGGATTGGTTATTCTGTTTTAGTTTCTAATTCTTCGGCCATTTTATTAGCTTCAATTTCTTGGAGTGCTGCCGTTAAGTCTGAAAGATTATAAAACCCTTCTTCTCGCCCAATTTTTCCATTAACAAACTTTAAAGCGAGATGAACTGGGATTTCTAATTGTTTGCTATTTGCTGAGAGAACACCATTCCAGTTACCCCAAAAATACACCCAGGTCTCCGAATCGTCATTTGTTACCATTTCATACCATGGAAGACCTTTGTCTTCTTCAAAGTGATAACTAGACATGTTGGCAAGTATAGCTTTTAAGGATTTAACAGTTTCTGCAGGTGTCGCTCCTTTCTTTTTATCCCAAGTATTGTGGAAGATTTTTGCAGTATCTGCATAATGAGTTAGCCAAGATTCCCAATTACCATCATGATAATCTTTTACTAAAGATTTAACGACATCAATCTCTGGAGATGTCATAGTAAATTGTTTTTTGTTGTTTTGACATGCTGCAAAAAGAAGTACAGCGAGTACAGGTAAAAAAAGTTTTCTCATAATTATTGGTTTTGGTTGATTAATAATCAATTTTAACCATAATCATATTTGAAAAAAGGAGCGTTTTTCGACGAAAGGAAATAGCATGTTAGAGTCAGGGGACTCTTAGAGAGAAACCTAATTTACTGAAAAAAAACGAATTACGTATAGAAATGGAAGTGAATTATTTCTTTTCGAAGAAGCTAAACATGTTGCCACCGTAGCTTTTTGAATAATCGAAATGTTCTAGAGACGATAAATCGGTGTGTTTAGAATGCTCTACAATAAGCAGACCTTCCTCTAATAAAATCTTATTTTGAAACACTAATTCGGGTATTTTTGAAAACTGCTCGACAGAAAAATTATAAGGCGGATCTGCAAAGATAATTTTGGCTTGAAGTTTTGTTTTTTCTAAAAACTTAAAAACATCACTTTTAATAACCTGTAAAGGCATATCGAAATCTTCGGCGGTTTTGTTTATAAACTTAACACAGCCATAATCTTGATCGACACAAGTAATTTGCTCGGTACCACGTGAAGCGAATTCGTAACTAATATTTCCAGAACCAGAAAATAAATCGATAACCGATATATCGTCAAAATAAAAATTATTGTTTAAAATGTTGAATAGCGATTCCTTAGCCATATCTGTCGTTGGACGAACGGGTAGGTTTTTTGGTGCAACAATCTTTCTACTTTTATATAATCCTGAAATAATACGCATTAAAAACTTTTTATTAAGGTGAAATCGCTATGGTTTGTGCTTGGTGCTTGGGTGTACTTATAGTTATCGTTTCTGTTACCAAAACTGATATGTCTAATGTATTTATACGCCATTTTATAAAGCGCATCATCTTTTATAATAGCGCCTAAAAAGACTAATTCTAGTTTTTCTGGGTTTAAATTTAACTGTTCAGCAGTAAATAAAACATAGTAAATAAAATCTTCTTCATTAGTATATTCAAAACTGTTATATAAAACAAGTTTACTGTTTTTAATAATTATTAATTCGAAATGACCAGAACTAATATGTGCATACACTTTTGGAGTGTCTGTATTTTTTTCGGCTACTAATAATTGATCTATTAAAATAGTAGAAAAATGCTTGAAGGTAAAGGTTCCAAACTTTTCGTATATAAAATTGTTGATGTTTACATACGGTACATAGACATTTACACTGTCGTTTAATTTTATAGCATCGTAAGTTATAAAATCAGACTTCAATATTTTAGAATTGAATTTAAGGTAGTCTGCTAAGCAATCTTCATTAAACAAGGGTTTTGGTACTAAAGTAGCTAATTCGTTAGCATGAATAATAAAAACACTGCTAAACGCTTCTTGTAAAGCTTTTTCTGTATTAAAAAGATGTTTTAATTGATCTAAAAGTTCAAAAGGATTTAACTTTTTATCAAAATTAAAATGTTTTAAAAAGGAAATAGTAAGGGTGTCTCTTTGTAGGATACAAAAAGAAAGTCCACTCAAACTAATTTGAATGGACAATTCTGTACTGTTATTTATTTTTGTACTGTTATTATTTTGTGTCATAAAGTTTTGGCCAGTTTCCAGTGGTATTAACTTCTTCCATTGAACCAACTATTATTTTATCACCATTTACAGCTTCAACAGACATCACTTGATTCTCGCCAACTAAAAGGTCTTTATCTTGATCAAACAAAATAATGTTTTTCTTAATAGAAGCTTCAAATACAGGTAAATTCAAATCGTTTTGTAATATATATCCAGCCTTAAGCTCAAATTTAGCACCTGGTTCACCAACGCCTTCTGGTAAGTTCATCATCTTTTTATAACGATCAGAGCCTTTAAATAAAGAATCTTTAACAGATACAGTTCCTAAAGTATCAATTATAACAACTTCTTTAGTCATCGAATCTAAACCAAAACGCTTGTTTGCCTCTTTGTCAATTACTGTAGAATCTTTACGTTGTGTAATTGTAAATTCGGCAGTATCAATAAATTTAATTAAGTCCTCAAATTTTCCAACAAATTTTCCAGTAACTGTTCTATGCGCTAATTGCGCATCTCTAATATCTTCTAGACTATTAATGACTTTAGCATAACGCTTTTCTTTTTCTTTATTAAAAAGAATTGGGTTATAAACAGACATATATGTGTGATATCCTAAAAAGGCTATTAAAACCCAAAGAGCAATAGTTAATACAGGTTTAAATTTTGTAGGTATAAATTTATCCACAAGCTTAACTAAGCCAATTGTTAATAATATTACACCAACCGTTACTAAAAGAATTGTTAACATAGTATGCTATTTTATTTATAAAATTTATTAATGGTCTTTCGCAAATCTACAATTTTTTTTTAATCGTAAAAACCATTGTAGGTAAAAATCATTTCTATATTTGAATAAAATTTAATTTTTAAGTCAGAAAATGACCCCATCCCAATTTTATTCGCTTGTAAAACAGTCTTTTCCGTTCGAACCAACGTTAAAGCAAAATATTGTGCTTCAACAATTATCTAATTTTATTTTTGATAATTCAAAAAACACGCTTTATCTGCTAAAAGGTTACGCCGGAACAGGGAAGACCACTATAATTGGTAGTATTGTTACAAATTTATGGAAAGCAAAAATGAGTGCCGTCTTAATGGCACCAACAGGTCGGGCGGCTAAAGTCATTTCAAATTATTCTGGAAAAGAGGCGTTTACCATTCATAAAAAAATATATTTCCCTAAAAAAGATGGCGGAGGCGGTGTCAAGTTTGTTTTACAACCCAATAAACATAAAAACACCATTTTTATTGTTGATGAAGCCTCTATGATACCCGATACACCAGGAGAATCTAAGTTTATTGAAAACGGATCTTTATTAGATGATTTAATGCAATATGTGTATGCTGGTAAAAATTGTAAACTACTTTTAATTGGAGATACAGCACAGTTGCCGCCTGTAAAATTAGATATAAGCCCAGCTTTAGACGAAAATAAATTAGCCTTAAATTACGATAAAGAGGTTACAAAAATGGAATTGGATGAAGTGGTTAGACAGGGGCAAGATTCTGGAATTTTATCCAATGCAACCATACTTCGAGAAGTTTTGTCTGGCACGTTTTACGAATCGTTTCAATTTAATTTAGGCAATTTCAAAGATATTGTGCGGTTAACGGATGGTTACGAAATTATGGAGGCCATTGATGGCGCGTACAGTAATTTAGGTAACGAAGAAACCGCTATTATTGTTAGAAGTAATAAACGGGCGAATTTATACAATCAGCAAATTAGAAACAAAATTCTATTTAACGAGCACGAATTAAGTTCTGGCGATTATTTAATGGTTGTAAAGAACAATTACTTTTGGTTAAAAGCGACTTCCGAAGCTGGTTTTATTGCCAATGGTGATATTATTGAAGTCCTTGAAATTTTTAGTATCAAAGAACTTTATGGTTTTCGCTTCGCGGAAGTAAAAATAAGAATGGTCGATTATCCTAAGATGCTACCTTTCGAAACGGTTTTAATTTTAGATACTATTGATGCCGAAACACCATCGTTACCTTACGAAGATTCTAATAAACTTTATCAAGAAGTGATGCTAGATTTTGAAGATGAAACCAGTAAGTATAAAAAGTTTTTAAAGGTGAAAAACAATAAACACTTTAATGCGTTACAAGTTAAATTCTCGTACGCGATAACCTGTCATAAATCGCAAGGTGGACAGTGGAATACCGTTTTTGTAGAGCAACCGTATTTACCAGAAGGGATTAATAAAGATTATTTAAGATGGTTGTATACAGCCGTAACTAGAGCTAAAGAGAAATTGTATTTAATAGGTTTTAAAGACGAGTTCTTTGAGGAATAGTGTAAGTTAGTCGCAGTATTCAGTCTCAGTCTCATTTGCAGTCGGAGTATTCAGTTGCGGTTGGTAGTCAATTTAGGTTTGTTTAGAGACTTATTACTTTCATTATAAAATGGGTTTATTGTATTGAAAATGGATATGATGATTTGTTATATCACTTTAAATGTTTTATCATCTGAAAGAAACTTTAAAAATTATGTAAATTTGGATAATTACTAACTATAAACAAAAGTCCTCTTAGGGGAGAAATATGGCAATAGAAACTATTATAAGTATTTGTCTTGGTGTTGGTTTAGCGGCATCGGTAGGATTTAGAGTCTTTTTACCGTTGTTTGCATTAAGTTTAGCATCATACTTTAATGTTTGGGAGTTAAACGAATCTTGGCAATGGATTGGAGGTTTAACCGCTTTAATAACCTTAGGAGTTGCAACATTGGTCGAAATCTTTGCATATTATATTCCATACGTAGATAATTTATTAGATAGTATTTCGGTGCCTTTAGCCGCTTTTGCAGGCACAGTAGTTATGCTGTCTACGGTGGTCGATTTAAGTCCAGTAATAACATGGGCATTAGCCATAATTGCTGGTGGAGGCACAGCAAGTGCTATTTCGGGATCGTCGGGTGCGACACGTTTAGCATCAACAGCATCAACAGGAGGTTTAGCCAATCCGATTGTGTCAACCATCGAAACAGGTACAGCTGTTACCATGTCTTTAGTTTCTATATTTTTTCCAATGTTATCCATTATTTTAGTTGTTCTCATTCTATTCATTATATTTAAAGTGTTTAAAAAGTTTAAACGCAGTAAAAGATAAAACCTATAATAAATTATTATATTTTTGAAGTCGAATTGACTTATATTAAAGCATGAAAATAATTTCAATGATTCCAGCGCGATATGCAGCCTCTCGTTTTCCTGGTAAATTAATGCAAGACCTTGGTGGTAAAACTGTAATTCGTAGAACGTACGAGGCTACAGTTGCTACCAATTTATTTGATGATGTATTTGTGGTGACAGATAGCGCTGTTATTTATAATGAGATTGTAAATAACGGAGGAAAAGCCATTATGAGTCTTAAAGAACACGAATGTGGAAGCGATAGAATAGCAGAAGCCGTAGAACATCTAGATATAGATATTGTTATTAATGTTCAAGGCGATGAGCCCTTTACAGATAAAGAATCGTTAGCTAAACTTATAGACGTTTTTAAAGCTGATAAAGAAAAGGTAGTCGATTTAGCGTCGCTAATGGTTCATATTACAAATGAAGACGAAATTAACAACCCCAATACCGTTAAAGTTATTGTCGATCAAACCAATTTTGCACTTTATTTTTCACGAAGTCCAATCCCTTATCCCAGAGAGAAAAATGCAGGTGTAAAATATTTTAAACATAAAGGTGTTTATGCCTTTAGAAAAGAAGCGATACTTGATTTTTATAAATTACCAATGTTGCCATTAGAAGCTTCTGAAAAAATTGAATGCATTCGTTATTTAGAATATGGGAAACGTATAAAAATGGTAGAAACAAATATTGAAGGTGTGGAAATAGATACGCCTGAAGATTTAGAACGTGCTAAGAAAATTTGGAAGTAATGGCTTAATTAAGTTGTCGTTTGTCAAACTGAGCGCAGTCAAAGTTTTTAATAAAAATATAAAGTATAAAATATAGAGTGAGTATAGATTATAAAAACATAAAAGTAATAGGTTTTGATGCCGATGATACGCTATGGGTAAACGAAACTTATTTTCGTGAAGCCGAGCAAGAATTTGCTAGATTATTATCTGAGTATGAAACACCCAATAAAATAGATCAAGAATTATTTAAGATGGAAATGCAAAATCTTGATTTGTATGGCTATGGTGTAAAAGCTTTTATTTTATCTATGATTGAAAGTGCTTTAGATTTATCAAATTATAATGTTTCAAATAAAACGATTGAAGCGATTTTAAACATTGGTAAAACAATGACTAATAAATCGGTAGAATTGCTTGATGGGGTAGAAGATGTTTTAAAAGAAGTGTCTAAAACACATCGTTTAATTTTAGCAACTAAAGGCGATTTATTAGATCAAGAACGAAAATTAGAAAAATCGGGGTTAACGAAGTATTTTCATCACATAGAAGTATTAAGTGATAAAAAAGAAGCCAATTATTCTAATTTATTAAACCATTTAGATATTAAACCGTCTGAATTTTTAATGATTGGTAATTCGTTAAAATCAGATGTGTTGCCTTTGATAAATATTGGCGCTCATGCTATACATGTACCATTTCATACGACTTGGGCACACGAAGAGGTTACAGAAAAAGAAACGAATGGAAAATCGTATAAAACACTATCACGTGTAATCGATTTATTAAAATTAATAAAATAGTTTGAAGATTTTAGATATTAATACATGGAATAGGCAACAGCATTATAAGCATTTTAGTGCTTTGGCAGATCCTTATTTTGGAGTTGTTATTCCGTTTGATGTCACGAATGCATATAAGATATCTAAGGTTGAAAACGTTAGTTTTTTTTCTAGATATTTACACGATTGTATGCGAGCGATTAATGAGGTTGAAAATTTTAAATTGAGAATTGTAGATGACCAAGTGGTTGAATATAACATGATTCATGCCTCGGCAACAATTATGAGGTCAGACAACACCTTTGGATTTTCGTTTATTAAATTTGATACCGATTTGAATATTTTTAAAAACAATATTCAATTAGAAAAAGAGCGAATAGAGAAGACTGGAGATTTATATCCACCAACAAATAGTTTAGATTGCATACATTGCTCTGCAATGCCTTGGTTAAACTTTGTTGGACATAAAGAACCTGTGTCTGGAATAAAAGAATCTGTGCCCAAAATAGGCTTTAGTAAAATGACTCATGTGGGCGAAAAATTAATGATGAATGTGTCAATTGATGTTAATCATGCATTAGTAGACGGTTATCATGTAGGTATATTTTCTGATAAATTTCAGGAATTTTTAAACGAGTAAAATTAAAATAATGGTATTTTTACCTTTTGAAAAAGAAAACAAAATAAATGAGCTATAAAAACTTTCCAATGGTACCAAGAGTGATTTTTGGTAGAGGTAGTTTCAATCAGTTAAGTGAAATAATTTCCCCAAATCGCTTAAATACTAAAGCACCGTTTATATTTTTAATAGACGATGTGTTTAAGAACAATGCTTGGTTAACATCAAGAATTTCGTTGTCTTATGATGATAAGATTCTTTATATTTCTACAGCAGAAGAACCTAAAACAATACAAGTAGACGACTTAGTTGAGGAGATCATACTAACGAGTAAAGAACGCCCATCTGGAATTATAGGAATTGGAGGCGGTTCTATTTTAGATTTGGCTAAGGCTGTTTCTATAATGCTTTCAAACGAAGGTGCATCTAAAGATTACCAAGGCTGGGATTTGGTTAAAAATCCGGCTATTTATCATGTGGGTATTCCAACCATATCTGGAACTGGGGCAGAAGTTTCAAGAACAGCTATATTAACTGGCCCCGATCTTAAATTAGGTATTAATAGCGATTACACACCGTTTGATCAAGTTATATTAGATCCAGAATTAACTAAAGATGTTGAAAAAGATCAGTGGTTTTATACAGGAATGGATTGCTATATTCATTGCGTAGAGTCGTTAAATGGTACGTTTTTAAATGAATTTAGTAAAACTTACGGAGAAAAAGCTTTCGATTTATGTAAAGATATTTTTTTAGGAGACCATTTGTCAGCAGAAGAATCTCAAGATAAATTGATGATGGCGAGTTGGCATGGTGGCATGAGTATCGCTTATTCTCAAGTTGGTGTAGCACACGCATTAAGTTACGGATTGTCTTACCATTTAGGGATTAAACATGGTATTGGAAATTGTTTAGTCTTCGATCACTTAGAAGACTATTATCCAGAAGGTGTTGCGCTTTTTAAAGACATGAAAGCGAAGCATAATATTAAGTTACCACAAGGTGTTTGTGCAAATTTAAGTGATAAAGAATTTGATATTATGATTAATGTTGCTTTAAGTTTAGAACCACTTTGGGAAAATGCTTTGGGTAAAAGTTGGAAAAAAGTTATAACTTCGGAAAAGCTAAAAGTGCTTTACCAAAAAATTTAACATGCAATGGTTATCTCAATTTATCTATTTTAAGATTTTAGGATGGAAGGTTGTTGGTAACACAAATGTATCCAAAGACACTTATAAGAAAGCCGTTTTAATAGTAGCACCTCACACGAGCTGGCACGATTTTTATATGGCTATATTACTTCGGTCTGTTTTAAAAGTAAAGACCCATTTTCTTGGTAAAAAAGAACTGTTTGTATTTCCTATTGGTTGGTTTTTTAGAGCATTGGGAGGTTCCCCACTAGATCGCTACAATAAATCGGGTATGGTAAAAGAAGTGGCAAGCATGTTTGCTGGAAAAGATGAATACAGAATAGGATTAGCTCCAGAAGGCACACGAAAAAAAGTAATCCAATGGCGTACGGGGTTTTATTACATAGCTAAAGAAGCGCAAGTGCCAATTATCATGTTTACATTCGACTTTAAGAATAAACAAAATAAAATATCAGAACCTTTTTTTACAACAGACGATGTGGATGCCGATTTTAAATTTATGAGTCAGTTTTATGAAGGTGTTGAAGGAAAGGTTTCAAAATTGTCATGAACCTAGAATGGGTATAAAATATTTGGCATACAATTTGCTATTATATAAGTAGAAATGAATGAAACATAAAGTAAACAATTATTTGTTCCTAAAAAGAAACATTTATTCCTTAAAAATATAAAAGCTACCTCAGTTTAATGAAGTAGCTTTTTTAGTTTACATCTTGTATTTTATGTTATTTATTTCACTTCCTTTAATGCGTTATCAATTAAAGTTCTTAAGTGTTGCTTGTGTGCTTTAGAAGATATATTCCCTGTGGTGTTTGCCATTGTTTTAATACTTTTTAAATTATACAAAGCCATAGATTTAGCATTATTCGTAAATCTGCTACTTTGTTTTCCTGTAAGCATATCAATGAGTGTATTGGTATATTCTAATTGAAGGTTTTGTCGGAATGAATTTATATTACCATAAATGTCAGCTTTAAATATGGCAGCATTTAAATCGGACATAAAAGCAGACAATTTATAAGCATTGCCATATAATTCAGAATCTGTAATACGTTGCAGTGTATTTGGATGTAGAAGGTGACTTAATATGTTTTTCTGAATACCTAAGATTCGAGAATGGATTTTCGGATCTTCATTAGCGCGTAAATTAAAGCCTCTTCGTTGCGGTGCTAAATAATTGTATAGTTCTTTTGGCGCATTAAAGGCGTTAGGAGCAAATATATACGTTTTTAACGCTGTTAAAGCTTTCTTTTGGTCAATAAGGCTTACGGGAGTATATGGTTGTGTAGCACCATCTTGCCCAACAGTAGATCGATCTACATAAACGCCTCCAATATATCTAGAAATTGTATTTGCAGCTGCAGAATGTTGACCAGTAAGTATATTGTATGAATTTCTTAATTTTTGATACGAATTTCCCGTTTCTTTATTTTTATATTTCGTTAGTAATTCATTGGTAATGGTATTTGTTAACTTAATTCTGTCTATTGAATACTGAATAGCGTCGTTGGTTAAATCGTAAATATTGACTCTCGGATCAATAGCTTTCCCTGGCGCTCGCATATCGTCAGCATCGTTTCCGAAAATTAATTCAGGTTGAGTCGATTTAGATAATAATTCGGTCATTTCTGTATTAGACATCTTTTTATAACCAAACTCAATAGCCCACATATCGTATGGGCCTGGTTGTGTCGTGTAATATTGCCCTTGATTTTCTCTGTCATGGCTAAAATTAATAGCAGGATAATCCATTACAGACCCCATAAGTCCAATTTTTGAAGTAATTGCTTCATTATTTATGGTTTCTAATGTATGCAATTGGCTAGATTTCATATTGTGGTTTAAACCTAAAGTGTGTCCCATTTCATGCAGAATGAGGTAATGTATACGTTCATTTATTATTTTGCTTTTTTCTAAAGGACTAGAATCTAAAACGGTGTTAGCTATTAGTCCAAACATACTATTCAATTTGGCTGTCTGATCTGCCATGCAATAAGCACCGTGATTATTGTTTTGTATATGCTCCAACATATTATTATAAGTACTGCTTAACGCGGATTTTTCAAAGAGTTCATCGTAGTTTAACATAGCACCGAAAGAAGCGTATTCTAACATAATGTCTGCTCCTAGAATTTGACCCGTTTTTGGGTTAACAAAGCTAGGGCCATAACCTCCAAATGGCGGTTTTGGTGAAGATGTCCATCGTAAAACGTTGTAACGTATGTCACCAGCATCCCATTCCGCATCATCAGGTTGTTGCTTAATTACAACAGCGTTTTTAAAACCTGCTTTTTCAAAAGCCAAATTCCATTTTTCTCCAGCTTTTTTTATAATAGGCCTAATTTCTTTTGGTGTTGTGTTTTCCATCCACCACGTAATTGGGGTTACAGGTTCAGAAATTTCAGCATCAGGATCTTTCTTTTCTAAATGCCATCTGTGAATTAAATCTTTATAAGGTGTAGCACTTAAAGATGTTTTATTATCTATTTGAGTTGAGAAATAACCAACTCTAGCATCATCATATCGTACTTCATAATCGTTTTCGGGGATGGCTATTATACTATGATGTGTTTTAATACTAACATGTCTACCGTCAGCAATGGCGTTAGATCCAGAGTTTGATGTAGAAGACTTGGAGTATACATATTCTACCTCTAAATCTGTGTTCTCAGGGTAGTTTTTAATGGCTTTTATTTTGGTTTTAGATTTATCTAAATTACCTAAACTAAAAGAAGTCGGTAGTGATCCTGGTCGTTTGGATGGTTTTAGTTGCGCAAAGGTTTCCTTTAAAAATAAATCATCAGCTTTTATTAAATATAGACTATCTTTTTTATTGTATGCTTCAATTTTTAAACTAATCATATTTCCGTTAGAAATATTGGCATTTTTAGATTTTGATATCGCATTTTCTGGATCAAAATAAAAAGATGTGTTTTGTTTTATGAATTCTAATTTATTGAAATATTTATTTATCTGGAATATTTGAGACTTTCCATACATACCTCTAATAAGTCTTCCAGCATCCATTACGCCATCAGATATTTGTCCAAAATGAATAAAATCTTTGTTTAATTGTTTTTCTGAAACAAGCATTTGTAAAGATCCTGTAATAGTATCTTGATAGATGGTAAAAAGCCCTTCTATTTTTTTACTTGATTTTACAAGGTCTTTAATTGTTTTTTCTTTTTTGGGTTTAGGAGAAATATGAGCCGTTACAGCATTTTTTTTCTTGTTCTTTTTTTTGTTTTGCGCTTCAATACTATTTGGTAATATAATACAAAGTAAAAGTAAAATAGAAAAAATAGAGGTGTACCTCTTTAATTTGATAGTCTTCATATTGATTTTGATTGTATGATTTGTGGAATTCAATTTATTAAAATTAGTCTGGATAAAGTTAATTATATTGCATTGAATAGTTTACTTACAAATGTTAAATGATGTTAACGGATTTATTTTGAGATAATTAAATAGGTTCATTATTATTAGCATTTATGTATATTTAACGAATATGATAAAAGACACCAAAATAGCCGTATTAATTGACGGCGATAATATTCCATCAAAGTACATTACAGAAATGATGGAAGAGATAGCAAAATACGGGACTCCAACAATTAAAAGAATTTATGGAGATTGGACTAAACCACATTTGTCTAAATGGAAAAATGTGCTATTAGAAAATGCCATTACGCCCATACAACAATACGGTTACACAACAGGAAAGAACGCTACGGATTCTGCGATGATCATTGACGCTATGGATATTTTGTATTCTGAAAAAGTAAATGGTTTTTGTTTGGTGTCGTCTGATAGTGATTTCACGAAGCTTGCCACGCGTTTACGTGAAGCAGCTATGGTTGTTTATGGTATGGGGGAAAAGAAGACGCCTAACCCTTTTATAGTGGCTTGCGATAAGTTTATCTATTTAGAAATTCTTGGAAATGCTGATGATAATGATGATGAAAATAATAAAGATGAAAAAACTAAAAAGACTAAAAAAGAAAATTTATATAATTTAACGCCAAAAGTAATTCGGTTACTTAAGAATTCTGTTGACGATGCTGCCGATGATGATGGTTGGGCATTTCTTGGTGATGTTGGTTCTTTAATTCTTAAAAAGCAACCTAATTTCGATTCAAGAAATTTCGGGTTTCAAAAACTAACACCGCTTTTTAAATCACTTCCGCAATTTGAAATGGAACAACGTCAGCAAAGTAACGGTAGGTTTAAGTTAATTTATGTGAAGAATAAATGATCATATAATTGTTGGGAATCTACAAGCAATTTGAAGAAACTTAAGATAATTGAAGGGGTTTATAGTGGTCTGAAAGCGCTTATTCAGAAAAGAATTAATAATGTTTTCTGGAATTGAAAAAAGAGGTTTAGAATTGAATATTCCATGAACTCTTCAAATGGTTATTTTTTTACTGTTATTGGTTTTGCTTTTAAAGTATAATTATTTAAAACCTCATGAATTTCATTTTTACTTAATACTTTTAAATCCGAACTACTTATAGCTTCTTTTTCAGGCATCATTGAACGCATTAAAATCAATTTAAAAGCTTCTTTTCTAACTTCAATTTTTTCTTCGCCTGAATTTTTTAAGGCAAACGACTGAAATGTTTTAGACATATTTAACCATATGTTTATTTCATTATTGGGATTTTGGTCTCGTTTGAAATTTGTAATTGTTTCTTCAAGAGAAATAGGATAAACTTCATTAAACGTTTTCTGAATAAATTTTATCTTTTCTAATTGTTCATTATTTAATGATTCATGAACGATTGGCCCAGGCGTTAAATTTTCAATATTGATGGTTTCGGTATTAGAGGCTGATTTCTTTTTTTCTTTACAAGAGATTATAGAAACAGTAAGTATTGCGATTAGTATAATCTTTTTCATTAGTATTAGTTTTTATGAAGTACAAAAAGTTGTATAGAGCTACGCTTTGGGAGCTATGACATCATAGATAGAGCGTTCTATTTTGTGTTAAATATAAGAAACGCTACAAAAACAAATTACATACCTTAATTTTTAAATATAATTATTCACCCCATTTTCTAGGACTCGTACTTTCTTCGCTAGGAAAATCTGCTGGTACTTTTTGAGTTACTTTTCCAGTAACTGCCCACTCTGAACCACGTTGTAATGTGGTAATAAATCCTGCGCATTCCAAAGAATAATCTGTGTGTCCTAAAGCGGTATGAAATACACGACCCTTTCCGTAATTAATAGTCATTAACATAGGCTCGTTTCTTTCAGTACGGTTTGAATGTGCAGTAGCTAGAATAGTCATATTCTCTGCGGGTCCTCTTAACTTTTCATAAAGTTCATCTTTTGTATGTAACCACATGTTAGGTAAGTCTTTCATAATAGGATGCTCTGGCGATCTGGTCTGTAGTACAAATTCACTTTGTTTACCATGGCTTCCACATTTTCCTTCAGTGGTGTCATGTTTTAATTCATTGTCATCAGTATAATACACGTAAGGACCAGATTTAGCATTTCTGCCTCCCCAGCCACCAAGGCCAATCATTTTATTGTATTCATCCCAGTTTCCAAAAGAGTTGTCGGCTGCATGAATAACTACAAGTCCGCCACCATTAGCCATATACTTTTCAAAATTAGCTTTAGTTTGTGCAGGCCAGCTTGAAGCTTTGTAACCTAGATTAGAAACTATTAAATCGTATTTGCTAAAATCTGGATTAAAATTAGGGTCTTCTTTTGGCTTTTTTACTGATGTCGTATTTATAGTAGGTGTTAATGGATACTGGTTTATTAAGTCTCCACCATTCCAAGTATAAGCTTTTCTAGTAATATCGACGTCAAAAAGAGATGTCTCTTCAAGATAATCTTTAATCATTAAAGTAGATTTTGGCCAAATAGTATGGTTGTTTTCTCCATCAATAATTAAAACATTTAATTTAGATTTTGAACTTGTTTTAGATGTTGTTGTACCAGATTTACAACTAAACACGATAATACTTAAACAACAAATTGCGATTAACTTAAATTTCATTTTTCTTATTATTTTATTAATTTTTTTAAAGTCCATTTTCTTGAACTACTCGTGTGCTCCTTTGGGAAATCTTCAGGTATCTTTTGAGTTACGTTTCCAGTGGCTGCCCATTCAGCACCTCGTTGTAATGTTGTTATAAAGCCAACAGATTCCATAGAATAATCCATATGCCCTAATGCGGAATGAAATATGCGTCCTTTACCATAGGTTATAGCCATTAGCATCGGTTCGTGTCTACCAGTTCCTGTTACTTTTTCGTTCCATGGTGGCGCATTTCCAATTGAGTCAGAGTATGCTGTAGCAAGAATAGTCATATTATTAGCAGGGCCTCGCATACGGTCGTAAAGTTCATCTTTAGTGTGCAACCATAATTTGGGTAAACCTTTCATTATAGGGTGTTCTGGAGCTCTGGTTTGTAATTGAAATTCGTATTGTTTACCATGCGAAGCGCAAATGCCTTCAGAAGGATCACGTTGTTCTTCTCCGTTTTCATTGTAAAACGCATAAGGTCCAGAGTTTATATCTCTATCTCCCCAAGCTCCAAGACCAATCATTTTGTTGTATTCGTCCCATTGTCCCCAAGCATTATTGGCTGCATGAACTAAAACCATACCGCCACCATTTTTTATGTAATTTTCGAAATTTGCTTTTGTAGCTTCAGGCCATTTCGAAGATTTCCATCCTAAATTATTTATAACCAAATCGTATTTATTAAAATCTGGATTATAATTGGGGTCATATTTTGTTTCTTTTACGGCTTCTCTTTCAATACCATCATTTAACGGGTACATCGTCAATAGTTCATTAATATCACTTACACCTTCAACTTCGTTGTAGTGTGGGCCAATCCAAGTAAATAGTTTTCGGTTAATATCGACTTCAAATAAATCTGTTTCTTCAAGATAACTTTTCATCATAAAAGTCGTCTTAGGCCAAATGCCATGGTTGTTTTCACCATCAAGAATAAGAACTTTAAGTTTTGGATTATTTGATTGTTTTTTTTGATTTGTATTCGATTTGCATCCTACGAAAAGCAACCCGCAGAAAAGAAAAGAACAGCTAAGAAGAAGTCTCATATTTGGTCGAAATAGTTTAGTGATTGAAAGATATAAAAATGTTTGATGCGGTTTTGTGAAATAATGTCTATTTATTAAAATTCACGAAACTTTTAAGTAAATTTTAATTAAAGAGAGGTTCAATCTTAAATCTCTCCTAGAATTTTATCCATCACCCAACTTGTGTGAAGTGCTGTTGCTCCTGTTGAAGGGTGTGTATAGTCCTTTAATAGTAAATGGTTACTCATGTTTTCGACATGATATTGTTGAATGTGTTTTGGGTTTTCGATAATAAGGGCTTCGTTTTTAGAATCGCTTGTTAAAACTATCGGGTTTTCATGAAATATAGAAAATTCAATAGCGCCTTTACTGCCTGTAATTTTAACATGATCTTCATGTGCGTTAGCTCCGAAATTCCAGTTTCCAGAACCTGTAACTCCGTTTTTATGCACCCAACATGCAGTCACCGCATCTTTTGCTGAATATAGATTTTGTTGATTTAAACTGATACCGTGAGCTTCTTTAATATCTCCTAAAAACATCGTAAATAAATCTAGTCCATGACTTGCTAAATCATCAAAATACCCAGCAGAAGCAATTTTAGAATCTGTTCGCCAGTTGTATGTTTTAGACATATCTAGTGCGCTAGTAGGTTTTTGTAATTGCCAATTAATATGGCGAACCTCTCCAATGGCATTCTTAGATAGCCATTCTTTAATTTTTGCAAATCGAGGCAACGAACGCCTATAGTAAGCCACGAATAAAGGGAGTTGTTTTTTATTAAAAGCATTATGTATTTCTAAAGCTTCCGTATAATGAGGTGTTATAGGCTTTTCTATGCAGCAAGGTTTGTTGGCTTTGGCTACTTTTAAAGCGTATAATTTGTGTGTGTCTGGTGGCGTGGCAATATAAACAGCATCAACATCGAGATCATTAATTAAGGCATCAGCATCGGTGTAATATTTTGGTATGTGATGTCTTTTTGCATAATCTTTTGCTTTCTCCTCGTTACGACGCATGACGGCGACAACTTCAAAGCCTTCTGTTTGTTTATAAGCAGGTCCACTTTTAACTTCGGTAACACTTCCGCAACCAATAAACCCCCATTTAATTATTTTATTAACCGCCATAATTATAAGTTATCTAATTGAAAAATCTACTTTCACAAAAATAGAAGTTAATAGCAAAAAGCATCTAGAAATAGAGGCTTTTTTATTTAAAAATACGATATTTGCGTTTACACTAACAACCAAATTATAGATATAGATTATGGCGATGAATAAAAATACAGTTTTGGCTTGGGCTACTTGGATAATGATTTCGATGGGATTATTACTAATGGGATTGGGTGCTTTTAGATATGATGATGTTGCTGGATGGGGCTTTGGAGCTGTAGGACTTGGTTTTTTTGCTGTGGCATGGGTATTTAATGCTTTAAAAGGCAGAGTGTAATAAACGTAACGAATCAATAAAAAATTAAAGAGCGACAATGAGTGATGATAAAAAAGTGATTTTTTCGATGTCTGGTTTAACCAAGACATTTCCAGGAGCAAATACTCCGGTATTAAAAAATATATATTTAAGTTTCTTTTACGGTGCTAAGATTGGAATTTTAGGGCTTAACGGTTCTGGTAAATCGACTTTATTAAAGATTATTGCTGGGGTTGATAAAAACTTTCAAGGTGATGTTACGTTTTTACAAGATTATTCGGTTGGGTTTTTAGAACAAGAACCAAAATTAGATCCAGAAAAAACGGTAATGGAAATTGTAAAAGAAGGTGCTGCCGAAACGGTTGCCATTCTTGATGAATACAATAAAATAAATGATATGTTTGGGTTGGAGGAAGTATACTCTGATGCAGACAAGATGGAGAAATTAATGAATCGTCAAGCGGAACTTCAAGATCAAATTGATGCCACTAACGCTTGGGAACTCGATACCAAATTAGAAATAGCTATGGATGCATTACGTACTCCAGATGGTGATAAGAAAATTGGTGTGCTATCTGGTGGAGAGAAACGTCGTGTGGCATTGTGTCGTTTATTATTAAAAGAACCAGATGTTTTACTATTAGATGAACCTACCAATCACTTGGATGCGGAATCTGTACATTGGTTAGAGCATCACTTAGCGCAATATAAAGGGACTGTAATTGCGGTAACGCATGATAGATACTTTTTAGATAATGTTGCTGGTTGGATTTTAGAATTGGATAGAGGTGAAGGCATTCCTTGGAAAGGAAATTACTCGTCTTGGTTAGATCAAAAATCGAAACGTATGGCACAGGAAAGTAAAACAGCATCTAAACGTCAAAAAACGTTGGAACGTGAGTTAGACTGGGTACGTCAAGGTGCAAAAGGACGTCAAGCAAAGCAAAAAGCGCGTTTGAAGAACTACGATAAGTTAATGAGTCAAGATCAGAAACAACTTGATGAAAAATTAGAAATATATATTCCTAACGGACCTCGTTTAGGAACAAATGTTATTGAAGCTAGCGGCGTAGCCAAAGGTTATGATGATAAATTATTATATGATGATTTAAATTTTAATTTACCCCAAGCTGGTATAGTTGGTGTTATAGGCCCTAATGGTGCTGGTAAAACCACTATTTTTAGGATGATAATGGGTGAAGAGACTCCAGATAAAGGTCAGTTTACTGTGGGTGATACTGCTCAGATTGCATATGTAGATCAAAGTCATACCAATATAGATCCAGAAAAAACAATTTGGCAAAACTTTAGCGACGAGCAAGAGTTGGTTTTAATGGGTGGAAAAGAAGTGAATTCTAGAGCGTATTTAAGTCGATTTAATTTCTCTGGTGGCGAGCAAAATAAAAAAGTAAAATTACTTTCTGGAGGAGAACGTAACCGTTTACATCTTGCAATGACGCTTAAAGAAGAGGGTAATGTATTGCTTTTAGATGAGCCTACTAATGATCTTGATGTGAATACTTTAAGAGCTTTAGAAGAAGGCTTGGAAAACTTTGCAGGTTGTGCTGTAGTAATCTCGCATGATAGATGGTTTTTAGATAGAATATGTACACATATTTTAGCGTTCGAAGGTGATAGTCAAGTTTATTTCTTCGAAGGAAGTTTTAGTGAGTATGAAGAAAATAAAAAGAAACGTTTGGGTGGTGATTTAATGCCAAAACGAATTAAGTATAGAAAATTGGTTAGATAATAAGAAGATTTTACTAAATAAAAAAAAGCTGAACTATTTTAAAATTGTTCAGCTTTTTTTGTGAATTTAAAACTTGTATAATTTATAGGACGCGACAAATCTTTATAAGGTTTAATAATTCAACTTTATAATACCTCTAACATCATCCAGTGTTTTAATAAGTTGTTTACTGAAATTGAAAGTCATAATATCACTTTCTGTTTTTCCTTGACGGATGAGTTTGTTAAAGTGAATGGCTTCGTATTTATAACCGTTTACTTGATTTGGAAATCTAAAAGTTTCTTCTTTTTCTTTGGAAGTTATTGTAACCGTAGATGGGCAATGAAATTGCGAGTTAATTTTAATAGTCCCTTTTTCGCAATAAAATGTGGCTTCGGTTGGCGTATCTTCTAATAACGTGCTTTTTAATTTTGCTGTTGCGCCATTTTTATAATTAAAAATCATGTGACAAGATGAATCTGCATCATTATCGAAGGTTGTGGCTTCTGCTTTTATGGTTTCTGGAATTCCTAAAGTAGAAAGCGCAGCAAAAATAGGGTAGATGCCAATATCTAAAAGACTGCCACCTCCTAAAGATTTATTGAATAGTCTTGATGAATTATCGAAAGCTCTATAGAAACCAAAATCGGCTTCTATTTTTGTAATATTACCATACGTTTTGTTTTGTAATTCTTTTAAAACGAATTGGTAATGTGGTAAAAAGTTAGTCCAAAGCGCTTCCATAAGTAATATGCTTTTTTCTTTGGCCTTGGCAATCATGATATCCACTTCGTTGGCATCCATGGCAAAAGGTTTTTCACATAAAACGGCTATGCCATTTTCTAGACATAATAGGGTGTTTTCTTTATGAAGTGCATGTGGTGTAGCTATATAAACAGCATCTATATTTGGATCTGCTGCCAATGTTTCATAGTTATCATAAGCTTTTGTTGCTTTGTATTGTGATGCAAAAGCATCAGCTTTGTTTTGCGATCTTGATGCTACTGCGTATAGTTTAGCATCTTGTATAGTTAGTAAGTCTTGGGCGAATTTATGAGCAATGTTACCAAGACCAATAATACCCCAATTTATAGTTTTATGTTGTGATTTTTTTGTCATTTTTTAATATAGATTGTAAAATAAGAGTGATAAAAATTACGATAGCGCAACCTACAAAGTTTAACCATAAAAATGGTAGGTTTATAAAATCGTATTCATTTAAAAGAAATAGACCAATTACAAGAACTTGAGTAATTAAAGCGCTAATAAATACGGCATTTCCTTGTACATGTTTAAAGAAAAAAGCCAATAAGAAAATACCGAGGACATTGCCATAAAAAATGGAACCTATAATATTTACTAGCTGAATTAAATTTTCGGCCAAATTTGCTACACATGCTACACCAATTGCAATAATTCCCCATGCAAAAGTGAACCATTTTGAAGCTTTTACCATCTGTTCTTCAGTCTTTTTTTCTGTGTTTCGTTTGTATAAATCTATCGTTGTTGTTGAGCCTAAAGCATTTAATTCACTGGCAGTACTAGACATGGCTGCACTTAAAATAACGGCTAATAAAAGCCCGATTAATCCTCTTGGTAAATTATTTAATATAAAATGTATAAACACATAATCTTTATCGTTGCTTTCAACTTTTATGTCATTTTCTTCGGCAGCTTTATCTATTAGAAACTTAGCTTCGGCTCTAATTTCATCGTTAGATTCGTTTGCTAGTGCGATATATTTTGCAGTTTCTGGTGTATCTGATTTGATAAACGATTTGATTAATATTTGTTTATCATTAAAAATACTTTCTTGTTCTTTTTGGAGTGATTTATATGCATTTGCATATTCAGAATTTAAAACGACTTCGGCTGCTATAGGATTAAAATTTATTGGCGCTTGGTTGAATTGATAAAAGACAAAAACCATAACTCCAACTAGTAAAATGAAAAATTGCATGGGTATTTTTAATAAGCCATTAAAGATTAAGCCCAATTGCATTTCTTTAACCGATTTACCAGATAAATAGCGTTGCACTTGACTTTGATCTGTTCCAAAATAAGAGAGCATTAAAAAGGTTCCGCCAATAATACCACTCCAAAACGTGTAACGGTTATTCAGATCAAAAGAGAAATCTAAAATCTCCATTTTACCACTTGCCCCGGCTATATCTAATGCTTTTGAGAATGTAATATCTTGAGGAAGTTTACTAACTATTAAAAAGAAAGCGATTAACATGCCAATAAAAATAACAACCATTTGATGTTTTTGGGTGACGTTTACAGCTCGTGTTCCACCAGAAACGGTATAAATTATGACTAAAAAACCAATAAATACATTTAGTAATAATAAATCCCAACCTAATACAACTGATAGTATAATAGCAGGTGCAAAAATGGTGATTCCTGCCGCTAAGCCACGTTGTATTAAAAATAGGACTGCGGTAAGTGTTCTGGTTTTTAAATCGAATCTGTTTTCTAGAAATTCGTAAGCTGTGTATACCTTTAAGCGATGATATAGCGGAATAAAAACCATACAAATAACAATCATAGCAATGGGCAAACCAAAGTAAAATTGTACAAAACCCATACCGTCGTTAAAGGCCTGTCCTGGTGTCGATAAAAACGTAATCGCACTAGCTTGAGTTGCCATTACCGAAAGTCCGATAGTCCACCATTTTGAGTTATTACCACCTTTTAAATAGTCTTTAACGTTTTTACTGCCTCGTGTTTGCCAAGTACCGTATCCAACTATTGCTAATAAAGTAATGGTTAAAACAGTCCAATCAATCCATTGTAATGTTTGCATAGATTAAAAGGCTTTTGTTATAAAATAAAAAGTAATCATATATATGGCATTAGCAACTAATACCAGTGTATACATTGTGTCCCATTTATACTTTTTATTGGAATGGTTTGGTTCTTCCATGTGATTTAATTTTGATTGATAAAAAGGATTGATTTTAGTTTTTTAAAGGAGCTTCAGTATTTATAGTGTCTTTTCCAATAGATAGCATATTTGCAAAAAGTCTATAGGCGCCAGAAACACCTACAGGGAACTCTCTAAAAAAGCTTAAACCTGTATAAATAAAATGACCTTTGCCATGTTTTGCTACGAGTAAACTTCCGTTCTTTTGGGATTCACCTTTATCGTTCATGGATAGAATAGGAGTGAACTCGGGACCCCATTTGTTAGGGAAATATAAGCCACGTTCTTGCGTCCAACCTTTAAAATCGTCTTGTGTAATTTTATTCGGGAAATTAAGTAGTTCGTGTTGCGGATTTAAAAAGCGAACTTCGGCGTTTTCATCTGTGACACGATCTCTAGATAATTCTAATTGATAAGGCGCTAACTCATCAACTTTTAATCTGCGATTTGTATTATATTGCACAATCATATTTCCGCCTTTGGAAACAAAATCAAACAACTGTTGTTGTTTAAATTTTAAATCTTCAACTGTATTATAAGCTCTAATACCAACAACGACAGCGTCGAATCTACTTAAAGTTTCAGCGTTTATGTCTTCGGGCTTTATAATTCTGACATGATAGCCTATTTGTTGCAAACTTTCTGGAACCACATCACCTGCACCTTGAATATAGGCAATGTTTTCTCCTCGCTTTTGGATGTTTAAACGCACAATCTTTGTCTCACTAGGAAGTAAAACGGTTTGAGTTGGAATATGATCGTATTCAATGGTAATAAGCTCTTTTGAATACTTTTTTTCTCCAATAGTTATAATAGGACTTATATAACCTTCACTTTGATAAACTGGCGGAATTACGGTAAAGACAAGCGCTTGCTCTTCGCCTTTATTTTTAATGGATACTTTTTGTTTGGCAGGATAGACTTTCCAATCATTAGGGTAGCAAATTTCGGCGTAGCCCTCTAAATTGTCTTTTCCTGCTTTAACGATAAGTGTAATATCGCGTTGTTTTTCATTTTCGAAAATGATAACCTTTTCAGGGATTTTAGCAGAGACTTCTGGAATAATCTCAAACGGGCGGTATAATTCACCTTTATCTGGTTTTGAAAAGCGTTGAATTACAGGTTTTGTAATGGTTATAGGCGTGTTATTTATTAGTAAGTTGAAATCTATATTTTGAGTTCTTGGCGTTTCTGGGAGACCAATTAAATTTTCATCGGCTTTATACATACCCAAAGTTCCTTTTTCGGCAAGCCAATACGGTGTTGTTGATTTTTGCTTACTGTCAACTTTTAAATTTTCTTTAAATGAAAACCTGTTGTTTTCTTTAAGAGTGATGTTTTTTGAAATATTTAAACCTTCTGTGTTATTGATACTTTCTAATAGAATGCTTTGATTACTTCTATTTAAAACTTCAATGTCTAATTTGATGGTTTCGTTTTGTGTTGCCCAATTCGTTTCGGCGGAAGCTTCTAAATATAGACCACTACACATTTGAATAATAGAAAGTAATTCTTTAGTCTTTTGAGATTTCCAATGGGCATCATCAATGTTCTGAAGTAATTTGTAAGCTTCTAATAAAGCGTTTATATGATTGGAAGGATTTTTAAAATTGAAATTTTCTTCAACTTCATATAGAATACTTCCGATGGCTTTTCCGCCAGTAACACGATTCCAAGACGTATCAATTCCAGAAAAAATATGTTCTTTATCAGCTAAAGGTTGTCCTTTTAAGAATTCAACATATTCTTCTTGAGCACCTCGCTGAGATAAACGTCCAAACCCTTGGCATAAGTGTTGACTACTAGCTATGGATGCCAATTCGTTGTTTGATATCCCTTTTAAAGGATAATAAACACCGATGTCGAAATTTAGCATATTACTTTTGTCTACTTTATCAAATTTTTCTTTGCTACCATATCGCCACCAACTCGTATTATAAAACAAGCGTTTAGGTTGCCATATTTCGGTGTTTTTAAGTTGATTTGGATAGGCATCTACATCGTTTGCTAAATCGAAAGCTTCAAAGCTTAACATGGCAGAACTTGTATGATGCCCATGTGTAGTGCCAGGTGTTCTGTGGTCGAATCTATTAATAATAATATCTGGTTTAAATTTTCTAATGGCTAAAACCACATCACTCAATACATCATCTTTATTCCAAATTTTAAGCGTTTCGTCTGGATGTTTAGAATAACCAAAGTCGTTGGCGCGTGTAAATAGTTGTTCACCTCCATCAACATGTCTTGCGGCTAATAATTCTTGCGTTCTAATAACGCCTAAAAGCTCTCTAATTTCTGGGCCAATTAGGTTTTGACCACCGTCACCACGCGTTAAAGATAAATAGGCTGTTCTTGCTTTTACTTGGTTGGACATGTACGCTATTAAGCGCGTGTTTTCATCGTCTGGATGCGCGGCTAAATATAATACAGATCCTAAAAAATTAAGTTTTTGTATAGATTCATAAATTTCTGAAGAAGATGGAGTTTTTGGTGCTTGGGCTTGTGTAGATGTATAAATAAATAAAGATAAAAGGCCAACAAGAATTTGCTTTTGCATAGTGTTATTTGGTTTGATAAAACCAAATATATAAAAGAAAATAGGCTGAGAAACTCGTTTTAATCTTTCTTTAACTTATCCTTAACGCTTTATTTATCAAAGGCGTCTTTTTGAACTAAAGTCACTGCTTTTTGTAGGATGAGATTATTGGGATACGTTACCAAATCACCATTATCTATTCGTAAGTGTAATTGAAAGGCTCTAATGTCTTCAATAACACCTTCTAAAGGGAAATCTTTGTCATGAATTCTGATTTTATCACCAGCTTTATATGGAAAAGAAAAGAATAGAATAATGCCGGAAGTAACATTACTTAAAATGGACCAAATGGCAAATAGAGCAATACCAATTACAGCAAAAACAGAAGAGAATACAACAGCAAGTTCTTTGAATTCTGCACCAAAAACAAAGGCTTCGATAATTATTCCTAAAATAATAAGTGTTACCGTTACATATCTGCAAATTAATCTAATACGTACTTTGTTGATGCCACTTTTTCTACCTACTTTTTTAACGGTTAAATTTGTTATAAATCTAATAACTAGTAAAACACCAAATACTATGGACGAATTTATAATTTCATCGTAGTGTGTGTTAAAAAAATCAGTCATATAATTGTACTTTTAAAATCTATTACAAAGATAAAAAGAACTAATTTAATTGAAGCGTTTCTCGCAGTACTTCGTCTTTATTATATTTTTTATTCCAATACGGCGATTTAATAGTTTTTAATTTTGTCGCTTTTGTGGTTAGTATTTTTGCTTTAGATCCAAAGCCACTTTTAAAAGACTCTTCCCAACTTAATATATCAAAAGGAAATTCATCATTAAAATGAATATTTAATGTTCGGTTTAATTCTAGATATGAAATCGTGTATTTATTAGCTGTTAATGTTGCCTTTGCTTTATAAGTCATTAAAGATTTGTGATGTAGTTTTAGGTATTCAAACGACGGAATAATTTGAAGTTCTCCTGTTGGTAAAGATTTTGGATTGATTCTTAGTTTAGTCCATAATTCGTTTTCTAGTATGGCTTTATCTAGACTGAATTCTTTATCGGCATCATTCTCAAAATAAGAATGCGAATTTACTTCGAATTGCTCACGATTATTTAGTTGTGTATAGACATGCCCGCACCATTCTTGCATCGAAATCGATACTTTTATAGCATGTTGATTGTTAGAAACAGGATAAAACGTACTCTGCATTATAGAGTATGGATAAACTCCCGTATTGAATTTTTTAGTCGCATTGAGTTTTAGTACAGAGCTGTTTTTAGAAGATTGACCATCAGCTTTAACTTGTTTGTTGGGAAGGAAATCTTCAGTAACATATATTAAAACGGCTTTTCCTTTTCTAATTTCTCCGTATCGTGCTTGTTCTAGCTCGTAAGATGATATTTCGGCTTCACCTTTGTACCAGTAGTTATTGAATTCTGGAGTTGTAATATAAGGCTTTTCAACTGTTATTTCTGTCTCAACTTTAACTGCTAAAAGCTTTTCTGGTGTTTCATTTTTACATGTACTGAGTATTGAAAAAACTGCAATGAATGTACAGAGTGTTAATACCGTTTGAATTACTTTTTTCATGATTGTCAGGATTTAGTATAAAATTACAAAACTAAATGCCGTCAACAATGTCATTTAACGTTTTGTAAACAAGATGTACAGGTAAGCCCATAACGTTAAAATAAGAGCCTTCTATTTTTGTTATTGCTATTTGTCCAATCCATTCTTGAATACCGTATGCTCCAGCCTTATCAAAAGGTTGGCAAGTTTTTATATAGAAAAGAATCTCTTCATCTGTAAGTGCTTTAAATGTTACTTTGGTGATGGCATGAAGTGTTTTTTCGTAATTATTCGTTGTAAAGCATACAGATGTAATCAGATCGTGTGTTGTGCCACTATAAGATTTTATCATCTCGAAGGCTTCGTCTTCATTTCTAGGTTTACCCATGGCTTTATTATTGTGCCAAACAATGGTGTCGCTAGTAATTAAAATATCATTGTCTTTTAATTCCGCTTTAAAAGGAAGTGCTTTTAATTGAGCGAGATAATTACTGATTTCAAAATGAACCAATCGAGGTGGATATTCTTCTTTAACAGGTTTTAATCGAATTTCGAAATCTAATTCTAATTCTTTAAAAAATTGTTGACGTCTAGGTGACCCTGACGCTAGAATAAGATTGTGTTTTTTTAGTTTTTCGTTTAGCATGATTTTTATTTAATAGCCTACTTTGAATTTTGAGGAGAATTTGTCAATTTTGAATTAGAAAGGGGCTCAACGAATTTTGAATATCTCCTTATAATACTGAGGAGCTATCTTTTGTATTCCTAAGAATATGAGCAGTCAACTTTGAAACACTATGACTATTTATCTTTTGTTCTGTCATAAAGCAAAGATAGTTTTTTTAGAAGCTCAAAACGAAATGGCTTAAAGTACATCCTTTTAACTATTTATTGGATCAATAAATCAAAATGGACAACGAGTTATATTATTTTTTAATAATCATGTATGGGGGTTAGTTAAACATATAACAATTACTATATTATAATTTTGCCAAAAAGCCAATAGAAATAAGAGTTTATGTGTTTTTTGCCGTTTTTGCGCAAATATAACAATTGAGAATAATTAGGAATTAAATACTATGTATATACCGTGAAATTGGATATTATAATTCTAGATAGGAAATGGTATTATAACCACCAGAAAACAGTTTAATAAAATCCCTTATAGTTCCAAATTCGTCCCTGATTTAATAGAGTTGAGCACAATTTTTAGTGTGACCATAGTATATGTTTTAATGTTGTTTCTTAATAATATTGAAAATAACAAAAACATGAAAACAAAAAAAAAACTTTTATGCACCATGCTCTTATTATTGGTAGGCACGACCTTTTATGGGAAGGTCCTAGAAAAGCCTGTTATCCAAAATAATACAGAGGAAGAACGACGTATAGCCATAGCTAAATCCCGTACTAGCGGAAATGATTCAGATACTTGGGCGAAGGTTCGTACACTTGAAGGGGAATTTGAACTTATTAATAATGATGATGCTTTAACAGGGTTGAGCGTAGCGATGTCGGCCGATAGCACATTAGTAGCCATGGGATCTCCTGAAGGGTCACTTGCTGATCATTCTCAAAAAGCAGAGGTGGTTAACACCACAAGTAATATAACTATAGAAGATGAGAATATTGATTATGATGCAGATTATGAACAGACGGTCAGATTCACCTTTAATACCGTAACGGATTTCGGAGAGGATGATATAACAGTGGTTAATGCCGTTATTGTATCAGGTAGTCTGGAAGAAACAACTACCGGTATAGAATATACCATTCGTATTAAAGCACAAGTAACACCAACAGCGCCATGTATTACAATTGCTCTACGAGAGACATTCAAAACGGATAATGACATTACTGATGGAACAGTATCAGTAAATTATGTATATTTTCCTGATTTCAATTTGAGAAATGCTTTGGTAAACTATAATCGTACTGAAACTAATTATATCAACAAAGTAGATACCAATAATGATGGTTTAATTAGTTGTGAAGAAGCATCCAATATAGTAGGTGAGTCTGGTATAGTTTTTAGTCTACAAGGAGTAGCTATGAAAGATATGACAGGTTTTTCGGCCTTTTCTAATTTTGCTGGAGACTTACGCCTTCTGTATTGTTACTACCTAGAAACCTTAGATTTAACACACAACCCAGATATAGCGCAGTTATATATTCATGGCCTAGGCAGCAGTCCAATGGCATTAAAACACTTGGATGTGTCTGGACTTAGTAATCTAGTATATCTAGATGCGTATTTGACTTCTATAGAAGCCTTGGATGTGTCTACCAATTTGCTATTGGACAATCTGAACGTTAGGGATACTCCATTACGAACCCTAGATTTGTCAAAAAATAGCAAAATTAGAATCTTTCGGGCTCAAAGGAATAACAACCTAGTAAGCTTGGAATTATCACACATGAGCCTTCTTGGTGGCTATTCTGGTACTCTAATTGTTAATAATAACGAAAAATTAAAAAGCCTTTCGATCCCCTCCCTTGAAGGCTCCGGCATAAACGCCCCTTATGTGGATATCCATAACAACCCCAATCTAGAATGTATTACTTTTACGAATAACCTTAACACGCGCGATACTAGTCCTGGAATTTCAGAAGATCAACAAGCTCTATTGACAACAAACGCCTGTGTGGTTCAATTTAGCGATGATGATTTTAAAGATGCTTTGGTTGACAGTTCCGCCATAAACACCAATGATGATACAGAAATAAGTTATGCCGAAGCAGCCGCTTATACAGGTACAATAAATGTCTCAGATGCAGATATAGATGATATGACAGGTCTTAATGCCTTTAGTAATATTACAGGATTAAATTGTAGTGGAAATGATTTAGTTGGAAATCGACTAGATTTATTTAACAATCCAGCACTTGAATACTTATCTTGTAGCGATAATGTTCTAACTCAGATAGATCTATCTGGCAACACCCTGCTTAAAGAGTTATTTTGTGATAGTAATCGGATAGGTGACTTAGATTTATCTAACAATCCAGCACTTGAATACTTAGTTTGTGACAATAATGGTATTTATTTAAAAAGCTTAAACCTAATTAATGGTAATAATGAAAATATTAGTTATTTTTTTGCCACAGGTAATACTAATTTAAATTGTGTACAGGTAGATGATGTGACTTATAGTAATCTCAATTGGTCAACCGGCATAGACGGCAATACTATTTTTGCTTCTGATTCTGATTGTAGTGCTCTATCCGTTAATACAGAATTAATTAATGATGCCATACGTATAAGCCCTAATCCTGTAACTAATACATTAAATATTATTACATCATCTGGTGTAGAGTTAAAACAGGCTAAACTTTATAGTACATTAGGAAAAGAATTAGTAAGTACCACTAGCAGCGAGTTAGATGCTAGTAGCTTACCCACTGGTATGTATATTTTAAAAGTAGAAAGTACCGATGGTAAAATTCAAACTAAAAAAATAATAAAGAAATAGGATATTTACCTGTTGAGTAAAATTTGTCAATTCGAGTGAATTTCATTCATTTTTTAAGAAATATAAAAAGTCAAGATGAGTTCTAAGTGAAATTAGTACTTCGACAAGCTCAGTAAAGCTATCGAGAATAAAATTTTTGTATTTCAATGTTCTCGATACAATTCCGACGAAAAAAGTCGAAATCACTCGAATTAACTGTTATTTTATTCAAATAAAATAAAAATTTTTTTGAAACCCTGCCTTTGCCGGCAGGCAGAGCCTAGGGGAATTCGTTTCGATTAAAATACATAACAGATTATACTTTATTTCCTAGTACGATAAGAATCCAAATAGGTACAGTGCCTATTAACCTGAGTTCGACGTAAGGAAAACGAGGATTTTTTATAAAAAAAATGGTTTATCAAACACTTAACTCAAGCAAGTAAGTTTTAGATCTCTGAAACAGATTCAAACCTATTAGTTTCAAGTTAAAAATCACCCTTATGTATCAATAATTCAAAAATAATAACGAATGAAAAAAAATTATTCTGCCAAAAAACGACCAACCCCAACCTTAAAAAAAGGAGTAAAAAGCATCTTTTTGTTATTTTTACTCCTCGTATTGGACGTTGCCCATACCTATGCACAAGATGTAACCATTCCCGATACCAATTTTAAAAACGCTTTGTTGTCCAACACGGCAATAAACACCAATAATGATACAGAAATAAGTTATAATGAAGCTGCCGCTTTTACAGGAAGAATGAGTGTTTCATCTAAAGACATAGCAGATCTAACAGGTATTGAGGCTTTTGTTAATATTACAGAGTTAAATTGTAATTTCAATAGTTTAACAAGTTTAGATATATCTGCTAATACAGCTTTAACAGAGTTATGGTGTCGAAATAATGCTTTAACAAGTTTAGATGTCTCTGCTAATACAGCTTTAACATTTTTATTTTGTAACGATACTGCTTTAACAAGTTTAGATGTCTCTGCTAATACAGCTTTAACAGAGTTATATTGTTACAATAATGCTTTAACAAGTTTAGATGTATCTGCTAATACAGCTTTAACAACTTTATATTGTTTCAATACTGCTTTAACAAGTTTAGATGTATCTGCTAATACAGCTTTAACAAAGTTATGGTGTGACTATAATAATGCTTTAACAAGTTTAAACGTTGCCAATGGCAATAACACTAGTTTAATAACTTTTGTCGCAGAAAACAACCCTAATTTAAGCTGTATACAAGTGGACGATGTTACCTATAGCAACAGCAATTGGGCAAATGATATAGATGCCACCGCACGTTTTAGTACCGATTGCTCTATAGTGTACATTCCCGATGCCAATTTTAAAAACGCTTTGTTGTCTAACACGGCTATAAACACTACTAATGATTCGGAAATAAGTTATAATGAAGCGGCCGCTTTTACAGGAACAATGGATGTTTCATTTAATAACATAGCAGATTTAACAGGTATTGAGGCTTTTGTTAATATTACACGCTTATATTGCAATTACAATAATTTAACCAGCTTAGAGGTTGCCAATAATTTGACTCTTGAAGAATTACGGTGTTATAGCAATAATTTAACCAGTTTAGATGTCTCTGCTAATACAGCTTTAACAAGGTTAATATGCTACGATAATGCTTTAACAAGTTTAGATATATCTGCTAATACAACTTTAACAAGTTTATATTGTAACAATAATGCTTTAACAAGTTTAAACGTTGCCAATGGCAATAACACTAGTTTAATAACTTTTGTCGCAGAAAACAACCCTAATTTAAGCTGTATACAAGTGGACGATGTTACTTATAGCAACAGCAACTGGACAGATAATATAGATGCCACCGCAAGTTTTAGTACCGATTGCCGTATAGTGTACATTCCCGATGCCAATTTTAAAAACGCTTTACTGTCCAACACAGCTATAAACACCAATAATGATATGGAAATAAGTTATAATGAAGCAGCCAATGTTACAGAAATATCTGTTCTATATAGAGGCATAGCAGATCTAACAGGTATTGAGGCTTTTGTTAATATTACAGAGTTAAATTGTAGTAGCAATAGTTTAACAAGTTTAGATATATCTGCTAATACAGCTTTAACAAGGTTATATTGTGCTAATACAGCTTTAACAAGTATAGATGTCTCTGCTAATACAGCTTTAACAGATTTGTGGTGTTACGGTAATGCTCTAACAAGTTTAGATGTCTCTGCTAATACAGCTTTAACATGGTTGGATTGTTCCAATACTGCTTTAACAAGTTTAAACATTGCCAATGGCAATAATACTAATGTATATCAGTTTGATGCTAGAAATAACCCTAATTTAAGCTGTATACAAGTAGACGATGTTACCTATAGTAACACCAACTGGGCAAATGATATAGATGGCACCGCAAGTTTTAGTACCAATTGTGGCACAGGAAAAGCTACCAAAACTAAAACTACTACAAATGTTAATGTTGCTACAGTTATTGATAGTAGTCTTGATAATGAATTATTATTTAATGACACCATACGTGTAAGCCCTAACCCTGTTATAAATACCTTTAGTATTACTGGTAGCGCAAGCTTTAAATTAAAACAAGTTAAAATGTATAATGTATTAAATGAAGTTGTATTAAGCAGCACTAACAACCAGGTAGATGCTAGTAGCTTACCCACTGGTATGTATATTTTAAAAATAGAAAGTACCGATGGAGAAATTCAAACAAAAAAAATAATAAAAAAATAGTATCCTTTAATCTGAATAATTCCTCGACGCTCAGCGTCGGAGTTTTCAAATCACCTCTCCTTTGAAGTAAGTCAGAACTGCCTTTTTTGGCAGTTCTGGGAGAGGTGAAATAAATTAGTACTTCGACAAGCCAGTAAAGCTATCGAGAATAAAATTTTTGTATTTCAATGTTCTCGATACAATTCCGACGAAAAAAGTCGAAATCACTCGAACTAACTGTTATTTAATATTCATAAAGAATGAAAACAAAAAAAATACTTTTATGCACCATGCTCTTATTATTGGTAGGCACGACCTTTTATGGGAAGGTCCTAGAAAACCCTGTTATCCAAAATAATACAGAGGTAGAACGACGTATAGCCATGGCTAAATCTCGTACTAGCGGAAATGATTCAGATACTTGGGCGAAGGTTCGTACACTTGAAGGGGAATTTGAACTTATTAATAATGGAGATGCTTTAACAGGGTTGAGCGTAGCGATGTCGGCCGATAGCACATTAGTAGCCATGGGATCTCCTGAAGGGTCACTTGCTGATCATTCTCAAAAAGCAGAGGTGGTTAACACCACAAGTAGTATAACTATAGAAGATGAGGATATTTATTATGATGCAGATTATGAACAGACGGTCAGATTCACCTTTAGTACCGCAACGGATTTCGGAGAGGGTGATATAACAGTGGATAATGCCGCTATTGTATCAGGTAGTCTGGGAGAAGTAACTACCGGTATGGAATATACCATCCGTATTAAAGCACAAGTAACACCAACAGAGCCATGTATTACAATTGCTCTAACTGCTGGATTCAAAACGGATAATGACATCATTGATACTGAAGGAATAGTATCATTATCTTATGTATACTTCCCTGATCAATTTTTGAGAAATTTTTTGGTAAACTATGATCGTTCTGAAGATAATAATATCGGAGAAGTAGATACCAATCATGATGGTTTAATTAGTTGTGATGAAGCATCCAATATAGTAGGTGACATTAATATACTTTTTTCTCTAGATGGAATAGAAAATATGAAAGATATGACAGGTTTTTCGGCCTTTTCTAATTTTGCAGGAGCCTTACACCTCAGGTATAATAATGGAGTAGAAACCGTAGATTTAACACACAACCCACATATAAAGGTGTTACTTTTTCATGGCGGAAACGCTGATAATACATTGGCATTAAAACACTTGAATGTGTCTACACTTACAGAACTAGAAAATCTAACTGTGTATTGGACTTCTATAGAAACCTTGGATGTGTCTAACTGTACGGCATTGAAAACTCTGAACGTTAGGGATACTCCATTACGAACCCTAGATCTGTCAAAAAATAACAACATTCATAACTTTCGGGCTCAAAGGAATAACCTAGTAAGCTTGGATATATCAAACCTGAGAGGGAGTGGTATCTTAGGTGGTACTCTAATTGTTAATGAGAACGAAAAATTAAAAAGCCTTTCGATCCCCTCCCTTGAAGGTGCTTATGTGGATATCAGAGACAACACCAGTCTAGAATGTATTACTTATAATGGGAATAACCTTGACGTGCACGATAGTAGTCCTGGAATTTCAGAAGATCATCAAGAGCTATTGACAACAAACGCCTGTGTGGTTCAATTTAACGATTCTAATTTTAAAGAAGCTTTGGTTGCCAATACCAGCATAAACGAAAATCAAGATAGTGAAATAAGTTATGCCGAAGCAACCGCTTATACAGGTACAATAAATGTCTCAGATAAAGATATATCAGATATGACAGGTCTTAATGCCTTTAGTAATATTACAGGATTAGATTGTAGTGAAAATAATTTAAGAAGCGACGGCGCACTAGATTTATCTAACAGTCCGGGACTTGAAGACTTATATTGTAGCGATAATGCTTTAGCCGAAATAGATGTATCTGGCAATACGTTGCTTAAAGATCTCTTTTGTGATGAGAATCAGATAGGTGACTTAGATTTATCTAACAATCCAGCACTTGAACAGTTAAATTGTAGCGAAAATGGTGTTTATTTAACAAGCTTAAACCTAGCTAATGGTAATAATGAAAATATTAATTCTATTTCTGCCACAGGTAATTCTAATTTAGATTGTATACAGGTAGATGATGTGGTTTATAGTATTTACAATTGGTCAAACGCCATAGACGGCAATACTATTTTTGCTTCTGGTCCTGATTGTTATGTACAAAGAGCATTCATCACCACCTGGCAAACGGACAATGATGGTCCTTCTGATAATAATCAGATCACCATCCCAACAACTATCAAATATGACTATAACTATGGGGTAAACTGGGTGAATACGGAAAATGCTTCAAGTAATGGTATGGCGGGGCCTTTTTCAGGAAGTGCAACGATTACCTTCCCTGCAACAGGTACCTATGAGGTATCCATTGTTGGGGATTTCCCCACTATCCCCTTCGGTAATGGCGGGGACAAGGACAAGATACTGACCGTGGAGCAGTGGGGCGATATCCAGTGGCAAACTATGTACCGCGTCTTCTACGGCTGTACCAACCTGGATGTCACCGCCACGGATGCCCCCGATCTGAATGCTGTGACAGACACGAGCGGCATGTTCTGGGATGCCAGTTCGCTTACTGGGGAAAACACTGATTTCAACAGCTGGGACGTGAGCGAGATAACGAAGATGAATGACATGTTCCGCGAAACTTCTGCCTTCAATGGGGACATTGGGGGCTGGGACACAGGCAATGTTACTAATATGAATTCCATGTTCTTGGGAGCTTCTGCCTTCACTGGGGACATCGGCGCTTGGGATGTCAGTAGTGTCGCCTATATGGCCTGGATGTTCGGCAGAACTTCTGCCTTCAATCAGGACCTTGGCAGTTGGAATTTGAGCAGCATAATGGCTATGAATTCGCTATTCACAGGCGCAACCATAGACTGTTTCAACTATTCGGCCACACTAATCGGATGGGCGAATAATCCGAATACAAATACAAATATTATCCTAACGAATGCCCTGCCCTATGGCGCCCATGCCGAGGATGCCGTAAATACACTTGTGAGTGATAAAGAATGGACGATTCCCGAAAATCTGGATGAGGATTGTTATGTACAAAGAGCATTCATCACCACCTGGCAAACGGACAATGATGGTCCTTCTGATGATAATCAGATCACCATCCCAACAACTAACAGTTATGACTATAACTATAGTGTAAGCTGGGTGAATACGGGAAATGCTTCAAGTTCTGATACAGCAGGGCCTTTTACAGAAAGTGCAACGATTACCTTCCCTGAATCAGGTACCTATGAGGTATCCATTACTGGATATTTCCCCACTATCCGCTTCGACAATGGCGGGGACAAGGACAAGATAACGGCAGTAACTCAGTGGGGTGATATGGAGTGGCAAAGTATGTACCGCGCCTTCTACGGCTGTACCAACCTGGATGTCACCGCCACGGATGCCCCCGATCTGAATGCTGTGACAGACACGAGCGGCATGTTCTGGGATGCCAGTTCATTTACTGGAGAAGATACTGATTTCAACAGCTGGGACGTGAGCGAGATAACGAACATGGAAGACATGTTCTATGGAGCCAGTGCCTTCAATCAGGATCTTGGCAGTTGGAATTTGGTCAACGTGACCAATATGGATCAGCTATTCACAAACTCTGGCATGGATTGCGTCAACTATTCGGCCACACTTATTGGATGGGCGGAGAATCTGGATATAAATGCAGATATTATCCTAAGTAGCCGGTCCTATGGTGTCCATGCCGAGGATGCCGTAAATACACTTGTGAGTGAAAAAGGATGGGTGATTCCCGGAGAGGCTTATGATTGTTATGTACAAAGAGCATTCATCACCACCTGGGAGGTAGGGAACAATGATTATGGAGACGGCGACCAGTCCATCACCATCCCCACTTCAGGGGGTGGTTACAACTACACCGTTGACTGGGGCGACGGAGCCATAGATAATAACCAGACCGGAAGTGCTGAGCATACCTACACAACTGCAGGGCAGAAAACCGTATCCATTACTGGGGATTTCCCATCTATTGCTTTTAACTATTTTGGGGACAAGAACAAGATAACAGAAGTAAACCAGTGGGGTACTATACAATGGAAAACTATGTCTACTGCTTTCAATGGGTGCACAAACCTGGACGTAACGGCTGAAGATACCCCGATTTTGGATGATGTGACTGATATGGGATACATGTTCGCTGGTGCCACTTCTTTGACTTTGGTGAACGCAGACGATTGGAATGTGAGCAATGTGAAAGCTATGAACTCTCTTTTCAATGGTGCCAGTGCTTTTAACGGCGACCTTAGCGGTTGGGATGTGAGCGAGGTAACTAATATGGGCCATATGTTCCATGAAGCCGATGCTTTCAACCAAGACATTAGTAGGTGGGCTGTGGAGAAAGTGGAATATCTAGATAACATGTTTAAAGGAGCCGATGCTTTCAACCAAAACCTGGGCTCTTGGAGCTTGAACAGCGTGATGAATATAGCTGGCATGTTTATAGATACAAGCATGGATTGTAGTAACTATACCGACACTCTTACGGGGTGGGGAGATAATGAAGATACAGTAGCAGCATCTGATGAAACCGTGAGCTTGACTCTCGACGTTGGTGATTATGATGATTCAGCGGCAGATGAAGTCAGTAATCTTGTAGTTGCTAAAGGCTGGACCATTAATGGAACAGAAGTTACAGAATGTCCAGCACTATCTATTAATAATGAAGTTTTTAATAAATCTTTAAGTGTAAGCCCTAATCCGGTAACGAGTTTATTAACTATTAATGGTCCTGCTGGTTTTGAGTTAAAAAGCGCATCAGTTTATTCTATAATAGGTAAACAAGTATTAAGCACTACGAGTACCAATATAGATACTAACAACTTACCTTCCGGATTGTATATTTTAAAAATAGAAAATACAGAAGGACAAATAGCCATAAAAAAAATAGTTAAGCAATGATGTATTTAGTTAATATTTTGTTTTCATGAATAAATAATGAAAAACACTATACTATTGGTATCAGGTAGGGCAAAAGCATTTAAAAAATCAGTATCAATTTTAAGCGAAAATAAATGTTATTTGTGTCGTTTACCATGAAATGATTCTTAAAAACAGAGTTGTAAATTCAAATAACTATAAAAAGGCAGGTTTTCAAAATTGCTTTTAGTTTTCAATCACTCAAAAAAAGTTAAATGCTTTTGCCTTGGGCATCAGGCACCTATGTGCTTAAAGTGAACCAAAACAACCAAGAACTAAAAACATTTAAAATTATTAAGAAATAAAGACTATGAAAAAATTATATATAATAATAACGGCAGTATTACTAACTACAACCACCTTTGCACAGAATGTAACAGATCCTAGCGATGTGCAAGATACAGCAAGAAAGGCGTATGTAGATTTATTACAAGAGCAAATAGCAGCTTTAAATACTAGAATTCTAGCTTTAGAACCAACCATAGGAGACTTTAGAGATGGAGGTGTAGTATTTTGGGTGGATCTAGCATGATATATTCTAGATTAATGTCATTAAACCATGCTAGCTAAACAAATATTATATTTTTGACCCAAAACTCATTTAAAATAAAGTTTAAATTAGATTTTTTGATGTTTTTAAGCCAATACAATAATTTCTTTAGCTTTTAGATGTCTTAAATTGCTCCATTTATAACTAACCAAAAATTTATATGTAATAAACGATTATACATGAGACTATTTACGACGTTCTAAATGGGTAGGATCTCTACAAATCAAGCAACCAGCCAAGTAAGTTATAGATAATTCATAAATGCCATCTGTTCTACCAATATTAGATGTGCTTATATCGTAAGAGAAACCAAACCGTAGTTGTTCGTACTCTAATCCTACTAGTGCATTTATAGATGTTAAAAAATGACTGTTATTATAGTTCTTAGCGGGGTTTGTTACAGCCATGGCTCCTAATAGCAATTTATTAAGCTTAATAGTTGTTCCAAGGTCAAGCCTATTAAATTCACCTTGTTGCATGTAATTTGCCGAAACCGTCATATCATTACGATCTAAGTATGGAAACTTATAATTGGCATGTAAAGAATATAAAATTTCCAAAGGAACATGTCCGCCTTCAGCAAAAGAAATATTAGGCCTGTTTAAATGCTTTACGGTGGCACCTATCCATAAATCAGTATCGTTTCTGGTATTTTTTTTGTCAAATATAAAGCCTGCAGTGAAATCAAAAAAAGTGATATTTCTATTGGCGTTTAATGCAAAAACATCAGATGTTATAGGATTGATAGTTTCTGATCCAATATTAATTTGATCGGATAAAACTAAATTTCTAAAATTATATGATTTTGTTCCGAATCCAACTTCAATAGCGGGTCTAAAATACCATGCGTTTGCAAGTCTGACATGGTAAGCATAATTCAAGTTTCCTTGTAAATGATTGTAATTCGTTATATTTTCATGTTGGTTTAGGATGCTAAATCCTAATCCACCAATGTTTTCTACCCAAGTATTAAAAAAAGCATATTCGGTATCAACTTGCAAGTTTAAATTTGGCCATTGGGTTCTGTGTAATAAACCAAAATACGTAGCGTCTTCGAACCCTGAAAACCCTGGGTTTATGGTTTCTGGTACTAAAAAGTATTGTGTAAAAATAGGATCTTGCGCTTCTGATTTTGCAGATAAACAAATTGTGGTAAATAGTATTAAAAATCTGATTTTCATTATTCTTATTTAATTAATACAAGAGCCCCTTCAGTAGTAATCGTGTCTCCATAGAATGTTTGTGCAGAAAATCTAAAATAATAATTACCATTTTCTGCTGATGCATTATTAATGTCTCCATTCCAACCTTCAATATCATCACCAACTTCAGAATAAATGATATTCCCCCATGTGTTATAAATATCAAGCCTCATATGACTAAGACCTATAAATTCTGGTGCAAAGAAATTGTTATAACCATCATTATTAGGAGTAAAAGCATTAGGCATAACTAAACTGTATCCTTTTTCTACAATTAATGTTATTGTTTTGGTATAGACGCAATCTAACTCGTAATTTACTGTTTGAGTTATAATATATGTTCCTGGAGATGTATAGCTGTGAGTAGGGCTTTCTTCTCCAGAGAAATTACCATCTCCAAAATCCCACATAATACTTTTTATACTTCCTAAGGCTTCGTTTGTAAAAAGAATAGGGTCTTTCATAGAGTAAATACCATAAGTTGTATTCCCAAAAGAGCTTGTAGAAAATCGAGCATCGTCCAAAACAGGTTTTACAACTTGAAGAGAGAAATTCTTTTCACAACCTAGTCCATCAGTAACCGTTAAAATAACTAAACCGTTTTCATTGGTTTTCATTATTTCATTGTTTACACCGCTAATGGTAACAAAAGGCGAGTTAATATTTGACCATTCTAAGGTGTAAGGCGGAACACCTCCCTGAACTTTTGCTATAAATGTTTGATCTACTTCTCGCGTATCACAATTACCATTAGTTATTATCTCAAAAGGAGCTTCAAGAGCTTCAAAACGTTTAACGGTAAAGGTTTCTGTTTCTATACAACCATTTGCATCTGTTATGGTTACTGTATATTTATCTGGAGGGATGTTAGGTAAATCTTCAATTATAGCACCATTACTCCAGACTATATCTAATGGAGGCGTTCCTCCGGTAATCTCCAATTCAATAGAACCTGAGTTTACATCATCACAATCTAAAGCATCCGTTGAATAACCGATTAACTTTAACTCAAGTGGTTCTCGAATAGTAATTGGAGGTGGGGTGATCGTACAACCTTTAGCATCAGTTATGATGACACTATAAGTGCCTTCTTCTATATTATTTCTTTCGTCTCCTGCATTAGCGCCATCATTCCAAACAATAGTAACAGGCTGTTCTCCTCCTACGAGATTTAATTTAATACTGGCATCATTAGCTCCAAAACAAGAAATCTGCTTTACTTCTGGATTAATTTCAAAAATGGGGGCGTTATCTACAGTAATAGGAAATACACGCACGCAACCTAATGCATCAGTAACAGTTATTGTATATGTTCTTGCCGATAAATTGTCTTGTATCATGCCAACGCCTAAATTACTCCAAACTAACGGTTCATATGGCGGGATTCCTCCAGAAATGTTATTTACAGTAATTGATCCTGTATCATCATTATAGCATGTTAGATGTTTTACCGTGTAATCTAATGCAATTTGTGGGTTTTGCGGAACGATAGCTTCAAGATTTTCTGTACAACCCGAACTGTCTGTAATGGTTAGGTTGTAAGTACCTGCTTCAATATTGTTTAAGTTCTGTGAGCTACTTCTAAATCCGTTTGGGCCAGTCCAAGACCATCTGTAATCAGAACTACCAAAAGGTCGTCCTCCAATTGCAGCGACTTCTATTTTACCAGTAAAAGAGCCGTAACAAAGAATAATATCTATAGGACTTGCTAAATCCACTTCAAGTAGTGGTGGTTCTATTATAGTATACGGGATAAGATTAGTAAGGATATCACAATTATTAACTTCGGTAATAGTGACATTATAATCTCCAGGTTCTAGATTTCTTGGATCTTCAACAGATGAAGAAAAGCTTGGGTCTCCAACTTTTGTCCAAACGAATGTATAAGGCGTTGTGCCACCACTAACATTTAAATTTATTCTACCATCGTCAAGACCAAAACATGAAATATCATTTTTACTACCTGTAAATCGAAATTTCCCTGGTTCTGATACATAAAAACTACCACTGTACGGACAATTTCCATCGTCGGTAATTGTTAAAAAATAATTACCAGATTCTAAGTCTTTAATATTTTCATTTGTACTTGTGTAGCCATTTGGACCAGTCCAAGAAATGGTATAGGGGTTTCCAGTAGAAAATGGTATACCACCAGATATCGTTATGTTTATAGCTCCATCATCAGATTCGAAACAGGTTCCATTCGTTATACTTCGTGTTACAGTTATATTTGGATTAACGGTTACCGTGATTTTAAAATCTGGCCCAGGACATGTGCCTGCTATAGGTGAAATAGTATATGTTGCTGTAGCGGGTAAAGTGGTTGTGTTAACTAATCTTTGGTTTATACTTGTTCTTGGCGATGATTGACCAGAGGATCCCGTTATAGAGCCTGACGGACTTATAACAGGATTTGACCACGTGTACGTTGTATTAGATGGTACATTATCTGTACTATTTGACGTTGGTCTGACTTGAAAAGAATTGCCGCTACATATAGCTCTAGTTAGATCTGATATAATAGGAGATAGTACGAGATCAACCGTGAAATTTCTTGGAATACTAGTTGTACCACAGCTATTAGTAACACTAAAGGTAGCTGTGTAATTACCACTTGTAGTATAATCAATAGATCCAGGGTTTAGCAAGGTTGATGAAGAAGGTGTTCCTCCAGGGAAGCTCCATAAATATGAGATTTCCGAACTAGGAGAACAGGTTTCTTCAACGACTCCAACAGGAAAAATGGTTGCAGAGTTGCAAAAATCTGAAATAGGTTCTAAACTAATTACTGGTTTTTTCTTTACATGGATTATTTTATCTATAGGATTACTTATACCACATGAATTGTGAGCTGTTAATCTTAGGCGATAAATACCCGGTGTTGAAAAGGATATAGCTGGGTTTTTTGAATTTCGATTGGTACCATTAGTAAAAGACCAACGTTCTGGTTCTTCGCCACAATAAGCTTCAGAATAGTCTCTCATTTCCCAAGTGTAAGTAGGTGATCCGCAAAGGTCACCCTCATCAGTTGTATTTGTAATTTGAAAAAGATCATTGGCGCAGGCATTGCCAAATGTAAAATCAGGTATCAACCTAGGTTCTACACAAATAGTTTGTTTATAGGTAGATCCAATTCCACATGGGGTTTCTGCGTCTAAAGTAATGGTGTAAGTTCCTGGTGTTGTATAGCTGTGACTTGGGCTGACTTGTCTTGAAGGTGTGGTTCCATCTCCAAAATCCCAAGTATAAACATTAAAAGTGCTACAATCGTTAGTATATCCTGCAATTGTTGTGTTTCTAAAATTAACAGAGGAATTTGCGCATACAATACTTGAAACATTAAAACTTACTGTTGGTTTATCTAAAATTATAATGTCTCCAGCGGTAAGCGTGGTGCTACCACAAGACGTTGTTATAGTTAATGTAACTTCACTTCTTCCAGGGCAATTAAATCTAGTATAGGTATGTGGTATTGGAAAATCTAGAGATGCTGGAGGGTTTGTAGCGTTGTAATAGGATGAGTTTTCTAATTGGCTTTGTGTGTAGCTAGATGTGGCTCCGTCTCCATAGCTTATGAAATATCTAGTGTCTGATGGATTTGAAGCCCAAGACCCAATAGCAAAATCCATAGGATCGACAGGGGTACATAAATTAGTTGTATTTCCTGGAGCTATAAGTGCTCCAATTGGATTATTAGAGTTTTTTATAACATAGGTTATTGAGTTATTACATCCACTAGCCCCAATACCAGTTATAGTCATGTTATATGCGCCTAATTGATTGTATGTGTGTGGTATTGGAAATGTTACCCCAGTTTCAGAGTTACCATCACCCCAGTCAATATTGTAAGATGTAATACAAGCTGATGAGGTTGAATTATCGCCTACATTAATTGCGTATTGTAAATCGGTGTTATTATCACCACATTTTTCAAAAGAAGCGCTAGATCCAGCAGGTGCATTAAGGTTTGTGAATTCTAAATTTGGTTTTTGTTGTACAGAAACCGATTTTGTAATTGAACTATTTAGTCCATTAACATCAGTAACCGTAAGCTTCGTATTAAAACTTTGAATAACACAACCTAATGAAATGTATTCGTGCATAGGGTTTGCTTCCGTAGATGTTAATCCATCTCCAAATTCCCATAAATAAGTAAAAGGAGCATCTCCAGTTACACTAGGCGTAAAAGTTATAGGTGTACCAGAACAGGTGTTATCATTATTAAAAGAGAAATCAATTATTGGTATGAGCGCGCTATTATTAGTCGTTTTTTTTTCTAAATTATTTATTCCGAAAATAGAAATACTAACTATAAGAGAAAATAGAAAAAAAGTTAAAGAATTTTTCTTCATAAAAAGGGTTATATGATAAAAAAATAATATTTGAGTCAAGTAGGAATTAAAAGTAAATTAAATATTTATAGCTCACTCTGAAAATGCTGCTATTTGTCGTTTTTTTCGTCCATATACAAAATATAACGTATAAGTAGCATGTAATCTTTTTTAGATATCTATTTGTAAGTGGCTTTTATCATATTTAAAGGCTAATAGGTTTTATAGATAATGACTAAAAAACTATATTTGTGTCAGATACATAATTAAATAAATGAAAGCATTAGTAATTTCGGGTGGAGGTAGTAAAGGAGCATATGCTGGTGGTGTTGCTCAATATTTAATCCAAGAAAAAAAGCGAGATTACGACATGTATTTAGGTACGTCTACAGGAAGTTTGTTAGTTCCGCATTTGGCTTTAGGGAAAATTGATAAGCTACATGGCGTTTTTACGAATGTAAAGCAGGGTAATATATTTAGTATCAATCCGTTTGTACAGCGTAAAAAGGACAATCGTGAATATGTTACTATAAATTACTTTAATACGCTTATTCAATTTGTGAAAAGTAGAAGAACTTTTGGAGAAAGTAGAGCGTTAAAACGTTATTTAAAAAAGCATTTTACAGAAGATGAATTTAATGGTATTCGTGATAGCAAAAAAGATGTTATTGTTACGGTTTCCAATTTATCTAAAAACAGAGTAGAGTATAAGTCAATAAAAGAATTTAATTATGAGGAATTTTGCAATTGGGTTTGGATTTCGTGTAATTATATCCCGTTTATGTCTTTAGCAAAAGTTGATGGTTTTGAATATGCCGATGGTGCTTTTGGTTGCGTTGTACCTATTCGAGAAGCTATTCTTAGGGGCGCTACAGAGATTGATGCTGTTATTTTAGAATCGGAAAATATGGAGTACAACAAAGTACTTGGTAAAAATCCTTTTTCTTTGATGCTAAATTTATTTGGACATTTGTTAGATCAAGTAGAGCGAAGTGATATAACAATAGGGAAGTTAGGTGCTAAAAATAAAAATGTAAAATTGAATTTATATTATACGCCTTCTAAGCTTACCGAAAACTCGTTAATTTTTAATAAAAAACTGATGTTGTCTTGGTGGGAGCAGGGTTACAGTTACGCAGAGAAAAAGTTTAACGAAGCAGAATCTAACGAATTGCGTATTGATTAATTACCACATATTTGATACTTCATCTTTTATAAAAGATAGGGCGGCATCGCTTGGTGCTCTGCGCTCCATCATTTCTGTTAAAACAACTTCTCTAAGTTTATTTGCCGTATCTGTTTTTTCTAATAAACTCGCTTTTCTAATAAGTTGAATTGTAGCATTTTTTGCAGTCGATATTATGCTCCAACATTTGTCGCTGACATAAATTTGTTGTGATAAATTATGTTCAAATTCCTGTTCAACACTTTGTATAAGTAAAGATTCGTAATCTTCTTTATTTGAAGATGTTGGTGTGATTCTTACAAGTAATTTAGAAGGTGTTATGCGTTCTAAGAAAAGCGCCATGCGTTCGTAGGCTTGTAAACGTAAAGGCATAGCGTTTACTTGCATGTCTTTCTTTAGTAAATACCGTCTACGACCATCTTCATTCTTAGTATGTTCCTTGAAAAAGTAATATGCAATTAGTCCAGTAATAATTGCAGGTAATGTATAAAATATAAGTTCTAGTACTTTGTTTCCGTCCATAAGTTAGATGCTTTAATTCTTGAGGTAAACTTAATGTGTTTTTAAGTATTGTACAAATATTATGTTGATTTACTCAACCAAAAAAACTTCTAAATTATAGCTCAGATAAATAAAATTAAAAAAAGGGGTAACAAAAATAGCCTCAAGTTTATATAGGACTATAAACAATAAACTTTAATAGTTAAAACTTTAAATTATGAAAACATTAAACACAAGCTTAAGATTATTATTTAGCTTAATACTAGTACTAGGTTCATTATTGACATCATGTGATCCAAAGAGTGATGATAATGATGATTCTTCTAACCCTATAAATACTATAGACGAAGGTTCTTTAGATTTAGGATTAAGTATTCAACGCGATTTTATGGGGAGAATTGTTGACGAAACAAACTTACCAATAGAAAATGTAGTTGTTACCATTGGATTAGATGTGGTATCAACCGATGCAAATGGTATGTTTATAATTAATAATGCAGATGTAAAAGAAAGACAAGCTTTTATTGTTGCAGAAAAAACGGGTTACTTAAAAGGTATGAGAAGTGTCGTGCCAACAGCAGGTACAAATACCGTAAGATTTATGTTGGTTCCAGAAAATATTGTTGCGACTGTGGCTTCTGGTGCAGATAGCGAAGTGAATTTACCAAATGGAACTACTGTTAAATTTGATGGCGCATTTAAAGATGAAAATGGTAATGCGTATTCAGGTAATGTAGATGTTATTATGTATCATTTAGATCCTTCAAACCCTTCAATAGATGATATTATGCCAGGAAGCTTACAAGCACAAAATGATAACGGCGATGAGCGTGTGTTAGAATCTTATGGGATGTTAAATGTTGAATTAAGAGGTGCTTCGGGTGAAGAATTAAACATCGCTGATGGACATGTAGCCGAAATAGAATTACCAGTAGATCCTGCGCAAAGCGGAGTTGCTCCATCAACTATTCCATTATGGCATTTTGATGAGGTTAATGGTTATTGGATTGAAGGTGGTCAAGCCACTTTGGTTGGTGCAAAATACATCGCAGAAGTATCACATTTTTCTTGGTGGAATTGTGACGCACAATTCCCTACAGTAGCTTTATGTTTAAATGTTGTAGACGCTGCAAATGTCCCTCTGTCTAATGTAAGAGTTGAATTATGGAGAAGTGGAGCTACTTATCCTAGAGTTGGGGTTTCAGACGCAAGTGGAGAAATCTGTGGATTAATTCCAGCTAACGAAATACTTACTTTAAAAGCATTTGATCAATGTGGTGTAGAAGTACATAACATGTCAATAGGTCCATTTGCTACAGATACAAATTATGGAGATATTGTATTTCCAGTAGTAACGGCCTCGATTATTACAGGGAACCTTGTCGATTGTTTTAATGCTAATGTTACAAACGGTTATGCAGCAATTACCTATGGTAGCGATTATACGGCAGTAAATATTACGAATGGAAGTTTCTCTTTAAGTGTTATAGAATGTGCATCATTACCAACATATAGTTTAGAAGGCGTTGATTTCTATACCTTTCAAACCACAACAGCATTGCCATTTAACTTTAGCAACTTAACTTTAGGTAATTTAATAGCTTGTACGGCGGTAACTGAATATATTACAATTCAAATTGATAACGATCCCGTTGATTATTATTTAACGGATATTAATGCAGGACAAAATGGAGGAAGTTATTTTTCTGCGAATGCTAAAAATGCTAGTGGAGATTCTTTTTACTTCGGCGGAAATACAATAACCCCTGGAACATATACCATGAGTAGTCAAGATTTTTGGATTGAGTCTTCAACGCTTGACTTGAATTATAATATTCCAAATACCATAACATTTACATTAAATAATTATGGAGCTATCGGACAATATATTGATCTTATTATTTCTGGAACCTATACAGATAATAGCGGAAGCGTTAGAACGATAGCAGGAACTGTACATGTATTAAGAGATAATTAATAAAACCCGTTGTGCATTTTGATTTATACTGAAGAATTAGATGTCAGTTCGAGTAATTTTCAATAGAAAATTGTATCGAGAACAGGTTTTGAAGTAGGAAATTTTATTCTCGATAGTTCTACTGAGCTTGTCGAAGTGCTAATTTCACTCATAAAAACGAGCAAAATTCACTAGAATTGACAATTTTACTCAAAATACACAACAGGTTTAATAAAATAAATTTAATAAATTGAAAAGCCATTTCTGTTTAAGAAATGGCTTTTTTTATTTTTTACCACCAAGATAAACACAGTCTTTCAAACGTTGCATACTTTCAAATGGTACAACCGTTTTGTTATACATATAAGTACCATTTAGATTTTTCGATAGATTTTGATCGTCGACGTTAATTTTAATATCACTCATTTTAAACTCACACGGATGCTCGTAACCTGCAGCATGCGTAATTTCAATAAGTTCTTTTTTAAAGGTTTTAAAATACTGCGCCAAACGCTCGGACTTTAAAGGAATGTTTATGCCATTTTGTGTCCATTTTTTTTGCGTAGCAATTCCAGCAGGGCAGCGGTTCGTATGACAAACTTGAGCTTGTATACAACCAATACTCATCATAGCTTCTCGGGCAACATTTATACAATCTACACCCATAGCAAATGCCATAGCCGCTTTGGCAGGAAAACCAAGTTTGCCACTACCAATAAAAACAGTGTGTTCACTTAATCCTTTACTTTGAAATAGTTTGTACAGATCGCTAAAACCATAAATCCATGGTAACGATACATGATCGGCAAAGCTTGGGGGCGCAGCACCAGTACCACCTTCACCACCGTCAACGGTAATAAAATCGGGGCCTTTACCCGTTTTCTCCATAATATCTGCGAGTTCTTCCCATTGCTCTAATTTACCAATAGCGGCTTTTATACCTACTGGTAAACCTGTTGCTTCTGCAATTTTTTCTATAAACTCAACCATTTCTGGAACATTTGAAAACGCTTTATGATTTGGAGGAGACAGGACATCTTTTCCAACTTCTACACCTCTAATCTTAGCAATTTCGGGTGTTATTTTTGAGCCTGGTAACACGCCGCCTTTCCCTGGTTTTGCGCCTTGAGAAAGTTTGACTTCTATAGCACGGATAAAAGGATTATTTTCAACCAAATTAATCATCTTTTCCATTGAAAAACCACCATCTTCTGCACGAACCCCAAAATAACCAGTTCCGAAATGAAACACGACATCGCCGCCATGACTGTGGTGCGGAGATAAGCCCCCTTCACCAGTATTGTGATAAGCGTCAGCTATTTTCACACCTTTATTTAACGATTCTACAGCTTTCGCTGAAAGTGATCCAAAACTCATCGCCGATACGTTAATAATGGAAGCAGGGCGAAATGGTTTTTTTCTTTTATGATGTGCACCCATAACCTTAGCACATGGTAAAAACGTTTTATCTATAGCATGCGGATGGTCTTTCGATACTTGATACGGCATCATCGCATTATTTATAAAAATATGCTGATGCTGGTAAATATCCCTATCAGTTCCAAAACCTTCGTAATTATTTTCTTTTTTTGCTGATGCGTAAATCCAACCGCGCTCAATACGATTAAAAGGCAATTCTTCTCTGTTATTAGCAACAAAATACTGTCGCATTTCTGGACCAATGCTTTCTAACCAGTAACGTAAATGTCCAACAATAGGGAAGTTATGACTTATGGTGTGTCTCTTGTTGAAAAATATATCGCGAATTGCTACTAATACTAATGCTATTAAAACCCACACCCACCAAGTGATGCTTGATAAGAAATCTAATACTATATCCATCCTAATTATTTAAAAAGTCAAAGGTAATTTGCGTTAATGTTTTTACACCTAATAACATGGCCGATTCATCAACTTTAAAATCGGGTGTATGATGCGGATAAATTTCTTTGGTATTTGGACTTGTGCCTCCTAAAAAGAAATAGAATCCTGGTATTTTTTCTTGAAAAAAAGAAAAATCTTCTCCGCCAGTAGTCGCTTTTGTGATGCGTACATTTCGTTTACCTGCCACATTTTCTAACGTTGGGAGCATTTTATTTACTAAATCAGGATCGTTATAGGTTATTGCCGTGTTATTTTGAAACGAGATGCTTGCTTCTCCGCCGTAGGCTTTAGCAATGTTTTTTGTCATTTCGGTCATGCGTTCGGTAATCATAGCTTTCATTTCTGGATCTAATGTTCTAACCGTCCCAATAAGTTCGGCAGTTTCCGGAATAATATTAAAACGCGTTCCGCTAGTTATTTTTCCAACAGTTATAACGGCGGCCTCGTTTGTTAATTCAGCTTCACGACTTATAATTGTTTGTAAGCCGTCAATAATTTTAGCCGAAATTAAAATAGGATCAACGCCATCCCAAGGTCTGCCACCATGTGTTTGTTTACCCTTAATATTTATAACAAAACGTTCTACAGAAGCCATCATGCCTTGTGGCTTATAATAAATGGTACCCGTTTCAAAAGGTGTCCAAATATGTAAACCAAAAATAGCATCTACTTTCGGGTTTTCTAAAACACCCTCTTTAATCATGAGTTTTGCACCGCCTTCCTCACCTGGGGGCGGACCTTCTTCTGCAGGTTGAAATATAAATTTTACAGAACCGTTAATTTGATCTTTATTTTTAGAAAGTATTTCCGCGACACCCATTAAAATGGCGATATGTGTATCATGTCCGCAGGCATGCATAACGCCCGTTTCTGTATCTAAGAATTTAGTTTTTATTTCAGATTTAAATGATAAATCGTTTCGCTCGGTTACAGGTAGCGCATCAATATCGGCTCGTAAAGCAATGACTTTACCAGGAGTGTTTCCTTTTAATAAGCCAATAACACCCGTATGCGCCACATTTTCTTGAACTTCAATACCTAAGGCTTTTAAATGATTGGCAATTTTTTCGGACGTTCTAAATTCTCTATTCGATAATTCTGGATTTTGATGAAAATGGCGTCGCCAAGTAATCACTTGAGGTTCGATAGCTTCAAATTGTTTCTCTAAACTTATTTGACTAAAAACAGGTGTTATTAGGAATAAGACAAAGAGAAAAAGCAGATGTTTCATGTTAAAATTGCGTTATTTTGAAGTCTAAAGATATTCAAATTTCACGAAAGCTATAAATAAGTCACGATTGTTTATAATTATTCATAATTCAACTTAAAAAAAAGCGCAACAATGGTTAATTTCACGTCATAAAATTACAAGCAGATTTGGAAAAATATTTAAGCCAGTTAAATGAAGAGCAATTAGAGCCAACGATACAAATAAATGGCCCCATGATTATTATTGCGGGCGCTGGTTCGGGTAAGACTCGAGTGTTAACCTACCGTATTGCATATTTAATGCATAAAGGTGTCGATTCGTTTAATATTTTATCTCTAACCTTTACAAATAAGGCTGCCAAAGAGATGAAAGAACGTATTTCTACAATTGTAGGGACTAGTGAATCTAAAAACTTGTGGATGGGAACATTTCACTCGGTTTTCGCTAAAATTTTACGTATCGAAGCCGACCGATTGGGATATCCAAGTAATTTCACCATATACGATTCTCAAGATTCTGGACGATTAATAGCGTCTATTATCAAAGAAATGAATCTTGATAAAGACATTTATAAATACAAGCAAGTATTAGGAAGGATATCATCATATAAAAACAGTTTAATTACCGTTCGTGCTTATTTTCAAAATCCTGAATTAAAGGAAGCCGATACAATGGCGAGACGCCCACGAATGGGGGATATTTATAAGGAATATGTCGATCGTTGTTTTAAAGCGGGTGCGATGGATTTTGATGATTTATTATTAAAAACCAACGAATTGTTGACTCGTTTTCCAGAGGTTTTAATGAAATATCAAAACCGTTTTAAATACATTTTGGTAGATGAGTATCAAGATACAAATCACTCACAATATTTAATTGTTAGAGCGTTATCAGATAAATTTCAAAATATATGTGTCGTTGGAGATGATGCACAGAGTATTTATGCGTTCCGTGGTGCAAACATCAATAATATTTTAAATTTTCAAAAGGATTATGATGATGTCAAAGTGTTTCGATTAGAACAGAATTACCGTTCTACAAAAAACATTGTAAATGCAGCCAATTCTATTATTGATAAAAACCAGACCAAACTTGATAAAGTGGTTTGGACAGCCAATGATGAAGGCGCAAAAATAAAAGTAAACCGCTCGTTAACTGATAGTGATGAGGGGCGTTTTGTGGCCAGTACTATTTTTGAAGAAAAGATGAATAATCAACTTCTTAATAGTGATTTTGCCATTTTATATAGAACCAATGCGCAATCGCGTTCCATAGAGGATGCGTTACGTAAACGTGATATTCCCTATAGAATTTATGGGGGTACATCTTTTTATCAACGTAAAGAAATAAAAGATGTTTTAGGATATTTACGTTTGGTAATAAACCCTGCAGACGAAGAGGCTTTAAAACGTGTTATAAATTTCCCACCACGAGGCATAGGGCAAACCACAATCGATAAACTTATTGTTTCTGCTAATGGTTATAATCGCACCATTTTTGAAGTGATGAAAAACATTGATAAAACCAATGTTAAAGTTAATGCGGGTACGAAAACGAAACTTCAAAACTTTGTAACATTAGTAGAAAGTTTTCAAGTGCTTAATCAAACGGCCGATGTTTTTGAATTGGCTGAGCATGTGACAAGAACGACAGGTATTATTAAGGAATTCAATAAAGACGGTACGCCAGAAGGGGTTACCAGAATGGAAAATATTGAAGAACTTCTTAACGGTATGAAAGATTTTGTGGAAGGTCAAAAAGAAATTGCAGACACTACAGGTTCTTTAGCTGAGTTTTTAGAAGATGTTGCTCTAGCAACCGATGCTGATGCCGATAAAGGGGATCCAGATCATGTCGCATTAATGACCATTCACCTTGCAAAAGGGTTAGAATTCTCAAATGTATTTGTTGTTGGTTTAGAAGAAGATTTGTTTCCAAGTGCCATGAGTATGAATACGAGAAGCGAGCTAGAGGAGGAGCGTCGTCTTTTTTACGTTGCAGTAACACGAGCAGAAAAACAAGCCTATTTAACTTATGCGCTCTCACGTTACCGTTGGGGTAAATTGGTAGATTCAGAGCCTAGTCGTTTTATTCAAGAAATTGACGAGCAATATTTAGAAATCACAACACCAATCGAAGACTTGCGTTTCAATCCGATGTTAAGTGCCGATATTTTTGGAGACACACCATCAGCAACAAGTAAAAAAGCATCCCCTAATAAAATAAGGTTTAAGCCTGCCAAGCAAGCGGTGTTAAAGAAAGATTTTAAATCTAAAAAAGAACCTGAAAAGTTTCAAGCAACGACACCTAAAAACTTAAAACCAGTTTCAAGCACAGTTGGTAATACCAACCTGTTTGATGATAAACTCGTTGTTGGCAACATTGTTAAACATCTTAGGTTTGGTACAGGAGAAGTGCTTAAAATAGAAGGTGTAGGTGCTGACACGAAAGCGGAAATTAAATTTCAACACGGCGGTACCAAAAAATTATTACTTCGTTTTGCTAAGCTAGACGTTATCGGTTAAAATACGTTTTTGGCGTTACCCCAAAAAGGGATAGGCTAATAGCCCATTTTGAGTGAAGTCAAAGGACTGTGTTTTTTGTCATTCCTGCGCAGGCAGGAACCCACAAGACCGTTTATGAGGCGCTTTTTAAAATGTCATTGAGGAGGTACGACGTGGCAATCTGTTAAAATATAGTTCTGTGCTAATTAAGTTTTAAAAAATATAAAACCTGTCTTGAGTCTTATCGAAGATTACTCCCCTTAATATGGGAGTCTAAATTAGTCCTTTTTGTAAAACAAGGCTTCTTTTAAGATATACTAACTCGTTATGCCTTTTGATTTATTGGTCTCAAACGTAGTTAAAGCTATGTAATTTAGTGCATCTCGTTTTAGTTTCTGAAATTTTTTAGCCACTAATTCACGAATTAATTTTCACTCATTAATTCTGTTTTTCGAATTTCACGAGGCAGACTTTAAGTCTGTCAACTAAATGTCAGTTCGAGTGTCCCGATTTTTCATCGAGATGTACCGAGAACAGGTTTTGAAATAAGATATTTTATTTTTGATAGTTCTATTAAGCTTGTCAAAATACTAATCTGACTCAAAAAAATAATTAAAATTCATTCGAATTAACAAATCACTTACAAAAAACACAAGATATATGTTAATATTTTCTTTACACCGAAAGTTTTTCATCAAATTAGCATCTAAAAAACTGAGTAACCAGAAAAACAAATTTTATGAGAACCCTTTTAGTATTATTTAGTGTTATAAGTTTTAATTTTATGTCTGCACAACCCGGTGGCGGTGGGCAAAGAGGCGGAGGTGGTCAACGCCAAGGCGGTGGTATGCAAGGTGGTCAACAAAGAGAACGGCCCGAAATGCGTGAGTTTAATGCTTCAGAAATAGCAGGTATTTTTAATTATGATGATGTTGAAGCGCTTAAAAAACTAAAATTTAAAAAGAAAAATAAGGAACTTCAACTAAAAGTGCGTAGAGCTATTATTAATTACAACAATAAAATTAACGAAATAGCACTTTTAAATAAAGATAATTTCGACACTTTAAATGTGTATGTCAATGCAATGATGAAGTCTAGATCTAATAATCGTGGTCAAGGTCAGAGTAATGAACGAGGTGGAAATATGGATAGAGAAGACAGAAATAGTGATTCTAAAGATTCCATGGCAAATACCAAAGAATTGGTTGAGCAGAAATTAAACCCGGCACGTATAGGCGTAAGAATGGCAGAGAAGAAACTAAATAAAAAACTAGAATCTCTTTTAGATGAGAAAAAATATGAGAAATGGCTTAAATATCAGCAAAAGGTAAAAGACGATTTAAAACCAGAAGAACAATCAGAGCAAAATGATAGGAGTAGTGGTATGTCTGGCGGTGGCGGAAGACAAGGCGGAGGACCTCCAGGTGGAGGAGGTATGCGATAGGTCAATGATTTTAATCGAGAATACTATATCAAAAACAGTATCAGTTAAAAAACTCAGGATTGAATTCAATCTTGAGTTTTTTTGTTTCTACAAAGTTAATAGGATAAATATGCTTAAAAACGAGAGTGTTGTACCTTTCGTAAAAAATGTAGTTACTTTGTAATGTTAAAGTAACCTATTTATTATGGCTGAATATATACGATTGTATGAAGAAAACCCAAATCCGAAGGATATTGAAAGGGTAGTGGCTATACTTAAAAAAGGAGGGCTAATTATTTACCCGACCGATACTGTTTATGGTTTAGGCTGCGATATTACAAATATAAAAGCCTTAGAACGCATTGCTAAAATTAAAGGCGTAAAACTAGAAAAAGCTAATTTTTCGTTTGTTTGTCATGATTTAAGTAATTTAAGTGACTATGTTAAACAGATTGATACGACTACTTTTAAAATTTTAAAACGAGCACTTCCTGGTGCGTATACGTTTATATTACCTGGCGCTAAAACATTGCCAAATCCGTTTAAGAAAAAGAAAACGGTTGGTATTCGTGTGCCCGACAATAATATTGCCATTGATATAGTGAAAGCTCTTGGTAATCCTATCATTTCGACATCGATACACGATGAAGATGAAGTCTTAGAATACACTACAGACCCCGAACTTATATTAGAAAAATGGGACAATCTTGTAGATTTAGTTATCAATGGCGGTTATGGAGGCAATGAAGGGTCTACTATTATTGATTTATCGGATGGTGAACCTGTGGTTTTAAGAAAAGGTAAAGGGGATTTGGAGATTTTTTAATACCTAGTTTATTAGTACCAAATAGAACCGTCATTACAATCGTTTATTACGACGAAGTAATTTCTTCAATTGAAATTTACAGCCTAATTAAGATTTAAATTTATGTTTTTCGTTAATAAAAAGACAGATTGCTTCGTGCCTCGCAATGACGAATATTATAAAAAAAGCTAAAAATTTTATATTAATTATCTTTACAGGACAACGTTAATAAAAAAGTTGTTATATCTTGTTTTAATTAAGGGATATGAGTAATAAAAGTTATTATATAACGAGTTATCTGAAAAATAAAATCGGAATTAAAAGGTGTCGAATGTTATTCTTCATAATCGGACTTTTATTTAGTTGCTTTTTGACTTTATGGTGTAGTTGGCTTTATTTTGCAAAACCACATTTATGGTAAAACAAATCAAGAAGTCTAAAATGAACAAAATCGAGAGGTAATTGTCGAAGGAGATGAATATTCTGTTTGGGCTTATGTCTTGAAACATTCGGAGGAAAGCATCGGAATTGAATTTGACGGATTTATATGTTCTCGTGGAACTCTTGTTGAGTCTAGTAAAAGAAATAAAAGACTATATCAATAACGCTATTCCTGCGCCATTAATGAAAAGGTATTCGAATGAATTCTCTATCCAACGAGAAATTGAAAGTAAGGACATAGAAATTGTTTGGAACGGAAATGAAATAAGCATAAAACTAAACGGAATTGATTTTTTGATTATGGATTTAAAAAAACAAAAATCTTACTCAAAATCAACATCTGAAAATGATCCTTATGGAATTCCAATAACTGAAAAAAACTAACCACAACAATGTATAAAAATAATGCTAAATTAGGTGTTTAATCGAGAGTTAGTGCACTTTTGTTACGTCTGAATTTCTTGCGGAAATTACTCGCACACTAAGCCGCACTATTCTTATACATAAACGTTCAAATTAATGCTCCGCTGCGCTACGCATTAATTTTGAGCATCCGGCGGCTACGCCGTAGTCCTCATTAGGCCTTCGCTATGGCGAAGCATTAATAAGAACTACAACTATAAGTTATTTTGAGCTACAAGATATTTCCAATATCTTTCCACACAAAACAACTCATAGCCGCTGGATGTTGGAAGTAATTAAAACGAAATGACAAAAATCATATATCTATTTATATTTACAACATTAATCGCTTGTAACAAACAAGACGATAATCAAACGATTGAATTGGAATATTATGAATCAATTGTTAGTGACGGATTAGAACGAACTTATTTTGTTCATTTACCTGCAAGTTATAATCCTTCGATTTCCTACCCTTTAATTTTTGCAATGCACGGAGGTGGACAATTAGGTTATGAAGGAATTGAATTTCAATCTCAGTTATCCGAACTTTCTGATTCTGAAAACTTTATTGTTGTTTATCCTGAAGGCTTTAAAATACTCGGATTTAGAACTTGGAATGCTGGAGATTGTTGTCCTTCAGCTACAACACTAGCAACTGATGATGTAGGTTTTATAAATTCATTACTTGAAAAATTAAAGCTTGAAATATCAATCAATCGTAAAAAAGTTTATGCAACAGGTTTTTCCAATGGAGGTCAATTTGCATATAAATTAGCTAACCGATATCCTGATAAATTTGCTGCAGTATCATCAGTTGCTGGAGTACTTCAAGATTTCCCATTTAACCCTATAAGAAAAGTACCCATTATACATTTTCACTCATACCAAGACTTAAATGCACCCTATAATGGCGGATTTTCTTCCTCACCGAATATTAACTTTGAGTTTCCTTCAATTGATTCTACTCTGCTGTTAATTGCTAATGATTATAATTGCGATTTAATTAAACAAACCATATTTAATGATTTAAATACGTATGATTTTTTCAAATACTCAGATTGTGAGAATAACGTACAAATAGAACTCTATGTAAGTCAAGATGGGGGGCATACATGGCCTGGAGGACAAGCTTTGCCAAATTTAGAAATAACAAACCATTTTAATGCTAGTTCTTTAATGTGGAGCTTCTTTAAAAATTACGAATTACCATAAAATAACTACTGCCAACAAGGTATATAATTCATTGCTAGGTTCTCGCCTACTTGGAAATTCCGAAGGAATTTCCTCTGGTTCGTTTTTGTTTACTAAATTAGTTGCTTAAACACGCAACTAAACCATAGTGTGCCGAGAAGCAATAGACGGCAACAATTATCAATTGCATGCTGTAAATAAAATGGAGGAATCTTTTTTTTTATAGAAAAACGGCCCACCAAAGTCGTTGTACAGGTGATGGCTTTAAACCACCTAAAGGTACTGTATTAATGGTTATGGTATTGAGCGTTTAGGAGAATCTAATCCAAGAGATTAGCAGGTATGGATAAAGGAGATGAACGAAAGTAAACCACCGGTGAGGTGTCGAGAAGTTACGAACATCCAGTCAAAAACTACGAAGTATGGTACGGAGGTTTGGCAGGCTTATAAAAAAGGTAAAAGCCAACAAAGGAAGTGCAGGTGTTGACGAACAAATAACACAAAAAAAGCCCAATCTTTCGATTGGGCTTTCTTAAATATATTTTAAAGCGAATTAGTTCCCTCCAGCTTCTAAATTTTTCATTTCTTTTTCGATCATTTCATAAAACTGATCAATTTTTGGAAGTACAACAACACGTGTACGTCTGTTTGTTGCTCTGTTTTCTGCAGTATCATTATCTACTAAAGGTACATAAGAACTACGACCAGCAGCGATTAACTGTCCAGGATTAACACCCAATTCTTGTAATACACGGATGATTGATGTTGAACGTTTCACACTTAAATCCCAGTTGTCTAAAAGGACACCTTTAGAATATGTTTTACTATCTGTGTGACCTTCAATCATACATTCAAAATTTGGTTTGCTATTTACAACCTTAGCAACTTTTGCAAGTACGCCTTTTGCTTTTGTTGTGACATTATAGCTACCACTTTGGAATAATAATTTATCTGCAATAGAAATAAATACAACACCTTTTTCTACATTAACTTCGATATCTGGATCGTTAATACCAACTTCTCTTTTTAAGCTAGTTACCAATGCTAAAGTGACACTGTCTTTTTGAGTAAGTGCATCTTGTAAACGTGTTATTTTTAATTCTTTCTCTTTAATACTCTCTAACGTTTTCTCAACATTAGTAGCTCCTTTTGTAGAAAGAATTGTTAAGTTATCGTTGCTGTTTTTTAAATCTACGATTCTATCTTCTAAAGCAGATGCTTTTGCTGTTACAGAAGCTTTCTCTTCTAAACAAGAGTTTAATTTAACAGTTGCAGAGTTTAATAAATCTTGAGTTTCTTGCTGTTTTTGTTCTAGGTCTAAAAATTGTTTTTTAGGAACACAAGACCCTAACAATAACAATGATGCTGCGCTAAGTAATAAAATTCTTTTCATGATTTGAAATATGGATTATTTTTCTAAATATAATAACATCAAAAGTATACAAAAATACGTTGAATGCGTAACTGTTAACAAAATTTTTGCAAAGTATTTATAAATTAATGAATTTTTTATTTTTCTTTATAAAGTAATCAAAGACAATAGATTTCCTTTGGTAATGTTTTATACGTGTTTTTATGTTTTTACGCTGCTTTAGCATGGTGCTTAAATAACGATAATAGCTGAAATGTGCTTTTGTAATTGCAAAGGCATGTTTGAATTTTAGTTCGAACAAGAATTTAATTCCAGCGATACCATCTAAAATTAAGCGTATAAAAAGGATTCCCAATATATTTCCTTTTGCGTTTTTGGTGATAGCAAACAGACTATTCCTGAAATTTAAAAACGTTTTTTTAGGGTTTGTAGCTTTAAGTGTTGCGCCTCCAACATGATATACGGTTGAATTCCCAATGTATTTTATGCTGTAACCTGAGTTTTTTGCTCGCCAACACAAATCTATTTCTTCCATGTGAGCAAAAAATAATTCGTCTAAACCGTTTAATTGTTTATAAACGTTACTTCTTATAAATAAACAAGCGCCAGATGCCCAAAATATTTCTGTGGCATCATCATATTGATTGGTGTCTTTTTCTATAGTATCAAAAATGCGTCCTCTACAATATGGATAGCCGTATTTATCAATAAAACCACCAGCAGCTCCAGCATATTCGAACATATCTTTGTTTTTAAAATCTAAAAGTTTGGGTTGAATGATAGCGGTATTACTTTCACCTTTAAAAGTTTCAATTATAGGAGTTAACCAGTTTTCGGTAACTTCTACATCGCTATTTAATAAGCAAAATACATCAGCGTCAATATGCTGTAACGCATCATTATAACCTTTGGCATAACCACCGTTTACTTTATTTTGAATTATTTTTATTGATGGATACGTTTGGGAAATGAAATTAACAGAATCGTCTGTAGAAGCATTGTCTGCCACATAAATGGTTGCTTCGTTAGAATACTGAACAACGGACGGCAAAAACTGTTCTAAAAGTTTTTTACCATTCCAATTTAATATGACGATTGCTAATTTCAAATTTGAATCTTTATTTTTTTGATGTTGATTTTTTTACTGAATCCTGTGATTGCTCATTATATTTTGGAATATCTTTTAAAAAATTATAACATGCGTTTTTAAAATCCATTTGGCAATAATAATGATTTAATCCGTTTGTAACCATTAAATATTGTGCATTTAGTGCTAAGTTGTAACGTGCAATTTGATCGAATGTGGTTTGATCTATTTTAATTTTATCAGCTTTACACTCAACCATAATAAAAATGCTTCCGTCTGGATTGAAGACCACAATATCGTATCGCTTTTTTAAATCGTTTATAGTTAATTCTTTTTCAACATTTATTAATGAAATAGGATACTCTTTAATTTCCATTAAATAATGAACACAATGTTGACGTACCCATTCTTCGGGTTGTAAAATCACAAACTTTTTACGTATGACATCGAAAATAGAAATTTTATTTTCGCTATTTTTGAATCGAAATGAAAACTTTGGAAAGTTAAGTGCTTGCAATGTGCTTTATTAGTTTTTTTCAAAGTTAAACCACAAAATGATAACTCACAATAATCAACTGCCAAATTCCTGTTATTTTGAATTTGGAGATTGTTATTTTGAAAACTTATAGCTTTTGGACGAAGTCAAACAATTAGTTACCGATATAAAAAACGGACAATTAAAACCCATTTATTTTTTAATGGGTGAGGAGCCTTATTATATAGATAAGATTTCTGATTTTATTGAAAGCAATGTACTTGCCGAAGAAGAAAAAGGATTTAACCAAATGGCTTTATATGGTCGCGATGTTACTATAGAAGATATTGCAGGGCATGCCAAACGATATCCTATGATGGCAGAGCGACAAGTAATTATTATAAAAGAAGCTCAAGATCTTTCTAGAACTATTGAAAAGTTAGTGAGTTACGCCAACAATCCACAACCAACAACAGTATTGGTTGTTAATTATAAGTACAAAAAGCTTGATAAACGAAAAGCGCTTTATAAAGCCATTAAAAAAATAGGAGTCGTTTACGAAAGTAAAAAACTTTATGAAAACCAAGTTTCCGATTGGATTCGCCGTGTTTTAGCACCTAAAGATTATACCATTTCACCAAAAGCGGCACAAATGTTAGTGGAGTTTTTAGGAACTGATTTGAGTAAAATCAATAATGAAATTGAAAAACTTCAAATCATTTTACCAAAAGGAAGCCAAATTACACCAGAGCTTATTGAAGAGAATATAGGTATTAGTAAAGACTATAATAACTTCGAATTACGTAAAGCTATTGGCGAACGTAATGTGATTAAAGCCCACCAAATTGTAAATTATTTTGCTGAGAACCCAAAGGATAATCCTATGGTTATGACGGTATCTTTATTATTTAGTTATTTTTCTCAGTTATTACATTTTCATGGATTGAGTGATAAGTCGCCACGAAGTGTCGCTTCTGCTTTAAGAGTGAATCCTTATTTTGTGAATGATTATGTTGTTGCAGCAAGAAACTTCCCGATGCGAAAAGTGAGCGCTGTTATTGCTTTACTAAGAGAATTCGATGTGAAAAGCAAAGGTGTTGGCTCTAATGCTGTGCCACAAGGCGATTTACTAAAAGAACTTTTGTATCGAATTTTAAATTGATTTTTTAGACCTGTCAGGTCTTGATAGAACCCTACGAATTTCGATCTTCAATCGAAATCCACCTCCCTTTTTTTAAGTGAGGAGCGATTTAATTCATCTTTTTTTGTTCAATTTTAGATTTTAGTAACAAATTTGATTTATTAGAGAAGGCTGTCTAAAAAGTCTATATTTTTGAGTTTGTCAGGTTGGGACCTGAGACAAAAAAAATCTCAAGCGGTTAGTTTGTGTTTTCGTCACTACATAGACAGATTGCTTCGTGCCTCTCAATGACGCAGATGTTTGATGTTTTGAGAGGTTAGTCGTTTATCTTATTGTTCTTTTTTGAAAAACCAAATATGACACGTCACTACGAGGCGTTTATTCACGATGACGTAATCTTTCCAATTGAAACTTTACTGTTTAATTGAGGGGTAGTTGATGCTTTTCGTTATTATATTAACAGATTGCTTCGTGCTTTATTTTATTAAAAGTAAACCTGAGCGGTCAACATTATCATTGTAAATACTGTTAAGATGATGACTAATGGCATAACAAATTTCAACCATTTATTATACCCTACTTTTACAATAGCTAATGAAGCTAAAATTAATCCTGTCGGATTAATAAAAGCAAATAATCCCATACCGTATTGATAAGCGTTTACAACAACTTCTCTACCAACACCTACACCATCAGCTAATGGCGACATAATGGGCATGGTTAAAACCGCCATTCCAGAAGACGATGGAATAAAAAATGAGAGTCCGCCATAAATAAAAAGCATGGCATTAGCGAAAAGCCCTTTATTCATTCCATTTGTAATATTACTGGCGTAATAAAGCATCGTATCGCTTATTTGTCCGTCCGCCATAAGGACTGTAACACCACGTGCTATACCAATAATAATGGCAACACCAAGTAATTCGCCCGCACCTTTAACAAAAACATCAACAAACTTAAATTCTTCAATTTTGGCTAAAAAACCAATCAAAATAGCGCCAACAAAAAAGACAGAAGTCATTTCTACAAACCACCATTCTAAATTAGAAACCCCATAAATCATTATTGCAAAGCATAATACGAATACGATTAAAATTAATCGTAAACGGCTTGTTAGTTTTAGAGGGGTATCGGTCGATTTTCCAAAAAGTTTTTCAATAGCTTCTTTCTGGTCATAAATTATAGATTTGCTGGCATCCTTTTTAACACGTTGTGCATAAACAAGTATGTAAACAATACAAATAAGGGTCCCTAAAATCAACATTATAAAACGTCCCGTTAATCCCGTTGTCCAATTAATTCCTGCTGCATCAGATGCAATTATCGCACTAAAAGGATTAGTTGTAGAACACATCGTTCCAATAGAAGACCCTAAATAAATACAAGCTAAAGCGACCATAGCATCATACTTAGCTGCCAGAAACACGGGGATTAAAATAGGGTAGAATGCAATGGTTTCTTCAGCTAAACCAAATGTAGTGCCCCCTATAGCAATAGCTATTGTGACAATTATAATTAATACAAACTCATAACCTTTTAATGTTTTTGCTAACCAAGAAATACCAGCATCAAAAGCACCTGTGTGGTTTATAATACCAATAAGTCCGCCAATAATTAAAACAAGAAAAATAATGTCGGCAGCTTCAATGATGCCTTTAATAGGAGATTTTATAAACTCAAAAACACCCTGAGGTTTAGATTCTACAATTTTATACGTGTTTGGAATACCGATGGGTTTCCAGATACCTCCGTTGGTAAATTTGTCAATAGGAATCTTAATATTCAACTTATCTAAAGTTTCCTGTGTTGCAGGATAGGTTTTAGTATTATCTAAACTACTAGCGGTAAAAGTGTTTTCGGTTTTATTATAAGATAAAGAATCAAAATTTCCTGATGGAATAATCCAAGTTAAAATAGCAACTAAGCCAGCAATTATTAATAAAATGGTTTGTGCGGTTGGGAACTTTATTTTTTTCAAATTAAATAAGTTTTTATATGACTAAAGATAGTATTAATTTTAGTTTCGAAATTGAAAACAATTAATTTATGTTGGATTTACATAAAAGCTGGAAAATAGGCTTAAAAGATGAGTTTGAAAAAGACTATTATAAAGAATTAATGCGTTTTGTTGAGAACGAATATAAAACCAACACCTGTTACCCTAAATTGAACGACGTATTTAATGCTTTTAATCATTGTCATTTTAATGACGTTAAAGTGGTCATTATAGGTCAAGATCCGTATCATGGAGAAGGACAAGCGAACGGACTTTGCTTTTCCGTGAATGATGGTATAAAGCACCCACCATCATTAATTAATATTTTTAAAGAAATTCAAAATGATCTAAATATCGATTATCCCGAAAATGGTAACTTATTACGTTGGGCTAAACAAGGTGTCTTATTATTAAATGCTACTTTAACGGTTCGAAAAGGAGATGCAGGAAGTCATCAAAAAAAAGGATGGGAACTATTTACTGATACTATTATAAAAACAATTAGTAAAGAAAAAGAGCAAATTGTTTTTTTGCTTTGGGGTGGTTATGCCAAGAAAAAAGAAAAATTGATAGATACTGCTAAACATGTTGTATTAAAAACGGGGCATCCATCTCCTCTTAGTGCTAATAGAGGATATTGGTTTGGTAACACATGTTTTAGTGAAACAAATGTAACGTTAAATCATAACAATGTACCACCAATAAATTGGTAGTTTTAAAAATGTGTTTGATTCTCTTTTAATTAGCTTCCAGTAGGAGCTAAGCTTGCATCTTCATTGTTATATGTAACTTGAGGATGTAAAATTACAGGCTTTTTAGGCTTGTTTTTAGTTTTAATAACCTTATTTGTGCTAAATTTTAATAAAACTAAATTAATAAGTACTAAAGATGTAATTATAAGTGTAATTGTTAATAACATAGGCAAATGGGGATATTTATTCGTTAAAGATATATAATTTTACGATGAAATGCAAGTTTTACCGATTATATCTATGATTAAGGCAAATTTAACAAATAAAAGACTACGAAACAATACTTAGTAGTAAGTATATTTTGTTTTCATATAATGATAAAAATACTCTTAAAATATTGGCTATTTAGTAATTTTATAAGGGTGTTTTTATCAAGACTATCTATTTTGACGTCATTATTTTAATAAGAGTTAAAAACTTTAAAAGCAAAACTGAAATTATATCTTATTTATTTTAGAAGGAAGTAGTCGATTTTATGAAATAAAATTTATTTTTGACTAAAATAATATACCATGGAGCAAGCCGATTGGAAAACAGTTAAAGAATATCAAGACATTACTTATAAAAAGAGTAATGGTGTTGCTCGTATTGCATTTAATAGACCAGATGTCAGAAATGCGTTTAGACCAAAAACAACGAGTGAATTATACGATGCTTTTTACGATGCAAATGAAGATGTAAATATAGGTGTTGTTTTATTATCGGCCGAAGGCCCTTCTACAAAAGACGGTGTATACTCGTTTTGCAGTGGAGGCGATCAAAAAGCAAGAGGACATCAAGGCTATGTTGGTGAAGATGGGTATCATCGTTTAAATATTTTAGAAGTTCAACGACTGATAAGATTTATGCCAAAAGCAGTTATAGCAGTAGTGCCTGGATGGGCTGTAGGTGGAGGTCATAGCTTACATGTTATTTGCGATTTAACTTTAGCCAGTAAAGAGCATGCTATTTTTAAGCAAACAGATGCCGATGTTACTAGTTTTGATGGTGGATATGGTTCTGCATATTTAGCAAAAATGGTGGGGCAAAAAAGAGCCAGGGAAATATTTTTCTTAGGAAGAAACTATAGTGCTCAGGAAGCTTATGATATGGGAATGGTTAACGCAGTAGTTCCTCATGATGAATTGGAAGATACTGCTTACGAGTGGGCACAAGAAATTTTAGGAAAATCACCAACATCTATAAAAATGCTTAAGTTCGCTATGAATTTAACTGATGATGGTATGGTTGGACAACAAGTCTTTGCAGGAGAAGCAACCAGGCTTGCTTATATGACAGAAGAGGCTAAAGAAGGTCGAGATGCCTTTCTTGAAAAACGTAAGCCTAACTTTGATAAAAAATGGATTCCATGATTAAAAAAGTTTCTCTTTGGGTGTCAACAATGCGTTTACGTACATTACCCTTATCTGTATCGGGCATCATCATAGCATCTTGTTTTGCAGAATTCAATGGTGTTTTCGAGTGGCGTATTTTCATCCTTGCCATTTTAACAACACTAAGTTTGCAAGTACTTTCTAATTTGGCTAACGATTATGGCGATGGCATTAAAGGCACAGATAACGACGATAGAATTGGTCCAGATCGTGCTATTCAGACGGGGAAAATAACACCAGAAGAGATGTTTCAAGCCATTAAAATCAATATATTAGTTTGTATTGGTTTTGCTTTTATGCTTATTTTTTCGGCCTTTGGCGTTAAACATTTTGGACTAACATTAGCTTTCTTTTTATTAGGGATTGCGTCTGTAGTTGCAGCCATACGTTATACTGTTGGCGAAAAGGCTTATGGTTATAGAGCGTTAGGCGATGTGTTTGTGTTTATCTTTTTCGGGTTAGTTAGTGTTATAGGTTGTTATGTTTTATATGCTAAAACCATTGATCATATTGTTTTTTTGCCAGCTTGTACTATCGGGTTTTTAAGTGCTGCTGTACTTAATCTCAATAATATGCGAGATATAAATTCTGATGAAAAATCAAATAAAATAACGCTTGCGGTTAAACTAGGAGTAGAGAAAGTTAAGTTGTATCATTATTTTTTAATAGGATCAGCCATGGTGTTATCTCTGTTATTCGGTATACTATATTATACATCACCCTATAATTTTATATATTTTATAACTTATATTCCTATAGTGATTCATCTTAAAAAAGTTTCAAAAAACACGGAACCTAGAGCATTAAATCCAGAATTAAAGAAATTAGCATTAACCACATTTGCTTTAGCAGTACTTATGGGAGTTGGCTATATTTTAGAATTCAATTAATAATTATTACATGAAGAACATTATTTGCTTTTTACTATTGGTTACTTCAATGACATTCGCTCAAAACACAACTAAATTAAAGGTGTTAGAGAGTCCGGAATTTAAAGATAAAGTAAAATCTGGTGATGTACTTTCCATGCATACATCCCCGCTTGGTTTAACAGGAGTTGTTAGATATAGCAAAATACATTTGCTTTTCGATGTCTTTAATGAATCTTTAGATAGAATAAAAAATAGTTTAATAGAAACCAATTTGGATGAAGACTTTTGTGGTGAGTTAATTTTTAAAAATACTATAAAAGTATTTACGGTATTATCTCCGTCAAAAAAAGAACGCGTTATATATTGCCATGAATTTAATATAAATGACGGTTCGCACAAAAGAACAAAATTATTTAAAACAGATGTAGAAAAAAATCAACGTCTGTTTTCTGGAAGTAATAAGCGAGAAACAGGCTTTGCAATGTCGCCTAATGGGTCCTATTTTGTGGTGTCTACAGATGATATAAAAAAGCATTCAAATTCTTATACGGTTCGTGTTTATAATTCTGAAACATTAAATTTGGTATTTAAACAAACATTTCAAGAAAACACAGAAAAATTCTATGAAGCAAACGATTTATCTATAGATGATGATGCGAATGTGTATGCTTTAGGAAAAGTGTTTTTAGAAGGACGATCAGAAAAAAAAGGAGGAAAGGCTAATTATGATTTTGTTCTCAATAAAATTACAGAATTAGGTAATCAAGTGATAAATATAGAATTTAGTAAAGAGGAGCATATTAGTTCTTTAATAATTTCGAACGTTAAAAATAAAATTCGTTTAATTGGGTTTTATTCAGACAAAAGAGCGGGCAGAATTAAAGGATCTTTAATCTTTGATGTTGCTACCGATTCCATGACAATTACTAAGCAAAATGCTTTTAAATTACCAGAAACTGTTTATAAAGATTTATATACCGAAAATAAAGCCAAAAAGAAGAAAGATGTAGCTGAGGAGTTGTCTAATTATTATGTTGATTATGTTTTAGAAGACGATAAAGGTAATACATACTTATTGGCAGAAGAGTTTTTTGTAACACAAGTTTATGTCTATAATGGCATGGGAGGAGGAAGTTACACGCAATCGGTACCCCACTATAATAATGTACTTGTCAAAAAAATTAATGCAGAAGGTCAATTAGAATGGGGAAGAAGTATTTTTAAACGCTCGTTAGTGCCATCATACAGTGCGTTTTTAAAAGAAGGTCAATTGCATGTCATTTTAAATTCAGGAAAGAATCTAAACGAAAAAGAAGATGGCCGTGTTAAAGTTTCTAAAGGCTTTTTAGAATCTACAGCGTTATACGACATTGTTTTTAATGAAGGTGGAGACGTGTCTTACGATAAAATTCAAGACAATAAAGGAAATACATTTTACACACCGTTTTATGGTGTTTACGATGACGAGCGTTTTATAACAATAAGTAAAGTTGGAGGTGGTAAAAAACAGTTTTTAATATTAGAATAATTTTAATATTTTACTTAATAAATTAAAGATATGAAAATCACGTTTTATGGTCATGCTAGTTTAGGAATTCAAATTGATGATATTCATATTTTAGTCGATCCGTTTATTACTGGTAATCCCAATGCATCACATATAGATATAAACACGCTTAAAGCAGATTATATTCTATTAACACATGCACATCAAGATCATATTTTAGATGTTGAAGCCATTGCAAAACGAACACAAGCTGTAATTGTTTCTAACTACGAAATTGTTACACATTTTGGTAATCTTGGTTTTGAGGGACATCCCATGAATCATGGTGGTAAATGGGATTTTGACTTTGGTTCTGTAAAATATGTCAATGCGATTCATACCTCTTCTTTTCCAGATGGAAGCTACGGCGGACAACCTGGTGGTTTTGTGATAGAAGGTGAACATAAAAATATATACATTGCAGGCGATACTGCTTTAACTTTCGATATGAAGTTAATCCCGCTTCAAACAAAATTAGATTTAGCTATTTTACCTATTGGCGATAATTTTACCATGGGAATAGATGATGCGATATTGGCTAGCGATTTTATTGCGTGCGATAAAGTTTTAGGGTATCATTTTGATACATTTGGTTATATTGAAATAGACCACGAAGCCGCAAAACGAAAATTCTTTGATAAGAATAAAGACCTTATGCTTTTAAATATTGGTGATTATATTGAGTTATAAAAATGATGAAGGCTTCGTTTAAAAAACACATTCTAGAATTTAAACAAGCCAGTGGTACATCACGTGGTATTTTAAAAACGAAAGCGACTTGGTTTCTTCTTTTAAATGATAATGGAAAACAGGGAATCGGTGAATGTGGGATGTTTAAAGGGCTTTCTATAGATGATAGAATAGATTACGAAGACAAATTAAGTTGGGTAACTCAAAATATTGATTTAGGTTTAAATTATTTATTAAACGAATTGATCGAATTCCCTAGTATTCAGTTCGGGTTAGAAATGGCGTTTATGTCATTAAAAAGTAAAGATGCCTTCGAATTGTTTCCATCAAAATTTACACAAAGTGAAGATTCAATTACTATTAATGGTTTAATTTGGATGGGAACCAAAGGATTTATGAATCAGCAAATAAAAGATAAAATAGAAGCCGGTTTCCAATGTATAAAAATGAAAATTGGAGCTATTGATTTTCAAGCTGAAATAGAACTTTTAAAATCCATCAGAAAAGAATTTACTTCAAAAGATATAGAATTAAGAGTTGATGCTAACGGTGCTTTTTCGTCCGCGGAAGCGTTAGATAAATTAAAAATATTATCAGATTACGATTTGCATTCTATCGAACAACCCATTAAACAAGGGCAAATAGAAGCAATGACTAATTTATGTGAAAACACACCATTACCAATAGCCTTAGATGAAGAATTAATTGGTGTTTTTTCAGTAACAAAAAAGCAGGAATTGCTACAAACTATAAATCCGCAATACATTATTTTAAAACCAACACTAATAGGTGGTTTTAAGGGGAGTAACGATTGGATTGAAATTGCAGAAAAACAAAATATAGGATGGTGGATTACCAGCGCTTTAGAAAGCAATGTGGGATTAAATGCTATTGCACAATACACGTATAATAAGCAAAGTAAATTACCGCAAGGCTTAGGAACTGGTGGTTTGTTTACTAATAATTTCGCTTCGCCATTACGGGTTGAAAACGGTACTTTACAATACGATAGTTTAAAATCATGGACAATAAATTTATAGATATATGTATATAGCACAGGCGTTTAAAGGATTACATGATTGGTGGCGTTATTTAATAGGATTAGTAATTGTCTTAATTGCATGGCAAGTTATTGGCGGGATTCCTTTTTTAGTGGGTCTTATAGTTGAAACTCTTAGTAATGGTGGAGATATCGCTGAATTAGATCAGTTGACTCAAAACGAATTATTATCGATTTTAGAGCCCAATTTGAATCTGTTTTTAATGCTTTTAATGTTTGTTTTTGGCTTAATTGCGCTTTTTCTCGTGGTAAAGTATATGCATAAATTATCACTAACTCGATTTACAACGAGTCGAAAAAAAATAGATTGGAAACGTTTTTGGTTTTCATTTATTTTATGGGGCATTTTATCTTCAGGAATTTTATTTATAGATTATTACTTAACTCCAGAAGATTATGTTTTAAACTTTAAACTCGTGCCGTTTTTAATTCTTTGTGTTATTGCTATAATAATGATACCGCTACAAACGAGCTTTGAAGAATATTTATTTAGAGGCTATTTAATACAAGGTATTGGTGTTATTGTAAAAAACAAATGGGCACCATTAATTATTACGTCTTTAGGTTTTGGATTACTACATATTGCAAACCCAGAAGTAGATAAATTAGGCCCAATTATTATGGTGTATTATATAGGTACAGGTTTCTTTTTAGGTATTATAACACTCATGGATGAAGGTTTAGAATTAGCTTTAGGTTTTCACGCAGCTAATAATTTATTTACAGCATTATTGGTTACGGCAGATTGGACAGCCTTACAAACCCATTCCGTTTTTAAAGATATGAGCGATCCCGAAACCATGAAGCTTGCAGAAATATTTGTGCCCGTTTTTGTCATATTTCCAATTTTACTTTTCATTTATTCAAAAAAATATAAATGGAATAATTGGAGCGAAAAATTATTTGGGGATGTAAAAGAAGGCCCTGAACAAGATTATAAAATTATAGATTAAATATTATGATTCCAGATTATACCAAAGTACATTTAAAATTTAAGTTAGATAATATTAACTATAATTACGAAGACCTTATGGAGGTTGCTTATAGTTATGTCAAAGAAGGATTGCCATATCAACAAGAATTGGGACAGTTTTTACTCGATTGGTTGGATAGAAAAGACTATGTAATCGTGCAAACTTCTGGCTCTACGGGGAAACCCAAAATGTTAAAGATTAAAAAACAGGCGATGGTGAATTCTGCTATTGCTACTGGAGACTTTTTTAATCTAGCACCAGGTAAGAAGGTTTTACATTGTTTACCCTCTAATTTTATAGCTGGTAAAATGATGATAATAAGAGCCGTTATTTTAGGCTTAGAATTGGATATGGTGCAACCAACATCGCTTCCACAAATTGATTATGAAAAGGATTATGAATTTTGTGCCTTTACACCAATGCAACTCAAAAATTTTGCAAAATATTTGAAATGTATTAAAACGGTAATTGTGGGTGGCGGACGTGTTTCAAATCACATAAAAACGCTTGTTCAAGACAAGAAACCAAATGTTTATGAAACCTATGGAATGACAGAAACGGTATCGCACATCGCGATTAAAAAATTAAATAATTTTGATGATTCAAGTTCTGATTCCTTTTTTAAAGTATTGCCAGATATTACACTTTCTGTCGATGATAGAAGTTGTTTAGTGATTGATGCTCCTAAATTATCGGAAGGCCAAATTGTGACCAATGATATTGTAAAAATACATTCAGAAACAGAATTTGAATGGCTAGGACGTTTTGATAATGTTATAAACACTGGAGGAATTAAAGTTTTTCCAGAAGTGATTGAAGAAAAATTACAAGATAAAATACCAGAGCAATTTTTTATTACATCTCAAGAAGATGATACTTTAGGCGAAAAAGTTGTGATGCTAATTGAAGGCAATACTAGAGCAATAGAAACGGCTGTATTTGAAGATTTAGAAAAATTTGAAAAACCAAAAGAAGTCTTTTTTGTAAAGCATTTTATTGAAACTGCTTCAGGAAAAATTCATCGCGCTAAAACATTAGAAACGGTTTAATTACATATATGTGTAAACAAAAAGAGGCTGTTTAAAAAGTAAAATGAATACTCATATTGAGCTTGTCGAAATATATCAACTTACTGATAATCAATAATAGGTTTCGACAAGCTCAACCTGACAAACTCAACAATCTAGACTTTTTAAACAGCCTCTTTTTTTGTTATAATATTTTAGAATGTAGCAATTACTCCGCAGTTTCTTCCATCGTGTGATACACGTTTTGCACATCGTCGTCGTCGTCAAGCTTTTCTAAAAGCTTTTCCACATCTAAAGCTTGTTCTGCTGTTATCTGTTTTGTGACTTGAGGAATACGCTCAAAACCAGACGATAAAATTTCAATTTCTCTAGACTCTAGTTCCGCTTGAATGGCTCCAAAACTTTCAAAAGGCGCGTAAATTAAAATACCATCATCATCAGCAAAAACTTCTTCTGCACCAAAATCTATAAATTCTAATTCTACTTCTTCAGCATCTAGTCCTTCAGCATTAATTCTGAAGTTACAGGTATGATCGAACATGAAAACTACCGAACCTGATGTTCCTAAACTCCCATCACATTTATTAAAATAACTACGTACGTTAGCAACGGTACGTGTGTTATTATCTGTAGCTGTTTCAACTAAAACAGCAATACCGTGTGGTGCATAACCTTCAAAAATGACTTCTTTATAATCGCCTTGACCTTTTTCGCTTGCTTTTTTAATAGCACGTTCTACATTATCTTTGGGCATATTAACAGATTTTGCATTCTGTATAACTGCTCTTAAACGCGAATTACTAGCTGGATCTGGACCACCTTCTTTAACGGCCATTACAATATCTTTTCCAATACGAGTAAAAGCTTTACTCATAGCAGACCAACGTTTCATTTTACGTGCTTTTCGAAATTCAAAAGCTCTTCCCATAATTGACTATTTATATTTTCGTTTCCTAAACTGAGGAACTATTAGTGATATTCTTTTTATTAACGCAAAGTTAAAAATCGAGCCATCAAAAACAAATTATTATTCGTCTGGTTCTACAATGTTTTCTATGGCTTCTGCTAATTTGAAATCTAAAGCGGTAACACCTTGCGCATCGTGTGTCGATAAGGCTATCGTGAGGACATTATAAACATTCGTCCATTCGGGATGGTGGTTAAGGGCTTCACATTCAAAAGCAACTCTGCTCATGGCACTAAAACAATCTTTAAAATTATCGAACTCGAATTCACCATGAATCGCATCATCAAAATAATCCCAATCAGGAAATTGTAATAAGCGTTTTTCTATATCGTCTTCACTTAATTTTTTATTCATGGCAAGTAGATGTTTATTTGATTTACAATTTAATGCTTTTGATTTTTAAAATCAATTATATTTTAATTCGTCTATTATTTTTCGACTTTCTATTTGTAAGTGTTTTGGAAGCAAATTAGATTTAGGTAAAACGGCTAAATATCTATCGTCGTTTGTAGTATATACATTTTTTAAAATAGCTTTGTTTTTATGTTGTATAGCATCAATAATTTCTTTTATAAAATCGTTGTGATGTACTAAATCATTACTTCCCATATGAAATACGCCATATTTATTTCTGTTAATTATATAATGTATTTGTTGTGTTACTTTGGTGTCTGTAGTCACATTCATTATTAGGTTAGGGAAGACTTCAATGGGTGTTTTTTCATTTAAAGATTGTATTATTTCATGTATCCTGGGTGATTGAGGTCCAAAAACCATGGGTAATCTTAAAATAACAACATACTTTTTAGGCAGTCTTAAAAGCATATTTTCAATTTTAATTTTAAAATGCCCATAAATGCTATTACTCAATGTTTTGTCTTGTTCGTAACTTGGGTATTTACTGTACGCATCAAAAACGTTTGCAGACGATAAGAAAATGAGTTTTACTTTATTAGAAAATACATACTCTGCAATATGCTGATGTACAATAACCTGTTTTGAAAAATCGCCACGTAATGCAGAAATAATGAGGGTTGGTTTGGAAGCTTCTAAGATTTCGTAAACATCGTCTTCTTCAATATTATATTGAAAAAAATGGTTATTCTTTTCAAACGATTTATTAGATATGTTATAGGTGCCAAATGTTTTAAAATAGGAGCAGAGCTCTCTGTAAATAGAACCTCCCAAAAAACCGCTAGCTCCTAATACTAATATTCTGTGTTTATCTTCTTGCTTCCCCATACATCAAACTTCAAAATTGAAGATTTTCTAGAAAATTGATAATTTTGCTTTTGTTGTAAACTGATCTAAAGCTAACATACCAAGTTGGGAATTTCCTTTTTTATTAAGTCCAGGCGACCAAGTTGTTATAACAAAATGTTCAGGCAGTAGCGCCACAATACCACCTCCAACACCACTTTTCCCTGGTAAGCCAACTTCAAAAGCAAACTGTCCAGCTTCATCATAAAAACCGCAAGTCAGCATAATCGCATTTATCCGTTTTGTTTGAGATTTTGTAAGGCGACTTTTGTTTAATAAACAATGCCCTCTATTGGATAAAAAGAAAAAAGCGTTTGTTAATTGACTACAGGTCATTTCTATAGAACATTGATGAAAATAGAAATCTAAGACATCTTCAACAGGATTCTCTAAATTATTAAATGATTTTAAAAGATTGGCTGCTGCATAGTTTTTAAAACCCGTTAATTTTTCTGAATGTGCAACAGTTTCATTAAAATTAATGGACTCGTTACCAGTTAAATCTCTAACATAATTTAAAAAATCGGTTTTAGGATGCTTTAAATTTGAAACCAAAATATCTGCAATGACGATAGCTCCAGAATTTATTAAAGGATTTCGAGGAATACCATTTTCAATTTCTAGTAAAGCCAATTGATTAAAAGGATGCCCAGAAGGTTCTACATCAACACGTTTCCAAATTGACTCGCCAATAAGTGACATCGCTTTTGATAACGCTAAAACTTTGGATATACTTTGTATAGAAAATTTTGTATTATAATTTCCAACACTGTATTGTTTTCCTTCTAGAGTTTTTAAATGAATACCAAAATTATTTTTATCTATATGTGCCAATTCTGGAATATAGGAAGCTACAGTCCCCTTGTCTGAAGTCTTTATAACATCTGCGTAAATACGATCTAAAATAACTTGAAAATCTGGCATATCTTATTTATAAAACGGCAATTTCACTACTGTTACAGGAATTATTTTTTTACGAATTTGAATGTTTATTTTGCTGTCTACAGTAGAAAAAACAGTTGGCACATATCCTAAACCAATACCTTTTCCTAAACTAGGAGACATGGTTCCCGAAGTCACCACACCAATTTTATTGCCATTGCCATCAACTATATCGTATCCATGACGTGGAATGCCGCGTTCGTTCAATTCAAAAGCAATAAGTTTGCGTTTAGACCCGCGACGTTTTTCACCTTCTAACGCTTCAGAATTTGTAAACGTTTTTGTGAATTTTGTTACCCAACCTAAACCGGCTTCAATAGGCGAGGTGGTATCGTCAATATCATTGCCGTAAAGACAGTAGCCCATTTCTAAACGTAAGGTGTCACGAGCTGCTAAACCTATTGGTTTGATACCAAAACTATCACCAGCTTTAAAAACGTTATCCCAAATTTGTTTTACTTCATCGTTTTTGCAGTAAATTTCGAATCCGCCACTTCCAGTATAACCTGTTGCCGAAATAATGACGTTTTCAATACCCGCAAAGTCGCCAACGACAAAATTGTAAAATTTAATAGCAGATAAATCATGAGATGTTAAACTTTGCATGGCTTCAATGGCTTTAGGACCTTGAACTGCTAATAACGAGTAGTCTTCACTTAAATTGCGCATGGTAGCGCCCATATCGTTTTTTGATTGAATCCAATTCCAATCTTTTTCAATATTACTCGCGTTAACCACTAATAAATAGGTGTCGTCTTTTATTTTATAAATAATTAAATCGTCCACAATACCGCCATTATCGTTCGGTAAACAGCTGTATTGTGCTTTTCCAACCGTTAATTTTGATGCGTCGTTGCTTGATACGTTTTGAATCAACTTAAGTGCATGTTCTCCGCTAATTAAAAACTCGCCCATGTGTGATACATCAAACACACCAACGGCGTTCCGTACCGTTTCGTGTTCTACATTTATGCCTTCATACTGTACAGGCATATTATAGCCTGCAAAAGGCACCATTTTTGCTCCAAGAGCTTCATGAGTTTGAGTTAAAGCTGTGTTTTTCATTGAGAATGATTTTTTATCATTCCCTCGAAGGAGGGAATCTCATTATTTTATGGAAAGCAAATGTATTGAAAAAATGTAAATAACGTTTTCGTGGGAATGAAAAACGTTTTTGGGGATGTTAATGTTTTGGATTCCTGTTTTGGAAAATGATCGTTTAACGGTCTCGTATAACAAAAGTGCATTAACCTTTGATTAAGCAACTAAGTTAGTATTGTTTTTATACGTTGTTTTTCAGAGCTCAGTTTATTCTTTTTAAGAATCAATAGTTTCTAAGTACAAATCTTCTAATTCTTTTAGGCTAATATCTTCACTTTTAAAAGATTCAACTAAACATCCCTCTTTCATAATTCCAATATGGGTTGCAATTTGTTTAGCACGAAAAATATCATGAGTTGCCATAAGTGTTGCTACACCTTTGTCTTTAAGGGTTAATAGCAAAGTTGAAAACTCGTTACTTGCCCTTGGGTCTAATCCTGATGTAGGCTCATCCAAAAGTAATACCTTAGCATCTTTAGCTAAAGCAATAGCAATGCCTACTTTTTGGCGCATACCTTTAGAATATGCAGACACCCTTTTTGAATGCGCATCAGTTTGTAAGCCTGCTTCTGCAAGAAAATTTATCAACGCTGTTTTATTATACTTTTTCTTTGCTAAACCAACAAAGTACTCTAGGTTTTCTAAGCCAGTTAAAGTAGGGTAGAGCATAAGGTTTTCAGGAATATATGACAAATATTTTTTTGTCTCCATATTTTTTTTGCTAACATCTAATCCGTTTATACTAACACTTCCTTTTGTTGCTTCAATGAAACCTAGAAACAAATTAATGGTAGTCGATTTACCAGCACCATTGGCACCTAACAGACAATAAATGTCGCCTGCTTCAACTTTAATATTCAAATTATTAAGAGCAGAAAAGTTATTATATTCTTTACTTAAATTAGTTGCTTCTAACATATCTTAATTATTTTTTTGTTTTGGGAAATTATTGAAATCTTCTACTGTTAATTTTTGATGATTCTTGTATTTGTTGTAAAAATAGGCTGTCCATTCTTTTTGAAATGTTTTTGTTGAATTTTGAAAACTCAAATAGTGTTGAGTATCGGTTTCAGCAATTTCATTCATTGTGTTTTGAAATATTATAGCAGGAGAAAACCAACTAAGTTTATTTGCAAACTCACGTTGATTCATGGATTGATTTTCATACTTACTTTCAAAAGCATCCATAAATTTATTTTTTTCATTTAAAAGAATAAAGTTTTTATTCCAATAGGTCCTAAAGCGATCTGTTGCATCATTCTCTTTATCCTTTTCTGATGGATTGTCTTCATAAAACTTCTGTAAAATAGCTTCTTCTTTCTTTTCAAATTCTTTTTCAATAGCTCTTTTTGAAGTGATGTATTCAACCCTAGAAGGAGAAGGGTACATACTACTCGCCAATATATTTACAAAGCTTGGTATAATCAATACAAAAAGTAACCATGTACCTAATAGTAAAATGATATTTTGAGAAGAAGACTTGTTGAGTAAATTTATTAAAAAAGCCAAACCAAACCAAAACAAAGTGTATAAAACAATGCTTGATAATAAAATTAAATAAGATGTGTTTAAGAAATTAGCACCTATTATAGATAGTGATAAAGTTAGTAATGCACTTATTAATAATACTAGGAAAAAGTAACGAAACATTATTTTTTTTAGTAACCATGTCTTTATATTAATTGGCATAGAAAGCAGTAGTCTAAGTGTGCCTTGTTCTCTTTCTGACGAAAGAATGTTATAGCTAAAAGCAATAATTAAAAGCGGTAAAATAAACACAAATACAAAGGCTAAATCAAAACCTCCGGTAGCGATATTCATTGGGTTTTCAAAATTGTCATTATCTTTTTCTGCATTGGTGCCCCCAATATTTACTTTGCTGTAATATGGAAAAATATCACTTTGACCGTTACTAATAACAGAAAGTGGTGCTGGAGTTACTGTTAGATAAGTACCACCGTAATAATTACCCATAGCGACTGGGTTTGTTGGGTCTTCAAAAACTCTTTTGGGAGCTTCTTTTGTCCCATTCTCAATAAATTTTAGATTGTTTTTATGGTTAGTGTAAAATGTATTTTCTTTAGTTTTTACTAGCTCAATGCCTTCTAATTGTTTATCAACTCTTGATTTACCACTGTAAGAAGCAAACAAAATGAAAACAAAAAGAAATAGTACTAATATTAATACTAATGGGTTTCTTACTATATTTTTAAGTTCTAGTTTTATCATTTCAATTTATTTTTTTGAACAGATAGAATTACCAAAAGACCACTTAATAACCACCATATAATTAAATACATTAAGTTACTAGCGTTTTTTTCTATAGTTTGTGAAAGTGTGATTGGTTGGTATTCAAACTTTATGTTTTTTTTGAAAAAATCAGTATTAACGACTCCTTTTGGTCCATTATTTAAGCTGCTAATTAATGCACCTCTATATTCTTCAGCTTGGTAAGTAAAGTTATAATGTGATTGCAAATCGGTGTTAGCAAATTGCATTGAAAGCATTCTCATTAAAATTGTGGGAGAAATAAATGCATTCAATTGATGAATTTTCAATTGCTCAATATATATATTGTTTAATTGCGTCATGGCATTTTTATATACTGTAGTCTCGTGTTTTTCTCCTGCTTGCATAAGCAATTGATAAAAATTAACGGGTAGTTTGTCGATACTGCTTACATTATGCTTTGTTAATAGGCTATCCTTAAAAGCAATAGCTTTTTTCGAGGAAAGATCATGCCCATTAATACCGTCAGCTAATTCTTCTTTTATATTTTTTTGATACACTATAGGAGAAGGTGTTCTGTGTGTTTTTTTAGAAATATCAGCTGTTAATTTTGGCATAAGTAAAGCAGAAATCATCCAAAAGCTTAATAAAATAATTAAAGAGAAATTACTGCTCTTAGCCCATACTGATGTTGCTATAGAAAGATGAATAAATATACCATAGTATAATAGTAAGCTAATTAAAATAAACCCATAACGTAAAAGATCTCCATTTCCGTAATCTGAAAAAACGATAAAACAAAACCCTAATATAAAAACGGGAATTAATAATAAAAGTAGCGCTAACCATATTCCAATAGTTTTACCTAAAACTAATTTTCTTTTTGATGCGCCTTGACTAAGTATAAGTTGAAGTGTGCCACTTTCTTTTTCTGTAGTAAAACTATTAAAACCTAATAAAATAATAAGTAAAGGCATTAAAAATATAAAAACAAAAGCGGGACTTAAATCTGCAAACCTCGCCAAGTCATTTTGATCTGTAATTTGTTTATATGATGCTGAATTTTGGCGATGCGCCTCTAAAAAAATAGAAACTCCTAAATATTTATTTAACCCATTATCTATTAAAGAAAGTGTAGGAATAGGTTTAAAAGCAAAAGTACCATAATGTGCTGCGGAATGGGCGCTTTTTTTACCTTGATTCTCCCATTGTTCTCTTGCTAGATTTTGAGCAGTTTGATGTTCTTGTAGAACTTTTTTATGCGTATTCCAACTAATAAACATTGAGAATACAAGTAGTATCAAAAGTGTGATACTGATTAAACGAAACCTATTATTTCGTAAAAGTTCTCTAACTTCTTTTTTTGCGATTAATAATATCATATAAAAATTTGTAAACAGTAAATTTTTTAGAACTTAATTTATAAAACTATTTTGTATTTAAGACGTTATAACATAGGTAAACCCCCTAAAGATATTTGTTAAAACATTCTTAAAGTTTAAACCACTTCAATAAAAATGAAAAAACGGGTATCAATAATTAAGCTTCTAAAAAAGTATTTCTCTTTATATTGGTTCTTTTTTGTTATTTCGTTGTTTTTTAAAATTTAAGTTATTCTTTTAATTTTTGTTTTTGATTCAGAGTAAGTTCTGCAATGAGTGGCAACGTTATTTGGTGGATATGAAATCGTTTTAATGTTTTATATCCAATGTTAAATGAAGGTATCCGAAATTTTTTGTAAAATCAAGTATTTAATCCTTACCTAAAACAAAGAATGCCATGATTTCTCACAGCATTTTAAATTAATAATTTTTCGTTTTACTTCAATAAAAACGCTTTCAAGTCCTCATAAGTAGAAATTTCTAAGGCTACTTTTTCTCCACCCATAACAGCTTGTATTTGTTGCGGTAAAGGTTGTTCTTCTTTGATTACATCTTCAACCACATCTAAAAATTTAGTTGGGTGCGCGGTTTCTAAAAACACGCAATGTGTATTTGGATTATCTTTTAAATACGCTTTAGAACCTAAATAACCAACAGCACCATGCGGATCTGCAACGTAGTTACAGTCGTTATAAATTTCTAACATCGCTTCTCTAGTTTCGTCATCGGAAAAACTATAAGACGATATGTTTTCTTTTAAACTCTCAAAATTGTTTTTATAAATCTCTTGAATACGAATAAAGTTACTTGGAGCACCAACATCCATAGCATTACTAATGGTTTGTACCGATGGTTTTGGTTCATACAGTTCCGAAATTAAATAACGTGTTACCACATTATTTGCGTTGTTTGACGCTACAAAATGATTGATTGGTAAACCTAATTGTTGCGCCATCATACCTGCACAAATATTACCAAAGTTTCCACTTGGTATAGAAAACACAATGTCTTTATGTTTATTATGTAATTGCTTATACGCAAACATAAAATAGAATAACTGCGGTAACCAACGCGCCACATTAATAGAGTTTGCAGATGTTAACTGCATTTGGCTTGTTAATTCTTCATCAAGAAAAGCGGTTTTTACCATGGCTTGACAATCATCAAAAGTACCGTTAACTTCTAAGGCTTTAATATTTTTTCCTAAAGTTGTTAATTGCATTTCTTGAATATCGCTCACTTTTCCGCTAGGGTAAAGTATCACAACATTGACACCTTTTACTCCTAAAAACCCATTAGCAACGGCTCCTCCAGTGTCTCCTGAAGTCGCTACTAATACAGTAACCTCGTTCTTGTTATCTTTATTAAAATAACCCAAACAGCGTGCCATAAAACGTGCGCCAACATCTTTAAATGCCATGGTTGGTCCGTGAAACAATTCTAATGTAGAAATGTTTTCATTTAACTGAACCACAGGGAAATCAAAAGACAAGGTTTCTTCAACGATTGTTTTTAAAACATTTTCTGGGATTTCTGGCGATACAAATTGTTTAATCGCTTCGAAAGCAATTTCAGTATAAGATAAATTATCAATATTGTCGAAAAAGCTTTTAGATATAGGCGTTATGCTTTCAGGAAAATATAATCCTTTATCTGGTGCTAATCCTTTTATAACAGCATCTTTAAATGATGTGTTTGGTGCTTGTTTGTTTAATGAGTAGTAGTTCATTGTTTTTAAATTGACCGAAGACAGTTGACTGAAGACGGAAGTTTGTTAGCGTTTTCAATTAAGAAACACGTTTGTTATTTAATATTTTTTTTTAAAGCACTCATCATATTCATAAGATGATGCCCTTCGTTATATAATTCTGTAAATTCTGATTCCGAAATGTAATGTCGTCTTTTTGCTTTAAATAAGCAAGTAATAACTTCTGCTAAAGACCGAATAGAATAACCTATAAATTTTTCTTTGTTCAGGGTTGGATTGTCCAATCGAACCTTCAACAATATTTAATGCAATCGAATCTGTTGCTCTGCAAATTTGAGAAGATAAATTGAACTTTTCTTTTTCAAAAAAAGATGTTGTTAATTTATTTATGGCTTCTCCAAAATCCATAGCCTTTTTCCAAATAATAAGCTTTTCAAATTTGAACTTTTGCATAGTTTTTTAATTGACCGAAGATCAATGACGATAGACGGCAGTTTGTTCGCAATTTTATAAAATCATTTTATCTTCATAAGAGTAAGTGCTTCTGTCTCCCGTCTTCTGTCATTTTTCAAATTATTTTAACACCCTTTGTATTAATCTTAGACACATGAATCTCAAATTCAATACCCGTTTTCGAATAGATGTCATGCATCGCATCTTTCACATTTAAAGCAGTTTGTGTACTTTTACTTAATGAGAAAATTGATGGTCCTGATCCTGAGATTCCAGCTCCGAGTGCGCCACTTTTTAATGCTGCTTTTTTCACATCATCGAAGTGTGGAATCAGTTGACTTCTATAGGGCTCAACAATAACATCATTTAATGAATCGCTTATTAAATCGTAATCGCTTGTATGTAATGCATGCACCAAACTTCCTAAATTTGCCCATTGCGTAATGGCATCGGACAACGGAACTTCTTTTGGTAAAATAGCCCTAGATTCTGATGTTTTAATTTCAATCTGTGGATGTATTATTGTTGCATATAAATCATCTGGAGACGGAATATCTAATATCTGCATAGGAGAGATACCTTTAACCAACGTAAATCCTCCAAAAAGGGCAGGAGCCAAGTTGTCGGCATGTTCGCATTTACTTGCTATAGCTTCCCCTTTAATAGCAAATTCTGTGAGTTGTGTTTTGTTAAATGGTCTTCCTAAAAGTTCGTTCATTCCAAACACACTACCAACAGCACTTGCGGCGCTACTGCCAATTCCGCTACCAGGTTTTATGTTTTTGTAAATTTCAATCTCGAATCCGAAATCGACATCAATAGCATCATACATTGCTAATGCCGAAACACCAGCTACGTTTAGTTCTGTTTCAAAAGGCAAATCGAACCCTTCAATTTTTGTAATATGAATCCCTTTTTTATCCGTTTTTCGTATCACCATATCATCACCAACACTGTCTAGACAAAAGCCTAAAACATCGAACCCACAAGCGACATTGGCTACGGTGGCAGGAGAAAATATTTTTATTTCGTTTTTCATATGTATAGAAAAAAGAAAATAGAGAAAAGAAAACAGACTTGATATTTACACGTCTTTATTCTCTTTTCTTTATTCTCGCATCTTTTTTAATTTGTTTTTTATATAAGTAGTTGACTGTTTACTGTCATTGAATACTGCGGCTAGTTGTTACCTATTCTAATAATATCTGCAAATAAGCCAGAAGCTGTAACATCAGCCCCAGCACCTGCACCTTTAATAATCATAGGTTGTTCTGGATAGCGTTCTGTGTAAAACATCACGATATTATCACTTCCTTTTAAATTATAAAATGGGTGCCCTTCAGGTATTTCTTGTAAACTCACACTTGCTTTTCCATCGTTTAAAGCCGCTACATATTTTAACTGACTTTTATTCGCTTTCGCGGATGCAAATAAGGCTTGGTAATGCGCTTCGTCTTTAATTAACGTTTCATAAAAATCAGCAACAGTATCACTTTTTAATCCTGAATCGGATAAGAAAGGTGTGTTGTCAATATCTTCTAAATTCATTTCCATACCGCTTTCTCTAGCAAGAATTAATATTTTTCTAGCGACATCAACACCACTTAAATCAATTCTAGGATCGGGTTCTGTATAACCTTCCGCTCCAGCTTGTTTCACAACATCGTAAAATTTGGTTGTATCATTAAAATTGTTAAATACAAAGTTTAAACTTCCCGATAAAACGGCTTGAACAGACTTTACCTTATCTCCAGAAGCAATTAAATTATTAAGTGTGTCAATAATAGGTAAGCCTGCACCAACATTAGTTTCAAATAAATATGGTGCGTTGTATTTTAAAGATAATCGTTTTAATAGTTTATAGTTTTCAAAATCGCTAGAACACGCAATTTTATTACAGGCTACTACGCCAATACTTTCTCTTAAATATTGTGCATATAAATTAGCAACATCTTTATTAGCGGTGACATCAACAAAAATACTATTACGTAAATTTAAGTCTCTTGAATTCTCAAAAAAGCCATATAACGAAGCTGTTTCTCCATCAGCAAGTTGTTCTTTCCAATTGCTTAAATCTAAACCATTTTCATTAAAAATCATTTTTCTAGAGTTCGATAATCCTGCAACTCTTAAATTAATTTTTAAATTTTCTTTTAAGTATTTACGTTGTTGATTTATCTGATCTACAAGTTTTTCTCCAACATTTCCAACACCAGTAATAAAAACATTTAACTGTTTTGTGATGGTTTCAAAAAATTGCTCATGCAAGGTGTTTAAAGCCTTTTTTACATCTTTTTTAAAAATAACAGCAGATATATTTTTTTCTGATGCGCCTTGAGCAATCGCTCTAATGTTGATGTTGTTTCTTCCTAAACTGCTAAACATTTTACCGCTTATGCCTTGATGGTTTTTCATATTATCACCAACAAGCGCGATAATAGATAAGTTGGTCTCAATAATTAATGGATCGATTTTATTTAATGCAATTTCATTTTCGAAAGCCGAATCGATAGCTGTTTTAGCAATTTCAATATCTTTTTCATCAATACCAATACAAATTGAATGTTCTGATGATGCTTGTGTAATTAAGATAATATTAATCTTTTCTTGAGATAAGGTTTCAAACAAACGTTTAGAAAACCCAGGAATACCAATCATGCCACTTCCTTGTAGTGTAATTAAAGCAATACCATCAATATTACTAATACCTTTAACAGGTTCATTAGAATCTTCTTCATTATTAGAAATCACTGTTCCAGTTTCATCTGGTGCCATGGTGTTTTTAATATGGATAGGAATATCTAAATCTAAAACTGGTTGCACTGTTGGTGGGTATAACACTTTGGCGCCAAAATGAGATAATTCCATAGCTTCTTGATATGAAATTTGACTAATAGGATACGCTTGTTTTACCAGTTTAGGGTTTGTTGTATACATCCCACTAACATCTGTCCATATTTCTAATTGAGCTACGTTTAAAGCTGCAGCAACAATAGCTGCAGTAAAATCTGAGCCTCCGCGACCTAGAGTTGTAATGTCTCCAGTTACAGATTTTGAAACAAAACCAGGGATAATTGTAATCCGTTGTATTGCTGCCTTAAAATACTCTTGAATATTCTCGTTAGTAATAGCAAAATCAACTTCAGCTTTTGTAAAGTTAGAATTTGTAATGACTAATTCTTGCGAGTTTTTACGATCTGCTGATAAACCACGACTTTTCATCGTTTCTGCAATAATATATGATGATAATAATTCACCAAAACTCACTAATTTATCCGATGTTTTTGGCGATAATTCATTTATTAAAAAAATACCTTCTAATAAACTTTTTAATTCGTCTAGTCTAGAACCAACATACGCCATAACTGCATCATTGTTATTAGGAATTAGTTCGTTTATTATATTAAAATGACTTTCTTCTATAATTTCAAGAACGTCTTTAAACTGTTTGTCTTTGTTTTGTGCGTACTTTCCAGCTAGTAATAACTTATCTGTAATACCTCCTACTGCTGAAACGGTGCATATAATTGAGTCGCTTTTAGAATAACCTTCTAAAATGCTAATAACTTTGTTGATGTTTTTTGCAGAACCAACTGAAGTTCCACCAAATTTTAAAACCTTCATTTTTAATGAATTAATGTTTAAATAAATATTTTAAGAAGATGTAATTGTAATAATTACATAATGTGTCCGTAGAGAAATAGATTAGTAACCCCAAAGGGTTGTCGTTGTAGCTGTAACAAAAACACCAGTGTTTGCTCCAAGAATTGGAGAAGAAGTAGTACGTGTATTTTGGTTTAAAAGCTTCATTATTTTATAAATAACGTTCCAAAAGTATTACTTTTAGGCTTATAAAAAAACTAAAAACTTTTTTTTGAAGCATTCTTATGTGGAATGTATTTTTTTTACGAAAAATGAACAAGATTATTTCAGAATTGAAAAATCAATAATTTTAATAAAGCAATATAAAAGTATACATGAAGATTTTTTCTAAAGAACAGATTTATGAAGGTGATAAGTTAACTGCCGAAAAACAAGACATTTCGTCTACAGACTTAATGGAACGTGCCGGAACTGGTATTTTTGATTGGATGAATATGCGCATGCAAGGAGCTCAAGTACCTATTCATGTGTTTTGCGGTATTGGTAATAATGGTGGTGACGGATTGGTTTTGGCTAGACATTTAATAACACACGGATATAATGTAAAAACATACATTGTTAATTGTAGTGATAAACGATCTAAAGACTTTTTAATTAATTACGATAGAATTAAAAATACGACCAAAGATTGGCCGACATTACTAAGTTGTAAAGAAGATTTTCCTGAAATACATCAAGATGATATTATTGTCGATGCCGTTTTTGGAATTGGTTTAAACCGACCTGTTGACGATTGGGTAAAAGCGTTATTTATTCATTTTAGAAGTACAAAAGCATACACACTGGCTGTAGACATTCCGTCCGGATTACATACTGATGAAGCAGTAACCGATGAGGATGCTGTGGTTTGGGCAGGGTATACGTTGAGTTTTGCCTCTCCAAAACTAGTATTCTTTTTACCTGAAACCGCCAAGTATACTGTGCAATGGGAGGTTTTAGATATTGGGTTAGATCAAGATTTTTTATTTACAACACTTACTGAAGCCGATTTAATTGGAAAGCACGAAGTGTTACCGATGTATATTCCAAGAGAGAAATTTACGCATAAAGGTAGCATGGGACATAGTCTTATTATTGGTGGGAGCTATGGGAAAATAGGAGCAGTCAATTTAGCGAGTAGAGCGGCGTTATCTGCTGGAGCAGGATTGGTATCAGCTTATGTTCCTAAATGTGGTTATATTCCGTTGCAAACATCGTTTCCAGAAGCGATGGTTATTACCGATGCCAACGAAGAAGTTATTACTAAAATAGATTTCGATATTAAACCAAACGTTGTTGGAATTGGTGTTGGTTTAGGAACTAAAACTAAAACAGTTGATGCGTTTTCTGCGTTCTTAAAAAAGAATAAAACACCTTTAGTTATTGATGCAGATGGGATTAATATATTGGCAAAAAAGAAAGCGTTGTTGAAATTATTACCATATCAAACGGTTTTAACGCCGCATCATAAGGAGTTAGAGCGTTTAGTTGGAACGTGGAAAAATGATTTTGATAAAATTAAGAAAGTAAAAGCGTTTTCAAAGAAATTTGGATTTGTAGTTGTCATAAAAGGTGCAAATACGATCACTGTTTTTGAGGATAAATTGTATGTGAACACGACTGGAAATCCTGGGTTAGCAACCGCGGGAAGTGGAGATGTGTTAACAGGTGTTATTACGGGTTTAATTGCTCAAGGTTACAGTGCGATTGCCGCCACTATTATAGGTGTCTATTTACATGGAAAAGCTGCAGATATTGCTATTGAAAAATATGGTTATCAAAGTTTAATTGCAAGTCATGTCATTGAATATTTAGGCGCTGCTTATATTGATTTGTTTAAAGCACCTGAACAACCAGAAGTTATTGAAGAGGAGCAAGGGGGCGACGTAGAAGTTGAGCGTTAATATATATGATAGTTTATAAACTAAAAAAGGTGTTTAAAATTAATTTTAAACACCTTTTTTAGTTGAAATTTATTATTTAAATCTTCAACGATTCGATTAACGAAACTAAACTTGGACTAGAAGGTCTAGGTGCATTTGCATTAACAATATTTCCAGCAGGATCAATTAAGATAAAACGAGGTATTCCTTTTATAGCATAGTCTTCTACAAAGGAAGATTTCCATTCGTTATCAGCCATTAATTGCATGCCTTTAAGGTCTTTATCTACAATCATTTTTTTCCATTTATCATGATCTTTTTCCTTGTCTATTGAAATGCTTACAAACTCTATATTTTTCCCATGGAATTGTTTCTCGACTTCTTTTAAAGCTGGGATTTCTTTAATACATGGACCGCACCAAGTCGCCCAAACATCAATATAAACGTATTTTCCTTTTAAATCATCTAACGACGTTGTTCCGCCAGCATTATTCTCATAATTAACAAATTTAGGAGATGGTTCTCCTGGATTAGTAGCATTTAATTTCTTATAAGTTTCGGTTATTTTAGTTTTTTGTTCTTCGTTTGTAGAATTAGCTATAAAAGCATTATAAAACCCTTTTATATCTTTTTCTCGAGTAAGATTTTGATTCGCATAATTATATAGCATTTCATTTCTTATTCTTGAATCTTTTGAGGCGATTTCATTTAGAGATTCAATTAAAGCCATTCCGTTAGTTAACCCTTTGGTTGTACTAAGCGCTTTCGTTTTCTCAAAGAAATAATTATTTACAAGTTGTTTATAATAAATAGAAAACTCGTAATCCTCATCAATATCATAATCAATCGTTTCAAGCTCTGTTAAAAAACCATCAGTAACTTTAAAGTTTTGCGTTCTATTTACACGTTTATACTGATTCTCATAATTTTTTAACAAATTTAAATAAAGGTAATTAATGCTTTTTCGCTCTTTAGCCACGTAATCTTCTGGAATCCCTGCTGTTTTTTCTAATTCTTCAATTTGTAAATCCGCAATTTTATTTGCTAACTCTTTAAATTCAGTTTCTTGAAGTTGATAGGGGTTGTTTTTGCCATCTAGTTGTTCTTTTTCGATAGCTCTTTTTTTGACCATATAATTACTAATTCTAGAGCCTTCTCCAGTTATTTGTAATGTATTATCAAAATCTTTAACATCGTAATTTATAGCAATATTATCACCAGGGGTTACATAAAGAAAAACGGGATTTTTACCATCGTATAAAACATAATCTTTAATATTTGTTTTTAGAGTATCTACAAAAGCACCTGCTTCAGTAATTTCTAGTGTTTTTGTAAAAGAGCGATCCATAGCATTTATACTTAGTGTTTTTGGACCTGCAGTGTTTAATACTGTTCCAGAGATAATAGCATAATCTATTGGTTCTGAATTTTTACAAGCAATGGCGCTAACTGCAATAATTATAATTAGAAGTTTTTTCATGTTTATTTTTTTTATAATCTCCGAAAATACGGAATAGTTATTAGTTGGTTTTAATTTTTAACAATTGTTTATAAATCTAAATGATGTGTTAGTGTTTTATAGGATACGATTTCTGGTATAATGTTTAACGCAAAGAGTTGCTTTTGCACATTCATTAATGTTTTTTCGTCTATATTTTGTTGAGACCATTCTGTGATGTCTAACCACTCCTGAACATCTTCAATTTGTTGTTCATATTGGTTTGCTATTGTTTTATCAATACTCGGAATCTCTTTAAAATCAATAGTTGTGTTGTTTATAATCTTTAAAACGGTTTTTAAATCGTCTTCATGGTTTTCTATAAAATCTTCTCTTACGGCAATAACAAAACATGGCCACGGCGAAGGGCAATTACCAATACGTCTAAATGTCCCATTATCTACTAACGGTTTCGTCGTATACTTTTCCCATAAAAAATAATCGGCAGCACCATGAGTTAAGCCTTCAACCGCACCGTCAAGATTTTTAACAACTTCGAAATTTAAATCATGTTCTAAATCCCATGCATTATTTTGAGCATTTATATATGCCATTAAATGCGATCCCGAACCATAACGGCTTATTGCAGCTTTAGTTCCTTTTAAATCTTCAATAGTTTTGTAGGTTGAGTTATTGGCAACATGAACGCCCCAATTTAAAGGTGTTTCAACAAAAGTTTGAACTATTTTGCATGGATTTCCTGCAATAATATCTTTTGTAATGCCTTCTGTTAAAATAACAGCCATATCAATCTCTCCTTCTCGAAGTGCTTTGCACATCGCACCAGTGCCACCGTAGTAATCACGCCATCGTAAATCTATGCTTTCGTCTTCATATTCTCCGTTTTCGAGGGTTAGAGACCATGCTAAATTAAAGTGTTCTGGTACACCACCAATATTAATTTTATTCATTAAATTCTATAAATTTTCTAGAGTGTAAGTAATCAGGTTTTCAACAGTTTGATTAGGGGTGTTACTAAACGTACCGCTTGCTCTATTTGCAATAATGGCATTAAGCGAAATGGCATTGTGACCTAGTAATTTTGATAATCCGTAAATACCAGCAGTTTCCATTTCAAGATTTGTGATAAGTGTTTCGTTAAAACTGAATGTGTCTAATTTATTATTTAAACGAGCATCGTTTAGTGCTAAACGTAATACACGACCTTGCGGGCCGTAAAAACCACCAGCAGTAGCTGTCAGCCCTAAATGTGTGTGTTTACTTTTAAATTTATTTATTAAAATAGGGCTACCGTTAATTATAATAGGTCTTGCTCTTTTTGGACTCCAATTTGTATGATTAATAAAAGCTTCTTCAATTTCAGGGTTACTAATCGTATCTATTTGATAGGAGTGAAGCATCCCTATTAAGTCTAAACTTTTTGCGCTTATTAAAAATGAATCGACTGGAATATCTTTTTGAAGCGATCCAGATGTTCCTATTCTAATAATATCTAAGCTTGTGAGTTGTTCTTTGGGTGCTCTGGTTTCTAAATCGATGTTGACTAAAGCGTCCAATTCGTTAAGAACAATATCTATATTATCTACGCCAATACCAGTAGATATAACAGATATCCGCTTGCCTTTATAAGTTCCTGTTTGTGTTTTAAATTCTCTCTTATGAGTTTCGAATTCAATAGAATCAAAATGCTTTGTTATATGTGTAACACGATCGGGGTCACCAACAAAAATAATGGTATTAGAGATGTGTTCTGGTTTTAGATTTAAATGATAAACACTACCATCTGGATTTAAAATAAGTTCAGATTCTTTAATTGGCATTTTTTACCGTTTTAATAAGTTTGTTTTCAGTTTTACTAAATTGAAAGTCTTGGGTCTTTACACCTCCATAAGTCATGTTGTTATTTAATTCTTCCGAAAAATTATGCTGACTTAATAGTGCTTCAAAACCTTTTCTGTTTAGTGATAATTTATCGTCTTCTTCAATGAAGAATATATTGAGTTTTTCTATAATAGCATTCATTTGCATATCACCAAATCCATAGTAACCTTGGTAGTTGAGTGCGTAACCTAATAAATGGTGCTTCGATTTTATGTTGTTCGTTTTTACAATTTCTAAAATATTTCTTTCTAAAACATTAATTCCGCTTTTAGAATCTGGAAAACGTTCTAAGTGTGCTTTTAGACAATTGCTTAAGTATTTAAACGACGAACTTTTAACAATATATGGTTTTAACAAATTATGATCTTTACCACAGTAAATCCCCCAAATCGTTTCGGCTAATTCTAGATCATCAGAATTAAGTTTCACCTTGTTACTGTAATGTTTATTTAACTGATCTGAATTTAATTCGCTTAACCCTTTTAGGGTTTTAACACCACGAATTCGTCCACTACAAACTAAAGAAATTGGTAGTTTTATTTTTTTCTGTTTAAGAAGGTTTATAACCGCTATCATATTAATATGACAGAATAAATCGTATTCAAACCATAATATAATTTCGGAATACCGTTCTATATTACTCAATTGTTCTAAAGCAAAATTAACTTTATCTAAGTCTAAATCAACGTCATAAAATACATTTAAAAACTGGCGACGAAGTTCTATGAAATCATCAGAATGAATAATTTCTATAGTTGGACCTTCGCAAATTATTTCTTGCCAAGTCAATTTTTCGCCTTCTATTTCTAATTCGTTTAAGTAGCCTGTTAAATTGCCGCCGTTGGTAATATGAAGTGGTTGTTTAATCATAATATATCAGCCTCCAACGCGTTTAACTTTAAAACCTTTATCCTTTAGCATTTGCATGATCTTATCTCTGTAATCACCTTGAATAATGATTTTATCATCTTTAAAACTACCACCAACACTAAGTTTTGTTTTAATTTCTTTTGCTAGAATTTTAAAATCTTCATTAGCACCTGTATAGCCTTCTAAAATGGTAATGGGTTTGCCTTTACGTTTTTCATATTTGCAAATTATAGGGGCGTCCTGCATCCAAATTGTATTTTCAGATTCATTATTTGATTCTGCGGGATCTGGAGTGTGATCAGGAAATAAGTTTTTAAGTTGGTCTTGTAAATCCATGTGTTCAGTATTCAGTTAGCAGTATGCAGTTCTCAGTCACAATATGCCGCAAGAGTAAGCGATTGCGAACTGAAGATTAATTTTACTGTCTACTTTTTAATAAGTCCTAATTCAATTAAACGTTCGTTTAAAAATTCACCTGCAGTAATATTATCAAATTGTTTTGGGTGACTTTTATCTATACAACCTTCTAAAACATCTAATTTCATATCACTTATTGGGTGCATGAAAAATGGGATAGAATATCTCGAATTGCCCCAAAGCTCTTTTGGTGGATTTACAACACGATGAATCGTAGATTTTAGCTTATTATTAGTGTGTCTAGATAGCATATCACCAACATTTATCATCAACTCATCTGCTTCTGCAATGGCATCAATCCATTCGCCTTTATGGTTTTGTACTTGTAAACCTTTCCCTTGAGCGCCCATTAAAAGGGTGATTAAATTAATATCTCCATGTGCCGCTGCACGAACTGCTTCTTTAGGTTCTTCTTTTATTGGCGGATAATGGATGGGTCTTAAAATAGAATTACCATTATATATATAGGCATCAAAATAGGTTTCTTCTAATTCTAAATGCAGCGCTAAAGCACGTAAAACATATTTTGCCGTTTTTTCAAGCATTTGGTAGGTTTCTTTTCCAACAGTATTAAATTCGGCCAATTCATTTACAGTAACGTTATCGGGGTATTCTTTTTTTAGGTCTTCGTCATTTTCAACATATTGTCCAAAATGCCAAAACTCTTTTAAATCACCTTCTTTTTTGCCTTTGGCACTTTCTTTTCCAAAAGACACGTAGCCACGCTGACCGCCAATACCTTCAATTTCATATTTACGTTTGGTTTCAGTTGGTAAATCGAAAAAATTCTTAATTTCACCGTATAGACTGTCAACTAAAGCCTCGTTCAAAAAATGCCCTTTTAAAGCTACAAATCCAATCTCTTCGTAAGCCTTTCCTATGGCATCAACAAACTTTTGTTTTCTTTCTTCATTGCCCGAAATAAAATCGCTTAAATCGACGCTTGGTATTATATTCATCAGTATTCAATTTAGATGTGACTACTACAAATGTACAAAAACATTATAAAGGTTTTAATATTGTATTTTATATAGTAGTATATAAATAAACGCTTTTTATCTTATATTTGATATCATCTGATACTACTAATTTATGAGTAATTTAAACGTTTCAAATTATATTGAATATCATAGAGGACTTTGCAGTGATGCTATTCTAATTCAGTTATACAAAAACATGCTGAAACCTAGAATGATAGAGGAGAAGATGCTTATTTTATTGCGTCAAGGTAAAATTAGTAAATGGTTCTCTGGTATTGGGCAAGAAGCCATTTCGGTTGGTGTTACTACGGCGTTAAATAATGATGAGTATATATTACCAATGCACCGAAATTTAGGTGTTTTTACAACTCGTGAAATTCCATTATATAGATTATTTACGCAATGGCAAGGTAAAGCTTCTGGTTTTACTAAAGGACGAGATCGGTCGTTTCATTTTGGAACACAGCAGTATAAAATTGTGGGGATGATTTCGCATTTGGGACCACAACTAGGAGTTGCTGATGGCATAGCATTAGCGTCAAAACTAAAAAACAAAAAAGAAGTAACTGCTGTATTTACTGGAGAAGGCGGAACAAGTGAAGGTGATTTCCATGAAGCTTTAAACGTGGCTTCCGTATGGAATTTGCCTGTTTTATTTTGTGTTGAAAATAATGGTTATGGATTATCTACGCCTACAAGTGAGCAATATAATTGCGAAAATATAGCCGATAGAGGTATCGGTTATGGTATGGAATCTCATATTATTGATGGCAATAATATTTTAGAGGTGTACACTAAAATTTCTGAAATAGCAGAACGTGTGCGTGAAAATCCACGACCTGTATTAATAGAATTTAAAACGTTTAGAATGCGTGGACATGAAGAAGCTAGTGGAACAAAATATGTACCACAAGATCTTTTAGATGTTTGGAGTAAAAAAGATCCGCTTATAAATTTTCAATCTTTTTTAAAAGATGAAGGTGTTTTAAATGACACGTTAGAAGCTGAAATTAAAGCTACTTTTATTAAAGAAATTAATGAGCATTTAAGTGTTTCTTTTGAAGAGTCTGAAATAAAATCAAATCAAACTAACGAGTTAGATGATGTATTTCAAAATTTTGATTATAAGGAAGTTGTAGGAAATAAAGAGTTAAATGAACTTCGTTTTGTTGATGCTATTTCTGAAGGTTTAAAACAAAGTATGGAGGCGCATGATCACCTTGTTATTATGGGGCAAGATGTAGCAGATTATGGAGGCGTTTTTAAAGTGACCGATGGTTTTGTTGAACAGTTTGGCAAAGACCGTGTTAGAAATACACCTATTTGCGAATCAGCAATCATTGAAGCCAGTATGGGGTTATCTATTGCAGGAATGAAAGCCGTTGTAGAAATGCAATTCGCAGATTTTGCAAGCTCTGGTTTTAATCCTATTGTGAATTATTTAGCAAAATCGTTTTATAGATGGAATCAACAAGCCGATGTTGTTATACGCATGCCTTGTGGTGGTGGCGTTGGTGCTGGTCCTTTTCATTCTCAAACTAACGAAGCTTGGTTTACTAAAACACCTGGTTTAAAAGTGGTGTACCCTGCTTTTCCTGCTGACGCAAAAGGATTGTTAGTTACCGCAATTAATGATCCCAATCCCGTATTGTTTTTTGAACATAAAGGTTTATACAGAAGTATTAGAGAAGATGTTCCTACTGAATATTACACCATTCCTTTCGGAAAAGCGTCTCTATTAAAAACAGGAAACGATGTTACGATTATTAGTTATGGTGCAGCAGTACATTGGGCGCTAGAGACTTTAGAGAACAATCCTAATATTCAAGCAGATGTTATTGATATAAGAACACTTCAACCTTTAGATCTCGAAACGATTTATACTTCGGTTAGAAAAACAGGACGTGCTATTATTTTTCAAGAAGACTCATTGTTTGGAGGTATTGCAAGTGATATTTCTGCTTTAATCATGGAGCATTGTTTTGAGTATTTGGATGCGCCAGTAAAGCGTGTTGCGAGTATGGAAACACCTATTCCGTTTGCTAAAGAACTTGAAGATCAATATCTATCAAAAAACAAATTTGAAGACGCATTGAAAGCTTTATTATTGTATTAATACTTATATATTGAAAAGACGTCATTTTATTAGGAAATCTATACTTAGTTCAGCGGCAACGCTAATAGGGACTCATATTATTTATTCGGCTTCAATGCCAGAAAATTATATTCCATTAGTATTACAAGAGCCTGATCCTTATAAGTTATTTGGTAAAGATTCTGAAATGACAGTGCTAAATAACAAGCCTTGGAATATCGAGGCTAAAGCGCATTTGTTAGATGATAAGATTACACCTAATAAATTTATGTTTATTAGAAATAACGGATTGATTCCTGAAAATATTGATGTTTCAAAATGGACATTAACTATTGATGGCGAATCTGTTATAAGTAAAAAAACATATACTTTACAAGATTTAAAAACCAAATTCAAACAATATACCTATCAGCTCACTTTAGAGTGTGGTGGCAATGGGAGAAGTGAATTTAATCCGCCAGCAAAAGGGAATCAATGGACAATCGGTGCTGTTTCGTGTGCTGAATGGACAGGTGTTAGATTGAAAGATATTCTAGAAGATACCGGTATTAAAGGCGATGCTGTTTATATAGGATATCATGGTGCAGATACCCATTTAAGTAAAGACCCAAATAAAGAGGCGATTTCAAGGGGTGTGCCCATGCATAAAGCATATCAAGATGAAACGCTTTTGGCTTTTAAAATGAATGGAGAAGCTATTCCTTTAGCTCATGGTTATCCGCTGCGTTTAGTAGCAGGAGGTTGGCCTGCATCAGCTTCTGGCAAATGGATTAAAGGTATTAGTGTTCGAGATAAAATTCATGATGGAGCAAAAATGAAAGGGCCATCGTATAGTGTCCCAATGAATACAGTAGCTCCTGGAGAAAAAGTAAAAGAAGAAGACATGTGTATTATAGAAAGTATGCCTGTTAAATCTTTAATTACGTATCCGAAATCTGGAGCGATGATACATGAAGGCGAAAAACTTAACATTAGAGGTCATGCTTGGGCTGGAGAATTAGAAATCAAATCTATGGCATATTCCATTGATTTTGGAGCCACTTGGAAAACGTGTTTGATAGAAAAACCCATAAATCGTTTAGCTTGGCAACATTTTAAAGCAACAATAACATTTCCTAAAAAAGGCTATTATGAGGTTTGGGCTAGAGCTACAGATGAAACCCATGTTAGCCAACCGATGTTAGTGCCAGGGTGGAATCCAAAAGGGTATTTAAATAATGCCTGTCATAGAATAGCTATAAAAGTAAAATAGATGAATGCTAACAATTTTAAACAAACTGTAAGGCGTCTATATTTTAAACTTTTTTTGTTTTTTTTCGTATTGATTATCGGTGCGTCAGGATTGATTTATAAAATTGTAAATCCTTCATTTTTAAGTTTTAACAGTGTATCATCTAAAGATTATGTTGATATTGATGATGTCGACATAAATGACATAAAAAACGGTATTCATATTCCAACGGGATTTAAAGCGGGTAAAGGATTAAATGAAGTTGTAATAAGTTGCACACCTTGCCACTCAGCTAAACTAGTAACACAAAACAGAGCTACTAAAGCAGGATGGATTGGAATAATTCGTTGGATGCAAGCTACTCAAAATTTATGGGATTTGGGAGAAAACGAATCTGTTATTGTAGATTATCTAGCAGCGCAATATGCACCCGAAGAACAGGGTAGAAGAGCGGTTTTAAAAAATATAGAATGGTATGATTTAAATAAAGAATAAAGACACCATTACAAAGTTGCCGCTAAGTAATGGTGTATTATACATCTTGACAAAAAAGTCGGAATCACTCGAACGATAATCAATAACCAATGTCACTTCGAGTGATTTTGATTTTTTTTATCAAAATAGTATCGAGAAGCTTTGTTTATTAAGATAAATCAATATACAAAGAACTCATTATTTTACTTCAGCTTCCGAAAGAATAAAAGGATACACTTTTTTCAAAATATTTATCTCACTTTTAGATAAAGCATCAGAAGGTTTTTTTAATACATTTTTACTGTAATGATCTCTTAATTCAAAATAAGCTTTTGTTAATTCGTCTTGTACATCAATAAATTTGCTGTACGTTGTTAACGTTGTGTTTTGAAGGGATACAATGGCTTTTGTAGGATTATCAGAAGCTCCATCTGATTTTTTACCATTACAATAGGTGCAACTTCCATCACCATTATTATCTATAAAATCTTTAGCAATATCTTTTATATCTTCAATAGATGTTATATGGTCATTAACCATAATTTCATCATTACCATTTATGGAAATTCTCAAGATATTACGTTCGAATATATCTCCTGTACAATCGGTACCTGGCGGACATTCTTTTGGTAGCATACGCTGAATACCTTGGTCCTTGGGGATTACTGCAGTTACTAAAAAGAAAACTAGTAATAAAAAAGCAATGTCTGCCATAGACCCTGCATTTACTTCTGGTGCTAATTTTGTTCGTCTCATAATATTATTATTTAAAATGTTAATATGATGTTAACATTTACAAAAACAATACCATAATTTCTGACGAACTAATACTAGTGGGCGTAACGTTTGCTACCACTCCATACAATACCGTTTCTGTTTTTAAAATTAATAAAACGTCTTTGCAATAACTCTTGATCAGTTGCCATATTGAGAAGCACTTGTATTTTGACTAAATGTTTCATTTTTGTTTGTATTAGAAGGTTATAATCTATAACGTCTTTTAGTGTTCCAATTATAAGTTTTAGTATTATTCAATGTGTTTGTTATTTGATTGTTGTTTAATGTCCTCATGATGCTTTAATTTGATTGATTGATTGATTGATTGATTGATTGATTTTTGTGCAATATTTTGATGCTATTATCTATAGCGCCTTTTAATATTCCAATTATAGCTTTTTGTACTATTTAATGTTTCTGTTAATTGATTACTGTTTAATGTTCTCATGTTTTCTGTTTTTTTAGATTGATTTATATTTAATAGACGACGTTAATTTAATTTTGTTACAGTACTATGTATAACAAACTACTTAGTTAACAAAATTTAACATATTTAAGTCCATTATCAAGACAGAATTTGATAATAGTTATTCTATGAATGGTTAAAAACACTGTTTTAGGAATGGTATTTGTTAATTTATGCATAAACAACTTGATGTGTTTGAGATAAAGAAATATCTTTGACACTTATTAAGTGTGTAAATTTTTAATAACACATATTTTAGTTTAGATGAAATCGATCATTTTTTATTTTTCTTTTTTGGTAGTGCTATGCATGTCATTATCTGTTAATGCTCAAATAGATAGTAAAAATAAATCTATAGCAATTCCAGCTATTAAATCCCCAAAAGATTCATTAGATTCTAAGCTGTTGTTTCCTGCTAAACCAGACAATAAAGATAATTTTGAAGGCTTAAGCGTATCTAAAAACTTGCCTGAACTGAATTTTCCAAAAAAAGAATTTTCCATGTTCCCTAGTGAAGAATTTGCAAATCCTGGCGAATTGTACACTAAAAGATTAGAGAAAGTACAAAAGGCTCTACTTCCTGAAGGGCATGGTGAAAACAGTGGGCTAAAAGAAGACGCTTATTGGGGAGATTACAAAACGACATCTAAATACGTAAACATTCAATATAGAGATCATGGCATGATTGATGGTGATTTACTTAGGGTTTTTGTTAATGGTGATATTATTAAAGCTCGTGAATATTTGAATAGTAATTTTAACGGTTTTAAATTAAACTTACAAGAAGGGTTTAATAAGATTGAGTTTTACGCCATAAATGAAGGTAGTGCTTTACCAAATACTGCACAATATAGAATTGTAGACGATAAAAGTCAGGTTATTACTGGTCGAATTTGGGCGCTTTCTGCGGGTGTAAAAGTTACCGTTATTATAATTAAAGAGTAGTACCAAATACGCGTCAAAACAATCAATTATATTTGTTTCTGTTTTAGGTTTATTTTAATGCAGGATAGAGTTGTATTTATTGAGTGTAAGTCGTTAGCTTCTGGTTTTTAACGTAATATTTCCGTCAAATATACAATTCCGAAAATCCAACCTAAATACAATATTGTATATGTTAGCGAATAAATAACAGAAAAACGGATGTCTCCTTTTGTTTCTTTTGATTTTGAAAACACAAATTTTAAAGCTCGAAAAAACACCCAATAAAGTGTTGTTAAAATAATAAAAAGTGAAAACCAAAATACAGCTTCGAGTAATATTAGTAAAACGATAATTAAAATTGTCATTCCTATCCAAAGTAGTATAGATAAAATCAATCCGCCAATACCTTCTCCGACATCTATTGAGGGCGTATCAAAATCTGGTGATGTATTCCCTATGATATCGCCTTTTTTAAAATTCCTGAATTTAGGAAAATTGTCGGTTAGTCTTATTCCTTTATATAGCCCATAAGTCATAAACAGAAAAAGCGCAGTTCCGATTATAGATAATGATAAATATAAATTGGAAGTGACCGTTCTGTTGTAGCTTTCTCCAGTTAGATAAACCGTCAGAATTGTAATTCCGATTACAAATAGAGAAACTATAAAAATTGATTTCCCTTTTAAATACTCTTGCTTTGTTTTCAATTCAAGTTCTATTTTTAGTTTGTTAACGTTTAGTATAAGAGCATTAATGGATTAAAAATCATTTTCTTTTCGGACAATAAAATACTCAACAAAACACAATAGCGACTCGAGTTTACACCTGAGTCGCTATTGTTTTTATACAGTATTAGTATTTATTTTTGTTTTGAAAATTCAATACTATAATCATAGTATAAGTTCCTTGTTTTTCAATTATTTGCCCTGAGATAAAGGTATAAAATGTACTGCACGTAGATTCATAAGATCCTTTTTAGGAATACTGTCAGCGTGTATCTTAATGATCTGATTTCCCGCTAAAAGATTCATATTTCCAAGATCATGCTTAATAAATCCTTTTTCGTTGGATCTTGTTGTGTCCGAGAGTATGTTCTTACCAGCTTCAATAATAAACTCATTTGATTGCTTGAAAGGCTTGTATTCTGCAACGACCTTAAATTTACCGGGTTCAGAAAGATATACTGGCCATGTCATAGATTGACCATTATCCTTCCAACCAGAAACACCGTTATTAGTTGATTTACCGTTTCCATATTTAAAGTCACCGCCAATAGCAATTCCATCGAAAGCACGAAGCATATTGTTTTGAGTTGTTGAAATTAGGCGATGTGAATCTACATTTTCTGCATCATCCACTTCGACAACAATCACACTATTATTCAAATCAGGAGCTTCCGCTGAAACCTCAAATTGTATAGTCATATCATCTGTGCGTTTATATGGTATAACAGTTTCGTTTTTATCAGATAGTAACCATGCTTTATTTATCTTACCTAAAAAGCCTCCTAATTTTAGACTTCCGTCAGTAGGCCAATCAAAGACATGTAAGTAAAATGTGTTTTTCTTTCTTGTAGATTCACCCCATGCTTGTACTGGGAGTGTTGTACGAACCGTACCGTGAATACTCGCTTTATTAACATTCATCCAATGACTTATACCTTCAAGTATATTAATATCAGGAGTATCAATTATCCCATCGCCTTTAGGGCCAATATTGAGAAGCATATTTCCTCCTCTTGCTACCGCTTTAACCAAAACGCGAACAAGGTATTCAGGCGTCTTGTGACTCTTGTCTGATTCACTATAACCATATGATTCATTGGTCGTAGGAATGGCTTCCCAATCACCATCTCTTGCTGGGAAATCAACAGCGCGATCACCTGTGCTTTCATAGTCACCAAAATGGGCTGGTGCACCATCATAAGGCTGTACAACACGACTATTTATTACAATGCTTGGTTTCGCAGCACGAGCAGCTTCTAAAATACGAAGGTTCTCTTCGGGAGGTAATTTATGTGGTGTGTCAAACCATAAGAAATCAGGGTCGTATTTACTGATGAGTTCTAGAACTTGCGGTATTGATTTCTCATCAACATATTTACGAATTCGAGGCGTAATCTCTGGGTGCTCATCGTACCATGTACGATCTCCAAATAAATGTTTGTCACCACCAGGGTTCTCATAATCCCAGTCATTCCCAGGTCCATTAGGTTCCCCCCAGTCAAATGCATGTGAATAATAAAATCCGAATTTCAGTCCATTTTTATCACAAGCAGCTTTTAGTTCTAACATCGGATCACGACCAAATGGAGTCGCTTTTACGATATTATAATCACTAGCATCCGAATCGTACACCGCAAATCCATCGTGATGTTTAGCTGTGATTATTACATATCGCATACCCGCTTTTTGAATAATATCTGCCCACTTACCGGCATCGAACTTGGTGGGATTAAAACGACCAACAACATCTCGTCGGTATTCCTCGCAAGGTATTTTAGCCATACGTTGTATGTGCTCACCATAACCACCATAGGCTTTTCCTTTCCAGGTGCTTCCGAGTAATGCAGAGGCATTCCAATGAATGAAACAACCAAATCGCGCATCACGCCAACCTTCTAAACGTTGTTCACGGGTTATTTTAGCGTCACGCCACCATTGTAAATCAGGACTTTCTTCTGCTATATCCATCTGTAATCTCGGCATAGGAGGAATGATTGGTTTATGACTAGCTTGTTTGTCTGTCTTTACTGTATTATTACATCCAACAAATACCAATACTATGGCAATGTAAATTGCAGGTATTAAAATTCTTTTTAAATTGTTTTTGATTTGCATAGTTTTCTTTAATTTTATGTAGTCTTTAATATAGTATTGGTCAGTATTAATGTCAACCGTTTTGTTTAATATTAGTTGAGTAGTTTAGCAACGAATTTAGCAAAAAAGAAGGTGAGGCATCAGAAATTCGGTAGAATTCCCTAGATATTCTTAAAACACTATGAAACTATGATTGCCTTAAATGAGCAATAGTTTTATTTTTCATAATATTCTTTTAAGATAATCTGCTTTCTTTTGGTCAACCTTTTTAATTCCTTTAAGAGATAATAGCGATGCATAAACCCATTTGTAACGACAATTCTTTTTCCTTTGTTTTGTTCAGCCATTCTCATGATGTTTTTTGCCATGGTTTGATTTCTTAAATCCCAAAACTCGTTAGCCAATTGATATCCATCACGATAACTGATTTTTTGTCCATTTGGTTTAATATGAAAATGGTTCGCAAATTCATCTCTCGTATTTGTTATTTTTGTCAACATTTTATACTGATAATACTGTCTTTCGGCACAAATACTATCAGTTGTGGGATTATTGAAATTTTCAGGGGACTTAGAAGCTTGTACTTTTAATGGTTCTAAAAGAGCTTGCCATTTATTAAAAATCTTAGCTTCGGATACAGATAATAAATTGGTTTTATTTAAACTGTCTAGGAGTTTTGTAGTTAATCCATCTGTAGGACGTGAACCAATATTTATTCTGTGTTGAATTCGACCTTCAAATCCATAGGGTCTTAATTTGGTCATCGGGTATTTTTTAGCATATTTTTCAGATGCCATAACTTCATTACTATTTAAGGCTTTTTTTAATCTAAAATCAGTAGTAAAAAAAGAAGAGTCTCCTTCTAGCAAGATTAAATCAGGCTTTACATCCTCGAATATATCAAAGAGAATCTCTGAATTAAAATTAGATTCTGGTTTATGTAGAGTTCCAATAACAATTATTTCAGTTATCTTTTCTTTTTTACAAGAAAGTAATGTTAATAATATCAGTAAAATCAGTGATGTGTTTTTCATTTTTAATGTATAACGTTTATGTGTAAGGGTAGCGTGGTTTTGTGCGCAAGGATTTTCCGAAGGAAAATCAGGTGTAATAAAAATGCAACGACTCTCGGTTTAGGCTAAAAATAGCAATTATTTTTACACGCTGTGCCTATTACGCAACGTCTTGCTAAATATAGGGAAACTTCGTATATACAATTATTTTAAAATTTAATTGACATAACAAATTACACAATCCCATCTATCAACTTCAATTCGTCATCAGTGAAACTTAAATTATCAAGCGCTTTTACATTTTCTTTTAATTGATTTGAAGAACTAGCTCCAATAAGCACCGAAGCCACTTGTGGTTGTCTTAAAATCCAAGCAATTGCCATTTGAGATAATTTTTGCCCACGTTCTTGAGCTATTGTATTTAATGCCTGTATCTTTTTAATATTACTAGTAACCGTCTCAGTGTTTAAATAGGTTAAATCTTTAGCAGCTCTCGATCCTTTAGGAATACCTTTTAAGTATTTATCTGTAAGCATGCCTTGTGCTAATGGAGAAAATGCTATGCATCCTGCGCCTTTATCTTCTAAGGTTTCTAATAAACCGTTTTCGACCCAACGATCGAACATTGAGTAACGTGCTTGATGTAAAATAAAAGGTGTATTGAGGTTTTTTAATATATCGGCTGCTTTTGCAGCATCTTCGGCTTGGTAATTAGAAATACCAACATAAAGCGCTTTACCTTGTCTTACAATATCTGCAAGTGCACCCATGGTTTCTTCTAAAGGTGTATCAGGGTCTGGTCGATGATGATAAAATATATCAACATAATCTAATCCCATACGTTTCAAACTTTGGTCTAAACTCGAAATTAAATATTTTCTAGAACCAAAATTACCATAAGGCCCAGGCCACATATCGTAACCCGCTTTAGTCGCTATAAATAATTCATCTCTATAAGATTTGAAATCGGCTTTTAAAATAGTTCCGAAATTTTCTTCAGCAGAACCGTATGGAGGCCCATAATTATTGGCTAAATCGAAATGCGTAATACCTAAGTCGAAAGCAGTTCGTAAAACAGTTCTAGCATTTTGAATGGCATCGACAAAACCAAAATTATGCCACAAACCTAAAGAAATAGCAGGGAGCAAAACACCGCTTTTTCCTGTTCGGTTGTATTTTAGTGTGTTGTAACGTTCATCTGAAGCTAGGTAGCTTTTAATTTTGCTTTTATCGTTAATCTGCATGAGTCTATAGAATATAAAATAAGATCTAAAAGTATAAATTAGTTTATAGTATACCTCATTATTTTATAGATAAACTTAAAATAGCGTAAAAAAACAAAGCAGCTGTATAAAAAATCTAGATTTTTTATACAGCTGCTTTGTTCTTAACATTAATTGTATATCATCTATAAAGCATTAAGTTTTGCTGTTAATTCATCTTTCATGGCGCTATCAGAAGCACTTAAAGGCAATTGGTTTGCATTTAAAAGATTAGTTTCTTCAAATTCATCGCTACTTAAGTTAAATAAAGCTTCAGAACCATCGCTAAATAGTATGTACTTATGCGTTGCATTTCTTATTGTTACATCCGATGTCCCATCATCTTCTCCTACTTCAGCATAAATAAAATCACGTGGTGTAAAAGCATCACCTGTAAGTAGTGGTAAGAACGTTTTACTATCATTAATCTCTGTAGTTTCAGTTTCTGCGATATCAGCTATAGTAGCATATAAATCTGTGGTATTAATTAACGCATCATCGATAGCATTTGCCCTTGTAACGCCTTTTCCAGATACAACCATAGGTACATTAACGCCACCTTGATAAACACTTCCTTTTGCATGTCTAGAGGTGTATTGTTGAACTACTTGCCCAGGAGAACCATTATCGCCAATAAATATAATTATGGTATTGTCTTTTTCTTCTTGAGACATCGAATTTATAAGCCTGCCCATTTCTGTATCCATAGCCTCGATAGCTGCTAAATAATAGGGTAGTGGATTGCTGTCAATACTCGTCTGATCTGATGCTAAAGCACCTTGATAGTGTAAATTGTCTGGAGGTAAATGAAAGGGTGTATGTGGTGCATTATAGGCTACCCATAAAAACCATGGTTTTGTTTGATCATCTAGCCAATCAATAGCTAAATCTGTTAATTTAGTTGTTATATATTCGGATGAAGTTGTAGTCGTTCCATTAATATTTAAATTCCAATTGGTATACGATGCCACACCACCACCTAAAGTACCAGCGTAATGATTTACACCCATATTATTGGGGTGATTATCATCTCTAGATAAATGCCATTTACCAATTACAGCATGATTGTATGTCGAGTTTGTATAGGTGTCTAAGTATTTTTGAATAGACGTTTCGGTAGTAGATAACGGATCATCCACTTTCGTAACTCCTGTTCTAAATCCGTATTTACCAGTAATAATAGTACCACGAGTAGGAGTACATGTTGGGTTAGACCATAAATTATTAAAACGAACTCCTGTGTCAATTAAGCTTTGAAGGGTAGGCATACTTGGCTTTGTGGTACCAACATTATAACCAGGTGTTGCATCTAGTCCCATATCATCAGCTATAATCAATAAGATATTAGGAGGGGTATTTTCCTCATTGGGGGTTTCTTCAATTTCTTCTTCTTCCTCTACTTCGGAAACAATAGCATCATCACTACCATTACTGCAAGAGATTATAAAAATTGAAAAGGCTAATATTTTGATTGTGCGATAAATAGACAAATATTTCATATTCATTTTGATAGGGGTTATAGCTTTATAGACTTGTTTTAAACAAATAGGTTTAATCTTTTAAACAACAAATATTAAAAAAATATAGAATTTTCCAGTCAATAATTCGTCATAAACGCATGAAAGGTGTTATTTTTGCACGCTACAAATTTGCATTTATGTCGATATCCACTACAGAAATAGAAGAAAGAAAAGCAGGTAAAGATTTATATAGTTACCAAAAAGGGGCTATTGACAAAATTTTTCAAAGCTTTAAAGAATCTCCAAAAGATTATCATCTTTTATATCAATTACCAACAGGTGGGGGTAAAACGGTTATTTTTTCGGAAATAGTAAGACAATATCTAAAACATCACAATAAAAAAGTATTGGTGATGACTCATAGAATTGAGTTATGTAGACAAACGTCAAAAATGTTAACGGAGTTTGGTGTAAATAATAAAGTTGTAGAAAGTAAAGCCAATTTAAATGACCAAGCAGATTATAGTTGCTTTGTTGCTATGGTTGAAACTTTAAATAATAGACTAACTGATGATAAATTAGATATTTCTGATATTGGTTTAGTTATTATTGATGAGGCGCATTACAATTCGTTTACAAAACTTTTCAAATTTTTTAGTCAATCGTTCATTCTTGGTGTTACAGCAACACCTTTAAGTTCTAATATGGAACTTCCAATGACTGATAATTATGATGAATTAATTGTTGGTGAAACTATTGAATCGTTAATCGATAACGGGTTTTTGGCTCGTGCCGATATGTTTTCATATAATGTTGGACTGACATCGTTAGTTGTTGGTGCAAATGGAGATTATACTGTAAAATCTTCTGAAGATTTATACACCGATAATGGCATGCTTGATAAGTTAATACAAGCCTATGAAGAACGTGCAAAAGGAAAGAAGACCTTAATATTTAATAACGGTATTAATACATCTTTACATGTGTATGATACTTTTAAAAGAGCGGGTTATCCTGTAGCGCATTTAGATAACACTAATTCTAAAAAAGAGCGTGCGCTTATATTAGAGTGGTTTAAAAACACACCTGGAGCTATTTTAACATCAGTAAGCATACTTACTACTGGTTTTGATGAACCTTCAGTTGAAAGTATTATTTTAAATAGAGCAACCAAATCATTGACTTTATACTATCAAATGATTGGGCGTGGTTCTCGTATCTTTAAAGATAAAGGGTCTTTTAGTGTTATTGATTTAGGTAACAACTTCCATAGATTTGGACCTTGGGGAGATGATTTAGATTGGCAAAAAATATTTAGATCGCCTAATTATTATTTGGATGCTATTCTGGGTGATGAAGAATTAGAAAACAACTTTAGATACGAGATGCCAGATGATTTAAGGGCAGAATTCTCTAAGTCTGAAGATGTGCATTTCGATATTCAAAAAACGTATATAGAATCTATAAGAGCTGGAGAGTCATCAAAAGTAGTATTAGAACGATCTATTGCGCAACATGGAAAAATTTGTATTGAAAATAGTGAAGATGTTTATGATGCTTTAGCATTGGCAAAGAAATTAGGTGATGATATCGATTTTAGAATAAAGCGTTACACAAAATGTATTAGTAAAAGTACATTTAACTTTGTTGAATGGTTACGTGGAGAATACAGAAAGAAATTGAATTCGTATTTACGAACTAATTTTGATGAAGTTTTTGAAGAAATTCATGGGTATCCGCCAGAAGATTAATTATCTGGCTTAATGTTTTAGTACATTAATAATTACTGTCATCTTCAAAATAAACGTACATTTGCAGAATTAAAAATGCAAAAATTGCTGTTTTTCTGTTTTTTTGTTAAAAAAATTATGAAAATTTAAAAAATCAGCGTATATTATATATCCTTAATTATAAGGAGAATGATTTATTAACTAATAAAAATTGCTAAGAATAAACTATGGCTAAATCACAAGTAACATTTAACAAAATAGAAAAAGAAAAAAAGCGCTTAAAGAAGAGAGAAGAAAAACAAAAGAAAAAAGAAGCTCGTAAAGCAGAAGCTAAAGAAAATCCACAAGGAATTCAATTTGCATACGTAGACTTTAATGGTAATTTGACAGATACTCCGCCAGATCCAGCTATGCGTGAAAAAGTTGAAGCTGAAAGTATTGAATTAGGTATCCCGAAGAAAGAAGATAGAGAAGAAGTGGAGCCAGTAAATAAAGAAGGTAAAGTGTCATTTTTCGATCATTCTAAAGGTTTTGGTTTTATTATAGATAGTATAAACCAAGAAAAATATTTTGTACATGTTAGTGGTGTTCTTGAAGAAATAACTGAAAACGACAAAGTTACTTACGAATTAGAACGAGGTCAAAAAGGAATGAACGCTGTTCGAGTAAAGAAAATTTAATTTTTCTTTTTTGAAAAGTAAAAACGTTTCATTTTATAAATAAAACATGAGTAAATCAAAAAAGTCAGTACTTATCATATTGGCTTTTTTTTCTGTTTATGTCATTTGGGGATCGACTTATCTTCTTAATAAAATTGCAATTACTCAACTTCCCCCTTTTTTTGTAGGATCTATACGGTTTACTACTGCTGGCTGTCTCGTTTTTATAATAGCCAAAGTTATTGGATTAAGCTTAAAAATATCTAAGAAGCAATTTCTTAATTGTACTATTGCTGGATTTCTATTTCTAGTTTATGGGAATGGTATTTTTGTCTGGGCATTAAAATATGTGGACACTGGATTTGCTGCTCTTGAGGCTTCTACGCAACCTTTGTTTGTGTTACTACTTATGCGACTTGTCGATGGTAAAAAAATGCAAAAAAAATCATTAATAGGTGTTAGTTTAGGTGTTTTTGGAATGTACTTATTGGTGAGTCAAAAAACACTTATTACAAACGATCACAGCCTTTTAGGGATGTTTATGATACTCACTTGTGTTTTAGGATGGAGCTATGCTAGCGTATTTGTATCTAAAGCTGATTTACCTACTAATTTCTTTGTTAGTACAGCCTACCAAATGGTGATTTCGGGAATACTTTTAGCAATCTCTAGTTTAATTTTTAATGAAACTTGGGTAGCACCTTCAAACTGGAATATGGAAGTACAGTGGTCTATGATCTTGTTAATTATATTTGGTAGCATTGTTGCTTTTACTGCTTTTAATTATTTACTTAAAGAAGTATCAACCGAAAAAGTATCGACTTCTGCATATGTAAACCCAGTAATAGCTATTCTCTTAGGTTGGTATGTATTAGATGAAGTTATAACGCTTCAAACTGGAATTGCAGCTCTTATTCTTTTAACTGGCGTTTATTTTATTACTACAAGAAAGAAAATAAAAACACGAACGATTGGAAATTAAAAGGGCTATAAAGTTTATGCTAATTAGCACTTTGGCTTTTGCATGTATGAATGCGACGGTTAAGTATTTAACACATATTAGTGCGTACCAAATTGTTTTTTTTAGATCTATTGGTTCCTTGTTTTTTACTTTTGGGTTTATACTGAAAAATAAAATTCCGCTTTTAGGAAATAACAAGAAACTACTTGTACTTCGAGGAGTTGTTGGTGTTATTTCTATGACATTATTTTTTATGTCGACCAAATATTTACCTATTGGTACAGCGGTTTCTTTACGGTATTTAGGACCTATATTTGCAGCCATTTTTGCATTATTTTTATTAAAAGAAACTATAAAACCATTGCAATGGTTGTTTTTCGCTATGGCATTTGCGGGTGTTTTAGTATTAAAAGGCTTTGATGCCGAATTAAACTGGTTTGGATTAATACTTGTTTTTATATCTGCTATTTTTATAGGCTTAGTTTATATTGTCATTAGTAAAATTGGGAAGCGCGATCATCCTGTTGTTATTGTAAACTATTTCTTGGTGATTTCTACTATTGTTGGCGGATTACTCTCTATTAATAATTGGGTGCAACCTGTGGGTAAAGAATGGTTTTTATTAATGGGACTTGGTGTTTTTGGTTATTTTGGGCAAGTTAATATGACCAAAGCATTACAAATCGCTGCAACAAATCAAATCGCACCGTTTAAATATATGGAAGTGATTTTTACCGTGCTATTTGGCGTTATTATTTTTAGTGAGATTTATACACTATGGAGTTTACTAGGTATTGCTTTAATAATTACTGGACTGGTTTTGAATATTCTTTATAAAAAGCAATCAGAAAAGAAGCTTAAATAAATACTTGAAAAATTTGTTGTTTGTTTAATTCTAAGACATACCTACAAGGTTAAACAAAGCCTTGCAGGATTTAAAAAATAATTAATCAATTATTTAATTCACTTTTATAATTTTAGAATCGGCTCTTAAATTTTGATGTATAATAATTGCATCACCTTTATAGCGTAATACACAATCTGCGGCTGCATCAATATCGATAGTTTCTAAAATAGTTAGATTTGCATCACAATCCGCAGCCATATCAATTTTTAAATTATTAACAATTAAATCGTAGTCTTCAAGTTTGGCATCAGCAGAGAGCTTGGCGCTTAACGTGTTTACATAACCGTATACATCTACTTTAGCATCCGCGAAAGCGACAACCTTTAAATAATTAACATCAACTTCTCCTGTAAAGTAACTATCAGCCGAAACTGTAATTTCTGCGCTATTAGTTATTAAGGTGTTTTGCAAATATATTTTAGCGTCAGCCAAAGCTTTAAAAGCATCGATTTGATTTGTTGTTATGTAAACATTTAAAGTTTCTGGTCCCCTTATATTGAGGTTGTTTTTTAGTTTAACAATGAGTTTATCACCCTCTTTTTTTGCTGTAATATATTTGTGAAGATTCTCGTTGGCTTCTATTTCTATATGTTCTTCGGTGTCAGAGAATGTGATGTAAGCATTCATATCATTAACAATTTCAATCGTATTAAAATCAGTAATATCGATGGTTTCAAAAGTGACTTCGTCGTCGGAAGTAACTCGTATGGCGTCTATACTACAAGAAGAAAAAATAAGAGAAATACTTGTAATTATTAATGCTAGTCTGTTCGTTTTCATGATTGATTGATTGATTGATTGATTGATTGATTGAAAAAAGTTATATTATCTGTTGTGCTTTTTGATTTATTTGGCTAAACGAAATGTCAGTTCGAGTGTCCTGATTTTTCATCGGGATGTATCGAGAACAGATTTTGAAATGGAAAAAAAATATTATCTATAATTCTGCTGAGCTTGTCGAAGTGCTCATTTCACTCAAAAGACACAATAAATTTATATTTTATAAATTCATTTGCTTTTGTAATTCTATCATTGGCATCCATTGAAAATTGATAGGAAACCATACCGTGTCATCAGTACTCATTTTAGTAAATACCTTATTGTTTTTTAAAAACACGTGTTTTGTGTTAATTTTGGAATCTTGATTCTTTTTCATCTTTTATTTTCTTTTTATATCTGTTTTTACCCATATTAAATACACCTATTTTTAGACCAATACCTGCCGAAAATCCATTAATTCTAGATAAGTTATATTCAGACTCTAAATCAATTTTACTTGAAAAACGATGTCTTACACCAGCTTCTAATTGTATATATCTTGAAATGTTATAAAGTATATTAATACCTGGTTCTACAACAAAAATAGCATCCCAATCGTCGTCGTCAATAGTATGTTCTGCATCTTCAATATCACCATCTAGTAAAACAACAGCGCCACCACCAATTAATAAAGGGAAAGAAAGATTCAATTTAGATTTCCCGAATAATATAGGTTCTAAGTGTAATCCGCCATATATACCCAAAAGGTCTCTATCGTTATTAGATAGACCTTGATTATTTAAATCGGTATAAAAACCAACAGCTTCAAAACCAATTTCAAATTCTTGATTAGCGACATAGGCAATTTTAAAAGCAGAGGAGTAGGTGTCTTTTTTATCAATTGTTCCATAATATGTAGAAAGACCAACGTATACTCCATGTACGGCATTTTTTCGATCGTTAAACTCGATGTAGTCATCGGATCCTTGTGCATTCATTTGAAAAACAAATCCTAAAAGAAATAAGGATAAATAAATGTTGTAATGTTTCATTTTTATAATTTGTTATAGTTATTTATATAGACAAGCCGAACCATTAAAGGTTGCATGATTTTTTATTTTTTTTATTTATTTGAAAATGATGGTTTTAGAACTTACTCCTTTAAGGTAATAATCCCTTTTTTGCCAATAAAAGTGAAATTACCGCTGTTGTAACTGCCATAGGTAGCTTCGACATCTCGAATTCTTTTTCCTTTATCAATCATTTTAGTATGGACGTTTTCACATGTTTTAGGAAGTCTTAAAACGCCTTGTTCTAAATTTGCAGTAAATTTAAAAGAGAGATTTTTTATATTTATATGGATATTTGATGATTCTTGATTTATAGACACATCAGTATCAGGTTTAACTATGTTATTCACTCTAAACTCGGCTACTTTCATCGTTAAGTTGATATTAGATTGAATAGTATCCACTTGCATATCTGTAAAATTAAGTTTTCCATCTAACGCTCCAATATGGCCTATTCTAATCTCATCTTTACTAGAGTTTAATTCGAGGGTTTCAATAGCTTCAATTTCAATAGCACTGCCATTGGTTGTTAATAACAAATTTTGAAAATCTTCAGCATTAATAGCACCGTTTTTTATATTTAAAGATCCATATGTAATAGACTGTGATTTAAGTTTCCCATATTTCATTTCAATATTTGCATTAGCAATAGATTCGTTAATCCATAAGTCGCCGTGCTGTACATTTGCTTTTAATTTACCTGTCCAATTATCTAAAATAACATCGCCAAATTTATTAGTAACATCAATTTCTGCGTTAAGAGGTAAGTAAATGGTGTAATTAATGTCCACATCGCTTTTATCAAAATCAAACGGATTTACTTTATTAAAGTATCGTGAAAAGAAACTGGTGTTTTTTTCTGAGATTTCCGAAATTATATTCACATAATCACTAGTTGTTTTAATGTTAGGTTTGATGCGTTCTAATAAACTTTTCGCTTGCTCTGCTTTCTTATTTGAAACCTTTATATCTATAGTTATAGAGATGGTGTTTTTATTCCAACCGTTTATAGTTACATCGCCATATTTGTTATCTATAAACAATTCTCCAGCGTTAGTCATATCGAAGGATTTCTCAATTTTATTTTTTAATATGGTTTGAGAAAACATCGAGAAACAGGCTAAAAATAACGCGAGTAAAAGGGTGTTTTTATAATATGTATTCATGATTATGATCTGTTTTTTTAGAATCATTTATTAAGCTTAATAAATTTTCTATTATTTCTATTCTCTTTTTATAGTTAAGCACTATGGCTTCTAAAACACGTTCTGAGTTTACATTTTCAAGCAACTCTATTTTTAGTGTTTTATACTCGACATCCAATTCGTCCATAAAAGACAAGAACTCTTTTTTCTCTTCTATAGATAATTGTTCGCTATTATTTACCAGTTTTACTTGATATGCCACCAGGCCTTGATAATGCATATCAATATCATTTAATTCTTGATTTGCCATGTTATTTTGAGTGTTCGCAAAATCGTTATTCGAGGCTAAATGAAGTACGCCAAACAATCCAAAAGCAATAACTATTACAGCAGCAATTTTCATGAAATTTGAATGCCATAATCGAATCGTTTTTGTTTTTTTAACTGGAACATCCAATTGCGCTTCTATATTGGCCCAAAGCTTTGCTCGATCAGCTTTATGGGTGTCAAATTCAGAAGTATTCGTTCTTATATGTTTTTCAAAATTATCCATCATAAGGTATTTATAATTTCAATTAATTTTTTCTTGGCGCGATGATATTGAGATTTTGAAGTCGATGTTGATATGTCTAAAATCTCTCCTATTTCAACATGATCATAACCTTCTATTAAGTATAGTGTTATTATTTGCTGATAGCCAGACGGTAGCAATCCTATGCCTTTTTTTACTTTTTTAATATCTATTTCTTCAGAAACTTCCACATTTGTATCCGCCTTAATATGATACATTTGATTCTCAATGGGCACAACCGGTATTTTTTTTAACTTTAAATGATTAATGCTTTTGTTAATGACTATGCGTTTTAACCAAGAACCAAAAGTACTTTCGTATCTAAAAGAATTAAGATTTTTAAAGGCCTGCACAAAGCTATCTTGCACAACATCTTCAGCATCTTCTTTAATTTGAACCATTCGCATGGCTACATTATACATGGCGTCAACATACAATTCGTATAACTCAAATTGTGAATGTCTTTCACCCAACTTGCTGTTTTCAACAAGGTCTTTATGTGTATATAAAATGTTGGTTTCCAATTAAAATTTGCTAGCTAAATTTCTTTTAAAAATACTTTTAATTTTTAAAGTTACTATTATAGACAGCTAAAAAATAAAAGGGTTGCATCGATTTAGAAATAATATTGATTTTTATTCTTAAAGTGTTCTTTTAAATAAAAGCGTAAGTACTTTAAACAATTTTCATCTTGATTCTTATATTATGAAGAAACTGAATAACTAATGTTATAAATTGATTATTTTTAACCAAGAAAAAAACGAACAATCTTACTTTATTAACAAATGAAACCAAGTTATGGATGAATTGAAAACAAAGTGTTTTACAATTCAAAAAGTTTCAATACTATTTAGTGATGTTATAGTTAATGAGTTAAAAAAGTATGTGATCGTTATATAAAATTCCGAATAAAAAATGAAAAACAAGTTTATTGAGCTTGATCAAAGTATTGCTAGGGTTATGCATACGTGTGGAGTGCCCGCGATTAGAGTTTCTTTCGCTATTATCTTTTTTTTATTTGGAATTTTAAAACCTTTAGGGGTGTCTCCCGCTGAAGACATTGTAAAAGCAACCGTTGTTTGGTTGCCTTTTGGTGAACCAGATTGGTGGTTAAATATTATTGGTTGGTGGGAAGTTGTAATTGGAATTACTTTTTTATTAAAAAAAACAACCCGAATTGCAATTGGGTTATTATTTATACAAATGTTTGGTACATTTATGCCTCTAGTTTTATTACCTGAAGTTGTTTATCAAAATGGATATTCGATTTTTATTCCAACTATGGAAGGACAATACATTATTAAAAACTTAATGGTAATCTCTGCAGCTTCAGTGGTTGGGGGTACTATTTATAAAAAATAGAAGTTATTCAATTCTTTATTTTATTCATACTTATTCCATTTTGTTAACAGTTTCCTTATTTGTAATTTACGCGGCGCAAAAGGCACCAATAATATTATATGAGTTTCTCAAAAAGTATAAATAAATTTAGAAGACGACTAATGGGTAAGATTACCAAAAACATTGGAAGTTCTTATTCTGATCCTGTTTTCGATCCAAACAAAAAAATAGAAATAAAAAAAGTATTAATTATAAGGCCTAATCATCGCTTAGGGAATCAACTGCTGTTAACTCCAATAGTTAAAGAAGTCATAAATAGGTTTCCTGGCTGTAAAATTGATTTGTTTGTTAAAGGGGGTGTAGCCCATGTTGTTTTTGAAAATTTTGATGAAGTCGATAACATCATTTCATTACCACGGAAACCATTCAATCAGATATTTACATATATAAAAGGTTGGATCTCTATAAAGAAGAATCATTATGATATGGTCATTAATGGTGATAAAAACTCGTCATCAGGACGATTGTTAACTCAAATATCAAATGCGACTTATAAAGTTTTTGGAGATGTTCATATTGATATTCAGGAGCAATACCCCGATTATTTACATATTTCTAAATATCCAATTTATAATTTAAGACATTATTTAAATAAGATTGGGTTTAACGATATTCCAGAAGCACTACCTGTATTAGATATCCACTTAAGTGATAAGGAAATTGCAAATGGAAAGAAAATATTAGATGATATTATAAAAAACGACAAAAAAACAATCTGTATTTACACCAATGCAACAGGAGATAAATGTTATTCTGAGGATTGGTGGGACACATTTTATGCCAGACTAAAAGAAGAATATCAAGATTATAATATTATAGAAATGTTACCTATCGAGAACATCTCTAAAATTTCTTTTAAAGCGCCTACATTTTATAGTAAAGATATTCGTGAAATGGGTGGAATAATAAATAACACAGACATATTTATTGCTGCGGATAATGGCGTCATGCATTTAGCAAGTGCGTCGCAAACACCAACTGTTGGTTTCTTTTCTGTAACAGACTTAAATGTATATATGCCTTACGGAAACAAAAGTATAGCCATTGATACTAATACAACCAATATTGATAATTGGATGGGGCAAATAGAAAATATACTGCGATAATCCTAAGGGTATTTAAGCTGAAACACATACCGTTTTCAACTTTTTAATTTAAAGTCTTTAATAGTAAAAGTAGTAATAAATCTGTTACTTTTACGGATTATATTTTTATATGTCCAAAGCGAATAAATATTCTTTTATAAATCCAAATACGTTTCCTTTTTTTTATGGTTATGTGGTGCTTTTCGTTGGGAGCATTGGTGTGCTTACCAGTATTCCAGGACAAACAGTAGGGGTTTCTATTTTTACAGATCCTGTTAAAGATGCCTTAGGACTTTCTAGAAATCAATTTAGTAACGCCTATATGATTGGTACGTTGCTAAGCGCTTTTTTTGTAGCTAGAGCAGGTGTATTGTTTGATAAATACGGAGCACGTTACGTAGCCTTTTTTGCTGCTTTATTTTTAGGAATTTCACTGTTGTTATGTTCAATATCTGTTCAAATAAGTGAATGTGTACAATCTGTTTTAAGTATCAATTCTTGGATCGTTCCGTTTTTATTAATGAGCGTTTTGTTTTTCTTTATACGGTTTTGTGGACAAGGTGTTTTAACCATGGCATCACGAAATATGATTATGATGTGGTTTGAAAAAAACCGAGGAAAAATTAATTCTATCAGTAGTATTACGGTGTCTTTAGGCTTCTCTAGCTCTCCTATTATAATAAATAAACTTATAGATGACAATGGATGGGAATTAAGTTGGCAAATATTAGCGGTTTGTTTATTTATATTCAGTTTTTGTATCATTCAATTATATAGAAATAAACCTGAAGATTTTAATTTAGTTCCCGATGGATTCAGTAAAAAACCGAGCTCAATTAAAAAAGATAGAGTAGAGCAAGACTTCAGCTTAAAAGAAGCGAAAAAAACCAGAGCCTTTTGGATGTTTGGATTAGCATTAGCATTCAATAGCTTTTTCTCAACAGGCTTTACATTTCATGTGGTTTCAATCTTTGGAAGTCAAGATTACACGAAATCTCAAGCTATAGCGATATTTATTCCTATTTCAATTATAGCTATTTCGGTGTCTACTTTATGTAATATTTTAAGCGATTATATTCAACATAAAATATACTTGTACATTATGCTTGCCAGTGGTGTTTTAGCATCTTTAGGCCTTTTATTGCTTTCTGAAACCATTGGTGTTTATTTACTAATAATAGGAATGGGCGCTTTTGGAGGTTTATTTGCGGTAGTAAATGCGGTAACATGGCCGCGTTTTTATGGGCGACAATATTTGGGCGCTATAACAGGAAAAATCATGAGTTTTTTGGTCATAGCAAGTGCTATTGCTCCGAGTTTATTTAGTTATTGCTTTACTCTTTTTGGATCTTATAGTTTTATAAGCTACATGACTTTAGGATTTCTTTTGTTTTTGATTATAGGTTCTATTAAAGCTAAAAACCCGCAATAAGGCTACTGTTTTGTGATTATATCACATTGAAAATTATAATTATTGCGTTTGACTTTATCAGAAAAAATGCCGAACTTCGTTTAATGTAGGGTATAAATATTAAAATAATTTTGTATTTTAAAAAGGTTGGGGCAACTTAACGAAAACCTAATCATCACTTAACTTCATCATTGCTTTAGCTACACTCAAAGTTGACTTATCATATTCTTCGTGTTCGTAACCGTGCTTTTCATTTAATTCATAAAAATCCCGATAAATTGCAAATGGATTTTGGGATTCACCTACCCATCTAATAATTATATCTAATAATTCATTCATAACTGGTTGAAAAGTCATTCTTCCATCTCCACCTCGAATTCCATTATTATCAGATTTTCTTTTACCTAGGTTTAGAAAAATATTCTTTTCATCATAAATAATTTCTCTTACTTCTTTAAACTCTTTACCCTTAGGTAAAAAATCCATCAAAAGCTTCCTAATCCCTTTGTAGTAAATATTATACTTTTCTTCAGGATTCTCGAATTCCTTTCCAACAATACTTCTTAATTCATCAAATTCTTCTAAACTACCTGACTCTGTATTTATAGATAATTGCTTTCCAACTTTCTCGTTCGCTTTTTGTAATAACTCTAATCTTTCAATATCTGATTCTGAAAGTTCAATATCCTTTTTGATTTTTTTATTCTCTGACATAATCTATTTATTAATTAATTTCTAAAATCTTTTTTATTCTCTCTCCCGCGGATTTAATACTGTCTTCTTCCCAAGAAAGTGGACTCAATTTTTTTAGAGATAATTTATAGTCTGGATAAAACTCTTTAAACGCTCCATAATATTTTTTTCCATAAAGTTTATCTTGATACCATGTAAAGAAAGAGTAAACCATTGATACGTGTATTTCATTTTCACTAGCAAATTTCGAAACCATATAAGGGTTTTTAATATATGTCTTAATAAAATGAAATTTTTCTTCAGATAAATAAAAATCCCGAGCAAATGAATCTGCTTTCTCCTCAATTAAAAATAAATCAGCATCACCAGTAAGATGAAAACTATTGTTTTTAATTAATTTAAAATCAAATAGTACATGATGTAATTCGTGCAATAAAGTAAACCAGAGGGTAGAGTAAACTTTACCGAAATTTGTTAAAACAATACAAGGCTTATCATCAATGATAAAAGTTGCTCCCTTTACTTGTGTAGTTGACAAATAATCTTGAAAAACTACTGTTACACCAACATTATATAAAGCTTTGCAAACAGTAAAAAGGCCATTTTCTAAATCTTGAGAATACGGCTTTATTTTTACAATTAAATCCTTTAAACCATTTCTTTTATAATCATTTGGGTTCTCAATTACCTTAAAGGTCTGATAAGCAGATTTAATCCAAAAATCTTTCATCTTATCTGAAAAATTTCTTTTCACACTACTATACAGAGGCTTATCCAATTCTAACTCATAATCTCTAATCGTTTCAAATCCAAAAAAAGATAAAACTTTACTAACTAATTCATCTGTATTAGATTTACTTTTAAAAAAACCAAATTTCGTTAATATTTTAACATCAAAATTATTCAATAAAAATGTTGCATTTTTAGCATTTTCAATTGAGCTAATATTTTCTGTACTTTGATTTTTGAGTACTACTTCAATAAATTTATCTATTGGAATATTTAGAAAATTTGCGATTTTAATAATATGAATTAAGTTTGGCTGTTTAGCTGTTCCATTAATTATTTGCTCGAAAACATCTTTATCAATTTTAAGTAAATTTAAAACCTTTGTTTTACTGACATTCAGAGCCACTAATTTGTCACTAAACATCTCTCTAATATTCAAAGGACTATCATCTGAAAAAATAGAATTTAATAATTTATCAATATCTGATTCTTGCATAAAAAGAGTATTTACTCTGCAAATATAGAAATATTTTATGTAATAAACTATAAAAAAGGGTAATTACCCTCTAAATAAAAATAGAATAAACGAAGTGTAAAATTAATTACTTTTTATTATCTACTTGGAAAATTCTTTCGGAATTTACCAATGGCAAGTAAAAATTTATTAGTTTAGTTGCTTAACAACACGCAAACATGTTAAAAACCCCCATCCAAAAACAAATTACCCATCGGGTTTAACATATAAGTTAGCAAGCACATGCGTTAGAGATTGAACGGTTCGACTGCGTTCACTGCAAGGTAAGTTTTTTGATTACTAGATTTTTAACAGGGGGCGAGTAGTGAAAGGCTCAACCATCTTTTTGTAATATACTGTGTTTTGTTTCAATATTTTTTAAAACGCACACCTATTTGCACACTAAAACCATAAAAAGAACTTTGAAAATATAATTTGCTCTTCTTTTATATCATGAAGGTACAAATTATATGAATGTTTATGAGCGCCTTCTAATAATGCAATGTCCAAGCTCGTGAAAAACTTACAATTCTTTATCAATCTTGGATGATCTTTCCCAACTATTTTTTTATATATTCCCTAAGTTCAGTACGATGCATTTGTCTCTTTTCACTCGATACTTTTTTTCGGATCACAAGAGTTTAAAATTAGAACTAATATGAATTTGAGTTTTCAATTACCGTTAATTATTGTTGCTTCTATATAATCAAGGTTCTTAAACAACAATTTTTATTCATTAATTCTGTTTTCCGAATTTCACGAGGCAGACTTTCAGTCTGCTAACCACTCCTACGGACTTTCAATCCATAGAAGTGGTTTAGTTAATTACCCAAGACGACATTAGTTATAGCACCATCATCTTTACTGCAAGAAAAAAAAATTAAGTTTTTAATTAAAATATATCAAAAAACAGTTTTGTTTCTAACTCATCTCCACCAATACTGGTACTAGCAGCGTTTAAATTATCTTCATTTAATGTAAGTTCAACAGTAGGGTATGTTAATCTGTAAGGTGGTTGTCCATTAGTTGTCTTAGCGTCTTCGGGAGCAGATAATGAAGGGAAGTCTAAACGTCTCCATTCAGTCCAAGATTCAAACCCTCTATTATAAAGGGCTAACCATTTCTGAGTTCCTATTTTTTGTTTGTAATTTCCTGTTGCAGTACCATAAGCGACACTGGCTTGTATTAGGTAATCATCTGCTTCAGCATCTGTACCTCCCCAATATTTTATGGAAGCAGTAATTGCGTTATTATAGTGTGTTTCTGCTGCTCCTGAAATAAACCCTCTTTCAACAGCTTCAGCTAACAAGAACTCAACTTCATAATAAGTCATTAAAGGCGCTTCTAGTTCAGGGTCTTTACCAATCTTATCAGAAACATGAGAAAATTGCACAAATGAATTTAGTTCACCAGAAAGACCGCCTTTATATACGCCCTCATATAACGTGAAATAATCATCTCTTCGAGGGTCATTTAACGTATTCATCATGTCAACAATGGTATTTGTTGGAATAAAGTCGTCACGTCCAGATAATACTAATGCAGCATAAACGGGGTTTGTATAGGGTGATGCACTTTCAAAAGCTATTTTCATGTTATCGTCTGCAGAAGTAAAGACACCACTAGTTATTGCGGCATTTACAATTGTTCCTGCTTCTGTAGGGTTTGAATCAGCGATAAGCATACCCATTTGAAGTTTTAAAGAATTTGCGAATTTTTTCCATTTCGAAATATCACCACCATAAACAATATCTTCTGATGCTGAAAAACCAACTTCATCTGTTATGAATTTTGAAATGACATTGTTATCAAGTCTATCTAGTAAATCATTAAATATAGTTTCTTCTTGTTTATCAAAAACAGGATTTAAAATATCTATGTCTAGTGCTTCTGTATAGGGAATGTCCCCAAATGATGTTACCAAAACATAATATGTATAAATCTCATAAAGTTCTATGGTTGCTATTTTATTTACTTGTACATCTGGTAAACCAGAAACTAAGCTTTTAGATTCTTTAAAATTCTTTAAAACATCCCTATATAAAGTCTCCCAGTGAAACTCATCTATATTTCTAGTTTTTAAATCATAATTAGTTTCATCTGTATAGGTTGTTTCTGTCCAGTTTTGAACAATAAGCCTGAATATATTCTCATTGACGCTTGTTTCAGTTATTTGATTAAACAACTTATACTGTGCGCTTGTAAAAAGGGATGCATCAGTAGTTGTTGCAAAATCTTTTTTGTTTACGTTAAGCTCTTCTAAGTCTTTAGTACAGGATTGTGTAATTAATGCTAAAAGAACTATTATTATATATTTTTTCATTTTTTTGAGTATTAAAATTGAAGTTTCACATTAAGTGCATAATTCTTTGTCGTTGGTAAGGAACCAGAAGAAATACCTTGAATATTACCAGAACCAAAACCTGTTTCAGGATCGGCATCAGGTATGTTTTTGTGGATAATCCATAGGTTAGAACCTACAAGGGTTACAGATAAGTTATCTAGTTTTAACTTTGAAGTAATATCTTTAGGGAAATTGTAAGACAAGCTGGCCTCACGTAATTTAACAAAAGACGCATCATAAATAAATTCGCTTTCTGGTAATGTTTGATACCCTGTGCTTCCAAAACCACTAGCATCAAGCCTTGTTGTATTAGTTGAACCGTCAGCTAATACCCCTTCATAGATAAAGCCACCACCATCAGCTAATGAGTTTCTTACAGGGTTTCCTAAGTCGTTTATATAAGAAGAACTTGCAAGAACTCCTGTAGCTTGTCCATAACTTTGATCCAATGAGAACATGTCACCACCAGATCTAATATCTATGAAGAAACTAAATTCCAAATTTTTATAAGAAAATGTATTTCTAACACCTGCTAACCATTCGGGGTTACCATTACCAATAATTTGATCTGCACTACTGGCTACAGGAACGCCATCTTCTCCTATTATTCTTTCACCGTTTTCATTATACGTAAAATCAGTTCCTTTTAAGGCTCCGTAGGCTTCTCCTTCTCTGGCAACTACTTGAACTCCAAAAGAACCTAATAATAATTCATCCAACCCTTCAGTTAAAGAAATCACCTTGTTTTCGTTTTTAGACCAGTTTACATTCAATCTCCATTTCAAATCGCTAGTAATATTAAATTCAGAAAAAGCAGATAGTTCTATACCTTTATTTTCTAATTCTCCTGCATTAATAACTTTACTAACATACCCCGTAGTTTCACTTACGGAAACTGGAACTATTTGATCTGTTGTATTTGTTTTATATAAAGCGATATCAAAGCCTACGTTTGCTTTTTCTAAAAACTTCATTTCTAAACCTATTTCATATGATCTTGATAGCTCTGGTTTTAAGTCAAGGTTTTTCTTTGAATCAGTAACAGCTGCAGAAGCATTTCCTTGAAAAGACGCTAAACTTGTGTAAGTATCATTTATTTGGTCAAAACTAGTATCGTTTCCAATCTGTGCCCAGTTAGCTCTTAATTTACCAAATTTAATAAAAGGCACATTTAAGTTTTTAGAAAATATATAAGATCCTGAGACAGCTGGATAATAATACGCATTATTATCAGCAGGTAAAGTTGAGGTTTTGTCTCGACGTAAGGTACCTTCTAAAAACAGATAATCTTTATATCCAAAAGTTGTGCCTAGAAAAAAGCTTTGAACTTCTATAGTTTCATCTCTTTCTTTAGGATTAGATAATGCATCCGTTGAATTTTGAAGTGAATATACACCAGGAACTTTAAGTCCACCGTTTGTAGCGGCTGTTACCATATTTAAAGTGTTTTTTCTAAGATTGCTTCCTAAAAATGCGCTAAAACTTAAATCATCAGTAAAGTCCTTAGAGTAGTTTAACAACACATCTAAGTTTGTTTCTCTTGAATTTATATTTCTTCTTAAATATCCAGATCCTTGATCACTTCTATTATAGCTACCATCAGATCCTTCATTAATACCAAAAGCCGTAGCAACAGAGCCTACCGCTCTTCGTTCTTCTTGTATTTCACTATATTGATCTACTGAAGCTTTTCCACTAATAGTAAGGTTGTCTATAATTTTGTATTTTAGTTCAGCATAACCAGTAAATCTATTTCTACCATCATTTTGATAGTTTTCATAACGCGTCCAATAAGGATTGTCCCAATATATTGGAGTTAAATCTGTAGGAGATTTAGGATTCCATGTAATATTTTCACCTGTTAAAAAATAGGCCTCTTTTTGTCTTTTAAAATCGACATTATTTTGACCCCATTGACGCATGAAACCCACAATATTATCGCTATATCCTGTAGAATTTCTACCTACAGTTTCTGTGTTTATATAAGTGGCATAACCAGTAGCTTCAAGTCTATCTGTTAATTTAGCAGTTGCAGCTAAAGAAAAAGTGTTTTTATTTTGTGAGCTGTTAGGAAGTATACCAGTAGCATCATAGTTAGAGTATGAAAGTCTGAAAGAACCACTTCCGTCGTCAAAGCTTTTTGCTACTGAAACTGAATTTGTAAAAGACGTTGGGGTTTCAAAAAAGGTTATAGGACCATTTTTAGAAGCTTCCCAAGGTCTTGCTACACCATAAGTGTCTGGTAATTGTGGATATAATGCATCCCATTGTAATAAATACAAATTAGAATCAAATTTAGGACCAAAAGACGCATCATCATTAACGTTAGCATAACTATCAATTGTTCCATCTCCATTAAAATCTGATGGAAGAAAATTATAAGCATCTCCGCCATAACCAGCGCCATATTCTTGTTGGAATTTAGGAAAAGTGCTTTGGTCAATACTTCCAACACTGGAGTTAGAAGATATGGTTATAGAATAATCTTTAGAATCAGATCCTTTACCTTTTTTAGTGGTAATTACTATAACACCATTTGAAGCTCTTGAGCCATACAAGGCAGTTGCAGCAGACCCTTTTAGAACATTCATAGATTCAATATCATCTGAGTTAAGATCTGAAACTGGATTTCCGTAATCATATCCACTTGCTCCTTGTGATTGAGTTCCTGTATTGGTGTTTCTGTTTGAAATGGGCACACCATCAATAACAAATAACGCTTGGTTTGAGCCTGTTAATGACGTTTGCCCTCTAATTACAACATTGGTAGAACCTCCAAGATTGTTTGTTCTTTGCACAGCAAGACCAGCAACTTTACCAGAAAGCTGATTAAGAACATTTGATTCTTTTACAGTTGAAATCTCTTTGTTGCTAATTTCTTGTGTTGCATATCCTAAAGATTTTTTACTTCTTTTAATACCAAGAGCCGTTATAACGACCTCGTCTAAAGACTCGGCATCTTCACTTAAGGTTGCATTAACCGAGTTCGAAGTCCCTATTAAAATCTCTGTTGTTGTATACCCAACAAAACTAAAAACAAGCGTAGCGCCTTGATTGGCATTAATTGAATACCTTCCATCGAAATCTGTTGATGTTCCGGAACTTGTCCCTTTAATTAAGACTGTTGCTCCAGGTAACGGTAAGCCAGAAGCATCTGATACTATACCTGAAATTGTTTTTTCTTGTGCAAACGTTATTTGCACAACCAACGCTAGTAGTAACACTAGAATTTTACTTTTTTTTCCTTTCATTTTATAACATTTAATTTATACTTTTTTTGAATTTAGTCAGCACTAAAACCATGAAGTGTTTCAAATAATAAAACAATTAATGCATTAGGTGATTTTATTTATTTCAATATTGTTTTAAAATACAAAGAAGAGCTATAGACAAAACACACCCAATAATAAGTGCTGAAGTATTTTAAAAACGGGACGTAGTATGAAGTTTGTGGGATGTTTTAAAAAAAAACGTTAACATAGCTATCAATTGTTCCATCTCCATTAAAATCTGAAAGAAGAAAATTATAAGCATCTCCGCCATAACCAGCGCCATATTCTTGTTGGAATATAGAATACCTTCCATCGAAATCTGTTGAGGTTCCATAACTTGTACCTTTAACCAAAACCGTTGTTTCAGGTAACGGTAGGCCAGAAGCATCTGATACAATACCTGAAACTGTCTTGTTTTGTGCAAAAGATAATTGCACTGCTAACGCTAACAAAAGCGTAAGCATTCCACTAAACTTTGTTTTCATATTTAAATTATTTCGAATTAGTCAACTACAAAAGTCAGAAACAAAACTTATTCGAGAAGGATAATATCTTGGCTTAGAGGGATTTTATTTGGGTTTATCGAAATACAGGCTTGCTTTTTTAAAAGACTGAAAAAACAGATTATTATGAAGTGTTTGATTTGTTAAAAGTTGATTTTAAATACATTAATATGAAAAACACCTGCTTAAGAGGATAATGACGTTTAGAAATAGAATTTGGTGTTAACAGGGAATAGCAAGTGCAAGTGCTCCGAGTTTATTTAGTTATTGCTTTACTCTTTTTGGATCTTATAGCCTTATAAGCTACATGACTTTAGTATTTCTTTTGTTTTTGATTATTGGGTCTATTAAGATTGAAAACCCGCAATAAAGGTTACTTTTTTATGATTATATCACATTGAAAATTATAATTATTGAGCTTGACTTTATTGGAAAAAACGTCGAAATTCGTTTAACTTTGGATATAAAATACATGTGCTGAATTTATTCCACTATCCACCAAATAACGTTATGTAGCAGTAATCACAGAGAAAAGTAAATCGGAATTGAAATACTTTTCAGGTTAGAACAAAAGGTCAAGAAAATCTATGTAAAAAATCAAAACAACTACATAACACAACACAAAAATAACATGTATTTTAGCACAAAATTTAAAAGAATAATTTTCTTTGTTAAATCAGATTTTTTCCGCGGAAAATCCTCGAGCTTAAATAACATACTAGATTCAATAAAAGCTGATATGAAAAAAAAACTATTATTATATATTACTCTCAGCCTCATAGGTTTTGCAGGAAGTACTCAATGCCCTAAGCCATATCAAATAGATACAAATAATAAAACAACCAATTCTATAACATTAACTTGGAATTCAGGAAACAATTCATTGACAGGTAATTTTGAAATAGAATACGGCTTTAAAAACTTCAGCCTTGGAACTGGAACTAAAATTTCAAGCTCATTCATAGGTGTCCAAATCAACAACTTAAATTCTAATACACAGTATGATTTCTACATAACAAACAATTGTGGAAACACTCCTACTACATCTGATGTTTATCAAGACATTACAATTGCAGATTACTGCAATGGAGACCTGTTTTTAGACCCAGGTTTTGAAAATAATTATATAGGAATAAACTACGAATCTTATAATTTAAGACCAAATTCTCCAGATCAAAGAATAAGTTTAGATTTTGAATTATTTGAATTATCAAGCGATGCTTCATTAAAAATTTGGGAAGGTGATTTTGCTATTGGAGATCCTATCGCAGTATATGATAAAAACTCTCCCCCTACAGAACCAATCGCTTCAAAATCAACAAATGGTGAACTATATGTTCAATTTGAATCAAATAATTCACAAAATAATGCTATTGGGTGGGTAGGAAAAATTACTTGTGTTGACAAACCACAATGCAGTATGCCTAAATACATTAATGCTATAAATATTGCCTATAATTCAATTACTTTAAAATGGATAAAAAGCACAACTAACCGTACATTTATTGAATATGGTCTTAAAAATTTTAAAATTGGTACAGGTCAAAAAGCTGACACTTATTCAAATACAATAATAATATCAGCTTTAAATGAATTGACAGAATATGATTTCTACTTAACTGAAGAATGCGACGACTTAAGTTTAAGTGACATAAATAGCACTTCTATTTCTACAAAATCATATTGTGAATCAAATATTTCATTTGGATGGCTTGAGTCTTATGAATTAAATCAAATAAAAATACATAACGTAAATTTTCAACTTAATGAAGAGTGGCAAGTTGAATATGGAATAAAAGACTTTACACTTGGTGAAGGTATGACTGCAAATTATTCTTCATCAGATGCTATTGTTGGAAACTTGGAAAGCGGTACTGAATATGATTTTTATTTAAGGAATAAGTGCGGTGAACGTTTTGGTGGTTCAATAGGACCATTTTCTCAAAAAACAAATATTGATTATTGTTTTGAAGGTAAAATATATGACAGAGGAGGTAAAGATAAAATTTATACTGACTATCAATATACAAGGGATATGCGTATACATCTAAGAGAGAATAAAAGAGCTCGAATAAAAGTAAACTACATCAGACTTAAAAGTTATGAGGAAATTAAAATATATGATGGTCCTGATTCAAATAGCCCTTTACTCAAATATTTAGGACGTAATTCATCCTCAAGTGAGTTTATTTCCTCAGGAAATAGTAATGTCATTTTCTTTGATATTATTAATAATTATTATAACCACTCTGATATAAAATGGGACATAGATATTACTTGTGAGCTAACTCCTAATTGTGAAGAAGCCATAAATTTTCAAGTTAACAACTTTAAATTGGCCCATAATCAATGTGAATTGAACTGGACTAAAACGTCTAATTTAAATGATAGTTACAGTATAGAGTACGGTTTAGAAGGGTTTGAAAGAGGAACAGGAACCATTGTAAGCACAAATGAAAATTTCATCAATCTAGTTAACCTAAGTAAGTCAACTTCATACCAAGCTTATATAACTACTGCATGTGCTGCAGGAGGTCAAGATAATATCTATGTTGAACCACTAACTTTTAAAACAACTCCTAATTATTTTGGAGGAGATAAGTTTACTGATGACGGTGGTATCGACAATGATATTCCTGAAAATCAAACTAAAATCACAACCATATATCCGAAAATTGAAGGGGAAAGAATTCGTATCACTTTTGATTATATTGATCTAATGACTAATAACTATTACAATTCTTTAAAAATATATAGTGGTACTAATACAGATTCAGAACCAATTGTACAACTAAAGAATACAAGTGATTTTACAGACAAAGGTTACTCATTCTCTTCTGATGATTTAAATGGAGCTATCACAATTGAATACATTGGTAATGACTCTTACTCAGATTATTTTTCAAGAGGTTGGGAAGCTGATATAGTTAGTGAGCTAATTCCAGATTGTAGCGAGCCTTTCAATATTTCAACAATCAGATTTACTCATAGGGAAATAAATTTAGCTTGGGAGTCTGAAACTGATGTCTCCGAGTGGAAAATTGAATATGGGCTAACAGGCTTTATTAGGGGTAATGGACTAATAAAAAATACCACTGATAAAACTATTCTTCTCACAGACTTATCTCCTAGTACAGAATATGATTTCTATATCTCTTCAAAATGTGATAATGGGAACTACAATAATTATGCCCGTCAGTACAAAGAAAACACAAGGCAAAATTTCTCAAGTGGTGTCTTATTAACGTCTAATGATGAAATAACGAACATATATCCCGATAACGTTGATGAAAGAATTAGGTTTGAATTTACCTATTTCAATCTTGAACCAATCAATGAGAACTATAGTAGAAGTGAAGTAGTGGTTAATTTCATAGGAGATCGAACAATATGTAGTTATTATGGTTGTTATGCTTTTCAACATGATTCTAATTTATTTTACCCTATGGTTTCTGAAAAAGAAGATGGGACTTTATCTATTTCTCAAAATATAGATGGTACTTCATATTGGGAAGCAAAAGTGTATAGTGAGCCTAAACCTACTTGTGAGACAATTAATGAGAAAGAATTTTTGTTTCAACGATTAAGTCATAAAGAAGTGGAGCTTATTTGGGAAAAAAATGACGAAAACACAACATATAAAGTTGAATATGGCCCTGTTGGTTTTACTTTAGGAACAGGCCTTATAAAAGAATTTAATAGTAACAGGCAATTTTTAGAGTCAGAACTTCGCAGGCCTTATTATACTTATAATATTGAAAACAACCGTTTTGATGAAAATTTAATTTACTATTCTATTCTTTTTGATAATTTAGAAGAAGACACAGAATACGAATTCTATATTACAACGATATGTCCTGATGGGTTTACCAATACCTACCCAGTACCAAAACTAGTTAAAACAACTCCAAATTTACTTAAAGAAGGAATATACCATGCGAATTCCTCTGGACAAATGAAACAAAGAAAAGTTTGGACTATTTTGGGGCAACTTGAAAATACAACCATTTATCCAAACTCAACAGAAGAAAGAATTGTTGCGACAATAAAACGGTTAAAAATCCCAGAATCTTACTACAATGGAGATCCTTTTACTATTTTTAATAACAATAACAGCAAAGATGATAGTAAAATACTTTTCTCTGAATTTTATGAAATATCATCATATTATAGAGATGATGTTGTTATAAAATCAAACAACGAAAACGGCTCTTTAACTTTTAACTTTTCACATCGAGATAGCTACTCTTTTGGTTACATGCCAGAAACCATTGAAAAATGGGATTTCAATACTGGCAACAGAGGCTGGATTGTTGAAATTAGCTCAGAACCAAAAAGCAACCTAGGTATAGAAAACATATATAATACTGCGAATATTCAGTTATACCCTAACCCTTCTAAGAATTATTTCTCTATAAAAAGTAATTTAGATTTAAAAATTAAAGAAATTAATATCAATGATATTACAGGTAGAAGTGTGAAAAAATATTTCAATACTAATTTCAATCAGAAACTATATTTCGACTTGCCTTCTGGCACCTATTTTGTAATCATAAAAACCAAAAACAATAGTAAAAGTATACAAAAAATTATTGTGAAATAATCATATATTATGAAGAAGTGAAATTTTTTAATTTTTGAAGTCCTTGTATAATACTATAGATTAATATTATAAATGAGATTTGAAAATCAATATTATTTAAAAAATAACTTAACTTCTTAAATAATAGAATAATAAAACTTGGATATTTAAACTAAGACGCATACAATATCAAAGCCACACCAATAATAATGCCGACTAAAGGAATGAGTTTTTTACGTTTATTTTTCTCTTTAAAGACAAGTCCACCAACAATAACAGCAATTATAATTTGACTTCGCTTTATAGCAGATAATAGCATGATTAAGGCTTCAGGATCTTGTAGCGCCCTAAAATAGAAGTAATCTGCCACCTGTAATAATACACCAACAGCAGGAATAGACCATCGCCATTTAAAAGCATTTCTTTTTTCAACATTTGGAAACCAAGTTATTGATAGTATAACAAGAAGAATAAGCACGGTATAAAAGCAAAACCAGAAGAGTAATGTTTGCGGATTTAATGCTAAACTTTGAATTAAAAACTTATCGTACAACCCGCTACAAGCCCCTAAAAAAGTAGCTCCGATAATAGCGAAAATCCATTTGTTTCGTTTAAAATTTATACCTTCTTTTTTCCCAATTCTTGAATATAACATCACAGAGAAGATTATAAAAAAGAATCCCAACCATTGCCAATACGTTGGCTTTTCATGATAAATCAAAATAGCCCCAATAAAAGTAAAAAAAGGCCCTGCCGATCGTATGGGAGTAACAATCGTAATAGGTAGATGTTTTAAAGCTTGATAAGCCAAAACCCAAGAGGCAGCCATTATCATCGATTTAATACATATAAAACCGTGTGTAGACCAAGAAATGTCTACGATATAAAAACCAATAGACTTAGTGAATTCAGGAAAATATATAGACCCGATAAAAAAAGGGAGAATTAATAAAAATCCAGAAGTAATGGTTCCTAAAAGCACGGGGAACACCTCGTTTCCTTGAACGGCATGCTTTTTACATAAATTATGTAACCCTAAAAATAACGCCGATAAAAGACCCAAATACATCCACATGCGCGCGAAGATACTTTATTACATGTCTTTATTATTTTAGTTTTTCATCAGAATTTAATTAATATTAATTTACCAAAATAATCCATTGAATTTAAGAAAATTAACAACCTAAATACTATTAAAATGAATATAAGTTAATAGATATCTCTTTCTCAAAAAAGTGTCGTTATCTTTGCCAAAAATTATTTTTATGTCAACGTCATTTTCTAGTTTAGGTATTACCCCTCAATTACAACAAAGTTTATCTGAATTACAGATTTCTGTTCCAACAGATATTCAAGAAAAAGTGATTCCTATCATATTAAATCAAAAAGAAGATGTTGTTGCTTTGGCAAAGACAGGTACAGGAAAAACGGCGGCTTTTGGATTGCCTGTATTACAATTAATAGATGTAGAAAATACCAATATCCAAGCCATAATATTAACGCCAACACGAGAATTAGGACAACAAATTTATAATAATTTAGTAGCCTTTTCTTCTCAGAGCCCTAATATTTCTATCGCATCCATTTGTGGTGGGACGCCTATAAAAGCTCAAATAGAACGATTAAAATCAGACACACATATTATTGTAGCAACACCAGGTCGCTTAGCCGATTTAGTAAAACGTGGTGCTATCCATATTAAAAATATCAATTATTTTATTTTAGATGAAGCTGACGAAATGGTTAGCGCGCTTAAGGACGGACTGGATAGTATTATAAAAGAGATTCCAAAATCTAGAAGAACACTATTATTTACAGCAACACTGCCTGGAACCCTAAAACAATTGGTTCAAAATTATATGTCCAAGCATGTTGTGCATGTTGAAGCCGATATGAAAACGGTTGGTCATCAAGGTATAGATCATCAATATGTTGTTGTAGAACCTATAGAAAAACTAAATGTGCTCATGCATTTTTTAAACTCTAAAGAAGGACAACGTGGTATTATTTTTTGTAAAACCAAAGCTGCGGTTAATAAATTGGCAAAAAACTTAGCTATAAACAAGTTCTCATCAGGCGCTATTCACGGTAGTTTAACCCAAGGTATTCGTGATCGCATCATGGGGCAATTTAGAGAAGGCTATATCGATATTCTTGTGGCTACAGATTTGGCTGCGCGTGGTATTGATGTCAAAGACGTTGCGTACGTTGTAAATTACCACCTTCCAGATACTTATGATGCCTATGTGCATAGAAGTGGACGTACAGCTAGAGCAGGAGCAAAGGGTTTATCTTTAAGTGTGATACAGCAAGATGAAAAAGAAGATATTCCAGAATTTGAAAGTGAATTGAGTATTGTGTTTAAACAGTATCAAAAAGCAGATGCTAAAAGTATAGAAGAAAATAATGGGTTATTATGGGCCAGAAAAATATTTAAAACGAAACCCAATCGAAATGTTTCAGAAGATTTTAAAGCGCAAATAAAAACGATATTTCATCATTTAACTAAAGACGAGTTAGTTGATAAAATTTTAGCCAATTATGTGGCTGAAAATAATGGAATAGTTGAAAAGACTGAAGGTTCTAAGAAGAAAAAGAAGAAGCAATAGTATGGCAAACAACATAAAATCTCAAAAAGAAATTTTAAAAAAGTTAAATATTACAGCGCTAAACCTGATGCAGGAAGATGCGCTTTTGGCTATAGAAACCGTAGAGAATACCGTTTTATTATCTCCAACAGGAACAGGTAAAACCTTAGCGTTTCTTTTACCAACGATTAAAGCTTTAAATGAGGAATGCGAAAACTTGCAGTTGCTTATTTTAGTACCATCTCGCGAGTTGGCCATTCAAATCGAGCAAGTCATTCGTCAAATAGGATCGGGGTTTAAAGCCAACGCTGTTTATGGTGGTCGCCCTTTTTCTAAAGATAAAATAGAATTAGCACATACACCTGCTATACTTATTGGTACACCCGGTCGTGTTGCTGATCATTTAAGACGAGAAACTTTTATTGTTGAAGACATAAAAACGTTGGTTTTAGATGAATTCGATAAATCATTAGAGATTGGTTTCGAAAAAGAAATGAGCGAAATACTATCTAATCTTCCAAATATTGAAAAACGCATTTTAACATCAGCAACTCAAGACATGGAAATCCCTAGTTTTGTGGGGTTAAAAGAGGAGTTGGTTATCAATTATTTGGATAGTAAAATAACTAAATTAGAGATTAAAAAAGTAGTGTCTCCAGATAAAAACAAACTACAAACGTTGGTCGATTTGTTACAACATATTGGTAATAAACCAGGTATTATTTTTTGTAATTTTAAAGATACCATTCAATATGTGAGCGATTTTTTAAATGATAATAAGATTCCACACGGTTGTTTTTACGGAGCTTTAGAGCAGATTGACAGAGAACGAGCTCTTATTAAATTTAGAAACGGAACGCATCAAATTATTATCGCTACAGATTTGGCAGCACGTGGTTTAGATATTCCAGAGCTTAATTATATTATACATTATCAGTTACCCATAAAAGCTGAAGAGTTCACGCATAGAAACGGAAGAACAGCCCGTATGAATGCGCAAGGCACCGCCTATGTTTTACAATGGGAAAAAGAATATTTGCCAGAATTTATTGAAACGTCCGAAATTGTAAAATTACAGGGCACTGTACATGATATTAAATCCAAATGGGCGACTTTATTTATTTCTGGAGGACGAAAAGATAAAATATCAAAAGGTGATATTGCAGGCTTGTTTTTTAAGCAAGGCCATTTAGATAAAACTGAGTTGGGTATTATCGAATTAAAACGCGATTGCGCTTTTGTGGCTGTACCTAAATCCAAAGCAGAGTCTGTTATTGATAAAACCAATAACATGCGTTTAAAGAAGAAGAAAGTTCGAGTAACGCTATTGTAAGTCTAATTATTTTAATAAAAACGACAGGGCAGAATTTGTAATTTGAGATGCTTCGTCCTTTGGTGTTGCAAGTAAAACATCTGTAGAAAAAGCCCTTTTTAAATTCAAGAATGATAATTCGGGATACTGATGACTTTTTTCTAAACTAGAAGGTACAATAGACACTCCTAAACCATTTCGTACCAATTGAATAATAGAATTTATATTATTTGACTCATGTACTATATTTGGAGTGAAGCCGTGCTGAGAGCAAATTTCTATTAGCGTATTGTAATACACAGGAGCATAATCCTTATTAAAAAAAACAAAAACTTCATCTTTCATTTTTTTCAAGTCGTCTACCTGCTCAATGTCAACACAGGTATTATTAAAAACTAAAGCATAAGCATCTTTAAACCATAATTTAGAATCTACTTTTGTAGATATTAAAGGCGCTCTCAGAATGCCTAAATCTATTTTCCTTTGCTCTAATGCTAAAATTTGTTTTGCTGTAGATACCTCATACAATTTGATATTTAAATAAGGATATGTTTTCATTAAAAACTGAACCAACTTCGTAATAGTCTCTGAAAACGTAGAACTTATATATGCAATGCGATATTCTCCATTGACATTTTCTGAGATTTTTCGTGTTTTAAGCACGATGGCTTCTAAGTTTTGTAATTGATTAATAACCTCTTCTTTAAAGTATTTGCCTGCTTCTGTTAAGGTTACTTTTTTATTATTCCTGTCGAGTAATTTTGCGCCTATCTCGTTTTCAAGTGCTTTTATTTGTCTGCTTAATGGTGGCTGAGAGATGTGTAACTTCTCAGAAGCTCTAGTAAAATTTAATTCTTCGGCTACAGCCAAAAAATATTTAAGATGTCTTAATTCCATAACTATACTTTTAAAGTATCATTAATTGACAAAATAAGTCTTTTTAAATCATTAAACGAAATTATATTTTTGAATAATCAATTTAGAATTTATAACTAATTACATAAAATGAATAAATCAACAGTAAAAGAAATTGAAGCACGTTTTGATAATGATGTCGAACGGTTTTCAAATCTAGACACAGGACAAGTGGCGACAATCGATGCTCAAATTTCTTTAGAACTACTTACAGAGGCTTCAAAAAGAATTAATCCTGATGCAAAAAATGTACTCGATATAGGCTGTGGTGCTGGGAATTACACTTTAAAAATGTTATATAAACTGCCTCATTTAAATTGTACGCTAGTTGATTTAAGTCTGCCCATGTTAAATAAAGCTTTAGAAAGAGTTTCTGCCCAAACAAACCAAACTGTAAAAATAGTACAGGGCGATATTAGAGATGTAAATCTAAAAGAGAATAATCAGTATGACATCATATTAGCAGGTGCCGTATTGCATCATTTAAGGGATGATAACGACTGGACAACCACCTTTAAAAAATTGTATAAGTTGCTTAAACCAGGAGGCTGCTTAATGATTTCTGATTTGGTTAAACAAGAAACAGATGCTATAAATGAATACGTTTGGGAACGTTATGGCGATTATTTAGAAGGTATTAATGGCAAAGATTATAGACAAAAGGTTTTTGATTATGTAGAAAAAGAAGACTCTCCAAGATCCATGACGTATCAATTAGAATTGATGAAAAAAGTAGGATTTAATAAAACTGAAATATTACATAAAAACATGTGTTTTGGGGCTTTTGGAGGTATCAAATAAAGCTGCAGAGCATAAGTACAACTTATAATTAACTATTATGTTTTATCTGCTATTAATCGAAAATAATACCCCTAGACTCTGCCTCAATTCATGTCATTTAGTTAAGGATATTTATTTTATTTCTGTCACGTTGAGCGCAGTCGAAACGCAATTGAAAACAAAGATTTAAATGTCTTCGACTGCGCTCAGACTGATATTTTAGAGTTTAACGTAATGACATTGGGCTCTGTCTTGGGGATAGTTATATTTGTATAAGAATTATGAGTAGTAAATTCAATTAAAAATAAAAAACATAATTATGAATAAACTAACAATAGTCGCTAAGATTTTAGTGAAAGCGGAAAAAAGAGCTTTTGTAAAGGCTGAATTATTAAAATTAATTCCGACAACATTAGCAGAAAAAGGGTGTTTAAATTACGATTTACACCAAGACAACGAGAACCCAAACTTATTTTTATTTCATGAAAATTGGGAAAATCGTGAGTTATGGCAAGTACACATGAATAGCACACATTTAGCAGAATTTCTTAAAGTTACAGATGGATTTATTGAAGAGGTTGTTTTGAATGAAATGACGGTTATAGTATAAACCAGATTTCGATAAATAGATAAAATGTAATGTGCTGATTTTTAATTAAAAGCAATTGTGTTTTTATATCCTTCAAGGTTTTGAAAACCTTGTAGGTATGAGATTTGAACAAAATACATCTGCAAGACTAGTCCCACCAAACCACAAAAAACTTTTGAAGCGTCCCGTTTGGGTGTTTTATCCAACATAAAGGGGCGCTTTTTTCATTAGTTATTAAAGTGATTTCTTTTTCAAAGACATCAAAAGTCATCCAATTGACATGCGATTGTACTTCTTTTAGCCAATCGGTTTTATTGGGGATAAAGAATTTACAATCAGTAAATAAATTAATTTGAGATACGTGAATATAAAACCCTTTTAAGCAATCTTTGTTTAGTAAATCAAAATCGGCTTTTGCATGATAAGGCGTAAAGAGTTGTGCTTTAAAGCAAACCCGCTGCAGGATCGTGTCAACATTTAAATGCATCCGATCTAAAATGGGCTTTGTATACGCATTATAAATTAATGGCAATTGTCTATCCTTTAATTTAGTCAGTTTCTTTAAAAGGTTATCATTTCTATTGGGGCCAATCCAATGTTCAATTTCCGAATGTCCAACTTTAGGATCGTATAAATAAAACTTATATATAATTTCTAAATGAATGGGAACGCCATCCCATTCTAGAATACAATCTATTTCTCCAAGGGTTAATTTTTGGTTTTGTACTTGAACGTTTTCTAAAAGAATCGTTATGTTTTCATGCTGTTGCAATTCGGCACTTACAAAACGTTCAACACGTTTTCCTAAACGTAAGTTGTCAGGTAACGTTTCATTAAAATGATTTATAGGCTTATTAATGATCTCAAACGGCTTTAAATCCATTACCTCATGATGCTTCCATAAAAGCGGTGTATTTAGATAACCTTGATATTGTAATTGTATGTTTTTTGATTTTAAATCCATGCGCTGCGAATGTATAAATTCTAGAATTAACATGCATTTCGTCGGAGAAACTTAATAACAAAAACCATTCAACGTTTAATTTAAGCGTTCATGTCTTTTTTTTCTTTACAAGTATTTAATGATTTAGTTTTGAGTGAATTAAAATTTTTATCCCCATGAAAAATCTAATTACACTATTATGCCTAGTATGTTTTACACATACAATGACTGCACAAAAATCGAATACCTACAAAAAGCCAAGTCTTTCTTTTGATTATTCTGAAAAACATTTAAATAATGTAGATACTATTCCGGGTTTTGACAAAAAACCAGAAAAGTTAAAGATTACAGGAACCATTTATCAAAGTGATGGAAAAACGCCTGCAAAGGATGTTATTCTTTATGTATATCAACCGGATGAAAATGGGAATTATAAAATGAAACGCGATGAGAATCGTAATCGTTATGTACAAAACCGCGGTTGGGTAAAAACAGATGCCGATGGTCATTATACACTTTATACCTACATGCCTGGCAAATTCACACACAAAGAGTTAAAGCAAATCCATAGAGTTATTAAAGAACCTGGAAAACCAGAATATGAGGTTAGTCCATTCTTTTTTAATGACGATCCTTTAATACCTCAATTAACATTGGCATGTCGTGCTAAATCGGTAGTTAGCATGCTTAGACTGGATGAGAAAGACGGTATGTTAGTAGCCGTTAAGGATATTAAGCTTAATAATGAACTTAGATTAGTTCAGTAAAAGTTTGTCCATTTTACTCATTTTTATGAGTGACACCTTGTATTTCAATAAACAAAATTCTGTATTTAGATTCCCGTTTTACTCATTACGTTATATTTTATACTAATGAATTCATGAATCTTATGATTTCACGGGAATGACAGCCTCAATTCTTTTCGATTAAATTCTCTTTTTAAAAACCTGTTCTCGATACAATTCCGACAAAAAAGTCGAAATCGCTTAAACTTGACAGGTCGTTTAGTCGAATAAATTAAAATGCACAAGGGGGAAATTTTAGTGTTTTCTTATATATTTCTCGTGTAATGTATTAAATAAGTTTAAATTGGTCGTTAGTCTCTTCATGAGAAGTCTAACCAATCACTGAACGCTATGGAAATTATCCTTCTAATTGCTATTATCATTATATTAATTATACAGCTAACCAAATACAATAATGATCGTACAAGCTTAAATCGAGAAATTAATAGTCTAAACGAAAAGCTAAATAACTTACATAGGCTCTTGGTAATTAAGCAGGCTCCTAAAACGGTTGAAAAGGAGCCTATTAAGGATGTCATAGAAAAAGTAGTTCCATCTCCTATAGAAACTCCTGTAAAAGCAGTATCTGTAATACAAAAGGTATTGGATAAAGAGTATATACCCATCTATCCTAACGTCAATACATTATCTGAGAAAGATGCAGGTGTCATCGAAAAGATACTAAAAACGGCTAAAGCCTCTAACGATTACGAAACGTTAACGAAACTTCGTAATAAAATGATTGAGGTCTTAGAAATCAGTGAAGTCAAAGAAAAATCAGATATCGAATTTATAAGTACCATATTAAAAGATTACAATCATTACGCAGACAAAAAACAATCCGTTGGAACTCCACCAGTTGTCTTAGAGACTAAAAAACAAGAACCCGTTCAACCTATTAAAGCTGCAGATTCTGCAAGAACCATAACTGCGCCAACGCCTGCAAAACAGGTCGTGCAAGAACCTACACTTTCGCTATGGGAGCGATTTAAACAACGAAATCCTGATCTTGAAAAATTCATTGGTGAAAACCTAATTAATAAAATCGGGATTCTGATTTTGGTTTTAGGTATCAGTTATTTTGTGAAATATGCTATTGACAAGGATTGGATTAATGAACCAGCTCGTGTTGGTATCGGCATTTTAGCAGGGAGCTTAGTACTCTTTATAGCACATAAATTACGCCAGAAATATGCGCCATTCAGTTCCGTTCTTGTCGCAGGAGCTATTGCAATCTTTTATTTCACAATTTCCATTGCTTTTCATGAATACAAATTATTTGGACAAGAAGTCGCTTTTGCAATTATGGTCGTGATAACGGCATTCAGTTGTTTAATTTCGCTATCCTATAATCGTATGGAGCTTGCCATATTATCATTAATTGGAGGTTTTTTAGTCCCGTTTATGATAAGCACAGGTAGTGGGAATTACATCGTATTGTTTATTTATATTGCGATTTTAGATATTGGCATATTAGCATTAGCTTATTTTAAAAAATGGCAATTGCTGCATATGCTAGCTTTTGTTTTTACAATGCTATTGTTTGGAGCTTGGGTTGTTAAAGATGTGAGTAGCGAAACACCACATTATTTAGGCGCATTAATCTTTGCGTTTGCTTTCTACCTCATTTTTATAGTTATTAATATCATTAATAATTTACGTGAAAAAGGCCTTTTTTCCAAGATCCAGTTGGCCATGCTTACTATCAATAATTTTGTTTTTTATGGTTTAGGTATACTGGTTCTATCAAAATTTAAACCGGAGTTGTTAGGAGGTTTTACAGCCGTTTTAGCATTACTTAATATGAGCTATTCACTGCTGCTCTATAAAAAATATGGTTTAGACAAAAGAGGTGTTTATTTATTGATAGGCTTAAGTCTAACCTTTATTACATTGGCTATTCCTGTTCAGTTTTCAGGAAATAACATTACTTTTTTCTGGGCTATAGAAGCTGTATTATTAATGTGGTTGGCTCAAAAATCTCAAATTAAAAGTTATCGGTTTACATCTGTTATTGTACAATTTTTAATGCTAGGAAGTTTGGCGCTTGATTGGCTGGTCTATATGTCTTATAAACCAGGCTTGTCCATCGTTATCAATCCTATTTTTATTGCAGGTGGTTTTGTAATCGCTTCTCTGGTAGTCGTTAATTATTTATTACGTCACGAAACAGAAGTCTTGAAGAAATTCGGTTTGACGTTCAATCCCATATACTATAGAAAAGTAACGCGTAATCTGGCTATAATTACCGGGTATTTAGTGGGGTTTATTGAAGTGATCTATCAATCGTATCTGTATTTAGATTTTACAGGCGTATTGTCCACCGCAATACTGTATCATTTACTTTTTTCAACCGTTTTCTGTTTCATAATATATAGACATAGAAATTCAAGTAATGATAAAATGGTTAATGTTATTGCTATTGTAAACATTGTTGGTTTTACATTACTATGTGCAAAAATTCCTTTTACGGAGTTTCAAGATAATATTGCAAAGGGTACAACTATCAATATCGCTTATTATCTGCATATGCTATCCTTAGTGTTTATTGTATACTTATGGTATTTGGTGTATACAAGTAATAAAACAGAAAAAGTGTTTCCGAGCTTTAATAATAAATGGATACTATGGTATCCTGCTGTTGTATTAGTAATTATTGCTAGTAACGAAATTATACTACAAGGACTTCATATCATGGAATTCTCGATAGATAAATTACAAACCAGTAGCGCATATGTAATGATTTCAGATGCAAAACATAAAATAATTAAAACGGGACTTCCTGTTTTATGGGGCATCCTGTCCTTTGCGTTTTTACTTTGGGGTATAAAAAAGCAAATAAAACAATTAAGAATCATTGCATTGGCATTGTTGGGGCTTACTATTGTAAAACTGTTTGTATACGATATTAGTAATGTATCTGAAACAGGGAAAATTATTGCGTTTATACTTTTAGGTATACTTATTTTAGTAATTTCATTTATATATCAAAAAATAAAAGTTTTAGTAATTGATGAAGACAAAACCACCGAGGATGATAAAATCGATTAGGCTATTCGCCATGCTATGGGTAGCCATAGCTTTTGGACAAGAGAATAAAGTAAAGGCTGCTATAAGTCCTGTAAATCATGATGGTTTGTATCGCATTCCTATTCATAATAACATCCGTTCTTATGCAACTCCTAATTTTCGAGATTTTAGAATTTGGGATTCAAAGGGTGAGCAAGTCCCATATTACGTGCAACGTGCCACAGCAGATACAAACACGAAGGTTTCAGATTTTATAGCTTTCCCAATGGTTTCTAGAACAGTAAAAGTAGATACTAGCACGACCGTTATATTTAAAAACCCAAATAAAACTATTGATCAAGCAGGGCTTTTAATAGCGAATTATCAAGGTCAAAAAAGTTATAAATTAGAAGGGAGTAACGATCAAAACCAATGGTTCGGAATTGTTAATAATGGGCAATTAAATCATTTGAGTCATGCTAAAGAAACGCGTGTTTATAAGGTGATTACTTTTCCGTTGTGCGCTTATCGATATCTCAAGATTGTTTTTGATGACCGACATTCATTACCTATAAACCTATTGAAAGTAGGGAAGGGGAACACCGAAACAATAACCATAGCACCTATTACTATGGAAGACATTCCGGTGAAGACAACCGCGTTTTCAGAAAAAGGCAAGACCTCACAAATTCATGTCAGTTTTGAAAGACCAGAGGTTATTAATCAGATTAGAATAGCGATTACTGGGCCTAATTTTTATAACCGAAAAGCCACACTGTACACGATACAAGAGCGTGAAGTAAAACACAAAATAGAATCTTATAAACGGGTGCTAACCACTTTTTCTATCCGTTCTGATAATCCTCTCATTTTTGATATGTCAACATGTATAGAAAAAGAGATTTATTTAGACATTGATAATGAGGATAATCCTAAATTAGAAATTAGTGGCATCCATTTTATGCAAGAACCTATTCATTTAGTAGCTTATTTAAAAGCAGATGACACCTATAAGCTGACTGCCGGTAACGACAAACTCAGTCTCCCTAATTATGATATTTCTTCTGCTATAAATACGATAAAAGGAGCATTGCCCATAGCTAAGTTTGGCGCTATAGTTTATGTTCAACCTGAAAAGACAGAACGTACGCGTATTTCATTTTGGCAACAGCCTTGGTTTATGTGGAGTTGCATTGGTTTTGCGGCACTTGTTATTTTGTATTATACTTTTAATTTATTAAAAGATCTTAATAGAAGTAAGGATTAAGTTGTTGACTATCGAGAATATAATCTTCCATTTCTAGACCTGTTCTCGATACAATTCCGACAAAAAGGTCGAAATCACTCGAACTGACATATCGTTTAATAAGAATAAGGGTTAACTCGTCGTGAATTTTACTTGTTTTTTCAGTAATCAAATTAGTACTTCGACAAGCTCAGAGAAGCTATCGAGAATAAGTTCCTCATTTCAAAACTTATTATCAATATAATTTTGATAAAAAAGCTGAAACCACTAAAGCTGACAATTCGTTTAGCCAAATAATCCAAAATTAGGTTTATATCGCAACACTATTAATATTAGATTTTTTAAAAACTAAAAACACAAGGTATTATATGATGTAATTTATAATAAATTGAAAATAAGTGAATTAATTATCAATTTGTCAAAAAATGGAGTCATCTTTGCCGCTTAATAAGTATTATAAATTAAATTACATTACCATGAGTAAAGGAACAGTAAAGTTTTTCAACGATTCTAAAGGGTTTGGATTTATCACTGAAGAAGGTGTTGACAAAGACCATTTTGTACACATTTCAGGATTAGTAGACGAGATTCGTGAAGGCGATCAAGTTGAATTCGATCTTCAAGAAGGAAACAAAGGATTAAATGCAGTAAACGTAAAAGTTATCTAATACATATACTTCAAGTTTTATAAAAGCCCATCATTAATGATGGGCTTTTTTTGTTTACAAATAAAACAAAGAAAATCATTGAACTGAAAATTTTTATAAGTCCTCTATTTTTTACCCCATTCACATACATACCCCTTAATTTGTTCACGGTAATGCAACTGAGTATCTCCCCATTTGCCATTTTTGTATTCCTTAGAAGGCCAATTGATAACAAGCCAATGTTCTTTACCATCAAACCAATTATCAGGTTCATGAGCAGCCCAATTAGAATAGGTCATAGGTGAACCATCTCTCCAAAGCCATTCATTTTCTTTAAGCTCATCTGATGCGCCAAGCCATAGACATTTTCCGTTACTCAGTTTAAAAATAAAAGTATTGACGGCTTCACTTTTTACAGAAGCTAAGATTCCACCCATAGCATTGCATTTTTGTTCCGCAGCTTTCCAACTTAAAGTATCATGAAACACTTTATAATAATGACCTTCAAATACCGTCGCATCCTTTGGTATTTTATTAGAGGTACATGATATGCTTATTAATAACACCATAACGATAAATAGTCCCTGCTTCATACGTATTTTACATTTCAAATTTAAGAGGCTCAAATTAGTGAATTAGTATTAATTTTTAATGTAAAAAGACGTTTTATGTGCTTTGAATGCTTAAGTAATAGGAGCAACGTGGTCATCTTTAAATCTCTAGATAAAATATTAATACGCCCATTTAACCACTTCCCGAGAACGGTATTGTTATCTTCGCCAAAATTATTTTTTATATCAAATAGTTGACCGATATAACGCTTATAGATATGCCAGAAGATCAGAACCAAACGGACCCTAAACGAATAATCTCATCTGAGGATATAGCCAAGTGCGTTTCGGTATTAGAACAATTAGTTGCAGATACCAATCAACTATTCGAATTACCAGAAGCACAACGCGTCGCTCTTTTTAAAGTTTCGGGTGCATTATCTAGACCAAATAGGGATGAGTTTCAGCGCCGAAGAAAAGATGCTAAAAAAGCGGCTAAGCGTAAAATGATTGCTAAAGATACGCATGCCAGAAAAACAACAGGAATTCGTTCTGCTCGAGAAGCCGCATTATTTGTGGCGCCTAAATTATTGGCAGCAGCATCTATTACAGAAGACACACCAGAATTAGAATCTCCAAGAAACTGTTACGTTTGTAAAACCGTATTTACAAAATTGCATCATTTTTATGATACGATGTGTACTTCTTGTGGCGATTTAAATTACGCTAAACGTTTTCAAACTACAGATTTAAAAGATCAGGTGGCTGTAATTACAGGCTCTCGATTAAAAATAGGGTATCATATTACACTCATGTTATTGCGTTCTGGAGCTACTGTGGTTGCTACGACACGTTTTCCTGCAGATTCTGCTATTCGGTTTTCTAAAGAAGACGATTATAAGGATTGGAATGATCGTTTGCATATCCACGGACTTGATTTAAGACACATACCGAGTGTTGAAATTTTCTGTAATTATATAGAGCAAAAATACGATCGATTAGATATTCTAATCAATAATGCCGCACAAACCGTGCGACGACCATCAGGTTTTTATTTCCACTTGATGGAAAATGAAAAGTTGCCTGTAAACGAACTTCCAAAATTAGCCCAAAGGTTATTAAAAGATCATTTTAGTTGTTTACAAGAATTATCAGATTTAAGTGTTCCGACATCAAAAACAAGTAAAAACAATGTGTTACCGGTGACTTGGCACGGACCAGAACCTGGTATCGGCTTACGTAATTCAGCCGAATTGTCTCAAATTCCGTATAGTTTTGATAATTCGTTACAAACGTCCGAAGTCTTCCCCGAAGGCAAATTAGATGCCGATTTACAACAAGTCGATTTACGAAAAACCAACAGCTGGCGTTTAAAATTAGGCGAAATTGAAACTACAGAAATGGTAGAGGTGCAATTGGTAAACGCTGTAGCACCTTTTGTGCTATGTAATCGTTTGTCTAATTTAATGATGAAAGAAGATACTGGTAAAAAACATATTATCAATGTCTCTGCTATGGAAGGGAAGTTTCATCGATTTAAAAAAGTAGATAGACATCCACATACAAACATGGCAAAAGCGGCCTTAAATATGCTAACACATACGTCTGCAGCAACTTTTGCGAAGTCTGGTATTTACATGAATGCAGTCGATACGGGTTGGGTTACCGATGAAGATCCTGTCGAATTATCTAAAAAGAAAGTCGAAGTTCACGATTTCCAGCCACCTTTAGATATTGTAGACGGCGCTGCACGCGTGATGGATCCTTTGATTGACGGTATTAATACGGGAAAACATTGGTCTGGAAAATTTCTAAAAGATTATTTCCCTATCGATTGGTAGGTTTAATTTGTTTTTGGCACTATCTTTGAATACTAGTAACTAATTATTAAATACAATATTATTATTATTATGAGTAAAGGAACAGTAAAATTTTTCAACGACGCAAAAGGATTCGGATTTATCACTGAAGAAGGAGTAGACAAAGACCATTTTGTACACATTTCAGGATTAGTAGACGAGATTCGTGAAGGCGATCTAGTTGAATTTGATCTTCAAGAAGGAAACAAAGGATTAAATGCAGTTAACGTAAAAGTTATCTAATTATATATTTTTAAGTTTTACAAAAGCTCATCTATTTATTTAGATGGGCTTTTTTTGTGGTACAGATTAATAAAAGAACGCTTAAGTTATTTTGATCCTGCAAGGCTTTGAAAACCTTGTAAGTTTATTTTGTTCAAATCCCATACCTATAAACCTGAGATTGAATACTAATAATTTGATAGTGAGTTATTTAAATGTAAACATAGAAGTGTTTTATAAATACATCATTAATCGAACTCAGGCTTTATAATGAAACTAAAAGCATTATAGGGATTCAGATTGTTTTAAGTATTACAGTGCAATCATTTTACATGGGTTATAAATAACTTTCTCTAATAATTTAAATTTATTTCACATCGTTTTGTAACACCACTGTTTTTTCATTGTCCAAGTTATAGATATAACAATAGTATTATGTTTAATTTATTAAAAAAACGAAAACAATGGGAAAATTAGAAGGAAAAATAGCTATTATTACTGGCGGTACTAGTGGTATTGGTTTAGCTTCAGCTCAAGAATTTATTAATAACGGAGCAAAAGTTGTTATCTTTGGTAGAGGGCAGGACGCTCTAGATGCAGCTGTAAAACAATTAGGATCGAATAGTCATGCTGTAAAGGGTGATGTTACAAATCAATCTGATTTAGATAGATTATTTTCAGAAACTAAATCTAAATTTGGTGGTGTAGATGTCTTATTTATTAATGTTGGAAAAGGAAAATTAGCGCCTGTAGCAGATACGGACGAAGCCTTTTTTGATGATATGATGAATGTGAATTTTAAAGGATCATACTTTACATTACAAAAAGGAATTAAAAATTTAAACCCTAAAGCGTCGGTAATAATAACGACTTCTTGGTTAAACGAGATTGGTTTTGGAGGGAGTAGCTTGTTAAGTGCTAGTAAAGCCGCTTTAAGATCTGTTGTGCGTGTGGCATCTGCAGAACTTGCAGAAGAAGGCATACGTGTTAATGCCGTAAGCCCTGGACCCATTGGAACACCGTTTTGGGGTAAAATAGGTTTACCTGACGATGTGCTTACGGGAGCTGCAGAAGCCATTACTGGACAAACAGCTTTAAAACGTTTTGGAACTCCAGAAGAAGTAGCAAAAGCAGTATTGTTTTTAGCTTCAGATGATTCTTCATATATGATTGGTGAAGAAATTGCTGTACACGGAGGGATTAACTCCATATAAATAGTGCTCTCAAAAACCTCATTTTGATATATTTGAAATGAGGTTTTAAAAATTTAAATTATGAAACATCCTTTTTCTGATCATTATACAGATTATGACGATACCAAATTGGTTCAGTTATCTATAGATGGAGATAAGAAAGCTTTACAGAATTTAATTATTCGCCACCAACTTTTTGTATACAATCTAGCGCTTAAAATGGTTGGTAATATACAAGACGCCGAAGATTTAACACAAGAGGTTTTTATAAAAGTGATTACAGCATTAGCTAAATTTAAAGGAGATAGTAAATTTACAACGTGGTTGTATCGCATTACTGTAAATCATTTTATAAACAGTAAAAAACAAAACTCGAAATTAAAATTGGTTAGTTTTGAAAGTTATTTTAATTCTATTGATGCCATTCCATCTTATGGTTTAAATGACCATGAAGAAAAAGAATTAAAAGATACGATAGAAGAAATTAGAATTAACTGTACTACTGGTATGTTGTTATGCTTATCTAAAGAACAACGCATGATTTATATTTTAGGCGAAATGTTTGAAATTGATCATAATCTTGGTGCAGAGATTTTAGGTATTACACCAGGTAATTTTAGAATCAAGTTAATGAGAACGCGTAAAGAGTTATATAACTGGATGAACAAAAAATGTGGATTGGTTAATGTTAATAATCCATGTCGATGTTCAAAGAAAACAAAGGGATATATAGCAGCTGGAAAGGTAGACCCTAACAACTTGAAATTTAATACCAGATACGAATCTAAAATACATGAGTTATCAAAAAATAAAGCTGTTAAATTCACTAATACTGTAGATGAATTAAATAAAAAGGTGTTTCAAAACCAACCTGCACAAACTCCTATACAAGCATCAAAAATCGTTGACGATATTTTAAATAACGATTTAATAAAATCTATTTTAGATTTATAGAACACCATAAATTTAAATTTTCAGTCGAGAGGATGTGTAAAATGTTAGAAGTAAGTAAAAGTGGGTATTATAATTGGTTAAAGTTAGGCCCTTCAAAACGCTGGTTGGAAAACGGGGTCATATCAATGCATAATCAAAGATGATTTTAATGCGGTTTAAAAATAATTGGTGAAAATTTAAAAATATGCTAATTAAAATTTCTTAATCAAAACTTAATGAACATGTTTTTTAGATTACGACACAGTCTGTCAAGGTGACTTATTATATTAATCCTCCAAATAATGCATGACAAGCAATAAAAGCAATTACTGATAAAATAATGCCAATTAAAAAAATATTAAACGATTTGCGAAGTAGTTTAAATTTACGATCAATCGTTTTTCCTAGATGATACGTATCCTTTGCAATGGTTTTATATAACTCATCTCCTTCGTTCATTAAGTTGGTAACGTTGCTTACATATTCACTTTCTTCCATATCTTGAAAATTGCCGTAAAACATTAAGTTCTTTGCTTCGCTCTTTCCATGAACCAGTTCTGGGCGTGTTGCAAAAATGGCAAAGGCAATTGATGCTAAATTGGTAAACAATATCATTACAACTGGATAAATAAGGTGTGGGTCTGAGCTTAATTGGCTCATTACAGTTCCTAATATTAATGATAAAATTAAGGCGTTAATAGATATTAAAATGTTAGACTTTGTGTCTATCATTGTATTTAAGGTATATTGATTTTTAGATAGTAGTCTAAATAACGTTTCTACACCACGTTCTGACCTAGGAGCTACTTTTAGTAATTTCTTTTTTAATTTTTTAAGTTCTTCTTTGTCAATATTTAACTCCTCCATTAAATATTTGTCTTCTGCTTTTCCTTTTACTTTATCACTCATAATAATGCTTTATATATTATATGTTGCGAAGATTCTTCTAGTGAACCTTTTTCAACATAGTTGTTATTTTGATTAGAATCTATTACTCTAGATTTTACATTATCTTTTAATTGTAAGTCTAATAATTCTTTTAGTTTTAAATGAACATCTCGATCTAAAATAGGTGTTATAACTTCTATTCTATGGTCCAAATTTCGTGTCATCCAATCTGCCGAACCAAGATACATTTTTTCTTTTCCATTATTTCCAAAAATATAAATTCTTCCGTGTTCTAAAAATCGATCTACAATACTCGTTACATATATGTTCTCACTTTGTCCTTTAATTCCAGGAATCAAGCAACAAATACCGCGTATAAGTAATCTTATTTTCACTCCTGCATTACTCGCTTTATAAAGTAACTTAATCATTTTGGTATCTTGAAGACTATTTAATTTTAAAATGATATAGGCTTCTTTACCAACTTTTGCATTTTCAATTTCCAATTCTATTAACTCTGCGAATTTACTTCGCGTAGTAAATGGTGATACTAAAAGTTGTTTAGATTTTGGAATTATAATTTGTCGTTCTAATACTAGAAATACTTGACAGAGCTCGTTTGTAATTTTAGAGTTTGCCGTCATCAATCCAAAATCTGTATAAATTCTTGAGGTTTTTTCATTAAAATTCCCCGTACTTATGTATGCATAAGCTCTTGAAGATTTTTTTTCAATGCGTTCTATGTATAAAATTTTAGAATGTACTTTTATCCCAGGGTAACTATAAGCTACATTTGCTCCATTTTCTTCTAAAATCTTACCCCATTTTATGTTATTTTCTTCATCAAAGCGTGCTTTAGTTTCAATAAACACAAACACTTCTTTTCCGTTTTTAGCAGCATTTAGGAGTGCTTTTGCAACAAGTGAATCTTTTGAAATTCTATATAACGTTATTTTAATTTTTGTAACATTAATATCATTAGATGCTTCTTCCAATAATTGTATTACAGGGCGATACGATTGATAAGGAAAATAGAGCAGTCTATCTTTATCTTTAATGGCTTCAAATGTGCTTTTTGGATAACCTGTGAATTCTTTATCTGATATTGGAGGCAAATTTGAAAAAGATAAATTTTTAGCAGTCGGGTTTGGGAAACCAAATAAGTCTTTAAAATTATGGTAAGCACCACCTTTCATCACATCCGTTTCATTAATATCCAAAACTTTGTTTAATTCTAATTGTAATTTATTTGGCATTAACTCATCAATTAAAGCTCTTGTTACTTGACCACTTACTCTATTAGGTAAAGCCTTTTTAATTTTATCTAACAAATTACCAGAGTATTCATTATCTATGTATAATTCTGCATCTCTTGATATTTTTATACTATAAAAATCAAGTTTGTAAAACGTTTTCAGATTGTGTTTTAAAATATCATCAACAAACGTGATATAATGTTTTTTGTTTATAGAGGGAAGTTCTACAAATCGAGATGTATCTCCATTAATTTTTACCCAGACAAGAGAATCGTCAGGCATTTGAGAAACCAAATACAAAGCTTCATTTTCAATAAATGGTTTGTTTTTATTAATGCTCAAATATTGTTTTGCCGCTAGCTCTTTTTTGTAATAATCTTTACTAAAATCTAATTGTTCGCTATTAAACTCTTTATGAGATAACAAATGGATATCTTCTCTTTCCAATTCAGGGATAATTTCAGTGAAAAAGATTCTTCCAAACTCTTTTTGCTGTATATCTACTTGTTTTTTTATTTCTCTTAATAATTTATTTGGTTTCGTTATTAAACGTTTTCGAAGCGGTTTATCTAACTGTTTTATTTTTCTAATATCTGAAACTCGAACTTTAAAAAACTCATCCAAATTGGAAGAAAAAATGGCTAAAAACTTAATACGTTCATATAACGGGTTTCTTTCATCTGATGCTTCTTGAAGTACGCGATGATTAAAGCGTAACCAAGACAAATCTCTATTATAATATTGCTTCGTGTTTAACATTATTTTTAAATCTTAAATCGAATTCCTGTTCTTAAATATAGTGAGTTTGAGTTATCCATTTCTATAATATTATCTTTATCTCGATTTCTTAAATTTACTGAATTACTCAAAATATATGAAGATTTTGCAAAAAACTGAAGGTTATTGGTAATATGAAATTCATACTGTAACCCGCTCAATATTAAAGACATATTAATACTTTCTGCTAGTGCGGAATTATCTACAAAAACACCACGTTGTAGGTTCGCAGTAAAACCATCAAGCTCTGCATATAATTTAAATCGATGTTTACTAGAAGCATGATACTGCAAATTCATTTTTGGAATTCCAATATTATAAGACCATTTAGGTTGAAATTTTCTATAATAACTAATAAATGGCAATGGGAAAGAAAACCCACGATTTCCAGAGTAAGAAGCACCTATAATAAGTCGCCAAGGTTTTTTAACATCTGGACTCTTTTTTTTATCTTTTATAAATACAACGACTCCAGACAGTATCATGTCTTCAAAAGACAGGTCGTTTGCCGTTAAATTAGTACTAAACCCAGGTGTTAATCTCACCCCTAAGCGCCAATCATTTTTTAATGGTTTCGTATAACCTATATTTAAATCGAGTGATTTAAAATCGTTAAGTTCTTCTTTATCAAAAGGAAGGTCATTACGACCCATTCTTAAATTAATATTACTATAATCTAATCCAAAAAACAAAAACTCATTTTCTTTTTTTAGTTTTAGAGGTATATTAAATAAGGCTCTGGTTCTTGTATATTCTATATCAGCTCCATTTTTTGGAATTTTTGTAAAATCTACTTTTGCCAAATCATCTAACTGTGCAAAACAGGAATTAGCAATAAAGATGGCAATTATAAAATAGGGGCATTTTAATTTTTTCATTTTTTTGTCTACTGTAATTATTTGTATAATTTTTTCACAACTTTACCAATACTTAAGCCTTGGACAATAATTGAAAATAATACAATGATGTAAGTTATATGAAGTATTAAGTCTCCAGAAAGCGCATTACTCAAACTTAAGGCTAATGCAATGGAAATACCACCACGTAATCCTCCCCAAGTTAAAATAGCAATGGTTTTAATAGGTTTTTTTTCTTCGTGTTTTAATAATGAATACGGTAAGAATACAGAGATAAATCGTACTAGAAGCACAATTAAAATTGCCAGTAGACCTAACATAATATAACCTGTATTAAAATTTAATAAATGAATAGCAAGACCAATAAGTACAAACAAAATGCCATTAAAAACATCGTCTAAAATCTCCCAGAATGAATTAACGGCTTTTTGTATAGGGTTTTTATCTTCACTTACGTGAATTTTGTTTCCTATTAATAAACCTGCAACAACCATAGCTAAAGGCGCTGATGTATGTAACATAAATGCACCTGCTGTTCCTCCCATAACTACAGCTAGACTAATCATTACTGCTAATTGAGGGTTTTCCTTTAATGATTGAATACATTTTAACCCTATAAAACCAATTACTAACCCATAAAGTAATCCACCTACGGCTTCTTCTAAAAATAATGTTCCGATTTCTGCTCCTATTTCTGCCGAATTATGTTCTCCTGTTGCAGTAGCAATTAATAAAATTCCAGAAAAAACTACAACACCAATACCATCATTAAATAAGGATTCGCCTTCTATTTTTATACCTAAACTTTTCGAAATATTGGCCTCTTTTAAAATAGCCATAACAGCAATTGGGTCTGTTGGTGATATTAATGCACCAAATAGTAGAGCGTGGATAAAAGGTAACTCCAAACCAAATAATTGTGCAGCAAAAAAGACTAATCCACCAACTAAAAATGTAGAGATGAGAACACCAAAGGTTGCAAATAGAAAAATTGATTTCTTCTCTTTTGCTAGTGCTGACAGGTCAACGTGCAATGCTCCTGCGAAAAGTAGAAAACTTAAAATACCATCTAGTAATAGTGTTTTAAAATCGGCGTTGATTATAATGTCACAAAAGAAAGTATAAAATTCTGGGAATACCGTTTTGCTTAATGTAATAGGAATAATCAAGATTAAACTTAAAATCATTAAACCAATGGTAGTTGGTAATTTTAACCACTTGTAATTGATATAATTAAAAAGCGCTGCAATTGTAAATATAACACTGAAAGATTCGAACATTTATTTAGATTTTACGTTAATATACTTGCCTACAAACACACCAATAACAATGGCTAGGTAAAATTGCCCTATAATATTCATAACAAGCGTAAGTGATTGTGCAGGGGCTGTAAGCGGTGTAATATCTCCATAACCAACAGTTGTAATACTTATAAAACTGAAATAATAGAAACTATAGCCTGAGAAACCCTCTATTAATTGAAATGAGTTTGAATCTAAAAAATGAATAGCTTCAAATAGAATGCCTCCAATAATTCCTAAATAAAGAAATCCTAATAATGGTCCTAGAATAAACTGAAGGTTAACCTTCTTTATTTTTAATAACTGCCTTATGAGAATGATACAAAAACAAACAAATAATAAAAAAGAAAATATTAGTCTGCAAATTAAGATTGATTTAGAGCTCGTATTAGAAAATTCTAACCAAATTGCCACTAATGTTAGAAACCCTATAATATAAGTAATAAGTTTTGCTCTTTTTTTAGAAGCAATTAATGCACTACTTAGAATAACCAAAGTATAATTTATAACTATAATATAAGCAGGGTTAGAACTATTTAAGGCTATATGAATTGGAGTCAATAAAAAATTGAATGTAGCTATAAGCGCTATTAAATACTTATACTTAGTAACTTTTTTCCAGTTTTTTATTGATCTTACCTCCATTTATTTTGAGAAATCAGCCTCTAGAGTTAGTACTTTTCCTTTTCTTAAAACTTCAATAAGCACTTTATCTCCAATTTTAAGACTTTCTATTTGTTTTTTAATATTACCTAAATCGTGAGGTTCATTACAGCTTAAGCCTTGCATGCTTAATATAATATCTCCTCCTAACCATATTTTTTGACCTAATATTTCAGCTTGAATAACCCCAGGTTTTAATCCGATTTTATCAGCAAAGGAATTAGGAGTCACGCGTTGCACTAAAACTCCAGATTTTTGAGGTGTATTAAAAATCCCCGCTAATCCTTCACTTAAAAAGACACCATCAAACCCAGTCCAAAAACTGTTTACATCAAACAAGACTTTTTTTGTGGTATCTATATCTACTGCAAATCCTAAACCTTCAAATCCACCACTATTTGATAAAATAAAACTTACGATACCAATAAGTTCTCCATTCATATTAAACATTGGCCCTCCTGAATTTCCTTGATTTATTGAAGCATCGGTTTGGATAAAACCAGCCATTTCTCCATTAGAAATCATATTTTTATTCATCTTCCGACTTATATGTCCCACAGACAATGAGTGTTCGAGGCCTAGAGGTGCGCCAATAATAAGTACCTGCTCTCCAATTTTTGATTTACCAGAACTTCCTACTTTTGCAGGTTTCAAACTTATTGGTACTGTCCTTAATTTAAGAAGCGCGACATCTGCAGCTGTAGAACTTGATAATACATCTGCTGTGAATGCAACACCATTTTGAAGCTTAACAGAAACTTCATTTGCAGATTCAACAACGTGTGCAGCAGTAAGAATAAACCCTTCCTTATTAATAATAACACCAGATCCTATGCCACCAGAAGTAGTTAGTTTTTGATCTTTAACCTTATATTCTAATGCTTCTATAGTTACAACTGATGGATCTAGTTGTTTAAATAGGGTAGATAAATCTTGTGCATTAAGACTTGTAGTAACGCACAATAACAATAAATATAGTATGCTTTTAATCTTATTTATCATAATTTTTATAAGCTTCCTTTACAGCTTCTGCAACTTTAGAGGCAATTTGTTTATTTAAACTTTTTGGTATAATATTTTCCCTATCTGGCTGCATCACACAATCTGCAATAGCATAAGCAGCAGCAATTTTCATTTTGGGTGTTATTTGTTTAGCTCTACAGTCTAAAGCACCTCTAAAAATACCAGGAAATGCTAACACATTATTTACTTGATTAGGATAATCACTACGTCCAGTTGCAATTACCGCAGCTCCTCCTTTTAATGCCTCCTCTGGCATAATTTCTGGGTTAGGGTTTGCTAATGCAAAAATTACAGGATCTTTAGCCATAGTTCCAATATCTTCTGCTGTTAATATATTAGCAACACTAACACCAATAAAAACATCTGCACCTGCAATAGCATCTTTCAGTGTACCTTCAACATTTTCTGGATTAGAATAGTTAAGCAATTCAATTTTAACAGGATTTAAATTAGTTCTGTTTTTATGAATGATACCTTTGCTATCACACACTAATACTTGCTTAACAGGAATACAAACATTAGGGTCTATACTTATACAGCGTAATAAACGTGAAATTGCAATACCTGCTGCACCAGCACCGTTAATGACTACTTTTAAATCTGAAAGATTTTTCCCTAATACTTTACAACTATTTAAAATTCCAGCTAGAGCAACAATTGCTGTTCCATGTTGATCGTCATGAAATACAGGAATTCCAATATCTTGTAAAGCAGATTCAACTTCAAAACTACGAGGAGCCGAAATATCTTCTAAATTCACACCTCCAAATACAGGTGCAATTCGCTTTACAGTTTCTATAATTTCTGAAGCAACGGTAGTATTTAAACAAATAGGGAATGCATCTACATTTGCAAATTTTTTAAATAACATGGCTTTTCCTTCCATAACAGGAATTGCGGCCTCTGGACCAATATTCCCCAGGCCTAAAACTGCGGTTCCATCAGAAACCACAGCTATTGTGTTGCCTTTTATAGTAAGATCATAAGCTAGACTAACATTATCAGCAATTGCTAAACAAGGTGCAGCTACCCCAGGAGAGTATACGCGAGAAAGGTCATCAGTAGTATTTACCTCTATCTTAGATACTACTTCAATTTTTCCTTTATGTTTTTTATGAAGTTCTAAAGATTCTTTATTAAAATCGTGTTGAGCCATTATGCATTCTTTTTTGCCCAAGCAGTATCTGCTAGTCCTCTTAATTCTTCTGGTTTTTTAACCCATTGTCTTTTCGCATCAATAATTCCGAAAAGCATTCTTGTGAAAAAGTATAATTTTCCATCACGTACTTCCCAACTTTTAGGGTTTGGATTTACCTCTTTGTCTTCAGACATAGCTATGGCGCAAAAACCACCATATTCTGGCGTATAGGCTTCAGGAGTTTTTTCAAACTTCGCCTTGTTTTCTTGTGATGCAAAAAGATATTTTGCTTCATTGTAAGTTGAAGCATATGCTTCGTTCCCTTTTTTAGGACTTCCGTTAAAAAATGATATAACATCATATCCTTGTGCACCTACTCCGTTTTTTAAATTTTGTAACATTTTGATCTATTTTAGTATTAAATTAAATTTACATCTGTAATGACCTCCAAAAGTGCAGGCCCATTATGTTCATTAAGTTTTTTCATTGCTGGAATTAAGTCTTCCAGTTTTTCAACACGAATTCCTAATGCACCACAATTTTCTGCATATTTTGCAAAGTTTGGATTGCTTAATGACGTTTGCCAAACATCCACTTCTGCAGCTCGTTGCTCTTTTGATATTTTCCCTAGCTCGGAATTATTCAAGACAATATGTTTAATATTCATATTGTATTTAACAAGTGTATTTATTTCAGCTAAGTACTGTCCTAAACCACCATCTCCAGAAACGGACCAAATAGGTCTTTTATGACCTTCTGCTGCCCAAGCTCCCATTGCTGCTGGAAGTGCAAAACCAATAGAACCTAAGTATCCAGACATTAATACAGCTTGATTTTTTGGTTCAAAATACCTTCCGAAAGAATACGTATTATTACCAACATCTACAGCAATTACAGCATTTTCTGGTGTAATTTCATTCATTGCATTGAATACAGAAATTGAACTCAAAGCATTTCCGCAATCTTTAAGACGACTTTCTTTTTCTTCTTTCCAAAATTGCCATCTATCTGCTATTTCATTTCGCTGACTTATAGTATTTGTATGTCCTTTTGTTTGTGCTGTTAAAAGTGTCAAGGTTTCAGAAATTTCTCCCCAAAGTGCAACATCAACTTTGTGATGTTTACTCAATGCCATAGGGTCAAAATCGACTTGAATAATAGGTTTCTTTGGTGTAATTCCTGTATGGTTTGAAAACGATGCTCCAAAAACTAACAATAAATCACATTCATTCATAAACCAAGAAGCAATTGGTGTTCCACTTCTTCCAAGTACACCACAACCTAACGGGTGGTCATCTGCTATTAACCCTTTTCCTTTAAAGGTTGTAATTACAGGACAATCTAAAGTTTCTGCATATGCTATAATAGCATCCATTTGAAAACGAGCACCGTGACCTACTATAATAACTGGTCTTTTAGATGATTTAAGCAAGTTTACTGCTTTTTGTGTCATCTCTTTTGGTGGCGTAATATTAAAAGGCGTAATTCTACCTTCGGGTGTCTGAGGATTGGAGTTCTCTGTTTTTTTTGTAAAAGCTACTTCATCTGGAAACGTTAAGTGAACAACATCTCTTTTTATTAAAGCGGTTTTTACAGCAAGTGACATTAACTCGCCATGATTGGAATTTAAATGCACCGCGTGATTGAATTCTGAAACGCTATCGAAAGCCTTAACTAAATCTACTTCTTGAAAAGCACCAGTGCCGACAACTTGTGTGTTAACCTGACCTGAAAGTGCTAACAGTGGTGCTCTATCTACCTTAGCATCCCACATACCTGTAAACATATTTGTTGCACCAGGACCAGCAATACCAAAACATGCTGCTGGATTACCTGTTAATTTCGCGTAGCCTGAAGCTGCAAATGCTGCCGCACCTTCATGGCGAATTCCAAAAAACTTTAGTTTTCCTTTTTGTTCTTGTCGCATCATAGCGTCTGCAACTCCAAGATTACTGTGGCCTACCATACCAAAAACGGTATCTACGCCCCAATTTACCATGGTTTCAATCATGACATCTGAAACTGTATCTTCATGAGCTGGTTCTTCTGGAAGCCCTACATATATTGCTTCTCCTTCTTCTTTTACTTCAAATGTTTTGATACTATCATCATGACCTCCTGGTGATTGCCCATTGCATGGATCAAAATCCCAACCGTGCCATGGGCAGCGAAGCATTCCATTTTCAATAGAACCTTCTCCTAAAGGACCTCCTTGATGTGGACATGCATTATCTAGTGCTGAAAATTTTCCTTTGTAGTGTGTTAAACAAATACCTTGATGACCAGCAGTTACGGTTTGCACACGTCCTTCTGGTAACGTTTTTCTATTGTCTAAAACCTTGTACCACTTTTTGTTTTTTTCGCTCATAATTTTTTTAAATTAAGGTGTATAGCATAAAAGCACCAACTACGATAAATAAGATAGAAATCCCTACTTTCATTTTATCTGCTGGTATAATTTTTTGCAATTTAGGTCCTATTTGACCTCCTATAATAACTCCAGGAATTGTAAATATGATTAAGTTGACAACTTGATTCATAACATCTCCACCTTCTTGAGCAAACTCATAAAAATGACCTACTGACGCTACTAATACAGTTATTACAACAACAAAAATAGATGTTGCTACTGCTACTCGTGTTGGTACTTTACATTTCGCAACTAAATGGTATTCTTGCAATTCTGCAAGTCCAACGGAAATCATTCCTAAAAAAGCACCACCAATGGCAGCAAACATTCGTCCCATATTTTTATTACACACGGTATAGTTATATACATTCCCATCTGCATCTGTTAAAGTGCTTTCATAGTTCGTTTCAAACTCTTTTTTATGCGCTGCTTCCAATTTTTCTTTTTCTTCTTCACGCCAAGACACATAGAGTTGGTAGCCTATAAAAATAATCCCGATGCCAAATATAGCTTTAAGTATTAAAGGCGGAACTAGATCTCCATATACAGTTCCCAAAATAGCAAAGGGGACGGAAATGAGTAATAAATTTAATCCCAATTTAAAATCAATTAATTTGGCTTTCCAATAGGCCATTAAACCAGAGCTAAAACCAAATAGCTCGGTAGCTAATGCTGTACCAATGGCTATTTTAGGATCAAGCCCCAAACCTATCATAAACAAAGGTGAAAAAAATACGGCGCCACCAATTCCTGATGACATAGCTATTGTAGCTATTGCTATTGATATTGGTAACAAGTACCAAAATTCCATTGTTAATTCCATGATATTTATGTTTATAGTTATTTAAAAAATTGACGTACGCCGTAGCTTGCCAAAACACCTTCTCCAGTTGCAGCTGCTACTTGTGCTATAGCACCTTCTCTACAATCTCCTGCAGCAAAAACACCTTTTATATTTGTTTCTCCTAAACCTGTTGTAGTTATAAAACCACGCTCGTTTAAGTCTATAAAACCTTTTACATTGTCTGTATTTGGAATAAGCCCAATAAAAATAAATGAGCCATCAGCATATAATGCTGTTTCTTCATTTGTAATTCTATCTTTTACTTGTAAGCCTTTAAAATTATCGTTCTCATCTTTTATAAATGAGACAGACTCTTTATTCATATGCACTTCAATATTTTTAATTGAAGGCAGCTTTTCTATATAAGTTTCTGAAGCACTAAAAGCATCTCCACGATTTACAATGATTACTTTTTTGCAAAAGGAAGCCAGAAAAATCCCTTCTTCTAACGCACTATTTCCGCCACCAACAACAATAACTTCTCTGTCTCTATAAAATGCACCATCACAGGTTGCACAAAAATGAATTCCAGCACCTATTAAATCTTCTTCATTAGGAATTCCTAATTTTCTATACGTAGAACCTAAAGCTAAAACCACTGTTTTACTTTGATATGCTCCCATATTTGTATCTACAGAAAAAACACCACCTTCTTTTTTAAGTGACTTTACACTAACGCCTGTTTCAATTTTTGCACCATACGTTTTTGCCTGTTCTGCCATTCTTTGGGTAAGTTCAGGACCAGATATTGTTGTGAAACCTGGATAATTTTCAATTTTTTCTGTTAAGAACGCATTACCACCAATGTTCTTTTTTTCAAGAATAAGCGAACTAAACCGGTCGCGTTGAATGTAAATTGATGCTGTTAATCCAGCTGCACCTGCACCTACAACAATAGAGTCATAAATTGTTTTTTCGGACTCTTGACCAATGTTTAAAAGTGTCTTTAATTCCGAATTATCAGGATTAGTATAAGACGTTTCATCAATAAAAACTGTAGGAATGATACGTTTTCCATTATTTGTTTCTTCTACTAGTTTTGCAGCCCATTCATGTTTATCAACTTCTATAAATTGATAATTAATGCCATTATCTTGAAGATAACTTTTAGCACGCTGACAATCTGGACACCAATTAGCACCATACAATTTTATAACACCTTGAGGATTAATCCCTAATACATTTGAAAGTGTAGCGTTATCTGGATTTGTATATGGTTTATCATTTACTATTACAGTAGGAATAATACGTTTTCCTTTATTGATAGCTTCAACACGAGCTGTAGCTCCTTGGTCTAAGTCAACATCTATAAAGTTAAAATCTATATTATTATCTTTTAAGTATGCCTTGGCTCTTTGGCAATCAGGGCACCAATCGGCTCCATAAAAATCTATTGTATTCATTTGTTTTACTTTTATAAACTGAAATTAAAAATTATACCTGCTGAAATAAATTCTGCATTTAATTGTCCTATGATACCTTTAAATTCACTGAAAACATATAAATCGCTTATCTTATAATGTATTCCAACCCCATAATTTATTCCGAATTCATCTATTTTTTCACTATCATTATTCTGATTAATTAACCTTTCTTTTTCAATAGTATAATTAATTCCAGACAGTGGATATAAGCCCCATTTTTCGCTTAACTCAAAGATATAATGTGCGTTAATATTTAAATCTATAATAGACTTTTCATAGTCATCATCAATATTTTGATAAGGAAAATATGAGATTTCTGGCCCAAAACAAAACGTGTCATTTAAACCATAATAAACCCTTCCATTTACTCCATATAATGTTTCATTAAGTTCTAATGTTGGAGCAAGTCCAACTATAATGGTCTGTTCTTCTTCATCTTCTTCTTTTACGTTTTCATTTTCTTGAGAAAAAATTGTTTGAGATAATAAAAGAAAACAGGTAATTGATACGTATTTAAATACCTGCATAATTAATTCCTGTTAAAAGATTAATATCTTTATTGTATGTTGAAAGGTCGTCGTGATTAAATTTTGTTACATCATCATAACCACAAGAACGTGCTACAACTCTAATTAAATCGTTTGTTGCTTCAAAGTAGTTTTGCAGTTGCTTAGCAGAAGAGTCTATAATTATTCGACTACGTAAAGATTCTTTTTGTGTTGCAATACCTACTGGGCAGTTATTACTTCCACAAGCACGCATACCTAAACAACCAATGGCTTGTAACGCAGAATTAGAAACTGCAATAGCATCTGCACCTAGCATCATGGCTTTTGCAAAATCTTCGGCAACACGTAAACCACCTGTAATTACTAAGGTAACATCTGTAGCGCCCACTTTATCCATGTATTTTCTAGCTCTAGCTAATGCAGGAATAGTTGGTACATTAATATGGTCTCTTAATATAGTAGGAGCAGAGCCCGTTCCGCCGCCACGACCATCTAAAATGATATAATCTACACCAACATCTAATGCAAACTGAATATCCTTTTCGATATGACTTGCTGCAATTTTGAATCCAATAGGAATTCCTCCAGTGCGTTCTCGTACTTTGTCTGCAAATACTTTAAAGTCTTCTACTGTATGAAAATTAGGGTTTGCTGCTGGAGAAATAGCTGTTTCGCCTTGTTTTAAACCTCTAACTTCAGCAATTTCTTTACTTACTTTAGACCCAGGAAGATGACCTCCAGTTCCTGTTTTTGCACCTTGACCTGCTTTAAAATGAAAGGCTTGCACATTATCTAATTTATCCCAAGAAAAGCCAAATTGAGCTGAAGCTAATTCATAAAAATATTTTGAATTACTTGCTTGCTCTTCTGGTAGCATACCGCCTTCTCCAGAACAAATTCCTGTGCCCGCTAATTGTGCACCTTTTGATAATGCAATTTTGGCTTCACGAGATAATGCGCCAAAACTCATATCACTTACAAAAAGTGGCATATCTAATTCTAATGGCTTTTTTGCATTTGGTCCAATAACAACTTTGGTAGCTACTTCTTCATGATCCAATAAAGGTCTTGAGGCTAATTGAGCAGGTAAAAATTGAATATCATTCCATTTTGGAAGCGTGTTTCTATCAACTCCCATAGATGCTGAAAAGCCATGATGTCCTATGTTTTTTAGCCCATTTTGTGCTAACTCCTTTATATAACCAGTATAAGGTTCTGTTTCTTCTGGATGTGTATCTGCATAGGCTCCTAAATATTGGTCACGATTAAATGGTTGTGGACTATTGACTAAAAAAGCATCTATCTCAAATTCATCAACCAATAAATCATCGCCTTCAATTTTGGTGGAAAATTTATGAAGTACTTCTTTATTATTGTATTCTGAAACTCCAGAATCTACTCTATAATCCCAACCATGAACACCACAAATTAGATTATGACCATCTACATGTCCATCAGACATTAATGCGCCTCTGTGAAGGCATCTTCCATAAAGTACAGAAATATCATCATCAAATTTTACGATTACTAAATCTAAACCATTTACAAGTGCATGTTCTGGTTGTTTGTTTTTTAATGTACTTACTTGAGCAATTACTGTTGGTTTTTTCATATATGTTATAGTATTTTATTCTTATTTATTTAAAAAGCGAAACCAAATAATACAGAGATTATTCCTCCATCATCGCTTGAATAATATCCAGCATTTAAGGTAAATGTTTCTAAGCCACTAACCCAGAAGGAGCCACCTATACTATTATGCCACTTATCTGAATTATCATCTTCTATCCAAACACGTCCATAATCAAAACCTCCTGTTATGCCGTATTTCATTGGAATGATACCACTACTTAAATTGCCTATTTTGCATCTTATGTCTGTACTTTGAAATAATGAATATTTACCAATAAAACGTTCTTTTCTATACCCTCTAAGGTTTTTAGCGCCTCCTATTTGTGCAGCGTGATACAATTCAAAATCGTCTCCCAAGATAGCTTCTCCACCTATTTTTGTAGCTAATACTAAACTAGCGCTTTTATTTAATTTATGGGTTATCGCTATATGTGGCTTTATATAAGCAAAAGCATTATCATCATTACCGTCTATAGCTGTTTTGTATCCAGCTGTAACATCTAAATCTAATCCCATAGTAGGATATGCAATATCATTCTTATTTTTAAAACTATAACTTACTTCACTTCCAAAATAGGTTTGTTTATCGAAAAGTGTAGCATTTGCAGCAAAACCAGATAAAATAGGGTCGTTGATAAATCTATCATCTTCATCATCAGTATCAACCTCAAAAGTTTCTATTAAAGGTTTAAAATAAAAAGAACCTCCGTCTCTGCCATTCCATATCAATGAAATTGCAGCACCCAATTTTTTTATACTTACTCTATTAAAATCAAGTTCAACATCGTCTTTATCATAAGTAGTCTCATTACCAATTCCAAAGTAGTTTTGTGCAAAATTTGGGCTGGTGTATTTAGCTTCTACTCCAAAATTCCAATTATGAAAAATGTTTGAAAATTCTCCTTTATAAGATAAGTCAAAACCAGAATTACCCGTATAATATCCAGCACTAATGCTATGTTTATATGTAAACTTATTTCGTTGAAGCCCATAGTATGTAAAATTATTTATAATTCCAACTTCTAAACCATCATCAGGGTTAAACCCTAATAAAGGTAATATTTGATTAAAATTATGTTTTACTTTTTTATGATCGTAATTATTTATTTCATAATCATCAACTAACCATTTTTTAGATTTTTTGTTTACGATTGTATTTTCTTTACTCTTATAATCATAGAGCTTTACTTTTTTAGTGTTTTTAAAATCGTAAGTATCGTTTTTCTTTCCACCAACTATTCTAATTTTAATAAGATCATTTCCTTCTCCATCTACAACAAAAGTATCTTTTCCATCCAAACCATAAACCCATATTTCTTTAGTAACATCATGGGAAAATGTTCTGTTTAAAAGACCTAAATCTTTGCGGTCTATTTTTATAGAAGTCTCTCCATTGGGAAGACGTGTTATGGAGAATTTATCAGATTTTTGAGTACCAACGACTACTTCAAATTTATTTAAATATTCGTAATACGCTTTTGCTATGTTTATTAAATTAGCCTGCCTTCCTTTTAGTTTTTCTTTTATATCGTTAATTTCTTCTCCTTTTATTTCTGAAGGAAAAGCTTCAAAAGCTTTTTCAATATCTGAATCTTTCAGATTATCTTGTATATATTTAGCTTGTTTTTCCCATTCATTCCAACCAGAAGCATTAACGAACATTAAGTCTAAATGATATGGAGAGGAAGCTAACCATTTTACACTCCTAATCTCTTCGTCATAAGATTGCATTTTACGTAGACTTGGTAGCGCACGTGTTAAAAAAGAAATTAGAGCGCCATCATATTTAGAAAATGCTTGATCTCTATCTCTAGGGATAGGTTTACAATATGATGTCCCATCTTCATCTTCAAATAATGCCCAGCGCCATTGGTCTTCATGTCTATCCCAATCCCCTAAAAGCATATCAAAAAGTCTTGCTTTGATATATGAAGGTTCATCAACAACTGATTTTCCTGTTTTATGAATTTCTTGCAACACATCTGAGGTACTAAGTATTTTTGTAGGAGTTCCAAAACTTTTTAAACCAATCTGTGTACTTCCTACGTGTTCTTCTATCATATATAATTCATCTCCAAAATCGTCATTAAATACACCTAATGTTTTTTGTTTAGGAATATAATATAATACAGGATTCGTGTGATTAATTTTTACTGCGCTTGATAAATCACCAATCGCAAATGCGGCATAAGGGTTTGATGTCGTGTAAAAATCTGATAAAAATTTATCAATAGCTGTATCGTCAAGCGAGTTTGCTAAATAAGCATCAGGAAAAACATTTGCTTGAAGAAATTTAGCAGTACTTTTTTTTATAGCACGCATTACAAATTGCTTCCCGTTTTTATCTTCTAACCTAAGTGATTTGGATTGTTGGCCACCACCTCTTTTTATAGGAGATAGCCCGCCCATTAGTGTGTCTAATAAAACAACTGGAACATTTACATCAGTTCCATAATGTTCTCTATAATGTTTACCCCAAAGTGTTTTGTATAAACTACTTTTTTTGACAGCTTCTTTTGTATAAATTGAAGCAGATTGTGTTTCTGGAAATTTGTCTTTAAAGGTATAGTTTACTTCTTTATCATTTTCATGTCCTTTTATAATTTCAGTCTTAAAAATGGCATTAGAAACACCATTTTCAACAGTATAATACTTCACAATTACAGCACCTGCATTATCAATTTCTAACTTTGCATAACCATTTTCTGCCAACCCAAAATCAGCTTCACTAACATTAGTAACATTTTTAGTTTCTCCAACAGCACCACTTATAATTTGTGGTATGCCATCATTTATGTATTGTAAATTTTTATCCTTTCCAGATATAAAAATGATATTATCTGCACTTTGACCAATCGTTTTTAATCGGTTTCTTAATTTTCTGTATTCTTTGTTTTCAAAATCTTGTGCTTTAATTCCACCAACTTTACTTAACAAACCCTGCTTCGTATTTGTGTCAACTGGATGATGCAATGCTACAAGAATTATTTTGCCATGGGCTTTCTTAATTCTATTTTCAAATTCTAAAAAGAATAAAGTTCTGTTTTTAATTTGGCTATCATCATTTATATAATTGTCGGTATTCCAATCTTCTAAAAACCATTGCGTATCTACTGTAATAAGGACTATGTTTTCTGATATATCTTTATGCTTTATTGCTTCACCATCATCTGGATAAAATTTTGAAGTACTATTTTTTTGAATGTGTTTTTCAATAGACCGAACGCCCTTATGTCCATCAATTGCCCACTCATTTTTCCCTGGCATAAAGAATACTTCACCAGAAAATGAAGATAGCTTATTAAGTTGATGCGTAATACTTTTTTCAAAATCTTTGTTTTGAATATCGCTATTTACTGAGTTTCCTAGCAATAATAATATTGAATTATCAGTTTTTTTAGAATCTTTGATGATTTCTGATAACACATCAGTTTCATCTGTTGTACCTGTATTACCAATTAAATAAATTGATTTATTAATTTCTTGTCCTAAAACGACTGAACTTGTTAGTAAGAAAAAATATAGAATATTTTTTTTAAAGCTTTTTAAAACATTCATAGTTTGATTGATTTTTGATGGTATATTTTTAGAATAATTAAACTGCTAAAAAGCAATAATGAATAGTAACACATTGGTGTGCCTGAAGCTGTTTTTGGACATTCGGCATGTCCTGTAAACTGCATTATAGAAGCTACTAAAGCGATGCTACCTGCCAATCCTGTAAATAAAAAGTATAAGACATTCCATTTTTTTAAAAGATGAGTTATAAGTGGAACTATAAAACAGATTAGAATAACCAAGCACATTGGTATATGCATTATTTTTGGGCAACCTTCGCCTGTTTTAAATTCTTCTAGTACTAATCCTCCAGCTCCAAATAACCCTATGATTAGAATAACAAGAATAACATAATATGTAAGTGTTTTTAACATTATCTTTTATTTGCAACTACACAGGTAGGACATTCTGTTCCCTTAACAGTACTCTTAAGTTTGATACCATTTAAATGTGTTACTATAAAATTCTGAACAAATGCATAATTAGCACTGTGATTATTAACACTTATTTGTGTATCCTTATGTTTTTCTCTTATTAGGTTATCATACTCTTGGTGTCCCCAACAATTTGGACAATAGTTTTTAGATAAATCAGTAATTTCTTTTTGTTTACTTTGTCCTAATAATTGTTTAATAAAATTCATTTTTTCAATGGTTTAATTCTTTTGTTTCTATGTTAATATTTTTAGTAACAGCAATTTAATTCACTCATCACACAATATAAATACTATGCGAATTCATAATCAATTTTTAATGAGGCAAGTTACAGTCTAATTTTTCTTGGGGAAAGCTTTACTTTTTCAATAGTTACTTTACACGACACTTTTTGGGAATTTCTGTCTCATTTATTCAAAATACATCAAAAACTATATATCTCTTATTTAATAGTCATTTAATCTTGTTGAGTATGTTCTTCTGGTACTTCTACAGCTGCCCTATGTTTTTCAACTTCTATTTTTAAATCAATAATAGTATTGATTTTTGGATTGTCGATACTAATCTCTTTATCGTTTGCTAACCGTATTTTAATATTTGAAACTGTAGATTCTTTGCCTAACCCAAATTGTAATAATGCGGTTTGGTCACTAGCTAAACCTTCTCCAGATACTAGCCATTCCGTTAATGTTTTCGAAGGTGTAGTTACGGTTACTCTTGCTCCTTGTACATTAACAGATTCACCTAAATCTACTTGTAGGTAATTATTTGTTCCGCCTTTATTTATATATGCTAATGATGGTGTGTCTATATTTACCCAAACCATATCTAAATAACCGTCTTGATTAAAATCGCTTACTAAAGATGTTATTGCGAAATATGGGTTTACAACACCACTTTTTTCTTCGGTTGGTGCAAATGTGCCATCTTCTTTTTGAACTAAAAATCTACTTTTTAATCGAAATAGTTTATTAGGTGCTAAATCCACATAATTTTCGGCTACCATTAAATCTTGCAAACCGTCATTATTCATATCGGCAAAAGTACAACCCCAAGAAAACTCGTAATCTGCAATTTTAGTTTCAGCAGCAGTATCAGTAAATTTAAAGTTACCATCATTTCTGAAGAGAATCCACTTTTCATTAAATAATGAAGCATCTTTAATATCTCCTTTCGCTAAAGCTCTTGGCAATGTGCTTCCTGTATTAGAAAACATAAAATCTACCAAACCATCATTATTATAATCGCCAACTGCTAATCCCATTGGATAAGCAAATTTTTTGGTTAATGGGTTTGGTTTCATTGTATAAGTTAGGTCGCCATTATTTTTGTAAGTTCTGGCTTCACCTGTATCATGCACAACTACTAAATCTAACCAAGAATCATTATCAATATCGACTAAAACGCCTTGAAAGGTATTATGAACATAATCTAAACCAGCTTGTTTAGTGATACTTACATAATTTTCATTTCCTGTATTTAAAAGTAGTTCACTTGTTGAACCATAATTGTAATCTTCAAAAATGGTTTGCCCTTCCATAAGTTCCTTTTTAAGATACGTTGCCATGAAAATATCTAAATCACCATCTTTATCAATGTCTCCAACGGTTAATCCTGCAGGTGTTGATTTTTCGTTTATTGGTGTGTCAATTTTTTTAGCAGTAAACTTTCCATCGGTATTATAATAAATGGTTAATCCATCTTCTCTACCTAAAAGAATATCTGTAAAACCGTTATTATCAAAATCTGCCGAAACTACACCAACAGTTGTTACTGTATTCCCTTTTTTAGGCAGGTTGACCTCTGAAGATATATCGACAAATTTATTGTTACGATAAGCAAAAATAGCATCTTCTTGAAGCATTCCTCCTCCAAAAAATACTTCATCTATATTATCATTATCAATATCGATTAATGCCGAAGGTGCAATTGGTAATGATTTTTCGCCATTATATTGATGTTTAAAATCGAGAGTCACTTCTTCAAATAAAGGAATTTTACTATCATCTATTGTGATATCGTATTTCTCTGAAGTGGCATCGTTCCAAAAAAACCAAATAACTAATGCCAATAATGCTGCTATAATTAAGCCAATAACAATAAAGGTTTTTTTGAATATACTTAATAAGTTTCTTGTGTTTTTACTTAACATTATTATTGGTGGTTTTTGGTTTGTTTATTTAATTGATATAATGATAATGAAAAAAGGATGAAATGCGTAACATTCATAGCTATAGGTGCTAAATGTTTGGCTAAACCTTTTGCCCAAAACAAAGTTGAAAAGACTAGTAACAGAATTACAATGGGATTGAAAATAGCCATCCATTTTTTATAATATGTACCTCCTTTTAGAATAGCAATAACAAATACAACAGATAGTGCTGCTATAACAATACGTAATACCTGGACTAACACTTCCATATGGTCTGTGTAATGTGCTAATAGCTTTTTGTAAGTTGAAGTATCTATAGCGTCTTTTAAATGAACGATATTTCCAATAGAGGTTCGTGAGCCAATCCAAATACCACCTACTGCAAAGGCTATAAAACCTATTGCTAAAACTAACCTTGCCAAGGTTTCATTTCCAGATTTTAGCATTCTGTAAATATGAATGTATCCTGCGAAATAAAACGGTAAGCCAATTACTGCTAAAAAATGTCCTGTAGTTAAATTATCTAATGGTACAAATTTGAAAAATTCGTAATTTTCTGCATGCCCTAATATATTGGAAGAGTAATGTAAAAAGTATTCGCCTAGTCCTACAAGAATAGACGCAAGAAGACCTAAATAGCCTAAGATTTTGGTTAGTTTCATTTTATGGTTAATCGGTTAGTTTTCAATTTGTCGAAATATGTTAAAATTACTTTCAATAAAAAATAAAGAATTATTCCTAAAGGAATTGCAGTTAATATCCAACCTACTGTTCCACAGAGTAATTCGTAAGACAGTTCTTTTGCTGTGCTCCAAAAATCTGTTTCATAACTTGTTTTAATGGCTTCAAAAGTTAACAAAGTATGTTCTGTACCAAAAACACGTGCTCCAATATTTATAAAAGGAATAAGAACAACAAGCTTCAAAGGCTCTATTACATAACTAAAGGCTATCATTATTGGTAAATTGAGTCTAAAAGGCAACGCAATACAAGTTAGCGCTATGGTACTTATTCCAAATATTGGAAATATAGAAACTAGAGTAGAAACCACTAAACTTAACGCTAATTGCTTAGGTGTTAAGCCTTGCTTAAGTAAGCCTTTAAACTTCCCCCAAATTTTAATAAGCTTAAATTTCATTTGTTCTAATTAAATTTTAAAAACACACTCCTAACTACTTATATCATGGCAATTTTTTAAAAACTAACTAATCGTTTAGTTTTTAAATAAAAAAATTATAGACTATTAAATGTATTCTCTATATAGTTTTCTAATTGTATGTTATTACAAACTCTTGAAGCTGATGATAAACCAATCATAGAAATTAATAAATAATCTGCTTGTTTTTCTACAACCTTTGAGTTTTCAACACTATTAAGCATAAGTTTATTAAAAAATATTTGCTTTAAATCATCACGAAAATTTTCTACTTGAATTACTATATCTTTATCAGTCTCTTTATCTATTTCATTCAAAGTATTAGTTATTAAGCAACCTTTGCCAAAACCTTTTCCTGCTGAAAGTTTTAAAAACTTATAGAAATATTGCTTTATAGCTAAAACTCCAACTGTAGATGCTTCAAGCTCACTAATTATTTTACTTACTTTTTCCCTATAGAATTTCAAGCTTTCAATAAAAAGACCATTTTTACTTCCAAAACTTGAATAAATAGAAAACTTATTAATTCCCATTTCTTTCTCAAGCATTTGCATCGAAGTATTTTCGTAGCCTTTTATCCAGAATAGATTCATGGCTTTCGCAAGCACATATTCTTCAACATATTGTTTTTTTCTTGACATTTTTCGGTATTAAAACAAATCTAAACAATTGGTTAGTTATTTTAAAATAATTTAATACATTTCTTTTAAGCTATTTATCTGAAAAACATCTATTTAGTGTCAGAAATGAAATTGATATCATAGTCTATCACGCCATCTTTTCTCATTGTACTCAGTACATTGCTAACTGTTTGTCTAGAAGTATTAGTAAGGTTTGCAATCTCTTTATGGGACAATAAATTTTTAGCAGTTAATATTCCAATATCATTTTTTTCTCCAAACTCTTCTAAATAATCTGAAATAAATTCTCTGATTCTTGTTGCACTATCTTTATATAATAAATCGTGAAGTCTTCGCTCTAATTTTTGAATGCGTAGCCCATAAATTTTAAGGACTCCATTTTTTAATGACTCATGTTTTTCCATAAGTAACTCCATCTGTTCAGATTCTATGTAGCAGATTACACAGTCCTCTAAAGCATACGCTACTTCTTCGGTTGCAGCTTCTTTGTTGTAAAGGGAAAGTTCTCCAAAGATATTACCGCGTTTTACGACATATTTTACGGTGTTATTTGTCGTGTTTATAATTTTGACACTACCTCTTTTAAGAAAGAAAACACTATCCTTATGTTTATCATTGAGTTCAATAGATTTTCCTTTTTCAATATTATCCATTTCTAGAATCTCACAGATTTTCATCATATTGAGCATTCCGAGTTTTTTAAAAAGGTTGAAGCCTTCTAAAAACCAGTATTTTGTAATTGCTTTCAATTAGAGTATCGTAATAGTTACAAAATCAAAGATATAAAATTTAACATTTGAATAATTATGTTAAATTTTTGATAGTTACTTTGGGCGACAGTTAAGTAATGTTGATAGTCATAGTTTTTATTTTTGTTCTAAATACCTATTAAAAAAGTAGAATTATATCACAGTTAGAATACGTATACAGAAATTACTGTACACTTGGGAAACCTTTACTAGAATATTGTAAAAAAATCTTTTAGGGTTATTATCAAATACACGATTTTTAAACAAATGTAAAAGACTAGTTCTTTTGGTATTGGTGATAGTATAATATGGAATAGAAATAAAACTATTTACAACATTGATTAGGCGTTTCCTTAATTTAATCAAAAACCTCATCTATAAAATAACACTTTCTGTATAGACAATCCCCCTAAACATCTATTTCAGTTTTATAAGATAGTATATAGTTTCAACTTTGAAGTGTAAATTAAAAAACACTCAAAAATGAAATTATATGTAATCTTAGCAAGCTTATTTTTTGTGCAGCTATCGTTTGCTCAAAAGACTTCAACCAAAGTATGGTCTTTAGAAGATTGTATAACCTACGCTTTAGAGCATAACATTACCGTTAAAGAGGCTACTTTAAACAAAAATATTGCCGAAGTAGATTATAATAAGGCCAAGTCTTCTGTACTGCCCAATTTATTTGGAAGTGTATCTCAAAACTTTTCTAATGGTAGTACCATCGATCGTATTACAAGTAATTTTGTGTCAGACCAGATACATAGTACAAATGTTGGCATTAATAGTTCGATGACTTTGTTTCAAGGAAATCAAATTAGCAATCAAATTAAACAAAACAAATTACTGCTAGAGCAAAGTGTTTTTCTTGAAGATGTTGAAAAAAACAATATAGCTTTAAATATTCTTGAAGTGTATTTACAAGCACTTTATAGTAAAGAAAATATCGGTATAGCTGAAAATAATATAATAGCTTCAGAAAAAGAAGTACTTCGTGCAAAAGCACGTTTAGATGCTGGAACTATTGCCTTAGGTGATTATACAGAAGCACAGAGTCAAGCGGCAACACATAAATACAATGTGATTTCTGCGAAAAACGATTATCAACAATACATTATTCAACTTAAGCAATTATTAGAGTTATCGCCTTTAGAGGATTTACAAATTCAAACTATTGATGAAAACATAGATTTAGTAAATCTTGAACTCAATAAAATGGAAATTTATACTAAAGCATTAGGTTTTTTGCCAGAAATTCAGGCTAGTAATTTAAACATAGCTACAAATGAGAAAGAGTTAGACATTGCAAAAGGTGGGTATTTACCAATCTTATCCTTAACAGGAAGTATTGGTTCTGGTTACACAAGTATTAATGATAATTCGTTTTCAGATCAGTTTGATGTCAACTTCAATCAAAAATTAGGGCTATCGTTAACGATTCCAATTTTTAATAGAAATCAAACAAAATCTGCTGTTAAAACTGCTTCAATAAACATTGAAAAAGCCCAAATACAAAAACAAACAACAGAAAAAAATATTTATAAAAAAATAGAAACAGCTTATCAAAACGCACTATCGGCACAAGAGCAGGTTATTGCTTCAGAAGCATCTAAAACAGCAGCAGAACAAAGTTATAAGCTCGCTCAAAAGAAATATGAATTAGGCGCTTTAAGTACAACAGATTTGGTAATAAGTCAAAATACATTTACCAATGCACAACAAAACTACTTACAGTCTAAATATTTAAATATTTTATACCATCAATTACTACAATTTTATCAAGGAAATAATATTAAACTTTAATCAAGACAGTCATGAACAATAAAAAGAAAATCATAATAAGCAGCATCACACTAATTGTGCTTGCTATTGTAGGCTTCAGCTTTTTTAAAGGCGAAGATGCTATAATTATCGAATCTAAAACCGTTACAGCAAGAAAAGCAAATGTAACCACTATGGTTACTGCAACAGGAACCATAGAGCCTATAACACAAGTTGAGGTAGGTACACAAGTATCTGGAGTTGTAGAGAAAATTTATGTGGATTATAATAGTGTTGTTAAAGAAGGACAACTTATTGCCGAATTGGATAAAACGAATCTAAACGCAGCAAAAACACAAGCACAAGCAGCTTATGATAATGCAGTTAGCCAAAGAAATTACACAAAAACGATTTACGACAGACAGAAAACATTATATGACAGTCAGGTTATTAGTAAATCAGATTTTGATGATGCAGCTTTTAATTATGAAACTGCAAAAGGCACAGTAACACAGCGTTATTCAGACTTACAATCTGCAAGAACCAATTTAGGCTATGCAAATATTTATTCGCCAATTGATGGTGTGATTTTGTCGAGAGCAATTGATGTGGGGCAAACCGTGGCTGCAAGCTTTAGTACACCTACACTCTTTACAATCGCTCAAGATTTAAAAGAAATGCAAGTAGAAGCAGATGTAGATGAAGCAGATATAGGGCAAGTTATAGAAGGACAACGTGTCGAGTTTACGGTAGATGCATATATAGGTGAAACCTTTAAAGGTGTTGTAACGCAAGTACGTTTGGACCCAACAGTAACCTCAAATGTAGTGACTTACACAGTAGTTATTAAAGCAGAAAATGAAGATTTAAAATTAAAGCCAGGTTTAACAGCAACCATTTCAATTTATACATTAGAATTAAATGATGTTTTAACTGCGGAAGCTAAAGCCATAAACTTTAAGCCAGAGCGAGAAACTTTAGCAATGTATAATGCACAACATAATTTATCTGCAGTTAAAAAAGATAAATCTAAAAATGAAACCACGCTTTGGGTTCTTGGTAATGATAATAGCATTACCTCAAAAGTAGTAACACTAGGAGCAAGTGATGGTGTAAACGTACAAGTACTAAGCGGTGTTGCTGAAGGTGAAAAATTGGTTTATAGTTTAAAAGGTGTTAGTAAATCTGAAACTGAAAAAGAAGGGGCTAACGAAAGTCCTTTCATGCCACAACGACCAGGAGGCAATAGAAAAAAATAAATAACCATGAGTAAAGAAATCATAAAAATAGAAAACTTAAAACGTGAGTTCACTATGGGAACCGAAACGGTTCATGCGTTACGAGGCATTTCATTCAGCATAAAAGAAGGTGAATTTGTAACCATAATGGGATCTAGTGGTTCTGGTAAAAGTACGATGTTAAACATTTTAGGCTGTTTGGATCAACCTACTTCAGGAGTATATGAAATTGATGGTGTAAGTGTGAAAAACCTAAGCAGAAATGAATTGGCAACTATTAGAAACGAAAAAATAGGATTCATTTTCCAATCGTATAATTTATTAGCAAGAACATCTGCTATTGAAAACGTAGAACTACCCTTATTATATAATAGTAAAGTTTCTACCGAAGAGCGAAGAGAAAGAGCTATTAAAGCTTTAGAAATGGTTGGTTTAGGCGAACGATTACATCATACACCATCTCAACTTTCAGGAGGACAACAACAACGAGTAGCTATAGCCAGATCGTTGGTTAATAACCCAGTAATGCTACTAGCAGATGAAGCTACTGGAAATTTGGATACACGCACATCTTATGAGATTATGTCCTTGTTTCAAGAGTTAAATAAGCAAGGTATTACCATAGCATTTGTAACTCATGAACCAGATATAGCAACATTTAGTAACCGAACAGTTGTGCTAAAAGATGGAGAAATCATGCAAGATTACAGCAATCATAATATTCAATCTGCAGCAACAGAATTAGCAAAACTACCTAAACAAGACAATTGATTATGAGACTATTAAATTTATTCAAAATAGCATATAAGGCCATCATTCTTAACAAGACTAGAACCTTGCTTACTATGTTAGGTATCATCATTGGTGTGGCTTCTGTAATTGCAATGCTAGCTATTGGAGAAGGTTCTAAAGAAAGTATTCGTACAACAATTTCTGCAATGGGTTCTAATATGATTACTATTAAACCAGGAGCAGATACCAGAGGCCCGGCAAAAGGTAGTGGAGGAAATGTACAAACCTTAACACTTAAAGACTACGAAACTATAAAAGAACAAGCTAGTTTATTAAACTACATTACACCAGTTGTAAATGGAGGAGGTCAAATTATTAACGGTTCCAACAACTGGCCATCTACTATTTATGGTGTAAATCCTGACTATCTAAATATTAAAGTGGTCGATTTACAAAGTGGCAGTATGTTTACTGATACTGATATCAAATCAGCTTCAAAAGTAGCAGTTATTGGGCAAACTGTTGTAGATAATGTGTTTCCAGATGGTCAAAACCCTGTAGGTCAAATGATTCGTTTTAACAATATTCCTTTTAAAGTTATTGGTGTTTTAGAAGAAAAAGGAGAAAACACCTTTGGTCAAGATCAAGATGATGTGGTTATTGCACCTTATACAACTGTACAAAAACGTATTTTGGCTATCGATTATTTAAATCAGATTATCGCATCTGCAGTAAGTGAGGATGATGCACCTGAAGCAGTAACTCAAGTCATAGAAATTTTAAGAACCCAACACCAATTAATGGATCATGAAGACGACGATTTTAGTGTACGTTCTATGGAAGAGTTAATTTCAACATTTAGCTCAACCTCTGAAATGCTCACTATATTGCTAGTAGCAGTTGCAAGTATATCCTTATTAATTGGTGGTATTGGAATCATGAATATCATGTATGTATCTGTAAAAGAACGAACCAAAGAAATTGGATTGCGAATGGCTGTAGGAGGAAAAGGAACCGATATTTTAATGCAATTTTTAATTGAAGCCATACTAATTAGTATTACAGGAGGTTTACTTGGTGTAATTTTAGGGCTTGGAGCTACCGTTTTTATAGAAAAATTCTTAAATTGGCCAACAAGTGTTGCTTTGTATTCTATAGTAATTTCATTTGCCGTATGTGCAGTAACAGGCATCTTTTTTGGATGGTATCCTGCAAGAAAAGCATCAGCTTTAGATCCAATAACAGCTTTACGTTACGAATAATAATAAATGATATTAAAAAACAAAAATATAGCCCTCTTGTCACACCTATTAATATGGGTTGTACTTTTTAGTATGCCATATCTACTATCTTATGGACAAGAACAAGATATAAATAGAGTTGTTATTCATTTTTGGATTCCCTTAGTATTTTCGGCAATTCTATTTTACTTGAATTATTTTGTTTTAATTGATAAATTTCTATTTACTAAAAAAACAATTTGGTTTGTAGGTGTAAATTTAATTTTGATTGGTTTTTTTATCTTTTTAAAAGAAACGATTGAAGGTCTTTATTTTCAGGATTTATTAAAAAAGAGAACTTCAAGCGATGGTCCAAACAGGCCATTTAAAATGTTTATTTATGTTCAAATGATATCTTATATGGCACCATTACTGTTTTCTATTGCCGTAAAAACCACAAAGCGTTGGGTGAAAACAGAAGCAGAAAGAAAGGAAGCCGCTAATTTTAAATTACAGTCAGAGTTACAACATTTACATTATCAGTTACAACCACATTTCTTTTTCAATTCATTAAATAACATTTATGCAATGGTAGATGTTTCTCCAGATCAAGCGAAAACGTCTATACATAGCTTAAGTAAGTTAATGCGTTATATGTTATATGAAACTAATGAAGAGCAGGTTTCGTTAAGTAAAGAAATCGATTTTATGAAAAAGTACATGGAGTTAATGAAGCTTCGTGTATCTGATAAAACGGTAGTTAATTATAGTTTCCCTTCAGAAGGTACAGAAATTAAAATTGCACCTTTATTATTTATTTCATTAATTGAAAATGCTTTTAAACATGGTGTTTCGGCAAGTAAAGAAAGTACAATAGATATTAATATGACTTATAGCGATAGTACGGTTTTATTCACTATTGAAAATCATAATTTCCCGAAGAAAATCGAAGATAAAAGCGGTTCTGGAATAGGACTTCCAAATATTAAAAAACGTTTAGAATTGTTATATCCAAACAAAAATAGCTTTAAAACATCTGTGAACGATTCACGTTTTGTTGCACAATTAGAAATTGAAACCAACTAGATTATGAGCAATAAAAAAGTTACCTGTGTTATTGTAGATGATGAGCCTATGGCTTTAAATTTAGTGGAAAGTTATGTTGATAAAACTCCTTTTTTAGAACTAAAAAAGAAGTGTAGTAGTGCTATTGAAGCAATGGAATTTATAAAAGAACAACCCGTAGATTTGTTGTTTTTAGATATACAAATGCCAGATTTAACTGGGATAGAGTTTTCAAAAATGTTACCAAAAGAAACACGGGTTATTTTCACTACAGCCTTTGATCAATATGCTTTGGAAGGGTTTAAGGTAGAAGCACTAGATTATCTTTTAAAACCTTTTGATTATGCCGAATTTCTAGCTGCAGCAAATAAAGCAAGGACTTGGTTTGAGTTGGTAAAAGGAAAAGGAGAAAACATTGTTTCCGAAGAAAAAGAGTTTCTATTTGTGAAATCGGAATACAAACAACTACGTATAAAATTAGCAGATGTGCTCTATTTTGAAGGTCTAAAAGATTATATTAAAATATGGTTGAAAGATAATCCTAAACCTATTTTAACCTTGATGAGTTTAAAATCTTTGGAAGCAGAATTACCAGACAACCAGTTCATGCGCGTACATCGTTCCTTTATCGTGACTTTAAAAAATATAGATATGATTGAGCGAAGTCAAATTATAATAAACAAACAACGTATTACGGTTTCTGAACAATACAAACCAAAATTCTTGGAGTTTATAAATAATAATTCTTTAAATAACTAAAATTGTTTTCTTCTTTGGTAGATAAATTTTATGAATTGAGAGGAAAGATATAGCGTTCGTCTATTCTCTTTTATAATAAATAGTACCTAAGTAAAAAAAGCACACATTAAATTGGGTGCTTTTTTTTGCCTCTATATCAATAAAATTATAGTGTTTATACATGGCATATTAATTTGATATCTATAAAATCTTCCTGTTAGTAGATACAATTTAAGGAAACGTCTATTAGCTTTTTATTTCGATAATAAATCAAATATTTTTAAGATATCAATAAAAGATAAAGTCTAGATTATTGATGTTAATTGAAAAGTTTAATCATTTAAAACTAAGAAAACATGAAAGTATTTATAAAAGCATTTGTTTTACCATCTTTATTTATGGTATTTATTTCCGCACAAGTTTCGGCACAAACCAAAAGAACTAATGCAACAAAAACAGTATCTACAAAGAGTAAAACTATAACTAAGAACAATAGGGTATCGAGTAAAAAAGTAATTTACAAAAAACCAACAAGGAAAGTAGTTTCTGTAAGATCCGTACCCAATAGAAAGGTCGTTAAGCATAAAGGACAAAGTTATTATTATTCAAATAATAAATTCTATACACAATCTAGAGGTCGTTATATTGTAATTGCACCTAAAGTAGGTTTTGTAATAAAGGTTTTACCTAGTAATTTTAAGCGAATACGTTTTAAATCCCATAATTATTATAACGCAAATGGTGTTTTTTATGTAGAACATGACAATACATATGAAGTTGTAGACCCTGAAATTGGAACTATTGTTTATGAATTGCCAAATGACTATGAGAAAGTTATTATAGATGGACAAAACTATTACGAATACGCGAATATTCTTTACGAAAAAGTGCAGGTAGGCGGTACAAGAGCTTATGAGGTTGTTGGTATCATAAATATGGAATAAAAATTTAAATAAGATTAAGATTGGTTGATTGATTTTTTTTTGAAAAGAGGATGGTTTGTAGCATAATTATCCTCTTTTTGTTATAAACTAATTTTCGGTCTTTTTTAAAATGGACTTACGATATTAGGCTGGACACTTCTTTAAGAGAATTAATTTAATAATAAATATCATTTATTTACTTAACTCGTGATTCCTTTTTAGTAAAAATCATAACGTTTCAAATGGCGTGGTTTTTACTTTTTTTCGTTCTAAAATTTTCTTAAAAAAAGAATAATCTTTATTAGAAGCAACGATAGGGTTAGAGAGGTAATCTATATAAAATGGAGTCAATAATAAAAATCATGAATTTATTGAGCAACACATTTCACATTTCCCTTGTATTAACAATTGAGTAACCTCTATTTTTCTGTTCGGTATTTTCGGTATAGAAACACTAACTGATAAACAATCTACTTTTCCACAATATAAACATTGAAAATGAGGATGAATATCATTATGTTTATTTACCGAACAATTATTACATTTTGCATACCATTTTAATCCATTTTTACCAAGAAATGAATGTAAAACACCATCTTCTTCCAATTTATCTAAAACACGATAAATAGTTGTTTTATTAAATTTTGAATCTAAACGCTCTATCAAAGTAATAACAGAAATTGCTCCCGAAGAAGTATTCATATTAAATTCATTAAGCAAAGCTACAACAGATTTTGTTTTTCTAATTACACCCATAAAACAAATATAAAACAATTATAAAGCAACAGAGTTGTATTAACGAGTATTATTTTTACATTTGCAACTCAGTTGTATTAATAAGAATTCAATGATATTAGTAAACCAAAAACCAGACCATATAGGAGCAATTACAAGTACACTATGTTTAATACATTGCGTTGCTACTCCATTTATTTTTATAGTACAAAGTTGTTCGTTAACATGCTGTAGTACAACACCAACATGGTGGCAGTTTATAGACTATATTTTCTTAGTGATATCATTTTTCGCAGTGTATCGTTCTACACAAACTACATCAAAAAAATGGATAAAACCAGCTTTATGGATGAGTTGGATCTTATTATTCTTTACTATAGTAAATGAAAAAATGATGTGGCTTTCTTTAAATGAATATTTCATATACGTACCTGCATTAACATTAATATTCTTGCACTTATACAATAAAAAATATTGCCAATGCAATACTTCTAAATGCTGTACAAATGGATAAAAAAAACATTGAAATAATTGGAGATAACCATATATCATCAAGTGTTGAAACACCTATACTTCCCAATGCATTTAATCGATCAGATGATGAAAAAATTATAACTATTCAGCACCATTTTGGAAAAATTATGGAAACACTTGGTCTCGATTTAACAGATGATAGTTTGTCGGGTACACCTTATCGTTTTGCAAAAATGTATGTGAAGGAACTCTATTATGGATTAAATCCCAAAAACAAACCAAAAATGTCTGTTTTTGAAAACAAGTATGGGTATAAAAAAATGCTTATAGAACAAAATATTACTATAGACTCTTCTTGTGAGCATCATTTTTTACCAATAATAGGGCATGCGCATATTGCCTACATTCCTAAAGAAAAAGTAATTGGGCTTTCAAAAATAAATCGATTAGTAGATTATTATGCACATCGTCCACAAGTTCAAGAAAGGTTGTCGTTACAAATCCTTAAAGACTTGCAAAATATTTTAGACACAAAAGATGTCATTGTAATGATTTGTGCCAAACACCTATGTGTATCTTCAAGAGGCATAAAAGATAAAGAGAGTTTTACTACCACTATAGAATATGATGGTAGTTTTGAAGATAAAATATATCGAGATGAATTTTTAAACATAATTAATAATCGAAAAATATAGAAAATGATAACTAAAGAACAAGTATTGAGTACTCAAAATAATTGGGGAGAAGGTGTCGTAAAAATTGGAGCTTTAAAAGCAAATAGAATCGCATGTGAGGCATTTGCAAACGAATTTCTTAAAGCACGTTATGCTTTTGATGATAGTCCTGTTTTATTTAAGCCAACAAAATGCGAAATAGAACAATTTAGACCAACTCATCTTTAAGCCTTATCTTATTTTATAGCTGGAGAAGACCGAGCTAGTAACGAAGACAAAGGCTTTGCTGTTCAACCTTGGATAAAAGTAAGATTTGAAAATACAAATCTCATTTTAGAAGAAAATCGTGCCATTGCTATAGGAAATTATTTTTTCACAGATTTAGATGGTAATGAGGCAAAAGTTGAATATACATTTGGTTATAAATTAATTAATGGAGAACTGAAAATTGATGTACATCATTCCTCATTTCCTTATGCTATAAACGAAGCAACTACATAATGCATACATGTTTTTACCTTATTTGTCCTACCGATTGTTTAGAGCAAACTATCAATAAAACATTTAAGCATGAGAGTTATTTTTATACGTCATTAGGTAATTCGTTTGAGTATGATCACAAAACAATCGAGTACATTAAGAAAATCATTGAAAAGCATAATATTAAAAACATCTGTTTTGTGCTTTCAATAAACAACACTATTGTTTTAGATGCATTAATTAATAATAATTTTTCAAATATTAGAGGATTGCATAATTTCTATACTGAGATTAAAAAGCAAAAAGAACACTTAAAAGTAGCATTTAAAAGCGATAAGCTACAATTCACACTGCTTTCCTATTATTTGAATAGAAAAATAAAAGAATTAAGATTACAACTAATGCATGCATCAAATCAACCTATTAAAATAAATGGTAAAATATTTAATAAAACTGAAAGTGTATTTACGACTATATATTCCGATTTAGTGTGTTTAGAAAAGCACCAATTAAATTGAAAATATGGACTACTGATTTTTTCAGCTTGTGAGTTGTTTTAAAACAATATTATGAAATATAATCGAAGATAATTTATTTTTTTAATTGGTAAAGCTAGTTTATGAGCTGTGGCATTACAACAACACTAACAAAAGATTTTAGTGCGAATTATAAAGAAATACTTAATAAGCTAAAAAATGAACAGAAGAAATTTTTTTAAAAACGGATCGTTACTTACTCTCGGAGCTACTTTATTACACCCTTTAAATAGTGTTGCTAATAACAATAAATATGATAATTATAAAAATAAAAAGGCAAAGAACATTATTATAATTGTTAGTGACGGCATGAGTACTGGCACTTTAAACATGGCCGATTTGTATCTATCTAGAAAAAATGGTGTTGGTGCTAACTGGTTGCAATTATATAAAGAAAATAAAGTAAAAAGAGCTTTAATGGATATGGCTTCTGCAAATTCTATTGTTACAGATTCTGCTGCGGCAAGTTCTTCTTGGGGTGGTGGTGTACGTATTAATAACGGTGCAATAAATGTGAGTAAAAATGGAGAAGAACACCTTCCTATTTGGCAAAAATTTAAGAAAGCAGGTAAAAAAGCGGGGTGTGTTACCACAGTACCTATTACGCATGCAACACCCGCAGGTTTTTGTGTAAATTCTAAAACGAGAAAAACACAAGAAAAAATTGCAGAAAAGTATCTGGAACAAAAATTTGATGTGATGATGGGCGGAGGGGATACTTACTTTTCTAAGGAGAAGCGAAAGGATAAAAAAGATATGTACCAAGCTTTTGAATCAAAAGGGTATAAAGTAGTAAAAAACAGAAACGAATTGTTTTCTGCTTCTGTTACCAAACCAATTTTAGGAGTTTTTAGCAATAATGCACTTCCATATTCTATAGATCGACAAAGTAACAAAGAACTACTTCAAAAAACACCTACACTTGCCGAAATGACTAAAAAAGCCATTGAAGTAATGAAAGATCATCCTCAAGGTTTTGTATTACAAGTAGAAGCAGGAAAGGTAGATTGGGCTGCACATGGCAACGATATTACTGGGCTTATTTTTGATCAAGTTGCTCATGACGAAGCAGTACAATTAGCCATGGATTTTGCCGAACAAGACAAAGAAACTTTAGTTATTATAACTACAGATCATGGTAATGCCAATCCAGGAGTAATTTATGGAAAAAAGGCTAATGATAATTTTGATTCTATTCAAAAATACAAGCATACCAACGAATGGATTTTAAAAGGAATTGGAAAAGAAACCTCTATATCTCAAGTAAAGGAAAGAGTAGAATATGCCAATAATTTTGCCCTTACAAATGATGAGGCTAAATCATTATTGGCTTATTATTCTAAGCTACAATCAGAAAAAGGTCTTTATAATCCCAGACACCTTCCTTTTAAAGCTTTGGCAGAAATACAAAAACAACACAATTCTGTAGGTTGGATAAGCATGCACCATTCTGCAGATTATGTCGAGATGGCAATGTATGGTCCAGGTAGCGAACTGCTTAAGCCATTTATAAAAAACACAGACCTTCATTACTTAATGTTAGAAGCAGCAGAAATTGAAAATAAATTTTAAAATACAATCAAAAACAAAATACAATTCTCTGTAAAATATTATGTCCAAAATAAAAATAGGAATTATAACCGTAAGCGATAGATGTTATAAAGGAATTTATGAAGATATAAGTGGGAAAGCTATAATAAGTACACTTAATGACTATTTAGTATCAGAATGGGAAGAGATTTATAAAATAGTCCCAGATGAACAGGAACTAATTGAACAAGCCATTATTGATATGGTAGATAACAAAAAATGTTGTTTGGTGGTTACAACAGGAGGAACTGGTCCTGCAAAAAGAGATGTTACACCAGAAGCTACAGAGGCAGTCTGTGATCGCATGATGCCAGGTTTTGGAGAACTTATGAGAACGGAATCTTTAAAATTTGTTCCTACAGCTATTCTTTCAAGACAAACTGCAGGACTTAGAAAAGATTGTTTAATTATTAATTTACCTGGAAAACCAAAATCTATTAAAGAATGTTTAGATGCCGTTTTCCCAGCAGTTCCTTATTGTATAGACCTTATGGATGGGCCGTATTTAGAATGTAATACGGAGGCTATTAAATCATTTAGACCAAAAAGCAAATAAATTTTATGCTTATAAATAATCTAAATAAAAAATGTTGAATAAAAATTTATAAACCATTATAACTATTGTTGGTTTTTTAGGAGCAGGTAAAACAACATTATTAAAATATTTAATAGAAAATTTTTCTGTTAATAGATGGAACCCTTTTGTTATTCTTAATGATTATGAGAATGCAAGTATGGATGCCCAACAATTTGCTCAGCAAATAGAATTAAAGAACATTAAAGCTTTAAGTGGCAGTTGTATTTGTTGTAGTGGCATAGTAGAACTCAGAAATATAGTAAACAGAATACCCGAAAGAGAAAATGGAATTACCTTAATTGAAGCTAATGGAACATCCGATGCATGTTCGTTAATGGAGTTTTTAGGCGTTGGAATAAACGATAGGTTTTTACCACCTATACAAATATCTGTAGTTGACGTAAAAAATTGGCAAAAACGAGGCGAACATAATGAGCTCGAAGCGAATCAAATTCAGGTTTCTTCATTATTAATTTTAACACATCTTGAAACGATAGATGAAAATAGAAAAAATCAAGTCATTGATGAGTTAAAAAAACTAAATCCAATTGCAGAAGTAGTAAATATGGGAAATTTGGATGTTTTTCTATTATCCCAATTATTACCTTCTGAAAATACAGCACAAAAGTTAGAACACCAAAAAGCGCATTGGTCTTCATGCTCAATAGATTTGCCTAGTTTATCAAATAAAAATTGCATTAATGATATTTGCAATGCAATTCCTAAATACATTCTTAGAGTAAAAGGTTGCACAAAAATTAAAGGAGAAAGCAATTATATTTATTTTGAACGTAAACCTGATGGCGAAGTATTCATACGTCCATTTAACGGTATACCAATAACAGGTTCTAAATTATTAACTATTGGTCCAGGGAGTACGCCTTATCTTTTAGAAAAAATTATCACTCAATGTATTTAGATATATATTAAAATTTCTAGAATTAATATATCTATATTATTTATCTATTAGTATACTTTGCACTCCATTTTCTAATGAAAACAATGTTGCAATTTCTTCTTCACTTAAAACTCTACTGAAGATTGATAAATCATCCATAATTCCAATATAACCTAAACCTAAATAAATATTAGATTTTGAAATACCAGGTTTTACTATAGATTAAAAGAAACGAGTTAAAAGATATTTTCAAGGACGCTGCTATTTTCTTTTAAAACTGAGCAAATAAAATACAATTACTGAAATCAGTAGCGCCTGTATTGCGGGTATACCGAACACATATTGGTATTGCGTTATATAACCTACTAAAGCCCCTAATATGATGGCTATGGTTGCTTTAATATTCCAAGTACTTTTAATCTGTTTAATGTTTTTCAAAAGAAAATAATGTGTTACTACAACACCTGTAATAGCAGGTACTAGAAGCGCTAATAGGTAAAGGAAATCTAAAAAATAATCCATAATACCTAAGAAAGCCAATAGAATTCCTACTAATGAAAATAGGAATGTAAAATTTTTTCTAGTTTTTTCAGAAGAGTCATTAAATAAAGCCCCTAAAGCAATACCTCCGGTATAGCTATTAATCATTTGACTAGTCCAAGTTGCTAACCATAATACAATAAAACCCCAAGCAGGAAAACCGAGGCTATTCATAGTTTCTACGATATCAGAACTGCCTGTGCTAACAGTCATAATAGCACCTACTATAAATAAAGGAAAGCCTATACCAACAATTCCTAACGGAATTAAAATATTGTCTTTCCATTTAGGCTTTGCTAAACGTGTATAATCTGGTATCATCAACCATTGCGCTACATTGATACCAATTACAAGATTAACCGCAGATAAAAATGACATTCCTGAAGTTGGCTCGTAACTCATTATTGCGTCAATTCCTATATTTTTTAACGAAAGGTATATTGCCGCCCCTACTAAAATAATGCCTGCTGGTATGGCAATGTAATCTACCCATTTTATAGAACCAAAACCTTTTATTGAGGGTAGGGCAAAGAATAATCCAATAACAAGAGTTACCAATGCATACATTAATTTATTAGTTGTATCAACTCCGATCAATTCACAAAGTGCATCTGAAGCAACGGCTGTTTGTATGGCCCACCAACCAATAGATATAATTAAAATTGTGATAGTTACTATAGTTTTGCTTTGCTTTTCGCCAAGGCTTAATGCAGCAACCTCAGAAGATCCTAAACCTGTTTTAGCACCTATATAGCCTATTACCGCGTTTCCAATCCATTGAATGATTACTAGACCTATGATCAGTATTAAGATCGTATCAGTTAAAGAAAAGTTCACAGCAAGTAAACCACCAACAAGTAATACGGGAATGCTAAATTCTAGACCCCCAAAAACAATAGCAAGTTCATGCCATGGCGTTCTGTTCTCTGTGTTTTTAGTTTTTTTATCCATAATCGATTAAATTTCTTATAATATACGTTGAATGTAATAGATGAACTAATTACTATATTTCCTTTAGGAAAAAAAGCATAGTTTCTATTAATTAGTGTAAAAGAGTGCTATTTAATGTATTCAAATTGCTATTGTTATTTATATTCTAATTTAACATTTGAAATTTCAATCTCATTTTTTAAAAACTCTGTTTTCTCTGCTTTAGAAAAAAGCGTTTCTACGGTATCAAAACCATCAACTACGTGACCAAATACTGCAAAACCTTCGCCATCTGGATGACGTAATCCGCCATGATCAAGTTCAGGTTCATCTCTTAAGCAAATAAAAAAAGAAGGATAATTTTGCCCTACCTCATAACGTGCAGCAGAAACAGCCCATTTTTTATGCTGAAGCTTTGTGTTTTTTGTAGTCTCGTGTTTCAATGTTTTAGAATGTTTAGATGTTAGATTATTGATGCCTAATTGAATAACTTCAATCTTTGCGTTACTTCTCATTTCAGTATTACTTTCAGTAACTATTCTAAATACTGAAGAATGATTAAGCAACCCATCTTCAGCCAAATTCTTAAAATAATTACTAGTCACAGGGGCATTTATGGTATCTAAATAGATCATAAAATCTCCTATTGAAGTACTTACTTTGAGATATGTTTTCATAAGCTACATTCTATGGTTATACATTTAAAATGTATTAATTCGTAATTAAAACTGACAAATTGGTCTGTCAGCTTATTTTCTTATAAAAGTAAGACGGTATATAAGATTGTCTTTAACTTCATAAATTGCAATAACGTCTAGTACTGTATTAATACGTCCGGTAACTTTTTCGTTATAAATAACTGTATTACCTAAAACCATCTTACTTGTTAGTGATGCATTAAGTTTGGGTGATTTATCAAAAATTTCTTTATATACTTTTTTGAGTTCGTCTATACCACTTAAAATGGGCTGTTCTTCATTAAAATTGTATAATACTATGTCTGCGGAAAATGTTGAAGAAAAAACATCTAAATCCCTTGAATTATAGGCAATTAATTGTTTTTGAACAATACTTTCTGGATTCACAATTTATGTTTTATGACGCGAAATATGCGTAACATGAATATTTTTAATTACTTACTATTGAATATTATAGTATTCAAGTGCTTCTTCTTTTGTAATGTAACCGTTTTTAAGGTCATTACGCACTTTTTCCTCTGTTCTGTTTTCAGGTTTACCATATCCACCACCAGTCGCTGTTATACAGCGCACAACATCGTCTTTTTCTAATCGCATATTAGTAATTAAGCTGTGACGAGATTCTTGTCCATCTTTTTTAATGATGCGCACATAGTTATAAGAACCATCATGCCCGCCATGAGCTCCCCAAGTTTTAACCTTAGCTCCTAAAAAAGCTGCAGTTAAATAGGCTTCATCTGATAATATTCGATAATCTACAAATTGTCCGTTACCACCTCTAAATTCTCCATAACCTCCACCTTCATTATGAAAAGCAAATTGATCTACCATTAGCCCGTAACGCATTTCACGTATTTCAATAGGAATATTATAACTCTCGCCACTTCCGCAAGACAACTGCCCACTGTTACCATCATGATCATAAGTTGCCCCCCAACCACCTGCAAGAGGTTCTGCTTGAATATAAAACTCATTGGTATCAGGATGTACCCCAGAAATAAACGTGGCACAAATAGACCTAAAGTGTCCGGCTGGTAATAAGTTAGGCATAGCTTCTGATAGCACCCTCCAAACTAAATCAATAGCTGTTATCATCACTTCATAATATACAGAGCAGGCCGAAGGTGCTTGTGCGCTTACTACCGTACCTGGTTCGCATAAAACATCTAAGACTCTAAAGGCACCCCCATTAGCAGGTAAGTTAGGTGTTGTGATTCCTTTAAACAGACTTCGCACTCCAGATATTAAACCATTGTACGATAAGTTTAATGGTCCTTTTACTTGTTCATGAGTACCCGTAAAATCAACAATAAGTCGTCCTTTACTTGTTTTTATCTTTACTTTTATTGGAAAAGGCCCGTTACCAAAACCGTCATCTTCTAAAACAGATTCACCCGATAAATCTAAATCAGGAAAAGATTTTAAGGCCTCTACAGTCATTTTTTCACCATAGTCTAGCAATTCTTCTTTGGCTTTATTAAAAGTTGCTAAACCGTATTTATTAATAACATCTAGAATGCGATTAGCGCCTACATTAGCGGCCGCAATACCTGCCATTAAATCACCAATAGTACTATCTGGCAAGCGTACATTAGATTTTATAATATCTATAACATCTTCATTAAGTTTTCCTTCGTTTTTTATTCTAATAAAAGGAAAATGTAATCCTTCTTGATAAATTTCTGTTGCATTGGTAGATACAGAACCAGGATAGGTGCCTCCTAATTCTGTCCAGTGGGCTTTATTAACCGTAAAAGCTACTATTTTACCTTTGTAAAAAACGGGTATGACTACAGAAACATCTGAAAGATGAGTACCCCCACCAGCATAAGGTGTGTTAGCTATAAAAACGTCACCTTCTTTCATTGATTCTAGAGGATGTTTTTCAATAGTACTTTGTACTACAGCATCTAAACATGCTAAAAACATAGTGACACCGTTACCTTGTGCTAAAAGCACTCCTTTTTCATCAGTTAAACCAACGGCATAATCAAGTGACTCATAAATTATAGGACTCATGCTCGATTTCTGCATAGCAATGAACATTTCATCACCAATAGCTACTAATGTATCTTGAATTATTTCTAATGTAAACCTATCCATTCTTTTTTATTATCAAATTACCCCAATCATCAATCTTTGCTGAAAATTTAGGTGGTATTACCGTAGTTGTAGAAGATTCTGCAATAATAGCAGGGCCTTCTAAAGTCATTCCTTTGCCAAATTTCTCTCTGTCATATACCGTTGCTTCTGCGCTACCCATAGCTCCAAAGTCAACCATAACCTTATCATGTATAGCCTCTTCTATCGTGTTTTTCGCTTTTGAAATTTTTGGAAAAACAGGTTTATCTACCAATACTTTAGCAACCACATGAAAATTCACCCATTCAATCACTGCTTCTAATTCAAAGGTGTATTTTTTCTTATGTATTTTATGAAATTGTGTAACCAGAGTAAGAAGGTCTTTTTCTGATTTAGGTTTAGACGCTAAATCAAGTTTCACATAATGTTCTTGACCGCTATAGCGCATATCTGCAAAGTACTCAAAAGAAACCTCTTCTTTCTTAAAGCCATCAGCAACATAACCAGCGATAGCTTCTTCCTCCATTTGTTGGTATACTTCAGTAAAGTATGACAGGTTTTCAGAACTTAACTGTATAACTTTTGTTTGTAAAAAGTCTTTTCGTAAATCTGTCATTAACATTCCAAATGCCGAAAATACACCTGCGTTAACAGGGACAATGATTTCTGGTATCTGTAGTTCTTCTGCTAAAAATGCTGCATGCATACCGCCGCCGCCGCCAATTACCATTAAAGAAAAATCACGAGGATCATACCCTTTATTAACTGATATTAGTTTAAGAGCGTTGACCATACTGGCATTAGCAACTCTAAGCACTCCAATAGCAATATCACGAGCAGATAGATTGAGCTTATCTGCAAGTTTATCAAAAGCCTTATTTAGACTTTCCATATCGGGTTTCATTTTTCCACCCAAAAAGTAATCTGGGTGAATACGACCACAAAATAAATTAGCATCGGTAGTGGTTATTTTATCACCACCTTTACCATAAGACGCAGGACCAGGGTATGCACCCGCACTTTGTGGCCCTACATGTATTTTGCCTCCAGCATCTACCCATGCAATACTACCACCACCATTACCAATTTCAACAATATCAATTACAGGTGTTTGTATCGGGTAACCAGCTTCAGTTCTAGAATGATCAATCTTATAGGTAGTTGTTATATTTACTTCTCCATTTTCAATCAACGAACATTTTGCCGTTGTACCTCCAATGTCTAGTACAATTAAATTCTTTTTTCCTATTTCTGTTCCCAATTTGGCACCTCCAATGATACCACTAGCAGGACCAGATTCAACAAGTGTAATAGGATTTTCTTTAACAGAGTTTACAGTATTAATACCTCCGTTAGATTGCATTACAAAAAAGGAATTCTTCAACCCTTTTTGTTTTAGCTGACTATTTAGGTTGTCTAAATAGTTTTTCGTTGTGGGTAATATATAGGCAGAAAGCACTGTAGAACTTGTTCTTTCATACTCACGCCATTCTCTATTAACCGCGTGTGATGCTATTACTGGAATATCAGGTAATAACGCTCTAATTTCTTTAAGGACTTGTTTTTCATGTTCAGAATTCACATAGGCATGTAAAAAACAAACTGCTATTGCTTCTACTTGCTCTTCTATACAGGTATTTGCAATATCTTTTAGGTTGTCAGTATTTAAGGGTGTGACAATGTCGCCTTTATAGGTTAAGCGCTCTTCTACCTCAAAACATAAATGTCTTGGTACGAAAGATGGCTGTTTTACAAAATTGTAATTAAAAAGGTCAGGTCTATTACTTCTCGCAATTTCTAAAACGTCTTTAAAACCTTTTGTTGTTATTAAGGCTGTTTTAGCGCCTTTTCGTTCTGTTAATGTATTAATTACGACAGTAGTGCCGTGGGCTAAAAAACTAACTTCCTCTAGAGAAATATCTGCTAAATCTAAAGTGTTTAATATCCCTTTTTCTAATTGACCGGGAGTTGTATCAGATTTCGCAACTCGTAATTTAGCTTGGTTCTCGCTAAATTCTAAGCATACTAAATCTGTAAAAGTCCCCCCTATATCTGTTGCTACGCGCATTGAATGAAATTAAATTTTATTAAAAAAGAAAGCTCTTGGCATGACTTTATCAAAGCCAAGAGCTTTAAGAAACTTAAACTAACTCAAACTTAAAACTTGTAAAGAAGTTCTACACCAAATACATTTGGTGCTGATGGATATCTTAAATCTAATGGGGCAGTTGAAAATTCTTTTGAAAAATATTCTTGGTTATAATCAGCACTGAAAATATTGTTGCCATACACTGATAATGCAATATCACCAAAAGAATATGTCGCCTTAGCATTCACTAAGCTATAAGGTTCTTGTACATCAAAATTATCAGGATGCCAGTAGAAATCACCTAATCTATTTAAGTCTGCATATAGACTAAAATTCTTAACATGAAAATCAGCAAAGAGGGTAAACGAATTATCGCTCACAAATGGTGCTGAATTACCTTCCCAGCTTCCACCAGTAGTACCATCTTCTTGTGCAAACTGAGATGCAATATCTGCTTGTTTTATATCAGAATCAATAAACCCATAGTTAAAACCAAAATCAAGGCTATTTGTTACTCTATATTTAGCCTCAATTTCAAAACCTTGATTAACTACTTCTTCTAAATTAAAAATACCCGTTGTTACTGTACCTAAATCAACCACATAAACTTGCTCGTTTTCGAAGTTTGTTCTAAAGAAAGATGCATTTAAAATAAGTCTATTATTGAGCAATGTATTTTTAATACCAAATTCGATGTTCTTAGTAACCTCTTTGTCAAAATCTTCAGCAAACTGACTTGGATTAGTAACAGTAATATCGGTACTTCTTGGAGCGTTAAATCCACCACTACGATATCCAACTGCATAATTTCCGTAAACAATTGTGCTTTTAGATGGTTTATATGTTAACCCAACTTTTGGCTGTAATTGTGTAAAACGTTCTTCTCTGAAAACATTATTTGTTTGGTCATCTTGCTCTCTGTTGTCATTATCTAATCGTAGACCAGCTGTTAATTCTAATTTTTCAGCAAGACTAATATTTGTTTGAGCAAAAACGGCAAAAGTTTTGTTCGTATTCTCTGAGATAGAAGCGGGGAAAGAAACGCCATCGAAACCAGTTACGCCATCGTCAAGACCAGCCTGAAATAATGGCGTAGTTTCTTTATTTTGATAGAAAATACCAGCCACATAGTTAAAACCTTTATATTCTTTAGAAACTAAACGAATTTCTTGATTAAAAGCATTAAACTTTCTATCTGCAAATTGCCATAAAATAGGGGTAGAGGTGTGGTCTAAATCACCACGAGAAGTGTACTCACCATCTGCATAAGATGATATCGCTAAAAGCCTACCAATATCTGTTTTAAATTCTGCTTTAAAATTAATATCTGCGGTATTTAATTCTGAACTACCCAGTAAATTAGCCTGCGGACGACCTTCGAAGTTATCAGCACCAGTACCGTTATCAGGGGTTTGAATATAGGCATAAGCACCACCTTCTAAATCAGAAACTTGTCCTCTTAACGTTAAAGTTACACTTGGCGATACATCTGCTATTAATTGGCCTCTTAGTGAAAATTCTCTTGATTCGTTGGTTAGCTCATCTAGAAATGTATTACGCTGGTTTTCATAACCATCGAAATTTCTATAACTAGCAGCAAGAGAACCATATAACTTATCTTTTGCTATTGCGCCACTCACAGATCCTAATAATTTAATGTCATTACCAGTAGCATACGTAGCTTTTATCTTTCCTTTGAGCGTATTACTTGGTTGTTTAGTTGTGTAATTAATAGCACCACCAATTGCGTTTCTACCGTACAAGGTTCCTTGAGGCCCTTTTAAAACTTCTATTTGCTCAATATCATAGAAATCACTTATTAATTGCTCCGTTACAGACAACTGAATATCATCTACTACGATACTCACTGGCAGTTCTCCATTCCTAACTGAAGTTATACCTCTTATATTGATTGTAAAATTACCTACATCTTGATAGTTATTAAAAGATACATTAGAAATTTTACTTAACATATCTCCTATATTAGAAGTTCCTTGACTTTCTAATTGTTCACCACTTATTGCAGTAATTGCTTCAGGTATTGACTGTACGTTTTCACGTCTTTTACGAGCTCTACCAGTTACAGTAGCAAAACCTTGAACTGTAACAGCATCTAATTGCTCTGAAGATTCAATCATTACTACCTCTATTCGCGGAGTAACTGTTTGTTCAATATTCTCAAATCCTAAATAAGAGAATACTAATATTGCCGATTCATCTTTAACATCAATACGAAATCTACCTGTAATATCGGTAGTTGTTCCTTGTTCTGTTCCTTTTATTACAATTGAAACCCCTGGTAAAGGCTCTTTATTCTCATCAATCACAATACCTTCTATTACTTGTTGCGCAAAACCTACTGCGCTTGAAAGGCCTATGAAAAGAATCACTAAAATTTTTAAAGTTTTCATTTTCGTTCTGAGTTTGGTTAAAATTAGAATGTTTACAATAATATAAATTCCTATGAATAAAAAAAATACTTCCTGTTTTTTTGAATTTTAATGGAATTCCTTTTATATTTAGGAATTACCCCAAGAATCATGGAAAATATATCTAAAAAAACTGGACTTGTATTAACACCACATCTTTTTAAAACGCTTCATGCTCGTCTATTAAATGAATTATTTAAAGAGTACAATATAACTCTTAATACTCTTCTAGATTACCAATTATACGGTTTTAATAATTACGATGAGTCGTTACCTAGCATAAAAGGTCTTATCTATGAAAGAACGGGAATTAATGTAAACGGAAAATATTTATACAATAAAAAAAGGGAATTTGAAAAAGGAATAGCACCTATAAAATTTAATAGAGAGTTTGTATTTATTTATTTTAAGACATTAGGTTTTACAGATTTAAATGATTTTGTATTAAAAAGTGATATTGATGATGAGAAGAAAAAGGAGCAAATACAATTACAAGAACCATCATTTAAAAATGAAGAAGAATATTTTGTAGGTTATTATTTAGGCGAAGAAAACACTATAATTAAAACGAAACTAATAATCTCCGAAGAAAAATCAACAGTCACATGGATTATGGGGTATTGGGAGTTAGAAAAGAAAATATCCTTATACAAATACAAAGGATACATTACCCATAAAGAAAATTCTATGTCTTTTTATTTTAAACAAAGTGATAGTGATTTAAATAGATCACTGTTTATGAGTGTCTTTTGCAATCAACGTTTAAAATTTAAGCAATTTTTAAGAGGTGGTTATTGCGGGTATGATAAAAAAGGAAACCCTGTTGTTGGAGAAATTGTTTTTGTTAGAGTACAAAATAAAGAACATTTAGAAAAAGAGGCCTTAAGCAATAAAATAAACCCAATAATTGCGCAATACATTAATAAAAAGAGGATTATCATTCCTGGAAACACTCCCTATAATCTTATTGATTTATCTAAGGGCAGTAACTATGCGCACATTATTGAAGATTATATAAACACCTATTCAGGCTGGTTTGTAACTTTAGAAAATGGTATTTATACTGTTGAAATTAAAATTGTAAATAATTTAGGTAAATCAATTATTAAAATTGCAGGTCACTCTTTGTACAAAGGGAATTTTAAAGTGTCTTCAACTGGTAACTCTCTTTCTGGTGAGTTTAAAAATACCGATTCTTTAGATTCAATATATGTTAATATCGATGGTTTTTCTAGCGCAAAAAAAGAAGAGTTAGTAGGTACTATGATGGGGAATTCAAGTGCTGATACATCTTTCTGTGGCAAGCTATACCTGTTACTTGATAGTACGAATACTAAAAAAGAACTAAAATTTAATGCAACCACATTAACAGCAGAAAATGCAAAAAACCTCCCTCATTTTATGCTAACCGATATTGAAAAGCTTATAAACAAAAACCCTTATCAATTTATTTTTACTAATTCTTCTAAAAATAAAGTTGATATTAATATTGGTTATTTTACAGGTAATTATAGTGTAACTTCTTCAGAAATGGGTAAAACTTTTATAGCTACCTTAAGAATCAATGAAGATGGAACAACTACACTAAAACAAGATTTTTTCTACTATGAAGGTAATTGTATGTTATCTGAAGGCGCCTTACTTTGTATCACTTTTAATAAACGAAATGGAATACCGCATTGCGGTCAAATTATAAATAAAGTAGTTGCTAACACGAACACTAAGTTTAGCCCTAATGGTAGTTGGCATTATTTAGATGATAATTTAAAACCCAACATTAGAACTATTGTAATCGTGTAAAAAGTATCAAACTTAAGGTTTTTCTTGTATATGAATATTAAATTATTCTAACGAAGACACAATTAGCTTGTATATAATTACTAGATATCGCCTAAAAGCGCTATTTCGCTAATTGTTGTAAAATGTACTATAATGTTCTGCGTTATGTAACTTTGCTTTGGTAAAAGCGCTTTTACCAAAGACAAATTTTCTTTATTTTTTTCTTTCTAAAAACTTCCTGAAAATGTAATGGAATACGCTTTGCCCGAAGCGACGATAGGAGTGAAGTGGGAATGTGTATGTGTATGGAATGGATTATATATCTAAATTTCATCAATTGTAATACTACCGTCAAAACCAGCAGCATAAATTTGACCGTTCAAAACTATAATGTCCTGAATGAAATTATCAGATTCTCTTATTTGTTCTTTATGACCATTTAGAACATTATATCTCATAATTCTATTGTCTTCACTACAAGTAAATATTTCATTTTTATAACCTATAATTGACCGAACGATATCTTTGTGTAAGACCAAATTTTCTACTTTGTTTTTGATTAAAGAAAACTTAATAATAATGCCGTTTTTAGTACCAATAAAAACAGACTTGTTATTGCCATAAATGCTAAAAAGTGCTTCTTTATGTTTTAAAACACATTTGGTTTTACCAGAAATTAGATTCGTTAAAACAACTGCACCATCTTCGCCGCAAGTAACTATATCATTACCTATCAATTTAATACCCCAAATCCAACTTTTATGTCCTTTAATTGTTCTAAGCAGTACAAGTTCTGAATTAAGAATAAAAATGTTACCACTAGTACCTACAGCAATTATTTGTTTTTCTAAAGTATTGATTACAATATTTAGTATCATTTCATCTAACCAAATTGATGAAAGTACTTTTCCTGAATTTGTCCATTTTTTTAAAGCAAAATCTCTAGAACATGAAACGAACTCTTTTTTATTTAATCGGACTATTTTAAGTATTGACTTAGAATGAATTCTAAAGGCATTTACTAATTGTAAATCTTTGTTCCATAATTTAATAGAAGTATCTCTTCCACAACTAAAAAAATGATTTTCGTCAACTTTCAATAAACTCCATATGTATCCATCATGATGATTAGACTTAACTTGTCTATCCACATAAATATCGGAACGTAATATATATTTGTTACCAAAAATAATTTCAGCTCCTTGATGCCAAATACTATGGTCAAAAATTACTAATTTCCCTCTTTTAGGTTTAATGATTTTAGTGGGTTTCTCATCATATTTCGATGTGAAAAACTCAGTATCACCACCTATAAAATCATCTTGGTTATTTAAATACAACAGAAATGTATATTTAGATTCATGCCTATCGTTAGGATAATGAACACCATCCTTATGTTTTGAAAACAATTGATTTTTCTGATATCTGCAAAATCTAAAACGATTATTGACTCCTATAATTTCATCTAGACCATTAATGTTTAACTTCTTAAGTTTTTTAAAAAACTGTTTAGACAAATTAGTATTATCCTCAACAAATCTATCATTATTTCGATAATAAACTGGGTAATGACTAAGAGCACTTTGAAAACCATTCAACCTCTCACTTAGTACAGCATCCGATTCGTCAGACGAGAAGAAATTATCAATTTCTATTATTGGTAAATTGTTTATGTAGGTAGTTTTCATAACTATTTGCTTAACTCATTTAATTCATTCCTCAGATTTTTTCTAGCAAGTTTTTCATAAGTTTCATAATACTCAGAAGTATAAAATATTACTTCTCTAGAAAGCATATTCTTTAAAAATCGTTTTCTTCCAGCCCTATACAGGAAATTCGGAATTTGAATATGTTCTTTCCTTACTTGAGCAGTATATTCTTGATAGTTATCTTCATTCTCTCCTAAAATGGAAAGGTCTAAATCAAGAAATAACTGCGTTAAGAAATCAGAAGATTGGTGCGTGTTTGTCGACCTAATGATATTGCAAATTATTTTTGATTCTATGGTTCCTAAGTTTAATTTTGACAGCCAATTAGCAGCAAATTCAGCACTTTTATACTCGTTATCTTTTCTTCCTGCTTTGTATATTACGTCATGGAATAAAGCAACATTTATTAGTATAGCATTATTATCTTTAGAAAGAGACAATTGCTCTATTTGTTTAATTAAATTATCAATATGGTTTAAGTTATGGTAATATCTATTGGGGTTATTATAATGTTTACTAATGATAGAAAAACATTGTTCTAAATCTTTGAAAGAAGCTTTTTTAAAAGTTGCAATCCAAATAGCATATATGTCTGTAGTTTTCATAATTCAAATTTCTGAAAAATGAGAAGCGTCAGCATTGATGTATGATAAGATTTACTTTTTAGCTAAGGCCTTACGAACACGGCTTAATGATTCTGGTGTGATACCTAGATAAGAAGAGATGTAATGATGAGGTATTTGATTCAATAGGTTAGGGTAGAACTTTAAAAACATTTCATAACGTTCTGATGCATTTTGATATTGTAAAGACTCTATGCGTTGTATAGCTAATAAGTAATTTTTTTCAGCCATTAACCTGCCAAAAATATTTAATTCTAGGCTAGTTTTATATAATTCTTGCCAATCTGAATATGAAATAGATATTACTTTTCCTGTTATAATACATTCTATAAATTCAGTACTGTTTTTTTTAGTTAATAAACTAACAAAAGAAGCTATCAGAGGGTTTCTCTGCTCATAATTAAAATAACTGGTAATTTCTTTACCATCTTTCAACTGGTAAACTCTATAAACACCGGATAAAACAAACTTTAAAGTTTTAGATACTTGATTCTGTTTTAGAATAAAATCTCCTTTTTGATAATCTTCGATAGATAATTTTGAACCAATTTTTAAGACATCGACATCCTGTAGCTTTACTGTATTTGCTATAAAGTCAAATAAGTTTTGATATTGATTAATGCCCATAATTGATTGTGATTTATATATGAAACAAATTTAGATATATTTTATGAGGACTCAATAGGTGTTTGTTTCCATATTTATTAGATTCCTTTAAAAAAATATGGGTTTAATATCACGGAATGAAATTACAATAAAACTAACATTATATATGTTATAAAGACATTTTATATAATGTCGGATTATAATTCTTTTTTGAATTATAATGTTCTGCGTTATGTAACTTTGCTTTGGTAAAAGCGAAGTAATTATTACTGCTTTTTTTGATTTTTTTCTTCTCAAATGTTTCTTTAAAAATGTAATAAAATACGCTTTGCCCGAAGCGACGATAGGAGTGAAGTGGTAATGTGTGTGGAATGAATGGGGATTTTATTTTTTCAACTATTATTTTGCTAAAATGATTTTTTTAATAAAGTAACCAAATTCGTAATTCAACTTTATAAAGTAAACACCGTTTGCAAAAGAAGTCATATTGATAGTGTTTCTATATGAATCATTTAATATTTGCCTTCCTGAAACATCTAAAACACTTATCCTTTTTATTTTTTGTGTTCCTTCTTTAATATTTAAAACATTTGAAGTTGGGTTAGGGTATATCTTTGGTTCTTCATTTGAAACCTTAAAATCTCCTATACTTAATGTACATAACTCATTTGAAACTTCTTGAAAACTTAGAGCCCTTTCCCAATATTTAAAATCATCTAAAGTCCCTTTAAAATAATTTGCTAATGCAGAAATACTTCTATCATGCCTTCCTAGGCTTCCTGAAGTTGTTGAATAAAACAAATTACCTCCAGACCCCGAAGTGGTACCTCCGTAGTCTACACAGTTAACATATATTTTCATATCCAATGCAGAATTTACAACAAGAACAAGATGCGCCCATTCATTTATTTCTGCGGCTCTATTTGAATTATAAGTTCTTCTAGTTGATGCAATATAATTATTACCTCCATCACCATAAGCAAGACTGTAGTTATTGGTTGAGGATTGTAGTGTGAAAAATATCCCGGAACTTTTATCTTCTTCAAATGATGTATTAAAAAGATCTGAATTTAAAGAAGAATAATCATCGTATTTAATCCAAAAAGAGAACGAAACTGGAAGATTTGGCTTTAACTGAGCTAAATTGGGCATACTAATAAAATCATTAATCCCATCAAAATAAATTGCGCTGTTTTCATTGCCATGCCTATCAGTAGTATAGGTTGCTCCGAAATTAGTTCCATTGAAACCATTTCCACTACTATCATTTAAATCTCCATTAAATGTATAGTGAATAAGTAAATCAGTATTTAAATCTTGAGAGACTATATATAAAGAATTTAAGATTATCAATAATTGTAATATTCTTTTCATGTTTTTTTAGGATAAGTGTTAATACAAATGTACGTAAACATAGATATACTTGACAGTTATTTTGTGAATACAAAATAATAATAAAATGAATAATAATGTATATGCGCCATGTAAGTATAAGCGAAGTTGAATTAAATAGTTATGTAAATAGGAGTAGTTTTTCCCAAGATGTAGCGTTGGCAAAATGACCTCATAGAATTTTGATAAAACAATAGGTGAGTGGAGCGTACATATTTTAGGGGATTAGTAATAAAGCTTCTTAATAGTTTTAAATACACAACGGATTTCAAAGCAATCTTAAGGTGTTAAAATTCCAAAACAAGATTTAGGAGAATTAAACGATAATTTGTTTATAGTTTTAATCATAGATAAAGAACCAAGAGTTGTTTATTTCATTCCATCCAAACACCTACAAGAATCCTGCAATAATTACTTTATAAATAATGAAGTAAGCCTAATGCCGAGTTTATATAATTGGGAAATTAAAATATCAAGCAAAACTATAGATGAATTAGAAAAGTATGCTTTAAACAATATGATTGATAAACTTTAAATCATATCTGTAAAGCGATGGATAATTGTGTTTAAAAAAATTACTGCGACAGCATAATTATTTTTAAAAAGCAATCGAGCGTTTGGCAGCGGCAATTTTACATAACGGCTAATTATAGCTATCCAATGATATGAAATACATTTGTACTATAATGTTCTGCGTTATGTAACTTTGCTTTGGTAAAAAGCTTTTACAAGTAATGTCTTTTTTTGATTTTTTTTCTTTCTAAAAAGTTTCTTTAAAAATGTAATAGAATACGCTTTGCCCGAAGCGACGATAGGAGTGAAGTGGGAATGTGTATGGAATGGGAATAATTGCTAAACACATGAGAATTAGAGTTTTTTAATTTTGTAAATATTCAATCGAAAAGATTATATTGCATCAATAGTATGATTATTTAAACAAAAAATATGTCTACAATTAGAAAAACAATAACATTTACTGAAAAACAAGATAAATGGATAAAGTCACAAATTACAATTGGAGAATTTACTAATGATAATGAATATCTTCGTGATTTAGTAAGGCGAGATTAGGCAAATAACGCTAAATTTTCTGTACTAAAAGCAGCTATAACTGAAGGGATGGAAAGTGGTATTAGCGGTAAATCTGTTCCAGATATTATGAAGGAAGTCGAAGAACGTATGCGAGCGGATGGGTGTTTATAAAGTATCAGGAAAATCTAAAATTGATCTTGCGAAAATGTATGAGTATGGCATTGAAAGATTTGGATTAAAACAAGCACAGACATACTTATTAGGAATACATACATTTTTTCAAATATTAGCCAATAATACAACTCTTGGACGTGATGCTTCAGAATTTGTATTATCTTAAAAAAGGTTTTCTTATAAATCGCATACTATTTTTTTATTTGGCTATAGATATTGATATTTTGATTGTTCGTGTATTAAGTCAAAGTATGGATTATGAAAAGAATTTATAGCTATATATTTTTCTTTGTTTATTTATAATAAAACTCACATTTTTAATGTTATAAAGACATTTTATATAACGTCTGATTATAATTCTTTTTCTGAATTATAATGTTCTGCGTTATGTAACTTTAGCTTTGCTTAAAAGCGAAAGTTGTCACCACAGTTTCTTGAAGAAATTTATACTAAAAAGTTTCTTCTACAATGTTAATGGAACACTTTTTACACGACGACGTAGGAGGGAAGTGTAATGTGTGTGAAATGGCTTTTGAATTATAATGCATAATCATAATAAATGTTATTTTAAATACCATAGCGTTCCTTTAAGCAATTAAACAGGTGCGTGGTATTAGAAGCGCCAACAGCTTCTGCTATTTCTTTTTTAGAAGCTAAGGGCTTTTCTAACTTTAAAGTTCTAGCCTTAGCCAAACGCACTTCTATAATTAGTTGATTAACTGTCTGACCTAATAAGCTTTTGGTTTTTCTATTTAAAGTACTACGTGAAACATTCATATAGTCAGCAATAGTATCTACAGTAAGTAAATGAGAGGTTATATTTTGATTAATATATGTAGTGATTTTAGCATTAAATTTATCTATATGTATGTTTAAGGCCTTAACCTCTGAACTACTGTTGTTCATATCAAAGTCTTTTACATTTTCATATAACTTTAAAGAATTACTGACATTTATTAATAACTCCTCTTCCATAAAAGGTTTATATAAATACCCATCAATACCTAGGCGTAGCATTGATAATTTACCAGAATTATCCGTTCTAGCAGTTAACACAATAATTGGAATTTTGTACAGATTTTGTTTTAATTGTTTTACAAATTCTTCTCCATCCATTACAGGCATCATATAATCTGTTATAATTAAATCAAAGTTATTATCCTTTTTAAGTATATCTAGGGCTTCTTTTCCGTTTTCTGCTTGAGTAATAGAATATTTTTTTAACACCTCTTTTAAATATAATCGCATTGGCTCATGATCATCTACTAAAAGTATTTTTTGCATGCCTTTTGAAATTTCTTTTTGAGGTAATAGAGAATCTATTGTTTGTGTTGAATTAGATAAAGTAGATTCCTGCTCATTTAAAGAAGAACTATTAGGCTTTGTATGCTTTGTATACCCTGTAGGTATCAAAACACTAAAACATGTACCTTCACCATAAATACTCTTTAGTTGTATGGAAAAATGATGAGCATCCACAATACTTTTAGTAAAAGCTAAACCAATACCACTTCCTTGACTCTTTGTTATATCATTTTTTACTTGATAAAAGCGTTTAAAAATAAATTCTAATTCATCCTCAGGAATACCAATACCATTATCTTCAATTTCTATAATTAGCTTATTATCAATAGAATTTATATTTATAGATACACTACCTCCAGTAGAAGTGAATTTTAAGGCATTACTTAGTAAGTTGTTCACTGCCTTAGAAAATAGGTTTTCGTCAATAAGAATAGTTGTGTTTTTTACCTCATTATTTAATCGGAAGCTAATGTTCTTTTTAATGAAAAGGCCTTGAAAATTAGCAAAATGCTTTTCTAAAAAAGGGTGTAAATTTATATATGTAGACGTTAGTTGTAATTCGCTACTTTCTATTTTACTTAAATCCATTATGTTATTAATAATGTCCTGCATTTGTTTGCATTGTGCTTTAACAATATCTAGTTTACCGGTATTTATTTCTTCAGAAGCTTTTAAATCAATTTGGTTAGCATACCCTTGGATTAAAGTTAATGGAGTACGAATCTCATGAGATAGATTCACAAAAAAGTGAGATTTAAATTCGTTTAACTCTCTCAGTTTAGCCTCTTGTTTTTCTAATATAATTTTGTCAGATAGTACTTTATCTCTCTCCAGTTCTAATAATTTCTCATTATTATGATTTAATTTTTTAAAATACAATACAATTAAAAAGTTTATAACAAACAACCAAATCATTAAAGGAGATATAAACAAAACACCATTATACTGGTAAAACCCTAAATTAACAAAGGTGTAGTGAAACAAGATAATACTAATACCTAAAAGGAACCAGCTATATATATACTTATCTAAAACCACTAAACTAATAATAGGAACTAGTATATAAAAAAACTCTATAAACTTCTGAGGAGCGCTATATGTGGTTACAATAAAGAAATAGACAGCTGTAAAAAAGAGCATACCTAAAGCAGCTAATGTTGATTTTTTAATTTTATTTAAATATTGAATGACAGCTGTCAAAACAAGCCCAATAATATTTACTGATATTCCTTTATAAAATTTCTCTTCAGTGTATGAAATTAAACCAGAAACTATCATAGACCCAACCAGTGTAAAAGCAAAATACCATAACATACAAATGATATTTATTAATCGTATTGTTTTGTTTTTCTGATTCGTGTGTTTAGAATCTACACCAAGGCTCGCTATATTTTTAAAAAAGGATAATAACATTTGTTTGTTTTTTTCAATGCTAGGGTTAAAAATATTTCAATAATATCAATAAAACTAGTAAATGACGAGTTTGGTCGTTTTTTGAACTAAATAGTTGGGATTTGACCTGAATAAACATTTTTTGACCCAAGAAGGTACTGTTTTCATAATAGTTTTACAACGTAAAAACTCTTAATTAATATATTATGAAAAACAAATTACTTTATATTCTGCTATTTATTTGTAGCATTAGTTATGCCCAAATACCTACAACAAATTTAGTAGGCCATTATGATTTTAGCAATGGTGGACTTACTGATAATATTATTAGTGCTAATTTTATCAAAATAGGAACAGCAGCTACAACTATTACTGATAGGTTTGGGAATGCAAACGAAGCCATTTCTTTAAATGGTGACGATTTAAGAAGGGGTGACATTAATTTTAACCTTACTAATAGTACCCCTTTTTTATCACAAACTATTAGTTTTTGGGTAAAAACAGCTACTAATGATGCAAATACCAGAATTATTTATAATGATAATGACCAAATAAGCACTGTAGATACTGCTTTTGATGGTATGCGTGTATATTTACAAAACGGACAAATATCTGCTGCGTTTAGAGACAGTGCTTATCATGGCAACTATATTACTCACACAACAAATGTGAGTGATAATGTATGGCACCACGTAGTAATTCAAGCTTCAGTAACGAATACGAGTGGTACAAAAAGAATTATAACACACGTATACATTGATACTGTAAAAGAAGGAGGAACAACTCTTTTAACCGCAAATATGAATAGTACAGGGCCTAATCATTCTGGAAACATATCTTTTTCACGTTTAAAAGGAGTGTCAGTTGCTTCTAATGAAAAATATCAAGATGGCTTAGATGAAGTGTTATTTTACACCAGAATATTATCAGACGCAGAAGTAAGTTCAATTTACGATTGCACGATAAACATACCAGACGCAAACTTTAAAAATTATTTAGTTGGTAACACAGCAATTAACACTAATGGAGATACAGAAATACAATGTAGTGAGGCAACAGCTTTTACAGGAATTATGGATATAAATAATAAAAATATCTCTGATATAACAGGAATTGAAGCGTTTACAGAAATTACAGAATTAAAATGTAACGGAAATAACTTATCAACAATAGATGTTTCGTTTAATACAAAAATTACACTTTTAAATATAGCATCTAACCAATTAACAACGTTAGATTTAAGCACTAACACTGTTTTAAATACGCTTTGGGCACAAGCTAATCAATTTTCGTCGCTAGACCTTTCTGGATATGCCAGTTTAAATTTTATAGTTGTACATACCAACCCTTTACTTTCAAGTTTAAATGTAGCCAACGGGAATAATAGCAATATTCCTAGTAATAGCTTTAGTACTACCAGCACACCAAACCTAACTTGCATTACGGTAGATAATGTAACATACAGTACAGCAAACTGGACATTTATTGATGCACAAACAAGCTTTAGTACTAATTGCCCTCCTTGTATAGTAAACATACCAGACGCAAACTTTAAAAATTATTTAGTTGGTAACACAGCAATTAACACTAATGGAGATACAGAAATACAATGTACTGAGGCAACAGCTTTTATAGGGTTAATTTCTTGTTCCGGTCAATCTATTTCAGATTTAACAGGTCTTGAAGCATTTATTAATCTTACAGAGTTGCATGCAAATGACAATCAACTTACATCAATAGATATTTCCAATAATACAGTATTAGAAACGTTGTTTGTTAGTTTAAACAATTTAACAACTCTAGATGTATCTTCAAATCTAGTTTTAGAGCGGTTAAGTCTTTTCTCTAATAGTTTAACAAGTTTAGATATAAGTACTAATTCAGTATTAACCTCATTAATTGTTCCTCAAAATAATTTAACCAGTTTAAATGTGGCTAATGGAAATAATAGTAATTTTTCAAATTTTGAAGCTAATAACAATCCAAACTTAACGTGTATTCAAGTAGATGATGTAGCTTACAGTACTACAAACTGGACAAATATTGATGCACAAACAAGCTTTGGTACTAATTGTACACCTTGTGTAGTAAGCATACCAGACGCAAACTTTAAAAACTATTTAGTTGGTAACACAGCAATTAACACTAACGGAGATACAGAAATACAATGTGCTGAGGCAACAGCTTTTACTGGAGGTGTTTATTGTATTAATTTATCCATTTCCGATTTAACAGGAATTGAAGCTTTTACTAGTATTACAGAGTTGTATTGTAATGATAATTCATTAACAAGTTTAGACGTTTCAGCTAATACAGCTTTAACTAAATTGATTTGTAGAAATAATCTATTAACTAGTTTAGACCTTTCTATTAATACTTCATTAAATTACTTAGAATGTCAAGTTAATAACTTAACAAGTTTAAATATAGCTAATGGTAATAATTCATTAATGGGCTCAGGTCGTTTTTTTGCTGCAACAAATTCAAATTTAACCTGTATTCAAGTAGATAATGAAGCTTTTAGTCTTGCTAATTGGACTAATAGTGTAGATGCTGGTGTCAATTTTAGCACAGATTGTGCTGCATTAAGTATAAATGATTTTACGCTACAAAATATTTCTATTTACCCTAACCCAGTAAACAAGACCTTAAACATACAATTAGAAGAAACTTTAGAAAAAGTAGAAGTGTATTCTATTTTAGGAAAAAAAGTGTTAAAAAGTAATACTAATACTAATGTAGATGTTTCAAAGTTATCACCAGGAATGTACTTATTAAAAGTGTATACTGAAGACGGTAAAGTAGGGGTAAAGCGTTTTATAAAGCAATAATTAATGAACTATTAAGATAACTTCTTTTTTGAAAGTCAATTTAAGAGGTTGCCCTAATTAATAATTTAAAAATAATAATAATTATGAATAAAAAGATAATCTATGTATTGCTATTTGTATTAAGTATTACAAGTACAATAATTGCGCAGAATAATTTATTTGATAATATATCTACTACAGATCAATATACAGAATACTCTTCTGTTCAATCTGCAGGAGAAGACGGGAATTATATTATAAAAAATAAATATGCTATAGTTAAATTTCATAAAGAATATTTACCAACAGGAGAAGGGTACAAAATAAAAATTATAGTTGATAATGAAGGAAAATATAAAGGCAAGACTAGATTTTTATTGGATGTAACAACAGAAGAATTTGCATGTAAAGGACAACCCTATGAAAGTTTTTTAATTAATTCAAAACAATATAAGAGCTTTGTAGCTATAGACGACTATGTTTTTGTTCTTTATGGAGCTCAAGATGATGGGGTTTCTTTTACAAAAATAGATAGAGTTTTTATTAAAAATAGAGCTACTGTACAAAAGAATGATGGAAAGAAGAAAAAACCATCATTTAAAGATAGGTTATTAGCTTTAAAAGCTACAAAAGCTGGAGGTGGAAATTTTGGGGCAGAACATAAAGCCTTACAAAGTCAGAATTTAAATAAACTGATTATCGATTATTTAGTAGCGATGAAAGCAAAACAAGATACTAGAACACCTGCAGAATTAATAAAAGAGAAAAATGTTGAAATAGCTAAGAAAAAAAGAATAGCTAAAGATATCCAAGATGAAAAAGATGAATGGGCAGAAGCTAAAAGATATAATGATTCTATTAGAGCAACTCCAGAACATCAAGATTTAGAACGAAGAAAAAGACAAAACGAAGCGAATTATCAAGCTGCTCAAAATGCAGATGTAGTAACGCTTCGTAATAATAGTAGTAGCAGTGTTTATGTGGGTAAAAGTGGTTCCGTTAATCGCGGGACAAAAATTAGTGCAGGTGGAACAGCTAAGTGGAATTGTCATTATGATGCTTACATACAAAGACATACTATAGAAGGAGGTAGTAACGCTTATAGATCTACTAGCACTAAAGTGTATAGTAAAAACATAGGTTGTGGTAAAACGATAAATATTAACTGAAAATAAATATAATTATGACAACAGTTTTAAAATGTTTAGTACTAATACTAATGTGAATAAAGAGAAATCTAAACTGTCTTCTTTTTACTATTAATAAACTCAAATAGCTATTCATTAAACACTTTGTTCTAATACTATTATAATCGAAAACTAAAAAACTAAAAAACTTAAAAAATGAAAGTAATTAAAAACCTAACACTAGTCTTGGCTATTGTACTATGTGGCGCTTGTAGTAACGATGATAATATTACAAGTCAACCTACTTTAACTATTGAAGATGATCGTAATGCATTAATAGAAATTTATAATGCAAATAGCAATAATACATTAACTTGGGATATTGAAACTACAGATGTATCTACTTGGCAAGGTATTACTGTTGAAAACAATAGAGTTGCAGTATTGAGTATTGGAAACAAGAACATATCAGTTTTTTCCATAACAGCAATGCAAAAACTAACAGCATTAAGAACTCTTGTTGCTAATGATAATAGTATTACGTCTATTGATGTTAGTAATAATGCCAACCTAAAAAAATTAAGTTTATTTAATAATCAGATAACTACTATAGATGTGTCTAATAATATTTTGCTAGAACAATTATTATTAGAAAATAATAGCTTAGAAGGTTTAGATGTTAGTATGTTATCAAATTTAACAGATTTAAAAGGTGGGAGTAATAACTTTACAAACTCAGTTAATATAGCAAATGGGAATAATAGTAATATGTGGAGAATGCAATTAGCAGGAGGTAGCTTAAGTTGTGTTCAAGTAGATTCAGGGGCTACAAACGGATTAGTTGGTTGGTCAATTTCTTCTAGTGCTAGTTATAGTCTTAATTGCCAACAACAGATTTAGAGAGAATAGTTGGTAGTGTTAAAAAAAACTTAGTTGTAATGACTGAGTTTTTCCTTTTTAGAACACCTCATAAGATTTTGGCTAAAACAATGTGCTTTGAATAGAATCTCGATTTTAACTTGGCCTCATAAAATTTTGGCTAAAACAATAGGAGAAATAATAAGAGCAAAAAGGTTAGCTTTTATTTTGGCGTTGGCAAGCGTTGGATAATTGTGTGTAAAATAAATTGCCAAAGCAATTTGATTTTATAAAACAATCGAGCGCTTGGTAGCGGCTATTTTACATAACGACTAATTAATAGATCCAAATGTTTTATAAACTCTGCGAAGCAAACCGTTTATTAGTTTAATGATCCAAGTTCTAATTATTCTTATGAAAACGAATGCTTCTGGGATATTTTACATAATACTACATTATAGCTATCAAATGGAAACAATGCCTTAAACAACATAATGAACATTTGTACTATAATGTTCTGCGTTATGTATCCTGAGCTTTGGTTAAAAGCGAAAGGTGCTTCTTAAGTTTATTGAAAAAATTTATTCTCCAAAGTTTCTTCTGCAATGTTAATGGAACACTTTTTATGCGACGACGTAGGAGGGAAGCGTAATGTGTGTGTGGAATGGCAATTGAAATAATTTTCTTATATTTAAGAATTCAATCGCTTAATTAGAAGTGATTAATTCTCCCAGTTAGCAATTACATAATAGCAAAATTTATTAATTACCCAGTATTGGGTATGTTTTGGTTTCAACTAAAGCCATAATATTATTGTATTGTATAATTCAGTTATAAATAATTTATCATGTATAAAAAATACAAATATTTAATTTTTATAATAGTAATAATTTCATCCTCACTATACGCACAACAACGCACATTGGTGTTTAATAATGAAGGTAAAATAATAAAGAATTATGGGTATGATTCCCATCCTAAGATTGAAAACAATATAAAATTTTTAATAGAAAACCCTAAAAAAGATTGTACATACTATTTATTATATGAGTGGCGAAATGAATACAGATATAGTGCCAATATAATAGAAAATGAAAAGTTGTATGTTAAGCCGTTTACATATAATTCTCTCAGTATATCAGAACCAAGTGACATAGGAACCCCAGATGAGAGGTATATGAGTTTCGTTCTTCTTATGGCCAATTCAAAAGGTTCTGAAGCGCTAATAAAAAAAACGAGCATTGAAAATGGTATTCAAGTTATAACTTACAAAGATGATATTACATTAAATAAAATTCTAAAAGCAGAAAATATTGACTTAAGCACTCATATAAGTAATGATAATAATAAAAAATTATTTTCTCATTGGAATGACTTAAAAAAGTCCGAAAAAGATAAAAAAGCTAAAGATCAAGAAATACTAAAACTCAACAAAGAAACAGAAAAACTAGAAAAAAAAATTGAGTTAATAAAATTAGCACTTGATAAGCTTGTGATGATTGATGAAGCTGAAGAAACACCTAATAAAATTATTGAACTACATACAAAGCTTGAAACTTTTGAATTGGAATTAATTGATAAAAAATCTAGAAAAACTAAACCCGAAAAAGAACAGAAAGAACTTGAGAGTAAAATCCAGACAGCAAAAAACCAAATAACAAAAATTTTAAATAAAGTTCAACAAAACTCTCTGTCCTATTATAATTTACTTCATCAAGGAGTTTTAATTTCTAAAAACAAGGACGTAAAAGAAATTGTATACGATGTTAATAAAGGGAAACTTTTTGATTCCGAAAAAGAGCTACTACAGGTTGCTAGGTTAACTCCTAACCTACCTCAGTTAACCACTGATTCTGAGTTATATTGTCATATCATCAATTTAAAGCATGACGATTTGGAAAAAAATCCATTCATCATTTCTATGGAGGCAGAATTATCTGAGCCAGTAGAAATTGAATCACCCAGTAATATAAGAGCTCTTGAACCCGTGGATATAGGTTCAGAAGTATTAAATAACAAAAACATACCATCAGATTCAACTCCCCCTGATCCAACTGTTGAGTTTAATAAAGATTTAAAAGAATATTTTCCAAAATCAAATTACACACCAGTGGCATATTCAGAATATATTTTAAAATATCCCAGACCATTTGAAGCCAAAGTTAAACCAACGATTAAACTACTTTCGAATCAATTTAAAACTGAAAACTTTGTACAAAAAGTAGATAAAGGTACTATTGAAAAGGCTAGTTATGATATTAAATATGAAACAGTAACATTAATTGAAGATGAATTACCTCCTGTACATCGCCTTTTTCGATTTAGTGTTAATGCTGGTGTTTTACTTACCAATAGTGTCTCTTATAATTATGAACAGGTTCCTTTAGCTAACTCTAGTGTTAGTGATTTAAAAGAAGTGAAAGAAACAAGCTTGGGTTTTAGACCATCAATTACTTTTAGCACGTATCTCTGTAAGCAAGATTTAGCAGTTAATGTACCTTTAAAACGATTTTATGAGTCCACGCATATCGATATCTCTATTGATTATGATGATGGTGATATTTTAGATAACATTTATCTAGGTGTTGGTTTTGAACCTCTAAGGAATATTCAACTAGCAGTTGGAGCAAGATTTGGACAAGTAGATAGACTAAAACCTAGGAATTTTGATCCACTTCTACCTATATCAGACCAAAAGTTTAGTTCGGAATTAAATGTAGGTTATTATATTTCACTTAGCCTTGGATTTGATCTAATTCCTAAATTCTATAATTTAATTAAGTAATGATGAGAAAATTATTTTTAATACCCTTAATTCTACTTTTTGGATGTGATTCCGAAACTAGCATTCAGAATACTGATTTTGAAGTAGGAGTTATTTCAGGCGACATATCATATTTAAATTTGTTAACAGATCAATTGTTATCTGATAATGAATCAATCAAATTAGAATTAAAATCAATAGGTAATAATCCCGTAGCGATTCCTACTGGGGTTAATACAACACCAACGGGTTCTTCATTTGAATTTGGTCCATTAAATTTTGGTAAATATGAATTATCTGCTGAGTTTATGGATGATACTCTTGGTATAAAATACTCAACTGTTGATACTATTGAAGTTTCCGCAGTTACACCAACAAGTAATTTAGATATAACGTTGACACCCAAAGGTCAAACTATTATTTTAGGTGAGTTACTTAACACATCAAACATGCCCATTACAAATGCTGAAACATTTCTTTATAATGATTCTTTAGCACTTCAACGATTTAAGGGAGTTGAGGGGTTTATTGATAGCGGAATTACTAATAAATTGGGACGTAATGTATTTTCAGGTCATGTAGAAGGTGAATACTATTTGTTAGGGAGGTTGATTATTGATAATGACACATTATTTAGTAAAATAGAAGGATTAATACCAACCGTTGTAACTCAATCTGAAATAACTACAGTAAAATCAGTTGTATTAGAAGCTAACTTTGAAGGAGGAGTTATATCAGGCGGAGTATCATTTTTAGATTTGTTAACCGATGAAGTCGTGTCTGATAACGAATTAATTAAACTCGAATTAAAGGCTATTGGTGATAATCCTGCAATAATTCCCGATGGTATAAATGCATCACCAACTGGTTCTTCTTTCGAGTTTAGACCATTAAATTATGGTGAATATAAACTGTCTGTTGAATTTATAGATGAAGCTCTTAGTGTAATATATTCTGCTGTTGATACTGTTGAAGTTTCTACAGCAACACCTAATAAAAATTTAGATATAACATTAACAGCCATGGATCAAACTATTATTTTAGGTGAATTACTAAACACATCAAATATGCCAGTCACAAATGCTGAGGTATTTCTTTATAATGACTCTATAGCACTTCAACGATTTAGAGGAGAAGGTGGCTTTATTGATAAAGGAACTACTAATCAATTGGGGCGCAATATATTTTCAGGTCATGTTGAAGGAGAATATTATTTACTTGGTAGATTGATTATAGGAAATGATACATTGTATAGTAAAACAGAAGAATTAATACCAACGATAATAAATGAATCTGAAATAACTAAAATTATGTCAGTCATTGATTTTAATTAGAAGAAAATTCCATTTTGCATATTTACATGACGGCAAATTATAGCAAATTAATTTTTGCATAATTATTAATATTTATAAAAAATTTAATAATTTATTATGAAAAATAACCACCTTATTTTTAAGTACATTGTATTATTCCTTTTTGTATGTTTTTTTTCCTGTGAAACAGGAAAAAATATGACAGTTGATGAATTGAAAGAAAAATATTCTCTAGAAGAACTTGAAGAGTTATATCAAATCAAGCAAGATACTTCAACTTTTAGTATTACTAAATATAATAAACAATTGTATGAAGAAAATAATTTTATAAAATCTGATACAATCAAAGAAGCATTAAAAGTAATATATGGTCCCGATGATAGGTTAGATTTTTATCAAGAACAAAATGCTGAAAGAGTGAAAAATGCTATGGGAGTAGTTGCACTAGTATGGAAATGGGACTTAGTTCAAGATGATTCTGGAATGTATAAATTGAATACCAAAAATTTTGGTACATCTCAAAATCTTTGTTCAACCGAAAAATTTAGTAGTCAACCTGTAGGAGCATTTTGCTCGGGCTTTGCAGTAAATCAGAATACCATTGTTACTGCTGGTCACTGCTTTAAAATAGATTCAGAGTTAGAGGATATCCGTTTTATTTTTGGATATAAGTTAAATACCATTAATAATGTTAATATAACTTTTTCACCAGAAGCTATTTTTTCTGCAAAAAGATTAATATCTAAAAAACTTGACAACGGTAGAGGAAAAGACTATGCAATTATTGAAACCAATGAACAAATTCCTCCATCTCATATTTTACTTTTAACCAGTAATACCAAAATTGCTGATAACGAAGAAGTGTATGTAATTGGCCACCCAGTAGGTTTGCCTTTAAAAATTGCTGGAGGTGCTAATGTACGCGATAATTCAAATGTGGATTATTTTATAGCAAATTTGGATACTTATGGAGGTAATTCTGGATCGCCCATATTTAATAGTCAGACAAACAAAGTAGAAGGTATTTTGGTTAGGGGGGAAGTGGATTTTAAAAGTCAAGGAGAATGCAATGTTTCTAATCCCTGTCCAAATACAGGCTGCAGAGGTGAAGATGTTACAAGAGTTTCTCAGTTTAAAGAATTTCTAATTTCAGAAGCTATACAATAAACTCATAAGTGATGATTATATAGATACAAATGTTTTATAAACTCTGCGAAGCAAACCGATTATTAGTTTAATGACCCAAGTTTCAATTATTCTAATGAAAATGAATGCTTCTGGGATATTTTACATACTTTTTAAATAATAGCTTCCTGTGGAAGGTTTAATTTAAAAATAAATTATAGTAAGAATCAACAATAGAAATAATTATTGTTTTAATATTTAATCATCCACTGGATAATCAAATATTAAAAATGTACTATAATGTTCTGCGTTATGTTACTTTGCTTTGGTAAAAAGCTTTATACCTTTCAAATCTTCTTTTTTTTTCTTCTCAAATTTTTATTTACAATGTTAATGAAATCGAGTTTACGAGATTCATGAACTCTTCTAAAACCATATTAACCTTGTGAATAAATACGCTTTTTACGAAACGAAGATAGGAGAGTAGTGAAATGTGTATAGAATGACTTTTATATTTTATACATTTGTTCAAAAAAATAGTTAATCAACCAAAAATCCATAGCAGTACTTCCTTTTGTTAATATGAGTAATGATATTGATAACGAATATTTTTGTGACGGTATATCTGAAGAAATAATAATGCCTTAACAAAAATAACGGGCTTAAAAGTTATCGCAAGAACCTCTTCTTTTGCATTTAAAAATAAAAATATTGATGTCCGGCATATTGGCGATAAGCTAGTTGTGGCGACTGTTTTAGAAGGAAGTATTCAAAAATCAAGCAATAGAATTCGCATAACGGGACAGTTGATAGGCACAAAAAACGGAACACATTATTGGTCTAAAAAATTTGATAGAGAATTAATAGACATTTTTGATTTGGAAGATAAGATTAGTCTTGATATAGCAGATGAAATCCGAAAGCAATTTGGGCATTTTGATGTTGAGGATCATTTAATAAAGCAACCAACGAATAACATTGATGCGTATCAATTATTTTTAAAAGGTCGTTCATTGCAATTAAAATGGACACCAGAAAGCATAAATCAAGCTATTGACCTAGATGAAAATTATGCCAATTTACAAGGGTTTAGCCCCTTTTTTATTAGGTAGGCCATTAATTTAAATTAAATTAGAGCCATTTTAAAAATGAATTATATTTAGTAAAAATAACCAGTGAACAAGTATTTAAAATAGAAATTTATTATTATTATTATTATTATGAAAAAGTATCTAATGTTAAAAATATTACTTTTTGGTTGTATTTCATTATTGACAACATCAACTTATGGACAAAAAATCTATGATTTAATGGATCAAGATGGTGTAAATTTAGAAGAAGTACAGCAGGAAGCCAAAACTTATTTTGATTCTGTAGGGAGAGGAAAAGGGACTGGCTATAAGCTTTTTAAAAGGTGGGAATCTCATGCTTATTCAAAACTGCAAGAAGATGGTACTATTTTAAGTAGAGAGGTTACCACACAAGCTATAAAAGAAAGTAAAATTTCTTTAACGAATAAAGCCTTAAAAACGCATTCTGCTAGTAACTGGACAGAGGTTGGTCCGTTAACAATTGGATCTGGGGCTTCTGGATCTACTCCTGGAAATGGCAGACTTACAGCTATTTATATAGAACCTGTTAATCAACAACTTATTTATGTAGGTTCGCCTGGAGGGGGCTTGTGGAAATCTATAAATGGTGGTAGCTCTTGGTCACCAATAGGCGATCAGTTCGAAAACATGTCTATCTGGTCTGTAACATGTGATCCTAGTAATACCGATATAGTGTATTATGGAGATCAACTAGGTCAAGTATTTAAAAGTACAGATGGTGGTGCAAACTTCACAAAAATTTTGGATGAGACGGGGTCTGTTCAGTGTATATTGATAAACCCAAATGATTCAAATGAGATATTCGCTTCTATGAAATATAATGGGGTTTTTCGTTCTACTAACGGCGGTACAACATGGGCACAAGTAATTACTGGCGGTACTATAGAAGATATAAAGTACAAACCTGGCTCTACTACTACGATTTATGCTTGTGGTAATGATTTTTATAAATCTGATGATGGAGGTGGTAGTTTTACACAAATTACAAGTGGTATTTCACATTCTGGTAGAATGAGATTAGATGTCACTCCTGCTAATAATAATTACGTTTACATTGTACAAGCAGAAGGTAGTGGATTTGGATATCTTTATAAATCAACAGATAATGGAAATAACTTTACGATTCAAACAGATAGAGCAAGTTCTGGAGATATTGTAGGTATTCAAGCATCTAGAAATTTAGTTATTGCGGTAAGCGATACTAATGCAGAAGAGGTACATGCTGGTGGGCTTACATTATATAAATCTGTAGATGGTGGTGTTAATTTTACACAAGAAACATCTTGGTTAAAGTCATATACAGTATACCCATACCTTCATGGTGACCAAGAAGATGCTTTTTTTGTAGATGGAAATATGTATGTAGGGACAGATGGAGGATTATCAAAAAGTACTGATAATGGTGCATCGTTTACAAATCTATCTGTAGGGTTAGGGATACAACAACTTTACAGTATATCTAGCTCAATAACCGATAAAAATGTAGTGGCTGGTGCTGCGCAAGATAATGGTCCAGTTATTAAGTTTGGGGAAACAACTTTGTGGCGACATTGGTCTAGTGGAGATGGTGTTTCATGTGCCGTAGACCCTATGGATGCAAATACTGTTTATAATTGTACGCAATATGGAGGGCTTATAAAAACAACAACTAAAGGGTCTTCTAAAGTTCAAAATTTAAAAACACCTCCAGAAAATAACGGAGGTCAATGGGTTACACCTATTGCTGTAGATGAAACAGATCATAAAAGAGTTTATGTAGGCTATCAAGATTTATACCGTCACGACAATTCTGCTATTATTGGTACAGAATGGGTAAACCTTTCATCTGGTGCATTTAGCTCAAAATTAAAGCACGTTGATTTATGTCCATCAGATGAAAACACAGTTTATGTCGTGTCATATAAAACATTGTTTAAGAGTACAAATATTTTATCGGCTACACCTACATGGACAGGTTATCCACAATCTTTATATATAAATGATATTGCGGTAGATCCTTACGACGCAAATAGAGTGGTTTTAGTAGCTTCTAATGGTGCAGTTAAGTTATCAACAGATGGTGCAGAGACTTGGACAGATATTTCTGCAGGTTTACCTAATGTTGCTATTCAGGCAGCTGTATTAGACCGGTCATCAGACCAAGGAATTTATGTTGCTATAGATGGAGCGGTATATTACAAAAGTAACTCGGTTACTACATGGACTCTTTTTTCTGAAAATTTACCAAATGTAGACATTACTAAACTAGATTTATATTACGGGGCTACTGGTGAAAGTAGAATACGTGTGGCAACCTACGGTAGAGGGGCTTGGGAATCGCCTTTATATGATGATAAAGACAATATGCTTTCAGTTCACAATCCAGAATTAGAGAGTGACACTTTTTTAGTATACCCTAACCCTGTTTCAACTACTTTACATGTACAACTAGCAACGCAGGAAGGAGATATTGTTCTATCTGTATTCAGTTCATCTGGAGCTAAGTTATTAGAAAACAGTTTTAAAACACACAAAGGGTTAAATTTATTAAAAGTAGACATAGAAGGTTTAAAAACAGGTGTTTATTTTTTGGATATAGCTATGGAAGGGACAAAAATTGTAAAGAAATTTGTAGTAGAGTAATCGATTTTACTTTGCTGTTCAATTGGATTATTTGAAATAAACAGAGGTTTTTTGTTTTAGATAATTATTTTAAAATGTCTACCAAACATTTCAAAATAATTAGTGCTTTAAGGTAAAAGATAACGCAAGAAATTAAAAAGACAAATTAAAACTAAAATGTTAGCAAGTGTATAGAAATTATCTCGCAGAGTAATTTTATACTCTTGCGGAAACCTTTATGAGAATGTCGTAGAAAAAAATATTGCAGGATTATTATTATCGAATACGCGATTTTTAAACAAATCTAAAAGGTTAGCTTTTTTTGGCGCTGGCAATGCGGTTGAAAATTGTGTTTTAAAAAATTAATGCGATAGCATAATTATTTTAAAAAAAGCAATCGAGCGCATTGGCGTGCGGCAATTTTACATAATGGCTAATTATAATACAAATGTATAAACGAGAAGTTTCTTGAGAATCGATTATTAAAAAAAACATGAACGATTGTACAGAATATTAAAACTATATAAAAGGTTTAATTTACTTGTACACGAATGTTTAATGACCCAAGTACTACACATTAAATAGAAACTAACACATTCTGGGATATTTTGCATAATATTGAATTATAGCTATCTAATGATATAAAATACATTTGTACTATAATGTTCTGCGTTATGTAACTTGAGCTTTGGTTAAAAGCGAAAGTTGTTACTGCAGTTTCTTGAAAAAATTTATTCTCAAAAGTTTCTTTAAAAATGTAATGGAATACTCTTTTTACAGCTAGGGCAGAGGAGTGGTGGCAAAATGTGTGTGGAATGGATTAAAATGGAAATTTTCCAAATTTTAGTAGGTTATTTTATTTAGTGTCCGTAAATTTGTCCGTGTCCGTAAAAACGTCCGCAATTTAACTATGGCTACTATAAACTTCTATTTAGATAAATCTGATAAAAAAGGTTTCTCTCCAATTCACTTAAGAATTAACTGTAATTCTGAACAAGTTAAATTATCAACTGGTGAAAAAATTAAACAAGAAGACTTTAATAAAGAAACCCAATTTGTAAAGGAAAACACAGAAAGAGCTACAGAAATAAATCATTATTTAGCTTATTTAAGAGATAGGGCAGATGAATTATTAAATAACTCATATAAAAAAAGTTATACCAATAAAGAATTAAAATCAAAACTGACAGGTTTCGTAAAAGCTTATAAAGAAAGTCACAATGTGAATATTGTAAGGGAACAAGTTCCTTTATATGGTAAGCCTTTCACTTTTGTAGATTTATTTGCAGGTGCTGGTGGATTTAGTGAAGGCTTTCTTCAAGCAGAGCATAATAATAAGTTTTTTGATTTTCTTGTTGCTAATGATATCAATGACAATTCCGAACTTACTCATATAGTTAGATATAATCATCAATTAGGTTTAGATGCTGATTTTTTATGTCAAGATATTACTGAGCCAGATTTTTTGGATAATTTATTATCTAAAACTAAGGACAAAAAGGTAGATGTAGTATGTGGTGGACCTCCTTGTCAGAGTTTTAGTTTAGCAGGGAAAAGAAGAAAATTTGACAAAAAGGATGATTTATTTTCTCATTATTTAGAGGTAATCAAAGTACTTCAACCAAAGTATTTTGTGATGGAAAACGTAAAAGGGATTTTAACAAAAGAAAAAGGAAAAATTAAAGAGCTGATTCTTAAAGAAATTAACTCTATAGTTGATATTAATGAAATTCCTCGTTTATCATCTTTTATAAAGTCTTTAAAGAAGACAAATGTTGATAATAGCTTCTTATTAGATTGTTTGATTAAGAGAATTGAAATTGAACAGTTCACAGATTCTAAGGCTGAAGAAGCAAAAGAAGTATATATAAAAACGATTGACTCTAAGTTTAAAAAGTTAACACCAAATATTGCTGATTATAAAACTAGTAAGACTGATGAAAGAATAAGTACAATTAGACACGGATTCAATCTTTTAGTTAGAAATAAAGAATGGGAGAAACTAAAGCGAGATATTATTCGAGAAAAGGACTTTTGTAATATTGATAATGATTACTTCGTAGATTCTTTTACTCAATTTCTTACCGATATAGATTCAAATGAAATAATCAATAAAATTGAAGAGGCATTTAATAAATTAAATGTAGCTAAAGATTTTAAGCAATCTTGTAATGATATAATAAAAGCATTGAAAATTTATGTGCTAAACATTGATGACTGCCTTACAATGATTCGTGATTACTGTGATGAAGTTCAAAATAATGAGTTAAATGAAATAATAAATGATATAAGGCTTTATAAAATTGAAGCTCCATTTATAGCAAATTCTTCTAATTACGGAGTTCCACAGAACAGAGAACGAGTTTTATTTATTGGATGTAGAAAAGACCAAAAATTTATATCAGAAATTCCAGCTACTGTTTCGGAAGAAGAAAAAGTTTCTGTTTTCGAAGCGCTATATGATTTAGATTTTATAGGAAATAATCAAGAAGCTCATCAATACCAATTAGTTGATATCTCTAAACAGTATAATGGTACAGCTAAAAAAATGAAAAGTCTTTTAAAGGCTCGCTCAATTAGTGGGAAACCAATTAAAAATAAAGGGAAAACTTTTGCAGAATGGAGTAGGAGTGGTAGGCTAAATGGTCGATTTGAAAAAGCTACTAAACCATTTTATGTTAAAAATGAAGAAGCTTTAAATAATGGAGAGAAAGTTTATGACCTTCTTCATAATCACAAAACGAGTAATCAAGGAGAAGATGTTATCAAGCGACTTGATATAATTTTAAAAGAAGGAAACTATAAAAAAGCGCAAGAGAAGTTAAATAAATGCGGGTTATCTTCTAATAAGAGAAATTATAATGTACTAAAACCAGATAGCCAAAGCCCAACTGTAATGACAATTCCAGATGATTATATTCACTATAATACTCCAAGGGCTCTTACAGTAAGAGAAATGGCAAGATTGCAGTCATTTGATGACTCATTTGTCTTTCAAGGAAAACGTTCTACAGGTGGAAATAATAGAAAAACAGAGTTGCCTCAATATACTTTAGTTGGAAATGCAGTGCCTCCATTAATGGCCAGAGCTGTAGCAATCGAAATTTTGAAAAATATCAAATAATATCGAAATAAGATAAATCATTACCGAAATTTGGAATAGCATTTCTTATCTCAGTACGAATATTATTTGGATATCCAGTTTGAAAATTATTAGTAAATATTTCTTTTAGCGAACGAGCAACATTGTGTTCTGTCGGGAGTCCCCAATAATTTCCGCCAGATAAGTTCGTTACCCTTTTAACTGCAACAGAACTACCTTTATATTTAGCATTCTGATTAGAAGGAACTGTAACAAATGAATATGAAAAGTTACTAGCGTTATGAATATTAAAGCCATTTCTACCAATAGTAATATTTCTTCCTCTAAATCCATTTGCAGAATATATCATATCCCAAAGCATTGGAATTTGTGCATTATCATTCCAGTTAGTCTTACATTGAATTACACCTATTTCATAATCATCAAAATCTCTAGAAGATAGGAAATCTGATAGGTCAGCATTAAATCTCCCTTTTTTATAGTTATCTATTGGTACTCCATTATTAGATATTGTTAAGTTAGCAATATCGGTATTGTAATCTGGTAAATCAGGAAATGTAATAACAGTAATATCAGACTCTGTATTACAAGCAAAATTCCCATAATTTACCGTAATAGCATCTTGAATTGGTTTTGGAACTAAACTCATTTTTCTTATAGCAACGGTTCTGCTTCCTGCTGTACAAAGGTTAATATACCAACATACTAATGATTCCCAAGCTACACCACCTCCAGATAATTGACCTTGACCACGTCCAGCCCCTCCAGTTGACCTGAAAATTTGAGATAAAGAATCTCCAAGATTGATAACATCTAATTCATTATAATTTCCGCCTAAAATTTGATTTATTTCCTTTTTCCAAGTTGGCCAACAATTTTTAAATGTATTAGCTGTAAATAAGCTTTCTACGGAAATCTGTCTAAAATATTCTGGTAATGTCATTTATTCTTCTAGTTTAAGTTCTTTACAGATTTCTTTAAATATTTCACAAGGGTCAACATCAATAGCTAATGCGATTAGATATAATTCATCAACTCTAAGCTTTGTACGTTCGTTATTTGCCAATTCACTAAGCCTAGTTTTGCTAATTCCTGTTTTCCTTGAAACATCGGAACGATTAACTGATTTTCTTGATAGGAATAATCCTAATTCGGTCATTATTTTCTGATTTTTGGAACATAAATTTAAATAATATGATAAATTATTCCGATTATATGAACATTTGATTTTAATTTTATCCGATTTTCAGTATATTTGTTCTGATTATCGGAATTTTTAATTCAAATCCAAGAATTATGCCAAGCAGAAAATATACTAAAGCTCAATTAGAACAGGTCGTTCATACACAATTAGATAACCTAAATGCTATTCACGATTTGCTAAGAATAATGAAACTCCAAAATGAATTGATAGAAAATGCTAATAAGAAACTAAAGGATGAAGTCTTGGATTTTAAAAAACGAGTAAATTACGGAACAGGTAAGTTTGAATGATTATTAGTTCATAATATTATGTAAAATAGAACTAGTGAGTTTTTACCCAGATGATGCGTTGGCAAAACGGCCTCATAAAATTTTGGTGAAAACAATAGGAGAAATGAGCGTGCATATTTTAGGGGTTTAGTAAAACAGTTTCTTAAGAGTTTCAATTATAAAAGGAATTTCAAAGTAATCTTAACGAGTAACGATGTTTCCTAAAATATAGCGAATGAGCCGTTAATTGTTTCCAAAATTATATGCATATCAAATACGCGATTTTTAATAAGTGCAAAAAGGTTAGCTTTTATTTTGGTGTTGGCAAGCGTTGGATAATTGTGTGTAAAATAAATTGCCAAAGCAATTTGATTTTATAAAACAATCGAGCGCTTGGTAGCGGCTATTTTACATAACGGCTAATTATAGATACAAATGTTTTAAAAAACTCTGCGAAGCAAACCGCTTATTAGTTTAATGACCCAAGTTCAAATTATTCTTATGAAAACGAATGCTTCTGGGATATTTTACATAATACTACATTATAGCTATCAAATGGATAAACCACTCTTATTAACTAAACAATACATTTGTACTATAATTAATATTATGTAAAATAAGAATTTCTGAATGTAACTAAAAATTGTTCATTATTACAAAAAACTATAACTTTAGTAAAACTAAAGTTATTCGAAACCGTTAGCTATAGTGCTTTAAATTTCATCCTTTATTTTGTTTAAGTACTTTCATTTATCTATTTTATTAATCATCATACCCTACTCATTGTTTTCTTCTTATTAAAGGTTTTTTTTACCATTGTTTTATTGAATTTGTTTAAAAAAGATATGACATTCCTTATTCCTTTAGTTTTTTTAATTGTTTGTTTATTTGAAGATAATTCTTTAATCTTTTCTTTTAAATATTTTGATGTTTGTATAAACATAAACTTCTTATTTATTCCAAACAACAAAAACAATACAGTATTCATCTTATCTCCCGCTTTTTCCCGGATAATAGCAAAGGCTTTACTCATTTGGTTTTCTACGGTTCTAAACGAAATATTTAAATGCTCTGCTATTTCAGCATAAGTCAAGCCTTCTTGTTTCCCCATAATAAATATTTCTTTACACTTGGGAGGCAACTCTTGGATCTCTTGTTTAACCAAAGTAATCAACTTAGAAAGTTCACTAGTATCTTCTTCTTCTTCTAAAATGGTATTCAACGTTTTAATATACGCTTTCTCTAAAGTGATTAGGGTAGCTTTTTTTCGATGCTGATTAATAAATTCGTTATAAACACTTTGGTATAAATAGCTTTGAATAGAATAAATGTCTTTTAATTTTTGCCGTTTTTCCCAAACACTTAAAAATATATTCTGAACAATATCTTCAGCAATATAAATATCCCGACAGAGGCTTTTGGCGTATACACATAGCTTTTTATGATGCGTATCCATTAAGTATGCAAAAGCATCTTCATGGCCTTTTCTTAAATGTTCAATAAGCGTTTTGTTATTTGAAAAATCGATATTCACCACTCAGTATATGTTAAGTACGCTTTAAGTTTTTGTAAAATTAAAGAAATATTTTTTAATAGAATTTGTGGGTGGTTGTATTTGGCAAACGTAATATATATAAACACCCCAAATTAAAAATGAATGAAAATATAGAAATTAAATTAGTTAAATATTTGATGAATGCTGCCAATATTGATGATTTGGAAGTGTTATCAGATTGGTTGAAAGATGACCAGAATAAACAAATATTTAAGAACTATATAAGAACCAACTATGCTATAGATATTAATACAAATGAGTTTGATACCGAAAATGCTAAAAAAGAATATCTGCGCAAAATTAGACAAGACAAAAAACTAGTACATAAACTAAGAATTTATAAAGTTTTTAAATATGCAGCAGCCGCTGTGATAGTTTTTGGATTGGGTTATTTCTTCCAACAAGTTGGTTTTAAAACTCCAATAGAAACAATACCAATAATTGTAAATACCTCAATTGAGCCTGGTACAGATAAAGCAACATTGACATTAGGGGATGGTTCTCATGTTGCTTTAGAGAAGGGGGCATCTTTTCAAACACAAAATGCAAATAGTAATGGAGCACAGATTATTTACGAAGAAACCAAACAAAATACAAAGGAGATTGTATACAATTATCTAACCATTCCCAGAGGAGGGCAATTTTTTATTAAACTAGCTGATGGCACAAAAGTGTGGTTAAATTCAGAATCACAACTTAAATATCCGGTTAGTTTTATTGATGGAGAAACAAGAGAAGTAGAATTAGTTTATGGTGAGGCCTATTTTGATGTATCATCAAGTACTGAACATAACGGAAGTAAATTCAAAGTATTTAATCAATCACAGGAAGTAGAAGTATTAGGAACAGAGTTCAATCTAAAAGCTTATCAAGATGAATCAAATATTTATACCACTTTGGTAGAAGGTAAGGTTGTTGTTGATAATGGTATTTTAAAACAAAATTTAGAACCAAATCAACAATCCAATTTAAATACCGAAACCAATACCATTACAATTGCAAAAGTTGATGTAAAAGGGGAAACCTCTTGGAAATATGGTGTACTTAGTTTTATAGATAAACCATTAAAGGACATCATGAAAGTGATATCTAGATGGTACGATGTAGACATAATTTTTGAAAATAAAGAACTAGAATCGGTCGAATTCATTGGTGTTATAAATAAGCAGCAAAGCATCGAAGATATTTTGTCAATTATGAAATCTAGTTCAATAAACAGTTATGAAGTAAATAACAAAACAATAATATTAAAATAGCGCAAAGACAAGAATTAAAAAATATAAACCACTTATTCCAATAGGCTTAGAAAGCTATTAAAAAAGCACCTAAATACATATAAATACTAGAAAAAATAATTAACGTATAACAAAAACAACCAATCTATGAAGTGAAAAACAAGAAAAAAAAGAGGATAAAGTTTAACCCGCCAAAGTAAAAACTATACCCTCGTGAATTTTTACTAATTAATTAAAAATGTTTAACTAACTAATAATATACAAATTTATGCAAATTAAATTAACCACCACCCCTTTCCTATTCAGAAAGCGGCTTTTAATGATAATTATGCGATCATTCATATTCTTATTTTGTACTACTGTTTTTTCTTTAATGCCTAATAACAGTATATCTCAAAATTCTAAAATTAAAATTGAAGAAGATAAAACTTTAACAGTTGATGAAGTATTCATATTAATTATGAATCAAACAGATTATAGATTCTTTTATGAAAAGGGTCTGTTTAAGGATTTTCCTAGAATAGAAGTGAAAAAAGGAATTATTAAAACAAATAAACTATTAAATAAAAGCTTATCGCAAGGAGATTTGGATATTAAGATAACAGCTAATAAAAGCGTTCTTATAAAAGAAAAACCTATTGTTATTTTAGAAAAAGAACAGCAGTACCAAATCTCAGGAATTATTTCTGATATATCAGGAATCCCTTTGGCAGGGGCTAATATTTTAGAAAAAGGTACTTCAAATGGAGCACAATCAGACTTTGATGGTCATTTTTCTTTAAATGTTACTGATGAAAATGCAACGCTTATTATATCTTATATTGGGTATTTACCCCAAGAAGTAGCAGTTAATAACCAAACAAATATATCTATAACCTTAAAAGAAAATACATCAGCATTAGACGAAATAGTGGTTGTTGGATATGGTACAATTGCCAAAAAAGATATAACAGGTTCTATTGCCACCATTAAAGCAGATGTTATTACAGAGAGAGGTACAACTAATATCTCGAATGCGCTTCAAGGAACTGTTGCAGGACTTAGAATAACAAGAACTAATTCTGCGCCTGGTGGTGGGAATACTATAAGAATACGTGGTAACACAACGCTAGAAGGAACTAACGAACCATTGGTTCTTATTGATGATGTAACAGGGAGTATTAATGATGTAACTGCCGACCAAGTGGAAAGTATTTCTGTATTAAAAGATGCAGCGGCGGCATCTATATATGGATCAAGGGCTGCAGCTGGTGTAATTATTATTACAACAAAGCGTGCTAAAGAGGGTGTTTTTAGATTTAGCTATAGCGGAGATTATTTTATTAATACACCTACAAAAGAGCGTGAATATGTAGATGCTCTTAAGTATTTACAAATGGATAATGAAAAATCATGGAATGATGATGGAAATGGTAGTGATTTATTTCCTATTTGGTCTGAAGACAGAATAAATAAGTATATTTCTGGTGAGGCCGCTTCTGACAGGAATGAGTATCCAGACACGGATTGGAAGAGCCTTCTTTTAAAGAAAAACTCTACGGGTTATAGACATAATATAAATATTTCTGGTGGATCCGAAAAGTTGAAATCCAATATTTTTATAGGTTATGAATATCAGGATGCATTATATGAAGAGAGAGATTGGAGTCGGGTAACTGCAAGAATTAATAATGATATTAAAATTTCAGAAAAATTTGGAGTTATTGCAGATGTAAACTTTAAATTAATTAAAACAAACAATCCTATATTTGACCCAACTGGTCGGGCATTGCAGGCAGCTCCTGTATACCCAGCTGTATGGGAAGATGGAAGATATGCAGAAGGTAAAAGTGGAGACAACGCATTTCTACGCTTTAAAGAAGGTGGGTTTTCAAAAAATGACTCATTTCTGTTTACTGGAAAAATAGGTTTTTTTTACAAACCAATTAATGATTTAAAGTTTTCGTTAAATCTTACACCAACGGCTACATTTACTAAAGGAAAAACGTTTTCAAAGGAAGTTAGATACTGGGATGTTGATGACCCAGATCAGATTAATGAGGGAACGCTTATACCAAATCAAACTGTAAATAGATTGACAGAATCTAGATACGATTTTACGGCGGTAACTATGCAAGCATTAGTTGACTATGATAAATCTTTTGGCAAACACAGTGTTAAGGCTCTTGCAGGTTTTGAAGAAAGAAGCTCTAAAACTGAAAATTTTGGGGTTTTGGGAGACAATTTTGTTAGCCCAGATTTTCCATATTTAAATCAAGCAACAACTGCTGAAATATTTGACAATGGCACATCCGCTTCTGAGCTTGCATATTCTTCTCTTTTTGGAAGAGTAAATTATAGTTTTGATAATAAATATTATGTGTCAGCATCGCTTAGACGTGATGGATCTTCAAGATTTGCAAGTGATTACCGATGGGGAACGTTTCCTTCTGTTTCTGCAGCTTGGACAGTATCAAATGAAGAATTCATGAAATCATTAGAATCCCCTATTTCATATTTAAAATTAAAGACCTCATATGGTGAATTAGGGAATGATAGATTAAGTAATTACCTATATATTACTTTACTGCAAGTTCAAAGTGCATTAATTGCTAGTGGATCAGATGTAGAAGAAGTAAGAGCATTATCTCAACTTTTCTTAACTACGCCAAATATTAAATGGGAAACAACGGCTACAAATAATTTTGGAGTAGAACTTGGTTTATTTAATGATAGACTTTCTTTAGAAGGAGAATACTTCATCAAAGAAACAACAAATATGTTATTAAGTTTAAGTGTTCCAGATTTAGTAGGGTTTGAAGACCCTACAGTAAATGTGGGAGGCATGACAACCAAAGGATGGGAAGTATCTGCATCTTGGAACGATAATATAGGAGATGATTTTAGCTATGGTGTTTCCTTTAATATCTCGGATGCAGAATCCATTATTGGAGATATTAATGATAAGCGTCTTTTTGATAATAGTGGTACTAAACTTTCTGAAGAAGGGCATGAATTCCAAGAATTTTATGGACTACAATCGGATGGATTATTTCAAACTCAAGATGAAGTAGATAATTCTCCGGTTACCAATGCATCAGTGAAACCTGGAGATGTTAAATATAAAGACATTAGTGGTCCAGATGGAACACCAGATGGCATTATTAACGATTTAGATAAAACATTTTTAGGGAGCTCTAGTCCTCGTAATATTTATGGAGGTAGAATTAATATGGCATATAAAGGGTTTGATTTTGGATTGGCTTTTCAAGGTGTTGCTAAGCAAAACTTTTTCTTATCTGAAAGCTTTATTCGTCCCTTCCGCGAATCGTGGTTAACACCAAGTCAAGAATATGCTAGTAGTTATTGGAGTGTTAATAATAGTGTTGAAGATAACCTGAACGCGAAATACCCAAGACTGAGTGAAACATCAAGTGGAAATAATTATCGTTTTTCAGATTTTTGGTTAAAAAACGGAGCATATCTTAGAATTAAAACATTATCCTTGGGGTATACTTTGCCTACTAGTACCATTGAGAAGTTGGGGTTGACAAAAATTAGGTTATCTGTATCGGGTAACGATTTGTTTACTTTTGACAAACTACCAAACGGAGTAGATCCCGAACAAACTTCAGGGACTGGATATTTCTTAACCAAATCAGTTATTTTAGGAATAAAAGCTAATTTTTAAATATCGAAGAACATGAAAATATATATATACAAAATACTTGTTTTACTATTACTTATAGGAAGTTCTTGTGCAGAACTAGATTTAGTACCCTTAGATGCACCAACCACAGCACCTTTTATCAGTACAGAACAGTTTAGAGAAGGATTGAATGAAGGCTATAGGCTATTTCAATGGGTAAAGGATGAATCGGCAAATGGTGTTGATGATGATTTTCAAAGAAGAGATGCTTTGGATGTTATAAAAGCGGGGACTTTAAATTCTGAAAACGTTGGAGTCGGAAATAGATGGTCAGAGAAATATAAAGGTATTTCAAGGTTAATTTCTATTAAGAAACAGATTGAAGACCAGAATGGCATTCTCTCTGAGAATGATGCCAAAACCTTTTTAGGTGAAGCTGATTTTTTTATAGCTTCTTTTTGGAGTTATTTAATTACCCATTATGGCGATGTCCCTTTCTTTGAAGAGGAACTATCAGTAGATGAGGCTTTTGAGATCAGTAGAACGGACAAAGCTGTAATTCTACAAAAAATATATGAGTACTATGATAATGCTATAACTAACCTACCGGTATCCTACTCTGGATTACAATTTGCCACCAAAGGGGCGGCTATGGCTATGAAATCAAGAATTGCTTTATATATGGGAGATCATGCTGTAGCTGCAGAAGCTGCACAAGATTGTATGGATTTAAACGAATATGAACTTCATCCAAGCTTTGGAGATTTGTTTCTTTCAGGAACTAAAACATCTGATGAGCTAGTTTTTAATATCCCAAGAAGTGACGCTTTGGGCATTAATCGAAGTGATAATTTACCAGATTTTTTACCAAGAACTCATGGAGGTTGGGGAGCAAAACAACCTACTTGGGAATTGTTGGCGTCATACGAGTGTGTTGATGGCTTACCTATTGATGAGTCTCCTTTGTTTGATCCTAGAAATCCATTTAAAAATAGAGACCCTAGGTGTTTGGCAACCATTGTGCCTTTTGGATCTTTAGAAGACGGTGATGGTTTGTTTCCTAGTGATGGATCTAGATTTATGGATATTGAATACACCCCCCATCCTGAAAGATTACAAGTATTTAATTATGCTACAAATAATATGACGTCTAATAATGATACGCGAACCAATCAATCTTTTGCCTCCTTTAATGGTTTGCTTTGGAAAAAGTTCATTGATGAAACATGGAAAGCTCCAATAACAGCAGAAAACAATCATATTGTTATTAGATATGCAGATGTGCTGTTAATGTATGCTGAGTCAAAGATTGAATTAGGGCAGATTGATCAAAGTGTGTTAGGTGCTATAAATGAGGTTAGAGATAGAGCCTATGCAGGTTCTAGTTTATCAAACCCTACGGTTACTACAACTGATCAAGCTGAATTAAGATATGTTGTAAGGAACGAAAGGCGTGCAGAGTTTGCCAATGAAGGACTCCGGTATATGGATATAATTAGATGGAGGTTAGCAGAAAAAGTACTTACTGGAAATACGTACGGCATGGCAAATATTGGTAGCATCATTGATAATGTAGTAACGCCTGGTCTATGGTTTTGGGGAATGACTCCAGAAATAGATGAAGATGGCGTTGCTGATTTCACCCCCTTAGTAACGGCAGGGTTAGCACGAACGCTTAGCGAAACAAATTTCCCAGACCATCAATATCTATGGCCTATTCCTGCAGCAGATGTGCTTTTAAATCCTAATTTATTACCTAATAACTCTGGGTATTAATTATAAAGTTTTAGTTGATTAAAGTTAGTTTTTTTGAAAATACCTCGAAGATTATTTTCGGGGTATTTTTTTAGATAAAAAACTGAGAGGTTTTAATTTTAATCAAAGATTCCTTGCAATTCCTTTAAGGTATTGTTAAAAGATACAAAATTAGGTATAAGTTCGGATGATAATGTTTTTATAGATGGAAGTTTAGTGATTGATAATAATAATATAACTAAGAATCAACACTTCCATTCTATGTTAAAATTTTATCAAAACCAATCACAATATTTTTAAACTCAAATTATACACTTATATTTGTTCACCTTAAATTATTTTAGTGAACAATGAAGCCTAAACCGAAATCAAAAGCTGGAAAATCTAAAATTCAGCTATTACATCAATACTATTCCTATACAGGGTTTTATACGTTTGTATGGCAAGCTGTTAAAAAAGCTTTTCCATATATTATAGGTATTATTGTTTTGATTTATACGGTTAATCATTTTTTTAATATAAATAACGCTTTAACACACCTTACAGAAATACTTCCAGCTTACGGCGTATTAAGTTTCTTTTTTGTTTCCGAAACACTTTTAGGACTTGTTCCACCAGAGATTTTTATTGCTTGGTCAGGAAAAATGTATAATCCATGGTGCTATTTAGGGATTCTAGCCGTTTTATCTTATGGTGGCGGACTGCTTTCATACTGGATGGGACGAACAATTACCAAAATTCCTTCAGTACATAAATACATTGAAGTTAAAATGGAAACACAATTAAAAAACTCAAAGAAATGGGGAGGTTTTTTAATTATGGTTGGTGCTGTATTGCCACTACCCTTTTCTATAGCTTGTATAGCTGCAGGGATTATTAAATTTCCGTTTAATAATGTTATGCTTTATGGCGCGTTACGTTTTGTTCGTTTTGCGATTTACGGACTTATCATTTTTAATGCCTTATAACATATATTAATTTCTTTCAGGATTATATACTATAAATCAAGGATATATTCTTTTTCTAGTTTATTTTAGCATGAAAATTTATTTATGTTTTCATTCCTTAATATTTTTAGAATAACAGCCCTTTTAGAAGGTATCTCTTATATTTTATTATTATTTATTGCAACGCCAATAAAACATTTTATTGGCGACCCACAGTATGTTAAACTATTAGGTATGCCACATGGGATGCTTTTTATTTTATATATCATTCTAGCTTTTTTAATTAAAGGAGATATGAAATGGACAAACAAAAGCTTTCTTTTTGTGCTTTTGGCATCCATACTTCCTTTTGGAACCTTTTATATTGAAAGAAAATATTTAAAGCCACAGCGTAATGCAAACTAATATTGTTAAAGAAGTTTCAGAAACAGTAGACTCTAATAGTGTTACAGAACTAACTGGAAAATTGGATTATACGCATTTGTTATATAATTATTTGGTGAAAACAGTTGAATTAAGTGAACAAACAGCTAAATATTTAAACATGTTAGTATTGTTATTCGCATTGCTCATTATTGTTTTTATAGTAGATTATATTATCCGAAAGCTATTGCTTACAGCTTTTAATAGATTCGCGTCCCTTTCTAAATCAAACTTTGATGACTTATTGGTTAAAAACAATGTTCCAAGAAACATTGCACATATTATCCCTTTATTACTAGCCTTAGAGTTTATAGATAAAGTTTTTATAGACTTCCCTGCTTTTGAAAATTTTGTTGAAAAGGGACTTAAAGTATTTGCTATTGTATTAACCCTTTGGGTTGTTAGAAGTCTGTTAAATACTTTAAAAGACTATTTAAAAACTGTACCCCGATTAAAAGACAAACCTATAGATAGTTACATTCAAGTCTTTATGATTTTTGCTTGGTTGGGAGGTATAATGTCAGCTATAGCTATTGTTTCCGATATTTCATTTTTAACATTCCTTACTGGAATGGGAGCTGCTTCAGCTGTTATTATACTCGTTTTCAAAGATACGATTATGGGCTTTGTTGCCAGTATTCAAGTCTCTATAAACGATATGGTACGTATCGGAGATTGGATTACCTTCGAAAAATACGGTGCCGATGGCGATGTTATCGAGATCAATTTATCTACAGTAAAAGTTCAAAATTTCGATAAAACCATAACAACCATACCAACTTACGCTTTAATTTCAGACTCGTTTAAAAACTGGCGTGGCATGGTAAGTTCAGAAGGCAGACGTATCAAACGGGCTTTAAATATTAAGTTAGATAGCGTATCGTATTTATCTAAAAAACAAACAAGTAGCCTTAAACAAATAGAAATTATTTCTGATTATCTAAACAATCGCGAACAAGCTATTGATACCTATAATAACGAAAATAATATAGATAAATCGTTCTTGTTAAATGGTAAAAATTTAACCAATATTGGTGTTTTTAGAAAATATATTCAAACGTATATTGAAACACATTCAGCTATAAATAAGGATATGACAATTATGGTGCGCCAATTAGCACCAACAACTCAAGGGATACCAATCGAAATTTACGCCTTTAGTAACGATAAACGTTGGGAAAACTACGAATACATTATGGCAGATATATTTGATCATATTATTGCTGCAATCCCCTATTTTGAATTGGAGGTTTTTGAGTTACCGAGTCATTCTAGTTTTAAACCATAGACTTAACTAACACATAGGCATCGTTACGCATAAAAAAAAGTAGTGAAATATGGACGAATTCCAGACATTTTTTAGGAAATATAAAAAGTCAAATTCAATATAACAATGTCACCCAAAAAGCGTTCTAAATATGTTGTTCGATTTAAACCTTATAGACCATCATTATAAAGTCAATATTATTTCATGAAAAAAGTAGTTTCCCTCATTTGTTTCCTATACGCTTTTCAAACGATCAACAGTCAAAACATTGTATTAATCAGGCAAAAATTAGATTCTATAACGAGTATGTATGCCCAAAATACAAATGAGAATCAAATCAAAGCAGAACGTCCTAAAGTCGATATTACAATCGCAAATTGGGATACTATTAATTTTGATCCCTACAGAAATACATTAAAAAAGCAACCTTTTAAAATTGAATTTACAGATCGTATTTATGCATCACCTGTTGAAGGAAAAAAAGTGATTACATCACGTTATGGCTGGCGAAGAGGAAGACCACATAAAGGCATTGATATTGATTTAGTTACAGGTGATAATGTGATATCTATGCTTGATGGTGTTGTGCGGTTTGCAAGATATAGCTCTGGACACGGAAGAACAGTTGTCATTCGTCATTTTAATGGTTTAGAAACCGCTTATGCACATTTATCTAAATATAAAGTTAAAGCAAATGACACCGTTAAAATGGGGCAAATCATTGGGAAAGGCGGCACATCTGGAAACGCAAGAGGTAGCCATTTACATTTAGTAGTTAGTTATAAAGGAAATTATATAAACCCAGAATATCTATTCGATTTTTCTAGTGAAAATAAAATAAGAGATCAAAACATTTGGATCACAAAAAAATGGGTGACTTCTCATTTTCATACGTCAAAAAAACAGACTGATTTAGAACTTTTTACAACCCACGACGAAGCCATTGCAAGTCAGAAAAAAGAAAACAGAAAAAAAATACATATTGTTAAACGTGGCGATACACTTTCTGGAATTTGTAGTACGTACCACGTTTCTTTATCTAGGCTTTGTAAAGCAAATGCCATAAGAAAAACAAGCACACTCAAGATCGGTCAAAAAATAGTTATTAACCGATAAAACAAGAATCCTTAGACTCTTGTTTTATCTATATACAGGAACTGTTTATGTGATTATTTTGGGTCTAAAATAAGATTAATACGCGTTAAACAGTCTTTATAATGGTATTTAGTAATGGTATTTGTATGGCGATAAGATGCATTATTTACCAAGCGTTTCAACGTATTTAACTCGCCCCTCACCAAAGCTCTAATATCAGATTGTGACACATTAAATGACGCTTCTTTTAAACTCCCCGTCATTAAAGAAGCCATTTGGTCTATATATGCACGTTGCAAATTACGGCGATACATCGTTACATTTTTAGTCATATTAACTTCAGACCAAATACCTTTACGAAGATCTTGCATCATTTCTAAAGCAGAATAGTTAGTTGCATCTATAGTTTCATGGTCCAATAAGCGGCCTAAACAATCAAAACTTAACAGGCGACTTAAATATCTATTTTGTAATCGTCCTAAACGCGACGTATATCCGGCATAATCTATGTTTGTTAACAAATCTTTATCTACTAACCAATAAGGTGTTTCAAAAGCATTTTTATGAAGCCATTGTATAGATGCTTCTTGTAACTTTTTTGGAACAGCTTGATAAGGAACTCCTTCTTGATTTGGTTTTAATAAATTTTCATAAACCCCACCTACATTGGTTAATACGTGATTAACATAACGGCTCCAACAACCTAATAATTCACCATACAACTCCTCTAAATCATCATAATTATTAGTCGAATCACTAGTCCATTCTTGCAAGTGTTCTATAACATACTTTAAATTTTTAAGAGCGTAATCACCAGCTTTTAAAGCATCATTCCCTATGTCTTCAGTTTGAGATCTAGGATCAAATCGACTACTTTGTTTACCAAAAACATATCTTGGATCTCCCGATTTCTCAAGAATCCAAGCGTCTAATTGTTCCAACTCTTTTTCTGGAGTATTAGCTTCTGGAATAAATCGATATCCCCAATTAATAGCGTATTCGTCATAAGGTCCTATTTGACGAATAAAACGAATATTTTGATCTTCAGGCTGCGCAATGTAGTTATAACGTGCATAATCCATAATGGTTGCTGCAATGCCGTTTTTCTGAGTAAATCCACCATCTCTATAGTTTTCTACATTATAAGCTTTACTAGCACTCATATTATGAGGTAAACCTAAGGCATGTCCAACTTCATGAGCAATAACCATTTTCATCATTTCCCCTATATCTTCTGCTGGTGTGTTTAATGTTCTAGCTGCCGGGTTTGCAGCCCCAGTTTCTAATAAATAACGATTTCTATATGAACGCAAATGATTATGATACCAAATAATATCACTTTCAATAATCTCTCCTGTTCTAGGATCCGAAACACTAGGTCCAATAGCATTTCTCGTAGCACTTGCTACATAACGAATTACAGAATAACGTATGTCTTCAGGACTAAAATCGGGATCTTCTTCTTTTGTTGGTGCATATTTTGCAATAATAGCATTTTTAAAACCTGCTTTTTCAAACGGTTTTTGCCAAAGTTCTACACCTTCTTTCATGTACTTTTTCAAGTTTTCTGGTGTCGCAGGATCTAAATAATAGATAATGGGTTTTATAGGATCTACAAGTTCTCCTCTAGCATAAGCTTCTGGATCTTTAGGTTCCATACGCCATTTGCGAATATAGGTTTTGGTGTCGGCTTTTAATGCTTCACTTCCGTAATCAATATGACTTGTCGTAAACCAACCGACTCTTTTGTCTGCAAAACGAGGTTGCATCGGTTTTTCTGGTAACAAGATCATAGATTGATTCATTTGAATACTAATAGATTCTGCACTCTTAAAAGCTGGTGGCTCAGAAGCATTATAAGTCATATCCTGAATAACCTCAATGTTTTTAGGAAAACTTTTAACCGAATTAATAAAACTACGAGAAGCATCTAAATTTTTTACCTTATATGTCTTTCGAGAACTTGACGACAAACCGCTTAAAGCTTTTATATCACTGGAATAAAATTTAGTAACATCAATTACTGTTGCTGTTGAGTCTTTATTAAAGGCGGCGATATCAAAAGCATAAAGAGTTGGCTCGTAATTATTAGATTTAACAGATATACTTATAGGGAGCGCTTCATCTGCGATAGCATTATAAGACTTTTCTTTAATTAAAATTTTGTCTTGATAACGTTGCCATGTTATTAAGCGTGTTCCTATTTTTGTGCCAGCATTAACATAACCATTACCTAAATTAGCAGGTAACTTAGCAATACGGCTTACTAATAACATATCCTTTCCTAAATATTCGTTTGGTATTTCAAAAAAATATTTATAAGCTACTTTGTGTATGTAAAATAAACCATTATCAGAAATGGCCGCTTTGGTAATTACTTTGTCATAAGGTTTTATTTTCTCCTCTTTCTTTTTAATAATAGGCTTTGTGACTGCAACGGCGGCATTCTTTTTCTTTTTTCGTTTTGATTGTGCCGAATTAGAAATTGGAATTAAACATAAAAATAATGAGAATGTAAAAAGTAAAGCTTTATTCATAAAAACGTTTTTGAAAAATTTGGTGTTAAAATATTAAAAACAAATTCTTTTTCATCGCTTTTACAAAAACTTTAAGACCTTTTATATAATTAGAGGTAAAAAAAATGGACCTAGCATCACGTTGCTAAATCCATTCTTGTAATCGGTAATTAATATATGTTTTACTAGATATTGGCAGCTAACCAATCCCCTACTTCTTTAGTACCATAAGCTTTTCCACCATCAGCTATATCTTCAGTATAAATACCTTCAGCTAATGCTTTATTAACAGCATCTCTAATCACTTTTCCTTCTTCTGGCAAATTAAACGCGATTTCAAACATCATTGCTGCCGATAAAACCATAGCCATCGGATTAGCAATATTTAAACCTGTTGCCTGAGGGTAAGATCCATGAATGGGTTCAAATAGAGAAATATCTTCTCCCATAGATGCCGATGGCATTAATCCCATAGATCCAGATATAACAGAAGCTTCATCAGTTAAAATATCTCCAAATAAGTTTTCAGTAATTAATACATCGTAACTATTTGGCCATTGTACCAAACGCATAGCAACCGCATCAACAAGTTCATAAGACACTTCGACTTCAGGATAATCTTTTTCCATGGCTTGAACCGTTTCTCTCCAAAGCCTTGATGTTTCTAATACATTTGCTTTATCAACACAACATAATTTCTTAGTACGCGTCATAGCCAATTCAAAACCTTTTTTAGCCAAACGTTGTACTTCAGCACGAGTATAAACACAGTTATCAAAAGCTGTTTCTCCACCGTCTCTTCTACCCTTTTCTCCAAAATAGATACCTCCAGTTAACTCTCTAAAGAACACTAAATCTGTCCCTTCAATGCGTTCTTTCTTTAAAGGCGATTTATCAAGTAAAGAAGGAAACGTAAATGTTGGTCTTAAATTTGCAAATAACCCCAATTTTTTACGCATTTTTAATAACCCTTGCTCTGGACGAACTGGTGCAGAAGGATCGTTATCAAAACGTGGAAGTCCAATAGCTCCAAATAACACAGCATCAGATGCTAAACATACTTCGTGCGTAGAGTCTGGATAAGGTTCTCCAACTGCATCAATAGCAGCAGCGCCAGTTAAAGCTGGTTTCCAAGTAATTTCATGTCCAAATTTTGCAGCTACAGCATCACTTACTTTTACAGCTTGATCTATAACTTCTGGTCCAATTCCGTCTCCGGCTAAAAGTGCAATATTAAATTTCATTGTATTCTATTTTTAATCTTTATTTAATCTCTTTAATGATTTGGGCGTTACCTATATCCTAAATTTAGTTCAGGACCTAGGTCGGGCTTTCCGCTATATCTTTTTCATTTGTTCTCGATACATTTTACTCATACTTCACAAATACTCGAACTGACATAAAAAAGGATGCCGCATCAATCCCTAACGCAATACAGTTTACAGTGATCAGTATTCAATTAACAATCATTACTAACACGCAAACAAACTCACTTTCTTCAATTCTTCCAACTTCTGTCTTTCGTCATTTTTTACTTCAACTAATAATAATGTTAAGCATTTTTTCTGTAGCTTTAATTGCAGATACGGTTTGATCTGAATCTAAACCACGCGTTTTAAACTCCTTATCTGTATTTTTCCAAGTAATAATCGTTTCGCATAACGCATCCGAATTACTTCCAGGAGGTATCCTAACCGCATAATCTATCAAACTAGGAAGTATCATTTTTTTCTTTTTAAATATACTTTTAATCGCATTCATAAAAGCATCAAATTGTCCATCACCTTGCGAATTCTCTTCAAAAGTGTCGTTCTCTATAGTAATAGAAACTGTTGTAGATGGCTTTAATCCTTTAGAATGTGTTAATACATAAGAGTTTACCTTTACTTTTTCTTCGTAAGTACGATCTAAAACATCAGAAATAATATAAGGCAAGTCTTCTTTCGTCACTACTTGCTTTTTATCGCCTAACTCAATAATTCTTTGCGTTACTTTTTTAAGATCGTCATCATCAAGTTGAAGGCCTAATTCTTGTAAGTTCTTTTGAATATTAGCTTTTCCAGAAGATTTCCCTAAAGCATATTGCCGAGTTCTTCCAAAACGTTCTGGCATTAACTCACTAAAATACAAGTTGTTTTTATTATCGCCATCCGCATGAATGCCAGCAGTTTGGGTAAATACATTAGCACCAACAACCGGTTTGTTAGATGGAATCATAACCCCCGAAAAGGTCTCTATCAATTTACTAATAGTATATAAAAAGGTTTCGTTTACACCAATTTTAATATTCGGCATAAAATCATTTATAACAGCAATTGTACTAGCCATAGGTGCGTTTCCAGCGCGTTCCCCCATACCATTTATAGTTAAATGTAAACCATCAGCACCTGCTTTTAGAGCTTCCATAACATTACTTACGCCTAAATCGTAATCGTTATGCGCATGAAAATCAAAATGCAAATTCGGATATAAATCCTTAATTTCTTTAACAAAGTCAAAAGATTCTTGTGGTGTTAAAACACCTAAGGTATCTGGAAGCATAATACGCTTTACAGGTTGGGTAGATAAAAATTCTAAAAACTCAAAAACATAAGCCTTAGAGTTGCGCATACCATTACTCCAATCTTCTAAATAAATATTGGTATCAATTCCGTTGTCTTCCGCGAAAGCGATATTTTCTTCTATCGCTTTAAAGTGTTGACTTGGAGTCTTTTTAAGCTGATGTGTTAAATGGTTCAACGAACCTTTAGTTAATAAGTTTTGAACCTTTGCTCCTGCTTCAAGCATCCAATTAATAGATACTCCTTTATCAACAAAAGTTAAAACTTCAACAGCATCTAAATAATTGTTTTGAGATGCCCATTCAGTGACATCTTTAACCGCTTGAAGTTCACCTTCAGACACACGTGCCGATGCAATTTCGATACGATCTACTTTTAATTCTTCTAATAAAAGCTTAGCAATAGTAAGCTTCTCTGAAGCAGAAAACGACACGCTCGAGGTTTGTTCACCATCGCGCAATGTCGTATCCATTATTTCTATCTTTTTTTTACTCATAATATAAATTGCTGGTTTTTAGGAAAACATATTTCAGTTATGTAATGAAATCATTTTTAGCTTAAAAACACAGATGTCAAATATAAAAAAAGTGTTTAACATATAAGTCTAAACATCTTCACAAAAAACAATTTTTAGTATATATTCAGAGATAATCAAATTAATTTATATTGTGAAATAAAAAACACGTATTTCTTAACCTATTATACATTTTAAAAAGTCTATTTTTTTGATTAAAAAACAAACCATGTTTAACTCTTGATTTTATTTGTTTTGAAATCTTTAAAATGATAATAGATAAAGCTATCACTGTAACAAATCAATCTTCTTTTCATTTATAAATGAATGGGGAATAAAAATAAAAAAACACTGTAAACCATAATGTTTATGTCTAAATGCAACAAATGAGCAAACATTTGATTGAATAAAGAATCTTGTTTTTTTTAACAAAGAATAGTTTTGTGTAAACTATAAAAAACTAAAAAAATGAGAACCAATTATTTATTAATCACTTTATTCTTAACCCTTTTATACACTTCTTGTTCAGATGATGATTATGCTGTTTATGTAAGTGATATAGAAAATGAATTTACAGCTTTTAATGTTGACAACAATGATCAATTTACTGGTAATATAGCTAACCTTGTTATTAATGATGGAGGTTATTCAAACATTCAAGTTATTCCTGTAGACAGTACCGATATGACCTTATCTGTATCGATTAATAAAATTGATGATTTAAATTATACAATTTCATCTACCGAAGAAGGAAATCAATTAGTCCAAATCACTGCAACAGATGCTAGCGGAAATGAATTAACAGGCTATCGCAGAATGTTTTTTCATGAACATGGAACGACCGACTACAATACCGTAGAAGGAATTGTTATTGGATTTGATTTGAATAGAAAGCTTACTGCTTTACATGGAGAGCCTGAAGCAATAGAAATAAGAGCATCAACTACAGAAACAACTGTAAATAATGAGGGAGAAACAATTACACGTTACATTCGTGGTACAGAGACCTGGTATTACTTTTCTAAAGGTTTTGATATTACTATAGATAGCAGATCTGAATCAATTATAGGAATGTCCCTTTTTGGCATAGAAGGAACCGTACTCAAAGATGATGTTAGTTATGATATTGTTCCTTATGCATATGGAGTTGATGGATTAAGTAGCCTTAATACCTCGGAAGGTTTATTAATGGATGAAGTCATTGAGAAATATGGAGAGCCAAATAAGAAAAAAGAAGGAACGACCACTCATGTATATGAATATGATAATGTGTTTTTTCTTTTTTCTTCTGATAATGTAGATGAATACGCAGGTAAAAAAGTTTCATCAATTTTTATGTCTTAAAAACCTGAGTTCGACCTAAGAAAAACGAAAGTTATTTTGTAAAACACTGTTTGCTAGTTTCTTGTGTGAATAAAATATATTTCAGCCTCTTTATATTATGTGAGACTTTACTAATTTCAAGCTAAAAACCACTAAATATACCATCTTCTTCCTTAAATTAACATAAACTAGCTAGCTAGTCTATGTTAATTATAAGTCGAATCTAGCATATTTATTGACTTTTATCTACGATTCTTACATCGAACTCAGGTTAAAAGAAAACTAATAAATAAAAAAAGACCATCTCTAAATACTATTTAGAGATGGTCTTTTTTTATTTATCTATTATATCTAACTAGAAAGGACGCGTTTCTGTAAACGATTCAATTTCACTTTTCATGCTTTGTAAATAGTCGATATCATCAAAACCGTTTAGCATGTTATCTTTTTTATAACCGTTAATATCAAAAGACTCTTGTGTTCCAGTAGATGGTAATGTAATAGTTTGCGCTTGCAAATCAATTACCAATTCTGTTTTAGGATCTGCATAAATAGCTTCAAAAATCTCATTTGAAAATTCCGGACTAATTTGTACTGGTAAAACCCCAATATTCAAACAGTTATTCTTAAAAATATCTGCAAAGAAACTAGAGACTACACAACGAAAACCATAATCGTAAACAGCCCAAGCAGCATGTTCTCTAGAAGAACCAGAACCAAAGTTCTTTCCTCCTACTAAGATCTTACCTGTATAGATCGGGTTATTTAATATAAAATCTTCTTTTGGTGTATTATCGCCATTATACCTCCAATCGCGGAATAAATTATCTCCAAAACCATCACGAGTTGTAGCTTTTAAAAAACGTGCTGGTATAATTTGATCTGTGTCTACATTCTCTATTGGCAAAGGAACTGCAGTACTTGTTAATTTTGTAAATTTATCGTAAGCCATTTTAATTTGCTTTTGGCCTCTAGCTTTTGGCTATTGGCATATTTATTATTAAGTTTTTTTAGCTAGTAGCAAACGGCTAAAAGCTAACAGCTATTTTACAATAACTCTCTTGGATCTGTAACGACACCTGTAACCGCTGCTGCTGCTGCAACTAACGGACTAGCAAGTAATGTTCTTGATCCTGGCCCTTGACGACCTTCAAAGTTTCTATTAGATGTACTTACCGCATATTTTCCTGCAGGTACTTTATCATCATTCATTGCTAAACAAGCTGAACATCCTGGCTCTCTTAATACAAAACCAGCCGTTTCAAAAATATCTAATAAACCTTCTTCTTTTATCTTAGCTTCTACAATGTGAGAACCTGGTACTAACCAAGCAGTTACATTGTCTGCTTTTTGTCTTCCTTTAACAATAGAAGCGAATGCTCTAAAATCTTCAATACGACCATTAGTACAACTACCAATAAACACGTAATCGATTTTCTTACCAATCATTTGTTCATTCTCAGCATAACCCATATAAGCTAAAGACTTATCGTAAGTTACTTTTCCGCCTTCTACAGATTCTGCAGATGGAATATTTTTAGAAATCCCCATACCCATACCAGGATTTGTACCATATGTAATCATAGGTTCAATATCGCTAGCATTAAAATTTAATTCTTTATCAAAAGTAGCACCTTCGTCTGTTTTTAAAGTCTTCCAATATGCCATAGCTATGTTCCAATCATCACCTTTTGGTGTCATAGCACGACCTTTAATATATTCGAATGTCTTTTCGTCTGGAGCAATCATACCACCACGTGCACCCATCTCGATAGATAAGTTACAAACCGTCATACGACCTTCCATAGTCATGTTTTCGAAAACATCACCTGCATATTCAACAAAATACCCTGTTGCACCAGATGTCGTTAATTGAGCAATAATATATAAACCAACATCTTTTGGCGTAACACCTTTACTTAATGGCCCATTAATACTAATACGCATTTTCTTAGGCTTAGGTTGCATAATACATTGTGTCGTTAAAACCATTTCAACCTCAGAGGTACCAATACCAAAAGCAATAGCTCCAAAAGCACCATGTGTAGATGTATGAGAATCTCCACAAACAATAGTTGCTCCTGGAAGTGTAATACCATTTTCTGGTCCTACAACATGAACAATACCATTATTTTGGTGACCTAATCCCCAATGACTAATACCATATTTATTAGCATTATCTTCTAATGTTTTTAATTGATTAGCAGATAATGGATCTTCTACTGGTAAGTGTTGATTGATTGTTGGTGTGTTATGATCCGCAACAGCAAATGTCTTCTTTGGATATAATACACTCAAACCTCTACTTTCTAAACCTACAAAAGCCACAGGACTTGTAACTTCATGAATTAAGTGACGGTCTATATAAAACACATCTGGTCCATCTTCAATATTTCGCACAACATGCGAATCCCATACTTTGTCAAACAATGATTTACTCATAAATATCTTTAATTATTGTATTAAAACTTACTTAACTTTAATGAACACCTTAGCGGTATAAAGTTAATAAGGAAAGCAAAAGTATAAAAAACTGTTTTTATTACAGTCTTTTTAATCTTTAAGATTGATTCGTGATTTATTTTTATAAAAAAAGCAATGTTTACCTTAAAATTTGCATTTAATGCAATAAATATTCTAAAATGATTACAATTTTTCGAAGCTAAATGCCCCTATAAAGATTACATTCTGTCTTTCACATATTCTACCTGTGTTTTACCATGTGCTAAAGGCTTGCCATCTTCGCCAATATTAACCATAATAATATTTGAAATGGTTATAATTTTTTCGCGGGTCATCATATTTCTAACCTCTGAACTTAGCGTAATTGAAGCGGTTCCAAATTTAACAACTTCGATACCAATTTCAATAATATCACCTTGCTTCGCAGAAGAAATAAAATCAATCTCACTCATAAACTTAGTGACCACTTTCTTGTTTTCTAGTTGTACGATGCTATATAGTGCTGCTTCTTCATCAATCCACTCTAATAGCCGACCACCAAACAACGTTTCGTTAGCATTTAAATCTTCTGGTTTTATCCATTTTCTAGTATGAAATCTCATAATCTTTAAAATAATTTTTGTTGTTTATCCTCATTAGGAATTGTTAAATTATAACCTAATTCCGTATTTAATTTTCTAATAAAATAAGCAGAAAGCAATGGTGATTCTTTTTCGATATTTTGATGAATGAAAAAATCGATTTCTTTAACACCTTGATCTGTCCATAATTTTAAACGCTCTATCCAATCATCCAATCGCGTATAATCCGTTGGATGATTAGCACCAACGTAACGTACAAAAGCCGTAGAGTTGGTTAAACGCATATGCATTAAATCGCGTCTGCCCGCAGTATCTACAATAATATTCGAAATATTATTTGCTTCTAAAAGTTCATATAATTCTTGAGCAACAGAAACATCATTATACCAATTAGTATGTCTAAACTCCATAGATAACGGGATTTCTTTAGGCCAACTTTCCGCGAAAGCGACAACTCTATTAAAATCTTTTGGTGCAAAATTAGAATGCATCTGCAAAAATATAGTACCGAGCTTTTCTTTTAAATTTGATGCATTATATAAGTAATGTTCAACAACCTCCTTGGTTTCATTTAATCGTTTCCAATGGCTAATTTCTTGATTAAGTTTTGGAAAGAACTTAAAACCTTCTGGTGTTTTATCGTACCATGTTGAAAATTGTTCAGCAGGAAATATTCTATAAAACGTTGCATTCAATTCAATAGCATTAAATTGAGACGAATAATAACCTAACTCGTCTTTAGTACCTTTTGGATAAAATCCTTTCAGGTCTGCCCTATTCCATTTTGCACAGCCTACATAAATATCTGGCACGTTGTCATCCTTAATTTTACTCAAAACACGTTTGGTATCTTGGTGATCCAAAGGCAAAGTAAAATCGATATCTTGAGGATTATCTACGCTTCCAAACTTCATGAAATTTTCTTTTTTTCAAAAATAACTAAATTTTAACAGTGTTGTTTTAGAATTATTTTTAATTTTGAAACGTTCATTTCAAATAGATATGCCAAAAGTAGAAACATTCGATAAAACTCTAGTTATAAAACAAGCAACCGACGTTTTTCATGACAAAGGTTACAGTGCCACTTCTATGCAAGATTTGGTTGACGCAACGGGTTTAAACAGATCGAGTATTTATAATAGTTTTGATAATAAACACAATCTATTTATTGAATGTTTAACTGCATATCAAAGTGCATTCGGATCAAAACTATCCGAAATTTTGTTAAAATCAACAACGCCATTAGAGTCTATACAATTTATCTTTGACTTATATCTTAAAGAAATGACCGCTAAAAAAAAAGATAAAGGCTGTTTAATTGTTAATTGTACATCCGAAATGGCTAATCATGATAAACCAATAACCCTATTTTTACAAAAAAATCAAGAAAAAATGCTAGGAGTATTAGAGGATTTAGTAGAGAAAGGACAAAACGAAGGCACAATAAATAAAAACAAACATTATAAAGCATACGCATTATATTTATTCACGACTATGCAGGGGTTTAGAATAACAGGTATGTTAGTCTCTGATAAAGAACAATTACAAAGCGTAATAAGTACCATAACACAAACATTAATTTAATTTTTTTTAATTCAATTTGAAACGATTGTTTCAAATAAAACAATTTAAAAATGAGTAAACTAAAAAACAAAGTAGCAGTAATTACAGGAGCTAACAGCGGAATAGGATTAGCAACAGCAAAATTATTTTTAAAAGAAGGCGCAAAAGTTGTTGTTTCTGGAAGAAGACAAGAAGCTTTAGATGAAGTAGCCAAAGATTTAACAGGCGATTTCATAACTGTATTGGCCGATGTATCAAAACCAGAAGATAATGTAACATTGATACAGGAAGCAACCAATAAATATGGAAAAATAGATATACTATTCTTAAACGCAGGAATTGCAATCCCTACTCCTATTACTGATATTACAGAAAATCATTATGATGAAACTTTTAATATTAATGTTAAAGGACCAGTATTAGCTACCAAAGCGGCATTACCGCATATTAATGATGGGGGCACTATATTATTTACAAGTTCTATTGTAAGCCAAAAAGGTTTTGATGGTTTAGGTGTATATTCTGCAACTAAAGGGGCATTACGTTCGTTTGCTAGAGTATTAACTAGTGAGGTTAAATCTAGAGGAATTCGTGTTAACTCAATTGCACCTGGCCCAATTGAAACACCTATTTATGGAAAAATGGGATTACCTCAAGATGTAGTAGAAGAAATGGGGAAAGGTTTTGCTGCCCAAGTGCCATTAGGAAGATTTGGAAAATCTGAAGAAATTGCAAGCGCCGCATTATTTTTAGCGTCTGATGATGCTTCATATATAAATGGTGTTGAACTAGAAATTGATGGTGGATTAAGTCAAATTTAATCTCATAATTTCATCATATTAAAAGGCTAAAGACTTATGTTTTTAGCCTTTTTGTTAATAACACAGTTAATAATTATATAAGGTTCACACTATATCAGCTTTATTAATATCTATTTTTAATAAAACTCGAAATCATGAACTCAAGACAATTCAACCTTAAAAGTATTCGTCCAGAAATTCTTAACGCTACAATTAATGATAATATGAGTAGCGACGAACGTTTTCAGAATTTAGTATTACGACCTATTATAAAATTTCAGAATGACTTACTTATTGAAGTCTTTAAAAATTATATAGTCAAACATAAATCAGTATTCTATGACCTATCATTAGAAAAACGTATTGATTATATTGAAAATGCTGTTCAAAAGCACATGAAGCTTCGTAATTCTATAAAGGGCATGATTATAGGGCAATTTTCAGTTGAAGAATATCTTATGTATATAGAAAATTCTTCGGCGTTAAATAAACGCATGATGAATATTGTAAAAGAAAGGTTATTAAGCCACATTCAATTGTTTGAAAAACCGGAGTTACTTGCGGCGGTTTAGGGTTCTTTTTTTATTATTAATCTAAGAATTTATTATAAAACTCAATAAAACCTTCTGAATACTTGTTTTCTATTGAATTTAGATAAACTTTTCCTGTTTTATAATGAATATAGAAGTCACCATCAATGAGACCAGGAACTTCATAAATTCTCTAAAAATAAAAGGGAGTTTTATTTTCTACAATGCTTCAAGACTTAAAATTACGCTTTCTTTCGTTCCACGCCCTAATTGCTAAAATTGACTATGATTCATTTATAGTTTTTGAATTTAATTAAATCAACGATTCCCCATTTAAATCTGTAGTCAATACATCACTCATATAATCAAAAAATGGGCGAATAGCTTTAAAAGAAACATCAATTTCATTTAAGAAATTAGCACCTAAAACGTCTTTATCAGTATATTTTTTAGTGAAAATGTATTGTTTTTTCTTTATTAAGTCTATTGCTTTATGATCTTTTGCAAACCCTCTCGGAGCAGATTTAACTTCATCTCCTACAAACGAATCTCCCCAAACAGTATTGAATTTTTTATTCGCAAGAATCTCACGAATTTCAGAATCATCCATTTCAAATTCTTTACGAATCCTCATTAAATCTTCCTTTGTAGGTTCCCAAAAACCTGTAGCTATAAAACTTTCATTATTAGGCTGCAAATGTAAATAATAACCCCCTCTTAATCTAGGTTTCGTTCTATGAAGCGAACCTCCAAAATGGGTTTTATAAGGTAACTTGTTTTTTGAAAAACGAACATCTCTATAAACTCTAAAAATTTTAAGTTTGTCTATCTCATCATGTACGTTTAAGTTCTCATAAATAGCGTTATAAAACGCTTTTACATCTTTCTCTATAGCCTTAAACTCAGGTTTATTTTCATTAAACCAATCGCGATTGTTATTTTTCTCTAATTTTTTGAAGAACGAAAACACGTCTTTTGATACGGTATGACTCATGATTTATATAATTGATGAATTATGTCGTTAATTGGTTGTGTAAATTACAAAAGACAATTAACTATTCAAACTCTATTTTAATCATAATTAATATAAAATCTAGAGCATAATATGGATGCTTTCGTTTAAAGATAACCCGTTGTGCACTTTGATTTATTTTGACAGACTAGATGTCAGTTCGAGTAATTTTCAACAGAAAATTGTATCGAGAACAGGTTTTGAAATGAAAAACTTTATTCTCGATAGTTCTGCTGAGCTTGGCGAAGCACTAATTTTACTCATAAAAATGAGTGAAATTCACTCGAATTGACAAATTTCACTCAAAATGCACAACGGGTTTAAATAATCTATTTATTCTTTTTTGCTATGTTTTCGTATATGCCAGTTATTTTATTAAAACTTTTAGTTAATTTATTGGTACTATTAAAAACTTCTTCTAATTCGAAATCACCATTTATAAATCCATTTTTGTCATTTTGAAACTTTGCCCATAACCCCATAATAACGCCTAATTCTTCTTCCGTTTCTATAGTGTTATAACTATTTATAAGTAAAAAACCTATAGCATCATTGAAATCTCTAAAAACGATATTAATAATTTTTGTGTAATCGTTTTTTTCTGTTGGAAACATTTCAGAAGCAACATAATACAGGCATAATCGTTGAGACAACATACGCTGTTTTCCTGATTTATTAACGATCTCTACCAAATCTTGATTACTATTATAAAAAAACTTGCTACTATAATTTGATGCCGCTTCTATGGTTAACACAAGTTGGTGGCAAGAATTTAATAAATTGGTATTTAATTTCATGACCTCTTGTGCATTATTGAAATTTGGAGTTTTATTTATAATCTCTTGAAATTTTTCCCAAATAACTTCAACCTCTTTAATATATAGTTTAATGGCATGATCACTTGCATTCTCTTTTAAAATGCTTAATTGTCTTGCAAATATAAATTTACTTGAATTAAGCTCTGTTTTAATATCTTCATTACGAATTCCCTTAGCAAGTAGTAAATAAGCTTTAGACATTTTTTGGGATAACATTCTTTGTTTTCCTGAAATATTTACAGCTTTATTATAGCTTATTGCGCCATAACTTTGAGATTGAGAAATCATCTTATTTATTCCTGAAAATAAGATTAGCATAAGTAGAATTAAATTCTTTTTGTTTTTCATAATAGTAGGTTTTTTCATGGCTAATAACACCGTAGATTTGTTTGTCAAAAATATCTTTTTTTTTATAGAAATAAAAAGACAACCTATGAAACACCTTGGTTACAAAGAGAAACAGTAAAGTTTAAAGCTGAATATTAACTGGGTTTGATGCGTATTTTAAAGTATTACTATTTATGATGTATTTAAATTGCTAAATATTAAATTAAGTATTTATTTTTTTTGTAGTAACATAAAAATAAAAGAAAAATGCTTGATGCTTGAGCAAAGGCTTTTTAACAATTATAAGACTGTCTTTTCATTGAAAAAAACATGTTTTAATAACATGTTTTTTTTAGAATTACTTTTGGATTTCTTAGATTAAGGAGAAATACATTAAGAATTCAAATGCAACTACTTTTATCATAATTTTATTATTCAAACTCTATTTTATTAAGAATTAAACCCGAAGCTGGTGCTATATAATTCATTTTAATAGTATTATCAGGTAATAAACTGGCTTTTATATCATCTAAAGTTAGTTTGCCTTTTCCTAAATTAATTAAAGTTCCCATCATCAACCGTATTTGATTTCTCATAAACCCTTTACCTCTTACTTTTAGTAAATAAGTTTTTTTTGGAAAATAATTGGCTTGGTATATATCGTTTTCAACAAGCTCACAACTTAAGATTTCACGCGTATAAACCCCCTGATCTGTTGGTCTGTAACAATATGATTTTAAATAATGTTCGCCTTCAAAAAGTTTAGCGCCTTGTTTCATGACTTCAATATCCAATTCATCTAAAATGGTTGTCATTATAGGTGCACAAAACGGATGACATTTTTCGCCACTAGCAAAAAGATAAATGTATTCTTTAATTTTTGAATGTTGAATAATATTAAACTTCGCATCTACTTCTTTAATATTTAAAGCACGGATATCTTGTGGTAGATTATGATTAAAAAGCTCTAAAAACGCTATTTCATCTTCAAGAGGCTCATACAAAAACAATTCAATGGCAGCGCACTCAGCCGAGACCATAGCATCTGTTCTTCCCGAACTCAGACTTTTAAAACGTTTGCCTTCTAAAATAAAATTCAGAGTTCTATCGACCATAAGATGTAGTGTTTTTACATCGGGTTGTTTTTGCCAACCATGAAATCGATAACCTAAATATTGAATTGTTACGAGGTAAAAATATTTTTTTAAATTCACTAAAATTGATGATTATAAAGAGTTTGAAAAGTAACCTTTTTATTAATTGTGACAAAAATATTATAACTTGTATTCCATACTAATTTACTAAAACCAAGAAATAATGAATGAATCGACAACAAACAAGCCTCCTATTTGGTATTGGATAATAAGTGTTATTGCATTAATTTGGAATGGATTAGGTGTTGACGGTTATTTGGGTCAAGCCTATAACACAGCGCGTTACCAAAGTTCTTTTTCTGCTGAAGACCTTGAAATAGCGAGTAATATGCCCGCTTGGATTATGGGAGCTTTCGCAATTGCTGTTTTTGCAGGTGTAATTGGAGCTATTGGGCTTCTAGTAAGAAAAAAATGGGCCACTCCCTTTTGGATTATATCCTTAATAGCCGTTGTGCTTCAAATGGGATACGTCTTAGTTAATGGTTATGTAAGCCATATGGTTATGACTATTATGATCATTGTTTTTGCCATTTTGTTTCTTTGGTTTTCAAGATATGCTCAAGCAAAACGATGGGTTTCTTAATTTAATCTGATGACAGAATGAGTTTGTCGAAATATCACTGCTCGGTTTACTTTTTAGACAGCCTCTAAAATTTAGTTTTATTTCTGTCTGCCTTTCAATTCGGCTTCAATATCTTTTAAAGTAAAGCCTTTAGCTTGAAGTAACATTAAATAATGAAATAATAGATCTGCCGACTCGTATAAGAATAACTCATCATTATTATCCATGGCTTCAATAACCGTTTCTACAGCCTCCTCACCTACTTTCTGAGCGACTTTATTAATGCCTTTTGAAAACAAACTTGCTACATATGATTTCTCTGTATCTTTATTTGCTACACGCTCTGTAATAATAGCTTCTAAAGTAGAAAAGAATCCGTAATTAGACTTATTTTCTTCTTTCCAACAGGTATCTGTTCCTGTATGACATGTTGGGCCAACCGGATTTACTTGAATTAAAAGCGAATCGTTATCACAATCGTTTTTAATATCAACAAGATTTAAAATGTTTCCACTTTCTTCTCCTTTAGTCCATAAACGTTGTTTACTACGACTAAAGAAAGTCACTTGTTTTGTCTCTAATGTTTTTAGATATGATTCTTCATTCATATACCCCAACATCAGTACATTTTTTGTTGTAGCGTCTTGTATTATTGCTGGAACTAATCCGTTTTCGTCGTATTTTATAGTCATATTTTTTTATTTAGCGCGCTTTTTTAATTCTCGAATTAATCTTTTTTCTTCAATAATCTTACCAATTGAATATGGTATCCTGCCTACAAACCCTATTCTTCTTATATTAAAATAGACATTTCCTTCATCATATAATAAAATTAATTTCAACCCTCTTTTATATAGTAAAGCAGGTAAAAACGCAGTAGAATAATGTTTATATTTATTTAACGCAATTTTTCTTTTTTTTAAATAATCATCAATTAAAAACTCATTTGACTCTTTACTTAAATTTGTTTTTATTGACTTGATATTTTTTTCAATCTTAAATTGAATATAGGTAAACAATACGAATAAAACACCTATTACAAATCCAATCCAACTAATAATAGGGTTTACAGAACTATCAACAAACGGCAATAAAGGAATTCCCGTTAAACATAATCCTATCGCTGGAAAAAAACCAAAATATTTATTATCATCAAGTTCATCATATGGAACTTTTTTTGAATTAATAATATTTAAAACTTCGCTTTTTCTCATCAAATAATTACTAAAGTCGCACTTCTATATTACTTTCTTTTAATTCTTTCTTTAAATCAGGAATTGGAATTTCACCAAAATGAAATACGCTAGCCGCTAATGCTGCATCCGATTTTCCATCAACAAAAGTATCAATAAAATGTTGAACATTCCCTGCGCCTCCTGAAGCAATAATTGGAATGTTTAATGCATCAGATAATTTAGCTAAAGCTTTATTCGCAAATCCATTTTTTGTTCCATCATGATCCATAGACGTGAATAATATTTCGCCAGCGCCACGTACTTCAACTTCTTTAGCCCATTCAAATAAATCTATTTCTGTTGGAATACTTCCGCCTGCTAAATGTACTTTCCAATCACCATCAATCTGTTTAGCATCTATTGCAACGACGACACATTGACTTCCAAACTTATTAGATAATTCGTTAATTAAGTCTGGGCGTTTTACTGCCGAAGAATTGATAGAAACTTTGTCTGCTCCACATTGAAGCAATGCATCGACATGTTCTACACTAGAAATACCACCACCAACAGTAAATGGAATATTTACGTGCTCAGCAACGCGCATTACCATATCTAAGGTGGTTCCGCGACCTTCTAAAGTTGCAGAAATATCTAGGAAAACCAATTCATCCGCACCTACTTCTGCATATTGCTTGGCGAGTTCTACGGGATCTCCTGCATCTCTTAAATCTACAAAATTCACCCCTTTAACGGTGCGTCCATCTTTGATATCTAAACAAGGTATGATTCTTTTTGTTAACAATGTTTTTATTTTTAATTGTGATTACGAGACCTTTTGGTCTTGGCAATTTATTTGTTATTCATTCTTCAAAAAACACTTCGACAAGCTCAGTGTGACATTACGTTTCTATTTGGCTTCGTAAAAATTAGACAAACTTTTCTAATTGTTTTAAGCTGATTCTATTTTCATAAATCGCTTTACCAATAATAACACCTTCACAACCTAATTCTATTAATTTTGGTAATTCGTCAATCTCAGAAATACCGCCAGAAGCAATTAATTTTATAGATTGTCCGCTGCTACTATTTGTACATTCTGTAATGATGTCTTTATACAAATCGAAGGATGGTCCTTCAAGCATACCATCTTTAGAAATATCTGTACAAATAACATACTTAATACTTTGTTTTTGATAGTCTTTTATAAACGGAATAACTTCTTCCTTACTTTCTTCTACCCAACCACTTATAGCTATTTTACCATTATTACTATCCGCTCCAAGAATAATCTTTTCACTTCCGTATTTTGAAATCCAACCTTCAAAAGTTTCTCGATCCTTAACAGCAATACTTCCACCTGTTATTTGGCGTGCGCCAGAATTAAAAGCAATGTGTAAATCCTCATTTGTTTTTAATCCACCACCAAAATCAATCTTTAAATTGGTTTTAGATGATATTTGTTCCAACACATTATAGTTTACAATGTGCTTCGCTTTTGCACCGTCTAAATCGACTAAATGCAAATACTCAATACCTGAATCTTCAAACATTTTTGCAACCTCCAAAGGGTTTTCATTATAAACCTTTTTAGTATCGTAATCACCTCTTGTTAAACGAACACATTTTCCGTCGATGATATCTATTGCTGGTATTATTCTCATTATTTTAAGCTGTTTGTTTTTGGCTTTTAGCTAACTTCCTTGTGCTATTTATAATTAAATACTTTTTACTATTTCTCTTATTTTATCAATTAGAAAACTTGTTTCTTCAATATGATGCTTTTCTAACTTATTATACCTTTCTTCCCAAGATAAATTTTCATCATCGATGTATCGCTTTACTTTAACCCATTTATAAGTTTCAAGTATTGTTTTCTTTTCCAATTCATTCATGATTTAGCAAATATAAATTACAATTCTAAAAAGTTTTTCAATATTTGGGCTCCTGCAGTACTACTTTTTTCTGGATGAAATTGAACGCCATAAAAATTATTATGTTGCAATGCCGACGCGTAATTAATGCCATAATCTGTTTTTGCAATCGTTTCATTACAATGTTCTGCATAGTAACTATGTATTAAGTACATGTATTCACACTCTTTGATCCCTTTAAATAAATCTGATTTTAAGTCTTTAATAACATTCCACCCCATTTGTGGTACTTTCATATCATTAGTAAACCGCTTAACATCCGTTTGAAATATTCCAATCCCTTCTGTATTACCTTCTTCTGTAGATTTACAAAGCAATTGCATGCCTAGGCAAATCCCTAAAACAGGTTGTTTTAATGTTGGAATCAATTTATCTAAACCACTTTCACGCAACATTTTCATGGCACTACTCGCTTCTCCAACACCTGGAAAAATAATTTTATCGGCAGCAACAATTTCATCAGGATCGTTTGATAAAATAGCATCAACTCCTAAACGCTTAAAAGCAAATTGTATGCTTTTAATATTTCCTGCTCCGTAATTTATTATAACTAATTTCATTTTTTATTTTAAGCTGTTAGCTTCTAGTTTTTTGCATTAGCTAAGCGCTAACGACCAATAGCTAAAAGCTATTTAAAGCATTCCTTTTGTTGATGGTAAAAACATTTTATTAGAATCTCTTTTAACAGCCATTTTCATAGCTTTTGCAAATGCTTTAAAGATACCTTCTATTTTATGGTGTTCGTTTACGCCTTCTGCTTTTACATTTAAATTGCATTTCGCACCATCTGTAAACGATTTAAATAAATGATAGAACATTTCTGTTGGCATATCCCCTATTTTTTCACGTTTAAACTCAGCATCCCATTCTAACCAATTTCTTCCACCAAAATCCACAGCAACCTGTGCTAAACAATCATCCATTGGTAAACAGAATCCGTAACGCTCAATGCCTAATTTATTACCTAGTGCTTTGTTAAATAATGCTCCCAAAGCAATCATAGTGTCTTCTACAGTATGGTGTTCATCCACATTTAAATCGCCGTCAACTTTTACTGTTAAATCCATTGCGCCATGACGTCCAATTTGATCTAACATATGATCAAAAAACGAAAGCCCTGTATCAATATCATTTTTACCAGATCCGTCTAAGTTTAATTTGATATAAATCTTGGTTTCATTGGTGTTACGCGTAATTTCTTCTACACGATCCTCAAGTTTTAAAAACTCATAAATTCTTGACCAATCTGTACTTGTTAATGCAATAGCATCTAAAATGTCTTGTTTAGATGCTTCTATTTCATTCGCTCCTAATTCAGGATTTTCTGATAAATAAATACCTTTTGCTCCAAGGTTTTTAGCCAATTCCATATCGGTAATTCTATCACCCAACACGAAAGAATTTACTAAATCATAATCTTCAGAAAAGTACTTGGTTAACAAACCTGTTCTAGGCTTACGCGTTTCGGCATTTTCATGCGGAAAAGTTTTATCGATATGTACTTCTGTAAACACCACACCTTCTTTAGCAAAAGCATCAATAACTTTATTTTGAGCAGGCCAGAATGTATTCTCAGGAAAAGAATCTGTACCTAATCCATCTTGATTTGTTACCATAACCAATTCATAATCCAACTCATTAGCAATTTTTGCCATGTATTGAAATACTTTTGGGTAAAACTCTAACTTCTCTAAACTATCTAATTGATAATCTACAGGTGGCTCTAATACTAAAGTGCCGTCTCTGTCTATGAATAATACTTTTTTCATGATTAACTTGTTAATCAACCCTGAATTTATTTCAGGGTCTTATAAATCTAAATTTAATGTTTTTAATTTAGGATTGGTTTCTTTAATAAGATTCCATTTCCATTCTTTATGCCAATTCTTTAATTGTTTTTCGCGTAATTTAGCTACGTTCTTTTCTACAAACTCTTCATAGTAAACCAAATCAATGGCATTATACTTTTTTGTAAATAAAGCTCCTGTATTTTTTTTATGTTGATTCAGTCTTCTTTTTAAATTATCTGTAAATCCAATATACAAGACCGTTCTGTTTTTATTTGTTAATATATAGCAATAATATTTTTGTTTTGATTCATCTATCATCTTCAATTAAAAGGTTCCTGAAACAAGTTCAGGATTTCGATATTAATAAAAGTGTTTTAATTAATATCTCATTTTCTTTCGATGTACCAACGGTAAGTCTTAAACAATTTTCACAACCTGGCTGTGTCGTTCTATTTCTAATTACAATGCCTTTTTCTATAAGTTGATTGTATCGTTTTGCTGCATCATCAACCTTAGCAAGCACAAAATTTGCATCGGAAGGATATACTTTTGAAACAAAATCGACACCCATTAATTCTGAAATTAAAACGTCACGTTCTTTTAAAATATCATTAATTTGGTTTTTAGCTAAGTTTTTGATATTTAATTGCTCAGCCGCCTTTACCTGAGTTAATTCATTAACATTATAAGGTGGTTTAATATTATTTAAAACGGATATGATTTCTGTGGAAGCGTAACATATACCTAAACGAATTCCAGCCATACCATAGGCCTTAGAAAGTGTTTGGGTAACTATTAAATTTGGAAACTCTTCTAACCTATAAATCCAACTTTTTTCGGTTGAAAAATCAATATATGCTTCGTCAATAACTACAATACCTTTAAATTTATTTAAAAGTGTTTCAACTTCATCTGTATTAAAACTATTGCCTGTCGGATTATTTGGTGAACATAAAAACAGAATTTTACTCTGCGAATTGGTTGCCTCTAAAATTCTATCTACTTGCGGTTGAAAGTTATCAGATAACTGAACCGCTTTAATCTCAATAGCATTAATATTCGCTAATACACTATACATACCGTATGTTGGCGGTAAAGTAATTATATTATCTACATTGGGTTCGCAAAATGCTCTAAACACTAAATCTAAAACTTCGTCGCTTCCGTTTCCTAATAGAATATTTTTAGTCGGAACGCCTTTAATTTCAGATAATACAGATTTTAAGTGTCTTTGTTGCGGATCTGGATAACGATTAACACCGTTTTCAAACGGGTTTTCGTTTGCATCCAAAAAGACCATATCATCTGTAGCCCCCTGAAATTCATCTCTTGCAGACGAATAGGGTTTTAAAGCCTTTATGGTTGGTCTTATTAAATCTTGTATATTCATTTTATTATCTTAAAACTTGACAGGTCTGTTCTGTATATTATTTTTTTAACGCCTCTAATCGTATTGAAACGGCATTTTTGTGAGCTTGTAAACCCTCTGCTTCTGCCATTAACTCAATAGTTTCTCCAATATTTAAAAGACCTGCTTTAGATATTTTCTGAAACGTCATATTCTTTAAAAAACTATCTAAGTTTACCCCAGAATACGCTTTTGTAAAACCGTTTGTTGGCAACGTGTGGTTTGTACCAGAAGCATAATCTCCTGCGCTTTCTGGTGTGTAATCTCCAATAAAGACTGAACCCGCATTAAGAATACCATCTACATAAAAATCTTCATGCTTTGTGCAAATAATAAAGTGTTCTGGTCCATATTCATTTATCATATCTAAAGCTAAATCGTCATTTTCTACATAAATCAACTTAGAATTCGCTATCGCCTTTTCTGCAATCGCTTTACGCGGAAGCACAGCCATTTGTGTTTCAATTTCTTCTGAAACTGATTTCAATATGTCTTTTGATGTTGACACCAAAATCACCTGACTATCTGTACCATGTTCTGCTTGACTCAATAAATCTGAAGCTATAAAACTAGCATTAGCCGTTTCGTCTGCTACAACTAACAATTCACTTGGTCCCGCAGGCATATCTATGGCCACACCATATTTTGTAGATAATTGCTTAGCAACAGTTACAAATTGGTTTCCAGGTCCAAAAATTTTATATACTTGTGGAATCGTTTCTGTTCCAAACGTTAAACCTGCAATCGCCTGAATACCACCTACTTTTATAATTTTTGTAACACCACATAAATTGGCAGCATACATAATCTCAGGAGCTATTTCACCTTTTTTATTTGGTGGTGTACACAAAACAATGTCTTTACAACCTGCTATATTAGCAGGAATCGCCAACATCAACACGGTTGAAAACAAAGGTGCTGTACCTCCTGGAATATATAAACCTACTTTTTGAATAGGCCGTTTTTCTTGCCAACATTGAACACCTGTTGTTGTTTCTATCTCAACACGTGATGTTTTTTGAATCGTGTGAAACGCCTCAATATTATCTTTTGCTCTTTTTATAGCCTTTTGAAGTTCTGGTGAAACTAAATTTTTAGCATTGGCCAATGCTTCTTTAGTTACAACATTTGATTCTAACGCAACGCCATCAAATTTTGATGTGTATTTTTTAATAGCAATATCTCCAGTGTTTTTAACGTCATTAAAAACTTCGGTAACAATGGCTTCGATATCATTCACAGTTTGCGTAGGACGTTCTAAAATAGATGTCCACTCACTTCTTTCTGGATTATTAATTATTTGCATTTTGATCAGCTTTCAGCTTTCTGCATTTGGCTTTTAGCAAACAGCTAACAGCCAATAGCCAAAAGCTATTTACAATACCATTTTTTCAATTGGACAAACTAAAATGCCTTCTGCTCCATTTTCTTTTAAAGCTTCAATGACATCCCAAAATTCGTTTTTATTAATTACGGAATGTACAGAACTCCAGCCTTCTTTTGCTAATGGTAATACTGATGGACTTTTCATTCCTGGTAATACATTAATGATATCTTGAATTTTATCATTTTGTGCATTTAATAATATGTATTTAGATTGGCGACCTTTTAAAACCGACTTAATTCTAAATTGAATCTTATCTAAAATAGCTTGTTTTTCCTCACTTAAAACTGGAGAAACTGCTAAAACCGCTTCCGATTTCAAAATAGTTTCTACCTCTTTTAAATTATTTTTAAACAAGGTGCTTCCACTTGAAACAATATCTACAATAGCATCTGCTAACCCAATATTTGGAGCAATTTCAACCGACCCATTAATAATGTGAAGATTGGCATTTATATTATTTTCATCTAAAAAATTCTGTACCGTATTCGGGTACGAGGTTGCAATACGCTTACCTTCTAAATCTTTAATGTTAGAATAATTGGCTTCTTTTGGTACGGCAATACAAACTCTACATGTCGAAAAACCTAACTTCTCAACAACATTAATATCTCTACCTTTTTCTATTAAAACATTTTCACCAATAATAGCTGCATCTACCACACCATCTTTTAAATATTGAGGGATATCGCCATTTCTTAAATAAAAGACTTCAACAGGAAAGTTTCTAGCTGATGCTTTTAATTGGTCTTTTCCATTATCTATAGAAATTCCAATGTCTTTTAAAATTCTCATCGAGTCTTCGTTTAATCTGCCCGATTTCTGTACTGCAATTCTTAATTTACTCATTGTGTTTTGGTTATGAGTTTGAAACAATCTATCTCGATTTAAATTAAAAAACCCGCTTGATTGTCTCAAACGGGTTTAAAAAATATGTTGATATTATTCAATACATCTTCAGTTCGCTTGAATGCAAATTTGAAAATGATGATGATGTAATTGAATAAAAGTCATGTCTTATGTTATTTAATAATGCAAATATGCGAATTTTATGTTTAACATTCCAAATAATGAATTTAAAATTCTAAACATTTATAAATTATATAGTTTTACTATACTTTGTTTATTTAATATTCAAAAGAACGATGAAAAAAATAAATTATTTAAAACAAAAAAACCTCTAGTTTTGACACTAAAGGATTTTTTCTATTTTGATTTAAATGATGTTGAGTTTTAAAGACTTAGTTATTCCCTAAAATAATAGGCATTCCACTATCTCCAGAACCAATAACAATAACTTTGCTATTTGGTGATTCGGACAATTTAACAGTCGCTTCAATACCTTTATCTTGAAGTATCTTATCTGTTAATGATGCACTTAGAATTCTATTTGCATCTGCTTTACCTTGTGCTTCAATAATTACTTTTTCGGCTTCTTTTTTCGCCGTAACTAATCTAAATTCATATTCTAAAGATTCCTGTTCTTGTTTCAGTTTGCGTTCAATAGCATCTTTAATAGTGTTAGGTAGTTTTACATTCTCCACTAATACACGCTTCACATTTACATATTGACCATCTAATTCAATTCTAACTTGTTCTAAAATCTCTAATTCAATAATATCCCTTTTACTAGAGTATAATTGTTCTGGTGTGTAACGTCCAACAACACTTTTTGCTGCCGCATTTATAGCTGGACTAAGCAATTCTCTCACATAATCTACACCTTTTGTTTGAATTAATTTACCTAAATTCTTGTATTCTGGCTCATACCAAATTGTTCCACTAACCGTAATATCTAAACCATTTACAGAAAGCACATTCATATTATCTGAGATAGATTGTTGACGAACTTTTTGAACAATCATATCATTCCAAGGCGCTACTATATGAAACCCTTCCCCATAAGTTTGCTCTGTGTTAATACCATCTCCTAATGGCTCAAATAAAACCCCTCCTTCACCTGGGCCAATTGTTACTAATGATTTGGATATAATGACAATTAGTATAACTGCTGCTATTATAAATGGGAATGCAATTTTTGGTAATTTTTCCATACTATTTTTAAATTATTTAGTTTTATATTAATCCGTTATATTTTCTTAAAAACCATTCCGCAGCTAAACTTAGTGCGATTATGGCAAGCAAATATTTCCAGTCTATCAAAGGTAGACTATTTTTGTTGCTTTTCTGTATTGCTTTAAAACGATTATCATTTAATAAATCGTCAACAAGCGCATCACTTTTTGCAATATAGTAACTATCTCCTTTGCTGTTAGTAGCCAACTGTTGTAGTTTTGTTACATTGGCATTCAAAAATTGTTGCTCTACGTGATATTCTAAAATTTCGAAATGCCCCGAACTAGATATGTTTTGGTCGTTTGCTTTGACTACAAAACTATATTTTGAAGGTTTTAGATGACTCAAATTTATTTCGAAATTGTTATTTTTTAAAATAAGAGGCATTGTTTTTTCTTCTTTCGAAATAGCATCAATCACCTTAATAATAAGCGCTGTACGTGTATCGAACTCATAATTATTATCGAAAAATTGTGCTTTTATTTTCACATCAGTACTTCCATCGTAAAAAGACTCATATTCAACATTCAATCGACTTCTTTTTTTGTTTGAAGCTAAGTATTGCACTAGCTTCCCTATAAAATCATCAAAAGGATTGAAACTTTTTGAATTGATAAAACTCTGCGATCGCCATTTCCAAATATTTTCACCAAATAAAACGGCTTCTCTTCTTCCGTTATTTTCAAATGTTACTAATAAAGGTTCGTCAATTGATACATTACCTTTTTGCTTTTTCAAAATAGTTTCAAAAGGAATTGAAAAATTAACAGCTCCGTAATTTGAATTAAGAGGCGGGAACGATTCAAAATCGATATCATCTATTATAAAAGGCGCATAATTTAAATCCAATTCACCTTGATAGTTTTCTTTCTGATTTGTTATTTCGTATTGATAATTTTTATTGATCGCGTTTAGAAAAACCAAGTCCGTTTTTGCGCCTATAATGACAAAACTGTTTTTCTTTTCTTTGTTTAATAACTCAAAAAACGACTTAAACTTATTATTAGGCTGATAAATAATAATTAATTGAAAATCATTTATTTGACTCAATATTTCTTTTGAATTCAAAAATATCACGGATCGTTGTTCGTTACTTTCAATACTCTTTTTAAAGACTCCTAAATCTGGATGTGAAAAATCGCTAACAATTGCAATTTTTGTCTTCTGACTAATCACTTCAACTGCAAAATTCTTCGTATTATTTATCGTGTTTTTTTCATTTTTAAGCACTGAAAGTGATGCTCTATATTTAGATACACCAATTCTATTTGCTGGTAACGTAAATCGTATAATCTTTGAATTATTACTTTTTGATAAGTTTACAGCTTCTGAATAAACCGTAGTATTTCCAACTGTAACTGTGAATTTTGAAGTTACAGATGCATTACCATTATAAACAACAATGGTTTCTACAGGGAATCTGTTCTTTAAATACGCATACTTATTTACGTTTAATTGCTGAATTTTTAAATCGGCATAGACTGTAGTATCTCCCAAAATAATGGGGTAAATTGGTTGCTTGTATTCCGATGATTTAAATTCATAATCATTACCATAGGTTTGATTTCCATCTGAAATTAAAACAATTGGAGAAATCGTTTCTTTATAAACTTGAGATAAATCACTTAAAGCCTTATCAATATTGGTTTGCGACTTATTGAAGGCTATAGAGTCTGTCTGACTAATTTGATCGCTAAAGGAATAGGTTACTACATTAAACTTATTATTTACAGCTTCGTTTTTAGTAATTGACTCTAGGACACGTAATGTGCTTTCTGCTTGATTTAGATGTTTAATAGACGATGAATTATCTACCGCAATAACCAAGTTTGGTTTTTCGGTGTAAAGCTTTATTTGCTCAAACTTAGGATTTACAATCAATACTAAAATTGAAAACAGCGTAACAAACCTTAAAAAGGTATAAAGTATTTTTCGCTTTAATGATGACTTTGACTTATACCCATACTGAAAAAGCGCTAATAATAGCGCTATAATTCCAGACAGTATCATGTAAATAAGAGTTTCTGAACTCATTAATGTGTTAAATTTCTTTTGATGAGATTCCTGCCTTCGCAGGAATGACAATTATGTAAGCATACCTCCGTCAACATTTAATGTTTGACCTGTAACATAAGCTGATAAATCACTAGCTAGAAAGACACAAACATTAGCCACATCTTCTGGCGTACCGCCACGTTTTAAAGGAATTCCTGCTCGCCACCCTTTTACAACCTCTTCATCTAACTTAGCGGTCATTTCTGTTTCAATAAAACCAGGAGCAATCACATTACTACGAATATTTCTTGACCCTAACTCTAAAGCTACTGATTTAGAAAAACCAATAATTCCTGCTTTAGACGCTGCATAATTAGTTTGTCCTGCATTACCTTTAACACCAACTACCGAACTCATATTAATAATAGAACCTTTACGTTGCTTAAGCATGGTGCGTTGTACGGCTTTTGTCATGTTAAAAACAGACTTTAAATTTACTTCTATAACGGTGTCAAAATCTTCTTCACTAATACGCATTAGTAAATTATCTTTTGTGATTCCTGCGTTATTTATTAAAATATCGATGCTTCCAAATTCTTTTACGACATCTGCAGCCAAAGTTTGTGATTCCTCGTAACTCGCTGCATTACTTTTATAACCTTTAGCCTTAACTCCTAAAGCATTAAGTTCTTTTTCTAATTCATTTGCAGCATCAATTGAAGAACTGTATGTAAATGCCACATTAGCACCTTGTTCTGCAAAAACTTGAGCAATTCCTCGCCCTATACCTCTACTCGCTCCAGTTATAATAGCTGTTTTTCCTTCTAATAATTTCATTTATTATATTTTTAATTTGACACAAAAACACAACTAAAATTAGCTATGTGCTCTGCTCTTTAGGTTCTTATTAATTAGATATTCAAATATATGAATATCATATAAAAAAATGGTATAAATATACATTACAAATGGTGAATTTTTATATTTAGAATGTATAATTCATACATTAAAAGAACATCTACAACGCAACCTTTATCTATTTACGGTATCTATTAATTGAACTTAAACCTAAAAATGTTATGAAATACACTCTTATCTTTTTATTTGTAATCTCTTTTTTAGGATGCAGCGAAACTGACAATGGTAATCCCTCTTCAAAAACATGTTCTGATGATCCTCTTGAAAATATAGACTGGTTAAAAAATTTAATAAACAATACAGATTCTAACGGTTTAGAGATAATACAATATGATTATAAAGAACAGACCGCTTTTTCAATTAACAACTGCTTGAATTGTGCTGACAACCTTATTGTAATTTACGATTGTGAAAGAAATAAAATTTGTGAATTTGGAGGAATAGCAGGTTTAAATACTTGTCCTGATTTTGATAGTGAAGCCACTAATAAAACGGTAATATTCACTGATAGATATTGTGAAAAAGGAACTATAATTAGCCCTAACCTCTATAAGGAACTTGAATCTTCATCAATTACATCTGCCGAAATTCAAGAAGACTGCCTACTTCTTACATTTAGTATACTATCTACTCAAGATAGAATCGAAGATGTCACTTTAGTTGATTCGGGTGCCATATTAGAAAGTTTTCCTATTCAAAGAAATTTGAAATTTAATATTAAAGAGAATTTAACGAAACCCACCTCTATATCTGTTACAACTTCTTTTGATATTTCCAATCTAGCAGAACAAGGAGAAACTGTTTTGTTAAACATAGAAGATTATGGTTCTATAGAATATAAAAGAGCACCATAATAGCAACACGTTATTAAGTGTAAAAAGAGGCTGTTTAAAAAGTAAAACGAGTATCCAATTGAAACTTTACTATTTGATAGGCCGTTTTAATTATTGGGGATAAATTTGACATCAACTATTCCTAGATAGAATTGTTCTGAAAATGCAAACGGTAGTATCTGATCTGTGCCTAAAGTAGATGACGCTCCAGTAATTAAGATATCTCCAATTTCAACAGGAAACAAGCCTTCTTCGGGGCTAGAAAATTGATAATAATCATTAGTATTTATAGAAACATAATAATCTGTACCAGAATCAATATCTATAGGGTCTATGTCTTCAAAAGACAACAAACCAGAACTAGAAGTAATGTTTTTTGTTGATAAAACACTCTCTGTTTCTAAATCCCATAAAGTGACTCGGTATTCACCATTACTAGGAACACGAATGCCTAATGCTATTATTTTGCCGTTTTCGAATGACTTAAATTTATAACCTAATTCGAATGTAACAGGTTCATTTACCTTTTCATAAGTAACCTGCATGTGTCCACTTTCTATTAAAGATTTCATCGGGTATTGAGGTATCGCTTCAATTACAGTTACATCATCGTCACTTTTAGAACAACTACTAAATGTTATCAGTATGGCTATTAATTTTAATATAATTTTTTGAGTATTCATGATTTCTAGTTTTGTTTTACACTAGTATATCAATTAACATTAAATTTTGTTACCATGTTTTTTAATTTATTTTTAAGCTCACAAAAAATACTCATTAAACAAATATGAAAAAGTCAATTAAATTTGGTTCTATTTTATAGTTTAATATAAAATAGAACCAAATTGAGACTATATTTTTTATCCTAAAAGTCTTTTATAACACTACTAAAACCAACAATACCAAAATTACCTAATGCTATTTTATTTGTTGAAGTATTTATAATGTTCCCGTAAAGATTTCTAAGTGGTGCGAAAAATATGTCAACTTCATTCTCTCCCTGAAACAAAGAATTGTTATAAAATTGAAACGTATTAAAGTTTATATTATAAAGGCTCACTTTTACAGTGACCCCTTCATTATGATTAATAATATTTAAGTACAATTCTGATTCATCGTTGATATCATCTATTAATCCCCTATCATCAGAAATTAAATTATCATCTTTAAAATACTCAACATAAAACAAGTAAAAATTTTCTTCATCTATAGGATCTGCAATAGTTACACGGATACTTTCATTTGGAGTCTCTGTAATTGTAAGTGCAATGGCAGGTTTTAAAATTTCTTCATCCGATTTAAATTGGGTTCCATCTTCTAAAGTAATTTCTGTCCAATAGGTGTTCCCTACTGTTGGGGTAATCTCTTGAGATGATGTATATCTTCCATTATTTACTGTAAAAGAATCAGTCACTAATACTGTTCCCGAATTAGATACACCTTTAGTATATAGAGCGACCTTAGCATCATTTACAGGGTTGAAACCAATAGTGTTTGCTGGAATCGATTTCTGAATATCTAAACTAACAAAACCGAATTCATTTGTAAGTAATCCAGTAATAAATACTTGTTCTTGAAATTCAAAATTATAAGGAATGTCTTCTTCCAAATTAAAACCAGAACAGCTTGTTAGTAAAATTAATAGAATAAATATTAAGCAAGTATATTTAAGTGATTTCATCTGAATTTAAAATTTAAAATTATACGTAATAAACGGAATGGGCGCGACTATAAATGAAATTTCTGAGATTCTCACGACATCATTATCTAGCCTAGATCTGGTAGAAAATGCGTTGTTATTGCCATAAATATTGTAGAACCCAAAATTCCAACTGCCCTGCCATTTTGTTTTCGGGTTATCTTCGGGTGTATATGTAAATGAGATATCCATTCTATGGGTATCAGAAACACGATATGCATTTCTATCAGAGTATGTTAAAAACGTATCGTCATTAAAAGTTAGCCTACCATTAGGTTGAGTTGTTGGTCCTCCTGTTTGATAGGTGAAAAATGCACCCATCTCCCATTTTTTTGATAATTTGTAGCTCGTTGTGATATTAAACATATGCGGTCTATCAAAATTAGAAGGAAAGTAGGCCCCGTCATTAATACGTTCTGTAGAAAAATCGCTTACGGTTTTTCGCTTGGCTACCGAATACGTATAATTAGCATTTCCTGTTAATTTACCTCTATTTTTATGAGCTGTTAGTTCTAATCCATAAGCAAATCCTTTTGCAGGTACCAATTCAGTTTCTAGCGTATTACTGAGACTAAGTGTTCTAGCTCCGTTTTTATACTCAACTATATTATTAAAGGTTTTGAAATAACCTTCTATCGACAGGTTGTAATTACCTTTTTGGGAATCGTAGGCATATCCAGCAGAGAATTGATTCACCTCTAATGGATCTATATAAGTTCCTGAAGGTTTCCATAGATCAAATGGTAAAGACGAATTAGCATTAGATATTAAATGTATGTATTGAAACATTCTATTGTAACCAAGCTTAAAGGCCTTTCTATCATTAAAGTTGTATTTTAATGATAAACGCGGCTCAAAGCCTGCATACTGTTTAATTATTTCATTTTTACTGTAGTTTTTAGTGCCTATAGCTGTATTTGTTGTTTGTGGAAAATCAGGATTATATAAGGTAACATCACCAGGACCTAGATTTGCAAACCATGAATAACGCAATCCACCGAGAACAGATAATTTATTCCATTCTTTTTCAATGCTATAGTATACTGCTAACTCTAACGCTTTTTCGTCATCAATTTGCAAATCTGTTTGTGTACTTGATATATCTGCAGGAATAAATTTATATAGCGTACTATTTAAACCGAATCTCATTTTTGTGGTAGGACTTTGATAATACGTGAAATCTGGTTTTAAAATAAAATTATCAATAGACCGTTTTGCAGATTGTTCAACGGCCTCACCTAATGCATCTTTCTCATCTATAGAAAAATTGTACTTACTATAAACACCTGTGAAATTTGCAAATAATTTATTGGTAAAAACATGATTCCACCGTAACGTTGTTGTTGCATTGCTCCAGTTTGCACCAATACTACTTTCATTATCATTAGATTCTTCTTCTAACCCTATAATATCTGCTCCAAAAAAACCAGAAGCGTACAACGTATTATTTTCATTAATATTCCAAGAAAGTTTCGTATTTAAATCATAAAAATGAAACTTAGTATCTTCTGCACCTTCAATAAAAGGAAAAAACAAATCAAAATAAGACCTTCTGCCCGAAAGCAAGAAACTAAATTTATCTTTTACAATAGGTCCTTCTAATGTTAGCCTAGAAAATAACAAACCTAGACCACCTTCTCCTTTAAAATGTTTTGTATTTCCGTTTTTTTGTCGAATGTCAAGAACTGATGATCCCCTACCACCAAAACGAGCAGGTATTTCTCCTTTATACAAAGTTACATCCTTAATAGCATCTGCATTAAAAATAGAAAAGAATCCAAATAAATGAGAAGAATTATATAGAGGAGCTTCATCTAAGAGCACTAAGTTTTGATCTATGTTTCCGCCTCGAGCGCTGAAACCTGTAGAGCCTTCACGAGTCGTACTAATTCCTGCTTGTGTTAACAACGCTCGTGTAATATCGGGTTCGCCTAAAAGAGAAGGCAGCCTTTTAATTTCAGAAGTCCTTAGCTTTGTTCTTCCTGATAAAACTGATGTCACTTGACTTTTAGAAGACCTATTAGAAGCTATTATAATTTCGTCTAAATTGCTTAATGATGGTTCAAGTTCAATAGTTAGTTTGATATCTTCTTTTAATTCAATTTCAATGTCTTTAGTGGCATATCCTAAATACGAAATTTCAAGAATATAGGTTTCTTTAGGTAAAGTGATAGAATAAAAACCATACGCATTGGTTATAGCCCCTTTTCCTTTATCTTTTAAGATTACATTTGCTCCTAACAAGGTTTCACCCGTATCGGCATCTGTAATTACTCCACTAATTGTGAAATTATTGCTTAGCTTTTTTACTTGTGATAGAATGACAAGTTTCTTTTTAATTTTATAAGAAATAGAAGATCTTTTAAATAATAAATCAATTGTTCTATTAATGTCTTTTTCTACAACCTTTAAACTGAAGTTTTGTTGCACATCTATAACATCATTATTAAATACAAAATTATAAGTTGTTTGCGCTTCAATTTGATTTATAATTGATTCTAACGAACCATTTTCTATATCTAATGTTACTTTATTTTGAGCAAATGTATTAAATGCTATAAGTTGAAAGCAACAAATAGCGTAAAACAAGAAAGATAATTTCATTAAAAAAAGAGCTTTTTGATCATTGTTTTTCGGGCACCTGATGGCTCCAAATAGGTTTATTTTCATAAATTTGTTTGATGTTAATTAATAATGATTTCACGATTACGATTTATTGACATTTTATAGTGGGAAAACTCTAATTTTCCCACTTTTTAGTTTATTAACCAGGCATTAGTTTTCATGTTTAGTTTATAATTAAAGTCTTTCGATATTTTTAGAATTTCTAAAATCTCATCTATAGGCGTAGCTTTATCAAAAGAGCCCGTGAACTTCGAATTTGCAATTTGCTCATTTTCAAACTGGATATTTATATTAAATTGAGTTTTTAAATCCATGGCTATTTCTTTAAATATTTTATTTTTAAATTGGATTTTTCCTTCTTTCCAAACGACCTTATTCTCATTACCTTCCATTTTAGACTTTACTATCTTATTTTTATCTCTATAGAAAATTGTTTTTTCATTTGGAATCATTAGTATTTTATTCTTGAAATGCGCTTTAGAACTCAATTCTACTTTACCAGTAAGTAGTTTGGTTTCGGTAATTGTACTATTTAAATATGATTTAACATTAAAACGAGTTCCTAAGACTCGAACTTGTATTCCATCGGAAGTACTAACGGTAAACGGGTGTGATTTATCTTTTTCTACATCAAAAAAAGCCTCGCCTTCCAAATATAAAGTTCTCGGATATTCTTTATTATAGGATAATTTACTGGACGCATTTAACCAAACCTCAGATCCATCCAGTAGCCTTACTTGTTTTTGTTCACCAAACGTTGTTATAATCGTTATTTCATTTGAGAATACACGTTGATAAGCTAATCTTCCAGAAATCACAATTACCAATATTGCGGCGTACTTTAATAGGTTTTTCCAACGGTATCGTTTTGATTTTCCTGAAGACGAAACAGTGTTAAAAAACTGTTTTTTAGCGGCATTAACAGATAGTTCCTGTTCTATTGAATTATCATAGATACTTTTAATTTCTTCAAATAATTTTGGATCAAATGCATCAGATGCCTTCCAGCTCTCAACCTTTTTAGATGTCGTTTTATCTGCTGTTTTGGATATATATGCCCAAAGATCAGTTTCTGTAGTTTGAGAATGTTTCATAATAAGGCTTTTGATACTTATAAAACGTTCGTCGAATAGTATTACCCTAATTTAAATATGAAATTATTTTTATAAATAATCTTTTAACCCTTTCCTAAAAACCTTTAAAGCTTTTGAAATATGGAATTCAACCGTTTTTATAGAAATATTATTTTTTATAGAAATCTCTTTATACGTTAACCCTTCATTTCTTGATAACTTAAAAATATTTAATGTTTTTTGTTCAAGATTTGTATAAATACACTCTATTTGTTGTAATAATTCCCATTCTTTATCAATCTCGGTTTCAAGACGAACATTTAAAGTGTAGAGCTTGCTATGTTTCTCCCTAGTTTTATTTTTTCGATAATTATCAATAATTTTATTCTTGAGTGTTATTATCAAAAACGATTCTATGGCGCGGTCTGAATCCTTAATTGTTTCAAAGTTTTCCCAAAGTTTTATAAAGGCCTCTTGAACTAACTCTTCAGAAATAGAAATTTCTTTAAGAATTTTAAAAGCATAATTGTATAGCTTTTTATAATGTTTATCGAATAAAATTGAAAATTTAGCTTCTTTATTGGATTCGGATGTTGGTTTTATTTTCAAGTTGAAATAAAGCGGTTTTATCAGACAAACCTAAACAAACTAAATCTTATATATAATACAATTAACATTCAATTATCAGTTTCATAATATGTTTTCTATATGTAATTCTCAACAATAAATCATATCAGAATACCATTTTCAGCTTCACTATTAGGCGTAAATCGTCCTCTTCAAGCAATTTCGGCCAATTTCTATTGTTCAACAAAGTAATAACATTGAAGAATCATGAGCTGGTCATGGAGAATTTTTAACATATTCGTTTTTATCCTATCATGCACAGGATATTAACCATTTCTATATGCCTAAAATCTTCAACACACTTGTTTACTTCGTTTTTGAAAGTATTTAAATTTTAGTAGAAATCACTTTAGTTTTACACAAAAAAAATCCGTTAACTATTAAAAGTTAACGGATTTTTATATTTTAAAGAACTATTAAGACTACCCTAATACTTCAGCAATTTTCTTTCCTATTTCTGCAGGAGAATCAACTACGTGAATTCCACATGCTCTCATAATTGCTTTTTTAGCTTGAGCAGTATCATCACTTCCTCCAACAATAGCACCAGCATGTCCCATAGTACGACCAGCAGGTGCCGTTTCACCAGCAATAAAACCTACAACAGGTTTTTTACTTCCACTAGCTTTGTACCAGTTTGCAGCATCGGCTTCTAATTGACCTCCAATTTCACCAATCATAACTACAGCTTCAGTTTCTGGATCGTTAATTAATAACTCAACAGCTTCTTTAGTTGTTGTTCCAATAATTGGATCTCCACCAATACCAATAGCTGTTGTAATTCCTAAACCTTGTTTTACAACTTGATCTGCAGCTTCATATGTTAATGTTCCTGATTTAGAAACAATACCAACTTTTCCTTTTTTGAAAACAAAACCAGGCATAATACCAACTTTAGCTTCACCTGGAGTTATAATTCCTGGACAGTTAGGGCCTATTAATCTACACGCTTTATTTTTTATATAATTTGAAGCTTTAATCATATCAGCAACAGGAATTCCTTCTGTAATTGTAATAATTACTTTAATTCCAGCATCTGCAGCTTCCATAATCGCATCTGCAGCAAAAGCAGGTGGTACAAAAATAATGGTTGTATCTGCTCCAGCAACATTTACAGCTTCTTGCACTGTATTAAAAACTGGTTTATCTAAATGTGTTTGACCACCTTTACCTGGTGTTACACCACCAACAACGTTTGTTCCGTATTCAATCATTTGACCAGCGTGAAAAGTACCTTCACTACCTGTAAAACCTTGAACTATTATTTTTGAATCCTTGTTTACTAAAACACTCATATGAGATTATTTATCTTTATTAATTTAATTAAACAAATGTAATTTTTTGAATTATATTTTTAAAGTAAAATTCATTTTAATTTCATAAAAAATAGACATCTATTTTTTTTCGATTTGTTTTAATTTTTCCAGTATTACTGGAATCTTTCTTATGGCTGCAATTTCTTTATATTTTGATCGGAAATCATCCGCAGGAATTCCAAAATAACTCTTCCCGCCTTCTAACGATTTACTAACTCCGGCTTTAGCCGAAATAACCGCTTTTTTGCCAATAGTAACACCACTAGTTATTCCAACTTGCCCCCAAATAACAACTTCATCTTCAATAATGGTACAACCTGCAATCCCTACTTGAGACGCTATTAAAGACTTCTTACCAATAACGGTATCGTGTCCTATTTGTACTTGATTATCTATTTTTGCGCCTTCTTTTATTCTAGTATCAGCCGTTACACCTCTATCGATAGTACAAGCTGCTCCAATATCTACATGATCTTCGATTACAACACGTCCGCAAGATTTTAAACGATCATAGCCATCTGGTCTATTTTTATAATAAAACGCATTAGATCCTAAAACACTCCCTGAATGAATAGTAACATGGTTACCAATAATTGCATCATCGTAAATACTCACATTAGAATGAATAATACAATGATCACCAATAACAACATTATGACCTATAAAAGTATTGGGTTGAATAATCGTATTCTGACCTATTTTAGCTGATGCTGAAATTTGACTATTAGCTGATTGAAATGGTTTAAAATGATTTGTTAGTGTATTAAAATCTCTAAAAGGATCGTCGCTAACCAAAAGTGCTTTGCCTTCTGGACACTCTACTTCTTTATTAATAAGAATAATGGTAGCGGCAGATTCTAAAGCTTTATCGTAATATTTTGGATGGTCTACAAAAACAATATCTCCAGATTCTACAACATGAATTTCGTTCATGCCTAGAACAGGAAAATTGTCATCACCAACAAATGTACAATCTATTAATTGCGCGGTTTCTTTTAAAGTATAGGGTTTAGGGAATTTCATTTATCAGTCTTCAGTCTTCAGTCTTCAGTTTTCAGTCAAATGGACAAAACACTTGCTAAATACTAAACAACATCGACTTATTTATTCTTTTACACGTTCTTTGTAAGTCCCTTTTTCAGTCTCAACTTTTATTTTATCACCTTCATTAATAAAAAGCGGCACATTAACAGTAGCTCCAGTTTCGACAGTTGCAGGTTTAGTTGCATTGGTTGCTGTATTACCTTTAACACCAGGCTCTGTTGCTGTAACTTCTAAAACGACACTTGCAGGTAAATCTACAGAAAGCGGCGAGTTATCTTCAGAATTAATTAAAACTGTAACAACCTGACCTTCTTTCATTAAACCAGGATTATCTAATGCAGCTTCTAATAATTGAATTTGAGAATAATCTTCTGTATTCATAAAGTGAAAAAATTCCCCATCATGATATAAAAACTGAAATTTATGAGTCTCTACACGTACATCATCTAATTTATGACCAGCTGAAAATGTATTATCTAAAACTTTTCCATTTGTTACACTTTTCATTTTTGTTCTAACAAATGCAGGGCCTTTACCAGGTTTCACATGTAGAAATTCTATTATTTTATAGATATCATTATTATATCGAATGCATAATCCGTTTCTAATATCACTTGTACTTGCCATAACTATATTTTGTTTGTTGTTAAATCGCTTTAAAGCGACTAATAAATAATTTTAATTTGATTTAAAATATCCTTTCATTATTCCTCGATGTGAATTCTTAATAAATTGTAAAATCTCATCGCGTTCTGGAGTTGCTTCCATTTCGGCTTCAATGATCCCCGCAGCCTGTGTATTGTTATAATTTTTTTGATAGAGAATTCTAAAAATATTTTGAATTTCTCTAATTTTTTCAGTGCTATATCCACGCCTTCTCAATCCAACAGAATTAATTCCAACATAAGATAAAGGCTCACGCGCTGCTTTTACAAAAGGAGGAACATCTTTTCTTACTAAAGATCCGCCAGTAACAAATGCATGACTTCCAACAGATACAAATTGATGTACTGCTGTCATACCAGCTAAAACAACGTAATCGCCAACAGTAATATGTCCTGCAAGCGTACTATTATTAGAAAAAATACAATTTTTACCAACGATACAATCGTGTGCTATATGGCAATACGCCATAATTAAACAATTATCACCAATAACAGTTTTCATCCTGTCTGCTGTACCTCTATTTATGGTAACACATTCTCTAATGGTTACATTATTTCCGATTTCGACAGTCGTATCTTCATCGTTATATTTTAAATCTTGTGGCACGGCAGAAATAACCGAACCAGGGAAAATATTACAATTTTTACCTATTCTAGCACCTTCCATAATGGTTACATTACTTCCTATCCAAGTACCTTCTCCAATTTTTACATTGTTATGAATAGTTGTAAAAGGTTCTATAACCACATTTTTTGCAATTTTTGCACCAGGGTGCACATACGCTAAGGGTTGATTCATTTTTATAATGTTATTTTAATAAGGAGGTAAAACTCTTTTCGCAATCTAAGGTTTTCATTTTAAAGAAAATAATAGCTATTGCTCTGTTAATTCTCTCTAATTTATTTCACTTTAGATATTTGTGCCATAAGTTCTGCTTCAGCACAAAGTTTCCCATTAGCATATGCATAACCTTGCATATGGCAAATACCTCTTCTAATAGGTGTTATTAACGAACATTTAAATATTAAAGTATCTCCTGGACTTACCTTTCTTTTAAACTTCACCTTATCCATTTTCATGAAAAATGTTAAATAATTTTCAGGATCTGGAACGGTATTTAAAACAAGTACGCCTCCTGTTTGTGCCATAGCTTCAACAATTAAAACACCTGGCATTACTGGTGCCCCAGGAAAATGACCAGCGAAGAACGGTTCATTCATCGTTACATTCTTCATGGCTATAACGTAATTATCTGTCAACTCAAAAACCTTGTCAATCAACAAAAATGGCTGTCTATGTGGTAACATAGCCATAATTTGATTAACATCCATTAAGGGGTCTTGATTTAAATCTATATTAGGAACATTATTACGTCTTTCGTTCTTAATAATTTTAGACATTTTTTTTGCAAACTGTGTATTTACAAAATGTCCAGGCTTATTAGCAATAATTTTACCACGAATTCTTGTTCGTATTAAAGCCAAATCGCCCAAAACATCTAAAAGCTTGTGTCTAGCAGCTTCATTAGGATGGTGCAATGTCAAGTTATCTAAAATGCCATTTGGTTTAATAGCAATATTGTCTTTATTAAAAGCAATTCTTAATTTTTCCATCGTTTCTGGAGATAGTTCTTTATCTACATAAACAATGGCATTATTTAAATCGCCACCTTTTATTAATCCGTGCTCAAGTAGCATTTCAATTTCATGTAAAAAACTAAACGTACGAGAGTTCGAAATGTCCCTTTTAAAATCTGAAATATGATTTAAAGTCGCATTTTGGGTTCCTAAAACTTTAGTTCCAAAATCGACCATAGTCGTAATTTGATACTCTTTAGAAGGCATTACTAAAATTTCGCTCCCTGTTTCTTCATCAGAATACGATATAATATCAGTAATAACAAACTCTTCTCTAAAAGCATCTAACTCAACGATGCCCGCTTTCTCTATAGCTTCAACAAAAAACTTTGAAGAACCATCCATAATTGGAGGCTCAGCTTCATTAAGTTCAATTAAAACATTATCGACATCTAATCCAACCAATGCAGCTAAAACATGTTCTGAAGTTTGAATGGTAACCCCATTTTTTTCTAAACATGTACCGCGTTGAGTATTCGTAACATAATTAGCATCTGCTGCAATTACAGGCTCACCTTCTAAATCGACTCGTTTAAAAGCATAACCAAAATTAGCTTCTGCTGGTTTAAAAGTTAATGTTACATTTTTTCCTGTATGCAATCCAACGCCAGTTAAAGAGATTTCTTTACCTATTGTTTTTTGCTTGATTTCGGTATTAATAATAGCCATTTATTTTTTTTCTAAATCAGTTATAGTTTTAACAATCTTTGGTAAGTTTTTAAAGTGCACATACGATTTATTATAATCAGTTAATGCTAGAGCCGGAGAGCCTTGAAGCACCTCGTTGTCCTTTACATGTCTTCCTATACCAGATTGCGCTTGTATTTTCACATTATTTCCAATAGTAATATGTCCCACGATACCTACTTGCCCACCAATTTGACAATTTTCTCCAATTTTAGTAGAGCCAGCAACTCCTGTTTGTGCTGCTATTACAGTGTTTTTTCCAATCTCGACATTATGAGCAATCTGTATGTGATTGTCGAGCTTTACACCTTGTCTTATTATAGTAGCCCCCATAGTTGCTCTATCTATAGTAGTCGCCGCACCAACATCAACAAAATCTTCAATAATAACATTACCAATTTGCGGTATTTTATTATAACCTCCATCTTCGTTTGGTGCAAAACCAAAACCATCAGATCCTATAATACAACCCGAATTGATGACACAATTATCTCCGATTACAGTTTCCGAATAAATTTTAGCTCCTGCAAAGACAATGGTATTATCTCCAATAATGACATTATCGCCAATGTATGCACTAGGGAAAATTTTAACATTCTCACCTAAAGTAACATGATCTCCTATATAACTAAAAGCACCAACATAGATATTATCGCCATGTTTAGTAGATTCTGATATAAATGAAGGTTGTTCTATGCCTACCTTATTAAGTTTTACTGAATTATAATATTCTAATATTTTAGAAAATGCTAAATAAGCATCGTCTACTTTAATTAACGTGGTATCAATATCGTTTTCAGGAACAAATGTCTTGTTAACAATAGTTATTGACGCTTTGGTAGAATATATATGTGATGTGTATTTGGGGTTTGCTAAAAAGGTTAGAGAACCTTCAGAGCCTTCTTCTATTTTAGAAAGTGTTGATACTTCTATGTCGGGGTTACCAACAATATCGCCTTCTAAAATTCCCGCTATTTGTTGCGCTGTGAATTTCACACTGTTTGTTTAGTTGTTTTTTGTTTGATAAACGCAAAAATAGGAAAAATGTGTTAAAGTTTTCCATGTACTTTTCACCTATTATGGTTTAATTCATTTACACCTCTTAAATACGCTATAGCAAAACATCTAAAATACGACATAAAAGGATAATAAACAGCTCATTACAAGTTCTACTTAGGATAGCATAAATAGTATTTAGTCACTGGTTTTGATAACGCTTTAAGATTTAGTTGATCGGAAGCCTTAACAATATCTTGTATTTTACCCGATTTATGTAAAATATTAATGTTCTGAGTTTCTAAATGATACGCTTGATTAGAAATGCGACCTGTAAAAACAAAATACTCGGCTTCAACCCTATTTATATGATGTGTTTGCATCAGTTTTTCAATATGAGCTTCAAGGTGTTTCTTTTTTATTTTCTTATTTTTAACCTTAATTTTCAACAAATTCCGATTAATAATCATTTCACATAAATGACTTAACACAAAATCGTCATGATGCATCCACTCTTTCATTGCAGAAATCACATCGAAATCATCTAAAGCAGAAAATAAATTTAAAGTGTCATCATTAAAATCCTCAATAGCAATTTCATTATCTAAGAAAAACTGTAATGCTTTACTAGCGTGTAATTTTGTTCCATTACTATTTAACTCTTTAGCACGCTTTAAAACCCGTATTAACAATTGTTCGGCAGCCAATCCTGTTTTATGCAAATAAACTTGCCAGTACATTAAACGTCTAGCAATAATAAATTTTTCTACACTATAGATCCCTTTTTCTTCAATAACTAAATTATCATCAACAACATTAAGCATTGTAATTAAACGTTCGCTATTTACATTACCTTCTGCTACTCCAGTATAAAAACTATCGCGTTTTAAATAATCGGCTCTATCAATATCTAATTGTCCAGAAATTAATTGAAGCATGAAGTTCCTGTGGTATTCTCCCTTAAAAATCTGGATGGCAAGCGTTAAACTTCCGTTAAATTCGGTGTTCAATTTCTCCATAAACAGAAGCGAAATTTGCTCATGAGAGACCCCATTTACAATACTATGCTCCATAGCATGCGAGAATGGACCGTGTCCAATATCATGCAATAAAATAGCAATATATAATGCCTCTTCTTCCTCTTTAGAGATTGTAACCTCCTTAAAACGAAGCACGTTAACCACTTGCTGCATTAAATGCACACAACCAATAGCATGATGAAAACGTGTATGATGCGCTCCAGGATAAACCAAATAAGACATGCCCATTTGGGTAATCCGCCGTAAGCGCTGAAAATACTTATGTTGTATTAAATCGAAAATAAGAGAATTCGGAATAGTAATAAATCCGTAAATTGGGTCGTTTAATATTTTAAGTTTGTTCAAACTTCAAATTTTAATATTATTTATAGCACAAATATAAATATTAATAACACCATATATAGTACTTAACGATAACAAAACTTATTTAAATGAATACAATAAAAATACTTTGGGTTGATGATGAAATTGATTTATTGAAACCACACATCTTATTTCTTGAGAAAAAGAATTATAACGTTACAACGTGTAATAGTGGTACCGAAGCTATTGACATTTTAGACGACACCAACTTTGATATTGTTTTTTTAGATGAAAATATGCCAGGATTAACTGGGCTTGAAACTTTAAATGAAATTAAAGAAAAACAAGATAATCTTCCTGTGGTGATGATCACTAAAAGTGAGGAAGAGTATATTATGGAAGAAGCTATTGGAAATAAAATAGCTGATTATTTGATTAAACCCGTAAACCCAAATCAAATTTTACTGAGTTTAAAAAAGAATTTAGACCATTCGCGATTAATTTCAGAAAAAACGACGTCTAACTACCAACAAGAATTCAGGAAAATAGCAATGGATTTGGCTATGGTCAATTCTTATGAAGATTGGGTGAATCTTTACCAAAAACTTATTTATTGGGAAATTCAGCTTGAAGACATTGAAGATATTGGAATGTTTGAGATTTTAGAATCTCAAAAAAGTGAAGCGAATATGCAATTCAGTAAATTTATAGATAAGAATTATACCGATTGGTTCGAACCACATACGGATGCTCCTGTGATGTCTCACACGCTTTTTAAAGATAAGATTGCGCCAGAGTTAAGTAAAGAACAACCAACATTATTAGTTGTTGTTGACAACTTAAGATATGATCAATGGAAAGTTTTTGAACCGATTATAAACAACTATTATAAAAAGGAAAAGGAAGAAGCCTTTTACAGCATACTCCCTACTGCGACTCAATATGCAAGAAACGCCATTTTTTCGGGGTTGATGCCTAGTGATATGGAAAAGTTATTTCCTAAATACTGGAAAAACGATACGGATGAAGGTGGCAAAAATTTATTTGAATCTGAATTTCTAGAGTCGCAAATGAAACGCTTAAGCTTAAATCATTTAAAATATGAGTATTATAAAATCACAAATTTAAAAACAGGAAAAAAATTGGCTGACAATTTTAAAGGTTTAAAGGACAACGACCTTACTGTAATCGTTTACAATTTTGTAGATATGCTTTCGCATTCTAAAACAGAGATGGAAGTCGTAAAAGAATTGGCTTCAAACGACAAAGCCTATCGATCTTTAACGTTGAGTTGGTTTAAAAACTCTCCACTTTTAGAAATGATACATCAAGCACAAGCGCTTGGATTTAAATTGATATTAACTACAGATCACGGGACTATTAATGTTAAAAACCCATCGAAAGTTATAGGCGATAGAGATACCAGTTTAAATTTACGCTATAAAACTGGCCGAAGTTTAACTTATGACTCTAAAGATGTATTGGCACTAAAAGATCCAAAAGAGGCGCATTTGCCAACGATTAATATGAGTAGTTCTTATATTTTTGCGAAAAACGACTCGTTTTTTGCCTATCCAAACAACTATAATCACTATGTTAGTTATTTTAGAAATACGTATCAACATGGCGGGGTTTCTCTTGAAGAAATGATTATTCCATTTGTAGTCTTCAATCCGAAATAATCCGTAAAAAACACAAAACACCGATGAAGTACGTGTTTTTATTAGTTTTTATCATTTAATATGATTATTATTGTATAAATATTTTTATGATATTGTGGAAATAGTATACACATTAAATGAATTAGAATCTGTTGCTAAGCAACTTATAGAAAATGTTAGCACTAAAACCTTATTACTTTATGGGGATATGAGTGTTGGTAAAACAACACTAATAAAGGCTATTGTAAAGGCGTTAGGTTGCGCAGACGATGTTAGTAGTCCTACTTTTTCTATCGTTAATGAATATAAAACTGTAGATTCTTTAATATATCATTTTGATTTGTATCGAATAAACGATATTGAAGAAGCCTACAATTTTGGAATAGAAGATTATTTATATTCTAATAACTGGTCTATTATAGAATGGCCAGAAATCGCAAAAGATATTTTACCAGATCGTTTTAATAGGATTGATTTGACATTAAATGATGACAAAACGAGAACATTAAAGCTTAGTATGAACCAGGAAAACAAAACCAAATTGCTTGAAAAACATAAATAAATAACAACAAATCACTTCCGAAACTGAAGATTTACGGAAAAGCCTCAACGGAAATTTACAAAATTATTGTTTTTAACATAATTTTAACATTTAACCAGTTTCTTCAGTACAGTTAGTAATTACTTTTGGGATATATTAATTAATTAAATCCCTTACATTATGAAAACTAAAAAGTATTTAATTGCAATTGCAATATTCGGAGGCGTGTTATTTACAGCTCAAGCGGTAAACAATTTCAACATTGATGGAGTTAAAGTCGCAAAAAAAGACATTAGAAGGTAGAAAATTAATATCTACAGGTAGTGTTATAGCAACGTTAATAGCTATAACGCCTTATTTATTTTACTTACACGAAAGTGTCCCAGACGTAGAAGTTTGGGACACTTTTTTATTTAAATACAACAGCGGTTATTATAATAATGCAGGTGTTGCTGTTTGGGTTCTATTAGGTAAACTAGTTCCTTTATATCTATTGTTTTTATGGTTTTTCACATGTAGACATTGGTGGTATCACGCTTTATTAGTTCCTATAGCAATGTATGCCTATCAGATTTTTGATGTAATAAATAAAGACGCAGAGCATGTTGATAGCAACCAATTAATTTATTTAATACCTATCATGGCAGCTATTATACCTTCTATTTATTTAATTAGAGCTAAAATATTTAATACTGTTAATGAGGCAAATAAATCGATGCAAGAATTAGAGGATGAATTGAAAATATCCCCTAAAAGTTTTTGGGAGAAAATATCTCAATATTTTTAATCTTTATTAGTTATCCTATTTCGTTCTTCAATATTAGTTTCTTTTTCACTGTTAGTTAATCTATAATTTCCAAACTTATAATTAAAACCTAGGACAAACAATCTATTTTCTTTTCTAGAGTTTATTACAATATCTTGATTTAAAAATCTACTGGTTTCAGTGAAATTATATCTATTAAAAACATCTATCACCCCAATACTAAGAGAAGCTCTATTATCCCAAAGTGTTTTGCGTAAAGAAATATCTAAGCTAGATCTAGTACTCAATACAGAAGGCCCTTCTGCCCATGGAGAAATATAAATATAAGACAAATCTATATTTAAACTTTTATCCTTTAAAAAAGAAAAATAATTAATTAATTGTAAATACGACGTCCATTTACTTGATGTAAAAAGAACATTATCGCTTTCAATACCTTTGAATTGATTATCATAATAAAACAACGAAGATACCGCACTAAAATTCCAATGACTAAACAACTTTTTATATACACTAAAATCTACTCCATAAGAAACACTTCTATCGATATTTGTATTAGCGTATTTAATCAAGTTATTGACATTATCTTGAAAAACAACTAAAAGAATGGGGTTAGATTCATTTCTATAATATAATTCGAAATTATAGTCTTCACTAAATATATAACCTATAGTAAAATTATCATCTATTTGAGGTACTAAATTAGGGTCTCCAGATAAAAAAGTATTATCATTAATAAAATACTTAAAAGGATTTAATTGACTATAACTAGGTCTATAAATCCTTTTATTATAATTAAAATACAATTCATTATCATTTTTTATTTTTTTTGATAAATGAATTGATGGAAAAAACTTTACATAATCATTATTATTAATTTCATTTACAGATAATGAATTACCTTTTATATCCGTGTATTCAATTCGAAGACCAGACTTTAAACTCCAAGAGCTCCAATCTTTAGCATAACTTAAATATCCCGCATAATTGGTTTCATCATATAAAAACGTATCAGAATTTTGTAAGTCCTCCATTCTTATATCATTTTCGAAAGTAAATTGATTTAAAATACTTTCTGAATTAATATTAGAAATTTTTGCTCCGGCTTCAAATAATGCTGAATCGTTAATAGGTAATTCATAATCGATTTGACTGGTATAAATTTTTATTTTTTGACTAGAAAAGGTTTGAAACTTATTATCTCGAAACGACACATCAGCATTTGGTAAAAAATACCCCGTATTTACATCTTGAAAATTTGAAAAATCATAATTAGTATAATGCCAACTTCCACTGATTTGTTCGCCTTCGTTATCAAACTTATGCAAATAATCTAACGTAAAAGCCAAATTAAAGGTTTCTTCAACTAAACGGTTTGAGGTGTTAAATGTAGAATCGAGAGCTTGATTCGACCCAAACACCAAAGTTTCAGAATTCGTGTTAGTTTTAGAATTTTCTCTAGGTTTTACCAAAATGTTAGCAGCAAAACCCAGGCTATTATTATCATTTATTTGATAATCAATATTGGTATTAATATTTTGATTAGTTGTTTCTTGAGTTTTTTTAAAATCCGTTTCCCAACTAGAAATCTCTAAAGCATCATCATTTACAAAATTTATAAATTCATTATTATCTATAAAATCTTTTCTAGGACTAATATTATAGTTTAAATATGTGTTTAACTTTTTTGTTTTAAAAAAATGACTTGTACCTATAGCGTATTTAGGAAACTCGCTACCCTGCTTATAATTACCAAAAATACTTCCGTTATAACCTGCAATTATATTTTTACTCGTTACTATGTTTAAAACCGCTCCACCTTCAGCTTCGTATTTAGCTGGTGGGTTTGTTATAACCTCTATAGATTTAATGTTATTCGCAGGGGTTCCTTCTAGTAATTGCTTCACCTCCTCAGCTGACAAATGTACTTTCCTATCGTTTATATAGATTGTCGGCGTTGTGTTTTTAACTGTTATTTTATCATTATTAATTAAAACACCTGGTGTATGCTTCAATACATCCAAAACATTGTTATTAGACAATGTAGAATTCTCAACATTAAATACGGTACGATCTACCAAACGCTTAATGGTTGGTCGTTTAGCTATTACAGTAACACCATTAAGTTCTTGTGGTGTTTCTTTAAGTGTTATGACTTCAAAATTAATAGTTCTATCTAATTCTACTCTAGTTGTATATTCTTTAAAACCTAAAAAACTAATTTTAAATATATACGCCCCAGGTTTTAAGTTTTCAAGGGTAAAATATCCTGATTCATTAGTAATAGTTCCTTTTACAATATTGATATCTTCTAAATCAACTAATATCGCATTCGCGAATGCGATGGGTTGCTTGTTATCATCTTGCAAAACACCTCTAATGCTGTAACTTTGCGAATAACAAAACGTTGAAAAAAAGAATAAAATAAAATAAGGTAGTTTGATAATTTTCATATATAAAGTCGTACTTACAAAATTAATTCTTTTAAATTAAAATACAGTAAGGTAAACCCATATAATCTATGAAAAAACATCTTACTATTTAAAAAAAATGAATCGTATAAATTGATTTCTATTTTAGGAAATTAAAAAAATATTCGTAATTTCAATTTTATTAAAAAAACAAAGCATGTCAAAACCATTGTCTCCTTTCACAAAAGAACAACTTTTACCACAAGAAGAAACTCTAGAAATATATAAACGAAAAGGAGAACTATTTATAGGCATTCCAAAAGAAACAGCTTACCAGGAAAAACGCATTTGTTTAACTCCAGATGCCGTATCGGCTTTAGTTAGCAATGGACATCGCGTTTTATTAGAATCTGGTGCTGGTAGTGGCGCAAGTTTTAGTGATAAAGATTATAGTGAGGCTGGCGCAGAAATAACTAAAGATACAGCCAAAGTTTTTGCTTGCCCCATGGTTTTAAAAGTAGAACCACCTAGTATTGAGCAGATTAAACTTTTAAACCCGCAAGCCATTTTAATTTCAGCTTTACAAATAAAAACACAATCAAAAAAGTATTTTGAAGCTTTAGCAGCTAAACGCGTTACAGCTTTAGCATTCGAATTTATAAGAGATGCAGATGGCAGCTATCCCGCAGTTAGATCTTTAAGTGAAATTGCAGGAACGGCATCTGTTTTAGTTGCGGCAGAACTCTTGTCAAATAATAAAGATGGCAATGGACTAATGCTAGGTAACATAAGCGGCGTCCCTCCTATTGAGGTTGTTATTATTGGAGCTGGAACTGTTGGAGAGTTTGCAGCAAGAAGTGCTATTGGTCTAGGTGCAAATGTTAAAGTCTTTGATAACTCAATTACCAAATTGCGGAGAGTTCAAACCAATTTAGGTAGACAACTTTACACCTCTACCATTCAACCCAAAAACTTAACTAAAGCTTTAAAACGCTGTGATGTAGTTATAGGCGCTGTTAGAGGCACCAACAGATCACCTATTGTTATTACAGAGACTATGGTTGAAAACATGAAAAAAAGATCAGTCATAATTGATGTTAGCATAGATATGGGTGGTTGTTTTGAAACCAGTGAAGTTACTACACATAAAAAACCAACGTTTATAAAACATGGTGTTATCCATTATTGTGTGCCCAATATTCCAGCACGTTATTCGCGAACAGCATCTGTTTCAATTAGTAATATTTTCACGCCATATTTATTAAAAATAGCCGAAGATGGTGGTATAGAAAATTCTTTAAGATTTGATAAAGGTTTAAAAAATGGGTTGTACTTTTACCACGGTATTCTAACTAGTAAATCTGTTGGGGATTGGTTCGATTTAAATTACAGCGATATAAACTTGTTGATATTTTAAATGGATGTAAAACATGCTAGTTTTTTAAAATAAATTAATGAAATTAATACAACGTATAGGTTATTACTTAGGAGGTTTTTCAATTGGACTTGTCATTTTAGCTTTCTTTTTTAACGGAAAAAAAACATCTTGCAGCTACGGGCCTGATGCTCGGGTTTTGAAAAACATCAACTCAAAAAAGATTGTTCATAGTCCTAATTTTAAACAAGAATTGGCTTCAAAAGAAATGGATACTATTGCTATCGCTTACATACTAAAAAAAGGTGATATTAATTTTTCAAATAGTAATACCCGTCAAAAACCATGCGGCATTTATAATGTTGAAGGTAACTATAAGGAAAAAGACATTATTCTAACTATTGAAAACTGTGATAGTATAGCAACCATTCTTAATATGGTTATTGAATAATGATTAAGCGCAGTTTCGATTTTATTTTAGCCTTATTGGTCTTAATAATTATTGCACCGTTATTAATTTTTATTGCTATAATTATTAAAATGGATTCCAAAGGTCCTATTCTTTTCATTCAAAATCGCGTTGGCAAAAACAATACAGATTTCAATATTTTTAAATTTAGAACCATGCATACCAAGTCCGAAAAAAAAGGACTTTTAACCATTGGTAACAGGGATTCTAGAGTAACAAAAGTTGGTTATTTTCTAAGACGTTATAAAATTGATGAATTCCCACAGCTTTTAAATGTTTTACTTGGCCATATGAGTTTTGTTGGACCAAGACCTGAACTAAGATACTATGTCGATTTTTATAAAAAAGAGGATTTAATAATTTTATCTGTAAGACCAGGTATAACAGGATTGGCTTCTTTAGAATATAGAAACGAAGTTGAACTTCTTAAAAAGGCCGAAAATCCTGAAAAATATTATATCAACACGATTATTCCAGATAAGCTGAGTTATAATAAAACATATATTAAAAAGAGATCCTTCTTCTTAGATTTAAAACTTATTTTTAAGACTGTAATTCGTGTTTTAATAAAATAGGCACTTTAAAGCCTTTATTTTATTAGACATTTTTTATTAAAATCAACAAAATTTGTGGCGTTTAGAATTGGATTTTTTTATTCTTAAATTTCTAACTTATCATATAACTAACTAACTAAGTAACATTATGATAATCAGTAAGTAATATTTCACCATCATTTAGTTCATAAAATGAATAAATCTACAGTTAATCGCATTCAAAACTTATTAGATGAATCTGGATTACTCAATTCAAACAATAAGAAATCATCGAGTGCATTAAGTTTTAACTTTAAAAATGATGCTATTTTAATTACTGGGGCTACTGGTACTATTGGTAGCGGGCTTGTAAAACAATTATTAAACAGCGATTTTAAGAAATTAATATTAATAGATAATGCAGAATCTCCTTTATATTTTCTTCAAAAAGAATTTGAAGGCTCTCATGATAAAAATGTTCATTTTGTTTTAGCAGATATTAGAGACACGAATGTCATGGAAAGTATTTTCGAGATATACAAGCCTAGTATTGTTTTTCATATAGCAGCTTATAAACATGTTTCATTGATGGAAAAACATCCTTATGAAGCTATAAGATTGAATGTTTTTGGAACAAAATTATTAGCAGATTTAGCCGTAAAACATCAAACTAAAAAATTTGTTTTTATTTCCACAGATAAAACTGTAAACCCAAAAAGTATTATAGGAATAACAAAAGCTATTGCCCAAAACTACTTGCAAAACTTAAAGGGGAATTCTCAAATTGATTTTTTAATTGTTCGGTTTGGTAATATTTTTGGTTCTAATGGCTCAGTAATGCCTTTATTTTTAAAACAAATAAAAGAAAATAATCAAATTACTATTAGAAATAAAAAAGTATCTCGGTATTTTATCAGTATAAATATTGAAGAAAAGCTTCATGAAGATATTATTTCTAACTCGGAAGTATTAATACAAACAAAAAACAAAGGCATATTATACGTGAAACAGCAAGATATCCCTAAAACTATAGATTTTGAATTTTTAGAGAAACTCATGTTTCAAAAAAATATTGATAAAATAAAATCTGATTTATTGAACGTATTAACCTAAAGCCTTTCTTCTTTTTTTCTCTTTACCAAGTAATGCCAATTCACGACCAGTTTGCCCTGCGACAGATGTGTTCTCTTCTGCCCTTCTAATTAAATACGGCATCACATCTTTTACTGGTCCAAAAGGCATGTATTTAGCAACATTGTATCCTTCGTTTGCTAAATTATAACTGATATGGTCACTCATTCCGTATAACTGCCCAAACCAAATACGACTATCGTTATTACTCAATCCAAGCTCTGACATTAAATTCATTAATAAATAAGAGCTGTCTTCATTATGTGTACCAGCAAAAATTGACATAGCATCTAAATGATTGAGCATGTATTTTACGCCTTTATTAAAATTTTCATCGGTAGAAAATTTATTTTTGCATATGGGTGATGCATAGTTTTTCTCAATAGCCCTTTCATTCTCCTTTTCCATATAAGCGCCTCTAACCATTTTAAAACCCAAAAAATAACCTTTATTTTTAGCGCGTTCATGTTGTGTAATTAAGAAATCTAACCTGTCGTGCCTGTACATTTGCAATGTGTTATATACTATAGGCTTTTCTTTATTATATTTTTCCATCATATCTGTTACCAGATCATCAGCAGCATCTTGCATCCAACTTTCCTCGGCATCAATTAAAACGGCCACATCACTTTCCTTTGCTTTTTTACAAACAAGGTCAAACCTATTAATCACTCGATTCCACTCATCTTGTTCTTTCTCAGTTAGATTTTCACCTCTACCCAACTTTTCATATAAATAAAAACGACCAAATCCAGTTGGCTTAAAAACGGCAATAGGAATCGAATCTTTTTCATTAGCAAAATCAATAATCTTCAATATTTTTTTCATTGCAGCATCAAATTCATCTTCACTTTCTTTTCCTTCAACAGAATAATCTAAAACCGAACAGACGCCTTTATCGAACATTTTATTAATTACAGGTAAACAATCTTCTTCGTTTATACCGCCACAAAAATGATCAAAAACAGTAGATCTAATTAAACCTTCGATGGGTAAATGTGCTTTAATAGCAAAATTTGTTGCTGCTGTACCAATTCGAACTAATGGTTCTATAGATATCATTTTGAACAAAAAATAAGCGCGTTCTAACTCTGAATCTGATTTAAGAGAAAATGCGACCTCTGTATTTTCAAAAATTTGTGCTGTAATCATTTTAAAAATATGTGAATTTAATTGGCGCTAAGTTACTATTTTATCTAAAAACTCCTTAATTTCACTGCCTTAAAATATTTGTACTTTTTTCATGAATTCTATTACAGCAAACAATGGTATTATTCATTTCAATGAAGCGTGTTATCCTTCTGTAAATGAACACTTAAACAAAAATAACTTCTCTAAAATATTTATTTTAGTTGATAACAATACGCATGAACTTTGTTTACCATATTTCTTGGAAAAACTTGAAACGGACGTTGTCATAGAAATAATTGAAATTGAAGAGGGTGAAATTAATAAAACAATTGAGACTTGCCTTGGTGTTTGGAATACACTATCTGATTTAGATGCCGATAGAAAAAGTTTATTAATTAATGTTGGTGGTGGCGTAATCACAGATATGGGCGGTTTTGTTGCTTCTACATTTAAGCGTGGTATTGCCTATATAAACATCCCTACGACACTATTATCAATGGTAGATGCTTCTGTTGGAGGAAAAACAGGGGTAGATTTAGGTCATTTAAAAAATCAAATTGGAATTATTAGTACTCCAGATATCGTATTAATAGATACGCAATATTTAAACACTTTACCTCAAAACCAAATGCGTTCTGGTTTAGCTGAAATGCTAAAACATGGTTTAATTACTGGCGAATCGTATTGGAATAAATTTACAGATTTAAACACTCTGACTATTGACGATTTAGATACTTTAATTTACGAGTCTGTTTTAATTAAAAAGGATGTTGTAGATAAAGATCCGCGAGAAAATGGTTTAAGAAAAACACTGAATTTTGGACATACACTAGGTCATGCCATTGAATCTTATTTTTTAAGTAACCCTAACAAAACAGCACTTTTACATGGTGAAGCTATAGCCATTGGTATGGTGTTAGCTTGCTATTTATCAACTAAAATTGTTGATTTACCCATAGAAACAACTAATAGCATCAAAGAAATACTATCTAATTATTATGGTAAAGTAACTATTGATGAAAGTGATTATGCTCCAATAATAGAATTGCTTAAGTACGACAAGAAAAACAATCACGGAAATATTAATTTTGTTCTATTAAAAGGTATTGGTGAACCTGTAATTGATTGCAAAGTTGATGATAGCCTTATTCTAGATTCCTTTAAATTTTATAAAAATTAATTTTTTGAATAAAAATATTTTGTAACTTTATAAAAGGCGTCTTGTTTAGTATAACGTCAATAAAGTAAATTATCAACCAAAATTTTTATTATGAAAAGAATTATTGTTGATTACAAGAAATTAACACCTGAGCTTCTGCTTCGTCTAACAGAAAAATTCCCTGACGGCTATGGCGATAATGATATTATCATATTCGATAATCATCACAATGAAACCATTGAAGCTGTTGAAATTAAAACTAAGGATTCTATTTATTTAGTTAAAGTGAGTAGTAAACTGCATTATACCATGTCTAATTTTAATAATGACTCTTTTGAAGTTAATAGCCTTGGTAATGTTATTGTAGATGCTGATCATAAATTAATTGAACCTACTTTATTTAAAGACGAAGAAGAATAAAGCGTATTTCCTTATTTTTACTATTCATATTTTTTGATATTAGTAGAACAATTTTGTTTTATTAATTCTAAATTTGAACATGCTAAATTTTTTCTCAAAAAAACAATACTTAAGAGATTTACTAGAAAACTTTGTTGATATGCATTGTCACATCCTTCCAGGAATTGACGATGGAGCGAAAAACGTTGAAGATTCAATTAACATTATAAAAGGATTACAAGACTTAGGCATAAGAGAATTTATAGCGACACCACACATTATGCAAGATTTATATCTTAATGATGATGAAAGCATAGGTGATTCGTTTCAAGTTTTACTGGAAGCAATTAATTATGGTCCTTTAAAAAAGATTCCTATTAATCCTTCTGCCGAATATATGATGGATGATAATTTCTCTATGTTATTAGATCAAAATAATATCTTCCCTTTAAAAGAGAAATACGTTTTGGTTGAGATGTCTTATTTTCAACCACCAATAAATCTTGAAGAAATTATATTTAAGATTAAAATGAAAGATTTTACACCAATAATCGCCCATCCAGAGCGGTATTCTTTTTATCATAATAAAAAAGAATACTACAAGGAATTAAAACGTTTAGGTTGCTTTTTTCAACTTAATCTATTATCCTTAAGTGAATACTATGGAAAAGGAACACAAAAAATTGGAGCGTTTTTATTAGAGGAGAATTTGATAGATTTTGTAGGTACAGACACGCATCACATGAATCATATAAAAAGTCTATCAAAGATTATAATAAATAATAAGCATAAAAAAAACGTTCTTAAAGTAATTGAAAATACTACAAAAACGTTTTCTGTTCTTTAATTTTAAAAGTAACTAAGCTTTTCTTTTAAACCAGCCTTTCTTTTCTGAAGCGCCATAATAACCATATTTTGCTCCGTAACCAAAGTTGGATTGCTTTACGTCATTAACAACTAACATCATACCGTTAAGTTTATTATTTTCATGTAATTCTTTAGCAAAATTAAGTATTTCTTTTTCTGTATATCCTGCACGAGTTAAATAAATAGTATGACCAGCATACTGACTAATTAATAACGTATCTGTTACTAGCATAGAAGGTGCTGTATCAACAATTACATAGTCATATTGTTCTGAAACGTTACCAAATAATAACTTCATTCTGTCATTCATTAAAAGCTCTGCAGGATTCGGAGGCACTTTACCAGAAAACATAATGTCAATCTTGTTATCATTAATATCATAAGTATTAATAGCTTCTCCTACTATTATAGATTTATCAACTAAAAATTCTGTTAGTCCAATTTTTGAAATCTGATTATTTTTTTGATCTTTTAGAATAGTATGCGTTTGAGGGTTCCTAATATCTGCGCCAATTAGCAAAACTCTCTTATTAGAATTAGCTAAAGTAACCGCCATATTCATAGAGAAAAAAGACTTTCCTTCACCATTAATTGTAGAGGTTACAAATATTACATTATCATAATCTTTACTTTCATTATCTCTACCTCTTTTTACAAAATCAAAGTTCGTTCTGATAATTCTAAATGATTCCGATAAAATAGACCTATCATTTTTCTTTATTAATGTACTTTTCTTTTTCCCTAGTACTTTTCTTTTTCCCTAGTACTTCTGGAATTTCTCCTAAAATAGTAATATTTTTTACTTCTTTTTGTAAATCCTCTTTGTTATGAATTTTGGTATCTAATAAATCTTTTGTATATATAAAACCAAAAGGGATAACTAATGCAAAAAATAACGCACCAATGTATAAAATTTTACCATTCGGAGATACTTGACCATAAGAATACGCAGGATCTATTACTTTGACATTTGAAGATGTTACTGTTTGCGATATAATAGCTTCTTCCTTTTTTTCAAGTAAATATAAATAAATAGCTTCTTTAATACCTTGGCTGCGTTCTATAGACTTTAATTTATTTTCTTGTCCAGGAACCGAACTAATTTTAGTGCTTACACTTTGATATTGATTTTGCAAACTATTTAATTGAATATTTAAAGTTCTAATAGTAGCGTTGATATTTTGAGACAAATTACTTTTAATATTATCTATAGACTGACTTAATTGCAACACAACTGAATTTTTAGCCCCCGCACTCCTTAATTTACTATCTCTTTGAGCTATTAATTGATTATATTGATTAGATAGTGTGCTTATAGATGTATCTCCTAAATTTGTAGGTATACTTTGGTAGGAATCGGAACTACTTGACAATCGTTCCTTAGTGAAATTCAATAGTTTTAATTGGGTCTTGATATCATCGGTTGCTTGCTCGTTCTGAAAACTTTGATTCATAAATTGGCTTCCTTGAGACCCAACATCAGTTACTTTATTACTGACTTTAAAACGTGCTATGCTCTCATCTACATTTTCTAAATCTAAAAAAATTCGATCAATACGCTCATCTATGAGTTTTGCCGTACCCTCAGACTTTCTATTGTTAGTTTCCGATGTGTATTTATCATATTCTATTACAAGAGTATTGATAATTTCCTTAGCTTTTTGAACAACTCGATCTTGTAAACTTATTGTTATAATTTTTGATGAATTTTTAGAAGAATAAACACCTACTCTATTTCTTAAATTTTCAACAACATCAACAATATTTGATATCTTAACGCGTATATTTCTACCAATCCAATTTTTTATTTTTTTATCTGAAACAGGTGAAATTACAATACTACCAAAATAGGTTTCGATAGATTCGCCAAATAAGGCCTCCGTCGAAACACCTTCCTCAGACAATCGATATTGAAATTTATCTTTTGAAATCACACCAATATAAAAATTAGACCTTATCGAATTTGATAAAGAATCTACAGCGATAACATTAACAGTGATTGGAGGCGTTTTGTACATTTCTGTTTCCAATACAACACCTTTAGTGAAGTATTGAATATTTAAACCTAATTTTTCAACTACATTCTTTAAAACAATCCGAGATTTAAAGACTAAGACTTCATCTTCAACAGTGGCCGATTCAGATTCACCTGTAACTCCTAATCCTTTAAAAATATCACTCGCTCCATCATCACCTTCACTCAACAGCATAATTTTAGACGATGCTAAATATTCAGGAGTGGTGTATCTTAAATATACGTACGCCAGAGAAACAAATATAATAGCGCTCAGCAAAAACCACTTCCATTGTTTGGTATATAGCGCTATTATTTTTTTTAAATTAAATTTTGGGCTATTACCTGTACTTCCTAAACCGTTTTCCATTACAAAAATTTACCTTGTTAATAAAATTACAGCCGTAGCTATGATTGAAATAAATGATGAAATTAAACCAATTCTTGAATCACCTGAAGCACTACTAATAGCAGCTTTGTTTGGTCGTACATAAACAACATCGTTTTGGGTTAGAAAATAGACGGGAGAATTAAAAACTTCTTTACTTGTTAAATCGATATCTGTATACGTTTTTGTACCATTAAAATCTCTAATAACTAATACATCCTTTCTACGCCCATTAATACTCAGATCCCCTGCTTTAGCAATAGCTTCTAAAATAGAAATACGTTCACTTGTAATATTGTATACACCTGGACTTGACACTTGTCCTAAAATCGAAATCCTATAGTTTTTTATTCTTATCATGACTACAGGATTCACTAATAAATCACCTTCTTCAAACTTCTTTTTTAAAAGATCTTTGGCTTCTTCAACAGATAGCCCTACTAATTTTATTTTTCCTAAAACTGGATAATCTATATTACCATCTGCATCTATTAAATAATCTATGAGTGTTCCTCCGTTATTTCCTCCTGTGGCTTCAACTATATTATATGGCTTAGTAACATCCAAATCCAGTGTGGATACATTAATACTTAATATATCTCCAATCTTAAGCTTCACCTTAAAAGTATCAGTATCTACTATGGTTTCGAAATTTTTTGCATCTTGAAAATATACAATATCTTTTTTTGTATAACATGAAGACAATAAAAGAGAAAGTACGACTACTATTAAAGTAATGTAATGCTTGTATAAATAATTAATCATACGAGTCTGTATAAATATTTGGGAAGATAATAAAAATTTAAATGTTAAAAGAATAACGATCTACATCGTTTTGCTCGTATTTTCAGAACTAGCAATACCTTTAGCTTTTTTATATATCTGAACACGTTTGTCAAATCGTTCATAATCTGAATTGTTTGATTTATACTCAGGTATTAATCGTTTCATTTTCATTACAATATTATTATTTTGAAAACGATTAGTAATACAAAGTTCTTCTATATCAGATTTTATTTTTTCGTAATCCAATTCTCTTGTTTTACTAATCATTATTTTTTTATGATAAGTAGACAGTGTATTCTCTCCATTCGCTAAAAGTTCTTCATACAATTTTTCTCCTGGTCTCAAACCTGTAATATTAATATCAATATCCTCAGGGAATCTAAATCCAGAAAGCTTAATCATATTTTTAGCTAAATCATAAATTTTAACAGATTCACCCATATCAAATATAAAAATCTCGCCACCTTTACCCATTGTTCCAGCTTCAAGAACTAATTGAGAAGCTTCAGGAATAGTCATGAAATATCTTGTAATATCTTTGTGAGTAAGAGTTAGTGGGCTACCATTTTCAATTTGTTTTTTAAATAATGGTATTACAGAACCATTTGATCCTAAAACATTACCAAATCTTGTTGTAATGAATTTTGTTTTACTTTCTTTTTGAAGACAACTAATATACATTTCTGCCATTCTCTTTGTTGCTCCCATAACACTAGTTGGATTCACCGCTTTATCTGTAGAAACAAAAACAAATTTCTTAACATTATATCTTGACGCAGTATCAGCAAGTAACTTCGTTCCATTAACATTAATTTTAATAGCTTCATAAGGCGAAGACTCCATTAAAGGGACATGTTTATATGCAGCAGCATGAAAAGCCATTGTTGGTTTATATTGCTGAAAAATACTATCAATCCTTAATCCATCACGAATATCTGCAACAATAGCTACAAAATTAAATTTATTATTTTGTTTTAATTCTTGTTGCACATCATATAACGCAGATTCAGCTTGATCTACTAAAATTAAATTCTTGACATCAAAATTAGATAATTGTCTAACTATTTCACTCCCTATAGAACCCGCAGCACCAGTTACTAATACCGTTTCTCCATTAAACTCATTTAAAAGATTCGGATTATCAATTTGAATAGGTGCTCTTCCTAAAAGATCTTCAATCTGAAATTGTTTAATTTGACTCGTATTCAATTCACCGTTTATCCATTTTTCAAATGCAGGGACTTTTTTAATCTTAACATCTAAATCTGTTAAATTATCTACTAAAGAAATCATCTTTGCAGAATCTATACTTTGTGAAGCAACGATGATTTCATCAATACAGTTATCTTCTATATACTCCTTATTCATCTTTGAATATGGTAATATTTTTACTCCATTAATTAGTTTCCCCCACTTCTTTGCATCGTCATCAATAAAACTTATAACATTAAACTCAGTACTTGTATTATTTAACAAAGCATTATAAGTAATTATACCAGAATCTCCAGCTCCATAAATTAAAACATTCTTAGTTGAAATTAAACTACATTTTAAATGGTTATAAGCAATCTTAAAAAGAAGTCTACATCCACTAAGAACAACAAAACTAAACAAGGCGTGCATTACAATAATTGAAAGAGGGATTGTAAAACCTGGTAAAATATTGCTAACTCTATTTAATAAAACAAATGCAATAGAAATAAAAACCATTAATAAAACAGCTTTAAAAACATTTACTACATCAGTAAAACCAGTATGCCTTATAACACTCTTAAAAGAACCAACTATAAAAAAACTACCAATGGCTATAACAAGAATTAAAGGGATTTGAATTAAAAACTGATTCAAATCAAAATCCAACGTAAAATTGAATCTTACAAAATAAGCTGTAAAAAAGGTTAATAATATTAATGACAAATCAATGCCAAAGACTAACCATTTTGAGGCATATCTTTGAGAGATGTAGGTAAAGTAATTTTTGATCATAATTTAGGGGTGTTAGCAATTACATTTAATATTCTATTTAAATCATTTTGATCTAAATTAGATCCGCTAGGGAGACATAAACCAACGTCAAATAAATTCTCGGACGTTCCATTTGTAAAAGATAAATAATCTTTAAAAATGGGTTGCATATGCATAGGTTTCCATAGGGGCCTTGATTCTATATCTTCTTCTAATAAAGCCAAACGTATTTTTTCTCTTTGTTCGTATGACTTGGTCTTTATACAAGTAATCCATCTATTTGAGAAAAGACCTTCTGGCTCTTCTAAAAAAGAGATGTTATTTAATTTTGATAAATTATTTTTATAAAACTCATAAACTTTTCTTCTAGCAGCAACTCTATCATCAATAACTTCCATTTGACCTCTACCAATCCCTGCTAAAACATTACTCATTCTATAGTTGTAACCAACTGTAGAATGCTCATAGTGAGGTGCATTATCTCTAGCTTGAGTAGAAAGAAACACTGCTCTTTCTTTAAGTTGAGAATCATTAGTAATAAGTGCTCCTCCTCCAGATGTCGTAATTATTTTATTACCATTAAAGGATAAGATTCCAATATCCGATAACGTGCCACATGATTGATTAAAATATGTACTCCCTAATGCTTCAGCACTATCTTCAATTACGGGTATATCATATTTTCTTGCTATGGTATTTATTTCTTTGGCTTTATATGGCATACCATATAAATGAACAGCAATAATTGCTTTAGGTTTTATGTTATTTTCAATTCTATCTTTAATAGCGATCTCTAATAACTCAGGTGATATATTCCATGTATCGGTTTCGCTATCTATAAAAACAGGTGTTGCTCCTAAATACATTATTGGGTTTGCAGAAGCCGAAAAAGTAAAGCTTTGACATAAAACTTCATCACCTTTAGTAACACCTAATAACTCTAATGCAATATGTATACTTGCTGTACCAGAACTTAATGCTGCTACATGATAATCGCCATCACCAATATAATCTTCAATATCCTTTTCAAAATTATTAACATTAGGGCCAAGAGGTGCTATCCAATTCGTTTCAAAAGCTTCATTAACAAACTTTTGTTCTGAACCTCCCATGTGCGGAGATGATAAATATATCTTAGTCTTTGTTAACATTAAATATCTAATTATAATTTAAACATAACAATATTGTTATACTTAATTTATTTACAAATTTATTTTTTTCGTGAATTTCCCTTCTCATATTTATGAAAAACAAAATCAAAATTAATTTTAATCATTTCTTTAATACATCTTAATTTATTTTTTAACTGAATACCTTTTTATTATGAGGGAAAATGAAAAGAATAGTATTCTATAAAAACAAATTTTTAAAATTGTATTAAATTAATATTATGCTACTAATCAATTTAATTTTGTATTTCTACGGTGTAAATTTAACAATTGTTTTAGACAAAAAAGAAAGATTCCTATTATTTCGCTAAAAGAGTAATAAAAATCGGTTAAATACCTCTTAACATCATGTTAGCGGTTTTTCTATGTAAATAAACGATAAACTCAAATGTCTTAATATGAATCCGTTTCATTTACATTAATTTTACCCGATAAATATTAATGGAATAACAAATATGTCTGTTGTTTTAAAACATTGAACAATTTTATCAAAATATTAATGCTATTTAACTTGTTTTTGAGATGTTTTTTTATCAAAAAATGAATTTTATCATTTAAATTGTTGTCTTAGTCCAATTTAAACAATTTTTCACATTTATTTTTCACATATTTGCCATAGCTATTAAATAAAACCCAAATCTTAGATGACACAAGAACAAATTAAAGCGCTTACGGGCAAAAAAGTATTAATAACTGGCGGAGCAGGATTTATTGGATCCAATTTATGTGAAACCTTACTTCATAATAATATAAAAGTAGTATGCTTAGATAATTTTTCTACTGGACATAAAAAAAATGTTCTACCTTTTTTAGGCAACACGAACTTCAAACTAATTGAAGGAGATATTAGAAACTTAAAAGATTGCCATGAAGCCTGTAAAGGAGTAAATTATGTATTACATGAAGCAGCACTAGGCTCTGTACCTAGATCAATTAACGACCCTATTACCACCAACGACGTAAATGTATCTGGTTTTCTAAATATGTTAGTAGCATCTAGAGATGCTGAAGTACAACGGTTTGTTTATGCTGCAAGCTCATCCACTTATGGTGATCATGAGGCTTTACCTAAAGTTGAAGATGTTATAGGAAAACCTTTGTCTCCATATGCCATTACAAAATATGTTAATGAATTATATGCAGATATATTTCATACAACCTATAACTTTAACACCATAGGCTTACGTTATTTTAATGTTTTTGGAAGGCGACAAGATCCAAACGGAGCATACGCTGCGGTCATCCCTAAATTTGTACAACAATTTATGAGTCATGAATCGCCTATAATAAATGGAGATGGTAGTTACTCTAGAGATTTTACATATATTGACAACGTTGTCCAAATGAATATATGCGCTATTACCACAGAAAATCAAGACGCTTTAAATAATGTTTATAACGTTGCATATGGTGAGCGTACTACATTATTAGAATTAACTAGTTTATTAAAAGAGTACCTCTCCGAGTTTGATAATACAATAAAAAACATAGAAATTAAACATAGAGATAACAGAAAAGGAGACATCCCTCATTCTCTAGCATCTATTAACAAAGCGAAAAGACTATTAAATTACAATCCAAAATACAACATAAATAAAGGTTTAAAAGAAGCTGTTTCATGGTACTGGGAAAATTTATAGATTCGTATTTTATTAAAAAAATATACTATCTCAATTTACATCTTGAATATTATAAATTATAGCAAACACTATGATAGTATATTTCGTAGAGACAAGTAATATTTAACTACCTTTATTAAAATAATCGATAAAACGCTTGTTTTTAACGATTAATTACATAGATTTGCTGTATTAAACTTATAAAATCTAATGATACTAACCATACAGGAAAGATAATTACTGCAAAAAAAAGCAAACAATCCTTAAATTTAATCTTAGCTGTCGTTTAAAAGTAGCTGTTACTTGGTATTATTATGAAAATTAAAAAAAATATATGTTAATAAAAAATATTTGTTGTATTGGAGCTGGCTACGTAGGTGGACCAACAATGGCAGTTATAGCTAAAAACAATCCTAATATAAACATCACAATAGTTGATATTAATGCCGATCGTATTGCAGCATGGAATGATTCAGATTTATCAAAATTACCTATTTTTGAGCCAGGTCTATCTGAAATTGTAAAGGCAAACAAAAATATTAATTTGTTCTTTTCTACAGATATAGACACAGCTATTGCTAATTCTGAAATGATTTTTATATCAGTAAATACGCCTACTAAAACCTATGGTAAGGGAAAAGGTATGGCTGCCGATTTGAAATATATTGAACTTTGTGCCAGAAATATTGCAGAAGTTGCAAAAACGGATAAAATTGTAGTTGAAAAATCTACATTACCAGTTAGAACTGCTGAAGCTATAAAAAGTATATTGCATAACTCAGGTAGTGGTGTTAAATTTGATATCCTTTCAAACCCTGAGTTTTTAGCGGAAGGTACAGCTATTCAAGATCTATTAAACCCAGATCGCGTTTTAATTGGAGGAGAATCAGAAGAGGCGATAGAGAGTCTTGCTAAAATATATAGTAGTTGGGTGCCTCAAGATAGAATACTTAAAACGAATGTATGGTCATCTGAATTGTCTAAATTAACCGCAAACGCCTTTTTAGCACAACGTATATCTTCTATAAATTCTATTTCAGAATTATGCGAACATACTGAAGCTAATGTTAATGAAGTTGCTAAGGCTATTGGAATGGACTCCAGAATAGGTTCCAAATTTCTAAAAGCGTCGGTCGGCTTTGGAGGCTCATGTTTTCAAAAGGATATTTTAAATCTTGTTTATATTGCAAAAAGTTACAATTTGAACCAAGTTGCCGATTATTGGGAACAAGTCATAATTATGAATGACCATCAAAAAAGACGTTTTTCAGATCGTTTAATAAAAACACTGTACAATACGGTTTCTGGAAAAAAAATAGGTATGTTAGGTTGGGCATTTAAAAAAGACACTAATGATACGCGAGAATCAGCGGCAATATATGTGGCAGATCATCTCTTAAGTGAACAAGCTAATATTTCTGTTTACGACCCAAAGGTTAATCATATTAAAGTTCAAACAGATTTAAATTATTTAAACACAAGAACTGAAGCAGAAAACGAAATTGGTGTTACATCTGTAGAATCAGCTTATGACGCATTAAAAGATGCACATGCTGTCGCCATTATGACAGAATGGGATGAGTTTAAAACATACGATTGGAATAAAATTTATAATCAAATGAAAAAACCTGCTTTTATTTTTGATGGTAGAAATATACTAGATAAATCAGAAATGGAGAAAATAGGTTTTGAATACTCTTCAATTGGTAAATAAAATTAATTATGAATAAAAATAAAATTGCAGTAATAGGACTTGGTTATGTTGGTTTACCATTAGCTAGATTATTTGCAACAAAATATAACGTTGTTGGTTTTGATATTAATAAAAATAGAATTGGAGAACTTTCAAAAGGTATTGATTCTACTTTAGAAATCGAGACAGATGTTTTACAATCTGTTTTAAAAAGTAGTGATAATACCGACAACGGTTTGATATGTTCTTCAAATTTGGAAACTATAAAAGATTGTAATTATTATGTAATTACAGTTCCAACACCAATTGATAAAAATAATAGACCAGACTTAACCCCCTTATATAAGTCTAGCGAAACTGTAGGTAAGGTATTGAAAAAAGGAGATATTGTTATTTATGAGTCTACAGTATTTCCAGGAGCAACAGAAGATGAATGTATACCAGTGTTAGAAAAAATAAGTGGCTTAATATTTAACATAGATTTTTTCGCAGGCTATTCTCCAGAACGTATCAACCCAGGGGATAAATTACACACCGTAGATAAAATATTAAAAGTAACCGCAGGCTCCACACCAGAAATAGGTAAGAAAGTAGATGCTTTATATTCATCGGTTATTACTGCTGGAACTCACCTTGCTCCTACCATTAAAGTGGCTGAAGCTGCCAAAGTGATAGAAAATTCGCAACGCGATATTAACATTGCTTTTGTAAACGAATTGGCAAAAATATTCAACTTAATGGATATTGATACGCACGCAGTTTTAGAAGCAGCAGGTACAAAATGGAATTTTCTACCTTTTAAACCAGGGCTTGTAGGCGGACATTGTATAGGTGTAGACCCATATTATTTAGCACAAAAAGCACAAGAAGTTGGGTATCATCCCGAGATAATATTAGCAGGTCGTCGTGTTAATGATGGTATGGGCCAATATGTTGCATCTGAGATTGTGAAATTAATGGTAAAGAACGACATTCGTATTAAAGCGGCAAAGGTTTTAAACCTAGGTATTACTTTTAAAGAAAATTGCCCAGATGTTCGTAATACAAAAGCAGTAGATGTTATAAACCAATTAAAGAGCTACCAAACTGATATAATAATTTACGACCCTTGGGCAAACCCATCCGAAGTAAGGCACGAGTATGGTTTGGATACAGTAAAAGAATTACCTGATAGCAAATTTGATGTTATAGTACTCACAGTTTCCCATAAAGAATTCTTAGATGTAAACTGGAATAACTTTCTAAAACCAAATGGTATTTTGTATGATGTAAAAGGTATTTTGAAGGAAAAAGTTAGTGGGCGCTTATAAAGTTTAAATTTAATACTTCCACTGTAACAAAACAATTGATGTCTAGAACTAATAAAATTATTAAAAACGCGAAAGTAGGAACTTTTTTTTTCGTCCTAGTTAGCGTTATCGGTTTTTACTCTAGAAAAATATTTTTAGAACGGCTTGGTGATGATTTTATTGGGTTAATATCTACCCTTCAAAGTTTTTTAAGTTTTTTGAATCTTGTTGAGTTAGGTGTCGGATCTGCAATGGGATTCGCCATGTACAAATCTCTATTCGATAAAGATCATGACCGTTTAAATGAATTATTCACCCTTATTGGCTACTTGTATAATAAAATAGGTAAAATTGTTTTTATTTCAGGTGTTGTATTATCTCTATTTTTCCCGCTTATTTTTTCAGAAACCCCCATTAACATATTAGTTATATATTATGTGTTTTATATTTATTTATTTGCAAGTTTAATTTATTATTTTTTCAATTACCATTTAATGGTATTGCAGGCTGACCAAAAAGGCTATATTCCAACATCTTACCAGCAATCACTACACGTTATTAAAATACTTGTACAAATAGGTCTTTTACATATAACAAATAATTTTACTCTTTTTATAAGTATAGAACTCTTAAGTGTGATTATTCTTAATATCTTATTACACAGGCGAATTAAAAAAGAGTATCCTTGGCTTAATTTTTCTTCAAAGGGCAACAAATCTTTATTAAAAGAAAACAAAGAACTTATTTTAAAAATAAAACAAGTTTTCGTTCATAGAATTAGTGGTTTTATTTTAAAAAGTACTGATAATATTGTTATTTTTTCATTTGTAAGCCTAAAAAGTGTAACCTATGTAAATAATTATTACATCATCATTGGAAGTAGTACAACGTTGTTAACTAATTTTTTTGCTGGGACAAAAGCTGCTGTTGGTAGTGTGATTTCTGAAAATGACAGTAATAAAATTAAAAAAATATTTTGGGAGTTGACTAGTTTAAATCATTATGTTGGAGGCGTTTTAGTAATGAGCTTATATTATGGCGTAAATCCGGTAATATCACTTTGGCTAGGCGAACAATATATTATGGAAGATACTATTGTTACACTCTTGTTAGCTAATGTTATGATTAGTAAAATGAGAGTTTCCATTGAGCAATATATTCATGCTTATGGATTATTTCATGATATATGGGCTCCTATAACAGAGGGGCTCTTAAACTTAATCATTTCTATAATACTAGCATCATACTTTGGCATTACTGGGGTTTTACTTGGCACCTTTATTAGTGTAAGTTTAATTGTGTTAATTTGGAAACCTTACTTTCTATATAAAAATGGATTTAAAAAACCGTTATTATCTTATTGGATTGGCTTTTTTAGACTCATAATATCGTTTTCATTAGCCGTTTTACTTTCTAATTACATAATTACTAATTTTATAACCATAAATAAAGAGTCTTGGCTTTTGTTACTCATTTCTCTAATTCAAGTAGGTTTTATATTATTATTAGTGTACTCATCAATAATGTATTTATTTAATCCTGGATACAGAACATTAGCTATACGTATACTTGGTATGGTCAAAAATATTATAAAAATATGAATACTATTCCTTTATTTTCTTTAATTATCCCAGTCTATAATGTTGAAAAATATTTAAATACATGTTTAAATAGTATCTTAATACAGTCTTTTAGCGATTATGAAATAATTCTAGTAAACGATGGTTCAACAGATTCTAGCGGAGAGATTTGTGATTCTTATGCAAAGAAGAACTCTCATATAGTTGTCATTGAAAAAATTAACGGGGGGTTAAGTTCAGCAAGAAATGCAGGTATTGAAAAAGCAAAGGGCAAATATATATGGTTTATTGATAGTGACGATTGGATTTTTGAAAACTCACTTTCTGTTTTAAAAGAACATTTGCAATTTACGGATATAGATGTTATATCTTTCTCATATGTTAGTTTTCAAGAAGACTTGAAAAAATACTCTGATTTTAAGTACAGACAAAATACTACAATCCTAACTGGTAATGAATTCTTTACAAAGATTAAAAGTTTTCACCCTGCTGTTTGGGTTTATGTTTACAACCATGACTTTATAAAAAACAATCAGTTACGTTTCGAAGATGGGCTCATTCATGAGGATGTATATTTCAATTTAAACTACCTAGGTGACGTTAAGCAAATAAAAAAAATACCAGACCCGTTATATTACCATAGAATAAGAAGTGGCAGTATAATGAAAGATTCTAGTAATGAAAACTTAGCGAAAAGAATATTATCTTATATAAAAATTTTAGAACTTTGCTATAGATTAAAAGATAGAAATGAAGCTTTTATGGAAAGGAATATAAACCTTTATAAAATCACTTTTTTTGAAATATTATATATATACACACTAAGAAATGTAGGATTTAATTCAAAATATAAATTATTAAAAAAGTCTAAAAAAACAATCAAAAAAATGCCTGTTACAGCAAGTTTTAGATTGATTAACATTATGAAAATCGTTTTTAATAATTCTGTTTTAATGTTTTATATCTTAAGAAGATTAACTTCAAATTTAAATAAGTTAAAATCTAATTAGGACTATAGTAATACTATTGAAACAATTATTTTATTTAAAAAGAATTAAGATGCAAATTTAATAATGTAATATTTTAAGGAATTATATATTAAAACGGTATTTGTAGAAAAAAATAAAAACTTAAAAAGTGAACCATATTATAATTAAATTAAAATTGAAAATTCATGCTTTAATATTTTGGCAGACCTCATTAGGAGACATCGCGAACAATATTTATGGCTTAAAATTATTTTATAAATATTCATTTAAAAATAATAGTTTTAAAAGTAAAGAAAGTGAAATCGCTTTCTTAACTAAACAATATCATATTGTAGAAAAAGGGTTAGCCCTCCCAAACCCTAGGTTAGGTTTTGGAAAAGAAAAAATAAACTTATTATTAGATAAAAGTAAAAAATACGAAGAAAAATACGGAGAAGATAAATTAGTGATATCTATAAAGAATTGCCTTTCAGAATATATAGAATTTAATAAAAAAAATGATATAAAAATAGAGGGATCTTATTTTGATTCTATTTTAAATTTTATTGGAAATAGTAAACAACAAGATCAAGGAGGAACTATTTCAATTAATAAAAGTGAATTAAAAAAAGTTATGTCTTTACCGTTCGAGAGCTTCGTTAAAAGCAGGTTCTCTATTAGGGATTTTTCTAGTAAAGATGTTGATGTAGAAACAATAAAAAAAGCGGTTAACATAGCTAAACACGCGCCTTCTGTTTGTAATAGACAATCCTGGAAAGCACATGTTTATACAAAAGAAGAGCAAATTTTAAACTTGTTAAAAATACAAGGAGGAAATAATGGTTTTACTCAAAGTATTAATAAATTAATTATTGTAACTACTAATATAAAAGCCTTCACTACATTAGAGAATAACCAATTGTTTATAGATGGTGGTTTATTTTCTATGAATTTAGTGCTTGCTTTACACAGTCAAGGCATTGGTGCTTGCTGCCTTAATACATGTTTCCCTTTTACATCAGAAAAAAACGCGAAACAAATTGGGAATATAGATGTAAATGAGCGTTTAATAATGATGATCGGTATAGGTAATTTAAAAGATAACTACAAAGTAGCTATATCAAAGAAAAAAGACTTAAATGAAATAATTAACATTAATTAGATGAAAATTAAAACGATTACTTGCCACGAGGTTTATAATCACGGAGCTAGTTTACAAGAGTATGCTTTATTAAAATTTTTAGAAAACCAAGGGCATGACTCTGAAACAATACACTATAAACCCCACTATTTAAGTGAACATTTCAACTTTTGGAGAATTTCAAACCCCCGTTATGAAAAAAACATATTACTTAAATCAATATATTTAATCTTAAAATTTCCTTTTAGGTTTAAAATGTTGAAAAGAAAAAAAAGTTTTGATGCATTTTCTAAAAAACATATAAAGTCTACCGATAAACTATACAAAACAAATGATGATTTAAAATTGGATTTACCTGAAGCAGATGCATATATATGTGGAAGTGATCAAATCTGGAATTCTTTTTTTCTTAACGGAAAAGATCCTTCTTTTTATTTAGATTTTGTACCTGCCAATACATTAAAAATATCATATGCTGCAAGTTTTGCTATTGATAAATTAGAAGATAATATAAAAGAGTTTGTAAAAGAAAAAGTGTCTCGCCTTAACAATGTATCTGTTAGAGAGTCTTCTGGTAAAACAATTTTAAGTGATTTAGGTATAAACAATGTTACTCATGTACTAGACCCCGTTTTTTTGTTAGAAAAAAGTCGATGGGAAAAACTTTGTCTAGAGTCAATAGTAAAAGAAGACTACATTTTTGTTTATGATTTTGATAGTAATCCTTTAATTGAAAATTTTGTAAAAAAACAAAAAGAGAAACATGGTTACAAAATTGTTTCTGTAAATTCTAATGTTAAATATGCTAACTATAATTTCTATTTAGATGGCCCAAGTACTTTTTTAACATTACTTAGCAACGCTAAATTTGTAGTATCAAATTCTTTTCATGCTGTTGCATTTTCTGGAATCTTTAAAAAACAGTTTACAGTATTCAATAGGTCAGAAAAAATCAATACTAGAATGCGAGATTTCGTAAATCTATTAGAAATTCAAAACGTACTAATATCAAATGAAAGTGAAAGTGAAAACTATAATTACACAATTGATTATAATGCTTTTGATAAAAGGCTGGCAACTTTAACACAAAAATCAAAAGACTTCTTAATCAATGCTTTAAAAAACTAACCTAGTTTTCAAATATTATAAAGTAAATGCTATTATGCCAATCTATATTAAACAAAAGAACATTCTGAATTTATGATACTATCCATAATATTACCAGTTTATAATGCTGAAAAGTATTTGGAAAGATGTTTGACAAGCATTTTATCTCAATCATTCTCTGATTTTGAAGTTATTCTAATTAATGATGGCTCTAAAGATAATAGCAACGTTATTTGCGAAACATATGCCCACAAAGATAATCGCATAATATATATCAATCAAATAAACCAAGGTGTTGCTATGGCTAGGAATGTTGGTTTAAAACAAGCAAAAGGAACATATGTTGGCTTTGTTGATGCTGATGATGATATTGAAAACGATATGTTTTTAAATTTAGTTACTCCTACTACTAAAAAAAAATATAATGTTGTTATATCTCATTACAAAATATGTGAGAAAAACACTTTCCATATTCCAAAAACAAAGATCCCAACAAATACAGATTTAAAACAACAAGAAATAAAAAGCAACATTTTAAAAACCTATTATACTGGTGGAGATCCTATTGTGCCTGCATTGTGGAATAAAATTTACAACAGTGAATTTATTAAAAAGCATAACTTAATTTTTCAAAATCAAAAAGCAGTTAGAGCCAGCGATTATTGGTTCAACTTTAAGTTATTTCAACATGCAACTTGTGCCTATGTAATTGAAAATGCTAATTACCGCTATAATAATAGTGTTACTGGCAGTATAATTAATTCGTTTAGAGACAATCAATTTATTGGCTTTGCAGAATCACAAAAAAGATTACTAGATGCTAACAAAGATTTTAATTTTAAAATAGATTATAATAAATTTTATAAACCTTTCTATGATAATACTAATCATTTTATATTAAATGCAATAAGTAAAAAGGGGTATATAAAAGGCTATACCTTTATAAAACCTATACTTAAAAACGAAAGGTTAAAATCTAGTTTCAAGTCTATTTTAAATAAAAAAACACACTTAAAATTAATTAACTTTTTTATTAAAAATAATATGATTTTGTTTGCATATATACTCTATTGTATTTGGCACATAACATCATCATCAATTAAAAATTAGAAAAGAAAATATTATTATGATACCTAAAATTATTCATTATTGCTGGTTAAGTGGAGACGATTTTCCTCCTATAATAAAAAAGTGTATTGATACTTGGAAAGAGAAACTTTCAGATTATGAGTTTGTATTATGGGATACTAATAAGTTTAAACTAGAAAGTAATATATGGGTACAGCAAGCTTTCGAAACTAAGAAATATGCATTTGCTGCAGACTATATAAGGTTATATGCTGTTTATAATTATGGTGGTATTTATTTAGATACAGATGTTGAGGTAGTAAAAAGTTTTAACGATTTACTTGACCGTCCTTATATTGCAGGAGCCGAAGGTCTTGGTATTATTGAAGCTGGTATTTTTGGTGCCGAAAAAAACACTCCATGGATAAAACAATGCTTAGATTATTATGATGGTAAATTTTTTATAAACAAAGATGGCACATTTAATACGTTAACCTTGCCAAGAATTATGATGGCACAAATATCAAAAATTAAAACATTTAAAGAAATCCATCCAGATAATTTAAAAGTAAGCTTACAAATCAAGGATAAACAAACGTTATACATGTTTACTAAAGATTTTTTCTGCGCTAAAAATCATGGTACAGGTGTTATAGAAAAAACAGAGAACACCTACTCTATTCATCACTTTGCTATGTCTTGGATTGCAAAAGAAAGAACGCTTCTTCCTAATTTCAAACGAAAACTAATGTCGCTTTTTGGTGTTAAATTGATAAATGGATTTATACATATTTTTGGTTTACGAAAATTAAAACAAATATTTAAAAAAAGTAATCAATAAAATGAAAGCTATTTATTACACAGATCAAGTTTATTTACATGGAGGTTTAGAACGTGTATTAGCGAATAAACTCAATTATTTTTCTGAAAACACAGATTTTGAGCTTCACGTTATAACGTTTCAACAACTAGATAAATCACCTTGTTATAATATAAATAACAAAGTAATTTTCCACGATTTAAACATTAATTATAATAGAAATATTAGCTTTTTTCACCCATCAAATATTAAACTCGCTCCTAAGCATTACTCTAGACTTAAAGAAAAAATTAATCAAATTAAACCCAATGTTATCGTAGTTTGTAATTATGAGTTTGGGTTTTATTTTATACCATTAATAGAAAAAAAAGCAATTAAAATTAAAGAATACCATTCGTCTGGTCATTTTAATAACCTAGCACGATTAGAAAATAAAAGTTTTTTTAAAAAGTGTATCTATAAAATTTCTGATTATTTTGAAGGTAAATACGACTATTTAGTACTTTTAACAACAGATGAACAACAGTATTACAAAACAAATAATACAGTAGTTATACCCAATGCTATAGAGAGTATAACTTCAAAAACAGCTAAATTAAATAATAATAAAGTAATCTGCGCAGGTAGGATTGCTCCAGTTAAGGGATTTGAGTATATTATAGCTGCATGGGAAATAGTTATGAAAACTTGTCCAGACTGGACATTAAATATTTATGGAGATGGTGATCGTGATTATATTTCTCAATTAAAAAAACAAATAGAGCGGCTAGACTTAGAGAAACATGTATTTTTAAAAGGCGCAACAAATGATTTAGAAACTAAAATATTAGACTCTTCTATTTACGTAATGTCCTCTTTAACAGAATGTTTTCCTATGGTATTGTTAGAAGCAATGGGCTGTGGTCTACCTGTAGTATCTTTTGATTGTCCTAATGGGCCACGACATATTATAAAACATAATGAAGATGGTATATTAGTAGAATATTTAAATACAGAGGCTCTTGCAAAAAACTTGATTGATTTAATACATAACCCAAATAAAATAAAATTGTTAGGCATACAAGCAAAAAAGAATGTAGAGAGGTTAACTAAAGAAAAAATTATGCCACAGTGGTTAGAGTTATTCGAAATGTAACACACATAGTATTACATAACAATATATAAAAGTCTAAGTTATAGAAAATAATTATTTACTAAATGTGATATATCTTAAATCATAAAAAATTAAATGAATAGTATGCAAAAAAAATATTTAATATTTAGAATTCTTGGAAATGATTTACCAGGTCTTCATGGAGATAATCAAACTTTGCAAAACTTAGAGTTTACACTTTTAAATGAAACCAACTTTCCTGAAACTGAAAAAGTTTACCTTCTTAATAGAATTCATGATGTAAATAAAAAGAATAATATAATACTATTACTTGATAAGTATAAATATAAATATATCGATATCCCTTTTAGTATAGAAGAATTTAAAAATATAAAATATGATCAAAAAATAAACCGAAGAATTAATAAAAGATTAAATTCTAAAAAGAAAAAAAATATTATTCAAAGTTATTTAGAATATTTAATGAATTCGGAGTTTAAGAAACGACGATATTTCATAAAAAAACTATACAACCATAACATTTACCTAATTAATAATAATGGTTCTAGAAATTTCTGCTTAAATTATGGTAAAGAAAATGGATATCAGTGGACTTTTGTTTTAGATTCAAATTCATATTTCACAAATAAATTATTTAAAAACATTATAAGTAATATACAAGAACACACAGAATATATAAGCATCCCTCAAATAAGATTATCTGATAATAATATTAATAATGAACAATTATTAAATGATAATTTAGATTTTAATTCTTTTACTAATAGAGAACCACAAATTGCATTTAAAAACATTTCCTCTATAAAGTTTAATAAAAAAATACCTTATGGTACTGCTCCCAAAGCAGAATTATTACGAGTTCTTAAAATTCCGGGACCTTGGGAAAAATGGAAAGACAATGAATTATTCCTTAATATTAAAGATAGAAAAATAGAAAATGTTAAGTATCAAACATTATCAAATGTTATAAGATTAAACTCTTATAACTCAACAAACACTATTAGTAATAATTTCAATAAAAGAATTATAGGACTTAATAATTTAATAAATCAAATTAGAAATGATAATAACAAATTAATCAAATTTTAACCATCTCAAAAAATATAATACCATAAAAACATTAATTTATTTTATAGTATTAGTATAAGAAACTTATATATTACAACTTTCATTGATCTTAAGTTATTAAAAGAGAAATGCTTTATTAATTATTTTTATTGCTATATTTATATAGCTACACCTCAATAGTTTATATGATAGATTTCATTCCTTTAAAATACTATTTCGATATACTAATCTATTTTTGTCTATTCTTGGTACTTGCTAACCTGTTGCATGCATATACAATACCATTGAATAATCATAAGAATTTAAAATTTTTACGCACTTCAGGAATAATCTTATTGGTATTAATTACTCTTTATTTAGGATTGCGTCCAATAAGCGGTCGATATTTTGGAGATATGCGTACTTATTCAAAATATTTCATTAATTATGCGAATGGAGCTCCTGTTACAACAGAAAAAGATGTATTATTTCATTATTATATGAAAACACTATCTTACATAGTTAATGTAAATATATTTTTTTTAATTACAGAGGCGCTATATGTTTTACCAACTTATTTTATCTCTAAAAAATACTTTAAAGAATACTGGTTTTATGCCTTTCTAATGTTTGTAGTATCTTTCTCATTTTATTCTTATGGCACTAATGGTATTAGAAACGGTCTTGCAACGTCTTTAGTTTTGTGGGGCTTGTGCTATTCAAATAAAAAAATTATTATGTCTCTTTTTTTTATAATAGCGGTCTTTTGCCATAAATCGATGCTACTTCCGGTTATGGCGTATGTTCTTACTATATTTTATAACAATCCAAAAACATATTTAAAAGCGTGGCTGTTAGCTATTCCCATATCATTGTTTCTAGGTTCTTTATTTGTGACTCTTTTTACCAGTTTAGGTTTTGGAGACGATCGTTTGGCAGGATATTTAACAGGGGAATATACTGAAACTGAAATAAAGACAGGGTTTCGTTGGGACTTTATTTTTTATAGTGCCTTTCCTGTTTTTGCTGGCTGGTATTTTATTGTTAAAAAAGGCTTTCAAGATCACTTTTATAATCAATTGTTTAACACTTATTTAATTTGCAATGCCTTTTGGATTTTAGTTATTCGCGCTAATTTCTCTAATCGCTTTGCTTATTTATCTTGGTTTCTTATGGCTATTGTTGTTATATATCCTATACTGAAACAATCTTTTTTTAAGAACCAACAAATCATGATAGCTAAAATAGTTACTGCCTATTTTTTATTCACCTTTTTGATGTATATAATATATTATGGCTAATAAACATTAAACTATGAAAACACTAACCGTATTTACACCAACTTATAATAGAGCATTTTGCTTAGGCAACTGCTATAACAGTCTCGTTACCCAAACCAATAAAAACTTTAAATGGTTAATTATAGATGATGGCTCACAAGATAAAACCAAAGCTTTAGTAAATTCTTGGATATTAGAAAACAAAATAGACATTCAATACCATTACCAAGAAAACCAAGGAATGCATAGTGGCCACAATACTGCTTATAAAATTATAGATACAGAATTGAGTGTATGCATTGATTCTGATGATTTTATGCCCGATGATGCTGTAGAAAAAATATTATCTATTTGGGATAAACAAAAAAACAAAAAAAATATTGCAGGTATTATTGGTTTAGACGCTTTTAAAGATGGAAAGATTTTAGGAAAAATACCCGATAATTTAAAGTTTGCGACACTAGCTGAACTTGAATTAGAACATAAAATTAAAGGCGATAAAAAAGTGGTTTTAAGAACGGATGTGGTAAAGGAATATCCTTTATATCCCATTACTAAAGAGGAACGTTTAGTACCTCTTGGCACCCTGTATTTAATGATTGGGCAGAAGTACCAATTTATATGTAGTAATGAAGTTTTTTGTATTATAGAATATCTTGAAGACGGATCTTCAAAAAACATTTTAAAACAATATAAAAAAAGTCCCAATGGTTTTCGATATTCAAGAGTTCTGGAAATGAAATATTCTCAACATTTTTCTTATACCTTTTCTAGAGCGATGCATTATATATCATCTTGTTTATTCACAAAAAAATGGTTCTTTACAAAAGAAAACCCAAAGAAAACAATAACACTACTGGCCTTACCTTTTGGGGTTTTACTTCATGTGTATATCCTTTATAAAATTAGAAAATAAAACCTTTATGGTTAAATTTTCATCATATAAATAGGAACTATAAAACTCCATATATGATCATAAAAAACAAAGCATATAAACACATGAAAATTTTACATCTTATAAATAGTTTAGATACAGGTGGAGCAGAGAAACTTATGCTTGATTCACTGCCTTTGTTTAACAAAAAAAATATTAAGACAGATCTGGCTGTTTTAAATGGAAAAAACTACCCCTTTCTTAAAGCTCTTAAAAAGCTTAATTGTTGTACTATTATTTCATTAAGCTACAAAAGTGTATATAATCCTTTATTAATTTTTAAAATAATTCCGATTTTAAGGAAATACGATTTAATTCATGTGCATATCTTCCCATCATTATATTGGGTTGCACTTGCTAAACTATTAAGTTTTTCTAAAACAAAACTAGTTTATACAGAGCACAGTACATCTAACAATAGAAGAAAACGATATATATTTAAGGTATTAGATAAAATTATATATGCTATCTATTCTAAAATTATTACTATATCTCCAGAAGTCGATATTAATATAAAAAAGCATTTAGGTTTTAATAAAAATAAATTTGTTTTAATTCAAAATGGTATTAATTTAAAAAACATAAAAAATACAGCTACTATTTCTAGACATGAAATTTCGACAAAGTTAGATCTTACTTTTACTTTAATAACTCAAGTATCTTCTTTTAGATACCCAAAAGACCAAAAAACAGTTATAAAATCACTTAAACAATTACCAGATCATATCATACTTATTTTAATTGGAGATGGTCCACTACGTATTGATTGTGAAAATTTGGCCAAAGAACTAGGGATTTCTCATCGGGTGTTTTTTTTAGGAATAAGAATGGATGTTATAAGCATATTAAAAGCTTCAGATATTATTATTTTATCATCTCATCACGAAGGTCTTTCACTGTCTTCTGTAGAAGGTATGGCGTCTGGAAAAGCTTTTATAGCTACTAATGCTCCTGGTCTAGGAAAAATTGTTAAAGGAGCTGGTGTTTTATTTCCTATAGGTGATAATATAACATTAGCAAAAAAGATAGAGAAATTAATGCTAGATGAAGTCTATTACAATCAGGTTGTTCTAAACTGCCTTAAACGTGCTGAAGATTATAGTATAGAACATACCATTAATAAAGAAATAAGCTTATATAAAACACTATTAGAACAATGACATATTTATTCAGACTAGATGATGCTTGCGAAACCATGAAATGGGAACGTTGGCTTAAAATGGAAGCTTTACTAGATAAATATAATATAAAACCTCTAGTTGCTATTATTCCAAATAATGAAGATCCTGGACAAAAGTATGATCCTCCTAGAGATACATTTTGGGAATGGGCAAAAAGCTTAGAGCAAAAAGGATGGGAAATTGGCTTACATGGTAACAGCCATGTATTTCAAACTAAAGAAGGCGGTATTAATCCTATACATAACAGGTCTGAATTTGCGGGAGTCCCTTTAGCAGAACAAAAAGATAAAATAAGAAAAGGATTTACAAAATTAAAAGATAAAGGCCTAACACCTAAAATATTTATAGCTCCTGGTCACACATTCGATTTAAACACGCTAAAAGCCTTAAAAACAGAAAGTGATATTACTATTATAAGTGATACTATGGGCTTAAAGCCTTATAAAAAGTACGACTTTATTTTTATACCACAGCAACTTGGTCATGCAAGACCAGTTTCATTACCAGGGATCTTTACTATGTGCTATCATCCGCAAGGCATGAATGACAAGGCTTTTTACAACCTCGAACAGTTTTTAATTAAAAATAAAGACAAGTTTTCAAGTTTTCAAGCCTTAAATCTAAACAAAGTCAGGTCTAAAAGCATAATGAGTAGGTTATTCTCATTTGCATATTTTCAATATCGTAAAAGGACTAGATAGTAAAACTGGTTCATATTAATTTATTATTTAACACATGCTATTTAACTCTATAGATTTTGCTATATTTTTACCTATAATCTTTATTTTATATTGGTTTGTTGCCAATAATAACCTAAAGTTACAAAACCTATTAATAACTATTGCTAGTTATGTGTTTTATGGCTGGTGGGATTGGAGGTTTCTGTCTTTAATTATATTTAGTACTCTTGTAGACTATAGTATAGGTATTGCTTTAACTAAACAACAAAAATTAGAAAAACGTAAATTATTGCTTTGGACTAGTATTTTAGTAAACCTAGGCTTTCTTGGTTTTTTTAAATATTATAATTTCTTTTTAGACAACTTTATTACTGCTTTTTCTTTCTTTGGACAAGACATACAAGCTAGTACCTTAAATATAGTATTGCCTGTAGGTATTAGTTTTTACACCTTCCAAACCTTAAGTTATTCTATAGATGTTTATAGACGCAAATTAGAGCCCACTAAAGATTTTATTGCTTTTTCTGCCTTTGTATGTTTCTTTCCGCAATTAGTTGCTGGACCAATTGAAAGAGCGACACATTTACTTCCGCAATTTTATAATAAACGAAAATTTGAATATAATAAAGCTGTAGACGGTATGCGTCAAATTTTGTGGGGCTTATTTAAAAAAGTAGTCATTGCTGATAATTGTGCACAGTTCGCAAATCAAATATTCAATAATTCGGAAGATATGAACGGGAGCTCACTAGTATTAGGTGCGCTATTTTTTACTTTCCAAATATATGGTGATTTCTCTGGGTATTCCGATATAGCCATTGGTACCTCTCGCCTATTTGGGTTCGATTTAATGCAAAACTTTAATTTTCCTTATTTTTCTAGAGATATGGCTGAATTTTGGAGACGTTGGCATATATCACTTTCTACTTGGTTTAGAGATTATCTATACATTCCACTAGGTGGTAGTCGAGGAGGTACTTGGATAAAAATAAGAAATACCTTTATTATTTTTATAGTAAGTGGCTTCTGGCATGGTGCAAACTGGACCTTTATTATTTGGGGAGCCCTAAATGCTGTTTATTTCTTACCAATTATGCTAACTAACAATAATCGGAATAACCTAGAAACTGTTGCACAAGGTAAATACTTACCTAGTATTAAAGAGTTTTTTTCTATGTTTATAACGTTTGTGTTAACGGTATTTGCCTGGATATTTTTTAGAGCCAATACTATTGAACATGCTGTAAGTTATATAAAAGGATTTTTTTCTAACACCTTAATAAACATACCAAATATTGAAAACCTTAACAAGGTATTGATTACTATATTCTTAATTCTTATTTTTTTATTAATAGAATGGTTTGGAAGAATAGGTAAATATGGCATAGAAAAACTAAGCATTTCTAAACCAATACGATGGGGGCTATATTATTTCTTAATACTCTGTATTATATATTTTCAAGGTGAAGAACAACAATTTATTTATTTTCAATTTTAAAGATCATGAAACAATTTATTAAAGGTTTTTTCTTTTTTATTTTTCCAATATTGGCTGTTTTTTGTGTCCTTGAAATTCTGGTTAGAGACTCCAATAGTTTATATAAAGAAAAGTGGAAAGGATATACAACTAAGGCAGATTCTATAGAAGTATTGGTTTTAGGGAATTCTCATGCTATGAATGCTATAGCTCCTAAAGAATTCGATTTATTTACTTACAATATGGCCTTTGGTTCTCAAACGCTTTATTTCGATAAAGCCATTACCTTAAAACAAATTAAAAACATGCCTAACTTAAAGTATGTTTTAATCAGTATAGATTATCATAGCTTGTATTATACACATAATGAAGCAAGAGATATTTTTTATCATTATTATTACAATATAGATTACAATAACAAAAATTACGTCCTAGAAGACATTTCGTGGATATATGCCTTAGGTTTTAAACAAACTATTAGAGATCACTTGCAAAGAACAAAGGCTAATTCCTATAGAGGATATGTTAGTCATAATTCCACCAATTGGAACGTGATGGATACCCTTAATGGAAAAAAAAGAGTAGAACAATTAGAAGCTGGTTTTAGTGAAGAAAATAATATTACAAATAATTTAAACAGTTTTATAAACACCTTAAAAAGTAAAGGTATTACTCCTATTCTAATAACTTTACCATGCCATAAGTATTTTAATCAGTATTTAAACAAAGAGGTTGTTAAAAAAAACAACTTAGAAATTAATAAAATTTGTGCACTGAATAAAATACCGTATTGGAATTTGGTTAATCAAACTTACCCCGATTCTCTTTTTTATAATGTAGATCATTTAAATAAGCATGGCGCTAAAAAAGTATCTACAGAGTTAAATCTAATGATTCAAAACATAAATCGTAACCTATAGTTTATTTTGAAATAAAGATAAATCAGTTAAACTTAAAATCAGTTTTATAATGTTATTTAATTCTTTTGAATTTTTATTCTTTTTCCCTATCGTTTTTATTATTTATTGGCTGCTAAAAGATGATTTAAGAAAACAAAATATTCTATTATTAATATCAAGTTACATTTTTTATGCTTGGTGGGATTGGAGGTTTCTATCCTTAATTATTATTAGTTCTCTCATTGATTTTAAAGCTGGTTCAAAAATATTTACATCCAATACTAAAAAACAACGAAAAACTTGGTTATTTGTAAGTTTGATAGCAAACTTAGGGTTCTTATCTATTTTTAAATATTATAACTTTTTTGCTGATTCATTTACTGATTTAATGAATGTTTTTGGATGGAATCCCAATGATTTAACCATAAATGTAATTTTACCTGTTGGGATAAGTTTCTATACATTTCAAACTTTAAGTTACACAATTGATATTTACAGGAAACAGTTTCAACCAACCAATAATGTCATTTCATTTTTCACATATATATCATTTTTTCCGCAGTTAGTTGCTGGACCAATAGAAAGGGCTTCCAATTTACTACCACAGATAGAAAAAAAGAGGGTTTTTAGAAAAGATTGGTTTAATGAAGGAATTATTCAAATATTAGTTGGTTTATTCCGGAAAATTGTTATTGCAGATACTATTGGTGGTTATGTTGATACTATATATGCTGATGTTGAACTATATAATTCAACAACAATAATATTAGCTACATTTTTATATGCATTTCAAATTTATTATGACTTTTCGGGTTACTCAGATATTGCTATTGGTACTGCAAAATTACTGGGATTTAAATTCAATCAAAACTTTAACCTTCCCTATTTTTCTAAATCCCTTACTGAGTTTTGGAGAAAATGGCATATCTCTTTGTCTTTTTGGCTAAGAGATTACCTGTACATTTCTTTAGGAGGAAATAGAAAAGGTATAAAAATTACTTATAGAAATTTAATGTTAACAATGCTACTTGGAGGTTTATGGCATGGAGCCAATTGGACTTTTATTATATGGGGAGGAATTCACGGAATAGTATTAAGCATAGAAAAATACTTAAAACCTACTCAATTTATAGATAAAGCACAAGCTTTTAAGTGGCTTAGCTATCCAATAACATTCTCAATTGTGTTATTTTCTTGGATATTTTTCAGATCAAAAGATTTAAATTCGGCTACTTTAGCTATTAATAAAATTATTGATTTTGACTTTTCATTTCCTTTTATTGGAGATATTAATGTATTCGTAAATTCTATAATACTCTTAATAATAGGTATTCTATTTGATCTTTACCTTTTTAATAAAAAAATACATTTGGAGAATTTTGGAGCTAAATTTAGTTTCGTAAAAATTGCATTAATGTCTTCTATAATAATAATAATAATTAATCTATTCTATTCTACCTCTAATAATTTTATATATTTTCAATTTTAAGATATGAACACAGATAACATAAAATATATCATAAAAACATTATTTTTAATTCTCCTTTTTACATTTATATCGGACAAAATTGTTTTTGTTTTTTTAAATACAATAAGTGATAAAGTTTTTACAGGTCAAAGTATTGGTAAATTAAATCATTATTTAAAGATAAAAGATAATTTAGATTTTATTGTTTATGGTAGCTCAAGGGCAAATCGTAATATTGATCCAACGAAGCTTTCACAAAACAGCTTCAATATGGGCATGGATGGTTGTAAATTGGCTTTCCCAGCAACGTTAATTAAAGTATTACCAAAACAAAAAAAACAAACAATTTTTTTGCATATTGACCCAGAGAATGCTTTTGATCAAAAATATACAGGAACAGATATTCAGTTTTTAACTACAAAATATAATAGAAATAAGATAATAAAAACTGAAACTGATAAATTAGAAAAAAATAATATATTACAAAATTTTTACTGGTGTTTAGGCTATAACGGTAAAGTTCTAGGTATTTTAAAAAATTATTTAAAGCCAAAATATAATTATAAAACATATTTTGGTTTTGACCCTATTTATGTAAGTGAAAATCAAAAAAAAATTTTCGAAAAAATTCTTAGTAAAGAAGAATTTGTGAATTGTAAAGAGAAACTTGTTTTAAACGACATTTATGAAAATTTTTTAGATGAACTTAAAATATTTTGTAGTGAAAATAATAAAACAATTATTATTTTCACTTCTCCTAAATTTGATGATAGTTGTAAAAATGATAATTTAGAATTTAATCAAATTCTTAAAAACAAAGGGTTGACTTACTATGATTTAACGGATCATTTTAAGGATAATAACCTTAATAAATATTGGAAAGATAAAACACATTTATCAAATATAGGTTCTGAGATATTGACAAAAGAAGTCAATATTTTGTTAAATGAAAATTTAAAATAAAAGATCAATGAAGTGCATAATTAATAGTTCAATATTCTATATCCAATGGGCTTTATTTGTTTTTATAGATAAATAAAATCAATCCCATTTGTAAAAAAAGACGATATATAATGAAGAGACCAATGAAAAACTCTAAATATTAAATAAGGAGTAGAATTTTTAAAATTCTACTCCTTATTTAATATTTTTTGGTATGCTAGCTCAACAATAGATTTTACCATTGAGTGAATATAGTTCACTTTACGATTTAATAGACTTTAGTTTTATCTATGAAGAGCTTTTAGAAAAATATTCTTCAGACCAGGGCAGGATTGCAGAATGTCCAATCAAACTTTTCAAGTACTTGTTGTTAAAAGTGATTTACACTTTATCAGATGTTGATGTCGAGGAACGCTCCCGATATGATATGTCTTTCAAGTATTTTTTAGAAATGTTACCTGAGCAGGGAGTTATCAATCCAAGCACCTTAACAAAATTTCGTAGACAACGCCTTAAGGAAACCAATCTACTAGATTTATTAATTAACAAAACAGTAAGTATTGCTGTTGAAAAAGGTATTATCCGTTCTGGATCTATCATTGTCGATGTTATACCATTTCTTAATTAAAAATACTGCAATAATTATTTACTAAATACTGATACGATGTAATACTTTTAACTTTATGATTATCGATGCATTTAATGAGCTGAGTAAGTTTATCTTCTAATTCATCTAAAGATTTATAAATTTTCATTGAGACTTTACTTTTAAACCATTGCCACATCTTTTCAGCAGGATTTAGTTCTGGACAATATGAAGGTATAGGGATTAGGATTATGTTTTGTGGTAATTGCACGTCTTTTGTAGAATGAAATGCTGCATTATCAATAATCAAAATTTTAAGTTCCCTTGGGTTATATAAACTAAAATCTTGTAAATAAGCTATAAAAGCATTTTTAGATACGCCATCACTAATCATGTAATGTGCCTCTCCAGTTATTGGAGAAAAACTTCCCCAAAGCCAAAAGTATTTGTAACTATGTTTATATTTCCCAACGGGTTTAATGCCTTTTAGAGTTAATACCCGTTTTTGTTTTGTGATTAAACCAAAACGAGATTCATCTTGACACCATTTAATGTTTTATAGTTAACAGCTTCACCAAAGGTATCTTGAATAAGTTGTTGTAGTTCAACATAAAAAATACAAAATATTACAGTAACATCAAATAATAAATAGTATTAATCTTATATCATGTAAATCTAATCCCGTTTCTACTATTGATATCTTACGAGAAAGATCAAAACAAGTTCGAAAAGCGGTTTATACTTATCAAGAAGATTAGAAAGAAAAAATGCCCTCCAAAAATGATAGTCATGATTTAAAGCAAGAAATTACTTAAAGTAAAGAGTTAGAAACCTCACTTGAAGCCTCTCTAACTATTAGCGAAGTACCTTCTGTAAAAGAAAAACTTAACTTATTAAAAGAATCTATTGATGATATTGAACAACAAACACAATGAGCTATGTCTAAAGATATGGATGTTGAATAGAACACAAATCAACAGATAGTTCCTTCTTTGGATTTAAAACTCATTTAGCAATGACTCAGGAAAGAATCATCACTCGAGCAGTTGTTACTTCAGGTGAAAAAAGAGATAGTCCTATTTTACCAGAACTTATAGAACAAAGTCAAAACAATGGTATAACTGTAGATACAGTCATTGGAGATACAGCTTATTCAGGAAATAAAAATTTAGAATTAGCCAAAGAAAAAACATTCAGATAGTAGCAAAGTTAACCCCTGTTATTAGTCAAGGGAGTAGAAAGAAAGAGAATGAGTTTGATTATAATTAAAGATGCAGACATGTTTGTTTGTCCTGCAAGGCATATAGGGAGTAAGAAAAGCGATTCAGGGTAAAAAGAATGTTGGTAAAAATCAAGTAATCATTTATTATTTTGATCTAGAGAAATGTAAAAACTGTCCTAAAGCAAGGATGTTATAAAGAAGGAACAAAATCAAAAACATATTCGATAATCACAAAATCGGAATACTTTAAATAAAAATCAAAACATAGATATAAGATAGAAGCTAAAAATGGAGAGTTAAAAAATATTCATGGTTATAGAAGAGTGATCTCTTATGGAATTAAAAATATGCAAATGCAGGTTGACTATTTTTGCAGTAAATCTTAAAAGAATTTTGAAATTAGACTAAGAAAGAGTAATCAAAATAATGAAGCTACTCAAAAAACAATAAACAACCTGTTTGAACTCTTTTAAACGTCAAGCATAACCAAAAAGATTACTCACTTTCTTTTAAATTAGAAGTGGTCGAAGGAAATTGAACAAGAATTTCTAACCAGAAGTCAAGCACGTGACATATATGGCATTCAAGCGTGCTCCACAATAAGCAGATGGGTTTAAATAGAGTAACTTTGATTGGCCTGCTAGTATGTCTAAAACTCCAGAACAGCGTATTTTAGAATTAGAACAACAAGTAAAAACAGAAAGCAAGAGCTGAATATCTTACAGAACGTGCAGATAAGAAAGCGATCTTATTAGATATGATAAAAAATCACAAACCCGAGTTGTTGACCACTTCAAAGAAGCACTCAGAAAACCCATAGTTTCTACCTATTATTTACTCGGAATTAGCAGGCAGGTTTACTACAGGTCAGTACAGTCTAAAAGATAAAAGTGTCGCTCAAATAATAATAATAATAATAATAATAATAATAATAGCGCTGACTCAGTCCATTTGTGTTACCATATCCAAACTTAGAACTCGAAAATTTTATCATATACTAATATGTTAACTCCAATACAAATGCACAAATAAAAAAACTCAAAAGAAAACAGTACAAATCAAAAAAGCTGAACAATCACGCGATTGTTCAGCTTTAATTAATAAATTTAATCCTTTATAATAATCTGTGTCGGTTGTTTAGGACTAGACATTCATTTAATAAAGTATGGAAAGAATTAAACCATGCGTTGTTTCCTTATTTTTATTTAATATTTCTTAATCACAACGGTTATCACTAATAACAATATTAACAGCATCATAATCTAGTGTATTATCATCATTAAAGCATAAATCTCCAGAGATCGTATTATCTATAATATTAATATCTGAACAATAATTACCACTAATTCTGATGATACCATTTTCAAAAGTATTATTTAAAAGATTAGCTTCTCTTACTCCTTGCACCCTAATGCCAGAATTATGGCATATATTATCCTTAAAATCAAAACCTATCATTTGCTTAAAACTTGAACTACCATTATTGGTCGATGTAACCTCATTATTACGTATTGTATTATAATATATTGCTGCGTCATCATCTGTCCAATTAACCTCTGTAAACCTAAAAGGGGAACCTCCAACTTTAATGATATTATTATAAATATCTACATTATCCATATATTTAGTAGTTTTATTACTAATTCCTTCTCCACCTGTTTCGTTAATAATAGTGTTATCTCGTATTTTAGAATTTCTTGAATGCAGAATTTGAATACCAGATCCACAATCTATAAGTGTGTTATGATGAATATCCATATCAGAATCCATTAACCATATTCCTTGAGAAAAATCTGTTATAGTATTGCCATATACTTCATTACTATGGTTATAACCAAAATCATTATAATCACCAGCATAAATAGCTACACCAATACTCTTATTAGTTGGATTTGGGTTGCGCACAAATGTATTATTTCTAACTATAGAATTAGTTGTATACCCTATAGATATAGTACTTTCCATATAATTATTTTCATAAGTAATATAAGATCCTCTTGCATTAATAAAACCACCTGCAGCAGAACCACGCTCTATATTATTTCTAATAATAACATGATTTACCTCTTCATAATGTATACCTCCATTACCCCAAACTGGCTCTATATCGATTGCCCAACGAGGTGCTGTACCTTCAGAAAATTCGGTATCTAAACCTGTATCAATTATTTCGTTATTTTCTATAATAATATTCTTACCGTCTGTAATCGACATACCATTACGTCGTGCCCTAATTATTTTATTATTCGTTATTAAAATATTTTCCGAAGAAACATAACTAGATAGAAATGTATGTCCTAATGAATTTACATCAATACCATCACCTCCAGCATCCATAATCGTCATGCCTTTAACAGTAGCGTTTTTACTAGCCTTAACAAGTATTAAATGTCCCCATTCGTGGCTTGTACTTGTATCAGAGTAATCATGTGTATCTCTATCTCCATGTAATACACCACCTTCAACAATTGAATTATCTGCCATAAATAGAGTAAGTAATACGGTATTCTTACGGTCATTAGGTTGAACTCGTAAATGTGTATCATCAGTCATTATTAAATGAATATTACTTGGTACTTGTATTGCTGTTAATTGGGGTTGCCAAAGTTCAGTTCCATTAAATCCTGGCTCTGTTTGAAAAAAAGCATCTAAGGCATCTATTTTTATAGTAGTTATACCTAGATCTTTAACCGATTGAATTACTTCGTTTATAATAATTTTATTATTGTAAGCTACATCGTCACTTACAATTCCTTCTATTATACCCCATTTTTCAGGCTCAAAATTAAAACTTGTGTCTTTTAATTGTGGAGTAACACCTCCAATAGTTAATGTAGAGTTTAATAGTCCTCCACCTATAATGTTATTGTCTCCAAAATTAATAGTACCGTTTACAATATCTCCTCCTTCGGCTTCTATTATTACATTTGCAGGTAATGTAATAGTTTCTCCATCTAAATCTAAAACACAATTTATTATTATGGTAGAATTAGGTTGTACATCATTTAAATCAAAATCGCATGGTAAAGTAGTATCTACGACGATACCTTCTGATACTTCGTCTTCTGTAGCTTTATCTTCTAGAACTTCTTCTATTATAGGTTCTACAAATAATTCTTCGTTGTTACATGATATAAAAGATACCATTAGTATAAGGACGAGTAGCGTTGTTTTAAAATTCATTTTCATAATCATCATAATTTGGGGTAGTTAAAATACTATTCAATATTAAAAAAAAAAAAACAAACATCGTTTAAGTGTTCTTTTTTTTCGATTAAAAACATATGATTTATTTAATTTATCGACAAAACGATCGTTTTATCGGTTTAAATGAACAATACTCAATGTTTACCGTTTTATATACGAACAAAAACAAATTTTGGATTATTATGATAAAATTAAAAGATTGTAAAAATAAAATCTTATAAACAAATACCAATGAATTGTTAATAACTAATAACAACTTAAAACATTGTAATCATCTGTTCTTCTGATTTTTACCACCCATTAACACGAGATTACATTTAAGTCACGATTTCTGTTATAAAAAAAAGCTTTTTAATTACAAGATTAAGATGTAAATTAAAAATATAAATATTTTTGGAACGTTTTAACTTTAATATATTTGTTTTAAAAATTAAGTAACCACCTAAATATGAAAAAAAAAATAATTAGAATTACTACAGTACCTATCTCTTTAAGTGGTTTATTAAAGGGGCAATTAAAATTTATGTCTAATTATTTTAATATATTAGGGGTAACGTCTAACGGTAAAGGAGACCAGCTAGAGCATATTGAAAAACAAGAAGGCATTCCTGTCGTTGTTGTTGAAATGACGCGAAAAATAACACCTATTAAAGATATATTAGCAGTTTGGAAATTGTATAAAATTTTCAAAACAGAAAAACCTTTTATTGTGCATTCGCATACTCCTAAAGCAGGCACTTTATCAATGTTGGCTGCAAAATTAGCTTGTGTCCCGCACAGGCTACATACTATTGCTGGGTTGCCACTAGTAGAAGCAACTGGATCTAAACGTATTATTTTAAACTTAGTAGAAAAAACAACTTATGCATGTGCTACTAAAATTTATCCAAATTCTTATGGCTTAACAGATATTATTCTAAACCATAAATTTACAACACAAAAAAAATTAAAAGTTATTGCCAATGGAAGTTCTAATGGTATAGATACTAGTTTTTTTAAGCCAGATTTTTTTAAAAACACCACAAATAAAAAAGTATTTAAAGACAAGTTACACATTGCTAATGATGATTTTGTATTTGTTTTTGCAGGACGCTTAGTATCCGATAAAGGTATAAATGAATTATTACTTGCCTATGATAAAATCTGTAACACTTATAAAAATGTTAAATTGCTATTGGTAGGTACTTACGAAACAGAACTAGACCCTTTATTGCCAGAATCATTAAACATAATAAATAATAATAAAGGAATTATTTCTACAGGTTGGGTAGATGACGTAAGACCTTATTTTGCGATTTCGAATGCTTTAGTTTTTCCTAGTTATCGAGAGGGGTTTCCTAATGTGGTGATGCAAGCAGGTGCTATGGAGTTACCAAGTATTGTTACCAATATTAATGGTTGTAACGAGATTATTGAGCAGGATAAACATGGTTTTATTATCCCTGTAAAAAATGCAGAAGCAATACATCAAAGCATGACCTTTATACTTAACAACAAAAATAAGTGCATAGAAATGGGAAAACAATCTAGAATTAATATTGTCTCAAAATATGAACGTCAAAAAGTTTGGGAAGCCTTATTAGATGAATACAATAATTTAAAATAAGTTGTTTGTTATACAATGAACTCATCTTGACTTTTTAGATTTCCTAAAAAATGTCTAAAATTCGTCCATATATCATTACTTTTTTATGCGTAACGATTCTATGCTTTTCAAAAAGGGCTTAATCTGAACAAATTTCAACTCATTTTCGGTTAAAAGCAAAAAGTCAAGATGAGCTCAATACCTAAGAAGATGAATAATCTAATCTTAAAAAACGCAACAAAAATTAATTGAAATACATCATTTTAACTAATAACATTACCACTTATTTTTCAGATTGTTTTATACAACCAACAACTAATCGATAAAACAATAAAAAAGAACGGAATTTTAATAAAAGCAAGTCATTATTTTCTTTATAATTATATATTTGGTTTAAATAAACTATAAGAATCGCATAAAATACTGTTAATTTAAAAAAGAACAGCTTAGTATTAATTATAAATGGACGAAGAACTGGAAGTAGTAGGGTTAACTAAAAGCAAGTTAAAAGATATTGTACTAGAAAATACTTTTTGGAAAGCTGGCCTTGCTCCTATGCCAAAAAGCAAAGCTATTTGGTTAATTGCTAATGAAAGAATTGACGACGATGACTATTGCGGTGTTATTGCATACGAAAGCAAAAAAATGATAGGCTTTATTTATATGATTCCAGATTGGTTAAACACTAAAGACAATACCAAAAAAAAAGCATATTGGATGATTGATTGGTGGATTAATGATAAATATAAAGACAGCGTACTTGGAACTTATATTTATAATCAAGCTGTGAAGTTTGCAAATAAGCAGATACTTATTAAAGGCTATACCCAGAATGTTCAAGAATTTTATGACAAACAACCATTTACTGTTATAGCTTCAAGATATAGGTATACCATTTTTTTCAGCTTAGATGCCTCTATGCTTATAGGTAAATTTTCTTTCTTAAAACCTTTCCAATTAATTATAAAAAGTATCGATACTTTTATAAGCTCAGTTATACGTAAGATTAATGTTTTTAAACTAAAAGATAAAACAAAAAATATTAAATATGAGTTTATTAATAGTATTGATGATGAGACGTGGAGTTTTATTGAGCCACTTTGTCAAAATGATTTAATATTAAAAACTAAAAACTATGTAAATTGGCAGATTAGTAACTCTCAATATTTACAAACCCCAATTTCAGGTAAAATGCCTTATACCAATTTACAAACTGGTATTAGTGTTAACATAAAAATTCATAATCTTAAATTAATTTTAAACGATAAAATTATTGGCTTTTTATCTTATATTATAAACTATAACGAATTTAATGTTAAGTACTTTTTGGTGGAAGACGACACTAATTATAATATATGCGTTGACGCTATTATAGAAAATCTAATAAAATCTAAAAGAAATTTTATTTTTACTGATGATACGAAATTATCAAACGCTATAAATAAGCGTTACTTTTCCCTATTTACCCATAAAGTACTAAAAAAAGGTTTGACTCATAATGAAACTAATTTTGATTATGAACGTACAACAATGTTAAATAGAGATGGCCATTTCTACTAAATTTAGTCAAAAATGAAGTACATATGTAATTTACATAAATCTATTGAATCACATTACAACAACAATGCTTTTTATATAGATAATACATTTTACACCTATGAAGATTTAACGTTAGAAATATCAAAAATAAGACTGGTTATTTCTAACTCTGTTAATGACAACATAAAACAAATAGGCTTAATAACTCACGATGATTTACAAACTTATGCAGCAATTATTGCTTTTTGGCTGGAAGGAAAGACATACATCCCTATTAACCCTGATCATCCTTTAGATCGTAATTTAGAAATTCTAAATTCCCTTGAAACGAGTTTTATCTTTGATTCTATCGGGAACGCAAATTTTCCGAATTTCAAAACAATATCAACTCTTAAAACTAAAAAGGTAGCAGTTAACTTAGTGCCAAAAACTGTTTCCAGTTCAGACATAGCATATATTTTATTCACCTCTGGATCTACTGGTAAACCTAAAGGCGTCCCTATATCTTACAGCAATTTAAACGCGTTTATTGAAGCTATAAACCATGATAATGAATTCAAATTATTTGCATCTGATAAATGCTTACAAATGTTTGAACTTACTTTCGACTTTTCTGTTGTATCATATATTTTCCCTTTACTTACAGGAGCATGCGTTTACACTGTACCAAGAAATTCTATCAAATACTTTTACATCTATAAACTCATTAAAACGCACAAACTAACTGTACTATCTTTAGTGCCTTCTATAATACATTATTTAAAACCATACTTTGACGAGATTTACGCTTCAGAAGTTCGATATTGTAGTTTTGGAGGAGGTGCATTGTACAACGATATTATTGAAGATTGGAATAAATGTATTCCGAATGCCACGTCCTTTAATTATTATGGCCCAACAGAAAACACCATTTATAGTAGTTATTATAAATTAAATAAACATGCTAACTCAAACATTACACACAATGGGGTTATATCTATAGGGAAGCCTTTAAATAATATTACATATATTATAATTGACAAAGATAAAAACGAAGTCGATATAGGTAATTCTGGTGAGTTAGCTTTATCAAGTAAACAATTGACTCCTGGATATTGGAAAAACAAAACCAAGAATCAAGACTCTTTTTTCACAAAATTAATAGATAGCAAACCTATTAGATTTTATAAAACTGGAGATTTATGTTATATAGATTCAAGTAATAATTACATGTATTTAGGCCGAATTGATTTTCAAGTTAAAATAAGAGGCTTCAGAATAGAATTACCCGAAGTAGAATATCATGCAAAATCACATTGTCATAAAAAACTAAACATGGTAGCCATTGATATAATTAATACTTTAGGAAATGCGGAACTAGCCTTAGCAATTGAATCCGAACCTTTTAACCCTGTCGAAATTATTAATAATATGAAAGCTAAAATGCCAGAATATATGGTACCTATGCATGTTCAATTTATTAAGGAATTTCCATATAACACAAACGGAAAAATAGATAGAAAAAAAATAAGATCATATTTTAATATTAAATAACAATGACTAAAGAAGATATTTTAGAAAAAATTAAACCTGTTTTTGTTGAAGTTTTAGAACATGAAAACTTCAATTTAAATGAAACTTCAACCACTGATGACGTTGACGGTTGGGGATCTTTGACACATATGATAATAATTGAAAAGATTGAAGAGAAATTCAATATAAAATTCAAACTATTAGACTTAATGAATATGGAAAATATAGGCGATCTAGTAAAAGCTATACAATCTAATATTTCTAGCATTTAAATTAGTATCCATTTTATGTATAAAATATTTTTTAAACCTTTATTTGATTATTCAGTTGCTTTAATAATGACTATTATATGCGCTCCAATTATAATATTAGTCTCTATAATACTTTATTTTTCAAATAACAGAAAGCCTTTCTTTTTTCAAATTAGACCGGGTAAAAACGAAAAAAAATTTACTATAATAAAATTTAAAACAATGAATGATAAAGTGGATGAATCTGGCAATTTACTTCCAGACACTTATAGGTTTACATCTATAGGGAAAATTATCAGAAAAACATCCATAGACGAATTACCTCAATTATTTAATATTTTAAAAGGAGATATGTCTTTAATTGGCCCAAGACCATTAATCCCAGCGTATTTACCTTATTACAAGACCAACGAAAAAAAAAGACATACAGTTAAACCTGGAATTACTGGATTAGCTCAAGTTAATGGAAGAAATACTATTAACTGGGATACAAGATTACAGTTTGATGCCGATTATGTTGATAATTTATCTTTTAAAATGGATTTCAATATACTAATTAAAACCATTTATAATGTTATTACATCAAAAGATGTCGCGGTAGACAGTACCAAAACAGAAACATATTTAAATATTGAAAGAAAAGACCAAAATATTAAATAGCTTTAGTCATTTTACACACAAAATAAGATATTACTTATGTGACTATTAACAGAAAATACGAGTTCGTTATAGAACTTTCTTTGAAGTTATTGTATTTATTTATAAAATTACGAAACATGTTTTTTTAACAAAAATTAGTAAAACTATTAAATATCAAATTCATGATAGATAAAAAAATGTCCATTTTGATTCCAGATGGTGAATCTCCTGTTTTAATGATTGTATTAAATTGCTTCTCTGAAAAAAAAGATGTACATATTCATGTTATGTCTAATATTAAAGATATTCCTATGAAGCACTCAAGGAATGTTCATAAATTTTCTTTCTATCCTAAATCTGATTCAGATATAGATTTTATAAAAAACATTAATGACGAAGTAGAAAAAAACAAAATAGACCTAATAATGCCTATTTTTGAGGATTCTACTAAAATAATTTTAAAACATAAATCTCTAATTTCTTCGTTAGAAAAATTAGTTCTTCTACCTTCTTTTGAAAATTTTAAAACAGCAAATAATAAAGGAGCATTAAACAAACACTTAGAAAAAAACAATTTCCCATTCCCTAAAAGTCAAATTATAAAAAAAGGAATAGATTTCGATATCAATACTATTGAATACCCTATTCTTGTTAAGCCTACCGAAGGAATCGGAGGCGGTGTTGGTATCTATGTATTTAAAAATAAAAATGAGTTATTAGAATTCCTTAATTCTGATAAGTTCGATTGCATCTATCTATTACAAGATTATGTAGAAGGTTACGATATCGATTGCAGTGTTTTATGTAACAATGGAGAAGTTTTAACTTACACTATTCAAAAACCTTATTTGTTAAGTAGTAGCAAATTTGCACCACAGCTAGCAGTAGAATTTATAGAAGAAGATCTTTTATTGAATGGAGTTAAAAAAATAATGAAAACATTAAACTGGTCTGGTGTTGCCCATCTGGATATGCGTTATGATGAAAACAATAAAGAATTTAAGGTCATTGAAATAAACCCAAGGTATTGGGGGTCGTTAGAAGCTTCTCTTTTTGCAGGAATTAATTTTCCTTACTTGCATTGTGTTGCAAGTTTAAATCGAGATTTTGATAAACCCAAATACAGATTAATTAAATTCATGCTACTAAAAGGTTTGGTTAAGACTATTAAGAATGACAAAAGTTATTTGCTAAAACTAAGCTTTATGTTAAAAAACACCCCTTTAAAATATATGCTGAAAGACCCAAAACCCACTCTCTACCGGTTCAGTAAGTTTTTTATGAGAAAAATAAACTCTTAAACAACCTATATTATCTCTTTTATGTCCTTCCATATAGAAAATAACATTTCATAGAAAACAACTACTTAAGATTTCAAGCTAAAAGTTTACAAACATGAAAACAAACACTTATATTAAACGTAGAGAAGGTATTGGGTCTTCTTTCCATAAGGAAGATTTAATGGATTTAGATGTAGTCGATCTAAACTTTGATTACGAAATTTTCTATTCAGGCAGACACGCTTTTAAGTGTATTTTGGATGAAATTCATAAAGAAAATAACGTTGAAAAAGTTTGGATGCCAGAGTATTATTGCCAAAATGCTATGAACGATTGGATAAAAAATGGTTATGATAATATCCATTTTTATAAAACGAAACCTTTTAACTTCGACGAACCATTACTTATAAACAACTTCGCTAATAAAAACGACGTTGTGCTGCTTAATAATTATTGGGGACTGAGTAGTTATATAAAAAAAGAAAAACATTCTCCTATAATAATAGAAGATCACTCCCATGGTTGGTTAACTGAAAGATGCTTAAATAGTCAAGCTGATTATTGTTTTGCATCTTTAAGAAAATCGCTACCTATTCCTTTGGGTGGTATTTATTGGAAACCTAACTCTAAATTAAGTATTGATACTAAAAATTTTGTTGAAGATAATGCATTTTATAATGCTTGGGATATAGCTTACAAGGCTATGAACGATAAAAAACGCTATAAAGAACATGATCAAAAACTAAATAAACAAAACTATTTAGATGGCGTTAATACCGTTGAATTATTTTTAGATGAACACTATGAAATTGTAAAGCTTAGAAATAGCGACCAAGCCTATATAAAAAAGTTTGTGAATTATAATGTGTTGGATAAAAAGCGAGTTAATTTAAACCACATAAACGCGTCCATTATTGATTTTAAAGACATGAAAATCATTAAAAGACAAAATCACACAGCTTTTGGTCTTATACTACTTTTTAAAGACGAAGAGCTATGTAATGCTTTACGCGCTCACCTGATAAAAAATGAAATTTACCCATCAGTTTTATGGCCTAATAACAAACTAGCAAATAAATGGAAATTTTCTATTAATATACATGTAGATTTTCGATATAATATTAATGATATGAATTATATAAAAAACACTATTAATAACTGGATTTCTACAAAAAAGGTTAAAAATATTGAGTTTTAGAAATAATAAACACACTTAAAATAAAAATTCATGTAATTTGTGTGCACACCTTAAAAACGTACATTTCATCCAAATTATAATGCTATAACACTTTTGAATAATATTTTTATAAAATGAAAACATACCTAATCTTAAAAAGAATTCTAGATTTATTAATCTCAATATTTGCCTTTTTAATGCTCTTCCCTCTTTTTATAATAGTTTATATTATTTTGTACATTTTAAACAATAGAAAAGCCTTATTTTTTCAAGAAAGGCCAGGCAAAGATGAAAAAGTTTTTAAAATTATCAAGTTTAAAACAATGAATGATAAAAAAGATGCACATGGCGAATTTTTACCTTTTGAAAAACGGGTTACTAAAATTGGACTTTTTATTAGAAATTATTCATTAGACGAAATACCACAACTCCTTAATGTTATTAAAGGAGATATGAGTATAGTCGGCCCTAGACCATTATTAACACAATATTTACCGCTTTATAATGAGGAACAAAAAAAACGTCATAATGTAAAACCAGGTATAACAGGTTGGGCTCAGATTAAAGGTCGAAATTCCATTTCATGGAAACAAAAATTCTCTTATGACGTATGGTATGTTAATAACATTTCTTTAATTTTAGATATAAAAATATTACTATTAACGGTTAAGAGGTTAATTATTCCTCAAGGTATAAATAGTGCTAATGGATTAAACATGCCTACTTTTACAGGTGGTGATGAAGAGTAACTTTTTAATTTATAAGCGTAAAATACTATAACACAGCATAATAAACATGTAAATATATCGTAACATGACTAAAACCCCAACACAATCCTCATACACCCTAACGCACCATAATATTTCTAATAGTATAGAGCAAATAGACTACAAAAATGTCTTGAAAGATTTTCAACATGCTAGTCCATTGCATTCTTTACAATATTTTGGATGTACTAATAAGAAAAGTGTTGGTTATTTCATATTAAAAACAGACGATCACCCAAAAATTTTAATGCCAATTTGTTTAAGAGAAATAAAAAACGAATTATTATTGAATGAGCAATATTTTGATGCCACTTCACCTTACGGGTATAGCGGACCTTTATATAACAATGCAACTGACCAAGAAAAAGTTCTATTTTGGCAAGAAGTTGATTTATGGTATAAAAAAAATAATGTCGTAACAGAATTCATCCGTTTCAATTTAAATAACAATCATAATTTATATTCTGGACATTTATTAGAAACACTTAGCAATGTAAAGGGTCGAATTAAAAGTTTTGATGATATTTGGGGTAATTTCAAACAAAAGGTAAGAAATAATTATAGAAAGGCAGAAAAAAGTAACCTCATAGCCAAAATTCACGAAGATGACATAACAGCGAATACAGTAGGTACATTCTTTGATATTTACACAAAAACAATGCAAAGAAATGCTGCTGAACAAAATTATTTCTATACAAAATCATACTTTGAAGATTTAATAAAGTATAACCAGGGAAAGATTATTATTATTATTATTTACAAAGAAAACACTCCCATATCAGCAGAATTAATTATTATTGATAGTACAACTATGCTTTCACATTTAGGTGGAACACTTTCTGAATATTTCGATCTTAGACCTAACGATTTTTTAAAAATTGAGGCTATAAAGTGGGGTATAAAAAACAATAAAACACATTATAGTTTAGGAGGTGGTAGAACTGACAACGACGGATTATACCAATACAAAAAAACTTTTTTCCCAAAAGATGAAGACGTAACCTTTTATACAGGTCGAAAAATTATTAATTACAATATATACAATAAACTAACAAAGCAACCAGAACTTAACACCCCAATAACAAATATCAATATGTTTTTCCCTGCCTATAACAAGTATGATACTCTACCTGAAAAAAACGACACTAACATAAAACTTATCACTTCTAAAACAGAATGGTCTGAAACATTAAATCAGGTTGATAATTATGATTTCTACCATACTTTTGATTATCATGAACTATCAAAGCAAGAAGGAGAAAAAATAATATTATTAAAATACACCGAAAATGAGAGTATTATTTGTATTCCATTAATTATTAGAAGAATTGAAAACACAACATATTTTGATGCTACTTCTGTATATGGCTACTCTGGTCCTTTAATGAAAAACATTAATGAAAATTTTAATAATTCTGAATTTGTCACAGCATTGAATCAATATTTTCATGATAATAACATTGTGTCAGTTTTTTCTAGATTAAATCCCTACATAAATAATCAGGATTTTACCCTAGTCGGAATGGGAGAGATTTTAAATTTAGGTAATGTTGTAAACATAGATTTAACAAAACCACTGGAAGAACAACGTGCTTTGTATTCTAAATCTACCAAAAGCAGAACAAATAAAATAAGAAAAAATTGTGATGTCATTGTTAGTAATAAAAAAGAAGATATAGAACATTTTATTGATATTTATTCTGAAAACATGGATCGAGTTAACGCCAAAGACATGTATTATTTCCCTAAAACTTATTATTATGACTTGGTTAATAGTAAAGATTATGATATAGATATCTTATTCGCATTACATAAAGAAACCAATGAGTACGCATGTGCTGCTATGATGGTAAAGACTAACAACATAATTCAATACCATATATCTGGCACTAAAAATGAATATTTGAATTTATCGCCAATTAGACTTCTAATTGATGAAATGAGAGTAAGAGCAACCAATGAGAAATATATTTTTTTTAATTTAGGAGGTGGACTAGGAAACAATGAAGATGAATTATTTAAATTTAAATCTTCTTTTTCAAAAGATTTCAAACCTTTTAAGGTATGGAAGTACATAGCAAATACAAAAATTTATGATGAATTGGTTGAAAATAAAGAATTAAGCAAAGACATTTCATTTTTTCCATTATATAGATATAACGAATAACACTTATTTAATTAATATAGGCTTATAAAAATCTACTATTAAATCTGCTATTAAATCTCTGCCATGGTTATTCCAATGCATGTCATAAATTAAAGTTGTAGGTTTTGTTGATTGTTGTAGTACCTTATAAAAATCGATATATCTAAAACCATTCTCACCCAAATACCTAAGAAACTTTTGGGGTGTTTTACTACTGTCCAAAAGAAATATAAATCGTGATTTATCAAACCCATATTTATCAACAAGCATTTCGAAGTTATAAGTGTTCTTTTTTAACTCTAATTCTTTATTTATAGCTTTATTAATAAGAGAACTTTTATCACTTTGGTCTGTCTTAGATTTAGATTTTTTAAAAAAACTAGCTACCAAATTTCTAGGAGCATCAAACATTCCATTTTTTTGTAGATAAACTAATAATTTACTTTTCTGCAAAACTTTATAAAAAGGAGATTCTAATCTCATCCTATGTTCTAAAACGTTGTACTTATCTCTTTCTAAATCATATTTATAATTAAAACTAACTACAACGTGGTCAATTAAATCAAACGTTGATTTATACTGGTGTATTAAATGTAATTGATCCGCTAAATCATAACCTGCATAACCAAACTCATAAACTTCTAATCCTTCAGTTTTTTTTTCGATTTTTTTTCCTATTGAGTTATAATAATGCTGATGAAACCCTTCTATATAAGAATCGCCAACTAAAGCTAATTCTAACTTATTTTCTAAAGGCTTATATTCCCGGTAAGAATTAAAACCCGAACTATTTATACGGTATTCAGAAAAGTTCTGGCGCCTTAGACCTGTTACCGAATAACCTACTTGATTTGGTTTCCATTTTTCGACCTTATACTTATCAACATATCGAGTTGGATAATCTTTTGTTAAATAAAAAACGCGAATTAAAATTTCAAGCAAAAGAAGAATTAGCACAACATACAAGATACTTTTTTTATAAATTTTTTTCATTTCTTCTAAAATTGAAAATAGATAAATGACCTATCGATATGGTCATCATAAAATAATAATATACCAAAGATGACTAATGTATAAACGACAAACCTAACTACTTTTGATTTAATTTTAAACGGAGAACGTTCATCTTTCCTTATTATATATTCATATAATACAAACACAAAAATTAAAATATAATAGTCTAACATTCTAAATCCTTGAGGGTGCATATAGTTCACGTATGAGAAGTCTAAAATAATACGTTTGATATAACTAAATGCTTCAAAAATAGATTCTGACCTAAAAAACACCCATGAAAAAGTAACAATAGAAAAGACTAATAGAACTCTTAAGAACTCTTTAAAACTCGGTAATACAGTGTTTTCTGCAATAACATCATTTTTATAATTATTTTTTTTACCTAATAAAATCATTGGTATAAATATAATAGCATGTATACAACCCCAAAAAACAAAAGTCCAATTTGCACCATGCCAAAGACCGCTAATAACAAAAATCACAAATACGTTTCTAATCACTTTTAATTTTGACCCTCTAGATCCGCCTATAGGGATATATAAATAAGATCGAAACCAGGTTGATAAAGAAATATGCCACCTTCTCCAAAATTCAGATATGTTTCTTGAAAAATAAGGAAATTTAAAATTTGACATTAACTCAATACCAAATAACTTAGCTACTCCAATAGCAATATCAGAATAACCACTAAAATCCCCATAAATTTGAAAACTAAAAAAGAAAACTCCTAATACAAGGGTCGATGCAGGGTAAGAACTATAATTCAAAAAAATATCATCTACAATTGGAGCTAAAGCATCTGCTATTACAACTTTTTTGAATAAGCCCCACAATATCAGTTTACCCCCTTCAATAACTTGTTTATAATTAAAGACTCTTTTATTAGAAATTTGAGGTAATAAATTGGACGCTCTTTCTATAGGTCCTGCCACTAATTGAGGAAAAAAACTAACAAAAGTGGCGAATGATAAAAAATCCTTTGTAGGTTTAAGTTTTTTATAATAAATATCAAACGAATAGGACATCGTTTGAAAGGTATAAAAAGAAATACCTACAGGAAGTATAACCTTTAATGTCCAAGAACTTCTGAGACTATAACCGAAAGCAGAAAACAGATCGATCCAAGAATCGACAAAAAAATTATAATATTTAAAAAAACCTAAAAGTCCTATATTAAAAATGACACTACACCAAAGCCATTTTTTCCTGTTTAAATTATTTTCATTAGAACATATTTTTATCCCAATAAAATAATCTACAATCGTACTTAATAAAATCAATGCTAAAAACCTCCAATCCCAACAACCATAGAAAAAATAACTTGCAACTAATAAAAGAATATTCTGAGTTTTTAAACTTTTTTTTAAGACAAACCAGTAAATAAAAAAAACAATAAGAAGAAATATGAAAAACTCAAGAGAATTAAATATCATAGAATTAGTTATATATAAATAATTTCAAATATCACGTATTTAATTTTATGCATCAAAAATTTTCTTTGAATTGTTATATTTCACCCTCAAAAGAATAGAGAAATCATATTAAATAAAAAAACACCCCAAAGGATGTTTTTTGTTCTTATTAATGTAATACGCTATTACATCTCATTAAAAATAGAATGCATCAAACGTTTTTTATCGTTAATACTTTCTTCAAGAGATATCATAGTTTCTGTTCTATAAACGCCTTCAATATCATCTAATTTAAAGATAACTTCTTTTGCGTGCTCTGTGCTTCTTGCTCTAATTTTACAGAAAATATTAAATTTCCCAGTTGTAATATGTGCAACGGTTACAAATGGTATTTCGTTAACACGCTCTAAAACAAATTTAGTCTGCGATGTATTATTTAAATACACACCAACGTAGGCAATAAATGAATAGCCTAATTTTTTATAATCTAAAGTTAAAGATGATCCTCTTATAATTCCAGATTCTTCCATTTTCTTTACACGAACATGTACTGTTCCTGCTGAGATTAAAAGTTTTTTTGCAATATCTGTAAAAGGTATTCTTGTGTTATCTATTAACATATCAAGAATTTGATGATCGATTTCGTCTAATTTAATTTTTCCCATAATTAATTATTCCTAAGTATAATGCAAAATTAATACATTTTGTTTAATAAATATGCATTATTCATGCGATTTATTTCGAAAAAAGCACAGTTTTCTCATTATTTAAATTTACGAAAACGTTTTCGTGTCCAACTTCAAGTTTTAAGTCATCTTCCCCCAATACTTCAACTCCTTTAGCATCAATTTCTTTATGTCCATAAAAGGAACTTAAATCTTCAATTTTTTCCACTTTTGGTATAAATTCAATTTTATTATTAATCAATGTTTCTTTAAATAAAAATCCAACATCAGCTATTTTACCATCAATTTTAGCACGTCTTATAATAACATCTAAAAACCGTTTACCATTTTCCGGGATATCTAAATACGATTCAAATTCAGTTCCTAAAACATCGTTATTTGCAATATAATAAACAGCAGACCAAAGCGACATATAAATATACTTTCTAGTTTCCTCTCGCCCGTAATCGTCTGTATAATGCCCAGCTTCAAACAAAATAGTAGGCACATTTTTAGTTTGAAATGTATCCCCAACGCAGTTTATATTATAAGCATCGTCATACACACCGACTTGATTTGGTATCACCTTCTGAAGTGTTTTATTCATTGCAGCAATAACTTCCATTGCCACCTTTCTATTGGATGTAATCGTGCAATTTTCGTCTTGAGCTGGTGCTAAAAAAGACACCGTAGCGACCTTATTTGTTTCACCCGCACTAAAAATGGTACGCTGCCCATGCAGATTTAAACAAAAATCGGGCTTAAACGTATTAAATACAGCTTTTAAAACTTTACTTTCTGGTTGAGTCAATGCTTGCGCATCCCTATTTAAATCTATTTCATTTGCATTTATTCGTGTATAAGCATTTGCTCCATCCGGATTTAAAATCGGAATTATATATAAAGTACATGCTTCTAATATAAAGTTTGCATCTTTTTCATCACCAACCAATGTGTTTAATAAATCAAAAACAGCCTTTGTAGTTGTCGATTCGTTTCCATGCATTTGGGACCACATTAAAACTTTTTTATCTCCAGTTCCAATTTTTATAGAATGAATAGGTTGTTTCAAAACAGATTCACCAATGACATTAATTTCCATTTTAGAACCTAATTTTTCTAGCAAAGGTTCTATATGATTATTCGTAATATATCTATGATAAAGACTCGTTTCTTTATGCTTTAAAAACTGTGACTGTAGCTCTTCTATTTTCATTGAATTTATTTATGCTACAAATGTAAACATTTACAATTTTACAAATGTAAACATTAATTTATTTGATTTTGTTTATTAATGTAAACACGAAACAATATTAAATGAATACTATTTACAAAATATGAGCTCGCAAAATCATAACCATTAAAAAACAACAAGTAGAAACCTTAATTTCAATCAATTAAACCACATCACATAAAGCTTAAATACAACAAAAATACAGTTTTAACAACAAACACACTCCTGTAAAACAATATTATTGTTACATTTGTAAAACAATCTACACCTTAACCTAGTTTACAATGATAAACAATGAAGATTTCGCCAAAAGACTAAAAAAAGTAATAGAATATTATGGAGAATCAGCATCTTCTTTTGCTGAAAAAATAAGCGCACAGCGCTCTAGCATATCACATATACTTTCAGGCAGAAACAAGCCTAGTTTAGATTTTGTTTTAAAAGTACTTTCCACCTTTCCTGAAGTTGAATTGTACTGGCTATTAAATGGAAAAGGTGAATTTCCAAAAACGAAACCTACTACTTCTACAAAAACAGATTTACCAAAAGAAATTGTAAAAACATTTGAAACACATAAAACAGAAACAAACAAAACCATAGAACGTATTGTTGTTTTTTATTCTGATGGTAGTTTTAAAAATTTTGAGAATTAATCATAATCTTTAATTAGTTTTGCCAAAAACTCATATTATGAAAATCCCCCTTACTTGTTTATCGCTTTTACTTTTTACAAGTTGTTATGAAAGAGAAAGGAATTGTAAAGATTTTAAAACAGGTGAGTTTTACAGCGAAGTCATAATTAGCGACGTCCTTTACAAGTCTAAATTCAAAAGAAACAAAGAAATACAGATTGAAACCTACAACAATAAAATAGATTCCTCTAACTTAAGATGGATAAATGATTGTGAAGTGATTTTTAAGACCATCAGCCCTAAAAACATGGCAGAGCATAAAGACATCCATTTAAAGATACTAACAACTACCGATTCGTCTTATACCTACGAATACTCATACGTAGGCGAAACAAAAAAACAAAAAGGAATTGCTTACAAAATAAACTAACCCTTAGTTAAACGGATACAAGAAAGACTCTACTAAATTAAATTTCAGTTTTTTATCTTCGGTAATTTCGTAAGTTAAAAAAACCTCACCCCAATATTCACCATCCGAAAAATCTGCAATGATCCACTTATGGTTTAAAAGCTTCACGGTATTTATCATCATTTGTCTGCCCTCTCCCGAAGCATAAGGCACAATAGGATGCTGCCCTTTAACGATATTCAATCTATATAATTCATCCTTTACAAAAGGAATTAAAGTGCTCACATCTAAACCATCGCTTTCAAAATAAGAAATAGCATCTTCATTTCTATCTAAATTAAAATGAGACTGATTAGCCATATCATCATTCAACGTAGAAATAGAGTCTTTAAATGTTTTTAATTTTTCTCTGTAATTTGTTAATTTAATATCCTGATCTTCGAATATACGTTTTGCACTTACATATTGAAACAATACTAATAGCATTGAAAAAATGAATAAATACATAAATACTTTCTGCTTCATATGTGAAATTTAAATGGTGATTTGTAAATTATCATACGCCAAAAACACATGCTTAGGAAGTTTTTTTTGGACTTCAGCATGAAAACCAAGCAAATGACTAACATGTGTTAAATAAGCAACTTCTGGCTTTACTTTTTCTATAAAATTAAGCGCTTCTTCTAAATTAAAATGAGAATAATGCGGTTCTTCGCGTAATGCATTAACAACCAACACTTTTACGCCTTTAATTTTTTCAATTTCTTTTTCTTTAACCGTTTTCATATCTGTTAAATATGCAAAATCATTAAAACGATAACCAAAAACTTGCAATTCAAAATGCAAACCATTAACCGGAACAACTTCAAGATCACCTAACTTAAAAGGTTTATTCTTAACCTTATTAACAACAACCGAAGGCGCCCCCGGATACTTATTCTTCGTTTTAAAGATATAGTCAAACCGTTTTTTTAACGATTTTAAAACACGCTTGTGCGCAAAAATTGAAATCGCACCTTGTTTAAAAAAAAATGGCCTAATATCATCTAAACCTAGAACATGGTCAGAATGTTCGTGAGTAAAAACAATACCATCAACCTTTTCACAATTAGCGCTTAGCATTTGCTGTCTAAAATCCGGACCACAATCAATCACATAACTAAAATCATCCCATTCAACTAAAACAGAAACCCTTAGCCGTTTGTCTTTTTCATCTTCACTTAAACAAACAGGATGCTTACTCCCTATTACAGGAATGCCTTGAGATGTACCAGTACCAAGAAATGTGATTTTCAAAAGCCTTATTTTAATGCAAAAATAGCTTATTTTTTATTTGAAACCCATAACATATTCAATACCTTTGCACACTTTAGACAGTAAACCTATTTTTTATGGATATCACCATTAAAGGAGATAAAGAATTTGATGACATTCCATCATTAAAATCCAAAGCCCTTCGAATCAACTTAAACGAAAATATTTACGGTTCTTTTGCTGAAATTGGAGCAGGACAAGAAACTTGTCGTCATTTCTTTAGAGCTGGAGGTGCATCTGGCACTATAGCAAAAGCCATGTCTGCTTACGACAAAAGCTTTAGTGATGCTATTTATGGTGTTGAAACTGATGGAAGATACGTAACCGAAGCGCGTTTACGAAAAATGCTTTCGCATGAAATAAATTTAATGGAAGAGCGTATTACACGCGAAGAACATCCTGATAAAATATTTTTCTCATACGCGAATACCGTTGCTACTATAGATTTTGCAAAACAATTTAAAGGTCACGGCTGGGTTGGTATTAAATACCAAGTAGAAGCAGGACAAGAATATAACGAAATTATTCTTCATGTACGTTTTAAAGAGACCGATGCTAGACTACAACAAGAAACACTTGGCGTCTTAGGCACTAATCTTATTTACGGTGCATTCTACAAATACAACAAACCAAAAAGCTTACTTAAATACCTATACGATCATTTAGACAAAGACCAATTAGAAATTGATACCATCAATTTTTCTGGCCCCGTTTTTAAAGATATCGACAACCGATTAATGAGCTTGCAGCTTGTTAAAAACGGTATGACTGACGCCGTAGTATTTGGCCCTGATGGCACCAACATACTACCTGCTAGGATCTTTTACAAAAAAAACATTTTAGCCTTAAGAGGTAGTTTTAGACCTGTAACAAAGGTTAATATGGCAATGTATGAGAAATCATACGAAATGTTTGTAGACGAAAATAAAGTTGACGAAGATAAAACTGTTGTCGTTTTTGAAATTACACTATCAAATTTACGAGCTGAAGGAGAAATTGATGAACAAGATTTTATGGACAGAGCAGATTTACTATGTTCTTTAGGACAAACAGTAATGATCTCTAATTTCCAAGAATACTATAAAGTTGTCGAATACTTCTCTAATTTCACTAAAGCCAGAATGGGATTAGCAATGGGTGTCAATAATATGGTAGATATCTTTGACGAAAAATACTATCGCCATTTAAGTGGCGGCATACTAGAAGCTTTTGGAAAACTATTCTTTAAAGATTTAAAAGTATACCTATACCCTATGCTCGACCCTCAAACAGGAGAGCTGCTTACTAGCGAAAATCTAAAAGTACACCCACGTATGAAAGAATTATACAAATTCTTTAAATACAACGGAAAAGTCATTGATATTGAAGATTATGACACTGATATTATGAATGTATTTTCTAGAGAGATCTTACAAATGATTGATAGTGGAGAGCGCGGATGGGAAAACATGATACCAGAAGGCACTGCTGATTTAATTAAAGATTACCGTCTTTTTGGTTACTCTAGAAAACCACTTAGAGCAGTCGCAATAAAGAAAAGAGTGAAAAAATAAAGAAACAATCAAGATTTTTATTTCAAACCCATTCCTATTAAAAATAAGAATGGGTTTTATTTTTATTCTAAAATCTGAGCCGCGTGATCTTTAGTTTTTACTTTATCAATAACTTTCACAATAACACCCTCAGGACTTATTACGAATGTTTTTCTATGAATACCATCATACGTACGTCCCATAAATTTCTTAGCCCCCCAAACACCAAACGCATTAATGACCGCCTTATCCTCGTCTGCTAATAAAGGAAAAGGAAATTCGTATTTATTTTTAAAATTAGACTGACGCTTAGCAGAATCTGCACTAACACCTAAAAGCGCATATCCTTTTTCTTTTAAAACAGTATAATTATCTCGCAAATTACAAGCTTCAACCGTACAACCAGGTGTACTTGCTTTTGGATAAAAGAAAACCACAAGTGTTTTTCCTTTAAAATCAGATAATTTTACGGTATTCCCAGCCTCATCTAAAGCTTCAAAATTTGGAGCCTTATCTCCTACTTTTAATGTGTTCATATTTATTAACTTTGTTTTTGCTAAAATACAATTAATGAACAAACAAGATAGTGTTACGTTTATAATAAATACCTTAAACGACTTATACCCAGAAATACCAATTCCGTTAGAACACAAAGATCCTTATACGCTTTTAATAGCTGTATTAATGTCCGCCCAAAGCACCGATGTACGCGTAAATAAAATCACACCGCTATTATTTGCAAAAGCAGACAATCCTTATGATATGATTAAACTCTCTATTGAAGACATCAGAGAAATCATAAAACCAGTGGGTTTATCCCCCATGAAAAGCAAAGGCATTCATGGTTTATCACATATTTTAATTGATAAACATAACGGAGAAGTCCCGAAAACTTATGAAGCACTCGAAGAATTACCTGCCGTAGGGCACAAAACAGCTGCAGTTGTTTTATCTCAAGCCTTTGGCATACCTGCATTCCCTGTAGACACACATATACATAGACTTATGTATAGATGGAATTTAACCAATGGAAAAAATGTGGTGCAAACCGAAAAAGATGCTAAACGTTTATTTCCAAAAGAAATATGGAACGATTTACATTTACAAATAATTTGGTATGGTCGTCAATATTCACCTGCAAGAGGTTGGGATATAGACAAAGATATTATCACTAAAACAATAGGAAGAAAAACAGTTATAGATGAGTACTATAAAAAAAAGTCCTGATTATTTTATAATCAGGACTTTTAATCAACTTAGTTAAGGAGTGCTTCAAACTCCAAATTATTATAATTTATAACACTTAAAGCTTTAGAGTAATTTAGAAGAAAATTAACCGTTTCTTCTTTCGGTTTTAGATCGTTTGATTCTTTAATAAAATTCTTAGAGTAAAGTTTTGCCATTTCTTATTTTATCAGGTTAATTTATAAATTAACGCTGCAAAACTTACTTTATTGCATTAGTTTGTTAAAACAATATTATGCTTATCAATTATCTTTCTTAAATTAATTAACGCATAACGCATGCGACCTAGAGCCGTATTAATACTAACCCCCGTTCTTTCAGATATTTCTTTAAAACTCATATCATTATAAATACGCATTAATAATACTTCTTTTTGATCATTTGGAAGCTCATCAACCAAACGTCTGACATCATGCTCAACCTGCTCTTTAATAATTTGTTTCTCAGCGTTTAAACTAGAATCACTTAAAACAGAAAAAATACTAAACTCTCCAGCATTATCAAATTTTGGCATTCTGTTGTTTTTTCTAAAAAAATCGATGACCAAATTATGAGAAATACGCATTACCCATGGTAAAAACTTACCCTCTTCATTGTATTTACCTCTTTTTAGAGTACGAATTACTTTAATAAAAGTATCCTGAAAAACATCTTCAGCAACATCTCTATCGTAAACTTTTGAATAAATAAAACTGTATATTTTTTGTTTATGCCTTTTAATAAGAGTTTCTAATGCACTTTCGTCACCTTTAATATAACTGGTAACAAGGGTTGCGTCCGAGATAAGTTCTTGTTTCATAATAATTACTTTTAGAACACCGAAAAGAGCTTCAATGTTTGGGGTTAATAGTTTAAAAGTAATATTATGCTATAGGCAATATGTTTTTTTAGTAGTTATATAAGTTCAAATATAAGAACAATCATTCCTAAAAAACAAAAATAATCGTGATTTTTTAACAGAACCCTTGTAATTAATTTAATAAATACCGATGAAATAAAGCATTTCTGAATACAAATCATTCAACAAATTTGTATAAAAATTTCATTTTTTAATCAAAAACACCCCCTCGATTCCTGCGTTAGATCTCCCTTTAAAATCATCATTCTCATCAAATCGTAAGACTCATGAATTCATTATTATAAAGATATTCATTAATCAATAGAACAGGAATCAAAATACAGAACTTCGTTTTTTATCTTTTTCAGATTAAAACCTGTATTCAACTTGATTGGATATAAAACCAACATCTTATAGACTCGCCTTGTGGATAGCTGGCTTCAATCAATTCTTTATTTTTAGAGTCACAATAAATTCAACAAAATAAATACTTATAGTATCTTTGTAAATTCACTTCCTTAAAAAGCTTATGACTACGAATATAACAGACGTTAATCCGAAGAAAAACATCATTATCAAAGGTGCTAAACTTCATAATTTAAAAAATATTGATGTTGTTATACCAAGAAACAAACTCGTTGTTATTACAGGTTTATCAGGTTCTGGAAAGTCTAGTTTAGCTTTCGATACGCTTTACGCGGAAGGACAACGTCGTTACGTAGAAAGTTTATCGAGTTATGCACGTCAGTTTTTAGGAAGACTCAATAAACCCAAAGTCGATTACATTAAAGGCATTGCTCCGGCAATAGCTATAGAACAAAAGGTAAATTCTACAAATCCAAGGTCTACGGTTGGTACTACCACAGAAATCTACGATTATCTAAAATTATTATTCGCAAGAATTGGACGCACCTACTCACCTATTTCTGGTGAAGAAGTAAAAAAAGACACCGTTACCGATGTTTTAAATTACCTAAAAACATTTCCCGAAAGAGAAAAACTATTACTTCTAGCACCTATTCATCTTGAAGAAGGTAGAACCATAGAAGACAAACTTAAAACACTGCAACAACAAGGTTACGCCAGAATCAAAATAAACGATACCGTTGTTCGAATTGACGAAGTAAAAGACATTAAACCTAAAGATGATATCTTTTTAGTCGTAGATAGAATTATTATCAAAAACGAAGAAGATTTTTTAAATCGATTAGCAGACGCCGTACAAACCGCTTTTTTTGAAGGCAAAGGCGAATGCATTATAGAAATACTTAGCGATAATAAACTAAGAACATTTAGCAATAAATTTGAAGTCGACGATATTGTTTTTCTGGAGCCAAACGTTCATCTTTTTAGTTTTAATAATCCGTATGGCGCCTGCCCAAAATGTGAAGGATATGGTGATATTATTGGCATTGATGACGATTTGGTTGTTCCAAACTCAGGACTTTCCGTTTACCAAAATGCTATTTTCCCATGGCGAGGCGAAAGCATGAGTTGGTATAAAGACCAATTGGTTAACAATTCGCATAAATTCGATTTCCCTATCCACAAACCCTATTTCGAATTAAGCGCAGCGCAAAAACAACTCATTTGGGATGGTAATCAATATTTTGAAGGCCTAAACTCGTTCTTTTCAGAACTAGAATCTAAAGCCTATAAAATACAAAACAGAGTGATGCTGTCACGCTACCGCGGAAAAACAAAATGTAAAACCTGTAATGGTAAACGTTTACGTCAAGAAGCCAACTATGTAAAGATCAACAATTCTACCATTACAGACTTGGTAGAAATGCCGTTAGATCAACTCACAAGCTTTTTTAAGCAGCTCGAATTAAACGATCACGATACCACAATTGCCAATCGTTTATTAAAAGAAATAAATAACCGTTTAGAATTTTTAGCCAATGTAGGCTTAGACTACTTAACACTAAATAGAAAATCAAACACGCTTTCTGGCGGAGAAAGCCAACGTATAAATCTCGCTACATCACTAGGAAGTAGCTTAGTGGGGTCTATGTATATATTAGACGAACCAAGTATTGGACTGCATCCAAAAGATACAGAGCGCTTAATTTTAGTGCTAAAATCTTTAAGAGACTTAGGCAATACCGTTATTGTAGTCGAACACGACGAAGATATTATGAAAGCTGCCGATGGGATTATAGATATAGGTCCAGAAGCAGGTACTCTTGGCGGACACGTTGTAGCAAATGGTACTTACGAAGATATTTTAGCATCCAATTCCCTAACCGCACAATATCTAAACGAAACCTTTAAAATAGAAGTTCCAAAAACGAGACGCAGCTCAAAATATTATATAGATATTATTGGCGCCAGAGAAAACAACTTAAAAAACATCGATGTTAAGTTTCCACTTGGCATGCTAACTGTAGTAACAGGCGTTTCTGGTAGCGGAAAAAGCACATTAGTCAAAAAAATACTGTTCCCTGTTTTACAAAAAAAACTAACCGATTTCGGAAACAAACCTGGACAGTTCACAGGAATAGATGGTAATTATAGCAATATAAAACATATAGAATTTGTCGATCAAAACCCAATTGGGCGCTCGTCACGATCTAATCCCGTAACCTATATTAAAGCTTACGATGATATTCGCGCACTGTACTCAAAACAGAAATTAAGCAGTATAAGAAACTACCAAGCCAAACATTTTTCTTTTAACGTAGATGGCGGACGCTGTGAAACTTGTAAAGGCGAAGGTGAAGTAACCATTGAAATGCAGTTTATGGCCGATGTGCATTTAGAATGTGAAACCTGTAAAGGCAAACGCTTCAAAAAAGAAGTCTTAGAAGTTACATTTGGCAATAAGAATATAGACGATATTTTAAATCTGACTATAGATGATGCCATTGCTTTTTTCGACGCCCATGCACAAACCAAAATCAAAAACAAACTACAACCCTTGCAAGACGTTGGCTTAGGCTATGTTACCTTAGGGCAAAGTTCGTCTACCCTTTCAGGTGGCGAGGCGCAACGCATAAAACTAGCCACTTTTTTAGGCAAAGGCAACAACAAAGACAAAGCCTTATTTATTTTCGACGAACCTACTACAGGACTCCATTTTCACGACATCCAAAAACTACTAAAATCCTTTAACGCTTTAATCGAGAAAGGACACTCTATTGTTGTTGTAGAACACAACTTAGAGCTTATTAAATGTGCAGATCACATTATCGATTTAGGTCCCAAAGGCGGCGAAACCGGAGGCCATTTGGTTGCCACTGGCACACCAGAAGAAATCGTTAAAATTAAAACCTCCGAAATAGGAAAGTATCTAAAAGACAAGATTTAAAAGGATAATAAGTATTTGGACGTTACCACAAGGGTCGGGTTTTCGGCAGTCGCTTTTTTGTGTTGCATATGCGCAACAACACAAAAAGAGCTTCAACAAACGCCTCAACCCCTAACGCGGTTCAGTAAACAGTATTAAGTATTCAGTTAGCAGTCAGCTTATTCTCTATCATCAATCAAAACATCAAATCCTCCGTCATGGCGAGGCATGAAGCAGCCTGTTTATCACTAACGAAAAGCATTAATAAAACAAAAACGCAAACAAAGCAAGAACAATAACCACTATTGGCGCAACAAACAACAGAAACAAAACCGACGTTACTCCCGTTTTATAAACACTTTTAAACCAGCCTTGTCCATAAAACCGTTTAACACCTAAAAGTAGATAAACAAAGGTTGTAACAATAATAAAAAAATCAATCCAATCAGAAATATCGAAAATAAAATTAAGACCTATCGTTATACTAAAAACAGCAAATAGAAATGAGAAATAGTAAAAACTAAAGACCAAATGATACGCATATACACCTTGTTTTCTAAAAAACAATTTCAAAATTAAAGCGAAAATCGGCAACAAAAAGAACATCGCAATAGGAATCGTATCATAAAACTCTTGTAGTATACTCCCGCCCTTTCTCGATTTATAAAATTTTAAAGCCTGTGCATATAAACGTTTTTTAATAGAACTAGCGTCATTCGGCATTCCCATTTCTCGATACAGTCTGTTGTCCGAAGCTCCAATAGCAATTAAAGAGTCTACAGCCGCACTATCAAAATCAAAGTTCACTAAACCACTCTTTTTAAAACTCTTAGATACTACTATCGAATCTATCTCTTCATCCGAAAACCCATTAATAATCTGACTGGCCTCCAGTGTTTTTCGAAGTTTTAATCGCGCTATAGAATCTTCTAAAACAGCATCATTTAATCTCACAGTATTTATAGAATCTCTTAGGCGTTTATCAAGAATCGTATTTGCAACACGTTCCGTATTTAAACTTTTTGCCAATTCAGCATCCAAACTTTGCACTTGACTCCGCTGTACAAAAGAAAATAAAAAGAAAAACACCACCGTTACAAATAAATACATCTGCGCAGGATGCAAATACAATAAACGCTTCCCTTCAATAAACTTAACTGCTAAATACCCTGGTTTAAATAATAAAGGAAAAAAGCTTTTAAAAAAGCGTGCATCAAAAGAAAAATAGTTACTTATCGTATTATAAAACAACAACTTAATAGTCAGCTCATCTTTAGACTGCTGCCCACAATGCGGACAGAATTTAAACTTTTTATTAAAAGACTCCTCACAGTTTTTACACGTCTCTAATTCTTTTGCCATATAAGGGATTCGTTTTTATAAAAATATAAAAAAGTTTTAAAAGACCTACCTAAAACAGCACAACGAATCAGTTACTTATTTTTTTTTGGCACGCAAATTGAAAACAGACTAACACAGCGAGAGCCGAAAAGCTAAAGAGTAGGCAAAACCTTAAATTCTATAATTATGAAAAAACTAGTACTAGTATTTGCAGGTTTGTTAATAGGATTAACAACTGTATCAGCAACAGCACTAAAAACCCCAATACAGAAAAACACGGTTAAAAAAAGCAAAAATTACCGCTACGCACAACCTATTGTATTTGTAGAGCGCGGTGTAGAATTTTTAATATTCCATGATGGTAGTTTCGATTTTAATACAAACCATCATAACAAAACATACAACAACACGCATTCTAAATACAAGAAATCTAGAAGAAGCAACGTTAATACAACGTATGGTTCGCAGTACAGAAACACAAAATCTGGAGGCGCTTTAATTTCTCGAGATAGAAATGGTAAAGTAAAACGTATTGGTAACGTCTATTTAAATTACGACCGTTACGGTAAAATTACCCGTGCAGGTAGCGTTTACATGAATTACAGTCGTGGACATCATGGCGATTTAAAACAAGTTGGTAGTCTACATGTTAACTATAACCACTCAGGAAAAATAGTTAAGACTCGCGGAAAAGTAAACAAATACAACGATTACAAGCAAAAAGACAAGAGCAGAAACCAATATAGTTATTATTATTACAGACATAACGACGATCGTAATAATTACTACAAGAAAAACGGAAACATCAAAAAATAAGAAAGAAAATAAAAATCACTTTACAAAATAAGTCTAAAAATCCCAAAATACTCGTTTGAGTGTTTTGGGATTTTTGTTTAAAACTTATTTTTTTATTATTTTTTTACTGGTCATTATTCCGTTATTATTAATTTCAACAAAATATAACCCACTATTAAAATCACTTATATTTACATCCTCTGAATTGCTTTTTATACTCCTTCGCATCATTAGCTTACCAATAATATTATATACAGATATAATAGAATTTATACTGTTGGTTATTGTAAATTGATTAACTATTGGATTTGGATATATTTTTATAGTATTTAAAACTGATTCTTTAACACTTAAAACCGATGCACCATATACTTCAACCTCTGCTAGAGTTATTCCTCTATCCGAAGTTTTTTCGATTTTCACTATTCTACCTGTAATTTCACCTGTATCTATTACAAGTGAAGGGTCTGGATAATCTACATATGTTTCTGAAAAAGTTATCTTTCCATTAGAATCAATAACAGATACCGTAAAATTATTTAATCGTTCTCCATTAATCCCTCCTGTTCTATTGTAAATTACAATATTCCAAAGTGTTTTATCCATTCCTAAATCTACCTGCCACCATTTAAGACCAGCATCATTACTCGTATGACTTACAGAGCCTCCTCCAAAATCACCATCTGTGTTTCCATCAATAGCAAATTCAGGCAAACCTCCAAAATCTGTTGTTGATTGAGACGCAACACCTCCATTTGAAGCTAAAGCGAGGTTAATTCCTGTTTCACGAGTAACAGCTACAGAACTTACAGCTATATGCCCTCCATCTAATGTCATTGCTGTAATCGTAGTAGCTCCATAACCTATTGCCGTTATTAATCCACTAGAATCTACCGTTGCTATAGATATATCATTACTAGTATATACTACATTTTGATTTGTCGCATTTGTTGGGTAAACTGCCGTTGTTAATTGTTGCGTTTCTCCAATAGTAGTTAAACCTATATTTGATGGTGTAGTAGATATCCAAATGATATCATTTGAGCTTAACGATGTACAATCAAAACTAGTAATAGTATTACCAGTTCCATTATTTGTTACTGCTCCACAAGAAGTAATGTTCACATTATTACAATTAGCACCTAATGTTATAGGAAAATAACCTTGATTCTCAAATACAATATCATTAGCATCTTTATAAGGTGGCTCTTCTCCTGAACCCACAAGCCACCTATGACCTAATCTAGTTCCTCCAATTAAAATTCTCATTTCTGTATCAACATTTTCAGTTCCGTCTTTTAAAACAACATTATGGCTTGTACCTGCAAGATAGATCGTAGGTGTATTACCATGTTTTGGCACATAATTATTAAGTAATGTCAATTCCATATTTGAATTATCACGCCCTACATCTTCCGAGTACAAAGGTCCAACGGATGCATCACCACGACAATTAATCACTTCAGCATCTCCACCGCACCAAAAACCAGATTCACAAGCTAGAGTTGTACAATTTTCCACATATTTATCGCCTTTAGCCCAACCAATAGTTACTCCCGATCTCATTTTAACAACTTCACAATCAATTACTCTTGGCCTATTAGTTCCTCTTTCCAATTCAACACCGTTTATAATTGTTTCACCAGCATTATAAGCTCTAATACCGTCTTCTTGTAAGCTAAATGTATAACCAGGTTGTAATCTATACCCCCATACAGTCATAAAATCAACGTTATCTGCCGGTGAACCTGTCCCTTCTTCAGCTAAAACTTCATCTGTTGTTCTTAGCTCTCCTTCTACATGGCACCCTTCTATTATTGCATCATTAGCAGCCTGCATGTATATCCCATGACCATAAGCTCTATGAATAAAAGTGCTGTTTTTAACATGGTTAAAATTCCCTCTAACCAAACATGCACTATGTTTTTTATGCGAAATAACCGCACCACCTCCTTTACCAAATATATCACCGTAACCATATGGAAAAGACCCCCTAATAGTACAATGAAAACCTTCAATTCTATTATTTTCACCATCCATCACAATACTATTCGCCCCTCCCGTAGGACTGTCTCCTGATGCTCCCACATCTACTAAAGTCAGGTTTTTTATTACATTATTATTTCCTATCGTATGAGTTTCATATACCTGATAACTACTCCCATAAGCCTGAAATACTTTTGTTTCAACATTAATGGTAACACCTGTAAAATCATACGTACTGTTATTCCCTGCAAAAAGAAGTATTGACTTTGACAATCGCCCAACAATATCTGTTCCTGTCTCGTAAAGACCATTTTTTGCATCTTCTTCTGTTATCCAGTACGTTCCAGGTGTTAATTTCACATTTACATTGTCATCATTTAAATAAGGCATTAACTCGCTTAAAGAGTTTACAGTTTGTGCATACATAGACAAGTTCGCTAACAATAAAGCTACAAAAACGACAACCTTATGTTTAATATTTATTTTCATTTTCTTTTTTATTAAAATTAATTTTATTTATGATTAAATATAACAACACTTAAACATAGCTTTGATAAAATATGATGCATTGAGTATGAATTATTGACTAAAAGCGTGAATTTATATTTTTTTTAAGCTTTAATTTATACTCAATGCATCATATTTTTATTTCGAACAACTTAAAATTAAGCTTAGAACTTATTTTACAACAACAGTCTTTATTATCAACAAGAGTCTTCAAGCAAAACATTATTATTAAAAAGAATTGACGTTTTTCATCTCAAAAAATAAACTCCTATTTATTTTTTTGGCACGCTGTTTGTATTTACTATAACAAATAACATATGCATCGAAATTTATTTCAGCATCAAAAACACGAATCATGAAAAAGATACTATTTTTATTAGCAGGTTTAATCCTTAGTGGATTAACTGTTAACGCAACTAACCCAGATACTAATTCAGCATCTAACTATAATAATGGTTATGGCGACAGATATATATTTGTAGAAAATGGTATTGAATTTTCTGTATTCCCAGATGGTCAATTCGATTTTAATATTCCGCGCTACGCTTCAAACGTAAGCGTATCTATAGGATCTCCAAATTTAAACATCAGCTTTAACTCGGGTTACGATTATAACGCTTACGTACAGTATGATGAGTACGGTGCAATCATTCAAATAGAAAACACAGCTATTTACTACGACCATTACGGACGTATTGCACAGGCAGGAAACGTAAATATAAATTACAACAACCGCGGTTTTATTACTAATGTTGGTGGTTTATATGTACACTACAACAATTACAATAGATTTTCGCATACTTCAGGCTTTATAAACATCTATAATAGAAGTTATGTTTACAGACCTTGGCACAGGTATTATAGCGCACCAGCGTATAATTACTGTGTAGTTTACAACAGACCTTATAGACAATACTACTCACCTATTCGTTATACATATAACAGATCGTTTTATAACAATTACAGACCAAAAACATCTGTCGCTAGTAGACGTGGAAATACAATTTCTAGAAACAGAAGTTACGCTACTGTAAACAGAAACAGCAGAAATGTTACTAAAATAAACAAATACAGTTCTAGAAATAACAGAAACAATTCTAGTTCAACAAGAAGATATGTGGGTCAGACTAAAAACAGCAACACAAATAGAATTGCTACAAACAACAGGAACACTTCTAGAAACACAACATACAAAACAACTAGAACGCCTATAGCAAGTACTCCAAGAATGAGTAACACGAAGTCTAGAACAGTAGTTAGAAGGTCGACAACACCTACTTATAACAGTAGAAAAACAAACACAAATAGTACAAGAACAAAAAATAATACGGTTTCACAAAAACCAAGAACGTCAAGCTCTCGTACATATACTAAAAGCAATACAACAACACGAAGAACACCACAAGTAGCAACTAGAACATCGCAAAGAACAGTTTCTAGACCTACACAAAGCAAAGCAAAAACGGTTCAACGAGCTAGTACACCTACTCAAAGAAAATCGACAGCAAGCAGAAGTAGTTCTTCTAGTAATAAAACAAGATCTTCTTCATCATCAACCACGAGAAGAAGAGCCTAAAAATTTTGGTTGGTTAGTTGGAAAGCCCTGCGACATGTATGCCTCAAAGCAACATCGTAGGGTTTTTCTTTTTATAAAACCACTATGAATCATAAAACTCTTTTGTCATTCCTGCGAAAGCAGGAATCTATGAAAAAGGACTGAATGCGGGTTCCTACTTTCCCAGGAATACCAACGCAAAATTCAACACAAATTTCGATTTATTGAGCTAAACGAACTGTCAATTCGAGTGTCCCGATTTTTCATCGGGATGCATCGAAAACAAAATTAAAATCTAAATTTCTATTCTTTATGGTTTTACCAAGTCCGTAGAAGCAATAATTTCATTCCTAAAAACGAATAAAACACACTCAGTTTGATAAATTTCACTAAAAAAGGAATAACGATTCTATTTCAATTTTAAATACCGTTTTATAAGTATAGAAATATCTTCTGAAAAATTAAACCTATAAACGACAAAAGCATATACTACGCCTACTATCATAGATTTTAAACCAATATTGATAAATGGATTAAACGGAAAGTCCCAAAAGTAAAACGACACCGCGCACAATACGATAAAAACACCAATTTGCAGTGTTTTTGATGAAAATGGAAGCATTTTGAATTTCTTGTAAACAAAGAACAGCTTTATAGAATTATATAAAAACACAGCGATAAACGTTGCTAAACCAGCACCATTGATTCCCAACCAAGGAATAAACCACATATTCAATACAATCATCAATACAACCAACACAACCCCTAGCACTAATACCATTCTATAATAATCACTATTAAACAAAATAGCATTATTACTTCCTAAAAGTGAATCATACAACTTTACAATACTAATAATAAAAACAACGAAAAGACCACCGCTAAACTCTTCTGGAATAATTAAATACAATTGATTTATATTTAATACAATCAGTAGAAACACAAAACCACTAATAATAAATAGGTTTAAAGAACTTTGTTTATATAGACTTTCTAAAGATTTAAAATCTTTATCGTTTAAATACTTAGCTGATAACGGCATTAATATTTGATGCATAGAGCGCTGCGGTACAGCAATAACTGCAGCTATAAAAATAGCAACATTGTAATATGCAATTTCTTCTATAGGAATATAATATCCTAGCATCACTTTATCTATATCTAAAAGAACAGTAGCAATTGATCCAGCAATAATTATTAAAAAAGAATATTTTAAGACATCTGCCAAATTAGGCACCCTTTTAAATGTGATGATTGGAAATTTTATACTAAAGGCATATATTTTCATGACTAACATTCTTAAAACGTAAACACACACCAATCCTACCATAAACTGATCGACGTTTATCCATTCAAAATGCAAAGAAAAAAGTAATATCATGGCGCCAACACGATGAAACACTTCTTTCATAAAATTACCAAAAACGGTTTGCATCTGTACTTTTGCCCAAGCAAAAAACACTTCAAAATAAGCCAATGAAATAGCGACAACAACAGTGTACCACAAGTAATTTTTAATTATATCATTCTCTTCAGAAAGAAAACTTCCAATAATCTCATATCCAAAATGTGTGATGATAACTAATGGGATTATAATTAAAATAGGCAAAAACAACATGAGTGTTAAAAAACTATTTAACGACACTCGTGTTTTAAATGTAGAATAAAACTTAACCAATGTATTGTGAACACCAAAAGCCATTAATGGCATAATGACATAAGCCAAAGACAGCATATACCCCACCATCCCGTAATATTCGTCACTTAAAAACTCAGTATACAGGAAAAGTGTATTAATTGCGCCCACAAAAAAACCTAAATAGGTAGAAAGGATGTTCTTAAAAGATTGTGAAGCAACTATCCCCATTATAATAATTTAGATAACGATTGTGTTAATGCTTTTCTATGATATTTCTGTAAACCTATTGGATGTGACTGTAATGTATTATTCTGAAACTCTTTATAATGTGTTAGAATAATCGATTTTAACGATTCGTAATCTTCGTAATAAAAACAGTTTCCTGTATTGGTTTCTTTGATGATTTTTTCGACATCTGAACCTTTTGGACCAATAGAAATAATAGGTCTATTCGTTACCATGTATTCAAATAATTTACCAGGAATAATGCACTTTGTTTCTTCGGAATCTATTTCGATCAACAATAAAACTTGTGATTTTTTCTGATACACAATAGCTTGTTTGTGTGACACATAACCCACATCATCAACATAATCACTTAACTTATTTTTCTCTATAGATCTCAATACATTTTCACTTACCGCTCCAATAAATCTTAGTTTAAAATCTTTTGAGAAATCATGGTTTTCTTTTACCAATTCACCTAAAACCTTCCACAATAATTCCGGGTTTCTTTTTGATAATAAAGACCCGATATGCGCCATTGAGAATTCAGAATCTAACGCTACAGATCCGACAGTTTCCTTATCATAACCATTTGTAATGACTTCGATTGGATTTAATGTTAAGTTTTGAAACTCGTTCTTAGTTATCGAGCTGGTAACAATAATTTGATCAGCGGTATTTAAAACCTGCCTTTCTAAATCTTTGTGTTTTTGTCGAGATTTCTCGGTAAGCTTTAATTGTTTGTGATACCCAATAGTTGTCCACGGGTCTCTAAAATCGGCAAACCACTTCACTCCCAACCTTTCTTTTAATTCCAAACCAATAAGATGCAAACTATGTGGCGGCCCCGTTGTAATAATAGTATCAATATTTTCTTTTGAAATATAATCAAATAGAAATGCTACCGAAGGTTTTACCCAACTTTTTCGGGCATCTGGAATAAAATAGTTCCCTCGAACATAAAGCATCAACCTTTCGACAATACTTTGTTTTTTATGATCAGCAATAATTCCTTTACTTATGGTTTTAGATGATGCTTTTGACAACAAACCCGCCAATTTATAAGGCTCTTTTATAGGCTGTTTCAAAATAGTTAAGGAATCTGACACTTCAGAAACTAAACTATCATCTACTAAAGGATAATTTGCGTTTTCGGGAATATATACAATAGGCTCTATATTATATTCTGGCAAATACTTAACAAACTTTAACCAACGCTGAACGCCTGGACCTCCTGCTGGTGGCCAATAATAAGTTACAATGAGTACTTTTTTTTTCATCCAGTCATTCCTGCGAAGGCAGGAATTGTATAAATTGAATTATTTAATAATAGATTCCTGCCTTCGCAGGAATGACAGCCTACTCTTTTCTCTTAAACTCAAAAAACAAACCTCCTAAAAGTAAAAGTCCAAATAATACGGAACTTGCCAAAGCTATTTTACTTCCTGTTTTTACAACATCGGGATCGAATCTAAATTCAATATCATGTGTTCCTGCAGGTATTTCCATACCTCGTAATGTGTAATTAACACGAATATGATTCGCTTCTTTACCATCTATTAAGGTTTTCCACCCATTACCATAATAGATTTCTGAAAACACAGCAAATCCATCCTTTTGATTGTTTGATTGGTATTTAAGATGATTTGGTTTTACTTCAACCAATTTGATTGCCGCCAAAGAATCGACTACAAACTCGTTTCTTAAATTAATTTTAACTAATGGTGGCGACGTATAAACCGCTTTATTCTTGGTGTCTAAACTATCTAATGCTTTTATTTCTTCGTTTGCAGAATTTACTTTTTGCAATGTTTTTACAAACCAAGCATTGCCATTAGCATCCGTATTCGTGTATGGAAATACATTTTCTTTTTCATCTTGAGCTATAATATACTTTGTATTCAGCATATTAAGCACATTGATGTTATTATTTGCCACATAAAAATCGAATACTTCTCGGTATCGCTTTAATTCCGCAGCATTATAACCATTTAATGAATTATGAAAATAGGACGGTTTCGATGGTCCTGAAACCATATCATATACTCTAAAATGTGTATTATCTTCTAATATCGCTTTATCAGCTTCATTCGCTTGAAAAGGCTTATTGACTTGGGTAGCCGATACAAAGTCATCATTATTAACGTAACGTCTGTCTACACCAACCAAATCAAATAAAATAAGAATACCTAAAGCAATAATCACCAAATTGTCTTTTACTTTTCCTTTTAGATACATAAAAATAGCACCTGCGGAAAGTAAAACTAAAACCAATGTTCGTAAGGTGTCCGTTGTAAAAATGGATTTTCTATCTGCTCGTATAGCATCAACAAAATCAGGTCCATAACTTTGACGATAAAAACCATCATTTACACCAACAAAATCAAAAGATGATTTAAAAACTAGAAATAACACAGCCAAACCACCTGTAATTCCTGTTGCATACTTCAATGCTTTCAACTTATCCTCTTTACTTTTAAAATCATTAAATAATCTTGAAAGTCCGAAAATCGCTAATACAGGAATACACAATTCTAAAATAACTTGAATAGAACTTACAGCTCTAAACTTATTATACAACGGCACATAATCAATAAATAAATCCGTTAAAAAACCTAAATTCTTTCCGTAAGACAATAATAAGGATAATAATGTTCCGCCAACAATCCACCATTTTAATCGGCCTTTCACCAAAAACAATGCGAATGCAAATAAAAACAAAACAACAGCACCAATATAGGCTGGTGCTTCTACAATAGGCTGATCTCCCCAATACATAGGCGCATGCTTTGCTTGCTCTGCAGCTTGAGTTGTGGTTGCTCCTATTTTCCTAAAGGCATCATAAGTGTTTGAATCTTTTCCAACATCTTCACCATTTCCTCCACCCATAAAACGTGGAATAAACAAATTGAACGTTTCTAAAATACCGTAACTAAACTGTGTAATATAACCTCTATCTAGCCCAGAAGTTACCTCTTTTGGTGAACCATCTGCATTAATTGTTAACTCACTTTTACCACGTGTACTTTCTTTAACATACTCTTGTGTTGCTAATATACTTGTAGCATTTAAAGCAATCGAAAGCACAACGGCTGCAATTAAAACACTTATCGATTTAAAATAATGCGGTAACATGCTCTTTCTATAAGCATCCACTAAGTAAGCAATTCCTAAAACAACAACCAGTAACAGTAAATAATAAGTCATTTGGAAATGGTTGGACACCAACTCTAAGCCCATGGCTACAACAGTTAGTAAAAAACCGGCTATATATTTGTTTTGAAAAACAAGTAAAATACCACTTAAGACTAATGGCATATAGGCTATCGCATGCGCTTTACTGTTATGTCCAACACCTAAAATTATGATTAAATACGTTGAAAAACCAAACGCAATAGCACCGAGGGCTGCGAGTTTAAAATCGACTTTTAAAACCAACAAAAGCACGTAAAACCCTAACAAATACAGGAATAAATAATCCGCAGGTCTTGGAAGAAAACGCAGCGCTAAATCTAATTTTTTAATGTAATTATGTGGATATTTTGCACCTAATTGATAGGTTGGCATTCCCCCAAAAGCACTGTTTGTCCAATAGGTTTCTTCGCCGGTCGCAGCTTTAAAAGCTTTTTGCTGTTTAGACATTCCAATATATTGCATAATATCACTCTGGAATATCTGTTTCCCTTTTAAAACAGGACTAAAATAAGCTAAAGACAGAACAACAAAGCCTAGTAACACTAGAATATGTGGGCCAATTTTTTTTACTGAAAACTGCATGAAATTGAATTAATAACTCGAAATGTGAAATTAGCTATATTTTTTGAGAATTACTTAAATTGAACTTATCAAATTAATTATTCTACTTCTTCGTAATCGACATAATCTCCAACATTATTATTTGAAGTTTTTACATTGGGTATTTTATCAATAGTGACTTCACCTTCTTTTTTAGGAGCTTCTTTTTTTTGCCTTGGTCTCTGACCAAACTGACCTCCAAAACGTTGCTCTGCTTTTTTAGCTACAAACTTTAACAAAAAAGGCGCAAACAAACGTGCTAAAATCTTAAAGCCGAAATAGAATAACGCAATGATTAATATGGTTTTAAAAAGCCCAACTACGGACGCATACTGTATCATAAAAAATATTTTTAACAAAAATACAATTCTATCTATTTAAAAAACGTTCAAAAATGATAAAAAAAGTATAAAATATCTATATTTGATATCCCTTAGGCTATTTATATAATAATGGCATGTTATCGTTATATACCATGCAAACAACCTAAAACATTCATTATGAATCCAATCAAATCTACTATAGCATTAACATTCTATTTAATTGGAATGTCAAGCTATGCTCAATATACAGATGTTATTAACTCCAACAGGCCAGGTGTATCAGAAAGCGCGTTTTCTGTCGGCACCAAAGTTGCTCAATTAGAAGTAGGCCCATACATTATTAACGAAACAAGAACACCTATAACAGCATATGAAGTTGATGGCTATGGCGTTGATTTTATGGCACGTTACGGACTTTTATTTGAAGAATTAGAATTAAATATTAAAGGCACTTACCAAAACGACAAAAAAACATACACGAATAGCTTTTCGGCTGAAGACAAACGATCAAACTTTAAAACCTTAGCTATAGGTGCTAAATATTTAGTTTACGACCCATACAAAAACGCTGAAGATGATAAACCAAACCTTTATAGTTGGAAAGCAAACCATAAGTTTAAATGGAAGTCGCTAATACCTGCTGTATCAGTTTATTTAGGTGCTAATTTTGACACGGAAGATAATCCGTATACAGCCTTAAATATAGAAGGTTTTAGTCCGAAAGTCATGATAGCAACTCAAAACAATTTTTCTGGTGGCTGGGTCTTTGTTATGAATTTAATAAAAGATAGAATTGGAACAGACCAATCTGATTTCTCATATATATTAACCTTAACGCATTCTTTCAATCCAAAATGGGTGGTTTTTGGAGAAGCTCAAGGTATTAAAAGTGATTTTTACGCTGATAATCTTTTTAGATTTGGTGGTGCTTATTTGTGGTCTAAAGATTTTCAATTAGATACTGCTATTACATTTAACACCAAAGACACCCCGTCTGTTTTTAGTGTGAATTTTGGAATGTCTTACCGATTAGATTTTCATAAAGATAAAGACCCGAAAGGCCAAGACAATGGTGTATCTGCGAAAGATGAAGGTAAACGAAGAGCAAACAAAAGCGGAAAGAATGGAAAAAAGAAGAAAGGTGATGCCGAAGAAAAGAAAAACAAGTACAAGAAAGACGATATTGATTTTTAACTAATAAACAACCTAACTACAACCTGTCATTTTAATATGATTGAAATAAAAGAAGTAAAAACTAAAAAAGATTTAAAAGCTTTTGTCAAATTCCCTTTTAAGCTTTACAAAGATTGCGAATACTGGACGCCTCCTATTATTAGTCAAGAAATAAAAACATTTGATAAGCGTGAGAATCCTGTATTTAAAGATGCGGAAGCACGATTATTTTTAGCATACAAAAACGATGACATTGTAGGGCGCGTTGCCGCTATTGTAAATCAATTAGAAATTAAAAATCAAAACCTGAACAAAATGCGTTTTGGTTGGTTTGATTTTATTGATGATTTAGAAGTTTCAAAAATTCTATTTGACAAAGTTATAGAAATTGGTAAATCACAAGGCTTAGACTATATTGAAGGCCCTGTAGGGTTTTCAAATCTTGACAAAGTTGGTGTAATGACTGAAGGTTTTGAAAGTATCGCCCCCATGATAACTTGGTATAACCATGCTTATTACGTTAAACATTATGAAACTGCTGGGTTTCAAGTTGAAAAGTCATATTCTGAAAGTAAATTTCCTTTTGAAAATGTGAAACCAGAATTCTTCTTCAAAGCTCAAGAACTTATAAAAAGACGTTATCAACTTAAAGCTTTAAAATTCACTAAAACAAGTGAGGTGATGCCTTATGTCGATAAAATGTTCGACTTGTTTAACGAGAGTTACGCTTCCTTATCTTCTTTTGTCGCTATAAACGATGTGCAAAAAGAATATTTCAAAAAGAAATTTATAAGCTTTGTTAATCCTGAGTACATAAAATTCGTCGTTGATAAAGATGATGAATTAGTTGGATTCGCTATTGTAATGCCTGCATTTGCAAAGGCCTTAAATAAAATTAATGGTAAACTTTTCCCTTTTGGGTTTCGTCATATTTTAAATGCAAAGAAGAACAGCAAAGATGTTATTTTCTATTTAATAGGGATTCACCCAGATTATCAAAATAAAGGGGTTCACGCGGTTATTTTTAACGAATACTACAATACATTTAAAGAAAAAGGCATAGAAACCTGTTTTAGAACTCCTGAGTTAGAAGACAATCATGCTATTCATCAAATTTGGAAACATTTTGATCCCGTTGTTTATAAAAGAAGAAAAACGTTTAGGAAGGATATTTAGTTAAAAAAGCTCGCTAAACTGTTAATATGAATCCCTGCCTGCGCAGGAATGACAAAAAAATATAGCTTTTCTAAATTACTTTACAAATTTCTTAAAAGATACTAAGTTGATTCTTAATTGAATACTCGAAGTTACGGACTTACCCGCGTTAAGGATTGATTTGTGGGAATGCTATGGATTAAACACTTAAATGTAGCTTCTTTATTATCGATATCTAACACAATACTATATATTTTTTTATCGCGCTAAGGCGCTAGCAAAGACGCAAAGACTGACGTGGGTTTATTACTTTGTTTTTATTATAACTACCCCCTTTTGACTTTTTCTCTCTTTTCTTATGCCTTTTTACTTTTACTCCTTAATATATATGATAGTGCTTTATCTGTTTTACTAAATCTTTTATATAAACTCTACTCTCGCGTTAAGGATTGAAGCGGCATCCTTTTTTTACTTAAATCATCTAAATTCAATAAAGCACTATAAATTAATAGATTGCCAGATCATTCATTCCTAGCAATGACGGTTAAAAAAGATATAGCTAAAAGCCTGACCCCTTTTCGGGGTAACGCCCAAATATTATTTATGCACAGCACTTTGTACACATGCACAATTACTAATTCCTTGTAAAAAGTCTAAACCGATCGTGATTACGTGTGTTCCAGAATTGTAAGCAGACAAATCGTTTGTGGTTATTTGGTAAGCATAGCCTACATAAAATATTGATTTTTTAAAACCAGCCATGGGACCAATATTTAAAGGTTTTAGCATTTGATCGTTAAGAAAACGATAGGATATTCCTGCCCAATAGTAGTCTTCGTTTCTATTGTATTTTCTGAATTTAAAATTTAAATCGGTACTTGAACGTTGATCACTACTAAACATTTGATAATAAATGGATGGCTCGTATTCTATACCGCTCTTTTTAGGCCCTTTAATAGTATATCCTGTAAATATTTGATAATTTAAAAGTGAACTTGGCTCTATTTTTCTAAGACTTTGATCAAAATTTTTATCTAGAACATTATTAGCATTAAAACTTAAAAAATAACCATGATTTCTATATAAAAAACCGACATCGAAATTAGTGTTAGATGTCGCTCTGTTGTCTGTAACAAACGGGTCTAGTGTTGGGTTTTCGTAAGTCGTATTAAAATTATTGATGTCGATTTTAAAATTGTTAACATTTAAAGATATACCAAATGATAAATATTGTTTTGAGTAATAATCTAAGGTAAGATGATGCGCGAACGAAAATTTAGCACCTGTTTGAATGGTATTCCCATTTCTATCGTTATAAAAAGAGAGCCCTACCCCCGACCGGTCTGCAATTCTAAAATCTGCATAAACGGATTGATTATCTGGTGCATTTCGTATTCCTACCCATTGTGTTAATGCATTGGCTCTAATTTGCAAATTATCACCAATACCTGCATAAGTTGGAGAGATTACAAAATTATTATCGGCCAAATGCTGAGTAAAAACAGGTAAATTCAACTCTTGTCCATAGTTTTTTACTATGACCAAAAGAAGTAGGTATATGATTAGTTTTCGCATTTTAATGTTTTTATATTTAGCGTTCGTTTATCTGTAAAGAGTAAAATTCCCAACAAAATCGCGATCGTCTTTTTTATCATTTAATTTTACAACATACCAGTAATCTCCAGTTGGAAGCTGTGCACCTTTATATGTTCCATCCCATTTTTCTCCAGCGCCTAAAGTGGCTACTTTACGACCGTATCTATCAAAAATATCGAAGGTTAAATCTTTATAATTTGTGGTACAACCTGGTCCCCATCGATCCAAAGTACCATCTCCGTTAGGTGTAAAATAATTAGTAATACATACGTCTATATATTCAAAATATCTTGTGGCACTCACTGTACAACCAAAACTATCGGTTACCGTTACCGTGTATTCACCAGATTCGTAAATTATATAGGTATTGGTATCGCCAAAAGGCTCGCTACTTGAGTTAAATTCGTATTTAGCATCGTATTCATAAATACCAGAACCACCTGTTGCTGTGGCTACAATTTCGTTTAAATTGCCATCGCTAAGTGCTAATTCTAAGGGTTGATAATCTGCTATATCAAATTCTAATGTTTGTTTTTCACATCCATTGGTGTGTCTTACATCTATATAATGATTAATTCCTGGAGGTACGTCTATAAATATATTACTAGCTTGATAAGTTCCGCCATTTAATGAATAATCTAAATCTGTTAGATCTGTAATACTATCGTCTACCGTTACAGTCACTGTATTTGTTGATAGGTTGTTTATACAATCATAATCGACAACGACTTGTGGATCTATAAGTACAGATTCTGGGAATGTAATATTCCATTCGGTCTCACACCCAAGATCATCACGAACGTAAACTAAATGGTCTCCGCCACCTAAATTTAGAAAATCAAAATCTGTTTGGGTTAAAGCTCCTGTGGTATATGTGCCATTAATATCATCTATTGCAACACTGTATGGCATATTACCACCAGTAATAGAAACACTAAACTCGCCATCCATATCGCCTTCGCATACTTCTGGAATTATAGAACCTGACACAATGCTAAGCGAAATTGGAGTCGCATCATCAATTGTGAAATCTATAATTATAAAACATCCTAATTCGTCTTGTGCAACAGCTTGATATGTTCCTGGTGCTAGCTCGTCGAATATCGAAGTTTCAAAAAATTGATCTAATCTTGGCGAAATGGCATATTTAATAAGACCTGTTCCACCCGTTGCTGCAATCTCTAAAATACCATTGTTTATTCCTGGACATGTAATATGACTTACAGTAGGAATGGCGCTTAATGCTACAGTAGGTTCGGTAATTGTTATTTGTGCCGATGTTGTTAAACAGTCTCCGCTATCTACTTGTACTTGATAATTTCCAAAAGTAAGATTTGTGAAAACTCCAGGACTATCTTGAGTTACTGGTGTAATATCTGTTCCAGACATATCTTGAAGTGTGTAAACATAACTTCCTAATCCACCTTGAGCGGTTGCAGTAATTGCTCCTGTATTATCGCCAGCACAGTTTATTGTTACAGCGGTGGCTTCTAAATTAGCCATTAATGTTGGTAACGGATCGATAGTAATTTCATTTGAAACTGTAGATACACAACCATTTGCATCTCTAACATAATACATATATGTTCCGTCTGTTACCGAGAATGTTGTAGATGAAGCGAACGTATTTATAATAGTTGCAAAGGTTATAGAATCACTATATTCATAAGTTCCTGTTCCTCCTGTTGCGCTTAATGTTAACGACGCATCGATTAAACATGTTTGTGATGTGTTTTTTACTAGACTTGCTTGTATTTGTGTTGGTTCTGCAATAACAACATCTGCCGATGTAAATTCACAATTATAACCATCGGTAACTGTAACAGTATATGTTCCTGCTCCTAAATTATCAAATGTTGATGCTATTTGTGGTCCTGATGATGTTACTGTTGGCAACACCATATTAAGCGTATAAGAATAATTACTTCCTTGACCTCCTGTCACGGCGCTTACTGTAATTGTTGCATTTGCATCTCCAAAACAAGATAATAAACTAGGTGTTGCAATCACTGTAGCGTCTATCAACGGAGGATTTACTAAACTTACATTAGCTGAAGAAACACATCCTTTACTATCCCTAGCTCTTACAATATAATCTTCTTGATGCAATCCTGTAAAATCAAATACAGAACTATAAGATGTAATAATAGCTCCTGAAGACAATTCTAATTGATATTCATAACCTCCTGGCCATCCTCCTGTAGCACTGGCAGAAATTGTTCCGTCATTATTACCACTTATACAAGTGATTTCTGTATGAGTTTCTGATATAGCTAATGCAGATGTAGGAGCACTAATAGTAAAGTTTTTAACAACTGTACAAAATGGTGTGTTTGATAATGTTGCTGTTATTGTATATGTTCCTGCTGCTAAACCACTGATATTAGTAGGACCTGCATTTGGAACGACTCCTGATGTAACTGGACTCCCTAAACTATCAACAATATTATAATTAAAAGCTCCAGAATCGTCTATTGGTGTCGCTACTCGGTCTATAAAAGTAACGTTTACGCTACCAGAAATATCATTAAAGCAAGTAACATCTACAACAGAGTCTATAGTTAAATCAAACGTATTTGGGTCATTTACATAATGTGTTGATTGGAGCGAACAACCTGTATCTAAGTTAGACGCTGTAATTAAATAATTCCCAATTGGTAACCCTGTGAAAACACCAGTACTATTCGTTTGACTAAATATTCCACCTAACACACCTGCTGAATCAATATCTTCTACAAGGTATCCAATGTTAATTGGTGTTACTCCCGAAGACGTTACTGAAACCGTAATATCTTCATCGTTAGTACATGTTATTGCATTATCTATAGTTATATCTATGGTTTCTATAGATGCAAATGGTTCTATGATTGCAGTTGTGCTTCCTACACAACCATTATTATCATAAACATTTATGGTATAATTTCCTCCTGATAAATCGGCTTCTGTATAACTATTGTTAATACCATCTTGTACAATTGAACCTCCTTTAATAAATTCATAATTTGTATAAACTCCAGAGCCACCTATAACTCCATTAACTGTTATAGAAGCATAAGTTGGCGAGTTTAGACCAGCCGAACACGCATATTCTATAACTGTTGGAGCGACCATAGTTATTGCGTTAGGTTCACCAATTAAAACATCCTCTGTATTAAAACATCCTCTACCAGAATTCACTCGAACGGTATAAGTTCCTGTTGCTAAACCTGTAAAAATATTAGAGCTTTGCGGTAAAATAATTGAAGGTCCAGCAATAATCTCATAGGTATAAATAGGGTTATCGTTACTCGATGGTAAGTTTACGGTAATAGCTCCATCGTTATTACCAATACAACTTGCATTTGTTGGAGTTGACGTAAACGTAACTGGGGTTGCTGCAGACAATGTTACCGATGCATCACTTGTACACAATGTTGCTGTATCTGTTATTGTTATGGTATAAGTTCCTGATGGCACGCCAGTAAAGACATTTCCTGATGGAATTATTGATACTGGATTCGGGCTAATAGCATAAGTATAAGCTCCTGTCCCGCCAGATGCTGTTACTGTAATTTCGCCATCATTATCAAGACATGTTGGTAATGCTGTAACTGCAGGAGTTATTCCAATCGGCGTTTCTATAGTTACTGTTTCTGTATTACCACATCCATTAGCATCTTGTACTTCAATAGTGTGCGTTCCTGATGATAAGTTTGATATGGTAAACGGTGCTGTTCTATTTTGAAAAGCTCCCCCATCAATACTATAACTATGAGGTGCTATTCCTGCTGTTGTTAATACGACATCAATCTCAAAGTTACCTTCGGTTATTGAACATTGTGTATTTAAAGTTGCAGTTATTATTGGTTCAGGGTCATTTATAAGCACGATAACCGGAGTTGATACTATACAACCATTTGCATCTATAACATGTGCGTAATAACTATTGGCATCAACATTGAACGTATTTGCGGTTGCCCAAGACGGATCTGAAGCGACAGGTGGTGTTGCTGATGTTGTTAATTGGTATAAATATGGGGCTGTTCCATCTGTTGCTATAGCAGTTATAAGTCCTGAATTTAGATTACAATTTGCGTTGTTATAAACTTGAGCTGTAATATCTAAACTTATAGCCGATTCTGTAATTTCGAAAATAGCTGTTGCTGACTGACACCCATTATATGCACCAGTTCCGTTTTCTGTAAATGCAATATAATATTGTCCTGGCGATAATGTTCCTGGACTAGGTATTGTAACTGTTTCGGGAGTTCCGAAAGTAACAGGTAAATTAATTGGCCCACTTAAAATGGTGTTTGTAAATGCTTGACGTAATGTATAATCTACAGAAGTCGTTGTACTATCAAAATTATCAATCGTGAAGGTCACACTACCATTGTTTTCACCTTGACAAACCACATTGTTTGGTACAACTGTTGATGTTAAAGTGGATGCTTGTGCTATTGGAAAATCTGCTGATTTCACAAAATAACAATCAGTTGTAATATCGTGTACTACAAACGTATATAAAACTCCAGGAATTAAATTTGTAAATGTTCTTGTGTTTCCACTAGGTATATCTGGCCCAACATAAGTTGATGTATATGGAGCTGTGTTAAATTCTAAAATTCCAAACTCATAATTTCCACTACCAAGAGCTGATATTGCTGTTATTTCAGCTGTTCCACCCGAAGTACAATCTGGCACGGTAGTTACAACATCAATATCTAAATCTGATGGAGGTGATGCTATTACTATTTGCTGAGAAAGGTTACAGCCATTAGCATCTACGACATTAACAGTATATGTTCCGAAATTGATAATTGTAAACGTATGATCTTCTCCTGTTGTTGCAGTATAAGGATTTCCTGTTATAACATCATTAAAATTATTTGTAATAAAATAGGTAAAAGGAGTTGTTCCTCCCGAAACATTTTCAACAGTAATCGCTCCTAAACTAGATCCTAAAGTCGCATCACAAGTAATATCAATTTTATCTAAATCAAACGAAATAGCATTAGGTTCTGTTATCGTAATTGTTTCTGTATCGACACAAGATTTAGAGTCTGTTAAGGTAATAGTGTACGTCCCTGCTGTTAATCCTGACGTTTGAGTACCATAATTCACACCTGTTGTATCGTTATTGACATTAAGTGTAAAAGCGGGTGTACCCACGGCATTATTTATATCGATTTGAATTGCTGCATTAGAATCTCCATGACATAATATAGATTGTATTTCTGTTACCGAAGTTATTTCTGGTAATGTAATCGCATTAATTGTACTTACTGATGATTCTTGAGTACAGCCTCTAGCATCGGTAATTTGAAATTGATACGTTCCATCTATTGTTGTAGTATATGTAAATGGTGATGTTGTTGTTCCTAAACTTGAATATGCGCCACTATTAAAGGATACCGCATAAGTAAATGGTGCATAACCTCCAGAAAAAGTTCCAGTAATTGAAGCATCGGGTGAAATGGTACAATCTAAATCTTTATCTAAAACGGTATTAAATACTAATTCTGATTCAATAGTTTCTGCGGGTAATGTAATTGTACATCCATTAGCATCTCTTACTATTACGGTGTAGGTACCTGGTGTTAAATTACTAAAAACATTATTAGTTATAAATGCTCCTCCATTGATGCTATATCCATAAGGCGCCAGTCCTCCAACTGTATTTATTTCTAGTGATGCTCCATTTGTAGTATCATAACAATAATCAGATGATGTATTTATTGTAGCACTTGGAGGTAATACGCCTAACAAATTAAGTGTATCTGTATCTGTACAATTATTAGCATCCGTTACTCGTATTGTATAATCACCTGCAGCAATATTTGTTAAAACACCATTACTTGGAAAATTAGCTATAAGATTTAAGGTGGCTGTATCTAATAATTCATAAGAATAAGCCAGTGTTCCCCCTGTTGCTGTAGCTGTAATTGTAGATCCTACAAGACAGGTTATTGGTGTACCGGAAGCGTTAACCTCTAAAACTGCTGGAGAAGTAATTATTTCTGTAAATGCAAAACTACATGTACTCACCGCATCCTCATAACGTATTTGAATATCATAACTACCTGCAGCTAATCCTGTAATAGTATGTGGAGAAGTCATTTGAGTAGTCCAAGTCAATCCATTATCAATAGAATACTGAAATCCATTAATAGTATCAAAATTTTGAGCGGCAATACTAATATCTCCATCATTAGCACCAAAACAACTAACGTTGTTAGTGCTTAATATTTGAGCATCAAATTCATTTCCAGGATTGACAACAAAAGGAAATTGAACTTCCGTGACACAAGCTTGAGGAAGTTGATATACTTTAATATCGTCTATAGCAACATCATTTCCACTATTTTGTTGCACATTTGACCTTACTGTAAATCTTAAACTTGTATTTGCTCCAGGGTCTAGAGTCATTGGTGTTTTAGGATAGTTTTCCCATGTCTCTGTTTTTGGAATATCTCCAGTTGCAAATGAAGAAATTTCAATACCAGATGCATCTACTAAAGAAACCACTAAATCTGGATTAAATTGTGTATTACCAGACTCTAGTAGGTTCATAGCAAAAAACTCTACGTTTATAGGTTGATTAGGGATGATATCATCAATAAATTTTTCATATAGAATCTCAGTTACAGGTATACTAGCACCTATATTAACAACTAAGAATCTTCCTTTTGGTGTTACAGGATTGGTTGCAGGCGTATGATCTACGGGTGATACCCAAGGATCATAAGGATTAACTATATTAGACGTCACAGAGTAATCTCCATCTTGAATTCGTATACTATTTTTACATTGCGTTGCAACAACTTGTCTTTCAAAACAATAATACGTTGGATTTATTCCTGGAGATGATGTATCATCACCATAACCAAAGGTTTCATTTAATAAATTACTATAAGTTGGTACACTAGACAAAAGATACTCTACCGTTATTGTATGAGAACCATCGGGTACATTTAAAAATGTTTTCGGGTCTGCTGTATTAGTGTTTTCAACACCATCTAGCAAATAAGAATAGGTAAAAGAGTCAGTAGTCTGGGTCGTTACTGTTACAGTAGTATTAGCAGAACCATCACAATTAAAATCAGGATCACCAACATTTATAGTAGGCGCAACAGGTTCTGGATCTAGAACAATATCGGGCATCGCATAAATACATCCATTTGCATCTCTTATATATAAAGTATAGGTACCTGGTGTTACATACATTTCGTTTGTAGTTACCCAAGAGGCTTGATTATCAAAACTATATTCGTAAAAATTTGGTCCTGCAAATGGTGTTCCTCCTTGCGGATTAGTTATTCGAATTCTACCACCTCCTGATGGTCCACATCCCGCTAGTTCTGAAACTCCACTAGATGCTGTCAATGTTGTATCTGGTTGAGTTATTATAATATCTTCAGAGGTACTAAAACAATCTACACCACTTAAAGAATATTTAATATTCGCCGTATAAGTTCCTGCACTAAGGTTAGAAAAGGTTGTACTGTTGGTATAAGTAATACCATTATCAATACTATATTCTAAGGTATATCCATTTGCATTAACAACATTGAATTGAATTATTCCTGTATTGGAATCATAACACAGTATATCTGTTTTCGAAATATTATAATCTGGCTCTGGTAGCTCATTTACAGTAATTGAAGTATCTGCAGAACAGTTATTAGAATCAACAACGGTTATATTAAACGTTCCGCCTGCCGTAACATCTATTATTGGTGTCCCTTGAAAAACAGTAGTACTATTTACAAAATAGTAATAAGGAGGCGTTCCTCCTACTGGATATACTGTGATTTCTCCATCTGTACAGGTTAAAGGCACTGTTAATGCCGAAGTCGCCGTTAATAATGGTGGATCTATAATTTCTATATCTCCCGCATATATACAACCATCTTCTGTTGATACATTCACTGTATATATTCCTGGATTTAAATTTTCAAATTCATAACTACTATCTACTATAGGTCCAACACTATTGACCAAAACGCCTCCTTGAGATATTGAAAAGAAATATTGCGGACGCACATCATTAGCGGCTAAAACGACGCTACCTAATTCGCCATTACAATAAGGTTGTGTTATAATGGATGATACTGTAAAATCCCGTTGTCTTATTTGAATATCTGGTACTGTAAAAGTACATGGGTTTGGCGTTACACCAATTTGTCTTATATAAACGGTATAAATATCTGGTGTTGTTATTGAAAAGATATTACTAGGCTGGTAATTGACATTATCAATACTATACTCGTATCCGCTAGGTACATTTCCAACTGTTATTTGTCCCGGTGTTGTACAAATAATATCGCTAGATGTAGCGGTTGGGATTAATAAGTTTTCATATACATTAAAGTAAAATTGATTAAAACATCCGCCTGTATAATTTAAAGTTAATCGGTATTGACCGGATTCATCTATTAAATAATCTGGCCCTGTTTCAACCTGACTCCATGTACATGCCGCATCTTCATTTGCACAATCTTGATTTGCAACTGCTGTACAACTCGCTTCATTTAAGCGTTCCCAAATTATTGAATTGGTATCTGTTATACCGGTTTGAATAGATCTTGAATCGTTGGCACCACATAAAAAGAAATTAGGTAATTCTTTTCCATCATTCGGACAAGTAACAACTTGATCGGCAAAAGGAATTACTGGGTTGGTAACATTTGCACCAAAGGTAATAACCTCAAAAACTTGGTCTGTATTCTGGCAAGGAGCAATAGCTGTATTAAAAACGTAATATGTTCCTACCTCTGTTACTGTAATAGATTGCGTTGTACCTATTACTGGTGTACCTGTTGCGCTTGTAGACCAACTATATGTATCATAACCATCTCCTGCGGTTAAAACAGTACTGGCTCCACAAAGAATGACATCTTCTTCAAAAGTACAGTTAATATCGGCTAGGAAATTAGTTGCAGCTGGCGTTAATAAACATCCTGTGTTAGTCGCAAAACTTGGATCATCAGATATTGTAAATGTTGGATTGATTGTTCCTCTATAAGTCGAAAAGGCTTGATTACTAATAATATTCGAACAGGCATCATTAAGCAAACTACAAGTTGCAACAACTGTTGCTTTTAAACGAATTTCTAATAGAGGATCATTTTCTTGTACGACAGATTCATCGACCCTAAAAACAAGTTCTCTAGTGGTTGCATCATAACTTTGTACAGTTACACCTGATGGCAAAAGACCAAGATCCGCAGGGTAATTAAAGACAATATTTATTGGTAATATATCTCTAATAATTAAATCGGTTGCATCATCATTCCCCGTATTTTGAAAACCAATGACATAATTTAATTCATCTCCTAAATCTACTAATTGCCCACCAATATCATTACCAGATTCATCTTCAACGATTTTAGTTAACACTATATTAGGAGCAATAATTTCTATTGCAAATGCATTAAAATAAAAATAATAGATATCTAAATTACTTCCTAAACTAATAGTTGCATCCGTTGCTCCATTGGCAATAATGGTATTCCCTGCATTAGGTATATTTATAATACCAGCATCGAAACCTAATGTATTTGAACCGTCAGGGTTTCTAGCCGTTAAAATTTCTGGAGTATTAGTAACAGGATCGATAATAGATGCTGTACTATTAAAAAAGTTATCACTTTCTCTAATTACAGTACCTGCATTATTCGTTGCACTAATTGCAGTACCATTAAGTTCTAAGTAATCACCTGTCCAACGCCTATCACCTTCAATAGTACTAAATGCATATTTAGCACGCACAGGTCCTGTTGGTATCGTTCTAAAACCAGAAATTGGAATCGTTTCATTTATAGTACTCGTAATTTTTGTAAAACCATCAAAAGACGTTATGTATTTACTTGGTAATAGCGGATCTTCATAAATAACAAAAAGCGACCAACCTGCAGAAAGTCCTTCTGAATTAGGTTTAGGACCTACCATAGATGAAATATTGGCAACCGAGTAAGTGCCTTCTGGATTTGCTAAAGCAGTTACCAAGGGTGTTACATCGTGATAATAAGCAAATGAATTTGAGTTATTGTTATTTGATGCATTTTGAAAATATATTTGAGTTCCAGTGATATCGACATACGAACCGCCTGGTGTTTTAAACTTAACATCAGATATTGGAGTTGATCCGTTAACCACACCACTCCAATATAAACCAGCATAAACGATTTGATAACAAGTCACATCATCTGGAATATCTAAATCTGCACTACTTGAATTAAAAGTACTCGAGTCGCCATCAATATCTACATGCACGGCGGCATTTAATCTATCATTTGTATCGTTCCCATTATATGGATCTGAAACATGTATTCCTACATTACTATTACCTATTAAAAGCATATCGCCTTTAATAGCTTCGTCATACCTAGGTGCAAACGGTACTCGGTTTTGGGAAGTCATTTGGAAGCTTACTAAGAGCAATAAAACTAGAAGTCCGATATTAGCATAAGTAGGTTTTCTCATGGTGGCTATATTTAGTATTCCTTTTTTTATGGGGTTTTTCAAAAAGAAATATTACTTGCTTTATTTTTTGTTAAACCTTATTTTTTGTAAGAGTAAAACTTCCAAAGAAGCATCTTGTCTTGATTTAACGTTTTTAAACGGGATAAATATCGTTATTTTTTTTCTAATAAAGAAGTGCGAAGTGAGAATTTACGCTGTTTATCGATGTTAAATCGTTTTTAACGTTAAAAAACATTATTAAGAAGTCTTTTTACTACAAATACAGAGCGAAACAAAAAAAAGAATAAAAACTGTAGGTTTTTAAAATTAAGTATGAATTGAGGAAAGAAATTGACACAGCAGCAAATCCCAAGATCGTTGATTACTAACCTGAGTTTGACTTAAGAAAAACGAGAACCTTTAACAAAACACTGTTTATCAAGTATTTATATCAATAAAATATGCTTCAAACTCTTTATAATATGTGAGACTTTACTAGTCTCAAGCTAAAAACTATTAAACACACCATCTTCTTCCTTAAATTAACATAGACTAGCCAGCTAGTCTATGTTAATTACAAGTCGAGTCTAACATATTTATTGACTTTTATCTACTAGTTCTTATATAGAACTCAGGTTACTAAATTGGGCTATATTAATAATCAAAACTAAAGTCTGAGTACAGAAAACAATTAACTATAAATAGATAATTAATTGATATAGACATAACAATAACACTTAATTTTCAATTTTCACCATAGACATATTACCATTATATGGTTCGCTACCTTTAGTTTGCATTGCACGTTGCGCTTGTCCTATTCCATCATATTTCTCGTAATAAATGAAGTATTTACTACTTGTAACATCATAGAAAAAGTTAATATTTGTTTGCCCAGCAGCTATAGCTTTACTTAAGAATTCATCTCGTTTTTCTACATTATTATGTACAGCAACAACTAAGTAATAACCACTATCAACATTCTTAACATCTTTTACTATTCGAATATCACTACTTTGGTTCTCTCCAAAATCAAAATCTTCTTGACTTAATTGCTCTGCGCTAGGTTTTGTAAATTTCTTTATTCTCTCTAAAGCCGCTTTATCTTTAACAAAACGATCTTCTTCATTATCATAAGCAGCACGCTTAATTCTTCGGTTTCTCTCAACCTCTGTTGCGACATTAATAGTTGCTAATTTTGAAATTAATCTATCTCTAGAATTAACAGCTTGTGATTGATCTGATTTTAACTTTTGAATCACATTATCAAAAATTAGATTATCTGCATCATCTTTATCTCTAAACTTTTTAAGTCTCTTTTTATATAATGACTCAAATTCGGTTATTTTTTCATTTTGTGATTTTATAACATTATCAAGTTCAATTTTTAAAGATTCTAAAGCTGCATTTTCGGCACTAATACTCTTAAAAGGTTTAGGAGCAATAACGACACCTTGTTCACTTAAATCGTTTTCTTCTTTTAATTCATCAAGAGTTTGTTGTTTGTAATCAACACGCTCGGTTAAACCTACTAATAACTGTCTTTGTTCTATACTAGATTCTTCTGTTAATTTTTGCAAGCTAATTAAAGACTGCGCTATATCATCTGTGGCTATACTAATAGCAGATTCTGATTTTAAATTAGCGATTGCTTCTACCTCTGCTTTTGCTTTAGCGTCTTCTGCTAATTTAATCTTAGCTTGTTCTTCAGCTTTGGCTTTGATTTCCTCTGCCAACTTAATTTTAGTTAATTCTTCCGCTTTTACTTTAGCATCTTCTGCTAACCTAATCTTTGCTTGTTCTTCAGCTTTGGCTTTAGTTTCCGCTGCTAACTTAATTTTAGCTAATTCCTCCGCTTTGGCTTTAGCGGCTTCTGCTAATTTAATCTTAGCTTGTTCTTCTACTTTGGCTTTGGTTTCCGCTGCTAACTTAATTTTAGATAATTCCTCCGCTTTTGCTTTAGCGGCTTCGGCTAATTTAATCTTAGTTTGTTCTTCTGCTTTGGCTTTAGTTTCCGCTGCTAACTTAATTTTAGCTAATTCCTCCGCTTTGGCTTTAGCGGCTTCTGCTAATTTAATCTTAGCTTGTTCTTCTGCTTTGGCTTTGGTTTCCGCTGCCGACTTAATTTTAGCTAATTCATCAGCTTTTACTTTAGCTTCTTCTGCTTGTGTTTCTTCAATTAAATTAACTTCTGTTTGTTCTTCAACTTTAGTTTTCGCAACGTCCTGTGTTGTTACTTTTTTGTCCTCAAATGCCTTAATCTTGGCATCTCGTTTTGCTTTTGCTTCTGCGACTAATTTTGCTCTCGTTTCAGCTTTAATTCTAGCTTTTTCTATGGCTTGCGCTCTAGCTCTTTCTTTTGTTTCTGCTATTGCGTCTTTATCTTCTTGTGTTACTGGCGCTTTATCTCGCTTAACTGCAACCCGTTTTTTATTTTTAGCAGATAACAAACCTTCTTCTCTATCGTCTCCACTATAAATATAGCGTTCTTTATTTTTAAACCTATATGCTAAGGTCACTTCATGAGAATTCCCAAAAGTGGATAATTCCCCAATAGATTGTTCATAATTATACTCTAATGCGATTTGTTCACTAATGTTTAATCCTACACCAGCAGATGCACCATAAAGTGAATTGTACCCTACTTGACCCCAAATTCCTTTTGGAACCGTAAGCATCATCACTCCAGAAATAACTGTTTCCTCTTTTTTGAATTCTGATCGAATTAATCCTGAGAATTTACTGTTATCAAAAAAACCACGATTATTCATATAACCTGTATACATTACATGGCCTTGAATACTTTGTTCTGGGTTGTTTTCAATAATTTCGGAGGTATTTAAATGATATGAAACCGCATTATTAACAGAGACACCAAAATCGAAAAAAGCGGTACCATAGTTAATCCCTGGATTTACTGTAACTATAGAATTTGAAGGTATATCATTTAACGAAGGATCAGAAAAATTTGTAATCACTTTACCTGTGTTTAAACCACTTTGATAATAGCTTAAATTCATTCCAAAAGTTAAGTTACTATCTCTATTAAGTACAGCATTGTAAGCAAAGTTTACAACACCTCCAAAGGTGCTAAGTACCCCATAGTCTTGCTGAAACAATCCTAAACCAACACCAATGTTTTCCTTTAACCTTCCACTATAACTCACTAAATATGTTAATGGGGCATTATCAAACTGAACCCATTGCCTTTTATTTGTAAAACTTATATATTTATTCTGCTCTCTTACAAAACTAAATGTTGGATTGATTGCATATTTATTGAACTTTAAAGAATTTCTAACAGGCAAAGACAAAGCTACAACACCATCTTCTTGAGAATAGACCTGCTGAATTATAGAAAAAAATAATATTATATATAATAGGTGTTTTTTCATTTACTTAACTACGGTTATTGACCCTTTTCGTGTTTGATTATTTTCGGTAGTTATTATGTAGTAATAAACTGGGTTTATACTTTTAAAATTAATTTGATTAGTTGGCCAGTTATTTTGATAGTCTTTTGTTTGAAGCACCATTTCTCCTTGCGAACTTATAATAACAACTTCGGTATTTGTGCCACTCACATAGTCTTGAGGAATTACCCAAGTATCATTTACACCATCGTTATTCGGGCTTATTAAATTTGGAATATTTGAAACATCAGGAAATAATTCTATAGGTTCTTTTACTTCAAATAAAAATTCTTTTGTAGAAATACACCCAACGGTTTGCGTTATGGATACTTTATAATTTCCAATTTGGGTAGCCTCATAACTAGCACTGGTTTCTCCAGAAATTTGAATAGCATTCAAAAACCATTTAAACTCAGGATTTACAGCATCAGTAGCTACAGTAGCTATTAAGGTTTCGTTTTCTTCAATCAAATTGATATCTAATACATCAATACTGCTATCAAAACCATTATTTTCTAATACTATTGATGCACTCGCCGTGCAATCACCTAAATTTATATTTACAGAATAATTCCCAGACTCGTTGGTTACATACATTTGATTTGTAGCGCCGTCAATTTGATTTCCTTCTTTAAACCATTGATATGAATTACCATTAATAGCATTTAAAGTTGTTGCGCCTTCACTAGCGCAATATGGGTTCCCAAGACTTGAATTAATAGAACTTGTAATACCCGTTGTAGATGCTTCGCTAATCGTTACACGATTAGAAAATGAATTTGAAGTACAGGTACCATAATTTGTTTCGGCAAAATAAGTTCCTGGTTGATTAACTAATAAAGTTGAACTTGTAGCCATAAATACTGATGTCGTTGGCCCTGTTTCTTTATACCAATTAAACGTAAGTGATGGATATTGTAATGGAGAATCGTTCATTGGTCCTCCTGGATTATCTATTGTCAACAAATAATTGCCTCCTGTACAATACACACCTGTTTCTATTAAATTATTTATTGAAAATGGTGTATCTTGAATTTTATAATAAGCAGCAAATGCATTTGAAGCACTACTAGTTGCAATTGGGTCTGTACTTTTTATTTTTAGTTTATACCCTTCCCCAGATATTGTTGTTGGTAAAGAAAATGGTATAGTGACTGGTGATGTTGTAATTGATCCTGCAGTTGAGGTATAAATAGTTGTTGCGCTTGTAAAATCCCCTGTATCGTCTGATAATAAAATCTCAAATTGATTTGATACGGCTAAATTTGATACTGGCGAAAATGTGAATGTTACATTATAATTATTAAATGTAGCACTTGCGCAAGCTTGAGTGAATTCTAAGTTTGGCTTACTAATAACTATTTGTGCACTTATTAGTTCTGTTATAGAAAAAATAAAAATAATAATAATTTTAAGTAAAATAGAATTCTTCATTTTGTACTATTTTCTTTAGCTAATAAAACCTTTAGAAGCGATCGTTAAAACTTAAATTAAAAAGACTTCCCAATTTCTGCATAAACGAATTGGGAAGAATATGTTTTATTAACTAAAATTTAAATTTTCATTTATTCGTCTTCAACTAAATCTGGGTCATTATTTGTTGCCATTATTTTATTAATACGCAGTCTATAATCTGGCTTTCTATTATTATTAAAATCTATAAACGTCTCTGCATTAGGGCTTTTAGAGTATACATTAAAGAAAGCTAAATTCCCATAATAATTCTCTAAATCTTCGTTATTAGAATTATTTTCTACAAAAATATTTCCATTACAGTTATTAAAATACATATCTGTAAATTCGATATCAGTTAAGCTATCTTGATTAACGCTAATGTTTTCGTCTAAAATAACAGCTGGATTAAACCCAGAGATAACGCTTTTATTCATTTTTAATTGAGCACTTACACCTACATAAACAGCCTCTTTTACTAAATCCATTTTAATATCTGCTTCTAGGTTTTCACTAGAATTTAAAAAGGTTAAATTATTTGCTGTAACAAAAGTTGTTTTTTTATTAAAATCAAATTCTTCTTTTCTATCAAAAGAATGAACTTCTAAACATCTTGCTCTACCGTTTGAAGCATAAGGCGATCTTACAGCTAAAGAATTCGTTAAGCTAGCTCTAGCTCCGTATTTATATTTAAAATCTGTTCCTTTAGATTTATATGACACTAATCTAGACATTGCTGTTTCTCCTCCCCAAATTTCGAAAGAATCTTCAGCGGCATGGCTCACCATAATATCATGTAATTTTGTTTCCTTTCCAATCGAAGCTAATAATAACCCATTAAAATAAATATTTTCAGAAATTCTTTTACCAGCATATTCTATTCTAATATGTTTTAATACTCCTGAGCTTCCTTCTATATTATCACCGCCATAGTTCGTGTTGGCATAATCTGCAGGACTAATATTGCTATAATAAGAAGCAACAGAACCCGACCCAAATCTATTAATTGGTGCATCTCCTAAAATAATTACTCCACCCCAATCTCCTGGTCTTTTTACTGCTTTATTAGATGAAAAAACAATAGGATCTGTTTCTAATCCTTTTGCATTTATTAATGCCCCTTTTGTAATAGTAAGTGACCCTTTAGATTTGAAATCTCCTAAAATCACTGTTCCTGGTTCTATAGTAAGAATAGCACCATTAGTAACAAAAACACTTCCCATAAGCAAATAAACATCACGTTTATACAATTGCATATCTTCTGAAATATTTCCTGATAAGATTTTTGTAGGTTCACCGTATTCTTCTTGACTTGGCATAAACTCTGTCCAATTAGTTAACCAATTGGAAGCTCCTATTATTCCTTTTTCTTGTTGTCCAAAAACATTTGAAATGCTTAAAAACAATAGCAATGTTAATATTGTAATATTTTTCATAATATAAATTTTGGGGCGAAATTTAATAATATTCTTTTTTAATCTTAATGAATCAAAAGTAACAAAAACATCCATGAAATACCAATTATTTCGATGAAATACTATTTATTTTATATTTTATCAAGATATTTTCGATGAAATGCACACTATTTAGAAAAAACATTGTAAATAATTAATAGAAAAGCGCTTCAAATAAAAAAACATACTAAAAAGTATGTTTTGGTATCTATAAGTATATTACGATTTATTAATGAAATTGACCGTACTCATGTAACGATTTCATAGTTTCTTCATAAAACAAAATCGCAGCAATTAAATTTTTAGTATCAGAATATGGTAATATTCTATTTTGAAATTCACTTGTGTTTTTAAGGAAATCGTCTGTAGCATCAAATTGATCATCCAATGCTTTTCTATTATCACTATCATTAGGAATCCCCAAACTAGTCATTGTAATTCCTGGTTTAGTTGCAAAAGCAATATAAGGTAACATTTTAACTAAGCTCTCTATACGCTCTTTATATAATACCAATAACTCACCTTTTTGCATACGATCTAAGTCTGACTTATTATGATACTTTTTTATTCCAACTTTGTCACTAATAATACTTTTAGGCGCTTTATTTTTTTGAGCAAATCCGATACTTGTTACTAAAAAAACACTAAAGCAAAGTAACATAATTTTCATTTTCATATCTACAATTTTGAGGTTCATTATTGCAAATCTATGTAATTAATCGTAAAAAACAAGCGTTTTACCGATTATTTTAATAAAAAAATCACAATTATTATTTGCAAATGTAACATGTAAGACCCTATTAACTACAATGGGTTTCCTGTATTAAAGGATCTTAATGTACGTCGTTAGTAATTGTTTATTGTTTGTTATACTATAATAATAACTCCAATTATCTGTAAATTTCTTAGATTAATAAATTTAATGCAAATCATTTTTTGCAGTAAGTATATTGATTTCTTTTGGGTTTTGACTCTCTTTCTTTTTCCATTAAAAAAAAACCTCGCAACAATAAATGTTGCGAAGCTTATTTTGGTTTTATACCAATTCTAAATTATCAAATATTTATTCCGTTGTAAGGACTAAATCATCTTGTTTCACCATGGTTCCTGAACTTAATTCAACGGATTTAATTTTTCCATTTTTTGAAGCTACAACAGTTGTTTCCATTTTCATGGCCTCTATAATAAACAATGGATCGTTCTCCATCACTTCTTGCCCCTTCTTTACTAAGACCTTATATAAAGCCCCCTGTAATGGTGCTCCTACTTGATTAGAATCTTCTGAGTTTACTTTTGTATGCTCTGTTTTTTTGATCCCTAAAGAATTATCAACAATCTCAACAAATCGATTTTCACCATTTACTCTAAAAAACACAATTCTCACACCATTTTCGTTAGGACTACTTACTGAAAGTAATTTTACGATAATGGCTTTACCTTGCTCTAATTCAATTAAAATCTCCTCGCCGTTTTCCATGCCATAGAAAAAGTTTTTTGAAGGCAAACTACTTAAACTTCCATATAGTTTGTGTTTATTATGAGCATCTTCAAATACTTTTGGATACAAACAATACGATAAAAAGTCTTCAAATTCTATTGGACGCGTAAAACCCTTTTGAAATTTTTTCTGAAACTTCTTATATTCTAAATCAAAATCTATAGGTTCTAAATGTGCATTTGGTCTTTCGGTATAAGCTTTCTTTTCTTTTAATATAATCTCTTGTAGTTTTTTTGGAAAGCCATTAACTGGTTGCCCCAAATCCCCTTTAAAGAAATTGATAACAGATTCTGGAAAAGAAATATCTTCTCCTTTTTCCATAACATCTTTAGGCGTTAAATCATTAGTAACCATAAAAATAGCCATGTCTCCAACAACTTTAGAACTTGGTGTTACTTTTACCAAATCGCCAAACATATGATTTACTTCAGCATACATTTTTTTAACTTCATCAAACCGATCTCCTAGACCTAAAGCAGTGGCTTGTGGGCGTAAATTTGAATATTGTCCGCCAGGAATTTCATGTTGAAAAACTTCTGCCGTTCCAGATTTTAAACCTGATTCAAAAGGATAATATAATTCTCTGGTGTTCTCCCAGTAATTTGAAAATTCATTTAGTTTATTAATATCAAAATGATTGGCTCTTTTATCATATTTCATCATTTCTACAACCGAATTAAAATTAGGTTGTGATGTTAATCCTGATAATCCACCAAGTGCTACATCCACGACATCTACTCCAGACTCTATAGCTTTTAAGTATGTCGCTGATTGCAATGAAGACGTATCATGTGTATGTAAATGAATAGGCAAATTAACCGTATCCTTTAATGCAGCAACTAGCTCTGTGGCTGCATAAGGTTTTAATAAGCCCGCCATATCTTTAATAGCAATCATATGAGCTCCTGCATTTTCAAGATCTTTAGCTAACTGCGTATAATATTTTAAATTATATTTTGTTTGAGATACATCTAAAATATCTCCAGTATAACTTATGGCAGCTTCTGCGATTCCTCCAGTTTTATTACGCACATGAATGATACTAGGTTCCATAGCGGTTACCCAATTTAGCGAATCAAAAATTCTAAAAACATCATTACCATTTTCCCACGCTTTCTCAATAAACTTCTCGATTAAATTATCGGGATATGCTTTATAACCTACGCCGTTAGACCCTCTTATTAGCATTTGCAATAAAATATTAGGCACAGCTTTTCGAATTTCTCTAAGTCGTCCCCACGGGTTTTCATGTAAAAAACGTAAACAAACATCAAACGTTGCACCTCCCCAAACTTCCATACTAAATGTATTTGGATGATTTTTTGCAAAGCTTTCTGCTACTTTTAACATATCAAAAGTTCGCATTCGCGTTGCTAATAGAGATTGATGCGCATCTCGCATGGTGGTGTCTGTAAAATGAATCTTATTTTCATTTTTTAACCACTCACAAAACTTATCTGGACCAAACTCTGTCAGTAAGTCTTTTGTTCCTTTTGGATAGTCTTGTAGTTTTTCATATTCTGGAACTTTAGCAATTCTAAATTCTTTTGAAGAATCTTTAAATTTCACATCAGGGTTCCCATTCACAGTGACTTCTCCTAAATATTTAGTCATTTTAGAGCTGCGATCTTGAGATAATTTTATTTTAAATAATGATGGTGTATTTTGGATAAAATTAACGGTTGCTTTACCTTCTTTAAAAACTTCATGCTGAATCACATTTTGTAAAAAATAAATATTGGTTTTTACACCTCTTATCCTAAATTCTTTTAATGCACGAACCATTTTACGCGTAGCCCCATCTAGAGTTCTTGCTTTAGCAGACACTTTTACTAGCATAGAATCGAAAAACGGACTTACACTATAAGATTGATAAATACTACCCGCATCTAAACGAATACCCATCCCTGACGCACTTCGATACGTTGTAATCGTGCCATAATCTGGCGTAAAATTATTAGTAGGATCTTCTGTTGTTAATCTACATTGTAAAGCAAAACCATTTGTTGATAAAGATTCTTGTTCGTTAATTTTTATTTGCTTGTCAGACAATTTATAACCACCTGCTACAAATATTTGCGTTTTTACCAAATCAACTCCAGTAACCATTTCTGTTACTGTATGCTCAACTTGTATTCTTGGGTTAACTTCAATAAAGTAAATATTATTTTCTTTATCTAATAAAAACTCAACTGTTCCTATATTGTTATAAGAGACTTCTTTTGCTATTTTAATGGCATAAGCATACAAATTTTGCTTTACTTTTTCTGGCAAACCAAAAGAAGGGGCAACTTCTACCACTTTTTGATGACGGCGTTGTACCGAACAATCTCTTTCGAATAAATGTCTAATATTTCCATGATTATCTGAAACAATCTGTACTTCAATATGCTTTGGATCTTCAACATATTTTTCCAAAAACATCGTATCGTCTCCAAAAGCATTTAGTGATTCGTTTCTCGCAGAATCAAAATTTAACTCTAATTCTTCTGAGTTTCTAACAATACGCATACCACGACCTCCACCTCCAGATGCCGCTTTTAACATCAATGGATAACCAATTGTATCGGCTTCAGATTGAGCTATTTTTAAAGATGTAAGTTCTTTTTTATTACTCGCTATAATTGGAACATCACACTTTACGGCTATCTTTTTTGCTGTGATTTTATCACCTAAAGCATCCATAACCTCTGGATTTGGGCCAATAAAAATAATCCCATTTTCTGCACATTTTCTTGCAAAAGTTGAATTCTCAGATAAGAAACCGTAACCTGGATGAATGGCATCTACGTTCTTCGATTTGGCTAAAGCAACGATCTCATCTATATCCAAATAAGGTTTTAAAGGTTGATCGTCCTTTCCTATTTGATAAGATTCGTCTGCCTTATAGCGATGTTGAGAGTAACGATCTTCGTAAGTAAACATAGCTACTGTACTAATATTAATTTCAGAACACGCTCTTAAAACACGAATAGCAATTTCTCCTCTATTAGCAACAAGTACTTTTTTTATTTTCATATTGAATATATATTATTAAATATCACCCATTTATTTTTTCAATTTAAAAAAATAGGTCATTGTAATCATGGTTTCTTGAGAACTGTATTAATTTTAAATATTATAGTCCAAATTTTCATAATTCTTACAAAATTTGCAACCTGTTTAATTGCAACATGCAATACTATTATTGCTATTTATTCAAATTAATTCTCATATTCACAAAATTTGCATCACTTTAGGACTAAAATACTTAATAAAATAATAGATTAAAAAAAAATCATGCGGTTTTCTTAATTCAAAATCAGTCTATATCGATGCTATACCTTTCAAAAAGTGCTTAATCTGAACAAATTTGAACTCATTTTCGGTTAAAAACAAAAAGTCAAGATGAGTTCATAATAAATCTTTTTAATATTTTATCAAATGATTGGAAAAATCTCCTACGTTTTCACAACACACTTGTTCCATAACTTGCTTCAATTCTGTTTTTAAAAGAGAAATTGTATGATCCCCTCCTTTTTTTCCTAATGCCGAAACACCATACATAAAAGAACGTCCCATAAATGTAAATTCGGCACCACTCGCTAAAGTTCTAGCAATATCTGGTCCAGATCTCAGACCACTATCCATCATCACTTTGATATCTTTGCCGTATTTCTCTGCAATTCTAGTTAACGGTTTTATAGCAGATTCACCTGCGTCTAATTGACGCCCTCCGTGATTAGATACTATAATACCATCTAAACCTAATTTAATTGCTTTTTCGGCATCAGCCTCATTAGCGACACCTTTTATAACGAGTTTACCTTTCCACATATCGCGAATAGGCTTTATTTTTTCTTCGTTTAATCTGCCAGAAAAAGTTTGGTCCATAAATTTACCCAACTGCTTTAAATCTAAACCTTTTGGCATGTATGGCTTTAGAGTTTCAAAACTAGGTTGTCCATATTTTAAAGTATTTAAAGCCCATTCTGGTTTTCCTAATACTTGCAATATATTTTTGACTGACATTTTTGGAGGCATTGCCAATCCATTTCTTATATCTCGTGGTCTAAAACCAAAAGTTGGCACATCTGAAAGAATAACAAGAACAGGGCATTCTGCCGCTTCAGCTCTTTTAATAATATCATCTCTTAATCTGTTTTCAGCAGGATGATATAATTGAAACCATGCTTTTCCTTCTGTAATTTCAGCAGCTCTTTCTATGCTGGTTGTTGTTACTGTACTTAATATAAAAGGGATATTATGCTCGAAAGCGGCTTTTGCTAAAATCTCTGGAGAATTAGGCCACATAAGCCCTTGTAATCCTACTGGAGCTATTCCAAAAGGGGCATCATAAGTATGTCCAAACAATTCTGTCTTCATGCTAGAACCTTTATGTTTACTTAAATAATAAGGTAGTAATTCTACATCACGAATTTCTTTTGTGTTTTTATGAAGGTTTACATCTTCATTACATCCACCATCTAAATATTCAAAAGCAAATTTTGGTATTTTCTTTTTTGCTTTATTTCTTAAATCATCTATTGAGGGATAACTTGTATTTATCTTTATTTCTTTTGCCATAATGTTTGAATAATAATTCCCTAAGTTAACTTATAATATGCCATTTCAGCTGCTTCATTTAGAGATATTCCTTTTTCTTTCTTTAATTTGGTTGTTAAAGCTTGCCAATCGGAAAAAACACCTTTTTTTTCTGCATTAAAACCAAATTCTTCTATCTGTTTTTCATTTATTGTCATCTTTAATAACCCGTTTTAAAATTAATTCTTGTGAACTTTTAAAGTTCTATATCCATAAAAAGCAATAAAACAAAAACATATAAAAGGTAATAAAAATGACAAATTAACGGCCGCAAAACTACCTATTGTTTTATAATCTATTATTGTACCTTGAAGTATAGGCATTAAAGCACCACCTACAATAGCCATTACTAAGCCTGCTGCTCCTAAAGCAGAATCTTCTTCACTTAAACCATCCAATGCAATTCCGTAAATTGTTGGAAACATTAAAGACATAAATGCCGAAGTAGCAATTAGCATATATAAGCCTAACATGCCTTCAATAAAAACGACTCCAAAAGTGGTTATCATAGCACCAACAGCAAATATGGTTAGTAATTTTTTAGAGTTTACATACTTCATTAAAAACGTACTAATAAATCTGCTTGACAAAAAGATTGACATGGCTAAAATATTATAATTTTGAGCTGTCGCTTTTGAAATACCTAAATGATCTGCGTATTGAATTATAAAAGTCCAACACATAATTTGTGCTGCAACATAGAACAATTGCGCAAATACACCTTCTCTGTATTTTTCATTATTAAAGAGTCTCTTAAAAGAATCAGCAGCCGAACCTTGACTTTTCGATTTTTCTCGTTTTGGCATTTTTGAAATTGCAATAACTATAAACATGGTTATAACTACAATACCAAGAATAACATAAGGATTTCTGATAATCGCTAAATCATGTGTTCTAATAACGGCTTTCTGCGCATCGTCTAACGTCGTAAAAATAAGGTCTCCCATTTCGCTTCTTTTATCAGAATCTAAAGCGGTTAGAATAAATTTTGAAGCGACAAACATACCAAAGAGCGAACCTATTGGATTAAATGCTTGAGCTAAATTTAAACGCCTCGTAGCAGTCCGTTCATCTCCCATTGATAAAATATAAGGGTTTGCCGTTGTTTCTAAAAAGGCTAATCCGAAAGTTAAAATATAAAGAGACCCCAAGAAAAAGCCAAAAACTTCAAATTTAGCTGCTGGAAAAAACAATAAAGCGCCAAACGCATAAAGCGTAAGCCCTAAAAGAATTCCCTTTTTATAACTATATTTTCTCACAAAAAGGGCGGCAGGAATTGCCATAGTTGCGTAACCTCCATAAAATGCAAATTGAACTAATGCTGCTTTTGCTGTAGATATTTCCATAACAGTTCCGAAGGCAGCAACCATTGGATTTGTAATATCGTTTGCAAAGCCCCATAAAGCAAACAACGATGTAATTAAAATAAAAGGAATCAATAATTCTTTTGAAACAACAGGGATTTTTTCAGTATTACTCATGTGTATTTAAAGTTTAGTGAATAAAAAATAGGTTTGTTTTAAACAGAAAAGCATATTAAATGAAAAACTTTAAGTCGTTTTAAATTATAATATGCTTATAACTATCTGCTATTAATATTTTAAAAAAGGATTTTATCTGTATTGCGCGTACACAACTTTAGTTTGTAAATACTCTTCCATACCATGTTTACCATCAGCACCACCTAGTCCAGATTTTTTCCATCCAGCATGAAAACCTTGAATAGCTTCAAAATGTTCTCTATTTACATACGTTTCTCCAAATTCTAATTCTTCGCATGCATGCATTACTTTATTGAAATTTTCAGAAAATATAGATGATGTTAAACCATATTCACTATCGTTAGCTAAAGCAATAGCCTCATCTAAAGTTCCAAATTTCATTACAGGTAAAACAGGTCCAAAAACTTCATCTTGAACAATTTGCATATCCTGTCTAACATTTGTTAATAATGTTGGTTGGTAAAAATAACCACGGTCAAAATTAGTTGAACGCCCTCCTCCTACTACAACTTCGGCGCCTTCTTTTTTAGCATATTCAACCATTTCGGCAACTTTATCAAGTTGGGCTTTAGAAACCAAACTACTCATATCTGGATTATTATCTGAAAACGCATCCTCCACCTTAACTTCAGACATTTTTACAGCTACCTTATCCATAAATTCGTCATATACAGAATCTTCAACATAAACACGCTCTGCACAATTACAAACCTGACCACTATAAATAACTCTTGATGAAACGACAGCATTTACAGCTAAATCCATATTAGCATCTGCACAAACAATAGCAGGAGCTTTACCTCCAAGTTCTAAAGAAACTTTAGTAATATTGTTGGCTGCAGCTTGCATCACTTTTTGCCCTGCAAGCACACTCCCAGTTAAACTAATGATACCAGTTATAGGGTTTGATGTTAGCGCGTTTCCAACAACAGGACCTGTACCGCATACAACATTAAGCACACCTTTTGGTAACTCTATTTTTTCAATTAATTTTATAAATTCTAATATAGTTATTGGTGCAATACAACTTGGTTTAACAACACAAGTGTTACCTGTTACCAAAGAAGGTGCTATTTTACGAGCTGCTACGAAAAACGGAAAATTCCAAGGACATATCCCTACCGCAACTCCAATAGGTGCTTTATGTAAATACATGTGCTCTTTTCTACGATCACTTTGAATAATTTCTCCTTCAATTCGTCTTGCCCACCCTGCATTATAATCATAATAATCGGCAGTGACATCAATTTCAACCTGAGCTAACCCTATTACTTTAGCTTGTTCTCTCGCTAATGTTTCAGCTAAAAACACTCTGTTTTCTCTAATAACATCTGCCATTTTATGTAAATACCCAGCTCTTTCTACAGCAGTAAGGGACTTCCAAGCATGTTGGGCGTTTTTTGCAGATTCTAATGCCTTATTAGCATCTTCTACAGAGCCCTCAGGAATGTATGCTAAAACGTCTTCGTTACACGGATTTAAAACTGCTGTCTGCTTGGAAGCTGTTGATTTTACAAATTCTCCATTGATGTACTGATTAAATTCTTTCATAATTATCTTAATTATTTTTTTAGTTAGTTTATCAATCAGTACACTTTTAGGCATACTGATTATTATCTCGCACTTATATTTTAAAAAAGCAGAATTAACAAGTGCTAAAAAAACATAGAGCATTCACAAAATTACGGGAACAGAAATGTTTAGGATTTATCCATTACTATCTACTTTATGTAGAATTTAAACATAAGCAAGTTTTCACTAAAACGTATTTAGAAGAAACATATAGCCTTAACACTATAAAACACGCTCTTAAAACATTTTTTTTTAATAAATAATAACTAATTTTAAAAAAATAAGATGTAAAAAATAAATTTAAGTATATCTACCAGACTTATAAACAGCAGGACTAATACCTGTAACTGATTTAAATACTCTCGAAAAATGATAACGGTCTGAGAAGCCTAAATCATAAGATACATTTTCTATGGTTTGATTTGAATGTTCGAATAATTCACAAGCCTTTGCTATTTTTCTGTTTTGAATGAAACTATGAAGCGTAATATTCATTTCTTCTTTAAATAATCTAGCAAACGAGTTTGGTGCCATATTTACAATAGATGCCAATTCTGAATTACTTAATTTTTCTCCAACACTCGCTTCTATATATCTATGCACCGTTAATACACGGTGGTCTATATTTATGGTCTTCCATAATTCGGGTCCTATATTAGAAAGTACTTCCGTAATAAAAGATTGTAATTTTAAATTAAATGTTAACTTAAAGTCATGGTTTTCCAATTTTAATCGTTCTGTAATATAAAGTAATCGTTCTTTAAGGTGACTTGATAATTCAATTTTAAAAACACTAGGAAACACATTATCAAAAGGGGTTCCTAACTTAAAATGCGTAAAAAAATGGATCAATGAATTTTCACAAAGGTCAGCTTCATTATGTGATTTATTTAAATTTTTTCCTGATACATGAATCCCTGAATCATGCTTATGGTTTTTAGAAAAACGTGTTGAAAATGATGTAAAAGGCGCTATTATATAAAGGTAATTTGGATCCATTTTATAAACATCTTCTTGAAACTTTAATTCGCCTCCTTCATTTTTATTCCAATATATTCTCCAAAATGGAAATATCATATCGTGACAATCCCACATATTTAAATACCAATATCTACAGCATAACAACTTCAATTTAACGTCTATAAACTGCTGATTATTAGATGATGGATCGCCCAAATTAGGGGGTTTTACAAATTTCATTTTAAAAGGCATGTTTAAATTATACACAAATATACAAATTTTGAATATCGAATAGTCTCTTATCCCCTTTTAACTTTACACCGTTTTAAAAACCAAAACAATCATATTTATGAGCGATATAAAACTTCCTATTGAAGTACAAAAAGAGTTAAAGAAAGTATCTAAAGTAGCTGGGTATTTATGGCAAAGAGAATGGGCAGAGAGAAATGCTGGAAACATTTCGATGAACTTAACATCATTCTTTAAAAAAGAAGATATTCAAGGTATTGGAGAAGAAGTTCCTTTTGATTTCCCTAAAGGATCGGCAGGTTTTGTAATTTATATTACGGGAACAGGTTGCTACTTAAGAGATTTAATAGATATGTTAGAAGAAGTATCATGTATACTTTATATCAATGAAGATGCCACTGGATATTCTATTATTTGGGGAGGAAACAGACCTAATTTTGGTCCAACTTGTGAGCTAATTTCTCATGCAAGTATTCATTTGTTTAACTCTATTCATCACCCAGAAAACTTAGCCGTAGTTCATACACATCCACTTGAGTTAATTTGTATGAGTCATCATGAATTATTTGATAATGAAGAAGAATTGAATAGACAAATTTGGATGATGTGTCCTGAGGTTAAAGTTTTTGTACCTAAAGGAATTCATTGTACGCCGTATGCTTTATCAAGCACTGCAGATTTAGCAAAAGTGACTATTGATGCTTTTAAGACCAGAAACGTTTCTTTATGGGAAAAACATGGCGCTACAGCAACAGCACCAGATGTAGAGAAAGCTTGGGACTTTTTAGACGTAGCAAATAAAGGCGCTAAATTGTTAATGATGTGCTGGGCTGCTGGTTTTCAACCTGCTGGTCTATCTAACGAACAATTAACAGAATTAGAGCAATTCACATAAAAATTAATGACTAACTAAACTAAACATATAAAATGAATAGATTAATAGGAAGATTACCAAAAGTAGGTATCCGTCCAGTAATTGACGGACGAGAAGCAGGTGTTAGAGAATCATTGGAAGACCAATGTATGGATATGGCAAAAGCTGCTGCTAAACTAATTGAAGACAATTTACGTTTCCCTAGTGGAGAAAAAGTAGAATGCGTTATCGCAGACACTACTATTGGTGGCGTTGCAGATGCTGCAGCTTGCGCAGATAAATTTAAAAGAGAAGGTGTCGAAGTATCTTTAACCGTAACACCTTGTTGGTGTTATGGTACCGAAGTTATGGACACCGACCCATTAATGCCAAAAGCAGTTTGGGGCTTTAACGGTACAGAAAGACCTGGAGCTGTATATTTAGCTGCAGCTTTGGCTGGATATTCTCAAAAAGGATTACCCGCTTTCGGTATTTACGGAAGAGAAGTTCAAGATGCTGGAGATATGAGTATTCCTAAAGATGTGGAAGAAAAACTATTGCGCTTTACAAAAGCGGCTTTAGCAGTTAGTCAAATGAATGGAAAATCTTATTTGTCAATTGGTTACAGTTCTATGGGGATTGCAGGCTCTATGGTGGATGCCAATTTCTTGCAAGATTATTTGGGCGTTAGAGCAGAATTTGTAGAATCTACAGAGTTGTTAAGACGTATGGATGAAGGTATTTATGACCGTGATGAATTTGAAAAAGCTTTGGCATGGACTAAAGAAAACTGTAAAGAAGGAAAAGATTATAATAGCCTAGAAACTCAAAAATCAGCGGAAGTTAAAGATCAAGAATGGGAGACCGTTATTAAAATGACATTAATTTGCCGTGATTTAATGATTGGAAATCCAAAATTAAAAGCACTAGGATTTGGTGAAGAAGCAAAAGGTAGAAACGCCATTATGGGCGGTTTTCAAGGACAACGTCAATGGACCGATTATAAACCTAATGCGGATTTTACAGAATCTATATTAAACTCATCTTTCGATTGGAATGGTATTCGCCAAGCCTATATGTTTGCAACCGAAAATGATTGTTTAAATGCAATTTCTATGTTATTTGGTCATTTATTAACAAACACAGCACAATTATTCTCGGATGTTAGAACCTATTGGAGCCCAGAATCTGTAGAGCGTGTTACGGGTAAAAAATTAACTGGTATTGCAGAACATGGTATTATTCACTTAATAAATTCAGGATCTACAACCCTTGATGCCACAGCGCAACAGTCAGATGCTAATGGTAACCCAACTATGAAACCTTATTGGGAAATCTCTGAAGACGAAGCTCAAAAATGCTTAGATAACACCAAATGGCCAGCTGCTATTGGTGAGTATTTTAGAGGTGGTGGATTTTCGTCGCAATTTAAAACAAAAGGTACTATGCCAATGACGATGTGCCGAATCAACTTAGTAAAAGGTATTGGTCCTGTATTACAAATAGTAGAAGGTTGGAGTGTAGAATTACCTGAAGATATTCATACAATTTTAGACGAAAGAACAAATCCAACATGGCCAACAACTTGGTTTGTCCCTAGATTAACAGGACAAGGATTCTTTAAAGATGTTTACTCCGTTATGGCAAAATGGGGTGCTAACCACGGTGCTATTTCTTACGGTCATATTGGTGCTGATTTAATCTCATTAGCATCCATGTTAAGAATCCCTGTGAATATGCATAATATAGCTGATGACGATGTTTTTCGTCCAAGTGCTTGGTCTGCTTTTGGAGAAAGCTTAGAATCTGCAGATTATAAAGCGTGTTCGACCTATGGTCCAGTATATGGCTTTAAATAAAATATAAATCATATTATAAAATAGAATTAGTAGCAGCATTTGAATTAGTCCTTGTTTATTAATTTTTAAATTCATTTTTATAATAACTAATTAAGTTTTCCCTGAGGTTGTTCTGAACAGTTAAAGGGGAAAGCTTTTTTTATTCAACAAATTAGAATAATGAAAAAAGTAATCGCCGTTTTTGATATTGGCAAGACTAATAAAAAAATATTTTTATTTGATAAAAATTTTAATGTCGTTTATAAAAACGCTAATCGTTTTGAAGAAGTTTTAGATGATGACAATTATCCTTGTGATGATATAGAATCGATTGAAAAATGGATACAAACTGAAATTAAAAGTATTCAAGAAAAAAAAGAATACCATATTAAAGCCATCAACTTTTCTACACATGGTGCTACGCTAGTCTATTTAGATAAAGAAGGAAATAGAATTACACCACTTTACAACTATTTAAAACCTTTAGATTTAAATTTTACGCCATTCTATGACACTAATGGTGGTACTGAAGAATTCTCTAGAAAAACAGCATCTCCGGCATACGGTATGTTAAACGCTGGTTTACAAATATTTTGGCTTAAAAACTGTAAACCAAATTTTTGGAAGCAGGTTGATTCTATATTGCATTACCCTCAATATTTAAGTTATTTATTTTCTAATAAATTAACTGCAGATTTTACATCTATTGGAGCACACACAGGCACTTGGAACTATGATGATATGAAATATCATGACTGGTTAAATCAAGAAAGCATTCATTTACCCGAACCAAAACCTGGAAAAAATGCTGCTTTATCCTTAGTAAATGGTCAAGAAATATTTATTGGTAAAGGGTTGCATGATAGCTCATCATCCATTATTCCACTTTTAGAAAGTAATGAAAATTCCGATAACGAATTTGTTTTACTTTCTACAGGCACTTGGATTATTTGCATGAACCCGTTCAGTAAAGAAACGTTAACGGCAAGTCAATTGAAGAATGATTGTCTTTGTTTTATGACTCCTGATAAAAGACAAATAAAATCTTCGATGCAATTTTTAGGTCGTGTGCATGAAGTTAATGCCATAGCATTAAGTGATTATTTTAAAGTTGATAAAAATCATTTTTTAGAGCTACCATTAAACAAAGCGCTTTGTACCCAGATACTTTCAAGGTCTAAATCTGTGTTTTTTCCTAATGAAATCGCATCAGATTTTATGGGAGACTTAGAACAACTTAACTATTTTGAAGATTATGAACATGCCTATTACCAATTAATTTTTGAAATAAGCCACCGCGTTCATCAAGGTATTGAACGCATTTTAGATTTAAATAATAATTTAAAAAATGTTTATATTTCTGGAGGCTTTAACCGAAATGATATTTTTGTAGAGTATTTAGCTCAAATGATGCCAAAACAAAACATTCTATTTCCTAAAGGTAAAAATGCAAGTGCCTTAGGCGCTGCTATGTTGATGAAAAATTATTTTAATGAATAAGCTTTTCAATAACCGTACGAAACTCAATATATAAGTTTTTTTTAAAATTTTTTATTAGAAAAACATTATACATATTTTTATGATTAATTATAAAAACTATTAAGTGGAATACGCTTAGTCAGAAAGCAGTATAAAAATCTGATCAATCAAAAAATATAACCAAAGCGCCTCATGGACGCATTCCTTTTTCATATAGTCAGATAGGTTAAAAGCTTTAATCTCTCTTTTTTAAATTCTTTATTCTAACTTTACGATTAAAATACGAAAACGTTTTATTTTATGATATTAAGTCGCAAAACATTTTTTTTAATTCTATTACAAATAGTCCTAAATTTATGCAATTTTGCGCAAGCTCAAAACTTTGAACGGTTTTCAAATAAAGAAGGTTTTAATCAAAACACCATAAATGCCATAGAACAAGACCGATATGGTTTTTTATGGTATGGCACCCCAAATGGATTGATTAAATATGATGGGTATGAATTTGAAACATATACGACACAATCTAAGACCAACGGTAATTTATCTAGTAATTTTATTTCTTCTCTTTTTAAAGACAAGCAAGGTGTATTATGGATTGGGACAAACTTAGGTGTTAATATTTACATCCCTTGGTTAGAAAAATTCTACACCGTTCCATTATCAAAAAAAATCATAGTAAGTCATATAGAATCAGGTCCTTCAGGACGTATCTGGATTTCTGGAGGGAACCAATTATACGCCTGTCAGCTAACTGATATTGACAATGGTACTTTTGAAGTTTCAGAAAATATGTTGAAAGGCTTCTCTGAATTCCTTACGATTAATTCTTTCGTTTTTAAAGATCAAAGTTCATTAATTTTAGGAACCTTTAAAGGTTTAAGAAGTATATCTCTAAAGGACGATATCCCATCAATATCTAGTGTCGATGGGTTAACAAACGCGCCTATAACAGCAATTGGATTAATAAACAATATATTTTGGATTGGTACACATGAAGGGTTGTATAAAGCAACTTTTGATGAAAACAGATTACATATAATACAGTCTTTCAATAATACAAAAAAACAACCTGTACCTGAAAAAGTGAATTCCATTTTTGAAGACCATTTAGGAATGGTATGGATAGGAACAAAAGATGATGGATTATATAAATACAATCAAGAGCTAAATACCTTCGAGCACTATGCCTTTAACCAAAAAAACGAATTAAGTATAAGTAGCAAACAAATTAACACACTATATGAAGATGATTTTAACGTGTTATGGATTGGTACTGCGCAAGGTGGTATTAGTAAACTAGATCTTACTCAAAAACCATTTATTAATTATTCAAACAATCCTTATGACAGCTTTTCAATATCAGACAATCTAATAACATCAATCTTAGAAGACAAACAGGGTTACTTATGGATTTCAGGTTATAATTCGCCTTTGATTAAAAGTAAAAACACTATAAACAATACTGATATTAGTAAATTAAAATTTAAAAATTTACAATCCAAATTGCCTTGGTCTGAAGGTGATATTATGCGTTGTATTTACGAAGATCAGAAAGGCTTTATATGGTTAGGTTCAGATAATGCAATAACTATTTATAATCCATTAAATAATAAATTCAAAAAAATCACTTTTCTAAACACAGAAAATAATCCATATACAGACCATTTTCGTAATATTATTCAAATTGATGAAAACAATTTGCTCTTTGCAGGTAACAAAATTATAGTTGTCGAGAATCCTTGGAAACAAATAAAAAATAATACTAAACCCATTTTAAAAATAAAATCAGAATATGATTTAAAAAACAATCGTGTACAAGTTATACTGAAAGATGGAAAAGATTCATTTTGGTTTGGAACTTATGAAGGGCTTCTAAAAGGTGTCTATAAACAGAACAAATTAACAATAGAACAACAGTATACAGCCAATAGCATTGACGAGATAAAGTTAAGCTACGATAATATTTTTTCTCTCCATAAAGAAAATAATCATTTATGGATAGGAACCTTTGGTGGCGGCTTGAATAAAATGACATTAAACAAAGAAGGCTTACCTAATAAAATTGAATATTTCAGAAAAAATGATATTTTACCAGATGATGCCATTTACGGTATATTACAAGAAGGTAAGTCTCATCTATGGCTAAGTACCGATATGGGGTTGGTTAAGTTTAATATAGACAATTATAATATAAATGTTTTCGATGTAAGAGATGGATTGACTCAAAATAATTTTAGGCAAGATTGTTACTTTAATGGAAAGTTAGGCTATTTTTATTTTGGAGGGTTAAACGGCGTAACCATATTTAAACCAGAAAACATTAAGTTAAATACGCAACCTCCTGAAATTTTAATAACCTCTTTATTAATTGATAATAAATCTGTAAAAATTAATGAAAGTATAAATAATAGAATAATACTCGAAAAATCAATATCAGAGACAGAACGTATTTCTATAAGTCAAAATCAAACCATCATTTCTTTTAATTTAGCTGTAAAACACACTTCTGAACCTTCTAAAAATAAATTAGCTTATAAATTAGAAGGATTTAATGATAACTGGATAGAAAAGCCAACAGGGAAAACCACAGTAACATACACCAATCTATCTGCCGGAGATTATATCTTTAGAATAAAAGCTGCCAATGGCGATGGTATTTGGAGTACAACTGACAAACAACTGCATCTTGAAATTTTACCGCCTTGGTATAATACATGGTGGAGCTATTTACTTTTTTTTATTTTAATCACGTCTATTTGTATAGGTATAGTCATTTATTTTGTGCAACACGAACGATTAAAACAGGGGCTTATCTATGAAAAAAAGGATAAAGAAAGAATAGAAACTATTAATCAAGGTAAATTCCGTTATTTCACAAATTTATCTCATGAATTCAGAACACCTTTAACGTTAATCTCTGGACCTTTAGAACGCGTTATAGCTGGTAATTTAGACACCAAAAATGTTAAATATTTAAATATAATCGAAAAAAACACGAAACGCCTTTTAAGCTTAGCAGATCAACTAATAACGTTTCGACAAGCAGAACAAGGGCGTGTTAATTTAAATTTAACAAAATGTACTTTAGGAGATTTTATCTACCCAACGACAGAAGCTTTTGAAGATTATGCGCTAGAAAAGCATATTAATTTCTTTTTTAAAATAACAGAACCTAATGAAGACATTATTTTAGATGTTGAAAAAATTGAACGTATTATTTTTAATTTATTATCAAATTCATTTAAAAATACACCAGCACAAGGTAATATTAGTATTGAAGCTGGTATCTCTGTAATTAATGATGAAAAAATAATTAATATCGATGTTGTTGACACAGGAAAAGGAATCCCTCCAGAAAATTTAATCAATATTTTTGAGCGTTTTTACCAATTAGGAAGTAAAGACGGAGATATAAGCGGTGGTGGTATTGGCTTATCTTTTTGTAAATCACTTGCTAATTTACTTGGAGGTGAAATTTCGGCCAAAAGCACGCCTGGTATTGAAACACGTTTTTCTATAAAAATACCCTCTAAACAAATAGGCGATTTTTTATTAGATGACACAACATTAACGGAAAAATCATATATCAAAGATTGGGTTCCGTTATCAAACACCGTAATTGAATCAGACCCCTTATTATCAGACGATAAAGAACAAAAAGAGTATACTATTCTTGTTGTAGAAAATGAAGTAGACATTCAGAACTTTTTAATGACAGAACTTTCAGCAAAGTACAACATTCTTATTGCGAATAATGGCGTTGAAGCACTTGATAAAATTAAGTTAAAAGAACCCGATTTAATAGTAAGTGATGTTATGATGCCAGAAATGGATGGCTATGAGCTTTGCGAAAAAATTAAATCAGCTCCAGAAAGTTGTCATATTCCTGTTCTATTATTAACCGCTTTAGGAGATAATGACAATCTAATAAAAGGTTTAGAGTATGGAGCGGACGACTACATAAGTAAGCCATTTTCTTTAAAGCATTTAGAATTACGAATTAACAAATTAATTCAATCCAACGTACAAATAAAAAAATACTTTGCTAAGAATAGCTTGCTTCCTGAAGATAATAATAAAAACCTGAAATTATCTACAAAAGATGAAGCATTTATAGCAAGCATTATTGAAGTAATAGAAAAAAACATATCCGACTCTACTTTTGGAGTTGAAGAATTATCTAAAGAAGCAGGGTTAAGTACTTCGCATTTTTACCGACGATTAAAACAACTTACTGGTCAAGTACCTAATGTGTATTTAAGAAATTATAGACTACAGCGTGCTGCCGAACTTTTAAAAAGTAATGAAGGATTTAATGTAGCACAAGTTATGTATCAAATTGGTATTGAATCTAATTCTTATTTTTCTACATCATTTAAAAAACTACATGGTATTTCACCTTCTGAATTCTTAAAAAAAGCATAATATATTTTTAAAAGCCAATATCTAGTTGCATATTGTTTTTATAATGAAGTGATTTTAAACTTTTTTGTTAAATAAAAAAAAGGGGGCAATATTTGTGTTGTGAGATATAAAATACTCCCCCCCTCCTATGTACAGTGTACTAGACAAAGATACTATAGAAATGAAAATAGTTCCACTTATACTAAAGACAAAACGAGATTTGTCACCAATCGCAACGATGTTTATAATATTGAAGTACAATTATAAAAATTAAGTTGAATTTCGCCGAATTTGATAATCTTCCCAACACTTCAGTTAAAATATTTTTAAGAGATCCTAGAAACGGTAATACTAATAGAAAGGATGTTACAATAAGACTATGGATTTTATACTCTAATTCTATTAAGTAATACTTTTAGCTTATCTAAAAAAATAACATCTGTAACCATATTTAATATACTTGGGCAAAAATTATGTCGTTTTCTAAAAACAAAAATCAATATGATGTATCTCATCTAAAAAATGGTAAAAAAACAAACTATTCGATTTGTGAAAAAAAAAACACAACGTTACATTAACTTTATAATAGAGTTTTTAAAATAATCAATTAACATCAACTCCCTTTTTTGAACGCATATAAAAACACTTCATATAAATAATGATTATGCTCAACATAAACACCAATCAACTAATAATCAGTAATTTACAAATATTCAAATAACGTAAAACAGCAAATAATTGATTGATTTCAGCAATTAAAAAAAACTAAACACAGGTAATTTTGTATAAATTATTAATCTGAAATTTTTAAATTATGAAAAAACAATTACTTACAATCATTTTAACTTTATTAACATCGATAACAACTTTTGCACAAGAAATTTGGTATGATATTGACACTGGTGTTACAGATTTGACCCTATCAACTACAACAGGTACTTGTAGTGTCTGTGCAATTACAACGGTAAGCAACCCTGATGTTGCCGATACTGAAGCTACAAATGTAACACTATGGAAAGTATCAGGATCTACAGATACTGCTGATTTTGCAGAAAAAAGACTCAACTTTTCTCTCCCTTTAGCTAGTGGCCTTACAGGCAGTGATTTTTCTTCATTAGTAATAAGTGTACGTCTTTATTTTCCAGAATGGGATTATATTACTGCATATGATAGTTTAGAACGTATTAGGCTTTTTTTAGGGGCTGCATATGTACAGGCAAATTTACTAGAAACTGACGAAGCAGGCTGGTATAACTTAGAATTTGATTTCAGCGGAGCAAATGGTACAATACCTACAACCATAACGTCTGGTAGTTTTAGACTAGTTTATCAAGCCGCTAAATTTACGGACTTAAATAACGATCTTGATATTTATATTGATACGATTACAAGTACTGTAGCGTTATCTACAACTTTATCTACAGAGTCAGAAACATTAAAAAATAATAGTTTAAAATTTGTAACAAACCCTGTAGAAAACATTTTGGAAGTCTCAAAACAAATTAAATCTGCTATTATTTACAACAATTTAGGCAAAGCAATAAAAACTTATGATAATGCAACAGAAACTAAATTTGATGTTTCAAACCTATCAAGTGGTTTGTATATATTTCATGCTAAATTAGATACTGGAGCAATACAAAACTTACGTTTTGTTAAAAAGTAAAATATTAATAATCTATTAATTAGATAATAAAAAAGTTCCTTAGTTAAATTTAACTAAGGAACTTTTTTTTCTTGTACAACCACGCAAAATATTCATATATAAACTTAATAAAATTACAAAACACCTTCTTATAATGAAAAACGATTACATTTATTTTCTTTAATAACTGCACCATTCTATCCATACAAGCCATGAACAAATTCATAATATGTTAAAAAAATAAAACCTTATAAAATGAAATTTAAGAATTATCTTCCCTTAGTCATAACATGTAGTCTTTCTATTATTGTAAATTCACAAAAACAGTCTAGTTATAAAGATTTAAAAGGAAATAGACCAGAACCTAATATAGTCCTTTTACTAACGGATGATTTAGGATGGCAAGACGTAAAATGTTACGATATTGATCAACCTTCTCCTTACGAAACACCAAACCTTGATGCATTTGCTAAAAAAGGAATTCAATTTTGGCAAGCCTACTCTCCTGCTCCAACCTGTGCACCAAGTAGATGTGCCATAATGAGTGGAACTCATCCTGCAAGAGCGCAAAAAACACATGTTGTAGGAGGTGCTCCTCCTACGGTTTATGCTAATAAAGATGTACAACGCATTATGGATCCTTGGTATAGTGGACGTATGCCAGAAAACGAAATGACTTTGGCTAAAGTATTACAACAAAAAGGGTATACAACTGGACACACTGGTAAATGGCACATGGCTATAAACCATTTTGCTTACCCGCAACCTAAAGATCAAGGTTTTGATGTTACAACTGCAGATCGTGGCGTAACAAGTTCACAAAAACCGCATAGACTAACAGATTTTGCAACAAATAAAAAGTCAGATCCTTATAAGTTAGATGAAAACGGCTTTCCATTTCATCAAAATAGCCAGGATGCCTTAAACTTCTTAAAAAAAAATAAACAAGACCCGTTTTTCTTGTACTATGCCACTTTTTTAGTGCATGCACCTATACACACTAGAAGCAAAGCGCTGTTAGAAAAATACTGTAAAAAGTTAGGAATTGAATACCCTACCGATCCAAAACATTGGAATGTAAAAGGGCAAAGTAATCCTTTTTATTGCGCTATGGTAGAAATGTTAGACTACTACGTGGGACAAGTTTTTAAATATTTAGAAACTACAGATGATCCTCGTTGGCCTGGTCATAAACTAAGTGAAAACACTTATATTATTTTTACTTCTGACAATGGAGGTATGGAAAGACATCCTGGAGAAATTATTACCGATAACTACCCTCTAGATAAAGGGAAAATTAATGCAAAAGAAGGAGGTACAAGAGTACCTTTAATTATTGCAGGCCCAGGAATTAAAAAAGGTATACAGTCTGATGTTGTTGTAAATGGATTAGACTTCTACCCTACTATTCTATCATTATTGGATATTGACAAACCTAAAGGCAAACATTTAGACGGAGATGATTTATCCGAGTTATTATTAAAAGACCCTACCAATTCTAAATTGGTAACTGGTAAGGATGGAAAAGAGAGAACAGCTATGATGTGGCACTTTCCACACTCTTCTTACCAAAGTACCTTGCGTATCGGTGATTATAAATTCATCAGGAATTACGATTATAAGAATAATGCTAGAACTCCAGAGTTTGAGCTTTACAGATTGTATAACTCAAATAAAGGAACAACGCAACGTATTGATATAGAAGAAGCTAATAACTTAGCAGCCATAGACCCTAAAAGAACAGAAGTAATGAATATCCAGCTATCGTCTATTTTAACAGAAATGAAAGCTAGTTACCCTTCTTACAATCCTAATTATAAAAGAGATCTCGAGCACAAAGAAACTGTTCCTACTATAATATCTACATCTAAAAAGAACAACCAAATTACTTTTAAATATAAAGAAAATGGAGCAAAAGTAGTCAAAGCTAATTTAATTTATACAACTAATGGTGGACATCGTTATGAGGAATGGTTTAAAGCTGATGCTCAAATAAATACAGATGCTACCGTTACCGTTACTTTACCAAAAGGAACAACTCATTATATCATCAACTTAATTGACACCCATAATTTCTTGGTAAGTTATCCTGAAATGCCTACTCAAAAATCACTTCAAAAAACAAAAGAAAAGTACTCTAAATTTGCTTTATCTAACTAATAATTAGTTAAAGTTAAAAAAAATAAAAAACGAATTGTACCTAGAAATGGTCGGAATAAATTCTGACCATTTTTTATGTTTTAAATTTTTATATTTTCCCTTCGTATTGTAATAATTAAAGTCATATAAAGTATCAGGTTTGTTACTTTTTGGGCACACCCAAAAAAGATAATTATTAAACCAAAAGACAAGGTTAGTTTCAATATTTGGGTATCGTTCGATTTTTTATAATTTTTAATAAAGCTCTTTGACCATTGAGTTACATTTATCTCTAAAATAATTCAATTCGTTTTTGTAAATAGGGTTTAAAACTAAATTATTTTGTTCTTTAGGGTCGTTTACAATATCAAATAGCTCTTCGTAAATGGGTGCTTCATTAGTTTCAATGGTTTGCTTCGGTACATATTGTTTTCTGTCGTTTTCTTTACTAAAAGACCTTATATATTTAAACTCATAACTTCTTACACCTTCTTGACGCGGATATCCTTGGTCTGTAAATAAATTTTCTAAAAAGATTTCTTTCCGCCACTCTATATCTTCTTCTTCTATGAGAGGAAGCATGCTTTTTCCTTGATAGGTATTTGGGATTTTTAAATCACACATATCTAAAATAGTAGCAGGGATATCTTGTCCAACGACTAAATGATCTATTTGTTTTCTTTTTTTTCCCGCATTCAAAAAAGGAGAGTATACAATTAAAGGTACATGAACAGATTCATCATATAAAATAGTCTTACCTCCTAATCCATGCTCTCCTAAAAACAAACCGTTATCAGAGCAAAAAACAATAATGGTGTTTTCATCTTCATGAATAGATTTTAATAATTCACGTAGATTACCCACAAATTGGTCAATGGCATAAACTGCGCGGTCCATTTTCAGTTTTTCATTCAATAATTTCTCTTTATTTGATGTTACATAATACGTCATCAAATCAGATGTTGCATAAACATTTTCAGGTAAACTTATTGATGTAGGATATCCTTCAGGAAATACTACTTTATCTTTTTTATCATTATAAAGTGTTGAATAAAATGGAGGGTCTGTAGGTTGAGATCCCATACCTCCTATACTTGACGCATGTGGTAAATTAAAATTAATCCATACACTAAAAGGCTTGTTTGGGTCTCTCTTTTTTAAACGATTTTTTAATGAACTATCGGCATTCTCGAAAAAATAATCAGTGTCATCGCCTTGTTTTAAAAAGGCTTCAGTGGCTTCGAACAGACCTTCAACTTGTGTCTTATTTTTAAGATTGGAAAACACCTTATGTTTTTTTGCTGGATAAAACCCTAAATGACCGTTACCAAAATAGCAAAAATCTATCCCTTTTTTTAATGGTGTATCCCCACGGTCAGCAATTTTTGTGTGATGTTTACCAATAAAAGCTGTAGAATATCCTGCATTTTTCATTTGCATTTGCCAGCTGTTATTAAAAATAGCTTCAGAGATAAAATTATTTGAAACACTCGTGAAACCAATCTTATTTTTTCGTTCCCATTGTCCAGTAAAAATATTTGCTCTACTAGGTCCGCAAATAGGGCTTGTGATAAACGCTTGATTAAAAAACACACCGTCGTTAGCCAGTTTATCTATATTAGGCGTTTCGGTAACAGGCTCCCCTGTTATACCTAATGAATTAAAACGTTGGTCATCTGTAAATACAAAAATAACATTGGGTTTTATTTTTTTCTTTATTTCACCTTTAATATTAGAGTTGTATTTAAATGAAATTAAAAAAATTCCAATAAAAAAAATCCCTATCATTAGAGCTAAAAACTTGATCCGTTTATACATTATTAATCATTTTGAAAAGAGGAATAATATTGATGACTCGGCAACCTTTCCGTTTTTTCACTATATCCAAATAAATTTATTTCATCTTCATTTTTGGGTAATTCTTCAATAGTTAAGTTTACGTTGCTTATGCCTTTTGAAGCAATAATTACGGATTCATTTATTTTCAAATCAATAGTATAAAAGCCTTCTTTTCCTTTTTTTATTGAAACACCTTTACCATTAATATAAAATTTAGGGTTTTTAATATCTGTCTGCACAATACAAGTGTTTCCTTTTAAACTCTTAACAGATACAAATTCGGTTATACCATTTACCTTTTTCGCGCTGACTAAAAATGCACCTTGCGCTCTTAAATCATGAAACGCAACGTCTTTCCATTTTTTTGGACTTGCAGGAAACACTCTTATTTTTCCTCCCCAACTTTGAAGCATCATATCATGTAAACTTGTTGTAAAAGACAAAGGGCTTTCAATAACAGGGTTACTTTTCACTTCTGCATACATGGTTGTTGGAGAAATATTTTTATGTTTTATTAAAAAGTCAAGGTAATAATATGCTTTTTCAGCATCTCCTAAACAGGCGTACATTGAGGAAGCTCCTGTTGCGGTATAGCCCGTTACTGGCATTGCTTTAACTGTTATACCACTATTAAAAGTAACATCCAACCAATGATCTAAAGAGGTACGCAATAGTTTTTTGTCTGTTTCGTTTTCTGGACTAATAATCATTAAAGGATAAAAAGCTAATAGGTGTGAATAATGTCTGTGTGGCTTAGAAAAAGGAATATCCTTTCCTATTCTAAGTCCGTTTTCATCAATTTGAAATTCTACTAAATTGTCTAATAAATATTGCCATTCCTTTAGTAATGGATCATTTAAAGCGTGTTGATTGTTTATATCAATTAAAGTCTGGCAACTCCAACGTATTAATGCGAGGGTGAAGTTTATATCTTGACCGTGTCCTGGTTTATATTCTGGAGACCAACTGCTTTTTATATGAATTTTACCATCCTTAGCATCAACTGGATTTTCTTTTATATAATTCAAATAACTATTGACTGTCTTTTTTAATATCGGAAACAGTTTATCACGCATACGAATATCATCTCCGGCAAACTTACAATGCAACCAATAATCGTTTAACATCCACGCTAACATATCGGGTACTTTTGCACCATTATAGGCTATTAAATCTTGAGGCAATAAAGCTGCAACGGCTGCACTATTTTTCCATCTATCAGGAACATTTCCTTCTAAATTTTTAGCGTATTTATCAATATTATTAGGTAAAGACTCACCTATAGACATTCTATTTGCCGTTAAATGTGTCCAATAAATTAATTGAACATTCAAATCTCCCCAAACCATTGGCCAAAAGGTTTTGTTGTACCAAGGTCCCATCAAATCTAAAATAGGTCCATTTCCTCTAGAAGCAGATCCTAATTTATACATCTGTATCCAATAGAATGATTCCTTCTCAGCATCATTAATCGTTAAAAAACTCAAAGGGTAATATTCATGCCACCACTTTTGATGCGATGGAATAAAATTATTTTCACGGATAAGTTTCTCTCCTGTTTTTAAATTTTCAGTAACAACATCTAACGAATTGTGCTCTGGGTAACTATGGTGGATACTTGTAATTAACTGTTGTTTTCCTGAAGGACTTCCTGTAATTTTCCAACCTGTAGTCGTTTCTCCTCTATTATCAAACAAAGGCTGATAACAAAAATGATATCCCTTATTACTACTTAGAGTTGGTTTAGGGGGCATTTTTAAATTTGTCGCTCTCATTTTATCCCAAGTTCCTCCTTTTGGTCCTTTTCCTTGTTTAATAGTTTCGTAAACAGGTGGTATTGGATCTTCAGGATGCCAAGTAATTTCTACTTCTTCATTCTTGGCATCTGTTTCAAAAAAGATGACATCTTTTGTACTATGTGTAAAACCTTTAATTTTATAGGTTCCTTTAGAAGTCCTAACAGAACCTATTAGTTCTGCATTCCATAAATTTAAACGCATATCAATTCCGGTAATCTTTCCTTTCGATTTTAAATTGAAATGACCAAGTGGTAATCTGCTTCGTTTTATCCAAAGCATTTCTTCAGCTTTTGTTTTTGCTTCCCTATGATCATAATAATCATGTCTTCCTACATGAAGAGATATAACATTACTCCTTTCTTCTTTATTTTGATAAAAAAGAAATCCAACATTTCCGTTACCAGTATATGGAGCCGTTTGCCATTTATCAGGAACGGTATCCCAAAGCATATCGTGTTTGGACAAAAAGGATTGGTAATCAACTTTAAAATCTAGCTGTTCTTCTTGAGAAAAAAGACAACATGCTATGAGCATAAAAACGAAAAAAAGTGAATATTTTATTTTTAAATTAAGCATTTATCAAGGTTTTAATTAATAAACTTTAAAAGACAGATCAAAATTAATTTTTGTAGAGGTTGAATAATTTCTCTAATCCTGCAAACTGTTGCTCTAAATACTCATACCAGTATATTTAAAAAAAAATGAAGCTTTTGTTTTGCCCTTTAACTCTGATTCGCAGCGAAAAGGCCAACTTAAGAACAAAAAATATTATATCATTAAATAAAGTAAATTCAATTTACACTACTTTTTTTACTCCTATTTAGTTTATGAGTATAACTTAAAATAACATATCTCCCTAAACTTTCTGCTGTAGTTTCTTCAAAAAAGTTACCACTACTCCGTCTATAAATATCAAGGTTTTTGTCTAGTAAATCAATAAACACAAGTTTAAGAAGGTTATTCTTGTTTTTAGAAAAAGAATAAGAAACGGCTGTATTCAACAAAGGTAATTCGATCTTATCTGTAAACTTATTATCGGTATAAATAATGTAGTCAAATTGTGTGTTTACATTTATTTTTTTTGAAAAATCATAATCAAACATCCCAAAATATTGTTGTCTTGCATAGGTTCTATTAAGACTATTATCAATTGAAAACGACGTGTCGTTTATATTATAAATAACACCTGCTTTAGCATCAAAATTATTTTTGTTATAATTTTCAAAAGTTAAACTTGTCAAAAAATCTTTTGTCTCTAAATCGTTTAATTGAAGGTTTACAATAGAATTAGAACTTGTGTATAAAAATTTATTTTTTATCGTGTAGCGTAAACCCAGTCTTTTTATTTTTTTCCCAAAACTTATATCAGATTTTACTCTTTTCCTATTCCTGTTATTTTCATATGTTCTGGTTTTTATAAATTCTTCATCTATATTTATGATTTGTACAATAGCATCTTCTACATATTGAAACTGAATTTTTGCATAAAAATTTAATGAAGACTTAAAATCATTAATTGCTCCTAAAAATGAAAACACCGTCATTTTTTCTGTATTTAAATCAGGGTTTCCTTTTTGAATTGAAAAGGGGTTCAAATCATTAACAATCGTAGAACTTTGACGTAAGCTTGGGCTACGTATTATTTTTTTATAAGTTAGTCTATATTTCCTACCCCTGTTGGGTTTAAGTTGCAGCGACACAATTGGGTTTAAATAAACCTGTTGTTTTGACACTAATTCACTTTCAAATTCACCAAATTTTCGATACAAATTTTGTATTTCAAAACCTGAATAAATATGTAACGTTTTTGCGGTATAACTATGAGCGAATCTGGTTTGGTAGCTATTCTCCCTATTAATATAATCAAAAGCTAATAACTCTTCTTCATTATTATTTGTAACAGTAGTTCTTAATTGATAAACATCTTCTTTCTCATTTTCCATATTAGCATAACTCTCCAACTTTAAATAATGATTTTCAGATAAAGGTTCAGTATATTTAAAATTAAACTTAACTAAGTTCTGATTAAGGTTTGTGTTTCTTAGAGTAAATAATTCTCTATAAGTTGGATTTGAAGTATTTATCCTTCTGTTAATAAAGGTGTTTCGCTTATTCTCACGATTTGTTTTTATTTGATTATAATTAAAAACACTGCTAAAACTTCGCCCTTTATTATTTAGTTTTTGATGATATTCTAAATTTAAATTCCCATTCTTTTTATCGCTAATATTATTTGAAATATTATCGTTTGTTGTGGTTAGTTCGTCAAAGTCATTAAAGTAAAACCCTTCTCTTTTTAAGTCTGTTGACAAAGCATCTGAAAGCAACTTAATCTTAATAAAAAGACTATTCATTTTGTTAGACTTATCAATATAATTAACATTAAAATTATGTTTATCTACGGCATTGTCATAAATATTATCTGCTTTAAAATTGAAATTATTTGTATTAGATAAAGAAATTCGTTTAGATTTAGAAACCCCATCATTATAAGAAACATTATAAGAATAATCTGCATTTAATGATTGTTCTTCCTTAAATTCTCGTCCATAATGAGTAGCTGTTAAAGCCGTTTTAAGAAATCCACTTAAATTATCAGTATTTTGATTAAAGTCCTCATCCTCTCCTTCTGAGTCGTCATCAAGACCATCAGCATTTTCCAAGAATTCTTGTAAATTGGACCCCGTGATATTAATATTATTAAATTTTCCGATTGCAGAAAATTGTTCTTTTGAGGAAAACTTATTATAGTTTACATTTCCAAAATATCGGCTATCCAAACCAAATCCGGCTGAAAGCTTTCCGAAACCAAGATTTTTTTTCGATTTCTTTAAAGTAAAGTTAATAACGATTTCTTTATTACCATCATCAATACCTGTTAGTTGAGATTGATTACTTTTTTTATCAATGATTTCAACTTTTTCAATAGCATCTGCTGGTAAGTTCTTCAATACAAGCGATGGGTCTCCTCCAAAAAACGCTTTTCCATCAATAAAGATTTTAGTTATCTCTGCACCTTGGGCAATAATTTTACCATTAGTTGAAATTTCAATTCCTGGTAATTTTCCTAACAGATTATCTAAATTATCATTTGGATTTACCTTAAAAGAATTAGCGTTATATGAAACTGTATCTTTTTTTATTGAAATAGGAACAACAGCAGATATCATTATTTCATCTAAAGTATTATGTTCCTCCATCATAGTAATAGTTCCTAGATCTATAGGCTGTCCATTACTTGACAAATTCTTAAAAAACGGTGCATGACCTAAAGAAGAAAATTGAATTATTAACGAATCTTTTTCCATTTCTAAACTCCGAAAAACCCCTTTACGGTCTGTAATGGTATAATTAACAAATGTAGAATCAACAGGATCAAGCAAAACCACCGATACATATTCTAACGGTTCTTTTTCTTCATTTATAACTTTACCAAAAACTGGAGATTTCGTTTGTGCAAAAAAGTCTTCTGAGACTACAAAGCAAATAATTATTACAACTATTATTTTAATAATTTTATTTGCGTTCATGTCGTTTCCATAATGAGGGAATATTAAAAACTAGTGTGCACCATGCATTGGCATAAAATTATAAAATGAACAGAGGCTTCTCTTTCTTATTTCATTCAAAACCTTGCTGTATATTGCCTATTTAGATTTTTAAGAAGTATATAAGATGAAAATAGACTTTAATTTGTAACCATATTAATCTTAGCAAGAAAATCTATTGATTCTTCCATGGTTATGTTAAAATCTTCATCGGTATTGTTTTTACGAAAAAAAGACCCATTAAAAAATCCATGTCCTTTATTTTCAAAAGGTATTAATTTGCATATATTCCCTGCTTCATTCATTAGCTTCGTAAATCGCTCTACATTTTCAAACGAAACGATTTTATCTGCAGTTCCGTGGCATATCAACGTGGGTACAATTCCTGACTCTACATGATGACAAGGTGAGATATCCGTTTTTCTATTTTCGCCTACTTTATCTATTCCATAACCTTTTTCTGTAGTGTCTATTACTGGATTAAAAAGTAGCATAGCATTGGGGATAGAACTAATATTTAAATCATCAGAAACTTCATCATAACCATCAATAACACCTGTACAAGCAGCTACATGACCTCCTGCTGAGCCTCCAGAAGCTATAATTTTATTTGGATTTATTCCTAATGCATCAGCATGCACTCTTACCCAACGGACTGCCGATTTGCCATCGCTGACACATTCAAAAGGAGAGGTTTTATGCTTACTCTTTATTCTATATTCTGCAGAAATAGTTAAAATTCCTTTATTTGCGAAATATCTTGCTTGTTGGTAAAATTGTTTTGGGGTACCACCTGTCCAACCACCGCCAAAGAAAAAAATAATGACTGGTCCTTTTTCTGAAACCTTATAATTTTCAGGTTTAAAAAGATGCATTTCCAACTTACCTTGTGCTGTAGTTTTGTAATAAAGTGTAGAATCTGGCTCAAAACTAACTTGTCCTTGAACTTCAACTACAAAAGAAAACGTTAGTGTTATAAGCGCTAAAACTATTTTCATCTTCATTTCTATATATTTATGGTTTAAAGGTATCAGTTCTAAATGGGTATGCTGGCAAATCTACTTCATTTACTAAATTAACTATTGGTTTACCTGTAAATGCATAGCGTACATAAAGCGGTTTTTCTAATCCTGAAGCACTCAATACAATTGTCTTTCCTTTTATTTTGGCATCTGCAGGGAACCATTTTTTAGAATCATCAGCCAGCCAAAAAGCTGTTGGTGTTTTTCCATTTTTTGTTTTAAGTTCTTTAACATGGTCAAAGCAAACGATTAAAGTATTCCCTTTTGTTTTTGTCTTTTTTAATATGGGACCATAAGACGTTTTGCCTGATTTTAAAACATTATCCATTGCCAGTAAAGCTAAACGTTTACCAATAGGTAATTTATCTTTTGGGTGTATATTTTTAGCATCTCCTAAATCAATCGTATTGACGACTGATGTATTTGGTAACTCAAGAGCTTTTAATTGTGACTCACGAAACCACGCCCATGAATGAGAATCGGGACTTTCAGTATTAATCTCTGTTCCTGAATCTAAAACTTTTCCGTAACCAGGTAGCATAACCACCATAAAATGCATGTCATCATTATTCCAAGACTTTCGATAATTTCTTATCCATTCCTTAAGTGTTTCTCCATACTTAAGCATACCAGAATTTCTCGAAAACCAAGGTTCCTTTAGCATGCCATACATAGATTGCGTATTGCGTTCTCCTTGATACCAAACTACCCCTCTACAAGCATAAGGAATTAATGGATGTATCATGGCATTATATAGGATATTTGTTTGTCTACGCAAAAAAACGTCATCTTTTTTATCCCATGGTTTTACCCCTTCTAAAATAGTTTTTATCTTATTTTTAGTATTAATATCAGCATCAAACTCATCCATCATTGTTTTAAAATGAGGTACTGTTTTAGTCATTTCTCTTGGCATCCATGCTTCTATGGATGAGCTTCCCCAAGATGTTAAAATAATCCCTACTGGTACATGAGCATATTGTTCTAAAAAATAAGCAAAAGAAAAGGCTACGGCACTATCTGGATGTTCATTAACCCATTCACCTTCACAAGTATCTTGAGGTTGAAATGCTACTGTGTTTTTCACTGTAAAACTTCGGATATTGGAAGATTTGGGTATTAAAGCCTTAATTTCTGGAACGCCTCCAACTCTCATTTGCATATTAGACTGTCCAGAACAAATCCATACCTCACCAATTACAATATCTAAAATTTTTATATCTTCTTCATTTGCTGAAGATGATATAGTCATAGTTCTTGATTCAAAACTAGCTTTTAAAGCGTTTAAATCTAAACGCCATTTTCCATTTGAATCTGTAACAGTATTTTTTTCTGAATTAGCAAACTTAACAGTAATGGTTGCTCCAACCTCTGCCTTTCCCCATACGGTTATAGGCATATTTCGCTGTAAGACCATATGATCTTTAAAGAGAGGTGCTAATTGAAGCGGAACTTTAGTGTTTATTTTTAAAACAGATTCTTTTTGTGTAAAACATGAATTATCTGCAAATAAGCAAGTACTTACATTTAAACTAATACATAATATTAAAAAATATAATTTATTCATTTTTAAAGCTTTATTATAAATGAGAAACAAAATAGTCAACTGTTGATTGAATTATTGATTCGCGAATTGGTTCAATACCCTTCTTTACCTTTCTCCAGTTGTGGCCTGCATTCTTGATGATTATAGTAGATACAGAAGCCTTAATTTCATCATAATTTTATTTGTTTTCAAACTCTATTTCCATTTCTTTCTGATTTCTTACTATGATAAACTTCGGGGTTTCAGTGAAATCATATTTTTTATATGTATCTATAAAATGGGATATGTTTTTAACCTTTTCTTGCTCAATACCAATAATGACATCACCTTCTTTAATAGACGATTTTGACAACTTACTATCTTTATCAATTTTAAAAATAATGACACCATCCATACTATGTGTTCCAAAAGAAGACTGTTCTTCAATAGTTTCTATCTCTTTAAGAGTTGCTCCTAACCATTTTTTGGTTTTTGAAGATTTTTTTTCTAAAGAATTAATTTTCAACTTTGGAATTGCTGGTTGCTTTGCAATTGCTTTAAGCTCTGGTTTTTGAACACCAAAACGATCCATTGGGAAATTTTTAAAACCTATTTTTAAAGCTGGTGAATTTTCTCGAACTGTAAAATTTCCATGCTTAGGGTTTCTAAATAAGGGGTTTCCAAATGCACTATTTTTATCTACACCATTGCTTTGTGATTTTATTAAAGCTGCTTCGTTTGGAAACAAATTAGAATCTACTTCTTTCCCCCAACCTTTAAGGCGTATATCGGCATACTTTTTCATGACAATATTATTTGTAAAAACATCTTCACTATTTGAAAACCAAACATGCGGATGAAAGGTGTTGTTTACCATAATGTTATTTTTAACAACTCGATAATAGCCCTCTCGTAATTTTATTCCTCTGCTCAAACAAAGGTTATTGTAAATTTCATAATTGGTAGAACCATCATCCAAATCGATATCCCATCCATGATCACAACGAAATCTATTGTTTCTAATAATAGTGGTATGTATGGCGTCCCACAATGGCATTTTAGGGTTTTGTTTTACCAAACTATCCATCACATTATATTTTGGATGCCAAAAACGGTCTCGTCCCCAAGAATTAAATGAACCATGGTCACTCGTTTCTAAAACGGTATTAAATACGTCGTTATATTCAATTATATGCCCCCCCCAAGTACCTTCGCTCACATTAATACCTGAACGAGGTACATCATAAATACTATTGCTTTTTACATGAATCTTCATTGCCATGGAAATCTGTACTCCAGCGACTTGTTTTTCAATACGACCAATCTTATATATTAAATTATTTTCCACGATACAGTTAGCAGGATACAATTCATTTTTGGGACCTATAACGGTATCCATATCTTTCACAGGAACAAACTCTCTATATTGATAAGATGGCGAACGTACTGCTGTTGCGTCTCCAACAAAAGAGATTGCAGAAGCTCCACAATTATATATATGATTACCAATAACTTTTATATTTCGGTTATAACCACTTGCAAAAATAACGTTACCTCCAAGATTTGTGAATTCGCAATCGTTAATGGAAACATTTTCTGTTCCATCAAGGAATAAGGCACCTCCTCTATAAATAGTCCAATCACTACGTAAAAGCGGTTCGTATTCTTCCATAAAAGTACGAGAAGCATGTTGAAAACCAATCCCTGAGATACTCACATTCTTCACAGGATTTTCTAAGCTTCCTTTAATTTCTATTAAATGTTTTAAAACACTTACTTCAATTTGGGCATCTGCTAAATCTATACCATCACCTTTCCAAACATACAGTTTATGATTTATTTTATCTAAATACCATTCTTTATGACTATCTAGTTCTTCAAATATATTTTCCACCATTCTATATTTTGAATGCATTGGTGATGGACGATTATTTTGATGTCCGCCTTTTAATTCTAATGCTCCATCTTCTGCTACAGAGGCAATTTCATAATGAAATCCTCCCCAACGTCCTCTGTGCATGGCGTGTACAAAACCGCCTTGAGGGTTTTTCCAATTAGAGATGCGTTCTTTATCTATAACATCTGCTGCGTAACCTTGCCAATATCCCCCATCTTCATTATAATTAGGATATCTTGCTAAAATTTGCTTTTCTCCATTTATGAAGAGCTGATTAAAATCTAATGTATTATCAATAGTAGTGACCAAAATATTTTCGTTAAAAGACTCCCATTTCGTATCAATAATTTTTGAACCTTTAATGGTTACTTTATCTACACCCACTCCAACAATATTTATATTATTTAATTGAGAAGTAATAACCAAACTAGAAGATAAATGATAATCGCCTTTTAGAAGATTTATTGTAATTTGATCATCTTCATCCCTTTTAATTAATTGAGCATTTTCTAAAGCTTTTTTTAATGTTTTAAAAGGCTTTTCTTTTGTTCCTTTGTTAGTATTATTACCTAATGGACTAACATAAATATCTATTGTTTTATTTTGACAACCATAAAAAATGATAGTTGACAAAAATATAAAACTTATACATAACACTTTTTTCATTTTTATAATCATTTTTTTATTTCGTTAATATAAACGTATCCGTAAAAATGGGCTTTATTGTGAAAAATAAGTATATCTATTTCAAACATTACATATACAAAACAAACATTTTAAAAACTATTCAAATACAAAACTTGCTTGAGGCCAATCAATATTTATAGCATCATTTTCTTGAACGACACCCAGTGTTGTTCTCCCTTCTTTTATTTGTTTAATGAGTAAAGATTTTAGTTCCGTTACTTTTTTAGGGTGTTTTTTAGCAATATTTATTTTTTCTGCTACATCTGTTTTTAAATTATATAAAATCTCCTCTGGAAGTATTTTTTTATTGTTCTCTGGCGCACCAGCAGCATTCACTCCCGAATTAGGAGACATTATGAGTTTCCAATCTCCTTTTCTAATGGCAAAAACACCAGTTTTACTATGATGAATCGTAGCTTCTCGAAGATAATCTCCTTTTTTAGTTAACAAAGGCATCATACTAAAACTATCTTCAGCTTCATTATCTTTAAAATCATAGTTAACAATATCTGCACAAGTAGCCATAAAATCGGTTGTACAAATGATAGCATTAGAAACAGAGTTTGGCATAATCATTTTAGGCCATTTAGCAAGGAAAGGCACACGATGTCCACCTTCTAAATAACTTCCTTTAAAACCACTATAAATATAACTTGGATTATGATTTTTTCTTTTTAATAATGGAATATTTGCAGTACCTGCGCAACCATTATCACTTGTAAAAATAACAAGCGTATTTTCTTCAATGCCTTGATCTTTTATCGTTTTAAAGATTTGGCCCATTAAATCATCAATCATGATAACAAAATCCGCATATTCATTTATACCACTAGTTCCTTTCCAAGGCGTTATAGGTAATACAGGACTATGAGGTGCTGGCAAAGGAAGATAAACAAAAAACGGTTGTTCTGAATTGGCATTTTCTTTAATATATGAAATCGTTTTATCAACAAAAGTAGGAAACACTTGGTCGTGAATAAAATCATCAGAAACAACACCCTTTATCCAGGACGTATAGGGATATTCTTTTCGTTTGCGCTCTGATGTTTTAGTTGGAATTTGAGTTACTTTATCATTTTCTAAATAAACAAAGGGAGGCATATTTAATGATGCCGGTATTGCAAATGAGTAATCGAAACCTAAATTCCGAGGCCCAAATTTTAAAGGTTTACTATAATCAATTTTTGAAAAATCTACTCTATCTTTAAAATGAGAGAAATGTTCATATTCTTTACTCCCATCTTTCATAGCCCAATTAAATCCTAAATGCCATTTCCCAATACTTGCGGTTTTATACCCTTCATTTTTAAGCATTTGTGCAACCGTTAAACGTCCTTTTTTAATTAAAGTTGGCGAATTACCCCAAGTAACAAAACTTTTTAAAGGTGTCCTCCAATTATATCTCCCTGTTAGAATACCATATCTTGTTGGAGTACAAACCGCCGAAGAGGTATGGGCATCTGTAAATTTCATACCTTGAGCCCCCATTAAGTCTAGATTTGGTGTTTTAATTTTACTATTCTCATTATAAAAGCTTAAGTCACCAATTCCCAAGTCATCAGCTAAAATGTAAATAATATTTGGTTTTGTTCGCTCTTGTGCATATAATGAATTACACACTAAAACACATATTAATATTCTTAAACAATTATTTTTTATATTTTTCATATTTTAGAAACTTGCCTCAACTACAAATCCATTTTTATCACTTTTCACTCCATTTAAATTCACTTCAAGCCCTGTTTCTGTCTGTTTCCATTCAACATCTTTTTCACTTCCAAGAACTCTAACGTTTTTAATTTTAACACTATTTTTATTTAGAGAACGGATTAAAATTTTGTTTGCAGCGGCAACTAACGAAATCGCATATACTTTATTTTCTTTAGTTGTAAACCAAAAATCTTTTGATGTAAACGTTTTTTTAAAACCTTTTGCAGCTCTATGGCCAGTACCATCTAAAAGTGTTTCTTCTTGTCCTTCATTTGGAATTTCCCAACGCGATGTTCCGTACACAGCTTCGCTATTCATTTCTATCCATTCTCCCATTTCACGAAGACCATTTGCACTTTCTTCTGGAACATGCCCTACTCCATCTGGTCCTATATTTAAAAGATAATTGCCCCCTTTAGACATGATATCGACAAAGTAATATAAAAGTTCTTTGGTACTTTTCCAGTCGTGATCATACGATTTGTAACCCCAAGAATTATTTGTAGTACCACAGGTCTCCCAATATTTATCTAAAGTTTCATCTGCGGAAGGAATCTTATTGTCTCCTGCATCTAAATAATCACCAAACTCCCATCCTACTCTTCTATTTACCAATACATTTGGATTCGTTTCATATACGAGCTTATAAAATCGAAACGATTGCGCTTCTGTAGTAAAACCTTCTCCATCAAACCAAATTAATTTAAGCTTTGGTAGCAATTCTAAGAGTTCTTTAATTTGTGGGTATGCTTTTGTTTCATAATATTCGGCATGCGTATTTGGACTTGGATCCCATAAATTTTTACCTGACGGATGTGTAAACACCCCTAAAGAATCGTTTACCATCTTAACATTTTCATAATTCCCATCTGTACCATCATTCCAGTCATTGCCATGAGAATAATATACCCCGAAATCTATGCCTTCACTTAAACAAGCTTCGTATAACTCTTTTATAGCATCGGCTTTATAAGGTGTTGCATCTACCATATCATAATCTGAACTCTTAGAATCGAACAAGGCGAATCCATCATGGTGTTTCGATGTAATAACGACATATTTCATACCTGCATCTTTAGCTAGTTTTGCGATGTTTTGTGCAAAAGATTTATCAGGGTTAAATGTTTTGGCTAATGTTACATATTCATCTCTTGGAATTCGAAACGCATGCATGAGCCATTCTGCAACTTTAGGACCTGGGTAAGGCGCAGCATTAATTCTAGTCCCTTTCCAAACACCTCCGGCTTGAGAATACAACCCCCAATGTATAAACATACCAAACTTTGCTTCTTTAAACCAATCTAAAGCTGCTCGTTTCTCTGGCGATTGATTCATTTTCAACCATTCTTCATGGTGATTACCTGCTCCTATTGGGTTTCTAAAATTGGGAACAATTCTAATTTGTTCAAAATCGGCAGCGGTTTCAATAGTCAATATATGTTTTCCTGTTTTACTGAATTTGATAGTTTTCTTAAACTCAGAAACTAATTGATTTTTGTAAGTTCTGTAACTACTTCCTTTGAAAGACTCTTCTATTTCTTGTTCATTTACATTTAGTTTAACCTTTTCTAAATCTTCAGAAATATCCTTAGTAAAAATAACTTGAACGTTATAAATAACTGGGTGCTTTACTTCAAAATCCCAAGAATAAGAATTACCGCCTTTTACAGCTTCTGTTTTATTGAGTAATATCCACTTACTCGTTTGGTCGAATGATTCTTTAACTGATTCGCTAATCTGAAGTGTTTCTGGTGTCTTTTTACATGAGTTCAAGCCAAATAGCAATGTGATGCAAACATAGATAGACCTTTTTTTAAATTTTTTCATAAATATTCTAATTGATAAATAATTCTAAGAGGTGTTAATTAATTAATTTCTTATTTGACAGATAATATTATAAATTATTATCTAAATCCTGAGCGTTTAAAAAAACCTATACTCCATAAAAGAAATATTATTAATCTATAGTTCATTTGTTTTTCTGAGCTTACTTTTTATCATAAATTGATTTTCATCAATTAGAATAATACAGTATTCTTTTGCCTCTTTGGGCACTTTAAAAGAATAACATAATTTATTGGAATTACTGTCAACAAGCATTTTCAAATAGGTTGATTTTACTTTTGATTTTTTTCCGTTTTTTTTCATTCTAACTTCATCTTGTATTTTAATTAACGCATAGGCTTCTATAATTTTAGATTTCCCCTTCTCTAATTCAACAGTTGCATTATTTGTCCCTTTATCCAAAACGTCTTTGATAATTTTTGGGACTAATACAGCTTTATCTTTTCCTAAATATTTTTTCGTTTCTAAAGGGTTTTTATAAGGATATTGCGCATTATAATCTTTTAAATATTTTTCTAACCTTGCAGACAAGTCTTGAGTTATTTCTATTTTTTGTTTAGATATATCTTTTCTTTCTTCTAGATCATATCTTTCACCATCTTTATATAAACGATACAATTCGTAACTACCATCAATAAGGTTTTTGTACAATTTATAATCTCCATATCTTATAGCTGATTGCATTTGAGAATCTCTGTTATGAGGAAAATGCCACCATAAATCTTCTCTAGGTTTTCCGTTTTTATTTAAAATAACGTCTTCATTGTTTACTAGAACACCAGAAATGTCTAAGCCATCAAAATCTGAACTATATTTAGCGGGAATTTTAGCGTTTGTTATATTTAAAATTGTAGGGAATAAATCTAATTGATTTATTAACCCATTATAAGTTGATGCTTTAGTAATATTTGGTCCAGAAATTAACATGGGCACTCTAATACCTCCTTCTTGAGTAAATTGTTTACCTTGATCCAGAGGATAGTTGTCCGTAATTATTTCTTTTCCATGTCTTTCAGTCCCACCATTATCAGAAGAAAATATGATATATGTGGTCTCGAATAATTTTTTGCCAGGGTTTCTAGGATCTTCTGTTTTTTTAAGATAATCTACAACACGTCCTAAACTCCAATCCAAAGTAGTAATCATAGATCCGTAGTAAGGATTGGTTTGACCACTAGTAGACACTGGAATATCTTGTTTAGGAAAGTCTACACCTAATTTGTCACAATAATATTGTAATAATTCGCGATTCTTTGTATGAATTGGATAGTGAACCATCCAATGTGCTAAATAAAGAAAGAAAGGTTCTGCTTTACTTTGATCTAAAAACTCAAGAGCTTTTTCTGTAACGTCGTCTTTTGGATACGAAATACCTTGTGGCGAATTTTTAGTAAAAGGATAATACTTTTCTTCACTCAATCGATAAGAATCGTTTTCATCATGTGTTGCAAAATCATTTACTCGGTTGCTTTGTCCTTTAGGTCCCTGGTGGGCACCTCTAGACTCAAAAGAAAAATCAAAACCTTGATTTGTTGATTTTTGAATTTCAAGACTTCCCATATGCCATTTTCCAACATGCCCCGTTTTATAACCATTCATCTTTAAAGCTTCTGCCATCGTAAAATGCTCGGGGTTTAATCCTAATGGAAAAAATGGTGAAATATGAGTAGAATATCTGGTTTCAGGGATTACTCCTCCAGCTACATGAGTTACTCCTGTTTTTGTAGGATGCAGTCCTGTAAGCATTGCGCATCTTGAAGGTGCACAAGTAGGTGCAGGAGAATAAGCATTAGTAAAGTTTATGCTTTCTTTTGCTAGTTTTAAAATATTAGGAGTCTCCCAAGGTGTTGGATTATCTAAATCATTTAATTCGGTATCTTGCCACCCCAAATCATCGGCATAAAAAATAATAATATTTGGCTGTATCGATTTTGTTTTTTTCTGACTATTTACATAGTTAGAGAAAAGAAATACAACTAAAGCGATAGTTAATAATGATTTGTTATTTTTCATTATAAAGTTTTTTATTTCCAGTTTAATTGAGCTGTTTTATTTTCTATATCTAACCATACATCGAGATATTCAAAAGACCTAGTATATATATAACCTTCTTTTATAGCATATCCTTTAGGTGCTCCTAATTTTTTTTCATACTGAGGAAATGTTTTTAACCATATAGATGATTTGTTAATACCATAACCATCATGAGGATACACATAACTTTGTTCTTCTGCACAAACAAGAAAAATTGCCAATAAATAATTTAAACGCTCATTAATATTATCATCTTTATTCACTCTTTTTCTTGCATCGTCAATACCCGCTTTTGTATTTTTTAACGCTTTACCAATACCAAGTGACATCGCAACAATTTTGCCTTCTCTTGCCGTTTTTTGAAAGGCATCGATACCCTTAGCTAAATAATCTTCATAAGTCATTCCAAAATTCTCATGTTCAAAGCCTTCCAAATAGGTTCCATCAAAAAATCTTAAATATTCTCTACCTACATCTTTAAATTCAGGACGAACTCGTAAAATATTAGCAAGAAGTATATTGTCTTCACCTAACTGAGTGTTTAGTTCTTCCATCATTGCTAAATATCCAGACTGAATTTGTTTTTGCTTCTCTTTCCCTACCCGACTGTTAAAGAAACCTGGTACCAATACTTTTATATTCGCATCCATAAATACCCCATCAATATAAGGGTTACTTGTTACTTTAGTAACATGATTTAACCAATGAGCACGCACTTTTTCTTTTGATAAATCAAAAAAACCTGTTTTCTTATTAGGCATTAAAGCTTTATCTCCTTTGCTATTAAAAAGAAGTGCATCAGGATTTTTTTTTAAAAAAGCTTCATCCTCTTTATAGCCTCCCCAATTAATAACAACATTCTTATAATACAATATTTTCGCATTAGGGTTGATGGCTTTAACTGCTTTTGCTGCTTGAATCGTTCCTTTTTCTGTAGATCCATACGCAGCACTTCCTGTTGTTTTTTCGAATGTAATTAAAGGGAATTTTGCTAAATATTCTATCTCTTTATTTGTAAAAGCTGTGGCTTTTCGAAGATGCATATACAATGGCATAGTATTCCATGAAAATTCAGGCAACTTAGAATATGATTCGTTATTCTTAACTTGCTCAACAACCTTTTCTTGAGGTTTACATGAGTTAAAAAAGAATACGACTAGTATTAAATTACTTATTAATAAATGTTTCATTATATAATCGATTATTTATTTTAGTGAAATTTCAAACCCTATTACATATTGATTAGGTAAGTTTTTAGGACATTCTATTTTTAAACCTTCTTTAGATTGTGTCCAATTAATTTTTTCATTACCCCCTAATAATTTTATATTCTTTATATCTTTTTTAAGCAGTCCTTTTGTTTTTAAAGACGTTATTAAAATATCTTGGGAAGGTGTGTCCAATACAAAAGCATATATACTCCCTGATTTAGAGGTAAAACGAATATCTTTAGCCGAATAATTCTTTAAATTTTCACCTGTACGTTTAGTCACAATCTCCAAAGGTCCTTCTCCATTAATTTTCCATGGTCGAGTTCCATAAATACCTTCTCCGTTAATTTTAATCCAATCTCCAAATGCGCGTAACATTTTGGCTTGGGGCTCAGGAAGTGTCCCATCACCCTTTAAGGCTATATTAATCATCACGACACCATTTTTACTAATAGCATCTACTGTATTTCCTATTAATACAGGAATACTCATTCTAGTCTTAGCTTGCTTTCTATAAAACCAATTCCCAGAAAGATCAGTAGCCCACATCCATGGATGTTTTTGCGTTTCTCCAAACATACCGCGTTCTAAATTGTATGTAAATGCCGCTTTATCCATTTTAGAATTTTTAAATGACAATACAGTGGTTTGTTTTCCTTTATTCTCAGACAAATCCTTATTAAGGTAATCAGAAAAGAGTTTAACTCCCAAACCATTTCCTGTTTTTATCGAAGGATATGGCGAATCGTTATTAAACATATCTGGGTCATATTTTTCTATTAAATCCCAACATCTTTTATACCAATGTTCATTCCAACTATCTTGACTCGCATATTTTTTGGGATCGTAATCCATATTAAATAACTCCCATTCTGGTGTGTTTGGTTTTTGATATTTACGAGCTGTATTAAAAAATCGTGGAGACCAATATAAATGTGTAGAAACACCAAACTTTAACCCAAATTTATGTGCTGCATTTTTCCATTCCTGAATAACATCTCGTTTTGGTCCCATTTTTACAGAATTCCATGAAAAGAAGGAGTCATACATATCAAAATTATCATGATGTGTAGCCACGGGCATAATAAAATGTGCCCCACAATCTTTAAAGAATTTCACCAATTCTTCTGGGTTCCAATTTTCTGCATTAAAGTTTGTAATAAATTTTTCATAACCAAAATCTTCAGGAGGTCCGTATCTTTTGATATGCCAATTAGATAACGTTTGCGTCATATTTAGCTGCATTCCTGTCTCTCCATCGTTTGGGCCGTACATTCTTCTTCCATAGTGAGAACCATCATTAGGTCGGTTTTCATCAATTGCAGATGACACACCCCAATGCATCCATACGCCAATTTTACCATCTTGAAACCACTCTGGAACTTGGTAGTTTTGCGCCATCGATTCCCAATTTGCTTCAATTTTTTCATAATCAAAAGCACCTTGTTTTTTTTGACCGAAACAAACAACTGTTGAAATAAATAAAAAGACAATTATAAATAATTTAAAGTTATACATCTAATTTTATGACTATTGTTAATTATGTAAAATTAACTTCAAATTACAAAAATCATTTTCTCTTATTAATCAAAAGCATGCTCTAATTGATCAAGACAATAATTAAAACAAAAAAAACATCGAGAATCACAACTATTTCCAAATCCAAGTTTAGATCTATCAAATCGCATTCTACCTGTAAAACTCATACCTTAACAAAAAGAAAACAGCTATAACACAAGTGTTTTTTTGGTTCATTTGCACAAAATGAGCAAATATTTGACCGAATACAGAAAACCATTTTTCAAAACAACTTATAGATTTGCTTACACTAATTTAACTAAATATTAAGTATGAAAAAAATTCTAACAATCTTTCTTGTTATACTCTCATTTCAAGCTTTTTCGCAAGAAAAAACGATCTCAGGAAGTGTAAAAGACGAAGCGGGTCAACCCTTATTAGGTGTAACCGTATTAATTAAAGGTGTCGCAAAAGGCACAGTAACAGATTTTGATGGCGCTTACACCTTAAAAGCTAAAACTGGTGACGTTTTTATCTTTTCTTATTTAGGTACAGAAACCAAAGAAATAACCATAGGTAATCAAAACATTATCAATGCAGTCCTTACCAAAACAGACACATCACTTGAAACAGTAGTCGTTGTAGGATATGGTAGCGTTAAGAAAAGTGATTTAACTGGATCTGTATCTACAGTAAAAGGAGAAGATCTTACAAGAGTAGGAGCTGTAAGTCTCGATCAAGCATTAGCAGGAAGAGCTGCAGGTGTTTTGGTAACACAAAACTCTGGTGAACCAGGCTCGGGTGCCTCTATTAGGATTAGAGCTGTAAGTTCTTTAAACGGTAGTGAACCTCTATATGTTATAGATGGCATACCTATGGATAATACGAGTTCTGCAGGATTAGGCGATCAAGATGTAGAGAGTTCATCATTAAGTCCAATGGCAATGATTAATCCTGCCGATATTCAATCTATTGAAATTCTTAAAGATGCATCATCAACTGCTATATACGGTTCTCGTGGTGCAAATGGCGTTATATTAATTACTACAAAAACTGGAGAAGTAGGTAAAGGAGTCATTACTATTGAACAAGAATATGGAATTACAGAAGTTCCTAATTATATCGATTTATTAGAATCTAATGAGTATACCATATTAAACCGTGAAGCTTTCACAAATATAGGAAATGTACTTTCAGAAGAGAATCTAATCAGATTAGATTCTGCAAAAGCTGGACTATTACCAAGTACCAATTGGCAAAAAGCCATTATACATATAGGTACCACATCAAATACAAATGTTGGATTTAGTGGAGGAAATAAGGATGTTCGATATTTAATTTCATCAAATGTTCTTAATGCACAAGGTATTGTTAAAGATACTGATTTCAAACGTGCAGCAACAAGAGTTAACGTTAATGCCAATATCTCTGAAAAGTTTAAAGTAAGTACTAGAATAAATTATTCTCATATAACTTCTAACCAAAGAGCTATTAGTACTGGAGTTAATAACCTTAGAGGTGCAACTAGCGCCATTGGTAGAGCGCTTAGAACGTCCCCTTTAACGGGACTTCTTGCAGATGATGATGATGAAGGGATTGAGCTTTGGAATCCGTTAACTGGATTAGAAGCAAACAGATATAATAATTTATTGACTCAAATGATAGGTAGCATGGATGCCACCTATAGTTTTACTAAAGCATTATCTTTTAAAACTGCTTTTTCATATCAAAATAGAAATACTGCACAGCGCTATTATCAATTAAATATTTTACCTGATAATTATTCGGCAGGAGGACGAGCTAGAACTGGAGATAGTAGATTTACTAGAACAGCAGTTACAAATACCTTAAATTTCAGAAATAAAATTGGAAGAAAAAATAATATTACTGCACTTTTAGGCCAATCTATAGAATCAAGTGAAAGTGAAAGTATTAGAGTTTCTAACTATGGTTTTGCTAATGATTTATTGACCTACTACGATCCTGGCTCTGCAACCTTTAACGATCCTGATGTGGTTACGTATTCTGAGACTAAGTTGGCCTCCGTTTTTGGAAGAATAAACTTAAATTTCAATAAGAAATATTTATTCACATTAACTGGGCGTTACGATGGGGCTTCAAAATTTGCTGCTAATAACAAATGGGCCTTTTTCCCAGCTGCTGCATTTGCATACAAGCTATCTGAAGAAAACTTCATGAAAAACAGTAATGCCATAAATGAGTTAAAACTACGCGTTAGTTATGGTACTTCTGGAAATCAAGCTATTAGACCTTATCAATCTTTAGATCAATACGCCAGTAGTATAACACCATTCGATGAGACTTCTACCACAATTTATTATGCTAGTCAGTTACCTAATGCTGATTTAACATGGGAAACCACAACACAATTGGATACAGGTTTAGACATCGGTTTATTTAAAAACAAGTTTACAGCTACTTTTGAATATTACAAAAAAACAACTGACGACCTGTTATTTACAGGTAATAGAATACCTATACAATCTGGATTTCAAACATACACAGAGAATTTCGGGTCTTTAGAAACGAATGGATTTGAAGCCTCATTTAATGCTAATATCATTACCAAAGATAATTTTTCTTGGACATTAAATGCTAACGTTGCTACTGGTAAAACTACTGTGAAAAACATGGCTTCTGATAATCTTTTTAGTGGTTGGGATCCTGGGTTTATTTCTGGTGGAACGCAGCGTTTAATTATAGGTGAAGAAATAGGAACATTTTTTGGTTATAAGAGAACAAGAATTGCTCAGTTTGATGACTTTGTAGAATTTCAAGGACTTACAAATCAAGAACGTATAGATACATATAATGCCGCACCTAATGCGACTTATACATTCGTTGATAGTCATGATGAAGGTTATCCTGTTACGGACCTAAATCATAGACCTGGAGAACAATTATTTGAGGATGTAACTCCGGATGGAGTAATTACTGCTGATGATAGAACGACTATAGGGCAAGCACAACCTGATATTACGTTTGGAATAAATAACTCCTTTAAAATTGGAGGTTTAGATATTAGTGTTTTTATAGATTCTCAATTAGGAAAAGAAATGGCTGCTATGCAAAACATAGGGCTATTAAATTTTAGTGGAAGGCAAGCTTTGACGGTTACTAATAATAGATGGACACCAGAAAGCCCAAGTACTGTTTGGCCAAGATTAGATACGAATAACAATGCTAATACTCTTTTTAGTGATCGATTTATTGAAGATGCTTCTTTTGTTCGTTTACAAAATGTGACTATCGGTTATAAATTTCCAAAAGAACTTACTGATAAATTAAAAGTTAGTAGTTTAAGAGTATATGCTTCAGGAACCAATTTACATATCTGGACTAAGTACACTGGTTATAGCCCAGATGTATCTTTAAGAGGTTCGGCTACAACAAATTTAGGACATGATAATGCCAGTTATCCTGCAGGTCGCGTTATCAGAATGGGAGTCAATTTAAAATTCTAATAAAAACTAATTAAAAATATAAAAAAATGAATATAAAAGTAAAAATAGGGTTATTACTTATTATAGCGATGAGTATATCATGCGAGGAATACCTTCTCGAAGAACCACCTACATTCATTTCAGCGAGTAATTACTTTAAAACTGCCGGAGATGCCAGAACGGCTGTCGACGGTGTTTATCAACAAATGAATGAGGTACACAATAGGTTTTGGCCTGTTGTTGATGCTTATACGGATGATCAGGTTAGTAGAAATGCTGGAGGATTTCACAATGCTTTTGGAACACATACCGTAACACCTTCTGATCGCGTATTTGAACAATTCTTAGTGTATAGCCGTTGGTGGATAGGCATTGGTAGAGCTAACAACGTCTTAGAATATGTACCTGCAATTGATATGGATGAAACAGAAAAAAACATAATTTTAGGAGAAGCAAGAGCATTAAGAGGATTATACTACTATCAATTAGTTAGAGCTTTTGGCGATCAACCATTAATTTTAGATGCAATAATTGTCGAAGCTGATTTTCAAAAACCACGAATCAGTGCAGAAAACATCTATGATCAAGTTATTATACCAGACCTTCAATTTGCTGAAGAAAATTGTAGAGATGGTTTACATGATGGACACATTACAAAATGGACTGCTAAACTATTATTATCAGAAGTGTATTTAACACGCGCAGGTCATAGAAGAACATCTCAAGGTAATTTTATTCAAGGTGATGCCTCTAATTGGGCATTAGCCAGAGATAAGGCAAAAGAAGTTATTGATGATTCCCCACACAGCTTAAATACTGTAGGTGATGGAAATATACCAGCATATGCTATGGCATGGGAAGATGACGCTCCATTTACAGAAGAGTCTATATTAGAGCTATCTTATGTTCCAATTCTTGGTCAAGGTAGTTGGTTAAGCCGTGAAAGTAATGGTTCTAGTACTGCAGCAGGTTACTGGGGAGTGAATGCTGGTGCAAGACCTTTAGTAGATGAAGGTTGGCCAGGTAATTTGAGACAGGAAACATCAACTAATCCTGATGGGTTGTTTTTTCCTGGACGACCTCCAGGTGTTGGGGCACAATTGCCTACTCCAGATTTATATGATGCCTTTGAAGACGGCGATGAAAGAATTTGGAGTATCATGACAAGATATGATTCTGATTCAGGGAAGCCTTACCTTTGCCAGCCTACTTTTAGAAAGTTTATAGATATTACTTATTATCTAGGAGGAGAAGGTTCAAGTTTTCAATATACCGATTCAAACCTTATATTATATCGCTATGCCGATGCCTTATTAATTTATGCAGAAGCACAGAATGAAGCTGATGGAGCTCCAAATGCTGATGCCTATAAAGCTATAAACGATATTAGAAACAGAGCTGGCTTAGCAGATTTAACACCTGCTTTATCACAAAGTGACTTTAGAAATGCAGTTTGGCAAGAAAGACGCGTTGAATTGAATGCAGAATTTAAACGAAAATTCGATTTAATTAGAACTAATAGACTCGTTTCAGAAACAACAAATATAAATCTTGATTGGACTGCAGAACAAGGGTCTTTAACAAATTATAGAAATTGTTATACGCCTTTTTATAATGACAGACCAGTATGGCCAGATAATGAGTGGTTATTCCCTATTCCTCAATCAGAAATGGATTTGAACATAGAGAATGGATGGATCCAAAATGATGGATACTAAATAAAAAAGAATGGTAAATAACCCCTTGTTTTTTTACTTACAAAAAAGCGGGGGTTTTTATTAATTATTTCAAATGAAAATATAAAACGTCTCTTTTGAAATAATACGAAACACTATTTAAATAACAGAGTAACAGAATAGAGCACATACTTTTTTGTGCTTTACCCAAAAAAAAAATAAAATATTTGTTTTTACTAGACAAGTATATGTTTTATAAATAAATGGCGAAATTTAAAATTTAAGAGAATGAATTTAAAAAAAATAAAGAACTACCTACTATTGTTCTTATCTATAATATGTATTTCAAACCTTTCATATTCCCAAGATAAAAAGGGTAAAGGAATGGAAGAAATGTGGGGAGAAACCAATGTTTCGGTCGATGCCCTAAAAAATGGAAAAGCAAAGTTCTTTGATGAAAGTAATTTTGGAATGTTCATTCATTGGGGATTATTTTCCAATCTAGGAGGCGTCTGGAATAATAAAACATATTATGGCATTGGAGAATGGATTATGAATCCTAGAATGGCAGGTATCCCTGTTGCCGATTACAAACAAATTGCTAAAGGTTTTAATCCTATCGAGTTTGATGCAAAAAAAATCGCTCAATTAGCTAAAGATGCCGGAATGAAATATATAGTTATAACAAGTAAACACCATGAAGGGTTTGCTATGTTTGACTCAAAAGTAAGTGATTTTGACATCGTAGATGCTACGCCATTTGGAAGAGACCCTATGCATGAATTATCAGATGCATGCCATGAATTAGGATTAGGTTTTGGCTTTTATTATTCACATAATCAAGATTGGACTACTCCAGGTGGAACAAGAGGTCCTAAACTAGACGAAAATGGAAAGGAAGCCGATTTTAAAGACTATTTCTACAATAAGTGTAAACCTCAGGTAAAAGAAATTTGTACAAACTATGGGGAAATAGACTTTGTTTGGTTTGATACACCTGGAGATATGAAAAAAGAATATGTAGTAGAACTAGCAGCCATGGTTAGAGAACTACAGCCTAAAGCTATGATGTGTAGCCGAGTAGGATATGGTTTAGGTGATTATGCAAGTGTAGGTGATATGGAAGTGCCTACAAAACGTATCCAAGGCTTATGGGAAACTTGCGACACTAATAATGATTCTTGGTCTTACGCGTGGTATGACAACAATTTTAAGAGTCCAAAAGTCATATTGTCTAGACTCATAGAGACCGTTGCAAGAGGAGGCTCTTATTTGTTTAATGTAGGTCCTAATAATTTAGGAGCAGTACCTGAAATTGGATCAAAATTTTTAAGAGAATCTGGAGAATGGCTTAAAAAGTATCCTCAAGTTGTATACGGAGCAGGTGCTTCACCATGGGACTATAAGTTACCTTGGGGAGATGTTACCACTAAGAAGAACGCTATGTTTTTAGCTGTTTCAACATGGCCTATTGATGGTAAACTATATTTACCAGAACTGCAACGTGAAATAAAATCAGCTAAAATATTAAACTCAGATGGAAAGGATATAACTATTGATTTTAAACAAGAAAAAGATCAATGGATCATTTTTGATATTCCATTTAAAGCCCCTGAAAAGTTGATTTCTATTATCGAATTAAAACTTAAAAGCGGCGAAAACATCGTTGTTAATGATGAAGAATTAGGCGTATATCCTAATGTTGAAACTGAATTAATTACTGAATTTGGAGAAGTAAGTAACGCGGAACAAAAGAACATTCGTTGGATGGAAAAATTTGGAGAATGGAAGCACGTAAACCAAGTAGGTAATTGGAAAGAAAACAGCACAGTTAAATGGGATGTTAATGTTCAAAAACCTGGATATTATTATGTTGACCTTTGCTATGCTGGCGAAGGCAGACTGGTATGGAGAGTCTCTACAGATGAAGATATTACCATTCAAAATCAACAAGCTGCCACTGAAAAATATATAAACTACAACATGGGCATTTTGGAGTTTAAAAAACCGGGTAAACACACCATCTCTGTATCATTAGTAGAAGGAGGTAAAACAACCTCTAGTTTAAAATCAATAGTATTAATACCAATCTCTAATTAAGAAGCTTATGCAACGTTGCTCAATCAAACTTTTTATTCGTGCTTTAATATTTTTAATTTGCTTTCAATCTATTGGACAAGCAGATAAAAAATACCCGAAGTTTAGTTGGGACAACGTTCCTATAGCTTTCCATTTTGGAAAAAACGGAGAATTATCGAATGATGAAGCAAAATTTATTACATCCCATTCAAACTTTATAGTTTTAGAAAAAGGGCATGGACTGCCTAAATATAAAAATACTGAAACTGGTATTGAAGAAGACGCAAAAAAACTAAAAAAACTGAACCCCAATATGAAAGTCATTTTCTATTGGAATGCCTTTTTAGATTACTCCATGTATGAAGCTCATAATGTTTATGAAAACCATCCAGAATGGTGGTTAAAAACAAAAAACAGCGAATATGACCTGAAAAATGGGAGTATAAGACGTTATGACCTTTCTAATCCAGAAGTTCGAAAATGGTGGGTAGAAACCGCAAAAAAAGAAATTTTAAATGGTTCTACAGATGGTATATTTATGGATGCCTTTATTCAAGTAGCGAGTAAAGCTAATATAAAGCTTTGGGGTCAAGAAAAATACGATGCTATCCAACTAGGCTTAAAAGATTTAATTAAGGAGACAAGAACAGCATTAGGCAACGATAAACTTATTGTTTATAATGGTATTCGCTCTATCCCCAACAATAATACTGGAAATAATTTTCCAGAAAATACTGATGCCGTAATGATTGAACATTTTGGCATCATCAAAAGTAACTCTAAAGAAAGTATGCTTAAAGACATACAAGAAATGGAGAAAACTGGAAAAACTGGAAAAATAGTAGTCTTTAAAGGCTGGCCTGGGTACGCTTGGATAGACAAAGGTTTTATGAAAAAACCATTAAAAGAGAAACAAAAAATTTCTAAAGAAAATATAACATTCCCTTTAGCATCCTTTTTAGCAGGTGCTCAAGAAAATTCATATTTCATATACAATTGGGGATATCGTTTTAAACATGGTGCCATAGATTGGTATCCTGAATTCGATAAGCCTTTGGGGAAACCATTACATGATATGAAAGTTAATGGTTGGGAATTAACACGTGATTTTGAACACGCTTCTATTTGGGTCAATTTAGAAACTAAAAAAGCCAAAATAACCTGGAAATAATCATTTTTTAAATATAGAAGATAAGCCACATATTTTGTATCTTACAGCAGGTCGTTTTAAAACCATTATAAATTCACATAGTGGTTTTATTTTTTTACATATTATACCAATTCTGTATTGAAATTACTGTAAAAAAAATGATGATTTTTTTCTTTATACGAAATAGAAAAATAAAGCATAGCCTCAGTTACGGTTTCATTTTATATTAATGCAGAAAGGAAAAAGGGCGTTTTATTGCAGTCATTTCAATACAGAATTGGTATTATTAAACTTTAAAATAAAACGTTTATACTTTCAATTTAAACACATGAAAAAATATTGCAAATTATCAATTATTTATCTTTTTTTAGAAACATTATTGATGTTGGCAAATGCGTCACCTCTATCTGCTCAAAAAATTGAACGCTTTTCAAATAAAGAAGGGTTTAATCAAAATACTATTAAAGCTATTGAGCAAGACAAATATGGTTTTTTATGGTTTGGCACTCCAAACGGATTAATTAAATATGATGGTTATGAATTTAAGAGTTTCACAAATGACTCAGATATAGAAAAAAGTATTTCTAATAACTATATAGATCTCTTATATAATGATAATGATGGTGTGTTGTGGATTGGTGCAAATGCAGGTTTAAATATATATATCCCTTGGCTTGAAAAATTTCATATAATACCTATTCCTTCAAAATTTAGTATTACTCAAATTAACTCTGGGCCTAAAGGGAATATTTGGATTTCTACAGAGAATGAATTATTTGTATGCAGTCCAATAGATATCGACAAAGGTGTTTATAAAATTTCTGAAAATATTTTATCATCTGTTTCAACCATAAATAATATAAATGATTTTTACTTCTTAAATAATGATTCTATTTTATTAGGAACAGACAATGGATTATATAGTGTTAATTTTCAAAAGGTTTTAAATGATAAAACAATAACAGTAAAAACGACTATAAATTTTGATGTTTTTTCGAATTATAATGTTACAGCAATAAAAAAAATCAAAGATATTTTTTGGATAGGCACAGACAACGGTCTTTTTAAAATGACTTTAGAAGGTGATAGAATTCATGTTATAAAGAGATTTGATCAAATTAACCAAAATTCTTTATCTACTAATTTGGTTATTAATACTATTTTAGAAGACCATAATGGCGCTGTATGGATTGGAACAAAAGAAAATGGACTTGCAAAATATATATCAAGTAGTGATCGTTTTGAAAACTTCAATTATAATCCCAAAAATAAATTGGGGTTAAGTAGCCCTTATATTTATTCTATTTTTGAAGATAATTATAATGTCATATGGATTGGAACTGCACAAGGTGGTATTAATAAACTAGATGAATCACAAAAACAATTTGTTAATTATACAAATAACCCATACGATACGTCATCAATTTCAGATAATTTAATTACATCCATTTTAGAAGATAGTAGAGGTATTCTATGGGTATCAAGCTATAACGAATCTATATTTAGGAGTATAGAGAAAGTGAATAGTAATATACAAAACCTTCGCTTTGAAAAACTTAATAAAGCGTTCCCTTTATCAAAACAAGATATTATTAGATGTATATACGAGGATAGAAAAGGATACATCTGGTTTGGCACAGAATTCTCTTTAGTAGTTTATAACCCGAAGAATAAGAAATTTAAAAAAATAGAACTATCAAAAAACGAAAAAGTATTACCAAGTCAAGTCTATTTTACAATTAATCAAACAGATGATAACCAGATTGTTTTAGGTGGCAATCAAGTTATTGTACTTCAAAATCCATGGCAAGATATTGAAAAAGAAAAAGCGCCCATTATAGAAATTTCTTCAGCGATAGAGCTCGGTTTAGACTTAGCACATACTATTTTAAAAGATTCTCGTGGTACGTATTGGGTGGGTACTTTAAACGGTTTACATAAAGGACATATAAATGATGGCATTATAACTTTTACAGAAGAAAACGATTTTACTAACAATGAAAAATTTAAGCTTAGTAACAATAATATTTTCTCGTTATATGAAGATGATAAGCATAATATATGGGTGGGCACTTTTGGAGGAGGTTTAAACAAAATGGTTTTTGATAGTTTAGGAAAGCTTTCGAAAATTGATTATTTCAGAAAAAAAAACATTTTACCTGATGATGCTGTTTATGGAATAATACCCGAAGAGAATAATTTATTATGGCTTAGTACCGACATGGGGTTGTGTAAATTTAACATTGAGGATAACGCCGTAGATGTTTTTGATGTTAGAGATGGCTTAATTAATAACAATTTTAGGCAAGGCGCATACCATAAAGGAAAATCTGGTTTTTATTATTTTGGTGGACTAAATGGATTAACCATTTTTGATCCTAGTACAATAAAATTAAATAGTTCACTCCCAAAAGTTTTAATAACATCCTTATTATTAAATAATAAGACTATTGAAATTGGCGAAGAACATGAGGGAAACGTTATACTTAAAAAATCCATTTCAGAAACCGAAAGTATATCTATAAATCAAAATGAACAAATAATAGCATTTAATCTAGCAGTGCAGCATAGTACTTCTCCTTATAAAAATAAAGTCGCTTATCAATTAGAAGGTTTTAATGAAAGTTGGATAGAAAAAAACACGGGTAAAACGAATGTAACATACACAAACTTATCTCCTGGTAGTTACACTTTAAAAATAAAAGGAGCAAATGGAGATGGTGTTTGGAATAATGAAACAACAAATTTAAAATTAGAAATTTTACCTCCGTGGTATTTTACTTGGTGGAGTATTTTAATTTTTTCGTTATTAATTATATCAGCAACTTTAGGAGTAATAATATACTTTGTGGAGCATGAAAAATTAAAACAACGCTTAAAATATGAGGAGTTAAATAAAAAACAATTGGATGAAACAAATCAGGGTAAATTTAGGTTTTTCACGAATATCTCTCATGAATTCCGTACGCCATTAACTTTAATTTCGGGGCCTTTGGAACGTGTTATAGAACAAAATAATGATATTAAAAACACTAAGTATTTAGAAATTATTCAAAAAAACACAAAGAGGCTTCTGAGTTTAGCGGATCAATTAATTACGTTTAGGCAAGCTGAACAAGGCTATACAAACTTAAAGTTAACAAAAAACACTTTGGGTAATTTTATGTATCCTTCAACCGAAGCATTTGAAAATTATGCAACCGAAAAAAACATAAACTTTTTTTATAAAGTTAATTCCCCCAATGAAGACATCGTTATAGACGTAGAAAAAGTAGAACGTATTATTTATAATTTACTATCTAACTCATTTAAAAATACACCTCCAAATGGCAATATAAGTCTAGAGTCTGATATTATAAAACAGTCTAATAAAAAAATAATAAGAATTGATGTCATTGATAATGGAAAAGGAATACCTAAAGAGAATTTGAAAGATATTTTTGAGCGGTTTTATCAATTAGGAGATAATGATGAAAAAATAAGTGGAGGTGGCATTGGTTTAGCTTTTTGTAAGTCTATAATAGATTTAATGGGTGGAACCATCTCTGTTAAGAGTAAACCTTTTAGCGAAACTCGTTTTTCTATATTGATTCCTTCTAAAACAAATAAAGACATTTTATTAGATAATGTTTCTCAATCAGGAGAATCTTTTATAAAAAACTGGGTTCCAATTCCTATTAATTCTAAAATTATAAATGCACGAAATGTATCCAAAAATAGTCCTCAAAAAGAACATACTATTTTAATTGTAGAAAATGAAGAAGATGTTCAAAACTTCTTAGCAATATCTTTATCAGATCACTATAACCTTATTATAGCAAACAATGGTATTGAAGGTTTAGAAAAAATTAAATCAAACAAACCCCACTTAGTAATTAGTGATGTAATGATGCCTGAAATGAATGGTTTTGAGCTTTGTAAAGAAATTAAAAAAGATGTCGCCATATGCCATATTCCTGTCCTTTTATTAACAGCATTAGGAGATAGTGAAAACCTAATTAAAGGTTTAGAGTTTGGAGCAGATGAATATATTAGTAAGCCTTTTTCTTTAAAGCATCTTGAATTACGTATAGATAAATTAATTCAAAACAATATAAAATTAAAAGAATACTTCTCCAAAAACAGCTTATTGCCCAAAAAAGATATTGATATTTCTACAAAAGATATCGAATTTTTAAATAAAGTCATTAGTGCTATAGAAAAAAATATATCTGATTCTAATTTTGGGGTTGAAGAATTGGCTCATGCGGTAAGTTTGAGTACTTCTCAACTCTATAGAAGGTTAAAACAATTAACAGGTCAAGTACCAAACGTATATTTACGTAATTTTAGACTACAAAGAGCAGCAGAATTGTTAAGAGAAAATAATGGGTTAAAGGTTGCAGAGGTTATGTATCAAATTGGTATTGAATCAACATCTTATTTTTCTACATCTTTTAAAAAGTTACATGGTGTTCCTCCTTCTGAATTTTAATGTTTATACTGTGTCATTGAATTTATACCAATTCTAAAGAGAAAAGAGGCTGTCTAAAAAGTTAAATGAATAGTCATATTGAGCTTGTCGAAATATATCAACTTACTGATAATCAAAAAGAAGCTTCGACAAACTCAACCTGACAAATTCAAAAATATAGACTTTTTAGACAGCCTCTTATACAAAAAACTAACTCAAAACTACAAAACTTATTTAAAAATTATTATTAAAAAAACACTCTGTTTAACACTACTAATATATTTCATTTTCGTCATGTATTGTTTCTCTAATCAATCAACTCCTTTCTTTATTCTTGAATCTGATTAAAAAAAACAAAGAATTTATTAATTGAATTCAATTAATTTTAATTCCCCATTATTTGCCCCTAATAAATAAGCCTCTTTACCATTAACTAGTTTAATAGGTGCTATTGATTTTATATCATCTCTTTCCATTAAACCACTTTCATTTGGTGAAACATCTTTAAAGCCATTTGCAGAGCCAACCATAACTAAACCGACTCCTGCATCGGACCTTGGTGTTTCTACTTCTGCTTGATATAAATTACCAACTAACAATAAATCTAGATATTCGTCATCATTGTAATTAATAACCTCTATATCATTAATCGAAGTAAACTGTGAACGACCTGTTAAATTATGTCTTTTAGAAAATTTACCGTTTACATTTTCAAACCATGCATGCGAAAATGACTTCACTTCGTAACTTAAAGCTTTTTCTAAAACAGAAGCTCCATAAATATCTTCTAAATCGGCATTAGCAAAGTCTCTATAAGTTTCATATCGCTTACCAATTGCAGGAACTTGTTGGGAAGAACATTCTCTACCTCGCAATGGTAAATCTTTTCCTTTCTTTTTATAGCTTAAAACAATATCATTGGTTCCGTTTTCATCAAAATCTGTGGAGTATACTTTAAATGGCGATTTTTCAGATGCTTGATATTTATGGTTTTTGCCTAGATTTCCTGCCACAATATCCAAATCTCCGTCATTATCAACATCGAGTAGTTTTAGTGAGTACCACCACCCTACTGTATCTTCAAGGTTATAATCATCAGTCTTATTTATCAATTTACCTTTATTATTTTTAAAGATAGTAATTGGCATCCATTCGCCTGTTATAATTAAATCGTCCCAACCATCACCATCTATATCAGTCCAAACGGCATCTGTTACCATTCCAAGGTTCATAAATTCATTAGAAAGTGAATGCGTTACATTCTCAAACATTAATGTTTCATCTTTACCTCCAATATTTTTTAATAAAACACTTGAACTTGGATGCGGATACTTCCCAGGAATATGTCTTCCTCCAATAAAAATATCTTTATAACCATCTTTATCAAAATCATTAACAACAATAACTTTTCCTGCAATTTTAAAATCAGGTAATGCGTTTTGTGCTTTTATAAAATGAGTTCCTAGATTTATATATAAACGATCTGTTAAATCTTGAAACTTAGTTCCGTGAGATACAACATAAAGATCTTGATCGCCGTCATTATCAAAATCTGAAAAAACAGCTCCAGTATCTTCATAAATTAAATCTTGCTGCCAAGGTCCTTCTATTTCAACAAATCCAGAATTTTTATCTTGAACATATAAAGCACTTGCTTTACCCTTAGCATTACCTATAAAAAAATCTTCTAAACCGTCACCATTTATATCTCCTTTGGCAAGTGCTGGTCCCAGCATAGAATATTTATATGGCAACAACGGCTCATTCAAATAATCATCATATAAATCTTCTTCATGTGTAAAATTTATTTTAGAAACCTCTGTAATGTCCTTAAATGGTTTTTGTAAACCATTAATTTCAGTTAAAACATCTTTAGCATTCAAATATTCCAAAGTCAACAAATGATTAATACTTGGGGTGCTTAAAATTTGTTCTTTACCATCTGCCCATGTTATTTGAAGTTGACTTATTTCTTTCATATTACCAAGTCCAAAATGCAAAATAGGTTCCATACTAGATTGGAAACCCCTAGTAAGTGTTAATTCTTGAGTTTGAGTATTTTTATTAGTAGTTATAACCACTTTTGCTCCCAGACCTAATGGGTTTTTTTCTGATCCCTTCAGTGCTACTCGCAAATAATTAGCACCAACCGTTTCATTTCTAAATATAGAAGCCGGTTGGTCAATATTATTAATTACAAGATCTAAATCGCCATCGTTATCTAAATCACCATATGACATTCCGTTTGAAAACCCTGCAAAATCTAAATTCCAATCTTTACCCTTTTTTTCAAATGTAAAGTCACCATTATTCCTGTATGCATAGTTAGGAATAGGTTCACTTGGATAATCTGTAATTTCAATATTAAAGGCCGCTTTAAATGAAGTAGGTTTTGACTTTTTATTAATATCGTTATCATTAACATCCCGTTTCATACCATTTGTGATATATATATCTTTCCAACCATCATTATCTAAGTCAGCAAATAAAGTAGACCAACTCCAGTCTGTAGAAGCCATTTTTGTTAACCTTGATATCTCACTAAATATTGGTAATTCATTTTCGTTATTTCCATTATTAACTTGGAGGCTGTTTTGCATGTATTGATAATGAAACCCGAATGAAACACCTTCATAAAAACTTCGAGGATCCATACTAGCCATATTAACTTTAGAACGTACATAGTCTTCTGGCGACATTTCTGCTTGTATTAAATCAGTGAGACCATCATTATTAAAATCTGAAGCATCAATACCCATTGCAAACATAGAGGTATGCCCTGTAGATTCTTTTATAACTTCACTAAAAGTGCCATCTTGATTATTGACGTAAAAATAATCTGGCACATTAAAATCATTAGACAAATAGAGATCCTTCCATCCATCATTATTAAAATCTACCGCGATAAGCCCTAATGTAAGTCCGAAATTCTGGACACCAGATTCTTTCGTAACATCCGTAAAATTTCCGTTTCCATCATTTTGATATAAATGCCCGCTATCTTCGTACTTGTTTTCAATCATTTTCTCATGATAGAACATATTCCCTTGGCTTATCGGAACTAAAGGATAGTTAGCAACAAACAAATCTAAATCACCGTCATTATCATAATCAAAAAATGTAGATTGTATCGAGTTAGAAGCATCGTCTACTCCATATTCATTTGCTCTTTCAGTGAACGTTAAATCGCCATTATTAATATAGAGCTCATTTTTGGTACTAATATATTTTCCTGAAACACTAAGATATAAATCAAGAAAACCATCATGGTTAATATCAGTCATAGTAACACCTGTATACCATCTTTGATTTCCTTTAAGATTTGAAGGTAGACTTATATCTTCAAACTGCATATTGCCTTTATTTAAATATAGTTTGTTATCAACCATATTACCTATTAAAAAGACATCAGACAAACCATCATTGTTTATATCGCCAATGGCAACTCCACCTCCCATAAATATATATGGAAATTTAAAATAGTTTAACGAATCGTTCTCGGTAATTGTATTATTAAATAAAACACCACTATCTGTTGATGCTATTTCTGAGAACGTCGTTTTATAAGTTTCTTTTGTTTTAGTGCATGAAATTATTAAAACACAAAACAAAACGATGAATATTTGTAGTCGATTCTTTTTTAAAAATAGTCTTTCCATATACCGTCTAATTTAAGAAAAAAAAGGAACCATTAAAATTTTAATGGCTCCTTTTTCATATTAATAAATCACTTATTATACCCATCGTGCATTTTGAGTAAATTTTGTCAATTCGAGTGAATTTTACCCGTTTTTATGAGTGAAACTAGCACTTCGACAAGCTCAGTAGAGCTATCGAGAATAAAATTTTTCATTTCAAAACCTGTTCTCGATACAATTTTCTGTTGAAAATTACTCGAACTGACATCTAGTTTGTCAAAATAAATCAAAATGCATAACGGGTTTATTATAATTAATTATATCCTGGATTCTGATTTCCTTCATAAGCAGGATTCGTATCAATTTCTAATTGTGGAATTGGATACAACTCTCTACCTGGTACATACAATATCTCTGCACGTCTAAACTCAGGGTTATCTACAAATCTATCAGGTAATAGTCCCCATCTTAATAAATCTAATGGTCTTTGAGATTCATTACAAAGTTCTAATACTCTTTCGTCTCGCACACGTTGTCTAAAATCCTCTTTAGATAAACTGGCAGGAATATCAGGCATATCAACTCTGGCACGTATACGATTAATAGATGCATATGCCGCAGTAGTTGGTCCATTATCTTCATTCTCTGCTTCTGCATGCATTAACAGCACATCTGCAAAGCGAATAACTCTCTTATTATTACCATTAGCACTAAATGAAGGTACAGCAGCCCCACTGTTAGGGTTAACATATTTTGCTGCTCGAACTGGTCTCATAAGTGTTGGATCTGCAGCATAATCTGCTAATTGAGTCGCGTATTTCTCTGCAAATGGCTCTCCAAAATGCTCAGCTCCTGGGTAATCCCATACTAATGTTTCATAAGCTCTTGGATCTATATCACCTCCATTGGTTGTCTCTTTCAGAAATAAATCTAAAACCCATGGATTCATAACACTATGAGATCCACCTGAAAAGTCATTATCAAAAGAACTATATCTAGCTGTAGAAGGTACATCTGCACCCCATCCTGCTGTCCATGCACCAGTCTTATCAAATTGTATTTCAAATAATGATTCTATATTATTCTCAGAAGATTCACGGAAATTATCTTCAAAATTTGGCATTAAGTCAAAGGTTCCAAACTCACCATCAATAACACGTTTTAATTCTGTTGCAGCTTGTCCCCATTCCTCTAAATATAAATGCGTCTTTCCTAATAGTGCCGCTGCCGAACCTTTCATAACACGTCCTTTATTGTTATCATCCCAAGAGACTGGTAATAATGGAATAGCTGCATTTAAATCTGCTTTTATTTGAGCCCAAACTAAATCTGGAGATGCAGGTGCTTGTTGCGTTTCTGCTAAACTAGCAGCAGGCGCAGTAACCAAAGGTACATTACCAAAATGATTGACCAATACAAAATAGTTTAAAGCTCTTAAAAAATAAGCTTCTCCTAAAATATTGTCTTTTAACGCTGTATCCATATCAATATTGGGTACATTTTCTAAAACAAGATTCGCTCTAAAAATAACCTTCCACATTTCGGCGAAAGCATTTGCAAAGTTACCGTTCCCAGCATTAAAATCATACACTTCTGCTCGAGTACCTATGGCTCCCGTAACAAAAATCTCGTCTGATAGCGCTAGCTCCATACTATACCAAATTCGACCATGATAAAATATTGTGGATAATGGACTATATGTTCCAATAATGGCACTTTGAGCATCATCCCCATCTTGCCAAAAATTATCTGGTGTTAATGTATTTGGATTTGTTTGATTGAGTATATCACCGTCACATCCTAAAAGCAATGTGAAACAGCAAATTGTTATAATAAATTTTTTCATTTTTTTACTTTTTATAATTTTTATAATATTTAAAAATCTATTAGGTTACAATCCTATTTGTAGACCCATAATCACTGTTCTTGGTGTCGGATACGAAGATTGATCTACACCAGCATAAAAGAGTAAATTATTATTATCTACAACTCTAAGTTCATCATCTTGGCTCCTTCCAATCTCTGGGTAATAGCCAGAATATTTTGTGATTGTAAATAAATTCTGAACAGATCCATATACTCTGACCTTTCTTAAATTCAATTTATCTAAAATCTTTTTAGGAAGTGTATAACCAATTTGTACATTTCTTAATCTAAAATAGGCACCACTTTCAACATAAAAAGATGACCCTCTATTGTTAGATGCTCCGCCTCCAATTCTTGGTAAGCTTGCATCCGTATTTTCAGGTGTCCAATAATCTAAAGCCTCCCTAGTCATATTGCTATTTAGTGCTAACAAATTTCTATTTCTACCTTGATTCCATATTTCATTACCAGCTACGCCATTAAATATCATATTGATATCAAAATTTTTGTAGGTTGCATCTAAAGTAAAACCGTATTCATACTCAGGAATGTAACTTCCCAATACTTTTTGATCATCAGTTGTAAGTGCTCCACTATTATCTAGATCTTCATAAATAAAATCTCCAGGTTCTGCATTTGGATCTGCATTATCATCTGCAGCAATTTCTGCTTCAGTTTGATAAATACCTATAACATTATATCCATAAAAACTTGCAACTTCATACCCCTCTGCTGTATATGTTGGATTGGATGTTGAACCTCCTGCTCCACCAGTTATTGGGGCTATATTCTCTCCTAGAGACAGAACTTCATTATTCAAGAATGTAATATTAGCACCCAAATTGAAGTTTAAATCTCCTATTTTATCACTATATGTTGCAGCTAATTCTAAACCAGAATTTTTAATAGAAGCTGCATTTTGTGGTACAGGGGTGTTTGTTCCCGAAGTTGGAGGTATTCTTAGTGACACTAAAATATCTTCAGATTCTTTATTAAAATAATCTGCAGTTAACGTTACTTTATAATCAAAGAGTGACATATCAAGCCCTAAGTTATACGTTTTAGTTGTTTCCCAAACAAGATTAGGGTTAGCGAAAACCGTTTGTGAAACTCCTGAAATTCGACCTTGTCCTGTTCCAAAAACAGCATCACTATTTATATTAAGAACTGGAATAAACGCGTAATCTGATATGTTTTGAGACCCTAATTCCCCGTAACTAGCTCTTAATTTAAAGTTGTTAATGACATTGATATCTTTTAAAAAATCTTCGTTAGATACTGTCCAAGCTGCAGATATTGAAGGAAACACCCCAAATCTATTCTCTTCTGAAAACCTTGAAGAACCATCTCTACGTATGGTAGCACTTAAATAATATTTCTCATTAAAGTTATAGTTAATTCGACCAAACAAAGATTGTAACGTACTAACAAATTCCTGTCCTCCTGTTTGTACTAATGTACTTGCTGCACTGGCTTGTCTTATATCGTTAGAAGGAAAACCAGAAACCCAAATAAGTCCTGTATTGTTAGTGATTTTTTGAGATGTAGCTCCTCCTAATAATTCAAAAGAGTGATCTCCAAATAACTTCTTATAATTCAATGTTGCTTCTGCCAGTAAACTTTCATATTTACCTGTTCTATCTATTAACTCTGCATCAGATCTATTGGCATCAATTTGATCGGATATATAAAATGTTGGATTAAATGTATAGTCTGAAGTTCTAGTATGTTGTAATCCCAAATTAACATTTGCTGTTAATCCATCTAAAATCTCGTAACTCACATTCAAATTCCCTAAAAGGTTATCTTTTGTCTCATGACGGTCTTGTAGTAAAGCTCTACCTATATGATTATTTCCATCTACATTATAATCATCAAATGTAGCACCTCCAAATCCGCCATCATTATCAGGGTTTAAAAATGGAATATTGGGCAAAATATTGTTACCTAAATTCCAAATCGTATTTTTAGTTCTGTAACTCGTGGTTGCTGTAAGACTTTGAGTGACTTTAAACTTCCCTTTATTTATGCCTAAACTTGCTCTAAAAGTCTTTCTATCATAATCAGAAGCTACAATTATTCCATCTTGATCTAACCAATTTGCAGATATATTAAAATTAACATCGCCCATCACACCATAAACAGATGCAGATGTATTTACAACTGGAGCATTAGAAATGGCAATATCATCTATTATCGTATTTACTGATGGATCTAATAACTCATTAAATCCAGGGATTAAATCTGGTGTTTGTCCATCAGGGGTATTGTTAATTGTTAAAGTATTTCTTAATCCAGCGTACTCTACTCCCGTAAGCCAATCTAATTTTTTTATTTGGGACTGATAGCCTGTGCTAACTTCAAAATCAACATTAATACCATCGACACCTTTACCATCTTTAGTGGTAATAATAACCACACCATTAGCAGCTCTTGACCCATAAATGGCAGCAGCTGATGCATCTTTTAAAACTTGTACCGATTTTATATCTGAAGGATTTAAAAAATCCATACTATCTGTAAACAAACCATCGATTACAAATAATGGATTTGAATTTGTTAAAGATGACACCCCTCTAATTACAATGTTTGTAGATGCCCCTGGACTTCCTCCTGCAGATTCTACTCGAACGCCAGACATTCTTCCCATTAATAATTGAGACGCATCGCCCGCTTGTAACTTATCTAATCCGCTTCCACTCAAAGAACTTATTGCTCCTGTTAAATCTGATTTTTTCTGGCTTCCATAACCAATAATCACAACTTCGTCTAATTGTGATTTATCTTCATCCATAACAACATCTACCTTATTAGAATCTCCTACGGTCTTAGATATTGTTTTCATTCCTAAAAAAGAAAAGACAATAAGATCTCCTTTTGTAGCACTAATTTTATAGTTACCATCAAAATCTGTTAATGCACCACGAGATGTCCCCTGTACAAGTACATTAACACCTACCAATGGTATTCCTGTTTCATCTTTAACAACACCTGTAACTTGTGCTTGGGATAAAACTTCGTTTAACACTTCTGTTTTTGTATCTGTAGACACCTTTTTTTTATTTAACTTATTTGCAAAAGTAGCCTGAACACTAAAAAGTGTTAAAACTAAAAAAAGAGTGAATAATTTAAGCTTACTTAATGTAATAATTCTTATTTCCATATTTAAAAAGGTTAGTTAGTTATATTTTTTTTCATTTTAAGCAATACTATTAAGGTTAATTGTAGTTAGTTATTTCATTGGCTTCTATTTTAAAATTTTATTAGTTATTTAGTTTTAGCATTATATTTTAATCCATATTACTAACTGGTGTTAGCTTAATCGTTTTTAAACTTGCCGTTTTTATGGCTCCATCAACAAAGGATACAAAAATAGTATGCCGCCCTGGTTTATTAAAATTTAAATGTCCCATTTGAAAAAAGCTATAAATATGAGATGAATTTTGTTCATTTTGAATCATACTCCCTTCATCAGTTTGAATACGCCACACTATTCTGCCTACTCCTGCATAATTAAGATCTACTTGATAATAACCAGATTCCTTAACATCAACTTCCCAAGTCACTTGACTCTCTAAATTCCAATTTTCTGCTTGCTGAATATGTTTCCACTCACCAAATTTTTCCATCCATTTTTTCTCTAAAATCTCACAATTTTTAGCTTCAGCCATATCCACTGGTATCACTGTTGAAAATACGGGATCAACACCAATCGTTTTATCAACTTTAGGTTCCATATCTAATTCAACTTCTATTACAGAAATCAATTTTTCAGGTCTTTTTGCTGGAAGTTGAAAAGTCACCCAACCCTTTTTATTTGAAGTTTTTATAGGTTGCAGCTTACCATCTACCAAAAGATTAGCAGATATAATATTATTATTAAGACCAGGTAAGGTTATCTCTCCATCTAATGGCCATTGATAAATACATAGATTAAGTTTATTCTTTGATACAGTAACATCTCCCCATGGTAATGCATGCCCCCAAGGTGAAGGTTTTGCTTTATATATTATTTGTGAATATCTATTTATCCATTCACCCGATTCGCGAAGAGAACTCATCGCTTCAAGAGGAATACTACCATCTGGTTTTGGTCCAACATTTAACATATAGGTACCTCCTCTTGCTACTGTAGAAATGATGTTTTTTAAAATTAGCTTTGGGCTTTTCCAATTCTCATCATACCAAGCATACCCCCACGAATCATTAGTTACATCAACCGTTTCCCACAATCCCCCCACGTTTTCAGTAGGTATATTCATGTCACCTAAAGACAAATAATCTCCTAAGCCATGCCCCGCACGTCCAGAGATTAAAGCTTTGGGTTGATTCTTTCTTACAACTTCAACCAATTCTTCTACATACTTTTTCTCCATGTCTCCTGGTGTATCAAACCATACAAGCGCTATATCCCCATACTCAGTCGTTATCTCTTCTACTTGAGGTAAACATTTATGTTTAAAATAATAATCAAATCCTACTTTTTCACCTTTTTCATTAATAGTAGGTCCTCCATTACCTCCAGGAAATGTCCAATCTTGATTATGCGAATAATAAAAACCAAAACCAAGCTCCAATTCTTTACATGCTTTAGCTAATTCTTTCATAGGGTCGCGTGCAAAAGGAGAGGCTTTAACAATATTAAAATCACTGCTTTTAGAATCGTACATAGCAAATCCATCGTGATGTTTACTAGTCACAACGATATACTTCATACCTGCATCTTTGGCTAGCTTTGCTATTTCTTTTGCATTGAAATTAACAGGGTTAAAGTTTTTTGCTTCTGCCATATATTCGTCAGCCGGAATATTTGCCCGTCTTGGATTCATTATCCATTCACTAATACCATAATATGTAGAATCCTTCCACTTATTAGCGATATTTGAATAAATTCCCCAATGTATAAACATGGCATAGTTTCCATCGTCAAACAAATCATTTCTAGGTGAACCTGATAGTGTTTTTATATCTTTTTGATTACCCCACATTTCATCCATTTCTGGAGTATTTATTTCTATGACTTCTTCTGTTTTCTTTTCACGTGAATTACAACTTAGAAGACAAATAGATAATGTGATGATGATTAATATTTTTTTCATGAGGTAATTAGATTATATTTTAAATTCAAGCTGATTCAGTTTAGCTTACCTTCAAATTTATATAACCAATACGATTAAACGTTTCTCTATTCAATCGATTTGTTTCACGTTTTTATGACAGAAATGAGCATTAATAAAACACTGAAATACAAATGGTTAAATTATTTCGTTGCTTAAATCAATCAGTGTGTTTGAATTTAACAAATGAAGACTGTACGAAAAATTTTAACATTAAGTTAAGAGGATTTATCCTTTGAAGGATTTTAAGTAATCATCCTAAAATTGTAAGCAGAATATGAAACCGTTTTTTACGATTTGTATATTTGCCTTGAGAAACCTAAAATTGATTTTAGTAGATAATTTAAGCGCGTAATATTTTTTTTATTGAACGGATTTTAATAGTTCTTCACCTCATTGAAAATTGTTTTTCACTATTAATTCGATGAAGTTGTTAATATTTAGTCTATAATAGGCAACCTTAAAACTGTACTTTCGCTAGTTGGAAAATCAGCATCTACATAATTGTCAACCACATAACCACTTAACCACTGTAAAGCACTCACTATAGATTGTTGAAATGCAGCACAACGCATACTTGAAGGCCACTCTTGATTTTTCCATAAATGACCATAAGTAGAACAATACACTTTGCCTTTGCCATATTTGACAGTCCATTCCATTGGAAAATTCAATTCTGTTTTTGCGTCTTTGGCATACGATAAAACCTCTAGGTTTTCGGTTGTACCTCTTCCATAGCGGTAAATCTCGACATCGGCAGCTCTCCATGCTTTAGGCATCCCTATATGAATGGGATGATTCCCTATTCGAGTTATTAACGCATCTGTACGCGCACCATGCCCCGTATTTTCGCCTTCTCCCTTTGGAATAATCTCTAGTTCTTCTTTATCATTAATAATTACCGCTACACCAAAGTCTTTATTTCGCCACCCCAAAGCGATCATTTTATTATATGCAGACCATCCTTTAAAAGCATTGGTAGCGGCATGGTACATATAAACGCCGCCGCCTTCTGATACATACTTTTCAAAAGATTCTTTTACAGACTTAGACCATTGTAAACGATCTTCTTTAAAAACATTATTACAAGTTTGTATGACCACAGGATATGCATTAAAATCTGGATTCCAATTCTCCCATTCTGACTTGTTTTCTTTTTGATTTGGACAAGTACTCACGGATACTTTAAACTTTCCTGTAGATTCGAGTATTCTTTTTAGATATTTAGTATTTATATCCCACTGATGATTGCTAAAACCATCAATAATTAGTACTGGTATTATTTCTAACTTGACGGTATCTAGATTAGTAGACTCTTTTATTTCTTGAGATTTTATAATTATTATATTGCAAAACAATATTAAAGCAGTGATTATAAAACTCTTAAAATAATAACTATTCATATATTTTATTGTTTATTATCTTCTACTAACCAAATCAAAGCATTTAATACGAGTTGCTGGAAATGACGATTGGTCACTGCCCCCATACTATGACCTAATGAGGTATAAAACACTTTCCCTTTTCCATAGTTTCTAGTCCAAGCTATTGGTGTTTTTACACCTTCATGTTCTGCTTCAATAAGTACTGTAGAGCCTTCAGCTTGTTTAAGATAAAAATACATTTCATCATATATTTCAAAGTCTCCAATATTTTTAGTTATTGGATGGTTTTGTTCTTTTATTTCTACTGGAAACCTATGAATTGGAGGATGTTTTTTAAAAAGCGCCCCTATAATTTCAGTATAAATGGGTAAATGTTCTGTGTCTTTCTTTAATGCAGCTGTAGCGGAATGAAGTCCTAAAACGGGTTTCCCTTGTTCAACTGCTTTTTTAAATCCATCCATTTGCTCATCAGAAAAATGAGTAGGCATACCATTCATTATAATAACACCATAAGTATCTAATGGTCTAGTAAATACATCAAAATCTTCTGAATATGTAATATGATATTCGTGTCTTACTTCTAAAAACCTTCTGAGTATCGCTGCGACTCCCAAGTGATCGTGCCAACTACCTCCTGCCATATATAGAATATGGACTTTACCTTCTGGATTTCTATCTTTATAATCGTAATAGCGATTTTGAGACTGGAAAGACAGCGCCATCATAAATATGATTCCAAATACGATACTGTTTCTTTTAAAATGTCCCATTTACTTTAGTTTTTTTAGTTGAATATCTTTAAATCTTATTTTTAATTCGTTTTTAGCGTGAACTTGTAGTGCTATTTTACCAGACATCCCTACGTGCTGTTCTTGATGAATAACATCATCTAAAATACCAGATCCATCAAAATCGGTAACTAAAACACCATTAAGAAATGATTGTATTATGGTACCTCTACAAATAATATGAAGGGTATTCCATGCGGGAGTATCACCTGAATAATAAAAAGGGGAACTATTATCTGCATCTTCAGGTTTAAGCGCTGGACTAGGCATACTTGGATATATCCATCTGTTGTATCCGTCAGATTCATCATAAAGCAATGCCGTACGGAATGGTGCTGGTGGATGAATATCAAATTGTGGGCCATCAATATCTCCGCCTTCGTAAAATCGGCTTCGCACTTGCAAACCACTATTCCCAGGACTGTCTTTATAAGCTTGAAATTTAATTTTTAGTTCAAAGTCAGTCAATTCTTCTTCATAAAACAACCATACAGCTCCATGGTTTTTGTCGCCCATAGTATTGCACAGAATACTTTCATGATCTACAGTCCAATAGTTTTTTTCTAAATCTGAAGGGTTTCCATAAACCTTCCAACCCTCTAAAGTTTCACCATCAAATATTGAGATAAAATCAGATTGTTTTAATTCATGAACATCCACATAATCTATCATTGCTCCAATGCCTTCAGCACCATAATAGGTGTCTTCAAAAGAAACCGTAAGTTCTATACTAATCGCCATTACAGTATAAATATACTGCTGCCAATCGTTATGCTTTGGTTCTAATTTTGCTGTTAATTCATCATCATTAACAGCAAAGACAAAATGACTTTCACGCTCTGACACCTTTGGTCTTGCTTGTGTGTAAAACGATATTTGATAATATGCTCCTTTTTTTACTGGTACGGATTGAAATAATTTATAGCCTTTATTGTTTGCTAATTCTGCATAATAATCTCCTTGGATAGGCTGCACATTCAAAATACTTTTGTGATGCCGTTCCATGGTGTCTCCTTTTGATAGCCAATGGGTATTTCCATCTTCAAAACTACTGTTCTTAATGAGGTTTTGAGAAAAAGTATTTGTGTGAACTATTAAAAATAACCAAATTAAGGTTGACAGCTTCAAACTTGTTTTTCGAATAATAGTTTTGTTTAATTTCATCACATTAATGTTCAGCTTTTAATAAAAAAGCTACTTTAAATATTTTTATTCGAGAATAATTGATTCCAACTTTTCTTCTATAATCTTACCGCTTTTTTCTGAAACAAAATAACAATTCTGTTTTTCGTTAATTGAAACCACCTTAAATGGTATTCCATTCTTAAAAATGATTCCAGCATTGTTGTCCATAGCATACCCCGATTTTAAAATTCCATTTTTTATATTTTCATGATACAAAGGTTTACGACTTCCTTTGCTATCATAATGAGGGCTATGACTGTAAGGCAAAAAGCCCAAACCTTTCACAACGCTTAATTCAATGGGTCTAGAGTCTGTTGTACCACTATCAAACCAACACAAAGAACCAGCACTTCCTCCTGCTAAAACAACACCTTTTTCAAGGGCTTTTTTTAATACGTGATCAATTCCTTGAGCCTTCCATATGGCAAGCATGTTTAAAGTATTCCCACCACCAACAACTATAGCGTCCATGCTTAAGAGCACTTCTTCAAATGACACTTTTTGACTATGAGAACTAATCCAAACACCTTGAACATAAGAATCTACAGATAGGTCATGAACCAAATCATGCCATCTTAATATACTCGCTTCACTATCTGCCGAAGCTGTAGGCAGAAAACAAATCTTTGGACGCTCTTTACCTGTTAGTTTTATAATCTCTTTTATAAATAATTTATTAGGCCAATTTCCAGATGGAAAAATGTATTGATCTTGAGCAAAAGTCACAGCTATTGTAAAAACAAAAAACAGATAAAAAGCATTAATCTTCTTCATATAAATTTTTAATAACAAATATTACTAAACAAAAGCTTTCGTTATAATAATAATAATAATAAAAAAGTGGTCTAAATAACATCATGCCTTTTTGATTTCAAAAAAACACATTAATGCAGTTCTATTTAGACCACTTCTTTTTTATGATATTAATTAGTCTAATTTACTTTTTCAACATCAACATAAAAAGCATTACATAGTGTTCCGTCTTCCATATCAAAATAGGCCAAAAGTTCAGTTTCTCCTTGAGTTACTTCCATTTCTAAAATAGCAGCTTCGGCATTATTATCTACAACTGTTTCAACATTACTACCAGCTATTTTTAAATAGGCTTTAGCAAATTTCATAGATTTTCCATTTGCAATTGGGGCTTCATATAGTGTTTCTGGTTTTCCATCTTTTAATTCAGCTCCAAGTGCTAAACCGCTTTCTGAAGGCCATCGTCTTAAATGAAATCTATACTTTCCTGCTTTAACAAAATTCACGGTAAAAGGTGCAGGCTCCATTGGCTTTCCTACACGAATCATTTGCTGATTCCATGGTGGATAAAAATCTATTGTTCTTGCATCATGACAAGTAATCACATCCACGTCCTCTACGCCTAACTCTATAACAGAAAATTTGGTTTCTTTAATAACATCTTCCCACCAGCTTTCATAAAAGGCATTCATTTCTACTACTTTTTCTGGATACTTATCAGCTAGATTAATTGTTTGTCCTGGGTCTTCAGCTACATTATAAAGCTCTTTTCCTTTATTTAAACGCCAGTTATCTTCCATAACACAACTGTTTCGCCCTTTTATAGGCCATGGTACGCGTTGTGTATCAGTCACTAAAAATCTTTTCGGAGCTTCATTTTTGCCTAAAAGGTAATCACTAACATCGGCCCCATCCATCGTTTTAGTTATGGTATGTGTTTCTCCTGTAAATTTTGTTAAAGTTGGTAACATATCTACATGAGCTAATAAACCGTCAAGACTTTTACCTCCGGTTAATCCGCCATCGGGCCATCTAATAATGAATGGTACTCTATGTCCTCCATCATAATGACTCCCTTTTGTTCCACGCATACCAGCGTTGTACCCAAAAACTTCATTTGTTTTATCATTGACTTTATAACCCCTCGCTGTACCATTATCGGTAGTAAAAACTACTATTGTGTTTTCGGCTATTCCTAAAGTTTCCAATTTAGTCAACAACTTTGAAAAATTATTATCAATATTGGTAATCATTCCATAAAAACGTTTTTGAGTTTCTTGAATACGCGTTTCGTCTTTATATAAATCATAATATTCTTTTGGCAGGTTGTAAGGACCATGTGGCGCATTTAAACTTAAGTAACAAAAAAAAGGTTCGTCTTTTTTAGCTTCAATAAAACTCAAAGCTTCATTAAACCATACGTCTGTGCAATAGCCTTCTTTTTTCTCTGGAACGCCATTTCTAAAATAAGTATCATCAAAATAATCATTATTCCAGTAATCTGGAGTTTGTCCTACACCACCTCCTCCATGGTAAAATGCTTCATCAAAACCTCTTTGGTGTGGTCTAAATGGACTATTATCTCCTAAGTGCCATTTGCCAAACATACCTGTTTTATAACCATTATCCTGTAACACATTAGCAATAGTCGTTTCTTCTTTGTTTAGCATAGAAGCTCCCATAATGGTATGCCAAACACCATTTCTATTACAATTTCTTCCTGTTAACAAACCTGCTCTAGTTGGCGCACAGGTAGTTCCCACATGATAGTTTGTTAAACTTACTGCTTCTGTAGCAAATTTATCTATGGTTGGCGTTTTAATAATTGTATTACCTGTATGTCCTAAATCCCCATAACCTTGATCATCTGTAATAACAAATACAATATTGGGTCTATTATCTTGAGGTTCTACTTTTTCCTGTTTTTCTTTACATGAAAAAAGAATAAGTGGTAGTATTAAAAATAAGTTATGACATATTGACTTATTGATATTTTCAAAAATCCATTTACTCTTAAACTGGTTTAGTTTCATAATTAGTGTTTGTTGTTATTTTTCGTTTTGATAATGTTTATATAAATAAATTTAATATTCTAGAATGTTACTCTTCAATATCCATCCAATTTAATTGTGGCCAGGTTTCTGGAGCATCATTTTTCTGTTTTTCTCCTTCTGTACTCCTACCGTTTGAAACAATTTGTGAAAGCTCTTTTCTATATTGTTCTAATAATTCTGGTTGTTCATTTAATAAATTGGTTTCTTCTCCTATGTCGTTACTTAAATTATAGAACTGAAATTTAGGTAAACTATCAATAGCTTTATCATTTGGTCTAGGAAAACTCCAACCACCAGATCCTGGGCAAAAAATAGCTTTGTAGTCTCCTTTACGATAAGCAAAAGATCCGTTGATGGAATGGTGAACAATACTTTCTCTTTTTGGCAAACTAGATTCAACGCCTAAAGCTGACAAAAAGCTATAACTATCTTCAGCAAAATTATCTTTAAGCGGAACATTAAGAATATCTGCAGCAGTAGCAAAAAGATCTGTTGTACAAACCAACTGATTAGACTTCCCTCCTTTAATTTTAGAAGGCCAACGTACTACATATGGGACACGGTGCCCTCCTTCAAAAATATCAGCTTTATGCCCACGAAATACATAGCTTGGATCATGCTTCTTGGTTGCTAATTGTTCAAAATCTGCTTGGTTAGAACAACCATTATCGCTGGTAAATACTAATATGGTGTTATCTGCAATACCTTGTTCTTCCAATGATTTCATTATTTCGCCTACAACCCAGTCAACCATAATAACAAAATCCCCATACGGATTATCTAATCCACTTTTTCCTTTAAACTCATCTGTTGGTAATATAGGCGTATGTGGTGCTGGCAAAGGCATATAAACAAAAAACGGTTCGTCACTTTTAGCATTCTTATTTATAAAACCAACTGTCTTTTTAGTAATATTTGGTAAAACTTGCTCGTGGTCAAAATCATCAGAAGTTGGTCCTTTTCGCCACCATGCTTGCTTTTCTTTATTCACAGTTTCTTTCGTTGGTACCATCGTTGCTTTACCGTTTTCAACCCACACATAAGGTGCCATGTCCAATGAACCATTAAAACCATAACTGTAATCGAACCCTCGAGTATTCGGACCATTCTTAACTGGAATGGAATAATCTACTTTAGGTTTAGCATCCCATTGGTCTTGATTTACAGAATCTTTTTCTACGAAAGTCCAGTCCCATCCAAGGTGCCATTTACCTATGTAAGCTGTATGATACCCTTCATTTTTTAGAAATTTTCCTATCGTTGTACGATTTGGTGCAATTAATGCTTTTGAATAGCCCCCTAACACTCCTTTTTTTAATGTTGAACGCCAATTATAACGCCCTGTTAATATACCATAACGCGTTGGTGTACACACAGCACTACTGGTATGTGCATCTGTAAACATAACGCCTTCTGCTGCTAATTGATCTATATTATTTGTTTTAATTTTAGAATTTTCATTATAACTAGACACATCTCCATATCCTAAATCATCTGCAAGAATAAAAATAATATTGGGCATTTTTTCAACCTCAACCTTCTTTACTTCATTTTCACAACCACAAAAAGTTAATAGTATTAATAGTATGTTTATGAGCCTAGTACTCGTTTTAATTTTATTCATTTATTTTTAATTATTTATTATATATAGTAATCTAAAATACAATCTTATTTATGGTTAGCAACAAATTTAAAATCTAATGTTTGTTTAGTATCATTAGGCGAATCTAAGTTAATATTAAAAGATATATCCCAAGTCTGGTTTATGGCATTATACTCCGTTTGCCAAAAATCATTACCATGTACTTCTTGGTTAACTTTTTTCCATTTGCCATTTTCTTTTCTAAAAAGCTCAGGAGTTTTATAATTCGGAACATTTGTAATGGTTAAAGGAACGTAACCTAAACCTCCAGTGATTGCTATTTCTGCTTTTCCGTTTTTAGCTTCAATTTTTATAGGATAATTATCCATTAATTTACCTTCCACAACCTTAACTTCAATATCGTTTCCAGAAGCTTCACGGTATATTAATTCCCATGTAAGCGGATTATTTTTTAGAGCAATTTCTAAATTTTTATTTGGTCCATAATAATCATCTGCATGTGATGGAATTAAAATAAGCTCTACTGTAGCTTCTATATAATCACCAGCTTTAAAGGAAGTACAATCTTCAGGTGGTGTAATTTTTATTATACCGCTTTGGTCTCCATAGTTACCGCCTTCCGTATTATATTCAGCAAACCAGGGCGAAACATTTTCTTTCCCATTTAATTTTGCTTTCCAATCGCGAATAATAAAGCCTCTTTCTGCAAGCTTAAAACGTTCTAACTGTTTACTGGTGTACTTTGAGTCATTAAACGAAAACCACATATATTTGCCTTCAGTAGGAGATTTAGCGGTAGTATATCGCGGAGTGCCTCCAACTGTTGATTGCCACTGTTTTTTCGCTCCTGTTTCATTACCCCAAGCCAAATTTTTAGATTTCACATGATGATATCTTGATGATGCCATCTCAATAATTGAAAAATCTTTAAATTCAGTATCTTTTAAAACTTTTAGCTTAATCTTGTATATACCACGTGCTATATCATCTGAACGCCCAATCGAAGCTGTGTACTCAAAATCCATAGAGTTATCGTCCATTGTCCCCGCGTAAGTGACTTCAGTATAATTAGGGCTATACCTTTTATATTGTGTTCTTATTCTACTATGCCATCCACGGTTACCGTCTAATTTCGTATAATCAAAAAAATCGGCACCTCCTAAGTTTCCTGTCCATCCCCATTCTTTCCCTTGTGACGTTGATACCAAAAGAGGTCTAAAATCTAGTACTGGTGCGCCTGTTTGATCTAAGTCTGGTTCATAGGTAATAGTTTCTCCCCAAGCACCAATGGCAGATTCATCCCATTGTTGGTTATGCCCCCAACCCACTAAGCACAATTGGGCATGAGAAGCAGCCGGTACACCTCCCCACAATGAGTTCACACTCGTATACTCTAATGAAATACTGGTTTTAGCAGGAATAGTTAACATTGTTAATCCTTCATACCATGTGCCTCTAAAATAATGATTGTCTACTCCTGAACGCCCTCCTGTATGCCAGTTTTTTGACAACTGTATTGGGATTCCTATTGGATTACCATTCATATCTCTTAAAATAGCTGATATACCGGGCGTTCCAAAAACACTAGCTCCATTTGTAACTAATCTTCCTTTAGCAAAATTAAGGCGAAGTACTTTGTCAACTTTAGAGGAATTAGTTACAGAAAACACAACCCGTTCCATTCTATTATTTAAATCATCTTGAGGACCTGGGTTACCTTCATTAACTTCAACTGCTTCTTCTTCACTTTCAATATTATCACTCCTCAATACAATTTGATGCCAACCTTTGTCTTTATCATAATCTACTTTTAAAGGGGATTGAATTGGTGCTATTTGTTCAGCTGTTACTAATAACGGTATGGTTTCTTGATTAATTATTTCTTTTAACTTAGAGTCTATATTTTTTGACACAGGATAAATAATCATCCCCGCATTAATTTCTGTTCCCTTTTTATAAAAAAAGGATTTGCTAAGGCTTACTTTTACAATAGTTTCCTTAACGGAGATATTAGTGGCATCATTTGATTTTAATATAATATAGCCACTTTCATCTTTAGGATTTTTTAATACTTTAACGTCTCCATTATCTATTAAAACGGAATACTCTGAAGGAAATGTTAGTTCTGTTACAAGACCCATATTTTCAATATCTGCATCAGGAATTACTTTTAATACGAAGGCAATTCTATCTGGCCAAGATGAAATTTCGAGACCGCTATTGTACTTGCTAAAACCTTTTAAATCTGGTAGATTGGTAATAAACCGACGTTGGAAATATTTACCGGTCTCCACCAATTGACAATCATCATCAATGCCACTAGTTTTTTCACACCATACCATTGTATTATTAATTGATGTTCCAAAACGAAGTTTTAATGGTTTATTAATAGGAAAACTTGCTTCATTAGTTTCGCGTAACACTTCATCTTCTGATAAACTATCTTTATTTATACTAAAGTCTTGAATTGAAAGATTAGGATAATCAAAAGCCAATGCATAATGATTTGTTTTTATAGCAAATATTTGATTTCCCGTTTTAATGGTTTTCTTCCACCACATAAAGGAATAATCCTTTTGATTTTTATAAAACGCTGATTGTAATTCTTGTGAGTAACAATTACTAGAAATTAGAAAACTTAAAATCATGAAAGGATACCACATAAACAAAACAGTTATGTTTTTAAGTTTGATTGGTTTCATTATTCTTTATCCTTATTAATTTAACGTTGTAAATATTCTACTTTTTAGATAAAGTCTCATTCTCTATTCAATCAACCTCTTGCTTAAATCATACACAATTACGACATATTACTCTAGATTATCCATTCCTATACAAATAAGTTGTTTACTCGTTCTATGGTATATTTTCCCTTGTGAATAAGAAGGCGCATTTAATGTCCATATTTTTCCTTTTGGTCCAAGGTCATTGACACTTAATAAAGACTTCTCATCAAACTGTTCTCTTGACGTATCAAAACAATACACCAAACCTGACTGGGCTGTGTAGAACAATTTTTCGTTGACTAGAATGGGGTTGCCATTGAAGTTCCAAGCCCATCCATCTTTCTTTGAGCGTTGGTCGAATGCAACATCAAGTTCACGAATATTCTTTGTTTCCGTTTTTAGATCAACATGCCAGAGGTAGTTCTTTTTACCATTTACATATTCATATTGTACAGGAACTTCTAAGTACTCAACCTTTGCTGTTTTAAGGTCAAGACATCCAAAAGCATACTCTGGTTGTTTTAATTTGCCTGCATTATTCGCCTTAAAGCACATGAAATAACATTTATTGTTGACTATTATATTGGTATACCAAGCAGGAAATACTTTCGGAGAATCATCTAAATTGATATTTTTATGTAGTTTATACTGTTGCTTAATTGTGTCGTATGTTCGTAAATCTACATTTGAGATAAGTGAAACTTTCTCCAATAATTTCCCCGTTTTTGCATCAACCTTGTGTATCAAATTTTCCTGTTCTGTAAACCAAAGTGCATAGTCTTGGGTCCATACAGAATTGTACATCGCCATACCTTCTGCCGTTTTATATCTCCAAATCGACTTACCTGTATTGAGGTTAACCAATGAGTAACCTTTAGGTGATTCGGGAACTTTATGATGTGCACCACGTCCTATCAACATCGCTGGAACTCCAGATTGGGTTACATTAAAAACAGGTGTATTATAATGCGTTAGGCTTTCTTCTGAAATCCATAGCTCTTCTCCAGTCATTTTATCCAGACCATAGAGGTAGTTGTGCCCATAAGTTCGCTTAGAATCTTTCTTCCAATATGTTTCCATATTTATCAATGCATTGTTGTGAAGGATAGGTTCAAACTGTTTGTTGAATGGATAATGAATTTCGTTCAACTGTTCTATAGGCTTCCAGTTTCGTTCCCAAATCGATTTGCCTTCCATTTCGAAACAAGCAATCTGGCCACTTGCATTAAAAAACCATACGTAATTACCATCTGTTATTGGTGCAGGCGTTGTAGAATCACTAAACCCATAGAAATAAGGACTTTTTGCTATCCCGTGAAGCTCTTTCTGCCACAATATTTTCTGTTTTTTAGCATCAATACATAGTGCAAGTATGGTACTGGTTTTTAGTTCATTCTTTTTAAGTTCTTCATGAATAGGTTTCATAACCGTAAGGAAAATTTTGTCTTTCCAAACAGTAATACCCCCTTGACCTACTTCTGGGAGATCCATAGTCCATAATATATTTTTTCCTGTTCTAACGCTAAACTCATATGGAACGTCATCTGATGTTTCAATCGTCCAATCCGCATTGGGTCCAGAAGATTGTGGCCAATAAACACTTTTTGCAGTGTTATGACTGGTACAACCTACCATCAAAAAAACCATCAAAACCAAATAAACAAAGGATCTTTTTAGGCTTAAAGCGACTTTCATTACTAAAATCCTCATATATTTATCTCTTTTTATTGTATAAAAACATTCCATAAACGCATCAAAAAAACAAAATTCTTTTTTATTTGAGACATGTTTATTCTAAAACTTTTCATGCTGTAAAAACAATCCATAAAACATTAAATTTATTAATATTTTTGTTTTTAATGAAATTATTATTCTCCCTTTAAATCAACCAAGACTGAAGAAATAATACGTCCACGAGAATCTTTTAAGTTTACATAATATGTAACTGCCGCTTTGGGTAATATCGCCTTTACTTCATTTTTTGAATTATTCACATTGGCTGGCATACTTAACCAAGTTCCTGGTGTGGCATGCTTTGATTCGGGGCTAGGTTTTCTATAAGTTAGCTTTTCATTTATGTAATATATGGTTGCTTCTAAAATGGAAATATCAGATTCATAAACAAGCTCTATCCTCCGCTTTGAGGGTTGTTTAACAATCTTCCCTAACCCTACTTCTTTTCCTTTTAAAATATAATCTGCAAAATCATAGATTTCGGGAAGATCTTGAGGTCTCCACCCTTGAGGGTGTCCATGTTTCATTCCTGGATGTATGGTTATATATGCATGATTGTTTGTTGTTTTAAAAGAATGTGAAGTACTATTAATTGAAAAATGCCCGTCACTATCCCCATTTACCCATAGTGTTGGAACTGAACCAGAAGAAAACTGGTGTGATGGATCCCAAAACTTCTTTTTCTCAATAAACTCTAAAGGTCTATTCCCTTCATCTCCAAAATGACCTTTAGATTCGTAAAGATATCCACAACCATAGACTGGTATGGCACATTTTAACCTTGTATCTAGTCCTGACATCAAACTACTTAATATACCTCCCCACGAAATACCAGTAATACCAATACGATTGGCATCAACTTCTGGTAATGATTCAATAAGCGAATGCCCTATCATAATATCGGAAACGGCATGATACATCCACTGTTCTTCTAATGGTAAATCAACATCATCAAACCTTCCAACGCGAGTTGGCCCGCTATACTCATGAGACAACTTCCCCATTCCTTTTGCATCGGGCATATGTCCTTCTAAACTCATTGAAATTGCAGCATAGCCTTTATCATTCCATATTTTCACCCACTCATGAAATGCCTTTCCACCTCCGCCATGAACCAACACCATAGCAGGAACAGGTTTATCGCTTTTAGGAATACCAATATAAGCAAAAGCTCGAGTTCGTTTTCCTTTATATGAAAGTGTTTCATAAAATAACGCTTTAATATTTCCTTGATCCATAGTAGGCTCCCAATAAATTTCTGGAATTTCAAACACACTTTGATCTAACAGTTGAACCAAAGGTTTATTATCAATTTGTGCTATTAAAGCAGCGTTATAAAAGGCAAAACTAACAAAGAGCAACACGCTTAACTTGCCAGTATACTTATTAAATTTATTTGTTTTCATTTTTAATTTATTTTTAATTTATTTTTAAAATAGCAATATTTTTTTTACTTAATCAACTTTTAATATCAATATCATTCTATATAATTCAGAGGTTTTTACTTATTCTAGAATCATCATTTTACTGAAACTACAGAATCTCTCGATAAAGAAACGTTTCAACGAATTATTATAGATCTTCAACAGAACAAGTTCCCGATGAGCGATCAATAACTATTTTGAAACTTCTATTCAAACCGCGATCAATGTATGAATCCAGCATAACATAACCTTCACCCTCTTTAAAGATTAAATAATCATCCTCGTCTTCAGTATATTTATGCTCAATAGGAACAACTTTAACATGACGACCACCAAGTACAGCATGTTTAACTTCTGTTTTATTTCCACCGTTAATGCCAATAATAGGTTTGCTCTCATGGTTAATTTCACTATTCAAGGATGCTTCTATATATAGTTTCTCCTATTAATTTCCTCCCATTATTTGATGTTTAGTTTAGAGGTTCAATTGCTAGATTCGGTAACGAATCGTCATTGTATAGGATACACCATTGATCTTTTTTTAAATTATTAATCTGCACAATTCCATTGCCTAAATCAGTTAAAGTACAACCAAAGTCACTAGCCACTTTAACGGCCCCTATCATGTCTGTTTTAACCTTGCAGACTTCTCCTGCTAGGCTCTCAATTTTAATGAATCTTGTCTTACGAGCCTCTCGTTTTGCTGTAACAAGAAAAGCTCCTTTTGTTCTAAAATCATTAAAGACTAGATCATCCCAGTCACTATCATCAGGTATAGCAGGAAACACTCGTATAATATCATCACCCCAGCTTTGTAAAAGCATCTCTTGAATCACGCGGTCTCCCAGGAATGGGCCCTCTTCAACATACGCAGTACCATATACTGCAAGACGAGTGGTATAATTACTTACGTCGGGATGATTCACATACCCTGTCTTGTGTGTGATTGACCACAAAGCATCATTCCCATCACCTAACATAGCTCTCATGATACCCCAGGCGGCATCTGCCATCCCTTGATCCTGAAAACCAATGGCTTTATGACGTGCGAGCGTTTTTTGGATAAGCTCAACCTGCATAGGGTTATCAGGTGTGTATTCATAATATGGAAAAATTTGAAGCTCATGTGAATCGTGCCTATGAGCATGGGCTAATGGCGTATCCTTGCCAATCATGAATCCCTGCTCAGGATCAATAGCGTAAGGTGTGAGATTGTCAAGCATAATCTGACAGTCTGTAGCATCGGCATCATAAACGCTATACCTATTATTAATCTTAATAATCGTGTTGCAGACCCAGCGCATGGTAGCAATTCGAAATGTAATATCTTCAAATTCTCTAATCTTATTGTTGTCTTTATCACGCAAATGATATTCAGGGCTAGCACCTAGTTTAAAGTGTTGCTTACCATCAATCCCTTTAACAAGGTAGTGGTGCTTCATGTAGTTATATGTGCCTTTTAATAAGGGATACATCTTGTTGAGCAACATATCTGAGTCCATGGTACACTGGTAATGTTCCCAAGACAAGCTAAGCAACCACGCAAGACATGCAGCATCCCTCCAATTGCTTCGGGCGATATTCAGAGCTCCACTTCCTCCCCAAGGAACCCCATATCCATCACTCTCAGCATCATAAATATTAGCTCGCTGATTCCACAGATTATTCAGGAGAGAACTTGCTAGTTCAGGGTGGTTTGACGTAAACACATTGCTATATTGCTTCTGCGTATTCCAATTGAACCAGATTCCATTCCATACTAAATCCCTATCAAACCATGGACCAACAAGGTCAGTAATAACTGGAGCATCTTCTCGTGTCATGCAAGCAATCTTGTACATCTGCATCCAGTGGAACCATTCAAACTTTTTCGGAAGTGCTACAAAACTCTTTTTATAGAAATTATGCCACCATTCCTGATGCGCTGCTTCAAGACTTAAGAAACCTTTGGCAACTGCCTTATTGATATTATCTACCGCCGCTTGCTTTGCTGTGGAACTGCGGTATGAATGTGTCGTACTGCTATAAATGTATGTTTTTCCATCAACTTCAACAATTCTCCAAGCTGTTGCATGTTGAGAGGCTGCTGGCTCACCTTGTGTCCTGTATATCTCACTGACTGGCATGTCCTGCACACTAACCTGACAGTTCTGATAGGTTGAAAGGACAGGTTCTGGATATGGTGCATAAGATTTTGGCACCTTTGGAACTTTCCCAGCCCATCCGCGATTGTCTGGCACCCAATCCCATACGTAATTTAAATTTACTCCGTTTTTTATCAGTTCAAAAACAATCACGTCGCTATTAGCATCTGCGAACGTTCTGACTGAAAGAGCCCCAGAACTAACAGTCAGTTCAGCGTTAATTTGCGCATCCCATAAATCCAATCTACATGTCCCAGTCGCTGTATCCCCTTCAAGCATTAGTTTGAAATGACCATTTGTTTTCCTTCGATTAAATCCGGCTCTAACATCACACAAGTCACCTCGACTCATCTCAAAACGAACCTCACCAGACTCTTCATTCTGAATGAGATATGTGCCCAGCATGCCATTTCCAATCATCGGTCCATGCTTTGGTACAGTAGGCAGTGAATTCCAGACAGGATCCATATTCCCCATGAAGTCTCCCCAGTTAATATTCATTGTAACATTGGGTGTTGCAGTTTGCCCATAGACCGTTCCTCCAGTTTGAAGAAGTGTTAATTGTAAAACAAAAACGCTACAAATTAATCGAAATCGATATTTTTTAGCAATAATTTTCATAATTGATTATTTATTTCCGTGTTATTTTTCTTTGACTATTTTCAGAATCTCCCCCATACTCTAAATGCATTATCATATTTTATTCTCCGATATTATTCAATTTCTATTACTGATCAGTGACAAATCTTGCTTCTAGGTTTACTCCAACACGGAAAATCGACGCTTTATTGTCTTTGACAACATTCGACATATGCTCCCAGCCCTCAAGCAAATTTCTTTTTTTCATTATTATAAATTGAAACAAAACTAATTTCTGTTTTCAAGTGGAACATCATTAAAAATCATTAACTTAAACTCACCATTAGGTTGCTCTTCAACCATCCAAACACCTGTGTTTGTGATCCCAGGTAAATTTAGTAATGGATCTTTAGTAAGCATTCTCAGAACCGCTTTACCGCTGCTTCCATGACCAGCGAGCAAAATTGTTTTGTCTGTTCCGCCAAAGCGATCCTGAATCATGTCAAGCACTTTTTGAATAACTAAACGAGCCGCAGCAGACGATCGCTCATCGTGCTTCCGAGTCGTCCCTACTTTAGGTGCTTTAAATCCCTTTTTTCCATCTTCTCGTATAGAAAAATAAGGAGCTTCATTTGATGACAATTCTATCAATTTACCTGCGCCCAGAATCGGGTCTGTAGGTACAGGTAAATCGGTAGAAAGAATCAATGCACTAGCTCTTTGTTCTGCAAGCTCTGGCCAGATTTCCCCCTTGACTCCAATCTTTTTCATGTACGGAAGAATCGTATTTCGAACACGCCAAATTGGGCTAGACGCAATAAAATCAAATTTATATTTCTTGAGTTTAATTGGTACTCGAGCCAGCTGACCTTTACCCATCGGAGTGAATATGTTAGGGTTCCCAACATAATCAGGCCATTGATCTTCGGGTATTTCACTATATTTCTCCCAATTCCTTTTGACGTTGTGCCCACCTTCAGCATGACGGATATAATATATTTTTAGCCCTTCTTTTGTTTTGGTTTGGCTCCAACCTGACGATATATCAGAAAATAAAAGAATAATACTTATAATCATTAACCTGCGAATAGCCGAAGTATTTCTAACCGAGTTGCAAAATAATTGAATATGGATATTTAATCCTCCAAAAAGCACGTTTCGAAATCTATTTAAAAGTAAAAATCCCTTTTTCATTTTATTATTGAATTAAATTTTGATTTGTTAGAGGTTAAGGCATCACACTTCGAATTCGAAGATTACCTCATACAAACCATTTTATTTTTATTTAATGCCTTAATCATTAATATTATTTAATCTGATTTTAACAGCCCCATTTTTGAAGTATCTAGTGGTGGGATTTACTGAAAGTTGACTCTTTTATTAATAAGTCTTTTTTACAGGAAATAAAAAAAAAGATAATTCCTAATAATACCAAAGCTTTAAATTTCATGATTCTTTATTTTGCTGTAAAGTTCATGAAATACAACGCATTTATCTTTCTCTATTTACCCATTCTATTGCTTAATTAATGCAAGTTTCTCAAAATTGGTAATAAATAAAACTATAAAACAACTCAAAACACCAACCAGTTGCTTTACACTTTTTAAAATTTTAAATCTATCTGCTTACTATTTTGTGTAACTGATTGAACCGACAAACAACCCATTATAACAAATAGAGTTACTCCTATTTATTTAGTGTTTTTCTCATTTATCGTTGTAATAATTCATTTAATTAAACATACAATGCTTTATGTCATTAACAAAAAAGAGGCAAATCATGAGGTATAAACCCTCAATAACGTTGCCTCTGTTAAATTATATTATAAAATTAATTTGCTAACTCACACCTAAAAAATAAATGCTCTTTTTTCTCCTGCTCTTAATATTACTTTCTCTGTCTTTCCTTTAGCTTGTAAACTACAAGCCCCTCCTTTTTTTGAAATAACACTAACCTTCAAAGCCTCTTTGTCCCACTCCATATCAATCTCAAAACCGCCACGGACACGTAAACCTGTAACCTTACCATTAGACCATTCTGTGGGTATAGCAGGTAATAAATGAATAATAAAATCGCCATTCTCATTTTTTAAATGGCTTTGAATCAACATTTCGGCAACACCAGCAGTCGCGCCTAGATTTCCATCAATTTGAAAAGGCCCTATAGTATTCATTAAACTAGATTTTCGCCCTCTAGTTAATAGTGTATTCAAACTTTGATACGCTTTTTCACTTTCCAACATGCGTGCATGCATTAATAAGGCATGCGCATGTGCCCAACCCATTCCGCCATGTCCATTAGCTTCTCTCCAAGCTAAAGTTTTTTTAGCTGCTTCAAAAAGCTCAGGTGTTTCTGGTGTAATTAATGAAAACGGATGCACTCCAAGTAAATGAGAAAGGTGCCTATGACCAGCTTCTTTTTCCTCAACATCATTCCTCCATTCCATGATTCGTCCATTATCATCTATTAAAATATGTGGTAATTTTGTTTTTGCTATTTCTATCCTTTTAGTAACATCATCTTGAATATTTAATATGGAAGCTGCTTCTTGGGTTGCTTTAAATACAGCATTAATAATGGATACATGATATGTTGAAGACGCAGTAATTCTTAACATTTCACCAGATGCTACATCCATATACATGTTTTCTGGTGAAGCTGAAGGCGCAAAATGTAATGTTCCTTGAGCGTCTGAAACTAAAACATCCAAAATAAATTCACTAGCACCGCTAAGCATTGGATAGAGTCTTTCTTGAAGAAATACCTTGTCTTGCGTGTATTCATAATGGTCCCAAAGACTCATAACCATCCAAGCGCCAGGTAATACATCCAGAACGCCATTATTGAATTGAGAAGGCAATGTAGAGGCTGATGGTGTTACCCTACCAAATGGGTTGGTAGCATGATGAGAAAACCAACCATTTGCTCCATACATTTCTTTTGCTAAAGGCTTACCCGTTTCTGTTATTAACTCAAACCAATTGATTAAAGAGTTTGTAGTTTCAGAAATATTAGCCACATCAGCAGGCCAATAATTCATTTGAAGATTTACATTTAAATGATAATCGGCTTCCCAAGGGGCCCACATACGCTCACTCCATTTGCCTTGTAAATTGGCAGGTAAAATTCCTGGAGATCTTGAGCTTCCCATTAACAAATACCTTCCAAACTGAAATAATTGTGCTTCTAAACCGGAATCTTTAGCTCCATTTTTATACGCTAATAGACGTTTATCTGTTGGAAGTGAATCATTCGCTGATTTGCCTAAATCAAGACTTACCCTATTAAAGATAGCTGCATGTTCTTTAACATGAGCTTCTTTTAATTCTTGCCATGATTTTTCTTGAACCTTATTTAATATGTCTGTGACTTTAGCTTTTGGGTTTATTGAAGTATCAAAATTTAACTTAGAGAGGTTATAATCTGTTGCAGCAGTAAAAAGAATGACTATTTCTTCTACATTTTCAATAACTAAATTATTTTCACTAGCGGTCATGTTACCTCCAGAAATCTCTGTTTGTAATTCGCCTGCGAAACGCATATGTTTACCACCTTCGCCTGATCCTCCTGCATTATCATCATATCCTTCAGGAGCCTCAACATCAACTATTTGACCATCTAAATAGAGTTTACCTTCTGGTGAAGTAGTAATTTTTACATCTTTTTTTCTATCTAATGAAATACTACAATTTATTTTATTTTCACCTTTAGATGTCAATTTTATACAAATAACATCATCTACTGCTGAGATAAAGGATTCTCGAACAATTTCAGAATCACCAATACGATATGTTATTTTACTAATACCTGTAGCCAAATCCAATGTTCGTTTGTAATTTGAAACGGAATCGGATGCGTTAAATTTAATGAGAAGATCTGCTAAGGGTTCATAAGACCTGAAAGATGCTGGTCCAGCAACCATATTTTCTAAACCATAGGTATTGGCTTCAATATTTTTACCTGCTAAAAGTAATTCTTGAATTTTTTTAAATTTACCCAAGTAATCATCTGCATAAGGATTGCTAGGAACACCAGCCCACAAACTCTCTTCATTTAATTGGAATCGTTCAACATCAGTACCTCCAAAATTCATTGCCGCCAATCTTCCATTCCCCATAGGAAACGCATCGACCCATTTTATAGCTGGAGATTCATACCATAAAGTAAGGCTGGCATCTTTATTTTGAGCTGCGGATTCTTTCTGAGTGCATCCTAAAAACAGAACTGCTAAAAGGCTCAGAAAACCATATATTTTATTCATATTCATTTGTTTATAATATCTAATTTAATAGTAATACATAATTCGATAAATGATTGATTTAGTTTATCAAAGCATTTTAAAAATTCGTTAAAGTTTGCTTTCCATTGGCGGGCAACATAATATCACTAAATTTGTCGCCAACTAATATTTTACATACACCTCCTTTTTTGGATAAAATAATAGCAGATACCAATTGGTTATTTTTCCACTCTATATCCAATTCAAAACCACCTCGAGAACGTAACCCTGTAACACTTCCTGTAGCCCATTCTATAGGCAATGCTGGTAATAAATGTATAATTGGGTTACCGTTTTCATCATTTATATGACTTTGAATCAGCATTTCTGCTATACCAGCAGTACCACCAAAATTCCCATCAATTTGAAAAGGCGGATGAAAGTCAAAAAGGTTTGTGGAAGTAGATTTTGCTAGAAGTGCTTTTACGTTTTCATAAGCTTTTTGAGGGGCTCCCAAACGGGCATAAAAATTAATAATCCAAGCCCTACTCCACCCCGTGTGGCCTCCTCCATTAGATAAACGGTATTCAATACTACGATTAATGGCATCTATATAATAAGGTGTATCGATTTGATTAAATTGTCTTCCTGGGTGAAGACCATATAAATGACTTAAATGACGATGGCCTTTATCAACTTCTCCAAACTCTTGAGACCATTCCATTAATCGTCCATCCGATCCTATTTTTGGCATCGAAAGGTTCTCCAACGCTTTTGTTACTTTATCTGTAAACGCGTCTTCAATTTTAAGCGCTTTTGCAGCCTCTAAAAGATTGGTGAAATTATCCCATATAATTTCTTGATCCATAGCATTTCCCATACTCAAATTAGACCATATATTTTCGCCTTCTGGAGTTATAAATTTGTTTTCTGGAGATGTAGAGGGCCCAGAAACTAATTTTCCAGATCTTGGATCTATGGTGAGCCAATCGAGTAAAAACTCAGCAGATTCCTTCATTATGGGATATGCACGTTCTCTTAAAAAAGTGGTATCGCCAGTAAATCGATAATGCTCCATAAAATGTTGCGTACACCAAGCACCTCCTAATGGCCACATACCATATTGAGCCTTTCCAATAGGTGATGTCCAATGCCAAACATCCGTTGTATGATGCACTAAAAACCCATTGCTACCATATACGTTTTTCGCTGTTTTTTGGCCTGATGGAATTAAGGTCTCTATAAAATCGAAAAATGGCTTATGACACTCAGAAAGATTGGCAACCTCAGCAGGCCAATAATTCATTTGCATATTTATATTGGTATGATAGTCACTATGCCAAGGTGCTTTCATGTGGTGATTCCAAATCCCTTGTAGATTTGAAGGTAATGTACCTTCTCTAGATGACGATATCAATAAATATCGTCCATACTGAAAATACAATGCCATTAAATCGGTATCATCATTCCCTTGTTTAACAGCTTCTAAACGTTCATTTGTTGGCTTCTCTTTTAAAGGGGAATCTCCTAAATCTATAGTAACTCTTCTGAAAAGTTCTTGATAATCTGAAACATGATCGAGCATCATATGTTTTACAGACTTTTTAGAAGCTATTTTTAATGTATTAGAACATACTTTATTTAAATCATCTTTTAAAGGTGTAAATGGGTCTCTTTTATTATAATCTGTTACAGATGCTATTAAAAGAACGACTGAATTGGCTTTGGTTATCTTTATATTTCCATCTTCGGAAACCATATAACCTCCTTTAGGGATTGCCAATACTTGTGCTTCATATTTTACGCCTAAATGTTTTCCTTCATGACTGGCTTGACCCCACATTCTGATTTTATTCTTGCTTATGGTATTAACCGTATAATCTGCTGGTCTATCTAAACTAACATCAAGTGATATAGACTTCGGTTTATCTGCCGTTAATAAAACTGCTATAACATCATCGATAGCTGTTACGAAAAAAGTTCGAGTATAATTAACACCGTTACTAGTAAAAGTAGTCTTAGCTATGGCTTTATCTATATCGAGTTGTCGGTGATAATTAAGCGCTTTTCCTTTTAAATCAAATTTTAAATTTAAATTTCCTAAGGTTTGGTAGCTTCTTGGTGAGATACGTTTAGACATGACGTTGTCTTGCACAAGCTTCTGTCCCTCCACATATTTACCCTCGAAAATAAGTTTTCTAGCTTCTTCTATATATGTATAGCCTCCTACTCTATCTTCTGGTATTGGAGGTCCCGCCCAAATAGATTCTTCGTTAAGCTGAATTTTTTCGTTTTCTACAGCTCCATAAACCATGGCTCCCAACCTGCCATTACCAATAGGTAAAGCTTCCATCCATTTTGTTGCTGGTTCATTATACCATAATTTATTTTGATAATTTTTAATTGTATTTTTTGTTTCATCATTTTTAGACTGACTCTGTACACCCACTTGAGGAAAAAAGATTAATCCAATAAAAATAATTACTGCTTTAATTGTATTCATAATTTATAAAATATGTGCAATAACGCGCCTCTTTTATTAAAGTGTTTTTACTGAAATAGATGTACCCTCTAGATCGTCACTTTGAGCACTAATTTTAATATCGCCCGCTTTTTGTGTTGATTTTACAATAAGAATACATTTTCCATTAAAGGCACTTCGCGTATTCCTCACAAAACTTTCTTCACTTTTTGGGTCACCATTGTCTACTGCCAATAGTGTACCTTCTCCTTCTACTTTAAAAATGATTTCATTAGATGCTTTAGGAACAAAATTATTGTCTTCATCTAAAATATTTACTTCCACATGTACTACTTCTTGACCATTAGCCAATATGGTTTCGTTATCTATTAACAATTCAATTTTAGCAGGACTTTTTGCTGTCTTTATTACTTTTTCACATACAACTTTACCTTCTTTGATACCTTTTGCTATTAATATCCCAGGTTTATAAGGCACATTCCAAACTAAATCCATCTGGTTTCCCATTTCTTTTTTACCTAATGATGTATGGTTTAAAAATAACTCAACACTATCACAATTAGAGTATGCTACCACTGGAATTTCGACACCTTCTTTACCTTCCCAGTTCCAATGGGGTAGTATATGAACCATAGGTGTTTCTGTCCATTGACTCTGATAAAAATAATAGGTATCCTTAGGAAAACCGCACATATCTATAATTCCAAAATTCCATAATCTTGCTGGCCAACCAAACATAGACTCTCCTAAATAGTCGAACCCTGTCCACCTAAATTCCCCTGCCATATATGAGAAATCTCTTGTTCGTCTCCAAGAATCTCGTGCAGAAATACGTACCATAGAATTATCGTATGAAGAACTATAATATTTACTAATCTCACCAAAAACCTCTTCCTCAGCTAAATCAGGAACCTTCATAATACCTCCTAAAGGATTTTTACCTCGATACCATGATTGGCTTTGATACTCTCCACGTGTTTGAAAAGAATGAGGTACTTCAGTAGCTACAAATTTTCTTTCTGGATAGGTTTCATGATCTTGTTCATACATAAATGCAGAACCTCCTCCACCATTATACCCTGTAACATCCAAAGCACTTGCAAACCCACTAGCATTTGCTAAATGCATATGCGTTATACCACATGTTATGGGTCTGGTATCATCGTGTTTTCTAACGATGTCCATTAATACTTTCAAGCGTTCTGTACCAACTTCAAAACAAGCATCTGGAATTTCGTTTCCGACACTCCACAGTATAATTGAAGGATGATTACGATCTCTTTTTATTAATTCTGTAAGGTCTCTTTCTGCCCATTCATCAAAATACAAATGGTACCCATATTTTGCTTTACCTTCTTTCTTTTTTCTTCCAAAGGGCCAAGATTCAATCCATTCATCAAAAGCTTCATCCATCACCATAAAGCCCATTTTATCACATAAATCTAATAATACTTCACTAGGTGGATTATGAGCTGTTCTAATGGCATTACAGCCCATCTCTTTTAATATTTTTAATCTTCGCTCTAAAACCTTATCATTCATAGCAGCACCTAAAGCACCTAAGTCGCTATGATTATTAACGCCTTTTAGCTTCATGCTTTCTCCGTTTAGCGCAAATCCGTTTTCAACAGAAAAGACAAAATTTCGTATTCCTACATTAGTAGAAACTTCATCTACAATTTTGTTATTTACTTTAATCTTAGTTTTTAATGTGTATAAGTATGGGATTTCTGGCAACCATAATTCTGGATTGTTGAGCTCTATATTTTGAAGTAATTCTTTGTTTTCTTTCTCGATTGCATTTGCTGTTGATTCTACTTGACTTAATAATTTATTTTCGGCATTATACACTTCATTAATCAATGTAAAATCTTTAGATTCATCAAAATTATTTTCAATAACTGTTTTAATTTGTATAGTAGCAGCTTCTTTTGACACAGTAGGTGTTGTAACGTAAACACCATGCCTAGAAACATGCACTTTATTTGTTTTTATTAACCACACATGCCTGTAAATACCAGACCCTGTAAACCATCGTGCACTTGGTTCTTTTGAATTATCAACTCGAACCGATAGCATGTTGTCTCCATCAAAATTGAGAAATGGTGTTAAGTCATAATTAAAACTGATGTAACCAAATGGGCGTTTTCCTAAATAATGACCGTTAATCCAAACCTCACTATTCATATACACGCCTCCAAACTCAATACTTATTTCTGAATCTGAATCCGTTTTATTTAATGTGAATTCTTTTCTATACCACCCTATACCATTAGGCGCATAGGCACCAACATTTCCAGAAGGGTTGCTCTTTAGGAAAGGGCCAGCGATACTCCAGTCATGCGGCACATCAACATTTTGCCAATTTGCATCATCAAAAGTTGTTTTAGAAGCTTCAGGGAAATCGCCTTTTAAAAACTTCCAGTTAAAATCAAATTTTACTTTTTGTCTATTTGAGTTTTCATTGTTATTGTTACAAGCAAGAAAAGCCAAAGCAATAAAGATTAAATAGATTTTAGAAAATGTTTTGGTTATTGCCATGATATAGTATAACTGCAGGTTCAAAATTGTTAGTTATTTAATAAAAGTATCTATGCCTTGTCTAAATCATAAATATGATTCTCCTCAAGTATAATTTATATTAATTCACATATCTTAAAGTTATTATCATAACAAAAAGAATCACTTTATAGTTGGCAAAACTGCCTTTCTTACTTTAAACCAGCCATTGCTTAAGTTTCCATTACATTCTTTTAGCAAATGATTTTTTAGTTCTTCTGCTTTTTCCAAATTTTCATTAATTAAATTATTTTTTTCCTCATAATCATTTGGAAGATAGTATAATTGGAAAATATCTTTTGGTGCAAAATATCTAAGTTTCCATCCATCATTTGCGACTATAGAAGGCCCCATAAAAGATGAATAAACAACGTAATCATGTTCTTTGCCCTTTTTACCTATTAACTCTGGCAAATAAGAAATTCCATCTTTTGATTTTGGCAAACTATATCCAACTAAATCTGCCATAGTTGCTATAAAATCGTAATTAGTAATTAATCTATTTGAGGTAACGTCTGGTTTAATCTTATTAGGCCACCTTGCTATTAATGGAATTCTAACTCCACCTTCCCAGTTACTTCGTTTTACTCCTGCCATACCATCGTTACCATCAAAAACATCTCCTCCTATTTTACTATAAAATTTTGTTTTCACATCGTCAAAAAATTCACCATTTTGCATATTACGCACAGGTTTCATTACTCTACCTTCCTGAGTGTAATATATTTCATGTCCATTATCAGAAGTAAAAATCACCAAAGTATTATTGTCTATTTTCAAATTCTTCAACTCTTTCATAATGATACCTACGTGATCATCTAACATTTTTACCATAGAAGCATATTCCTTTTCAATCTGAGTCAACCTTTCATCGTCTTTAAAATCGGCATGAACCTCAGGAATAGAAACTGGTCCATGTGGTAATTGTGTAGGGTGATAAAGAAAAAATGGAGTGTCTTTATTTTCTCTTATAAAAGTCAATATTTTTTCTAGAAAAATATTTTGAGAATAGGTAGTTTTACCTTCCATATCCCATCGTTCTTTATAAGTTTCAATCGTTTCCCTTTCTATACTTTTTCCAGAATCAGCTCTAGTATTACCTTTTATAGTTACTAAATCTCCATTTTCAAAGAGAAATGGAGGGTAGAAACCATGACATCTTACATGATCCAAATATCCATAATAATAATCCCAACCATGTCTTTTCATTTGTTTATCCGTAGTAGAAAAACCCCATTCTAGTTTTCCCACTTCTCCAGTTACATAGCCAGCACTTTTCATGACTTGAGCTAAAAAAAATTCATCTTTTTTAACTAAACCAATTTGTTCGTTTAATTTCGTTTCTATTTCCTTTTGAGTTAACTGACCTGAAGATATTTTCTTGTATGCTCCACCTCCTGTAATTTTCCAACGGTCACCATGAATATCATGATAACCCGTTATTAAACTTGCTCGTGCTGGTGCACAAAACATAGAGCCATATGCGTTTTCAAAACGCATCCCTTCCTTTGATAACCTATCAATATTAGGTGTATTTATAATTCTCTGTCCTTCTACAGAAAGCAACCCCCTACCTAAATCATCAGCATAAATTAAAATTACATTTGGTTTTGTATTAGGTAATTCATCTTTAGCCAATTTACTCTTGTTTTTATCAATACAAGAATATCCAGTTGCCAAAACAAATATTAATGCTAAATATACTGTAGGTTTCAAAGCTATAAAGTTTTTATTCCTTACCGTTTTCATGAAAAAACATGGTTAATTCAAAGATATTAAAATAACTTTTATAAATAAATAATAAGTTAAATTGGTTTCAATAAATTAACTTAACTACATAATATAAAGCATCTTAACATACGTGTTAAAAAAAAGCGATAACTTATAAAACAAAAAAATAGTAATAAATTAAACAAAAAAACTTACTTTTAAATACTTTATTAATTAGTTTTAATAACTTATCATCAACATAACTAGTAATACACGCTTTTAATAAAGCTTATAAAATATCACTCTTCCAAAGAAGGTTTAACAAAAGCAATTAAATAATTTTAAATCTATAATAAAAAATCATGAAGAAAGTACTAAGCATTATTTTAGTTTTAACAATAAGTTTTATACTATACTTCGGAATAAGCAACCAAGATTATTTTTCTAAACTATTTGACAATGATCTATCTAATAATCAACTAAATGATTCATTAAACTATATTGATTTAGAAAACGCCTTGTGGATTACAGATGAAAAGGAATTACCAAAAAACGACTCCCTATTTTATTTAAACCATCCCGCTCCTATTTTCAGAAAAGAATTTAGTTCTAAAAATAAAATTGAAAAAGCTTTACTATATATTACAGCTGCTGGATATTATGAAGCAACAATTAATGGCGAACGTATTGGCAAAAACATATTAGACCCTGCTTGGACAGATTACAGTAAAAGAATTTATGTTTCAGAATATGATATTACCTCCCAAGTTATTAACGATAAAAACTGCTTAGGTGTTACTTTAGGAAATGGTTTTTACAACCCATTACCTCTAAAAAAATGGGGAAAAAGAAATCTGAGAGCTGATCTTGCTAAAGTTGGAAAACCTACATTCATTGCTAAACTAGTCTTAAAATATACAAATGGCGACACAGATGAAATCATTACGGATGACACATGGAAATACTCCTATGGCCCTATTATAAAAAACAGTGTCTATTTAGGAGTAGTATATAATGCACAACAAGAAATTAAGGATTGGAACAAAATCAATTTTAAAGATCAATCATGGAAAAATTCTAAAATTAGTGAAAGCCCAGGAGGCATAACACAAAAAGCCTTTTTCCCACCAGTTCAAATTACCGATAAAATAACTCCTACGTCGATCAAATCATTAAAAAACGGAGGATATATTGTAGACATGGGTACTAATTTCACTGGAACTTACAATATCGAATTATCTGGAAAAAAGGGTGACACTATCACCTTTAGGTTTGGTGAGCGTATCTATAATGATGGATCTCTTAATCCAATGACCTCTGTAATAGGCCAAATTAAAGAAGAAGGTATTGGAGGTCCTGGAGCTCCCGAAATTGCTTGGCAAACAGACAGCTATATTATTGGAAACGATACTGAGGTATTTTTTCAACCAAAATTCACATATCACACCTACAGATATATGGAGATTATGGGTTTAAGAAAAAAGCCAAAACTTAAAGATATTACAGGCCTAGCGCTTAATAGCAACGTGGAAGACACCAATAGCTTTAATTGTTCATCAGATTTACTAAATTCTATTCAAAAAGCCTCCAAAAGAACGTTTTTATCCAATTTGGTTAGCGTACAATCAGACTGTCCTGCCAGAGAAAAGTTTGGATATGGTGGTGATTTAAATGCTATTAGTGAATCTTACATCAACAATTACGATATGCAATCGTTCTACCGTAAAACCGTTTACGACTGGGTTGACGCTATTAACGATTCAACGTTTGTTGATACCGCTCCATATACAGGAATTAAATATTGTGGGATTAGTTGGGAGTCGGCTTTTCTCACCACTCAATATTATATGTATTTGTATTATAATGACACCAATATCATCAAAGAATTATATACTATAGATAACGAGTGGATGGAAAAGGCAGCAAGAATACACCCTGAAGGTCTTGTAAGTTCTGGACTCAGTGACCATGAATCTCTTGTGCCTGTTCCTGTAGAATTGACTGGTACCGCACATTACCTTCAATGCGCAGAGATTATGGGAACTTTTGCAGCTGTAATGGAAGACGAAGAACAAATTGTTAAATACAAAAAACTTGCAAAAAAATTAAGAAAGCTTTTAAAGAATGAGTTTTGGGACAAACCAGTATTAGAAAAAATAAACCGTCAAACCTTATTTTCTACATTGCTTTACCATAACATAGTGCCACTTGAAGATATAGGGCCAGCAAAAGATTCATTACAAAATGCATTAAAAAAAGGTCCTTCTGGACATTTAAATACTGGGATTTTCGGAACTAAATATATGTTAGAAACCATATCTCAAAATATTTCTCCTAAAGAAGTATATAATATTGTAGACACCACTACTTACCCTGGATGGGGTTTTATGATAGATAATGGAGCAACAACTATATGGGAAACCTGGGAAGAAAGTGATGATGTATATTCTAATTGCCATCCCATGCTAGCATCAGTATCTGAATGGTTTTTCAGGTGGTTAGGAGGTATTCAACCAAATGCTGAATATCCAGGTTTTCAAAAATTTATTTTAGCACCATATACACCTGAAGGACTTGACTATGTTAATTCCAAATACAATTCTCCATATGGAACAATAGTATCAAACTGGAAACGAGAACCATCTGGTTCTTATAAATATGATATTACAATTCCGGAGGAGAGTATCGCACAAATTAGGTTGTTATTAAATCCAACACAAAAAATAAAGGTTCTTAAAAAAAATATTGAACTTAAATCTGATAACATTAAAGATTTAGAAACAGGAACGTTTGAACTTAATGAAGGTACATATACTATTTTAGTATCACCAAAACTGTAATTACAATAATTTCATATTGTATAAAGCTAAGTTTTCACAATACGATACGTACAGACCGAATAATCTCAATGAAATTAAGAATTTGTATCCTCGTGACTACTTAATCCTTTGGGCTATTAAACGATTTACTGCAGAATCACATTTTTGAGTATAATATTCAATTTTATCTGCATATTTTTCATCATAAGCCAAATTATTGACTTCATTGACATCTTCCTTAAAATTATATAACTCGATATATTCTGGATTAGCTTCATACCTAATAAACTTCCAGTTTTCATCTCTATAACATTCTGTTTTAGGAAGTAGAGGTTCACCAGCACGCTGATGCTCAAAAAAACCTGAGGTTCGCCATTCTTTTAAATTGTTATTTCCATAAAATGACATCAAGCTTTCTCCTTGATAACTTTCAGGGATAGTAATACCTGCTACATCTAGTATTGTAGAGGCTATATCTAAATTCAGCACCATTTCATCAAAAGTTTTTCCTCCCGAAGCTTCGTCTTGCCTTGGGTCGTAAATCATTAAAGGAACACGAAGCGATTGTTCATGCATAAGCCATTTTCCGGCAAACCCTCTCTCACCAAGGTAATAACCATTGTCTCCCATAAAAACAATTACAGTATCATCTGCCAAACCTTCTTCTTCAAGTGTACTTCTTATTCGTCCTAAAACACTATCTACTCCGCTAATCATCCTATAATACCCCTTGACCATTTTTTGGAATTTTTCAGGAGTATCATATCTCCAATACCATCGTTTCCTATTCATTGAATGCTTCATAAATTCAGGTAACGCAGCAAAAAAATCGGGATCTGCAGTACTTGGTACTGGAATTTTATCTGAAACATATAAGCTATCTACATAACTAGGCCAAAAATATTGTTCTTCTGCACCATCATCTGCATGTGGAGACCAAAAAGAAAGAGAAAGACAAAATGGTTTACCTTTTTCAGATTTTATAAAATCTATTGCATGGTTACCATTAATATCTGCAAGGTGAATTTCTTCCCCTTCCATATTCTTCAAATATGGCCACCTTGTTTTTATAATAGTATCAAACAAAGCATCTTCAATACCTTTGTTAACATTTACACCAAATTTACCTATAAGACCTGTTCTATATCCTGCTTGTTTAAGTAAATACGGATAACTACTTAGCATATATTCGTTCTTTAATTTGGGTTTTCCAAAATTAAAATCATGCGTTCTTTCATACAAACCAGTTAATATCGTTGCTCTACTTGCAGCACAAATAGGCGTAGTAACGAAAGCATTTTTAAAATACAAGCCAGAACTTGCTAACGCATCCATATTGGGTGTTTTTATAATAGAATTCCCTGCATAGCCTAAAGCGTCCCATCGTTGATCGTCAGTTAACACAAAGATTATATTGGGTTGTTTTACATTTTCAGTTGTTTCCTCTTTTTTATTTTTACATCCATATAAACCCGCTAATAGAAATAAAACTGGCACAACAATTACTAATTTTTTCATCGATTTTATAAATTACTTAATCTTAATTTGTTTTAATAAGCATAGAATACAACCATTTGTATACATCATTCTTTTAAAGATTTATCAGAAGCCTTTTGCTAAAATACGTTCTTAACTTCTAGACAATTCCAAGGCTAAAATCTTCTCTAAAACCAAAGAAACCGCACCAATTGATGTAGCTTGATCTCCATGTGTACAAGGGAGAATTTTTATTTTATTATTTACTGGTAATAAATATTTATCTTTTTTCTTTTCTATTAAATTAAACAACAAATTCTCATTTAAAGAAACACCTCCACCTATATATATGGTTTCTGGATTTAACAAATTAGCTATAGCTCCTATTCCCTTGCACAAATATTCCGCCACTTCGTCATATATCCCAATAGAGACTGCATCTCCTTTCTTTGCAGCATTTGCAACCAACTCTGCAGTAATGAAGTTTTCATTACCCATACTAAGTTCTTTAAGTAATTCTGAATTGTTACTTGCCAATGCTTGTTTTCCCAAATTAGCTATTCTATGACCCGATGCTAAAGCTTCTAAACAACCATACATACCACACTTACATTGAACTGAACTATCAGTATCCACAGAAATATGACCAAATTCTCCTGCAAAGCCCAAAAAGCCTTTCAAAAGATTACCTTCTACGACTATGCCTGACCCCACTCTATAACCAATATTCATGACCACAAAATTTTTTTGGTTCTCTCTTATACCCATTTTCAATTCTCCCAAGGCCATTAAACGAGAGCAATTATCATAAAAAAAAGGTAAATCTAAATGTTTTTCCAATTCCTTTCTTAGATCAATACTTGACCACACGAAGTCTGGTGACGATTCTATAACTCCAGTTTCACTATTTACTAAACCAGACACACCAATTCCTACTCCCCATATTTTTGCATCTACTTCTTTTCGTTTTTGAAGTTTATGTATTAATTTAATAACTTTATCAACTATAGAAGTAAAACCCTTATCTAATTCTGTTGGAACTTGTATTTCAGAAATAAAATTTGCATTTAAATCTACCATACAACCTCTAATATAAGTACCGCCTAAGTCTATTCCTATTATATAATTTTTTTCATTTTTGAATTTAACAATTACTGGTGGCCTTCCCCCACTAGAATCGCCAACACCAAGACTCTCTACCAAGCCATCAACATAAATCAACTCATCTACTATTCTTGTAATGGTTGGAGGGGTTAATCCTGACTCCTTAGTTAGAGCCGAACGACTAATTTGATCATTATGTTTTATTAGCTTTAAGACCACTTTCTTGTTCGCGCGCTGTAACGCACCTAAGTCCATTTTTGCATATTCCTTTTTCATACAATTGAATATTTATGTTTCTCAAAAAAAAATAATCTTCTAATACCCATATATTAAATTTAAAAAAACACAAAATATTTATTAATAAAACTATTCAATTACATACAGACATATAATCTATTAATAATTTTAAAACCTATCACTTATAATATAGATATTAATAAGTTACTCAAAATTACAATACTTCAAACAAAATTATTTCACATTGTTTAATTAATATAATAATTAAAAAGAATATTATATCAATTCTTTTATTTTCTTCATTTTTTGTTTAGTTTAAACCTTTCTGAGATTACTTCCTGAGATGAAGTCCCTATCATCACTGTATAGTCTCCTGCTTCTAATATTTTTTCCATTTTCAATCCTGTAAACTTCAACATTTCAGGAACTATATAAAAACCAACTGTTTTGGTTTCTCCTGGTTCAAGCTCTATTTTTTCAAACCCTTTAAGCTCTTTATCTGGACGAGTAACAGATCCTATTTCGTCCTTGAGATACAACTGAACTACCTCTTTTGCCTTTACATTACCCGTATTAGTTACATCAATTTTTACTTTTATCTGAGTCTGAGATGTCATTTCTTTACTAGACAATTTAAGGTTCGTATATTCAAAAGTAGCATAGCTTAAACCATAACCAAACGGATATAATGGCCCTTTTTCCATAAATAGATATTCTTTTTTACTATTAATTTGCTTTCCACTATAATGAAAAGGTAATTGCCCAATAGATCTTGGAATTGTAACTGGCAGTTTTCCTGAAGGAGAAACTTTTCCAAAAATAATTTTCGCCAATGAATTATCTCCCTTTTCACTTAAATCCCAACCATCTAAAATAGCATCTGATAGCTCCGATATTTTATTAATAGCTAGTGTTCTTCTATGCTTAAGTACTACAATAACTGGTTTACCCAATGCCTTTATTCTTTCCAAAAGTTCATCTTGTTGTCCTACAGGCTCAATAGTCGCTCTATCCCCTAATGCTCTACCAAAAAAAGCTTCTTTGGAAGTGAATTTATCTCCACCAAGAAAAAGAACAACAACATCAGCTTCTTTAGCAATACCAACAAGTTGCTTTATAGCTAACTCATTTTTAGGCAATAATTTTGGCACGCTTCTATTAGCATCAGTAAGTTGAAACCCTTGCTCTGCAATTATCGAAACCTCTCCTCCAATAACATCTTCAAAATCTGCCTTGGTTTTTTCGCCTAATAAAGGCCCTAAAAGCGCCACTTTTTTTAAACTCGATTTGTTTAAAGGAAGTAAATCGTTTTTATTTTTCAATAATATAATTGATTCTAAATCTGATTTTTGTGCCAAATCTATTGATGCTTTGGTACGCACATTTGACTCAACAATTCTTGTATCTACATAGGGGTTATCAAAAAGCCCTAGTGTAAATTTAACATACAACACCCTCCTTACTGAACGATCTATAAGCGGAAGTATCTCTGGTTGGGTTTTAACAATTTCAGGTAAATAAGCATAAGAATCCTCAGCATATAAATCAACATCAATACCAGCTTCAAGCCCCATTACAGCAGCTGCTTCTGGTGATTCTGCTACTTTCATAAAATAAAATAACCGCGCAATATCATTAGCATCAGAAACCACATAACCTTTAAATCCCCACTGCTCCCTAAGTACACCTGTAAGCAGTTCTTTATTTCCATGACTAGCAACTCCATTCAAATCTCCATGTGAAGCCATTACTCCTAATGCTCGGGATTCTTTTACAGCAGCTTCAAAAGGAGGGTAAATTTCATCAATTAAGGTTCTTGGAGATATTTCTATTGCTGCAAAATTGGTACCTCCCAAAACTTGTCCATATCCCGCAAAATGTTTGACTACCGCTCCAATATGTGTCCCTTTACCTAGTCCTTCATAATTACCTTGCACTCCTTTTACTGCATTAACGACCATTTGTGTAGTAAGATAAGTATCCTCACCAAAAGCTTCTGACATACGGCCAAAACGAGGGTCGCGTACAATATCTGCTTCTGGAGAATGGCACATATGCATCCCTCGTAATCTTGCTTCCTTTCCAACAACATCCCATATTTTGTTCACCAACTCTGGATTAAATGAAGCCGCAGAGGTTATTGGTCTACCAAATTTAGTACACCCTTCAGCATCAACACCATTATATGACTCTGTTACAAAAAGAGCAGGAATACCCCAACGATTATTTTCAATAATATACTTTTGAAGCTTGTTATTAAACTCAGCTGCATCATATGGACTTAAATGCTCCCCAGGGTTTTTGATACCACCGATACCTGTTATCAACTTCTCTTTTACTTTGTCTGACAACTTTACTCCCCCTTTCTCATCCACATTCACACCTATATTAGCATGAAATATTCGCATTTGCTCTACTTTCTCCTTTAAGGACATTTTAGACAAAAGATCTTCTATACGTTCTTCTATAGATAATGACGAATCCATATACCCATATGTATTTTCTTGGGAGAATATTGGCATTATAATACCTAAAATCAATACAACTATTAATAGATTATGTTTCATTATACACATTTTAATTTTTATATGAGGGCGTTTTCCCAAAGCATACATCATATCGTACATTATTTTTAAAGTTATTAAAATAATTTTTATATCTATAATAATAGATAGTCAAAAATACTCAAACTATATTTCTAATATATATATTAAATTAGGTTATTTTATTAAAAAATAATTGATTATATATTATATTTACATGAAAAACATAGAATTAAGCTTTTTTTAAAGCAAAAAACACATTAATCATAATTCAATATTTTATTAAAATTAAAAGTATTTTAAAAAGTATTTACAATTATAATAAATTTTAATATAAACAATAAATTAAATGGAAAGAAGAGACTTATTAAAAAACCTTGGACTTTTAGCTGGAGCTGCAATACTACCAAATGCATTACAATCTACTAATTTAAATGAGTCTTATGCAGATATTTCTGAGGAGCTTATAAATCCATTAAAACTTGATAAAGCAATTACTGTTATAACTATTGGCGCAGGAAATAGAGGTAATACTTACGGTAATTATAGGTTACATTTTCCAGAACAAATGGATATTGTTGGAGTAGCTGAACCTATAAAAGAGAGAAATAATAGGTTTTCAGAAAAACATAATATTCCTGAAGAAAACAGATTTGTTACTTGGGAACACGTATTTGACCGTCCTAAATTTGCTGATGCTGTCATTATTTCTACTCCAGATCAATTACATTATGCGCCTTGTATGAAGGCCTTAGAAATGGGTTATGATGTTTTATTGGAAAAACCCATTTCTCCATCAGAACAAGAATGTCTTGATATTTTAAAGCTAGCAAAAAAGAACAAAAGAATAGTAGCTGTTTGCCATGTACTTCGTTATGCCCCTTATTTTATTGAATTAAAAAAGATGATAGATGATGGCGCTATAGGAGAATTGATTAGTATTGATCATTTCGAACCTATAGAACATACTCACATGGCACATTCATACGTTCGTGGCAACTGGCATAACTCAAAAACCAGCACACCTATAATTTTAGCAAAGTCTTGCCATGATATGGATATTTTGAGATGGTTAGTAAATAAACCTTGCGATAGTATAGCTGCTTATGGAAATTTAAAATGGTTTAGAGAAGAAAATGCTCCAGAAGGTAGCACTAATAGATGTACCGATGGATGTGCTGTTGAATCCTCATGCCCATATTCGGCTATAAATCAATATCACAAAAAAAGACATCGAACTTATGTATTTGATTTACCTAAAAACGAATCTGAACACGGCGATTTTATTATGGAACAATTAAAAACAACCGATTATGGCAGATGTGTTTACAGAATGGATAACGATCAACCAGATCATTATGTAAGTTCAATGCGATTTAAAGATGACGTAACTGCTAATTTTTCAATGGAAGCTTTTACATCCTATCATGGAAGACGTACTCGAATAATGGGGTCTATGGGAGATATCGTTGGGAACATGGATACGTATACTTATACAAATTTCAAGACAGGAGAAGTAACAAAAAGAAAAGTGGAAAGAAAAAGAGGTGGAGTATATGATAGCCATGGTGGTGGCGATTTAAGATTAGTTGCCGACTGGTTACAAGCCGTATCAAAACAAGACACCTCTTTATTAACCTCTACTATAGATGCCTCTATTGAAAGTCATGTTATGTGCTTTAAATCTGAAGAGAGCAGATTGGAAGAAAAGATGGTAAAGATTGAAATGGAATAAATTATATGTCATAAAATATTGTCAATGACATTTTATAATTGGTTGGTATTTCTGCACAAAAAGCCTTAAAAATATACAAGGTTGTTTAACACTAAATCTAACTAATAAGGTTAAATTAAAAAGGTTTAATAATTATCAATAATGCTTCATAATATTATTATTTTGTAAAATGCTCCTAGGTTATCACATGAAATGTACTATGCATTTTAGATGCTTTATTTCCATGTTATTTTACCTTCCTTAGTTTCTGTATTCACCCAAACACTAGCACGCTCAAATTCTCGGGTGAATTCCCATCCGTTAGATGTCGTTCGAGAATACCTTCCTTTTGGAACACCTAGCGGTTTTTCCAATTCAGGATAATCTACCAAAGGACCTGTCCCTAACCTCCAGCCCCAACCATATTGAAAATATGCATAAGGTTGTGCGCCTATAAGATAACAGGCATGATAATACTCTAAGCGTTCTTTCGATAATTCCTCTAAAGCTTTTTCCTTTTCTGCCCCACTTAAACCTTCGATAGATGCATCATCTTCTACTTCAACACCAAAACGGTAGATTGATATTTTTCCAGCTTTCGCTATTCTCAACATATCATCCCATTCTTTTAATAAATTCTCCTTACTATTTGTAATCGTTTCGCTATAATGCTCGAACATAGTAGCATCAATTGCAGGAAACACATCCTCCACTGTAGCAGCATTATTCCCTAGCAAAATCTTATCTGAACCTAATTTTTCTTTTAGGCTACTCATCATTTCTCCCATAGCCAATCTAACCTCTTCTGCCTTATCGTTTCTAAGCCAAGAAAAACCATGCATTTGATCTATAAAAACACCGTCGGCACCAGAAAATGTAACTCCAGTCGCTACAGTTTCTACCCACCAATTTCGAAAATCAGGATTTAAAACATCAAAGAAAAAAATATTATTCCGATGCTCTAATTCTCCTGTATCTTCGTTTATAATTAGAAATTTTTTAAGTTCAGGGTAATCATCAATTTTATTCGTTGTAAAATTTTCATTGTAAGAAGTGAAAGGCCATGCATAAGCGGAATTAAAATAATAAAGCACTTTTATATCTGGTCTAATTTGTTTGAAAGCATCTACCTCATGCTTTGTCCCCACTTCGGCATAGCTAAGTGCTCTCCAAGCATGATTTTTTTCTATACAGATAAAATCAGATTTTTCCGAAATCAGACTTACCTCTGATGCCGTAAGTGTTCTAGCACCATCTCCAAACATGCAGTATTGCGGAGTAACCTCCCAATCAAATTTCGGATAGAAATCCTTTGGTTCAAATACGGTTCCATCACTTATAGTTAATTCGGTAACTACTTCTTCACCTATTACTTCTGGATCTTCTTTAAGTTCTTCATTATTAGAACAAGCAAAGAAGATAAAAATTAAACTAAAAACGAATAAAGACTGTCTTTTAAAAGTTGAATTGAATTTCATAATTTATTATAGCAAATTTTAATTTTCTAATATTATTTCCAACCGTTGTGCATTTTGAATAAATTTTGTTAATTCTAATGAATTTCACTCATTTTTATGAGTGAAATTAGTGCTTCGCCAAGCTCAACAGAACTATCGAGAATAAAGTTTTTCATTTCAAAACCTATTCTTGATACAATTTTCTGTTAAAAATCACTTGAACTGACATCTAATTTGTCAAAATAAATCAAAATGCACAACGGATTATTTCCATGTAATTTTACTTTCTCTAGTTTCTGTATTCACCCAAACACTAGCATGTTTAAACTCTCGAGTAAACTCCCAAGCATTTGGAAAAGTTCGAGTGTACGGTTCTTTTGGATTACCAAGTGGTTTCTGTAATTCTGGATAATCTAATAAAGAACCATGAGCAAGTTGCCAGCCCCAACCATATTGAAAATAAGAATAAGGTTGTGCTCCAATTAAGTAACAAGCATGATAGTATTCCAATTTTTCTTTTGAAAGTTTTGCAAATCTTTCATTTCGCATACGTCCTTTATAATAATTCTTTTTCTCTTCGGTAACATCATCATACTCAACTCCAATACGAAATATTGATATTTTTCCTGCTTTGGCAATACGAAGCATATTCTCCCAATCTTTAAGCAAATTCTCTTTGCTTAATAAATTATTTTTATAATGTTCAAACATATTTGCATCTATTGCAGGAAAAACATATTCTGCAATTTTAGCATGTGCATTATTTCCAAGTAATATTTTGTTGGGACCTAATTTTGTTTTTAAAGCTGTCATCATATCTCCCATAGCTTTCTCAACGTCCTTACTCCTTTCTTTTCGCAACCATGAAAATCCATGCATCTGATCTATAAAAGCGCCATCGGCTCCAGAAAAACTAACACCTTTTGCTACTGTATTCACCCACCAATCACGGAATTCTGGGTTTAAAACATCGAAAAAAAACGTATTTCTACGATGTCCCAATTCTTTAGTTTCGGGATCCATAATTAGAAACTTTTTTAGTTCTGGATATTGATCAATATTTTTTCTTGTAAAATTCTTACTATATGATGTAAATGGCCACGCATAAGCAGAATTAAAGTAAAAAAGTACTTTCATCTCTGGTTTCACTTTCTTGAAAGCAGCAACATCGTGCTTTGCTCCTAATTCGGCAGCACCAAGTTGTCCTAAACCATGTGATTTTTCAATACAAATAAAATCTGTTCTTTCAGCGACATGTTTAACTTCCTTTCTGGTTAACACCCTGTTTGGATCTCCAAACATATAATACATTGGGGTTGTATTCCAATTAAATTTGGGATAAAACCCTTTGTTCTCAAAATGACTTCCATCACTTATTTCTAAAATGTTTTGAGCTACGATGGGCAAACAAAATAGGTTTACTATAGAAATATATGTAAAAATTAAAATTGACTTTTTCATTCTTTATTATTTTAATATTTAATTAGACGTCTTATTTTAATTTGGAATCCATCCATCAATTTTAACAAAAAATCCCGCTGAAGGGTCTTCGTCATGACAGGCTAGAAAAAGATATTCGGGCGCTCCGTTTTTCCATAAAATGTGTGGGCGTTCTGTTCTTGCTAGTTTATCTCCAAAATAGTGTTCATTTGTTTTATAACCGACCTCTGGTCTTCCCCAATTTATTCCATCTTCAGATTTATAAATTAATCCTGGTCTCCAGCCTCCGGGTTTAATTAAACTATCTGCTCTAACTGAACCTTCTAACATATCTTTAATTCCTTTACGATCTTCTACAATCATATAATACATGTCTTTATAATAAAAGGCATAGCAATCTTCAATATCTAAGTCTTTATCTGCATAACTAATAAGTGGGTTGTCTGTATAATTTTCATAAGGTCCTTCTATATGATCACTTAGTGCTAAAGAAATTTCACGATGTCTTTTTGATCCATAAGCATCTGTCATTGATTTATAATAAATTCTAAATTTTCCATCTTTGTCTTTTATGAATGTAGGATTAGAGGCGTGTAGAATGTTTGCACCATCACCTTGTTTTCCTGATGCTTTAATGATTGGGTTATGCGGGCTTTCTGTCCAAGGACCATCTAAAGACTTAGCCGTTGCTATGCCTATTTCTTGATTTAGACCAGGTGTGTCTCTATTCTTCAATAAATACACCAGAACATAGGTGTCATTGACTTGAGATATTTGTGGATTATGATACGTATGTGTTTTACTCGCAAAGGTAGTATCAACAAACGTATAAGGGCCTTCTGGAGAACTCGCTGTATAGTGTACTATTTTACTATCTTTTGTCCAACTTCCATCATTCGGGATAGCGGACATAAATACATGTAATTTATTAGAAGTATCATAAATTGGAGCCATACACCAGTGCCACCAATCTTCTGGTGCATCAAGAATATAATCTCCTGCAACTTGTGATTTACTGAAAGTTGACTCTTTTATTGATGAGTCTTTTTTACAGGAATTAAAAAAAAAGATAACTCCCAATAACACTAAGACTTTAATATAATATTTCATGTTATTTTATTTGACTGTAAAAGTCATGAAATACAAAGCATTCGTCTTTCTCTATTTACCCATTCTATTGCTTAATTAATGCAAGACTATAAAAATCGGTAGTAAATCAATTTATTAAAGTTCTTATGTCTCTAAAAAACAAATATTATTACTGTCAATAATTTAAGACTATTTTATATCCTAAATTTTTCAATATATGATTGATTTAAGCACAAAATAAATTTAAATGAGCAACTGATTACTTCATTATATAAATATTTTTGCTAAAAGCTATTTCCAGATGAAAATCATTAAACTAATTGCATATTTATTTTTTACTACTGCACTTCTACAAAATTGCGCTCCTAACAGTGCTAATAATTCAACCGAAAACAAAGCAACCAAACCTAATATTATTTTCATATTTGTTGATGACTGGGGATGGGGCGATTTAAGTGCACACGGTCACCCTTATGTAAAAACACCTAATATCGACCGTCTTGTTAATGAAGGGACAGATTTCTTACGTTTTACTGTTGCAAGTGGCGTTTGCTCTCCAAGTAGAGTTGCCGTAATGACTGGGCAATTTCCTGCAAGGCATAATATTGATGGTCATTTTGCATGGGTGCCTAGCAATGCTAAAAGAAACATGCCAGATTGGTTAGATTATGACATCACATTATTACCAAAATTATTACAAAAAAGTGGTTATGCCACTGCTCATTTTGGTAAATGGCACCTTTCAAATAATATGGTTCCAGATTCACCTACGCCTATAGAGTATGGCTATGATACTTATGGAGCATTTAACTGTTCTGGAGAGCAGATGCCTTACTATAAAGATGCAGATAATACTATTGATTTTATAGAAAAAAACAACAGAGAACATAAACCCTTTTTTATTAATTTATGGGTACATGAACCCCATACACCACATCATGTCGTACCCAAGTATCAGTGGCGTTTTCCTGAATTAGAAGCAGCAGATAATATTTATGCCTCTATATTATCTCATGCCGATGATAGAATTGGAAAAGTTTTAAATGCACTAGACCGTTTGAAATTAACGGATAATACACTTGTTGTTTTTAGTTCTGATAATGGTCCCGCTAGAGCAGTTAAAACGATAACGGAATTAAGGACATACTTAGATACAGCTACTGGCGTTGGATATGGAATTGGAGCTTCTAAAGGTGTTACAGGCGGGAGAAAAGGCTATAAAGCATCCCTTTTTGAAGGTGGCATTGGTGTTCCTTTTATTGCACGCTGGCCAGGAAAAATAAAAGCAGGTGTTATTGATGATTCTTCTTTAATTTCGGCGGTAGATTTATTACCTACCTTTTGTGAAGTTGCAGGTGTTAAACTCCCAGAAAACTATAAGCCTGATGGTATTAGCCAGGTTACTACTCTTATGGGAAAAACGTATCCATCACGTACTAAGCCTCTTTTTTGGAAAATTGGAGCCAGCTGGCCAATTAACAAGAACAAACCAGATCATTGGGTATCTTACGCTATCGTAGACAATCATTGGAAATTAGTAGCCAATCAAGATTTAAGTTACGTAGAACTTTATGATATCGCAAAAGATGTTTCTGAGAAGAATGATTTAAAAGAACAGAGGACTGATGTCGTTGATGATTTGAAAAATAAAATAATTGTATGGCAAAAAACATTACCAAAAAAACCAAAAAACAAACTTTTTTCGAAGGAAAGACTTAAAAAAACTATTTAATTAAATTTAACATAGGTCTATAAATAACATCATTTGTTGACTATAAAAAGAATGGGGGTTTATGTAAAATAAGTATCTGTTTTTATTTATACAAACTAAATACATTTTGTATTCCTATTTCATTACTTTCTTTATACGTAACGATGCTATGCTTTTCAAAGGATGCTTAATCTAAACAAATTTTAACTCCTTTTCAGTTAAAAACAAAAAGTCAAGATGAATTCATCATTAAAAACTTCTAAAAAACAACTTTTTTATATAAAAAAGTAAATGTTTTCTGATTCAGAAAATTTATCTTATGAAAAATTAGTAGATTGCATTTTTAATAATAGTAATGCTCAGAAATAACAAAGAATCTACGTTCACAATAGAACCATTAGTCCAAACTCAAGTTTTTGAAAAGGATTATGAGGCAATCGACAATCATAACTATAAGGAGATTATATTCTTATTTTCGGGTAATGGCAAACTCAAAATTGATGACAAAACTATTGATATTGAATCAAATACATTATATTTTATACAAAAAAAACAAATGTTTAGAATTCTTAACGCTAAGAATTTAAAAGGATATTCTTTAAAATATAAGAATGAGTTTATACCAAGTGCTGGATTAAATTATAAATCTTCATTTTATTCAAAGTTAAATGGTTACATATCTGACTTAAAGTATATGAAATACAAAAAGGCAGATATGGATAATTTAAAGTCTCATTTAGATGTTCTTATGAGAGAGTATTACCAACCAGAAGGTGCTTTCACTAGTAAAGCGATACTACAACATCTTTTTATTAGTTTAATATTAAAAATTGAACGAAAAGCAAGAGATATAATAATAGAAATCACAAAGTATCAAATAGACATTACTAAAGGAAAAAGTGATAATCATAATAAAATATTATATACTAATTTCCTTGACCTATTAGAAGAAAATTTTATGATAAATCATAATATGAGTTTTTATGCTGAAGAGTTAAGTTTATCTAGAAGAAAGCTATCAGATACTATTAAAGAGTTTACAGGAGTAACTGCAAAGCGTTATTTATTAGATAGAGTTATACTAGAAGCTAAAAGGTTATTAGCTTATTCTAATAAAAGTCTTAAAGAAATTTGCTATGATTTAGGTTTTGAATATCCCGCATATTTTTCAAATCTTTTTAAAGAAATGACTGGCCATACCCCAAATGAATTTAGAAAAATTCAACAAAAAAAATAGTTGTTATTTCTGCCAAACCTTATCTGGTCCGTATCCAACTTTTTCATTAGGAAGTATCACTTTATTTTTAATTGCATATACTTCCCATTCTTTAATTAATTCTTGTAACTTCTCTGGAGATTTATAGGCTAAGTTATTTTCTTCACCTATATCATTACTTAAATCATATAACTCCCATTTATCATCTCCATAGGGTTTATCTTGCCATTCTGCTTTCCAATTACTTTTTCTAACGCCTCTGCGACCATATAATTCCCAACAATGAGCTTCCTCAATATCATGAACCAATTCTTGCTTATTTTCAAGCCAATTCAACATTGAAACTCCATCTAGAGGAAGTATGTTTCTTCCGTTATACACTGTTCTTGGATGCTTAATGTTTGCCATTTCTAAGAATGTAGGAGCAAAATCTTTAATAGTTAAAATTTGATTATTTATTTTACCAGCGTTCCCTTTCCATTTATCATAACTAATTATTGAAGGGCACCTAATGCCTCCTTCTGTTGAAAATCCCTTATACCACTTAAAAGGAAGGGTACTCACTTGAGCCCAAGAAGGCCCCGTGTAAACGTATGAGTTTTTTTTACCAATATTACTTAGGCTATTATCAAAACTTTTATCAATCCATTTTTGGGTTTCTAAGATTGAACCTATATAATTTCCTTCAGCACCATTATCTGCTAAAAAAACAATAATTGTATTTTTATATATTCCGTTTTCTTTTAAATGATTAATGACACGTCCAACATTGGCATCTAACCGCTCTATCATAGCGGCATAAATCTCCATAGTTTTTGAAGATATATGCTTCTCCTCATCAGAAAGTGATTCCCAAGGAGCAACATTTGGACTTAACGAAGGTACTTTTGAATTTGGAGGAATAATTCCCATTTCTATCATTCTTCCTAACCTTTCCTGTGCTAAAACTTCATAACCTTTATCATACCTCCCTTTATACAAATCGACATACTCATCCTGCACCTGTAATGGCCAGTGCGGAGCTGTAAATGCTAGATAATTAAAAAAAGGTTTGTTTTCTTTAATGCTTTCATCAATGTAACTCATCGACTTTGACGCATAATAATCACTCGAATAAAAATCCTCTGGAAGGGTATCTACTGTTTTCCCATCTTCCATATACCATGTTTTTTTATAAAAAGAAAATAATTTTTGTTGATCTGAAAAATGCCCTGCCCCACCTGGAAGCAAAGCAAAAGATCTGGTAAAGCCTCTTTTATTTGGCCATTGCTCTTCTTTTGAAACAGGGAATGCTTGATGCCATTTACCAGAGATAGAAGTATGATAACCATTATCTTGTAACAACTTAGGAAAGGTAACAACATCGAAGTTTAAATGCCCCTCGTAACCTTTTACTCCTATTTGATTTTCTGCCCAATCCCCTTCCATAGTACCATAACCATTTCTGTGATTATCTACACCAGAAAGCAACATAGCTCTTGATGGCGAACAAGTTGGTGCTGTATATAATGATGTGTTTCTAATTCCACTTCTTGCTAAAGCATCTAAATTGGGTGTACTAATTTCACTACCAAAACATCCTAAATCTGAAAAACCTAAATCATCGGCCATGATAAATAAAATGTTAGGTCGCTTATTTTCTACGCTTTCTTTTTTTGTACAATTTGAAAGTGTGAAAAATATAATAATAATTACTATAAAATTCGAAAATTTCATATATTATTTACTTGGGGTATTATAATGCTGCAATGCAACTTTTAATATGTGTACGGCTTTAATTAAAGCTTCCTTTTTTAACACATAAGCAATTCTAATTTGATTTAAGCCTGTATTAGGTGTCGAATAAAATCCTGCTGCAGGTGCTAACATTACAGTTTCATTATTGTATTGAAACTCTTCTAATAACCATTGCGAAAAATCATCAGCATTGGCAATAGGAAGTTCTACCATACAATAAAAAGCACCTTTAGGATGTGCGATGGTTATTCCTTTGATTTTTTTTAATTCTTCTATCAAAATATTTCTTCGTTCAACATATTCTGCAATGACTTCGTCAAAATAGCTTTGTGGCGTTTCTAAAGCAGCTTCACATGCAATTTGAGCATATGTAGGAGGAGATAATCTAGCTTGAGCAAACTTAAGAGCCGTAGTAATTACGTTTTTATTTTTTGAAACAAGACATCCAATTCTTGCGCCACACATACTATAACGCTTAGATACAGAATCTATAATGATTGCGTTATCCTCTAATTCGTCATTTTCTAAAATTGAATAGTGTTTTACTCCATCGTATATAAACTCTCTATATACTTCATCTGCTATTAAAAATAAATCATATTTTTTAACTAAACGTGCGAGCTTTTTAATTTCTTCTTTACTATATAAATAACCTGTAGGATTCCCTGGGTTACAAATTAAAATTGCTTTTGTTTTTACAGTTATTAATTTTTCAAATTCTTCAATTGGTGGTAATGCAAAATTATCTTCAATTTTAGATATTACAGGAACTATATTGACACCTGATGCTACCGAAAACCCATTGTAGTTTGCGTAAAAGGGTTCTGGAATAATCACTTCATCATCAATATCCATGATGCTTCCAAAAGCAAATAAAAGTGCTTCGCTACCACCTGTAGTTACAATAATATCTTGGTCATTAACATTAATATTGTTTTTCTTATAATAAGTCGCTAATTTATGTCTATAAACCTCTGACCCTTCAGATCTACTATATGCTAAAACATCAATAGTATTGTTTTTTACTGCATCTAAGGCTATTTTTGGCGTCTTAATATCTGGCTGACCAATATTGAGATGATATACGCTCACTCCTCTTTTTTTTGCTTCTTCTGCATAAGGCACCAATTTTCGTATTGGTGATTCTGGCATTTGAGCTCCTTTTAATGATATAGATGGCATGTCTTTAAAGTTTTAACTATAATTTTTAGTAATGGTTTGCACCTTTTTCTTTTAAATAAAAATAGCACTAAAACATATAATTTAGCTTTAGCACTATTTTCAAACCAATTTAAACACTTATTTATTAACTTCTTTTAAAGCATATTCTAACGCATTGATAATAATATCTAGCTCTTCTTTTTGAATAACTAATGGTGGTGAAATAATGATATTATTTCCAGCGGCTCTAATAAACGCGCCTTTGGTAAGCATCAATTTAAAAATTTGTGCAACAATTCCTCTATTTGGTTTTTTACTTACTTTGTCTTCAACAAACTCAATCGCTAACATTAACCCCTTCCCTCTTACATTGCCTATAAAATCATACTTATCCTCTAAGGGTTTTAATTTACTCATCAAATAATTACCTTGTTTCTCAGCATTACCAGGTAAATTTTCATCTTTAACTATTTTTAATGCAGCTATAGCTGCAGCACAAGCAATTGGATGTCCAGCATAGGTATACCCATGACCAATAGCACCAAAAGAATCTTCATTTTCTTTAAATGCATTATCTATACGTTCGTTACAAACCGTAGCTCCTAAAGGAATATAGCCTGATGAAATTCCTTTTGCTAATGTGATAATATCTGGTTTTACTCCATAAGCTCTACTTCCAAACATACTTCCTACACGACCAAAGCCAGTAACAACTTCATCGGCAATTAATAGTACGCCATGTTTATCGCATACAGCACGTACCAATTTCATATAATTATCTGGTGGTACAATTACACCCCCTGCACCTAAAACAGGTTCCATAATAAATGCTGCTACGGTATCAGGGCTTTGAAATTGAATTTCTCTATCAACGAGTTCTGCACATATTTTCCCTAATTCTTCTGGATTGTCTGTGTATGGATTTCTGTAATCCCAAGGTACATCTACATGAAAACAACCTGGTAACATAGGTTCATAGTTTCTTCTAAAACGAGTATTTCCATTCACAGAAGCAGCTCCAAAATGAGTTCCGTGATAGCCTTGTTTTAACGATATAAATTTAAATCTATCTCTCTGACCTTTCATTTTCCAGAATTGGCGTGCAATACGCATTGCGGTTTCCATTGCATCAGATCCTCCAGAACTAAACATTACGCGTTTCATGTTTTCTGGTTCCATCATTTCGATTAGCATGTGTGCTAATTCAATAGATTTTGGATGAGTTGTCCCTTTAAATGTAGAATAGTAAACAAGTTCATCTAATTGCTTAGTGATTGCTTCTTTAATTTCTGGCCTGTCGTAACCACAGTTAATATTCCAAAGACCAGCAACTCCATCTACCATTTTGTTTCCATTACTGTCTTCAATGTATACTCCTCTTCCTTTATTAATTATTAAAGGTGGTTTTTTAAGCATATCGTTTGGGTGCCCCATTGGGTGCCATTGCTCTTTACCATTCCATTCTTCAATATTTATTGCTGTAATATTATCCATAGTAGTATTATTTTATTTTCATTACGCTTGTTACATAGTCATAACAAGCTTTTGGTTGTGTTATATCAAAATGCAAAGTTTTTAACCCACATTTCATTGCTCCTACAATATTTCTTAATTGGTCGTCTACAAACAAAACATTTTTTGCTTCTAATTGAAGATTCTTTAATGCTGAATTATATGATCGCGGATCTGGTTTAAGAATATCCGAATGTGTTGCATCGTAAAAAGTATCCAACTCGTTAATAAATGGGAGATTATCTACAAATGCTTTGCCTGTAAATAATTCGATTTCGTTACTCAGTATTCCAACTTTTAGTCCTTCTTTTTTTACCAAGGCTATAGTTTTTACAGCTTCTGGTCGTAATATTTTAGCATAGTTGGTTTCTCCGCCTATAGCATTTAATAAATCGATCATAGACCAATTTTGCTTACCAACTAATTCTCCTATTTCTCTTGCTCTAGTCCTCCAATAGTCACGTTCGGTAATCTCATCACGCTGCATAGACATCCATAATAGATCATTGTCTGGATCAAAAGGCCCTTTCCATGTAAGCGTCCCTTTAGGTAGATCTAACTTTTCTTCGATAAGGTTATGGCGCTCAAAAAGAGACTTACTTATTACACTCCCAAAATCTAGTAATAAGGCCTTAATTGTATTACTCATGTTATTGTTCTATTTGTTTTCCTTTTTCTATAATTCCTTTTTGTACCCAGTCATCAAACATTTCAAGAACTTTATCCGTAAATTCTTTATCATTAATATGGCAGTCTAATTCTACTATACCAACTTCTGGCTTTATACTTTTTTTGATTTCTTTAAAAAATTCATTCAAGACTTGTGGATCATGCAATTCATTACCTTCTCTATCCCATTCTAAAACTCCTTTTTTAGGAAGTATCATAGCTACTTCTCCTTTTGCCAAAGAGGCTTTTTTTGCGATATTTCTAGCAGCTCTTTTTAATTCTTTTTTACTTAATACAACAGATGATAATAACCTGTTATGCGTATGAAAAGGTCTACCTCTTAATTTCTTAATTGGTTTTTGCCATGTGGGAATATCTATAATATTTATAGATCCCGGAGCAATAATTTGAGGAACACCAGCAAGTCCAGCTGTTTCCATTCGTTTTTTACCAGAAGTTACAATAGACTTATATAAATCGTTTACTACTTCTTGTAAACTAAAGTCTAAAACTGCAGCAAAACGATTTCTCCCCGCTAACCATTCTAACGCTCGTCCGCCTTGCCCGGTTGTATGAAACACTATAAGTTCATAACCTCTCTTTTCCAATTCTGGTTTTAAATGAACCATATATTTTAGAGCAGACTTTCCTAATGAACTCATAGCTATAAGTGGTTTTTGAGTTTCCGGTTTTTTTGCCGCTATTGCAGCTCCTAAAACTGCACCGCATGCTTGTCTTAGAACTGATTTGCAAACTGTATTTAATCCATATAAACCTCCAGACCAAAGCATCATGGTTAAGTCGGGAGTAATTCTTGATGGTGGAATTAAATGAGAAAATGCAATAGTAGATACTACATATTTAGGGACTCCTAAAGGCAAAGAAGCAGCAACATCTAAAGCTAAGTCTGTTCCCATGGTACCACCTAAAGCAATCATGCCTTCTATTTTTCCTTCATCATATAATTGACGTGTTAGCTTTGAAGCACCTTCTGCTGTTTTGGTCATAGCCTTATTCTCGTCTCCAAGTGCTATAATATCTTTATTGGTTGTATTTGCTGCTTTGGCCACATCATGCCTACTATATTCAGGTGTAAATGGAGGGTCACCTAGAACACCCACATCCATAATCTTAACAAGACCTTTTTGTTGTTCAATACAACTTTTCATAAATAATAACTCATCAGACTTTGTGTCTGCAGTTCCTACAATTAGAATTGTTTTTTTGTCCATGATTGATTTCTTTATGGTATAAAATTATTGAAAAGTTAAGACTTTGTGTTACACAAAAGTGTTGTAATAAATCAACTTTTGTGCTTTATAAAAAATATCGCTATTAATCTTTTTTAGTTCTTAAGTTAAGATTATAATTTAATCTCAAATTTATTTATCGAAGTTCATAAGTTATGAACAGCTCTTCCCTTCTATTTATTTTTTAAATTGATACTGTGAACACGTTTTGGAAAGACAAGAATAACAACGCTTAACACTAACGTGACTATTGTGATGATTTCCATTTCTTTAAACCCAAAACCTGAGTCAAATAATTTAGAAGCTAAATATGGTCCAACTCCAAGACCAACAAACTGTACTGCAACGGCCAAAGTCATCATTCGTGATTTTGTATCCATATCTCCTACAATACTCAATAAATAAGGTAGTGTAAAATTCCATAAAGCGTTAAAAATAGATACTGCAACACCAAATATTAAAATTGATGGTTCTCCTAATAGCAAAGAAATACAAACAGCAGCTACAATAACACCAATAGATAATGGTTTCCAACTTCCTATACGATCTGAAAGGTATACAGCACCAACAGCTCCACAAATACCTGCAAATTGAGCAATTAGTAGCGCATTAGCTACTGTTTGTTCGTTTGGCTCAATATCCATACCAATAAGAAATAAATTAGCCCAAGCAAGACCAATAGCAACGTTATATACAAATACTGCTAATAATGCTAATAACAACCAACCTATACTTAATTGTGCAGCTGAAGGTCTTGTTTCTTCTTGACTTGCAGACGAAACTGGCACATATTTAAGAGTAAAAAGAGCTATTAGAGATAATATTGACCAAATAACAAATATCCCTTTTAAACCAATAGTTTCAAAAGCTAAGGGCATTCCCCATAGTCCAAACGCACCATATGTCATCAATAGCGTAAGATAAAGCGCTATATTTCTTTCTATTTTTTGAGTTAAACCTATAATAGCAAAGCTTAATGATATAATTAAGCCCTCTCCTAAACCAGTAATAAATCTTGCTATTTGAAGTGTGGTATGATTATCTCCAATGGCTGAAAACACATTACCAGTCGCCGCTATAATAATGGCTGAACCTAGAATGATTCTCCAGCTTAAGTTAGGAGTTAAAAAAATTGCTATAATGGTTGCCAAGGCAATACCACCCATTTCTATAGAAGCTAAAAGGTTAGCATCAGCCTCCGATAATCCTAATACACTTACAAAACCTTGTACCAGACCAGGTTGAACAATGAATGAAAGCACTCCAATTGTTCCTAAAATTAGTCCTGCAGCAATTGTACCTCTGCTATTAACATCTACTGATTTAGTGCTTTTCATTTGTTTTTATTTTGTAATTGATTCAAATAAATGGTTATAAATTACTTTATTCTAATAAGCAATAACAACAGATTTTAATCGAGTGTATGCTTTTATAGATGCACTACCCAATTCATTACCAATTCCAGATTGATTAAAACCTCCAAGTGGTAAATTAGGGTCTGATCTTACAGCAGAATTTACGTAAATCATTCCTGCATTTAATTTTTCTAATGTTTTGTGCATATTGCTTACGTTATTTGTCCAAACGCTTGCTGCCAAACCATAGCTTGTATCGTTAGCCTTCTGTATTAAATCATCAATACCATCATAAGCAACAGCAACTATTACAGGTCCAAATATTTCTTCAGTTAAGATATCAATATTTTTGTTGTCGGGATTAGAAAACACTGTTGGAGCAATATAATACCCTTTATCAAAAAGTTTATTCCCCCCTGCAACAACTTCTGCTCCAGATGTTTTTCCAGAATCAATATAACGCATTACACTTTGCATATGTTTTTCAGAAACTAACGGCCCCATTTGTGAGTTTGTATCAAAACCATTTCCTGTTTTCATAGTGTTTGCAATATCACCAATATCACCTAATAAATTGTCATATCTGCTTTTTGGCAAATAGATTCTAGAACCTGACACACAAACTTGTCCTTGATTGTAAAATATACCTTTTGCTGCGCCTTTTGGCACTTTGTTAAAATCGGCATCATCTAACACTAAAACAGGGTTCTTTCCTCCTAACTCTAATGTAAAATCTTTAAGTGTTTTTGCAGCACCTTGTCCAATAATTTTTCCAACATGAGTAGAACCTGTAAATGTAATTTTTGAAACTAAAGGATGTTGTACAATATCATTTCCTGCATTTTGACCATCACCTGTTACTACATTAATAACACCTTCTGGAATACCTGCTTCCATTGAAAGATTAGCAAGAAATAATGCTGTTAGAGGAGTTTCCTCTGATGGTTTAAAAACAACTGTGCAAGCACAAGCTAGTGCGGGAGCTATTTTCCAAGCGTACATCATTATTGGTACATTCCAAGGTGCTATAGCACCAATTACACCAATAGGTTCTCTTTTTGTATATGCAAAATGATCTGCTCCTCCTAATGATACATCTAAAGTAGAACCTTCAATTTTTGTTGACCAACCTGCATAATAACGAAAACAATTTACTGCTGCACGAACTTCCTTTTGAGCATCTGCGTATAATTTACCATGTTCTAAAACTAATAATTGTGCAAGTTCGGGTTCATTACGTTCAATAATATTGGCATAATCCAACATCATTTTTTCTCTTTGATTTACTAATAATTTTGGCCATTTACCAGCATTTAGAGCTTTATCTGCAGCTTTAATTGCTTTCTCTATATCGCTACTTGCTGCATTTGGAATATATGCCAATACATCTTCTGTTGCTGGATTATTTACTGGTATTAAATTATCTGTTTGAGCAGCCTCTTCTTTACCATCTATAAATAATGATAATTTCTTTTTATTCAAAAAAGATTCAACTTTTGGTAAAATTTGATATTCCATATTCATTTTTAAAAAATGAGAAGCATATTAACAACTCCCCATTTTAGCATTTAATAATTTATTTAATTTTTCTTAACTGTTAGTACTTAATTTAGAACTTGTACTTTAAGTTTACTCCAATAGAAGATGGTCTACCTGTAGCATATCTTGTTCTACCGAAAGGTGTAGCTGCAAGCGATGTAATATCTCCAAAATTAGCAATTGTATTTGTTATGTTTTTTGCAAACAATGCAACATCATATTTTTTACTTGTGTAACCAATTCTTGCACTTAAAGTTGTAAATGAATCAAATACAAATTGAGATTCAGTCTCTGGTGAAAATGTATTTACACGATCACCTGAATGATTCAAATCAAGTCTATAAAACATAGAATTATCTTCATTTTTCAATTGGTGTGCATATTGAATATTAGCACTTGCTGTTAATTCAGGAACATTAAGAACTCTATCTCCTTTTTCTGCACCCGTTAAAATACTTCCTTCTTTAATTTCTGCTTTTGTATATCCAAAAGCTCCACCAACTTGCAAGTTTTTATTCACTTTACCTTTAATTTCTAATTCTACACCCGTCATTGTTGCTTGACCAATATTATCTACAAACAAAAATCCTGAAGGAAGAAAAACACGTTGTTGTAAATCATTCCATACGGTATGAAACAAAGACATGTTGGCAACTAATTTATTACCTAAGAAAGTATTTTTACTACCGACTTCATAAGTCCATAAGAAGTCAGGAGCAAATGTTCTTGGAGCTTCTGTTAAACCAATTGCAGCTAAATCTGCTTCTGCAAAAATCACAGGAACAATACCATTAGCACCACCTAACCTATATCCTCTAGTAGCACTCCCGTAAATAAGACTGTTATCATTTATAGTATATGTTAAATTGAATTTAGGCGTAAAACCACTATCTTTTGTTTTTTCATCAGTAGGTGTTCCACTACCCGCAGCTACAAAACCTGCTAACGTTTGTTTCAATTCTTGAGTATAAGAAAAATATCTTAAACCAACTGTAGCTTTAAGTTTCGGTGAAATATCCCAATATGCTTCACCAAATAGTGCAAACTCATTAGTTTTAAAGTCTGTATCTTGAGAGTACCATATAAAGTTCTCTGAAGCTATAAATTCAGGCAGACCTTCTACTTCAGTTACACCAAGATCAATAAGGTTCTGAAAGAAACCAGATAAATCTTCTAAATATGCATTTCTAGGTTGTGATGCATTAAATTTTGAAGTTTCTGAACTATAAAATAATCCAGCAGTAAAATTTAATTTAGAATCTTCATTATTTGAGCTATAACGAAGTTCTTCAACTAATTTGTTTAATTCACCTGCACGATCTATAAATTCAGGATAAAAATAAGCTTCAGATAAATCTGCAAAATCTCCATTCTCATCAAATGGTGTAAGTTCTGTGCTTGTTGGGCCTGAACTCTCACGTTCTGTTACATCTTCTCTATCAAACTGATCCACTTTAGTGTAAGATAAATTATTTGTTAACTGTCCTTTTTCAAAATCAAATTGTGTTAAAAGACTTGTATGTAATAAATCTAATTCATATTTCTCATCAATACCAGCTACTCTATATTGAGTAAAATTATCTGGACTAAAATCTGCAAAATCTAATCCGTCTCCTTCAGTTTTTTGATAAATTAATTTTGGAATAATCTTTACATTTTCATTAGGGTAAAATCCTAATCCAATATTAATACCAAAACTTTTTTCATCATCTACATTATCTCCATAATTACCAGTTAACCCATTATTACCATTTTCCTGTAAAACAATTGGTATTGAACCTAAATCATATGGTATCTGAATACCGCTACCATCTGGATTGTCATATATAGATCCTGTATTGGCACCTGTTCCATCTCCAGTATTTAAAGGAAAACCATTAAAATTAGTTTGTTGTTTTCTATCATAAATACCCGTTTCAAAAGCGTAAAAAGCACCTACTCTTAAAGCTAGTTTTTCTTTAATTAATGGTACATTTAAAACACTTTGAATACTGTAATCCGCATCTCCTTCTTTAACTTTTGCCGTTGAAAAATCTATATTTCCAGATGTAGCATATGCATTAGGTTGATTTGTAATTACTTTTACAGCTCCCCCCATAGTATTAGAACCATATAAAGTTCCTTGTGGACCTCTTAATACTTCAATTCTATTTGTATCAAATAATCTAGGATCTGCAAATTCTGGCAATGGCGTTTCATCTAAATAAAAGGCTGTCGTATTATTTCCAGAAATACCTCTAATAGAAATGTTTTTCCCAGAAGATCTACCATCTCCAAAGCTAGCACCACCACCACCTGATGATGAAATACTTAAATTAGGTATGCTAGGAAAATAATCCTCGGCTTTATTGGCTCCTGTTCTAGATAATTCTTTAGCCCCAACTGCGGTAATACTTAAAGGGACATCTTGAGATCTCTGTGCCGTTTTATTAGCCGTAACAATAACTTGATCTAATTGTGCAGCGTCTTCCTTTAAAGCAATATTTAAAGTGCCTGTACCAGAAGTAACTTCTACTTTTTGTGTTTCATATCCTAAAAAACTAATTACTAGAGTAAAAGCATTTGAATTTCCTTGTAAACTGAAATTTCCATCAAAATCGGTTGTTGCTCCTGTAGTTGTGTTTTCAATGATAACTGAAGCTCCAGGAATGGGATCACCAGTATTAGAATCTGTAATATTTCCAGATACATTTTTCTGCGCAAATACTATAGTCGATAATAGTAAAACAAAAATTAATACTCCTTTTTTCATGATTATTTTAGTGTTTAGTTAATATTAGTCTTTTTTAATACCTAAAGGTATTCTTCAAAACTATACTAATTAATACCCTCTAAATTACAGAAATATGATGCTTTTATTTAGGTTTTGTGCAATAATTCACAATACAGAGATATTTTTAAATATAAAAAAAGACTATGACGCCAAAAAGTCATCATAGTGTTTTTTAAAATTTATCTTATAATTTGAACTTAGACTTTATAGTTAAATAGCTTTAATTATTTAACTATAAATCCTATAATTTAATACGACAACGCCAATCAATAATAAAACCTTAGTTTTATTATTGATTGGCGTATTAATGTTGCATTGTATTTTTTTTAGGCCCCTTTTGCCGATTCAACTATGTTTTTCCAAGTATCAATATCATCAACTTGGTTCATCATTAGTAATACTAATTTTGCATTCAACTCATGACTTTCTTCTTCACTTAACCCTTCATGTGTTTCAATTAGTTCTTTATACATATCATCTTTTTGATATTGTGGGTTCTGGTCTACAATATTAGATTTAGACCTGTTTTCTGTATTATAGGTAGCTTTATCTAGTGACATATTAATCCTACCATAATCTACAGTCTTACCTCTTGAAGCTATGTAATGGTCTGGCCTAATTAGATACCAACTTCCTTTTTCTACGCCATACCTTTTCTTAAAATCGCCGCTCTTATCAATGAACGTATTTCCAGTTTCATGTTCTGAAATAAAAATGACTTGTATGTTAAGCTCATTGGTCAATTTTGACGTATCCAAATCTGCATCTCCATAAACTAACAGCGTAAAATCATTACTTAATACATCGATTAAGTTTATGTTTTTATCATCTTTTTTAAATTCAATATCATTAAAAGAATAACCAGGTTGAAGGTTTCCACCCCAAGAATCATCATCAGGAGTTATTAATGAAGAATTCAAATATTTATAAGCATGAGACAATCGACCGCTATTAACTAGTTTTTGAGCAAACTCATGCGATTTTGCTAAACTTAACGTTTGATTTCTAAATAAAGTACTAATTTTAGATTTAGGCGAAATAAAATCGGTAGCATTAGAGGAATGATATATATTCTCATCTGTAGCTGGACTTCTTTCTTCTTGATACGTATTTAATATTGATTTTGGAGCTTTACCTTGAATTACATAGGCAAGTTTCCAAATTAAATTATCAGTATCTTGAACACCTCCATTTGCGCCACGTGCTCCAAAAGGAGAAACTTGATGCGCACTATCTCCTGCAAACAATACTCTATCATGCATTAAGTTTTGCATACGCATACATCTAAAATTATAAATGCTCGTCCATTCTAATTCAAATTTGCAATCATCGCCTAACATTTTTCTAAGACGTTCTTTTATGCGATCCTGGTCCAATTCTTTATCCTTATCTATATCTTCCCAACCTAATTGTAAATCAATCCGCCAAACACCATCTGGTTCTTTATGGAGTAATGCCGAATACCCTTCGTTAAAAGGAGGATCGAACCAAAACCATCTTTCCGTAGGGAAATCGTTCTCCATAGTTATATCCGCAATCAGAAAATTTTCTTCAAACAATTCGCCTTCATAAGGTATATTCATAACCTCTCTTGTAGGGCTACGAACACCGTCGCATGCAATTAAATAATCTGCTTCAATAATATAATCACCTTCTTTAGTTTCAATTTTAAGAGTAACATTTTCATCCGTTTGAGATATAAAGTTTGCATTACTCTGCCAACGTAAATCTATTAACGGATTCTCATGTGCCTCATCAACTAAATATTCTTCAAAATAATACTGTTGTAGGTTTATAAAAGCAGGTATTTTATGTCCTTCTTCAGGTTGTAAATTAAACCTATATACTTCATCTTCCTTATAAAAAACCTTCCCAATATTCCATGTAACACCTTTATCAATTAATTTTTGACAAACTCTAGTACCTAATCGATTAACAACTTCAAGTGTTTTTTTTGAAAAACAAAGGGCTCTACTTCCAATACTTACAGATTTTTCTTTACTAAAAACAACACAAGGAATTCCTCTTTTTGCTAAATCTAAGGCTGCTGTTAAGCCAACAGGACCTGCACCAATAATGGCAACTTTATATTTAGTTGGTGTATTAGAATTTATATCTGAAACACTTTTAAGTGGATATACAGGATTTGTATATGTTTTTGGTATAACCCATTTCATAAGCTGTTAATTTTAATAATTATAATTAATCGATTATTCTTTTTATGAGTTTAACTCATTCCACATAGAAACATCTCTTTCATCTGTCCAAATTCTTGGATGAGAAATACCACTTGCTTCATCAAAAGCTCTTGTTACATTAAAAGGCATACAATGTTCAAAAATAACCCAGCCTCCAAAACGTGGTGTCATCTCTTTCATTAATGTATCGTAACATTTTTTTAATGATTCTTTTCGAGTAACACTTAATACTGCTTGTTGATATAACATCGTTACGTACTCTGAAGTCATTAGTATGGCTTCTTGACATTCAACTTCATTCTTTAATGCTTCTCCACGTCCTGGCACTAATGCTTTTGGTTTAAAATCACTTAACGTTTGAAGTGTTGATGGCCAGTTTTTAAGTTGTGCATCTCCACAATATGGTGTTGCCCCATACTCCACCAAGTCTCCAGCATACATTACTTTTTCGTCTGGTACCCAAACAATACTATCTCCTCTTGTATGACCTTCTCCAACATGCATTATTTCTACCTTTTTATTTCCAAGATTCACAGTAAGTTTATCTTCAAAAATCATAGTAGGATGTGTAAGTCCTGGAATACTTTCATGTCCTCTAAACAATCTAGGAAAACGTTCAAATTCACTTTGCCAATCTTGCGCGCCACGTTCTTCAACCATTTCATTGGTTTTCTGAGACATGATAATTTCGTCAGCATTGTACTCACTAGCTCCTAAAACTCTTACAGCATGGTAATGTGTTAAGACTAAATATTTTATTGGTTTATCTGTTATTTTACGCACTCTTTCAATAACATCTTTAGCCATTCGTGGTGTAGCTTGTGCTTCTATTACCATAACATAGTCATCACCAATAATTACTCCACTATTGGGATCACCCTCTGTTGTATATGCGTAACATCCTTTTCCTATTTCAGAAAAAGTAACTTCTTTTTCTCCTAAATCAGCTTTTGATGCAAATTCTTTTGCCATGTTTTTCGTGTTTTAAATTTGTTTTAAATATTCATTTCCTTAATATCTCCTATAACTATTAAATTGCCATCTGTAGCTTCTTTAATAGTTTCTATTGAAACGCCTGGTGCACGCTCTAATAGTTTAAATCCGTTTTCTACCACTTCTAATACTGCTAGATTGGTCACTATCTTTTTTACACATCCAACGCCTGTTAATGGCAGTGAACATTTTTTTAATAGTTTTGATTCGCCTCGCTTATTGGTATGCATCATCGCCACTATAATATTTTCGGCACTAGCAACTAAATCCATAGCACCTCCCATGCCTTTTACCATTTTTCCTGGGATTTTCCAATTGGCAATATCTCCATTCTCTGCAACCTCCATGGCTCCTAATATGGTAAGGTCAACATGTTGACCTCTTATCATGGAAAAGCTCATTGCAGAATCAAAAAAACTTGCTCCTGGTAAAGTGGTAATGGTTTGCTTACCTGCGTTAATTACATCGGCATCTTCTTCACCTTCAATAGGGAAAGGTCCCATACCCAATACGCCATTTTCACTTTGAAACTCTACTTCTATATCATTTCTAACATAGTTAGCTACTAATGTTGGAATGCCAATACCTAGATTAACATAATAACCATTTTGTACTTCTTGCGCTATACGCTTTGCTATGCCTGTTTTGTCTAACATTTATTCTTTTGTTCTTACTGTTCTTTGTTCTATACGCTTTTCATAAGTATCTCCTTGAAAAATGCGTTGTACAAATATGCCTGGGATATGTATTTGATTGGGATTTAATGTTCCTAATGGCACTAATTCTTCTACCTCGGCAACCGTTATTTTTGCTGCACCACACATATTGGGATTAAAATTTCTAGCTGTCCCTTTAAATATTAAGTTTCCAGCCGCATCTCCTTTCCAAGCTTTTACAAAAGAAAAATCTGCCTTAAAAGCGTGCTCTAAAACATACATTTTACCATCAAACTCACGAGTTTCTTTACCTTCTGCTACTTCTGTACCATAACCAGCTGGCGTGTATATTGCAGGAAACCCAGCTTGAGCTGCTCTACAGCGTTCTGCCAATGTGCCTTGTGGAATAAGTTCTACGTCTAATTCTCCCGATAACATTTGCCTCTCGAACTCATCATTCTCGCCAACATAAGAGGATACCATTTTTTTAATTTGACGTTTTTGAAGCAACAAACCTAAACCGAAATCATCTACACCTGCATTATTAGAAATACAAGTTAAACCTTTCACACCTAGTTTTACTAACTCTGCTATGGCATTTTCTGGAATACCACTTAGTCCAAAACCACCTAACATCAAGGTCATATTATCCTTAAGACCTTCTAAGGCTTCATTAACATTTGTTACTTGTTTATTAATCATTTTTCAATTAGTTCATACAGAAAAGTACTTCTAAAGCGATTTCTGGTTGATTATTTTTTATAAAAACTTGAGCATATTTGTGCAATTGGTCTTTTCTTTCATTTTCATCTTCAATTTGAAAGATACTTTGTATGTCTGCTCTTTTTTTATGCTTTTCAATTTGTAATGCGTTGGGCGTTTGTTCTAGATTACCTAGCCTTCCGAGGTTATTCCCTGAAAGAATATTGCTATCTACGACATGCTTTGGCAAATTGTCTATACCTATACCCTTATTATAAATTGGTTTAGGTATTTCAAATAATGCTTCTCCGCTTGCTCTACAATACCAGCTCTCTCCCATACGCGCCACTAAATCTAGTTTTTGAGTATCTAAGCTACCTGAAGCATTCAAATATTTTTCTTGAATATGAATACATTCTATTCTGGATATTACCAAATTTCCTGCCCCACCTTCATGTCCAAGTTCTATAACGTCTTGCACTTTACATTCAAAAGATACAGGAGATTCTGCAACTCTTGGAGGTTTTATAGTATCAGATGGAATAGCAGTAAAACCTGCTTTTTCAAATTCATTAACATCGCTATCATACTCAGTACTAGACAATGATGTTTGTTCTACAATATTATGATTTACAATATTAACAACGACTTCATTTACAGCCTTTACATTTTCATAAGTATGCTTAACGGTATTGTCTCTACCACGTCTTGCTGGCGAAAAAATTAAAATTGGTGGGTTAGCACTAAAGACATTAAAAAAACTAAATGGGCTTAAATTAACATTGCCGTTAACATCTATAGTACTTGCTAAAGCTATTGGTCGAGGCGCCACTGCAGAAAGCAAAATTTGATGCAATTCTGACGTTTTAATTGTTTTTGGGTCTATTGTTTTAGTAGCCATTAATAATTAATTATTTTTTTGCTGGTAACAGCTTTGTTCTTACTTCTCCAAATCCTACGCGTATAATATCGTTATCACAATACCCACGCATAATAACGGTGTCGTTATCATTAATAAATTTGCGCTCTGTATCATTATTAAGTTTTATAGGCTTTTGTCCTGCCCAAGCGAGTTCTAACATAGAACCATAGCTGTCTGGAGATTTACCACTTATAGTTCCAGACCCCATCATATCTCCAACACTTAAGTTACAGCCATTCATGGTATGATGCGCTAATTGTTGCACCATATTCCAATACATATACTTGAAGTTGGAATTACTTATTGTCGTTTCTGTTGCGTTTTCTGGCTGAATAGCAACTTCTAATTTAATATCGTAATTCTTTTGACCATCATATTCTAAATATGGTAACACATTAGGCTCTTGTTCTGGTCCCTGAACTCTAAAAGGCTCTAAGGCCTCCATAGTAACTATCCAAGGAGAGATTGAGGAAGCAAAGTTTTTTGCTAAGAATGGTCCTAATGGAATATATTCCCATTTTTGAATATCTCTTGCAGACCAATCATTAAACAGCACCTTTCCAAAAATATAGTCTTCTGCTACATCAGTATTTAGAGTCTCCCCTAAATTGGTACTTTTTCCAATAATAAAAGCCATTTCCAATTCAAAATCTACACGTTTTGACGTTGTATAAATTGGTTTATCTTCTCCTACAGGAAGAACTTGCCCCATAGGTCTGTGTATATTTTGTCCGCTACTTATTATTGAAGATGCTCTACCGTGATATCCTACAGGAATATGTCTCCAATTAGGGAGCAAAGCATTTTCGGGGTCTCTAAACATTTTACCCACATTTGTAGCGTGTTCTATACTAGAGTAAAAATCGGTATAATCCCTTATAAAAACTGGTAAATGCATTATAGCTTCCCTTTGTAAAATAAAGGCTTTAGTATTACCCTTTAAAACTGAAGCCTCATCTGTCAATTCTTTTTGAATAATTAACCTTACTGCATTTGTTGTTGATTTTCCTAAATCGATGAAAGGATTTAAGAACTCATTTTTAAAGATATTCTCATCAATAGTTAAAGTATCAAAAACACCTTCATATGAAGCAACACTTAAATCTAAAATATAGTTTCCTATAGCTACCCCTATACGTTTAGTATCGTCTGAATTAGAAAAAATTCCAAACGGGATATTATGAATTGAAAAATCTGAATTTTTAGGTATATCTACCCAGCAGTTACTATTTGTCATTTTAATTTATATTATTTAGTCTAACCAAGATGTGTAATACGTTTCATCTGCAATATTCATTGCTTCTTCTGTTACTGCTAAAGGTTTGAAAGTATCTACCATTACAGCTAATTCTTCTGTTTTAGTTTTTCCAATACTACGTTCTGCAGCGCCTGGGTGTGGACCATGAGGAATACCTGCAGGATGCAATGAAATATGACCTGCTTCAACATCGTTTCTACTCATAAAATCCCCATCTACATAGTATAAAACTTCATCACTATCTATATTACTATGGTTATAAGGTGCTGGAATACCCTCTGGATGATAATCGTAAAGTCTTGGTACAAAACTGCAGATTACAAAAGTACTGGTCTCAAAAGTTTGATGCACTGGCGGCGGTTGATGAATTCTACCTGTAATTGGTTCAAAATCGTGAATAGACAAAGCATACGGGTAATTAAATCCATCATAGCCAATAACATCAAAAGGGTGTGATGCATAAACCATTTCAATAATCTCATCTTTCTTTTTTACTTTTATAATAAAATCTCCTTTTTCGTTATTAGTCTCTAATTCATATGGTCGGCGGATATCGCGTTCACAAAATGGTGAATGCTCTAATAATTGACCAAACCAGTTTCTATAACGCTTAGGGGTGTAAATAGGTGAACGAGATTCTACAATGAATAAGCGATTATCTTCAGTATCAAAATCAATTTTATAAATAATTCCTCTTGGAATAATTAAGTAATCTCCATATTTGAAATCTAAATTTCCATAGATTGTTCTTAATTTCCCAGTTCCTTTATGAATAAAAATCATTTCATCAGAATCTGTGTTTTTATAAAAATATTCGGTTGTAGATTTTTTTGGAGCTGCCAACGCAATATGACAATCTGAATTTGTCAATACAATTTTTCTGCTCTCTAAAAAATCATCTTGCGGAGCAACTTCAAAACCTTTTAGTTTATATGATTGAATATTGTTTGCCTTAGAAATTTTTGGAGCAACACTATATTGCTTTCTAATTTCTTTTACTTGTGTTGGCCTTTGCTCGTGATAACTATTTGTTGACATACCGTCAAACCCAATAGTTCCAAATAACTGTTCATAATATAAGTCTCCGTTTTTTTTACGAAATTGAATGTGTCTTTTGTGAGGTATTTTTCCTAATTTATGATAAAATGGCATTATTTAGATTTTAAAAGAATCCAATAACGCATTTAAAATACGATAAGAGGATTAAATTAGTAATACACAAACTTATCATATATATTAAAAAATTGAATACAGAAAAATGATATATTCATTTAGGTTTTGTGCAAAAAACAAAATGTAGAACAAAAACTGAATTATCCAATCATTTTTTTGTTTTACAACATAACAACATGTATATCAATTAATTAAAATTGACACTTACAATTACGGAAGGTATACCTTGAAAGAAAGGTATCTAATTTAAGAAAATCATTTACATAAATGACATTACAATTCTAAAATGAAAATCACTTCCAATACAGAAAGCAACTATTCTTTTATTTATCAATATTTAAATGCACAGGATACAAAAACGGTACAATTATTATGCATATATAATAAAGTAAATCAAAACTTATTTACATTTTAATATTGATAATCAAATCTAAACTTATTGGATTCGAGTCCCGTCTTTAATAGAATAAAACTGCTAACAATAAAGAATATACAATTTAAAAAAGATGAAAATTCTACTTATAGAGCGTAAATAAAAAATATCAAACCTATATTCGATAAAACTCATATATTATATCTAAACGAAATTCACACTTTTGTTGCCTCATAGAACTCTTCTATACTTTGGACGTTGTTTAAGATATTATTTTTTTGTTTTTGTTCAATATGGTTTTCAAACCATTTTATTAATTGGTTAGCATTTAATTCTTGTGACGCTATAATTGCTAATTGAATAATTTCACAACGTTCCTTTAAATTATAATCAATCTTTATTTCTATTTCCATAAATAATAATCTAAATTTCTTTTTAGAATAAAAACATATGTTTTATTAAGAACAACAATATCCTGTTAAAAAAACCTCGAGCGTTCCAAATCTAACTCGAGGCTTCACTATTAAAAAAACCTAACGGGGTATTATTAGCACTAACCAACCTAAGCGTGCTAATATTTTAATTTTGTTATTCTCTTAAAGAACAACAAAAATCATATTAAAAACCCATATAAATCATGAGATATTTATGATACAAACTAATAACTAAATATTAAAAAAACAAATTAGAGGCAGTACGTGTTTTTTAGGCCCTAGTACTTACAAATTCTTATATTATCGTCTTTTTTATCAAAACAAAAACCTTCTTATGTATTTACTAAGAAGGTTTAGTTACAGTGATTTAACATCCCCTTTTGCATAAATCACCGTAAGTTAATAATAGCAATCACTTCTAATCTTGATCTTTAACAGACCTACATTAAAAGGTATTTCATATTAATACATAGTCAAATTTAGTAGCAGATTTTACTGTCATAATTATAACTAGTATACTCTCGAAGCTGTTCATACTAAAAGCAAAAATATTTTATTATAAACTTTTTTCTTAAATAAAAGCCCTGAACTTCTTTCAAAACTCAGGGCAACTATTAAAAACCCAGAGGGTATATTAGCACTAACCAACCAAAAAAGCGTGCTAATATTTTTATATTCCTGACTTATTATTTACTCTTTTATCAATCGTATCGTTTTCAGTCCTTTATTGCCATATAGTTTAACAAAGTATACTGCAGACTCAAATTCACTTATATATATTGTTGCTTTTAAATTTTCCTTTTCTAATCGTTTCACTAACTGTCCTGTTATATCATAGATCTCTATTTTTTTAATATCACTCAGATTTCCTTTTATATAGACCTCTTCCTTGGCTGGATTAGGATATAATTTTAGTGAACTCAAACTAATTTCTTCAACAGTTAAGGTGCCTCCACAATTAATTATACTATTTGTATTCCCGTTGTATTCATTACTAAGCCCCGCTATGGTTATTGTAAAAAACGAATTGGAAAGGTCTACTCCGTTCATCCCTGCATCTGTTGAACTAGGGTCTGTGCCATTAATAAATAATCTTGCATCTTGATCCACGCCATCAGAAGGTATAAAAGTCATCCATAAAGTAGGCACATCAGCTGTGAGAGAACCGATTAATGATTGCCCGCCTGATGTACTAAATCCATAATAATCATTTCCAATACCTCCAGGGTTGTTAATAGCGGGTAAAGCTGTGTAAAATAAATTCCCTTCATCAGTATGTGAAACAGTTCTACTTCCTGTTGGTAGCACTAAAGTAACACGTGAACTTGCTGCTGTTGTCAATGGTGCTATTGCTGTAGTATTTCGAGTAATATAAACTTCATAGGCTGTACCATCAGTACTACATCGCAAATCATATGTAAGGATTGATTGCCCGAATATCTGGCTGGAAACACTTGTAAATATTAACACAAATAGTATCTGTAATTCTTTTTTCATTATTTTAAATTTTAAGGGGTTATTATTTATTTATTTTTGATTGAATTTCGTTTATCTTTTGTTGAATATAAAGTTGCTCTTTTGAGTTGGCTTTATTTTTAATTGCTTTAAGCGTTTGTATTTCTGGTAACTGTTCATCAAACAAACCATATGAAGAACTAAATGATGTATTACTTGGATAGAATAATACGTTTAGCAATAAATTATTTAAATCATCTTGAAGCGATATGTTTCCATTAAGATCTATATCGGCATCTAAATAACCATCTGCTTCTGTGTAACTTGAACTAAATGTCGTATTATTAAGATGTAGCAATAAATCTAACAACACTTTGTTCCCGTCAAAACTAAAGTTTACATTACCATCGGAATCTGCATCTCCAGCCCACATACCTTGAATACCTGTTGGCATACCAAATGTTGCCTGAGCATTTGAACCGTAAGTAGCTGTACTTCCATCGGTAAAATCTACTACAGTAGCCGTACCATTTAAATCTATAGCACTATTACTCATAATACCTAAATGATTACGGTGCTTTATAACTATGTAATAATTATCAGCAGGTTGACTGAAACTTAATGGTGAAACGCCATCTATACCAACTACATCGCCATCACGCTGTAATAAGGCCGATTGTCCATCTATAACATTAGTATTATCTGTCGCATCGCGTAGTTCTACCCAAACCCAGTCTACGATATTGTCATTAATAGTTGCGAAAAAACCATCAAGAAATGTTAAAGAGTCTGTTCTTAATGCATCATCATAAGGGCTAACAGTAGGTAGTAATCCAGCCACTCGTAAATCATCTCGCATTAAATCTTCCTCACCTTGATTAGGATTTAAAAATGCGCCCTGTAAATACACTTTTGGACTTACAGTAATTCCAATTGGAACTAATGTTATAGTAGCCATACATTCTGATGTATTGCCATTAGTATCTGCAAACGTAATGGTTACCTCATGATCTCCAATATCGGCAGAAGTAAAGTCTAAAGAAGCCTGTCCATCGATTAGAATTTCAGTTATCTCTGTATTGTCTGTAGCACCACCGTCTAATTGATCTCCAGTAACTGTAATGATTTCTGAACCTTCAATGTTTATTGTAATATCTTGGCATACAGCAGTTGGTACTACGTCATCATATTTCCAACCGAAATCATTTCCATCTCCAAGAGTATAAGATAGCGTTCCTGTTTTTATAGTTCCAAACTGCGATGTTTCAATCATTGACCCTTCTGGAAAACCATTAAATGTTCCAACAATAGGATCTACGCCATCATTATCAATAATCACAAGTTCAAAGCCAGGTCCAACAAGATTTGATAAAATATTGAAAGATGCATCTAATTCAGCATTGTCTAATGTTACGGTTCCTGTAACATTTATCCTTGAATAATCATCTAATTCTATTCCAAAGAGTTGCGCATTAAATTTTGCACCATTTTCTATTCTTAGATCATTTTCAAATGTTAAACTACCAAATGTGAATGGCAATATTTCTCCATTTGTAGAAATCGTTGTAGGGCTTCCTGTAAATGTTCCATAACCACCAAATATTTTAATGAAATCTGGACCAACATCATTACCTACTATAGTTTGATCTAATACGGTAACTACATTAGACTCATCTAATAGATTAAACTCATCTAAGGCCTCTATAACAAATCTATCTTCAACTAATAAAGTACCAAAGGTAAAATTATCACCTATAAAGGTTTGTCCACCAGTAAACTTTGTAGTTGTACCTGATGATCCATTATAGGTAATTCCTCCAAATAAAACGGTATCTCCATTAAAAATGATAGTACCACCGCTTTGTGTTATGGATCCTGTACCTTCATTAGAAAATGAAAATCCTACAAAGTTACCTACTCCTACTCCTATTTTTGTAAAATCAGTTTCACTTGTCATGTTTATTGTTGGTGCTGTAATAGTAAATTCATCTACCGTAATATCTCCTAATTCAATATCATCAACATCGGTAATAGATAAACTCTGTAAAAGAGTTTCTGAAGTTAAAAGATTAATATCATTTGTAGCATTTAATAATTCTACAGTAGGATTATTACCATTAGCTGTAATTATTAATTCATCGGTTGTGATTGTTACATCTGCTAACTGAGTAATGGATGTTGCCGATAGGTTTATATCTGAATCTCCTGCTGTAGTAGTAGTACCAGAAACTGTTATAGCACCTGGTGATGCGATGATATTATTTATACCATTTGTTGCTGTGGTCCTAATACTTATACTCAAATCTGAACCAGTAGTAAAATTAGAAACCAAAGCAGCCTCTATATCTACTAGACCGCCAAAGAAATGGTCACTTTCATTTCCGCTACCATTATCTATATTTACGGTACCTAAAGTTCTCATACTTACCTGACCAGAAATATTTAGTCTTTTTCCATCAGAATCGTCTACGTTATTAAATTCTATCAGATTTAAATTACTTGCAGTAATCTCACCAAAAAGAATATTAGAAGTATCCGTTCCGCTTAACCATATACTACCTCCAACAGTTAAAGCTGCATTTTGTGTATAGTTATCAATATTATCGGCTATGAAAAAATTATCTGAACCACTTAATGTTAACGCATTATTTATCGTTATGCTATCAACACCACCTTCTGATAAAAACTGAAATCCGTTAGTAATAGAAGCTAGTGGTACAGAGACTGATGTTTCTGTAACAGGTGTTACAGCACCAACTATTTTTACTGGTGCAATTAAATCAGATATGATTAATGTAGTGCCATCATTAGACAATGTAATATTATCATTAGACAGACCTCCATTAATATCTTCAATAGTAAGAGTGCCACCTGTAAGGTTTACTTCAGTATCTAGCAAAGGTATTAACACTACATCATTACCATCACCTCCCTCATAGCTTATCATACCTACAAAATCGCCAAATATAACTTCCCTACCTTCAGGGAGGTCATTAAATGTACCAACTACAGCATCATCAGTACCATCATTATCTATAATAATTAACTCGTCATCTGGTCCTATAACGTAACCTCCAGTAGGTGCTAAATTGGCATCGTCTAAAGTAAGGGTTCCGTTTACTGCTAGTTTATCAAATTCAGAAACTCCTGTTCCTTCGATAAATGGCGCAAAAGTTGCTCCTGTATTTATAGTCAGGTCATCAAAGCTATATTCTAAACCAGTGGTTCCTCCTCCTGGAGTAATTTTAGCGCCACCTGATATGTTTGTAAGGGCTCCTTGTACATAAGGAACACCAGTAAGTGACGTTGTATTTAATGAAAAATTAGCACCGTTAAAAAGATTAATATCTATATCTCCAGCGTCTATTGCTCCTGTAGCATTTAAGGTACCAAAAGTAAAAAGTCTGTTAGGACCTCCTGCGGGAAAGTCTGTTGTTAAACTATTAATATTTGTAATGGTTTCTGGCAGACCAACATAGGTCATTTGAGATAGAAAATCGTTTGTGTCTCCGTTAAAATTGATGGTACCTGCATTATGGTTAATACTGGCCGTACCTGTACCGTTAATCACATCAATATTTGCATTAAAGTTACTTACACCAGATCCTCGCTTTCTGATATTAGTAACACCTGGCTCAAAGTCTAATTGAGGTGCCGTAATGTTGAACTCATTAACATCTATAGTCCCTAACACCATATTGGTTGTATTTGTATAAGACAATGATCCTAAATCCACAGCAGTGGAGCCGAGAGCCTCGAAAAAATTTATGGTTTCTAATGACTGAATATTATTATTATTATTATTATCTATACTTACTGCGGTATTTTCAGTTCCTTTAAAGATTAAATTAGGTGCTTCAATACCACCTCCTGTTTGCGTAATATTTTCTACACCAACAACATTTAGGGTTGCATTGCTTCCTAAGATAGTAACATCTCCATTAAAAGTAATATCGCCTCCAGATACTAATAAAGTGTGCGATACACCAACACCTTGGTCTGTGGCATTTATGTCTCCAAAAGTAGTATCTGCTCCTGCAGAGAAAATTAATTCACCAGATGTTAAATTTACTTCACCAACAAAAGTGTGTGATGCTCCGTAATTTTCTATATTAATACCATCTGCTGCTAGCAATTGCGTGTCTCCTGATATCGTTAATGGCGAACCTAATTCATCAAGGATTCTGTCTACACCATCTATGTTTAAATTATTTGCCGTGATTTCACCTAGGGTTAAGTCGAAACCAAATAGGGTTAAGCCGAAACCAATACCATTAATTGTTAAATCACCTTCAATGTTAATGCTGCCAGTTTGTACATAGCCTCTTAGGCCGTTGAGAGTTATATCGTTATCAACTCCTGTTAGTGTTAAATCATTGGCAAAAGTGATGATATTGAATCCAGTATTACCTCCATTACCCGAATTAAACACTATACCATTCGTAATACTAGCCAATGGCACTGTAACTGTAGTAAGATCAACGAGTGTTGGTCCGCCACTAACAGATGGATCTATTAAGTCGCTGATAGTTAAAGTGGTGCCGTCACTAGAAAACGTTATTTGATCGCTAGATTCATTTAGAACATCGGTAATTATTAGTTCTCCATTATCTAGTACTACAGTCGTTTCTATTGGAGCCGGAAGTACCTCAACAATAAAAAAGCAGTTCCCTGTATTTCCAAATGCATCTGTAGCTGAAAAATAGTTTATGGTTGTACCTACTGGGAATTCGCTTCCAGAAACTAAACCTGATGATTGTCTAATATTTGCTTCAGATTTCTCTAAGATATAATGTCTTGCGGTATTATTATTTACATCATTCCATCTACCACCACCGTTCATGATTGTATAATCTTCACCTGCACCTGGACCTGAATTATTAGGCTCTAAGGTTGCCCAGTTTTCGTAGGTAGATCCTCCATTAGGATTGTGCCATACAAAAGTATCTTCTTGGGTAACATCATTATATCCAATCAGGATGTCTTCGTTTGTAAGACCTTGATTATTTACTGCTGCTCTAAGCCACTCATTATGTTCTGCATCTATAACAGTAGTTACATGTCCTCCTTGAAGTTCTGCATTTGCAAAAGCTTCACTTGGCACTAAAGGAGTGTGTGATACGAAATAACTTCTACCATCGTGGGTACCTATAAAATCGAAGCCATCAGCCCATTCAAAAGTACAATCATCATAAGTGACATCTGCATAGTTTACGATGGCAGTACCAGTTTCATAATCTGCAGTTACTGTCATATCACCTGGACAGGTTAAAACGGGATCATTACCATCAGTAATAAAAACAACAGACTCGCAAACATCTGAATTTCCATTTTGATCTGTAACTATTAATCTTACAGAATTATAACCAACATCATTACAATCAAAAGTACTTTTGCTAATAAAGCGAGTAGCAATGCCAGAATCGGCATCGGTTGAATTATTGTTTATAGCAGTTGCGTTAAGATTCAGCAGCGTATTATTGGCATCTAAAGCACGTGTTATATTTTTACAATTAGCCTCTGGAGCTACATTATCTTCATAATGCACACGTGTGCGCAGATCCCAACTTCCAGTTCCTGTAGTTGACCAATCACGGATAAAGTTTCCTTCTGGATAAAAATTACTTAATTGAACATCTACTCCTACCGTGTATTGCGTGTCGTTTAACGTAAAAACTACAGCATATTCTTCTCCTGCAGTTACTTGTGGTAGACTTGAAAAAGGAAAATAATCTTCTTCATCAGAACCTTCTATAGTATGAAAATTTATATCTTGTGTTTGAGAGGCCATTAAAACTCTACTAGAACTGAATGGATTTAGCCATAACTCTGCAGTCATTGACACGCCACCAATATTTCCGCCACGAACATTGTCGGTAACCAATGTAGTACCTCTTATAGGACCCGTACAGGTCGCAATAAAGGTTTGCCCTACATTATCGGGCCTGCTATCATTTGGGATATCAATATCATACCAATTGGAATCTCCCCATTGTACAAAGTCATTGTTTGCATCACATTGTGCGTTACTGTTTGTTTGCCATAAACTGAATATGGCTAGAATTAGGATTAAGGGGAATTTTGCTTTCATTCTTTTTGGTTTTTTAAATCATGTGCAAGATATCTCCAAGCATTAATTTATAAAATACGAAGTGGCTCGTAAATATTACGTACTGGTACGTATATACATAAAACAAAAAAACCTCCCTATCTTTTTGATAAGGAGGTTACTATTAACCATTTGGTGTTCACCCCTTAGTACACCAATAGTTAAAGTAAATTTGTATTCTTACTTTTAGTCTTTCATCAATCGTTTTCTTACTATGCTTTGAGTATTAGAGATGGCTGCCAGATACATCCGTAATTCTAAATAGGATATATCTATACTAGAATCTCTATAGTTTAACGCCTGATACACTAGTCTTCCATTTAAATCGTAAATAGTTACAAAATAAGAGGCAGTATATAAATTTATCTAGGCCTTTACATATAAAAGACCTAGAAGTCCTATAATCAGTTAAAAATCAATTAACCTACGTTATTCAACATAAGTTCTGTTTTTAATTTAGAGAATATCTTTTTTGCTGGAAAACCTTTAATTATATTATAGCTAATGGATTGTACTATGCATGTTTTATGACATTTTATGTCTTTAGACCCTAAAATTACAAACTTAGATTTAATACCCTTAAAAGTCAGTGCCATCTTCATATCTGCCGCATTTAGACCAGGTAACTCTTCTTCAAGAATTACTAACTGGCTACGATTTCGTATAATGTGACTTAAAGCTTCAAAACCATCATAAAAAACATGAATATTTGTAAAGCCATTTTTAAAAAAGAATAGTTTAAATTGCTCTACATATTCTTTATTACTGTGAGCTAATACAATTTGCATTCCTTACTCCTATCATAATTCATATAATGCAATGTATGTTCTAAAATTAATATACACTATAAGAACTAACACGTAATAATTACGTACCAGCACGTATATTATTGAGATAAAATGGTACTTCTATTCACTAAAGCCCAATTTGTAAGCGCATTATTCCCTTTTTTAAGCCCCAGTTTTTCAATGATATTACTACGGTGTTTTTCAATAGTTCTTATAGATAAAGATAAAGAATCTGCAATATCTTGATTCGATATTTCTTGGCAAATAAGTTTTAATATTTTTGTTTCAGATAAAGTGAGTAAACTAAGACGCTTAAGCTCTTCACTAGCTATACTTAGAGGCTTATCGTTAATTGATTTACTAAAATACACATTTCCTTTTAGGACCTCATCAATACAATGGTCTATTTCAAAAAAACCATCTTCCTTTAAAAGATAGCCGTCTATTTGAAATGTTTTAGCTTGTACTATATAATACGACTCTTTATGAAAAGATAATATGATGAATTTTGTTTTAGATCCTTTTTCTCTCGCCATTTTAATGACTTCAAAACCTAAAAGCATGGGCATATCTATGTCTAGCAATGCAATATCTGGTTGCAATTTTAATATGAGCTCTAAGGCTTGTATACCATTGGATGCCTGTGCTAGAACATTATAGCCATTAGCCACTAATTCATTATTCAATCCTTTTAACAACATAGGATGGTCGTCTGCAATAACTATTGTAAGGTCTTTTTTATTCATATCAAATAGGAATATTTAATGTCATTATAGTTCCTTTATTTACTTTACTTTCTAAATTCATCTGTGCGTCTAATATTTTAGCGCGCTCAAACAAAGTCTTTAGACCTAGGCTCATACTTTTAAACTTTGTTTCAAAGTCAAAGCCCTTGCCGTTATCGCTTACTAAAACCTCAACAGCGTATTTTGTTTTATTAATATTCATTTTAACGGCTTTAGCATCTGCGTGTTTTACAATATTACTTAATGTTTCTTGGATTATTCTATAAAGATGCAACTCTGCTTCTTTAGATAATACATTATCAATATTATCCAACTCTTCTGTAAAAAACAAATCTGTATTTGCATTAATATTGTAAACCAATGCATTGATGGCTTCTGATAATCCTAAACGTTCAAGGTTTGATGGGTGCAGACCTCTAGAAATGCTTCGTATTTCTTCTAATGTGGTATCTGCTAAATTTTCCATATTAGCATGCCCTAAATTTTTGGTTTGCTTAGATAACAACATTAATTTTTGACCTACACTATCATGCAACTCTCTTGATAAACGTGTGCGTTCTTTTTCCTGTTCGTTTATCAAATCTTGCGAAAATTGTTCTTGTAATTTTTGTTTAGTAACAGCAAATTTTTGAGAACGTGTTAAATAGATTATTGAAAACAGAGCCAATAATCCTAATCCTCCAAATAGCAACCAATATTTTTTTATTTCGTTTTGTGCATCTAATAATGCTATTTCTGATTTCTGATTATCTATAGTCGCATCTCGCTTTTCTGTTTCGTATAACGTTTGGTAATAGGATAAGGCATTCGATTTTTGCACACTCTGTACTGAGTCTCTTAATTTGTTAGCTTCTTCATAATACGTATACGACTTCCCTATTTCTCCTAATTCTTTATAGATTTCAGCTAATTTTTCCTTAGTTTCAAAAATACCATCAACGGCTTTAGCAGTCTCAAATAGCTTTAACGCTTTTTCTGCAGCTATTCTAGCATTAATAAAATCTTCTATGGCTATATAATATATTACACTTGCTTCCATGTACTGCGAATGATAAGGAATAGGCTTTTGAATTTTATACTTAGTTTCCATCTCGTTAAAGTAGTATTTTGCCTTAGGAATATCACCAATTTCAGCGTATGCTCGAGTGAGACCATAAATAGGGAGAGGCCTTTGAATCTTATTAACCCCTGGTTCATCCATGTGCTTTAGAGCTTTGTCTAGAAGCTTAATTCTCGTTTGATGATCCCCTTTTTTTTCGGCATCGATGGAGGCATTAGAATAAACAGCTATTAATCTTTTATGGCCCCTTTCGGCATCATACTCATGTACAGACTCATAAAAGTCAATATTCTCTTCTCTCAAGATTTCTGCCTCATCAAAAAAGCCCATTCTGCTATATATAGTTGCCAATCCACTTCTCGCACTAGCGACTCGAAAGCTATCTTTTCTTTTTCTTGCTAGTTCTGCAATTTCCTTGTATGACTTAGAGGCAGAAACATAATCTCCTATATCGCCATATGATGTGCTTTTATAATCTTTAGCCAGTAAATATCTAAAAGTATCTTTAGCCTTTAAGGAAAATCGTTCAGCCGTCTCATAAAAAGGAATAGACCCATTAATCTTACCAGAAAAATAATACGCATCTCCTATCACGAGTTGAAGTCTCGCATAAGCTTTTTGGTTTGATTTACTGAAATGTGTAGTATCAATTTTTCTTTTTAAAAAAGCATTATAAAACCTAATTGCTTCATCAGTTTTCCCCACTTTGTTTACAAGATAATAGATATAATTCCTTGTATGCTTGAGCCCTAGAGGAATGGAATCCATTTCAAAGGCATAATCAACTGTTTCTTTTACTATTGTATCATACTCATATTTTATTTTGAACCTTATTAATTCAGCTAAACTATCGAGGAGATATAATTTATCAGCACCCTCTGATAGTTTGATTTTATTTTGAATATTACCAATTTTAAATTGTAAAGAATCTTCTTGAGAAAATGCAATACAAGAAAATATTAAAAACAGATATGTTATTAGTCTATTCATTTTTTAAGATTAAATTGGAATATTTAATATCATTACTGTTCCTGTTCCGTTGTTACTATTTAGGTTAATTTTAGCTTTCATTATTTTAGCACGCTCAAACAAGGTTTTTAATCCTAAACTCATACTCTTGTATTTAGTTTCTATATCAAAGCCTTTACCATTATCACTTACAACAACTTCAACCGTTTCTTTTGTTCTCTTAATATTCATTTTAACTGCTTTGGCTTCTGCATGTTTTACAATATTGCTCAACGTTTCTTGAATAATCCTGTAAAGGTGTAACTCTGATTCTTTAGACAAGATATTATCTATATTTTCTATCTCATCAGTGAAAAACAAATCTGTGTTTCTATTAACACTATATACTAATGCATTAATAGATTCTGTTAAGCCTAAACGTTCAAGATTTGAAGGATGTAAACCTCTTGCTATTTCTCTAACTTCTTCTAAAGTAGAACTTGCTAATTTTTCAGAATTGGTATCTTCTTTTTTCTTGGTTGATTTAGTTAATAACATTAACTTCTGTCCTACACTATCGTGTAATTCTCTTGCCAAACGAGTACGCTCTTTTTCTTGCTCATTTATCAGCTCTCGAGAAAACTGTTCTTGTAATACTTGTTTGGAGAGGGCAAAACTTCGTGAACGTAATAAAAAAATTATTATAAAAAATACTAATAAACTAATACTTCCAAATAGTATCCATTGTGATTTTATCTTACTTTCTGCATCTAGTAAGGCTATTTCAGATTCTTGACTTTCAATAGTAGCATCACGTTTCTTTGTTTCATATAAGGTTTGATAATAAGTCAGTGCTTTTACATTTTCTTCACGATAGATACTATCTCTAAAGTTTAAAAATATTTTATAATATTCATGGGATTTTTTGACGTTTCCATCTTTTTCGTATGCCCTAGCTAAAAAGCGATAATTGTATAAAGCATAATCAAAATCATCATTCTTACTTAATTTTAATAATTTTTCGGCTAACTCAATCGCTTTTTTATGATCAGCAGACGCTAAATAGAAATTAGCCAAAGCTTGTATGTAACTATATACATTAGACCATTCGCTTTCTGAATATTGTGGGTGTCTCTTAATAGTCTTTAATATATTTTTGGCCTCATTTATTTTATTAGACTCAGAATACGTTTCAAGTAAAGCAATTAAAATTTTAGGTTCATAACTTATATTACTTGCAAGTTTAGCATATTTTAAAGCTTCTTTTAAATTATAAGTTCTGCTTTCTACATCTTTATTAGTTGCGTCGTCTATTGACATATTATAATAAGCAGATTGTAACATTCTATAATCTTTACGTCCAAGAGCTAATTTGATGAGCTCATTTCTTATTGGTTTTGCTTCTTTAACGAATTTTAGTCGACTGTATAAGTTTGCTCTTGAATTAATTGCAAGCATCAAATTAAATGTATCTTTTGTTCTTTCAAAAATAGTCTGAGCTTCATCCAAAATCAAACCTGTTTCTGCAAATTGCCCAAGACTTGCATATGCATCAGATATATATACTTTTGATTTGCCTAAAATCATTGAATCTTTAACCTTCAAAGCATATTCGCTAGCTTTTTGATAATAGGGTATTGACTCTTTAGTTTCCCCTGAATGGTAAGTCCCCAAAGCCGCATTTAAATATAGTCGCGCATAAATTGAGTCTTCTATCCCTTTAAATTCATTTTTTATGAAATCATTAAAAACTTCTACTGATTTTTTGGCTTGACCTTCTCGAGCCAGAAAATAAATACGATCTGCAGTATGCTTCCCTACTATATTAACAGAACCCAAGTTTATAGCATGCGCTATAGTTTCTTTAACTATAGAATCGTATTGGTATTCTGATTTATATTTTATTAATTCACATAAACCATCTAACAATATTAGTTTCTTACCGCCTTTAGCCTGTGCTATTTCACCTTTTAGTTTTTGAATTTCAACCTGTAAAGAATCTTCTTGCGAAAATGCAATACAAGAAAATATTAAAAACATATATGTTATTAGTCTATTCATTTTATGTTTGTGTTGGAATACTTAATGTCATTACAGTTCCTTTTCCTAAATTACTTTCAATTTTCAAATTTGTGTTAATTATCTTAGCACGTTCTTCTATTGTTTTCATTCCTAAGTTCATTCCTTCTGTTTGTTGTTTATTCATGTTAAAACCTTTACCGTTATCACTAATAAAAACTTCAATAGTCTGTTTTGTGTTTTGAATGTTGATTTTTACAGATTTAGCTTCAGAATGTTTAACGATGTTATTTAAAGTCTCTTGAATAATTCTAAACAAATGTAATTCTGATTTTTTAGATAAATTTCCGTCAATATACTCAATAACTTCTGAAAAGAATAAATCTGTATTCGCATTTATTTCATATATCATAGCGTTAATGGCCATAGTTAAGCCTAAACGTTCTAAATTAGAAGGATGTAATCCTCTGGAAATATGTCGAATTTCTTCTAAACTTGAATTTGCCAGACACTCTGCTTTGGTGCTTCCTAGCTTTTTAACTGTTTTTGATAATAGCATTAATTTTTGACCCACGCTATCATGCAGCTCTCTTGATAAATAGATACGCTCTTTTTCTTGTTGATTTATCAAACTTTGAGAGAATTTTTCTTGTAATTCTTGCTTTGCGCATATAAATTTTCTTGAACGTAACAAATAAGCTATTAAAAACAGTAACAATAAACTAGCCCCTCCATATAACATCCACCGTCTGTTTAATTTATTTTCTGAATCTAATAAAAAAATTTCTGCTTTCTGATTTGCTATTTTGAAATCACGTTTTTCTGTTTCATATAATGTTTGATAATAGGATAATGCCGTAGCGTTTTGAATACTATTGATAGAATCTTTAAACTTAACATACTTCATGGAAAAAGCATATGCATTTTCAAAATCATTAAGTCTTTTGTAAATTCTAGATAATCGATTATAAGTTTCATGTATTCCTTCAGCATGATTCTCTTCTAAAAGAATATCCAGCGCTTTTTGCGCTTGAATTAATGCGCTATTAAAATCGTTAGTTGCAAAAAAATAGTCAGCTAAAGCCGATCTATAGATATCTTCATATGGAATTGGATTTTTAGTAGCATATTCTTTTTGAATTTTTTTATAATACGTTTTAGCTTTAACCAAACTATCGTTATCTGCATAAGCACTTAGTAGGTCATAACTAATTATAGGTTTAAGAGGGAATCCTTCATTAGATTTCATACCATAATTATAAGCTCGCTTAAGAAGGGCGATACGTAACTTCTGGTCCCCTATTTTATCTGCATCTATTGAGGCATTATAGACATCAGATTGTAAACCAAGGTAATCTTTAATTAGTAATAAGAGATTAATAACTTCATCTCGCTCCCTTTTTGCTTCTTTAAAAAAACCCATTTTACTATAGAGTACGGATAAAGTATTGCGAGTTGTAACTAAGCCTAAGGTGTCTTTTTTATTTCGAAGTATTTTTGCAGCTTCTGAAAGTATCTGCGATCCTTTTGCATATTCTCCCATATCTCCAAGAACTCCACCTTTATAAGATCTCGCTTTAGCATACAATACACTGTCTTCGGCTTTTAAAGCAAACTCTTCTGCCTTATTGTAAAGCGGAATGGCTGACTTAAGGGCATTTGTATAAACATGACTATCTCCTCCATTTATGTATAAATTAGCCAATAATGTATTATCATTTATTTTTAAAATCTGTTTTTTAAAACTTATAAATAATTTTAAGCCTTTTTCTGGTTCTTCGGTTCTATTTGCATAATAATAAATAAGGTGTGATGTACATTCTCCTGCTATGTTAAGAGAATCTAATTCTAAAGCGTATGCTATGGTAGTTCTTGCTATAGAATCGTATTGGTATTCTGGCTTATATAAGGCAAGATTATTTAAACTATCTAACAACTTAAGTTTATGACCTCCTTTGGTTTTGTTTATTTCTCTTTTAAGAGTTTTTATCTTTAATTTAATAGAAGGCTCCTGAGCAAATAGAGAAGAAAAGGAAAGTATAAACAAAAAAACAAGCACTGTTACAGCCTTTAAATTAGACTCTTTTAAGTTCGTACAATCGTGCATAATAAAATAATTACACAAATTTAGAGTGAATAACCATACTACTAAATAAGAGGTGGTACGTATTTTATAAGAGGTGACTCTTACTTATAGAACCTGTTTTGTGCTCAGATAATAACGTAAAAGGGGGAGTTGTCTTTATTTCAAAGTAATTAAGTTTAAATTTTAATAACTAAATATTAGGCGGTATTTTTCTTTATAAACTTTATATTAAAATTTTGGTGTTACTATACTTGCCATTTTTGCTTTTCACTTTTAAAATGTAAATCCCCTGGGACCAACCTAATGTGGAGATAAATAATGAGTTTCCCTCATATATTTTACTTCCTGAAAGATTATAAACTGATATACTATCAATATCTCCAGTTAAAGTTACCGTTTTAGTAATAGCATCAAAAGCAATACGAATTGCCGAATCTTCTTTAGTTTTTTGATCTAAAGATAAGGTGGAACTACAATCGTCTGTAGTAAAGATAACACCATCATCAACATCGGTAAAATTAGCATTGGCAAAAGCTACATTACTGACTTGTATGCAACTTAATTCTGGATTCTCAGCAGCTCTAAAAGTAGATAAATCATTATTATTACCATTAGCAATGTTTAAACTTATTAACGAATTGTTATTTAATTTAAGACTCGTTAAATTTGGATAATTAGAAAAATCTAAACTTTCTATATTAGTGTTTTCAATATCAACACTCAATAAATCAGCGCCTAAAGGAAATTCTACATCGGTTAATTTGTTGTCAATTAATTGCAGGTATTTTAATTTTGTATTAGTAGATAAATCGATATCAGTAATTTTCGAATTATTAATTAAAATAAGTATTAAATTTGAATTAGTCGTTAAATCCACCACCCCTGTTAAATCAGGACAATCTCTACAGAAGAAATATTCTAAGCTAAGAAAATCTTCTATCCCAGTTAAATCACTAACACCCGAAAAACTCAAAATATTTTTAAATAAAATATTTGATGTATTGACATAATCATCCAAAACATCATCTAAACCTTGATCTATTAAATGTTGCTCAAAAGTAGTATCAGGAACATAGGTTTGTGAATTAGAAAATTCGCTCATTGGGATAAAAGTAAGGCTGTCCCAAAAAGGGACAACTGTGGCAGGTAAATTATTTTCTATTTTAAAAGACGTCACATTTTGCCAGCCTAAACTAATATGTTGAGCTGTTAAAAAATCAACAGCTATAGGATCATCAGTAGCGCCTAACGACGTATTGGTATACACTTGATTTAGAATTCCAGTTCCTAATTTTGTAGCCACAATATCACCTATAAAAACGGGCTCTGAAAATTCAAAATGCAACGTATTGTTTCTCCATGAAGTTGTTAAAAAAGAGCCACTAGTTCCATTAACCCCTTCAAAATATGAAACTTGAGTGATTTTAGAAAATAAAATATCATTATCAGAACTAATGGTTACAGTAACTCCATTAACAGTTTGAACGATATTCCTATTACTACCTCCAGCCGATACCGACTCTGTATTCGAATCAAAATCAAAAGTATAAACCTGAGCGTTACAAAATGCAGTAGCGTAAAATACAATTATTAAAATCAAATTTTTATACATAATAAAATAAATAATTTAAAAAGGTTAAGATTTAATTTTCATCTAACTGTTCTTCAACTTCTACTTCTCTAATTTCCCCAAAATTAGAGTACTATAAATAATGTTGTATTCATAGAAATTTCAATAACAATACACCTCAGAAAAAAAATACCCTAAATATTTCCTACTGTTTTTTCTACCTTAGCTCCAAATAATCATTTTTTTTGAAAAAAACAAAAGACATATCAGTTTGTGAAGAAGCTGTTTTTAGTACTATTTATGAAGAATATTACACCTCAATCCGAAACTTTATTTATTACAAAAACGGCAATTTGGATGAGGCAGAAGATATTACTCAAGAAACTTTTGTTAAACTATGGAATATCTGTAAAAATGTTATTTTTAATACTGTAAAAAGCTATTTGTTTGCAATTGCAAATCGCCTTTTTTTAAATGTTAAGCGTCATGAAAAAGTGAAATTAAACTTCACTAAAACCTACACACAACAACATGAAATTGAAACTCCAGAATCTGCCGCAATAGAAAAAGAATTCAAAGAAAAACTAGAACTGGCTATTGCTAATTTACCAGAGAAAAGCAGAACTGTTTTTTTACTTAATAGAATAGATAAAAAGAAATTTAAAGAAATTGCGATTTTATTAGATGTGAGTATCAAAACAGTCGAAAACAGAATGAGTATTGCTTTAAAACAACTTAAAAGAGAGGTAAAAGAATTAAAAACATTTAAAATTTAATAGGGAAAATTATTCCTGAAGTGTACTATTAATATGAGTAATAATTCTAACAATGAAAATTTATATTTGAAATGGCTTAACGGCGAGTTAAGTGATAAAGAATTAGATGCCATAAAAAAAGATGAAGATTTTAATGTTGTTGAAAAAATTATTAGTGAAACAGCATCTTGGTCTTTACCCGAAACCAAAAAAACGTACCAAGATTTGAAAACTGAAATTGAGAAACAACCTCAAAAAAAAGGAAAAGTAGTTCGCTTGTTTTCTTTTATGAACATAGCAGCTAGCCTTCTATTATTTATAGGTGTTGCTTATTTTATCCAATATCGTTTTTTTGACACTACGAATTACTATTATTATAATGAAGAGGTGAAAAATATAACATTACCCGATGGTTCTACGGTTATTTTAAATTCTAATTCTCATTTAAGTTTTAATAATTACAATTGGCAAGAAAATAGAGCCGTAAAAGTAGAAGGACAAGTTTACTTTGATATTCAAAAAGACAAAGGCAAGTTTGATGTTTCTTTTAACAACGGTACAATTCAGGTTTTAGGAACTCAATTTGATGTTTTTAGTCACCAAGAATTCACTACAATAAATTGTTACGAAGGAAAAATAAAAGCGAACCTTAAAAAATCGCAGTATACATTAACCGCTAATACGGGCGTGAAATTTGATGGTAAGACTATCAAAGAAACGACATTTAATAACAATGCGCCTAGTTGGATAAGTAACTTTACGAGTTTTGATAACGCGCCTTTAAAAGAAGTATTAATTTCACTTAGTTTAAAATACGGAATTGACTACAAAATTGAGAACGAACAGGTTACAAGTAAAATGTTTACAGGGAAATATGTAAATAATGATTTGAATTTAGCATTAGAAATGATTTTATCTCCGCTAAGTTTAAATTATACTATTAAAGATTCAATAGTATACATCTCAAAAAAATAAATGGGTTTTGCCATTTATAGCACCCTTTATCTAGAAATTTTTTATGAAAATTCGAATATTCTTTTTACTCTCCTTTTTTTCACTGAGTTTTTATTCTCAAAATAATAATAGAATTCCTCTTTTAGAGTATATTAATAGTATTGAAAAAAACAATACAGTTACCTTTTCTTATGACCCGCAACTTCTCCAAAAGGTTACTGTAATTCCTTTAGAAGACCAAAGCTTAAAGCCCATTTTAAAATACTTGAGCAAGGAAACAGCATTTAATTTTAAACTATTAGATAACGGCACTGTATTAGTTAGTCCTTATGTTGCTAATACAAATTTTAGATTATGTCTTACGATAATAGATTCGGAGTTTAATACCCCAATAATTGGAGCTACAGTTAGCAACGAAAATGATAAATTAGTATTTATTTATGAAGGCGAGTCTTTTGTTAAATATGTAAATATTAATAATTGGAAAACCATACACATCAAATATCCAGGCTATAAAGAGCAAATCATATCCACTAATAAACTAGCAATTTGTAAATCTATTACGCTATCTCCTGTTGAAATTACTTTAGACAACGTTTTCATTAATTACCTTACAAGTGGAATTAAATATAATAGTGACAATCAGAGTATTGAAATTAAGGTGAAAGATGCAGGATTACTTCCTGGAGAAACGGAAACCGACATATTTAACAGTATAGAAACCTTACCTGGGATTAATAGTTCTAATGGAAAAGCAGGTAGTTTGGCATTTAGAGGCGACGATCCTGATAAAACATTAGTGTATTACGATAATATTCCTATTTATCACAATGGGCATTACTTTGGTACATTTTCACCCTATAATGCCGATTTATTAAAAACAATAAGTGTAAAGCATAGTGGCTATTCAGCTATAAATGGAGGAAGCATTTCAGGTTTAATAGAACTGAACACAAGTGATAAAATAGCAGATTCTACAAGCTACAGTATAGGGACAGCGACTTCTTTTTATTTAGCCAGTGCCAATATTCCTATCATAAAAGATAAATGGAGTATTCAGGTAGGTACTCGATCTTCCTACCCTTTTGATGTTGAAACATCAAAGATTAAAGCGGTTGAAGATTTTATTTTTCAAGAGTCTCTAATTAGTCGAGCAAATGCACAAAGCAAACTAAATTTAGAAACTTTCGATTTCAAATTTGCTGATTATAACTTAAAATCAAATTTTCAATTAAACAAAAACAATAAACTGAAATTTAGCTCTTTATACATTACAAATACATTAGATATCGTAGCTAGACAAGTTATAGAAACTCAACCTCGTCCTGGTGAACCTCCTCCAACTCCTTTAAACACATTAGTTACGGCAAATATAAATCTGGAAAATATAGGCTTTAGTTTAGCACATGATGTAAAATGGAATTCTGCAATATCTACGTCATCATTTGTCACTTATTCTAAATTTAGTCAAAGCTTTTATAATGAAAACGCACCACCTGGCAGAAGAATTTTAACTTCAAATTCGTATGATAATGTCGTCAATAATTTGAGTTTTAAATCGACTACTACTACAAAATTTAAAAATAAAAATATTTTAAATGTCGGTTTAGAGGCTATCAATTATGATGTTTCGGGAGATAGAACCATAATAAGTCCTATGGGCAAATTGACAGAAGGTGTTAACCCTAGTAGTGCGAACTTATTTTCGTTATACTCTGATTTTCTTCTTAAGAACACACAACCTTTTACATTTAAGTTTGGTTTAAGAACTTCTTACTATTCTTTAAAAGAAAAAAATATTTATATAGAACCTAGAATGTTAGTCAATTTTAAGTTCGATAATAATATTACTTTAAAAGCTAGTCTGGGTGATTATAATCAATTTTTAAATAATATATCCGGGCGAAAGAGTATAGGATCGGGTGTAGAACAATTTAATTGGACATTGTCTAATAACAATAATATTCCTGTTGTTAATGGAAGACAAGGAATGATTGGTGGCTTTTATAAAAAAAATAATTGGCTGATTGATGTTGAAAGTTATTATAAAAAGACCGATAATATTGCTACTTATGACCTCTATGATATAACAAACACAAATTTTTATTTTATAGGGAATTACACAACATATGGAGCCGATTTTTTAGTTAGGAAATCGTGTAAAAATATAGATGCATGGGTTAGTTATTCCCTTATTAAAACCTTAGCTCAATTTGACGATATTCAAGAAGACAGTTTTCGTTCTATTTGGGACCAAACTCACCAATTGAATGCTGTTTTTTCATATTCGTACAAAAAACTTAAAGTTTCTACAGGGTGGAAATATAAATCAGGTTTAAAAAGTTTAGAAGATATTCGTCATTTCTATTTAAATGGTCCTCCTATTAATCAGGTTAATCCACTTAATCTTACTTATTCAGATAATGGAGATATTCAATATGATCAATACCCTGATCAACACCAATTAGACATATCGTTATCATATAACTTTATACCTAAGCATCATAAATGGAATACGGTTATTGGTTTAGCTGCTACAAATCTTTACAATCAAAAAAATCTTTCTGGACAAGATAGAATGGCAAATAGCCGATCTCAATATGACTTATCTAACAGGTATAATATTGGTTTTTCTCCTAGTATGCTTATAAAATTTAACTTTTTTTAAACCTAAAAACATTAAGTGAAAGCGATTTAATCCATAACCTAAACAAACAATAGTTTGTAATAGGGGGTGCTTTTTAAAGATAAATAAATTTATTTCCCGATACAATATGTAATATTTGCTTATTCTATTGGGTTTGTAGCAGTTTAGGTGTACTAAAGCTGTATACTTTATCTTTCTTTTGGCTGTTGTTTATTGGATAAATGTACAACTATTTTTGAAGTGTTATAAAAAGATTGTTTTTAGAAACCTGAAAGTCATATATGTTTTGAAAGCATTCATCTTTTTGAAGATAGTAACGGAAGAGTTGGAATCGTGATTGCAGAAAAAGCACTTTTACAAACTTATAAGGTAGCCCTTTATTAATTAGTCTTTCTACAAGTATTGAAAAAGAAAATAAGGAATACTATGATTCTTTAGAAATTGGGCAAAGAAAAAATCAAATAACCAGTTGGCTTCATTACTTTATAGATGTAATATTTCACGCGTTAGATTTATCCGAAGCTATTATTTTACGCTGAAAAAAACGATTCAAATAAAGATATTTTATGTTCATTTAACTCGTAATACTTCTTTAAATCTTTGATTTTGTAATATTTTTTTCTGAATTATATTTAAGTATTAAAAACTTGGTTTATAACAGTCATAAAATCTTGACGCTTATCTTTAGATATAGAAATGGTTCTACTATTAGTCATTATTAAATGATAACCATCTTTTTTAGACAATTCTTTTATATGTTTTAAATTAACTAGAAATGAACGATGTGGCTTATAAAATATAGGAAGATTACTTAATTGCTCTGCAAAATATTTTAAAGGTTTACATATTAATTCTGAATCTTCATTATCTAAATAAACCTTAGTGTACATACCATCTGCTTCAAAAAAAATAATATCGTTATGGGAAATGAAAATAACACCTTTTGGAACCTCAAGCGCTATTTTGTTTAATGCCAGTTGATTAAAAGCTTTTTTCAAGTTTTCGAGTTGATAACTTATCTTGTTTCCTTTAATGGCTAATATGGCTTTATCGGTAGCAGATTTTAATTCTTGAATATCTATTGGTTTTAATAAATAATCTATGGCAGACAACTTAAAAGCATCTACTGCATATTGATTATAAGCTGTTGTAAATATAATTTGAAAGTTTACAGGAACGTCTCCCATTAACTCTAATATTTGTAATCCAGAATATTTTGGCATTTCAATATCTAAATACACAATATTTGGCTGTTCTCTATTAATACAAGCAATACCTTCTTCTAAATCTGTGGCATGAAATATTGTTTTCACTTCTGGACATTGCTCTTCTAACAATCGCTCTAACAAACGTCTTGCTTTGTTTTCATCGTCAATTATTAATGCTTTCATATATTATTTTATTGAGGTATTTTAATTATAACTTCAGTACCATCATTTATACCGTTTACAAGACTTTTAGTTTCTACTTTTATTGTATTGGTTCTATTAGAATTTAATAATCTTACACGTTTTTCGTTTGTACTTGTTGCAAAAGATTTATGAAAAGGATTTCTTTTAGCATTCAATTTTTTTGAAGCTTCAATGCCTATACCATTATCTTTAATGCTACAATGCAAAACATTATCGTTTAAAGTAAAAATAATACTAAGTTTTCTATCTGTTTTTTTATGAAGTAAGCCATGTTTTAAAGCATTTTCTACATAAGGCTGAATAAACAATGATGGTATTTTAATAGAATTAAGATCTATGTTTTCTGCTATAGAAATTTCATAATTTAATAGATCTTCAAATCTGTTTTTTTCTAACTCTAAATATATATTTAGTGCTTTTATTTCTTCAGAAAGGACTACTTCATTTTCTTTGCTATGCTCTAAATAAATACGGATTAATCTCGAAAATTTAATTAAATAAGAACTCGCTAAATCTTTTTCGTTTAACACAATGTATTCTTGTATTGAATTTAATGTATTAAAAATAAAATGGGGATTCATTTGAGCATTTAAAGCTTTTAATTCAGAGTTTCTATACTGCTTTTCTACAACTAAGCGTTTTTGTGTTTCTTTAAGTTCTGATGCTAAAAAAAAAGTTTTTTGTTTATTTTTATATCGTAAAAATAAAAATAAGCCTATTACCAACAACACTATTAACAGCCCCGTTATTGCCAAAAAAAAGTATTTATTTAACTTGACCTTCTGTTTTAATAATAGTGTGTTTTGTTTAGATATTTCTTTTTCTGCTAAAAGCTTATCTGTATCATATTTTACTTTAAGGCCTTCTATTAATTTAGTCTTGTTTTTAGATACAATACTATCTCGTAACTGTTTATACTGTGTTTTAAATTTTAAAGCTTTTGAAGATTCTCCAAGGATAGCATAATTATAAAATAATAGCTCTTGAATTTCATTTTTTTGAAATAAGTTAGCCCCTGTTTTTTCAAAAAAAAATAGTGCATTTAGTAGCTCAGGTATTGCTTTTTTAGAATCTCCTTTAAGTGAATATGATTTTCCTAAATGTAAAAAAGAAGTTCCTTGTCGTGTTGGTTGTTTTACTTTTTCATAATATTTTAAGGTTTCCTTAAACGTTAAAATTGCTCTATCATATTGTTTTTCGGCAATAAAAAGCAATCCTAATTTTACTTTCATTACCATTTCACCAGGAACAAAATTTATTTCTTTACATATATTAATAGCTTGACTGTAGTTCTTTTTTGCTTCTGAATAATTATTTACAATTTTATAAACATTTCCTGCATCAAAAAACAATCTTGCTTTGTTGCTTGATGAAGGCTCACTTAATACTAATTTTTTGTTTAATTCAGCTAAGGCAATTGCTTTTTCAAAATCTCCAGTATTAATATAACTATTTAACAACTCGCTGTTTGCAATAATTTTCTCTTGTTTAGTTCCGTAAATATCTATGATTTTTTTAGCATCAATTGCAAATTCTAAAGCCTTTAATTCGTTTCCACTTGCTCTATGAAGTAAAGAGAAGCTATTAAATATCTTTGCTGTTAATTGTTTGTTTTTTAAATTTTTAGAATATTCAAGTGCTTCATTTAAATAAGGAGATGCTTTTCTTACATCAACATTCATATAGTACTTTGCCAGATCTAGGCAACTTTCTAATTTTAAACTGTCTGAATCAAGCTTAGATTTATATCTATGTTGTAAGCTATCTAAAACTGAAGTTTGGGCTGAAGCCATCAATGAAAACAATAAATATATAAATAGTTGAAAGCGCATAAAATTGAACTTGAAATTTAATGCAACTTAGCAATTTTTGAGCTACGTAATACGGGGTTTTTTCTAAAACCTCATTTTATTTTTTTTAATCACTTAAATTTTTTTTTGCGCTATACTAGAGTTATGATTTAGATAATACTTCTTGAAATAATTCATTCTTCATTTTAAGATAGGTTTTTAAGTAATTTTTAGCTTTTAATAATCACTTTTGATGTTTTCCTTAAAAAAAAATACTTTATCAATCTATTCAGAAAAAAACAAAGCGCTTTCAGAAAAAAATAAAATAAATACCTGGTTAAAGATGCATTTTTGTTCAAAATCTAATTTAATTATGAAAACAAAATTATTTACTTTATTATTAATAATGCTAACCTGCAATATATTTGCACAAATTACTTTTAATAACGGAGATCTTTATTTCACTGTTACCAATACCACTCTTAATGAAGTTAGAGTAGATGGTAGAGTTTCGGGCAATACAAGTACTACTATTAACATACCTACCACAGTAACAAACAACGGTGCTATTTTCAATGTAACAAGTATAGCAAATAGGGCTTTTTTCAATAACCAATTAACTAGTGTTACTATACCGAATACTGTAAAAAGTATTGAAGATGGAGCTTTTTTAGATAACCAATTAACTAGTGTTACCATTCCCAATAATCTAACAAGTATTGGAAATAATGTTTTTAGAGGTAACGGCTTAATAAGTGTAACTATACCTAATAGTGTAACAAATATTGGTTTTGCTGCTTTTTTTGATAATACAGTATTAACAACTGTTAATTTAGGTAACAGTATACAGAATATTGGGGAAGCTGCTTTTGCTAATACAGGGTTAACTTCTCTTACCATACCTAGTAGTGTAACAACTATTGGAAATCGTGCTTTTAGAGATGTTAATGCTTTGGGAAATGTAATCATACCTAATAGCGTAACGAGTATTGGAGAAAGTGCTTTTATGAATAGTGGATTAACGAGTGTTGTTATATCTAATACCATAACAAGTATTAGTGCTAGTGTTTTTAGAGGTAACAACTTAATAAGTGTAACGATACCTGATGGTGTGACAAGCATTGGCGCTGCTGCTTTTTTTGATAATAGTGTTTTAACTACTATTAATTTAGGTAACGGTGTACAGAGTATTGGGGAAGCTGCTTTTGGTAATATAGGGTTAACCAATGTTACCATTCCAGGTAGTGTAACAAGTATTGGTGGACGTATTTTTGAAAACACACCGATAAGCACAGTAATTTCGCTAAGTACTACACCTGCTGGATTACCAACAGATGTCTTTGATGATAATAGTATTATTGATTTAACAATTCCTGCAGGTGCTTCATCGGCTTATTCTTCTGCTAATTGGAGCGGTTTTAATTCTATTAGTTCTCTAGCTACTGTCTCAGATGGTCAATTTAACTATATGTATAGTAGTAGTGTTGATGAGGTTTTTGTAGCAAGTAAAGTTTCAGGTAATAGTAATATAAATATTAGTATCCCCTCTACAGTAACCGATAATGGAAAAATCTATACTGTAAATGGTATTGCATTTGAAGCTTTTAAAAATAATAATTTGACAAGTGTTATTATACCAAATACTGTAACAAGAATTGCAGATGGAGCTTTTTTAGATAACCAATTAACTAGTGTTACCATTTCAAATAATCTAACAAGTATTGGAAATAATGTTTTTAGAAGTAATGCCTTAATAAATGTTACTATACCTAATAGTGTAACAAATATTGGTTTTGCTGCTTTTTTTGATAATACAGTATTAACAACTGTTAATTTAGGTAACAGTATACAGAGTATTGGGGAAGCTGCTTTTGCTAATACAGGGTTAACTTCTCTTACCATACCTAGTAGTGTAACAACTATTGGTAATCGTGCTTTTAGAGATGCTAAAGCTTTGGCAAATGTAATCATACCAAATAGCGTAACGAATATTGGAGAAAATGCTTTTTTAAATAGTGGATTAACGAGTGTTGTTATATCTAATAGCATAACAATTATTAGTGCTGGTGTTTTTAGAGACAACAACTTAACAAGTGTAACGATACCTGATAGCGTAACAAGCATTGACTTTGCTGCTTTTTTTGATAATAGTACTTTAACTACTATTAATTTAGGTAGCGGTGTACAGAGAATTGGAGAAGCTGCTTTTGGTAATACAGGGTTAACCAATGTTACCATCCCAGAAAGTGTAACGAGTATTGGTAAACGTATTTTTGAAAACACACCAATAAGCACAGTAATTTCGCTAAGTATTACACCAGCTACATTACCAACAGATGCCTTTGATAATAAGAGTACTATTGATTTAACAATTCCTACAGGTACTTTGTCAGTTTATATCGCTGAAAATTGGATGGGTTTTAAAAGCGTTTCAGAAAGTAACACTTTAAGTGTTAACGATATTAAAGATGCTATTCCTCCTATTATTAGCGTCTACCCAAATCCAAGCATTAACACCATTATAGTAAATAGCACGGTTAATTTTAATAAATTAGTATTAATAGACGCTACAGGTAAAACATTGGCAAAAACTACTGCAAATACTATTGATGTATCTGCATTACCAATAGGTATTTACTTTTTAAAAATAATAGCTATGACCAAAACATTTACAAAAAAAATTATAAAAAAATAAACTAATTATTTAATAAACTCTAACAACCATGAAAAAAGTATTATTATTTACATTCTTATTACAAGGTTTTACAACTGCTATTGCACAAGAAGTTAAAAATCAAAGTGAAATTATTAAGGAAAGTTTTAAACCAGGTAACTATAAAGTAATAGCTGAAAAATATAGTGGCTTTGATAAGTTTGTGAATTTTGAAAAAATTATGCCAGATAAAAGTAAACCAAAAGATAATTTAGAATTAAGAGTTCAATTATTTCCTGAAAGTCCAACAGACTCTAAAAGGGAAAGCAGAGAGCGTTTTTTTGCTGATAAAGAAATATTTCCTATTTCTTATATGAGTACAAGTTATGAAGGCAATAGAAAAATGCAAGAGCAAAACGGCTATGTGGTAAGAAGAGGTAAATATGCTGGAAAAACAAGATTAGTTTTTCTTAAAGATTATATTTTTTATCTAACATATTGGACAGATAAAGATAATTATACTTTAGCAGCTATACTTAGTAATGGTGGAAAAGGAAAAGATGATGTCACTAAAAAGAAGAAAAAAAGTGGCGGTTTCTTTAAAGCATTAAAAGAAGGAATTAAATCAGGGTCAACAAGTACTCGCGGATCTAATCCGAAATTGGAAAAGTTAAAGAATGAAGTTTTACAGCCTTATTTAGATGCCGCGACAGCAATCCAAAATAAAATGCAATCTAGTCCTGAAGCATTAGCAGCTAAAAAGAAAGCCGCTGCTATTAATAAAGATATGAATTCATCTATAGATAGTTATAACAATGTAGTTTATGTAAATAAAACGGGGAGAACTATTTATATCTACAGAGGTAACTCAACAAAAGGAGTGATGTATAATAATGGTGCTAAAGTTAAGTTCCCTTGTACTTCAGGTCTTAATTATGATTTTACAGGAAAAAAATGGTATTACCCAAATGAAGCAATACTACTTAATACGGCTGGTACTACTAAAAAATGTGGTAAAACAATTGAAATTAAATAATTTATAAATTAAACTATTAGAGGTCAGTATTTAAATTCATATCTTTAAGTTCAATAAAATTATGCATATTTTTAAAGGTCAAGACCTTCTAGAGTTTGCTGATCGTTTTAAAACAGATTTAGATTGCAAAGATTATTTAGCAGATATTAAATGGAAAGATGGTTTTGAATATGTTAAATGTGGTCATAAAAAAGCTCAAATAAGAAAGGATTTTTCTCGAACTTGTAATATTTGTTCTCATCAAGAATCAGCAACATCAAACACACTTTTTCACAAGGTGAAATTTGGAGTTAGAAAAGCATTTTTTATTGTTTTTGAAATGAGTACAAGTACAAAAAGCCTTTCAACATGCTATGTTTCAGTTCGCTTTAGTGTTACCGAAAAGACAGCTCGTTTATTTATGCTTAAAATTAGAGAAGCTATGGAGAGTAGCGGAAATAGCCCTATGACTGGTGTTGTTCATGTCGATGAATTTGTGCTTGGTGGACGCAAAAAAGATAAAGTTGGTAGAAGTTATAATGCATAGAAAAAGAAGGCTGTTACTGCGGTTGAACTAATTGAAGATGGAAAAGTAAAAAGAATGTATGCAATGAGAATTGAAGATTTTTCAGCGCGTTCTCTTCAATACATTTTTGTGAATCATATTAGTCGAGAAGTTAAAGTGATAACCGATAAATGGATAGGTTACAGACCAATTTCAAAGGCTTATAATATTACACAAATAGAAAGTAATGGAGGTATGAATTTTAAAGCACTTCATACAATGATTCATCAAGTAAAATCTTGGATAAGAACAACATATTCTTGGGTAAGCGATTTTAATATCAATAGATACTTTAATGAATTTTGTTTTAGAATTAACCGTGCTCAAACCAAAGCAACAATATTTAATAACTTAATAACTAAAATGGTCGAAAAAGGAAAAGTTAGTCACAAACAAATTATATGTAACTAACTACTGACCTCTATTAATTTTTATAAAAACGCTGTTTATTAGCTCTTTGTAGTCTTATGCTTTCCTTTGTTATCCCTCGTTACTTCCCAATACAGAAATTAGCAAAAATATTACCCAACAAATCATCATTAGTAATTTCGCCAGTAATCTCCCCGAAGTGATACAATGCTTGTCGAATATCTATAGCCAATAAGTCTCCTGATAAACCAGAACCTAAACCTTGTTGGACTTTATCAATTTCTTCAAAAGCTTTTAAAAGTGAATCGTAATGGCGAGAATTTGTTACAATAGTATCATTATTTCTTAAAGCGCCCGTATTAACAAAAGATAAAAGCTTGTCCTTTAAAGTTTCGACACCTATATTTTTTTTAGCAGATAATAATTCGATGCCTTCAATGTTCGCTTTTAAAATAGTCTTTTCCTTTTCAGAAAGTTTATCTACTTTATTAGCAATAATTAAAAGTGGTTTTAAAGGATATTTATTTTTAATTTTTTCAATTTCAATTTGAATCAACTTTAAATTCTCAATGGAATTAGAACTATCAAATAAATACGCAACCACCTGAGCTTGATCTATTTTCTCAAATGTTTTTTTAATACCAATACTTTCAACAACATCTTTAGTCTCTCGAATACCAGCAGTATCGATAAATCGGAACCCTATCCCTCCTATCGAAATTTCATCTTCAATAGTATCACGCGTAGTACCTGCTATTTCTGATACAATAGCACGGTCTTCATTTAAAAGCGCGTTTAAAAGTGTCGATTTACCAACATTAGGTTCGCCTACAATAGCCACTGGAATTCCGTTTTTAATGACATTCCCAACAGCGAAAGAATCGATCAATCGTTTTAACACAAAACGGATACGTTCAACTAAATCTTTAAATTGGCTTCTATCAGCAAACTCAACATCTTCTTCTGCAAAGTCTAATTCTAATTCAATTAAAGATGCAAAATTTAAAAGTTCTTCTCGAAGTTTAGCTATTTCTGATGAAAAACCACCACGCATTTGTTGCATAGCAATTTGATGAGAAGCTTCATTATCACTAGAAATTAAATCGGCTACAGCTTCAGCTTGACTTAAATCTAATTTAGCGTTTAAAAACGCTCGGAGTGTAAACTCTCCAGCTGTTGCCATTCGGCAACCTTTCCTAACAAATAATTGGATAATTTCCTGTTGGATATAATTAGAACCGTGGCAAGAAACCTCCACAACATCTTCTCCAGTATACGAATTTGGGTTTTTAAAAACAGATACTAAAACTTCATCTATAGTTCGTTCTCCGTCTATAATATGTCCTAAATGTATCGTGTGTGTCTTCTGTTTTGATAATAACTTGCCAGAAACAGATTTAAATTGAGATTCAGCAATGGTAATTGCCTTATCTCCAGATAAACGAATAACCGCAATGGCACCAGCGCCAGAAGGCGTTGCTAAAGCTACAATAGTGTCTTGATGTGTCATGGGACAAAAATATGAAATTGTTATGGGTATTCTCGGTTTCAAAAAAAATTAAAATATACATCTATAATTTGACCGTTTAATCTTTAATATTTACACATTTCCTTATCATTTTCTTCTAAAATAACATCCAATTTTTACGCCTCTCAAAAATCCATCAACTTTATTATTATTAA